>NZ_JAMSLX010000006.1:7500-210117 GCF_023806085.1 Hephaestia sp. MAHUQ-44
GTGACGCTGCTGAAAGGCGTACTGCCGCCGCTGGCGCCAGTCGCCAATCTCGCGATCCTGGTGACGGCGGGCGCAGCGCTCTATGGCGCGTGGATGCTGCTCTTCGCGCGCGACGCGGTCACCGAACTCACCGCACTGGTGTTCCGCAAGCGGCTCCCCGCTCAAACCGACTGAATATAGTCACGCATCGCAGCCGCATCGGCCTCGATCTTGTCGATCCGATATTTCACGAGATCGCCGATCGAGACGAGGCCGACAAGGTGACCGCCATCAACCACCGGCAGATGGCGGATGCGCCGCCGCGTCATCAGCGACAGCCCCGCCAGCGCGCGATCGCCCGGCGCCACGATGACCGCGGGGGTGGTCATCACCTCGCCGACGCTCTTGTCGAGCGCGCTGGCGCCCTCGCGCGCGAGGCAGAGAATCACGTCGCGTTCGGAAAACACCCCCGCGACACCATCGTCGGCCATCACCGGGACCGCGCCGATCCGGCGATCGGCAAGCACCGCCAGCGCGTCGGCAACCGAATGATCGGCGGTGACCGTCACCACCTCGTGCCCCTTGCCCGCCAGAATAGCTGCGATCGTCATGGCTGGTCTCCTTCCACTCATCCGAATCCGACGGCGAAGTCTCTCACGCGCGGACCGATATGGGAAGCGGGACGACACGGACAGGGCGCAATCGCCACAACCAGCCACCGTGCGATCGCGGCAATGAAAAAGGGCCGGCTCCACGATGGCGCCGGCCCTTGATATCACCCTCGCGGGGCCGATCACTCGGCGGCGAGCGCCTCGCTTGCAGGCGGGCGGCCGCGGCGACGGCGCGGCTTTTCCTCGCCCTCGTCGGCGCCCAGCGCCGGCGGCAGGCGATCGGCATCGATCGCGGCGCTCTCCGCCGCTTCGTTTGCCGGCGCAGCATCGGCAGCCTCGACGGTTTCGCGACGCGGACGCCCCCGGCGACGCGGCGCAGGCGGTGCATCGTCCTGCGCGGGCGCGACCACGGGCTCAGCGGTCGCCGGCGCGGCGGCCTCCGGCTGCGCACGCTCGGCGCTCTCTTCGCGGTCACGCGCCCGGACCGGGCGGCGCTCCTGACGTTCGGGGCGATCGGCGCGTTCCTGACGGTCCGGCCGATCCGGGCGCTCGCCATCGTCGTCCTGCGCGCGGCGAGCGCTGCGGCGCTGCTGGTCGTCGCCGCGCTGCTCCTCGCCCTCGTCCTCGATATAGGATTCATCGTCCTGATCGTCGCGCCCACGGCGCTGGTTCTGGTTCTGATTCTCCTCGGCGCGCGACCGGCTCTCGTTCAGCACCCGGAAGTAGTGATCGGCAAATTGCAGATAATATTCGGTGTTGACGCGATCGCCCTGCATCTGCGCGTCACGCGCCAGATTCTTGTATTTCTCGTAGAGTTGATTCGCATTGCCTCGCGCGCGGTTGTCGATGCGATTGCCGCCTTGCGGATTGCCCTGCTGCGGACGCTGTCCGCCACGACCGCGACGGCGGCCGACCTGCCGATTGTTCATCAACGTCTAATGGTCCTTGTGTCCAGTGAACTAACCTGGTCCTGCGCAATCATCGGGATGCGCGTTTCCCGCATGAATCGCGCCTCTTAACGCAGCACGATCAAGCTGCCACGGCCGCCGGACGTCAGCGGCTTCATGACGGTGGTGTGGATCAACGGCCTCTATTCAACGACATGGTTGAAGGTGCCAGCCCCGCCTTCACCCTTAGCTCGCGCGGAACGGCTCGCCAAGAGGAAATATGGGGAGCGATCAACAAGCCTTCAAGTAACGATCGCGCGCGGCCTGCCCGCGAGATCGCGCCGCAATTGCCATGTCCGCCCCAGCCCGCCGACCAGCGCGCCGACGGCCTCGGCCTGTGCGTGCCCGATCTCGAGAATCGCGACGCCGCCAGGCGCGATCAGCCGCGGCAGATCGGGAACGATCGCGCGATAGGCGTCGAGCCCGTCGGTGCCGGCATAGAGCGCGGCGGCGGGCTCATACTCGCGGACCTCTGCCGGCAGCGCCTCCACCGTGCCGATATAAGGCGGGTTGGCGAGGACGAGATCGAATGGACCGGCGATGCCCGTCGCCCAATCGCCCTCGGCGAACCGGGCGCGATCGGCGCTGCCCAGCCGCGTCGCATTGGCACGCGCCATCGCCAATGCCGCGCCGCTGCGATCGACGCCGAGCCCGGTCGCGTTCGGCCATTGATCGAGCGCCGCGAGCAGCAGGGTGCCGGGGCCGGTGCCGAGATCGAGGATCGTAGCAGGCGGGCGACGGGCGAAATGTTCAACCGCGGCCTCAATCAGCGTCTCACTGTCAGGCCGCGGGATCAGCGCGCCGGGGCCAACCGCAAGCTCGATCGTCCAGAATGCGCGGGTACCGGTGATGTAGGCGATCGGTTCATGCTGCAGGCGGCGCGCGAGGAGGGCCGCGAAGGCGGGCGGCACCGGATCGTCGAGTCGACCGAGCAGGAGCCGTTCACGCGTGATGCCGAGCGCGTGCGCCATCAGCAGTTCGGCATCGAGGCGGGGGCTATCCGAGACCGCGGCAAGATCGGCGGTGGCGCGTGCCAGCACGCGCCGCACAACACCCTCCCCCAAAAGCGGGGAGGATGCGAATTGCTCAGCCATCGATCGCGGCCAGCCGCTGAGCCTCGTCCTCGGCGATCAGCGCACCCACCAGCTCGTCCATCTCGCCTTCGAGGATTTCGGGCAGGCGGTGGAGCGTCAGGTTGATGCGGTGATCGGTGACGCGGCCTTGCGGGAAATTATAAGTGCGGATGCGTTCGGAGCGGTCGCCCGAGCCGACCATCGCGCGGCGCGTGCCCGAACGTTCGGCGTGCAGCCGTTCGCGCTCGGCCTCGTAGAGCCGGGTGCGGAGCACGCGGAGCGCCTTGGCCTTGTTCTTGTGCTGCGACTTCTCGTCCTGCTGGATGACGACGAGCCCGCTGGGAAGATGCGTGATCCTGACCGCCGAATCGGTGGTGTTGACCGACTGGCCGCCGGGCCCCGACGAGCGATAGACGTCGATCCGCAGATCCTTGTCGTCGATATGAACGTCGACTTCCTCGGCCTCGGGCAGCACCGCGACCGTCGCCGCCGACGTGTGGATGCGCCCGCCCGATTCGGTCACCGGCACGCGTTGAACGCGGTGGACGCCGCTTTCGAACTTGAGCCGCGCGAACACACCCGAGCCCGCGACGCTGGCGACGACTTCCTTATATCCTCCGGCATCCGAGGGTGAAGCCGAGATCAATTCGACCTTCCAGCCGCGCGCATCGGCATAGCGCTGGTACATGCGGAACAGGTCGCCCGCGAACAGCGCGGCTTCATCGCCGCCGGTGCCGGCGCGGATCTCGAGCATCGCCGCGCGTTCATCGGCGGCGTCGCGCGGCAGCAGCGCGAGCGCGAGCGCACGTTCGGCCACATCGAGCCTGGCCTGATTGTCGGCCAGTTCCTCGGCGGCCATCGCGCGCAATTCGGCATCGGCCTCGGTCGTCATATGCTCGAGGCTAACCGCTTCGGCGCGCAGCCGCCGGACATCGCCCGCCGCGGCCGCGACCGGCTCCAGCTCGGCATATTCCTTCGAGACCTGAACGAAGCGGTCGCCGGGAAGATCGCCGGTCGCCATCAGCGCCTGCAACTCGTCCCGCCGCGCCTCGATCTGCGCGATCCGTTCGGGCGAGATATGGGTCACGATTTCGGCCGCAGCCCCACCTCGTGAAAGAACACGAGATCATTTTGCGAGCCAGAAATAGAATAGACGCTATCGACAGCGTTCTGAATTTCTTCCCTCAGGGTTCCACCAAGACCGACTCGATCCGGAATTTCCCTGAGTTTTGCTCGCGCGCATTCGTCGGTTGCCAACAAGTTCGCGTTCACAGAAAGAATGGCATTTGCCCCGAGCTTGACCGCCTTATCGTACCGCTTCCTGACCGATCCGGTCGCCACGATATCTACCGGCACCTTCAAACGGCGCCTAAACGCAGAGAGCAGCCGCGTGCCCACGTAGTTTAGATCGTCGTCTTCGACCACAACGACTAACCAAGGGGCCTCACGCTCCGGCGCGTCGATCAGCATCGCCAGCCGTTCGATCCCGGCCGCCCAGCCGACGCCCGGCGTGGGATGGCCGCCGAGGCTTTCGATCAGCCCGTCATAGCGCCCGCCCGCGAGCACGGTGCCTTGCGCGCCCAGCCGATCGGTGACGAATTCGAACGCGGTGTGGCGATAATAATCGAGCCCGCGCACCAGCCGGCTGTTGCGGGCCCAGGCGACGCCCGCAGCATCGAGCCCGCGCGTCACCGCTTCGAAGAATGCGCCCGCCTCGCTGGTGAGGTGCGCATCGATATCGGGCGCGGCATCGGCAATCGGCCGATCGCGCGGGTCTTTCGAATCGAGGATGCGCAACGGGTTCTTGTCGAGCCGCGCGAGGCTGTCTTCGGAAAGATCGCCGCGATGCGCCTCGAAATGCGCGACCAGCGCGCCGCGCCACGCCTCGCGCGTTGCGGCATCCCCCAGCGTATTGAGCTGGAGCGTCACCCCCTCGGCGATACCCAATTCGTGGAGCAATTGATCGGCGAGCGTCAGCAGTTCGACATCGGCTGCGGGCTCGGGCGCCCCGATGATCTCGGCGTCGAGCTGGTGAAACTGGCGGAAGCGGCCCTTTTGCGGGCGCTCGTACCGGAACACCGGCCCCGAGGTCGCGAGCTTGAGCGGGGCATATTGCTGCCAGCCCTCGGTGACGAAGGCGCGCGCGATGCCTGCGGTAAATTCGGGACGAAGCGTGATCGAATCGCCGCCGCGATCCTCGAAGGTATACATCTCTTTCGAGACCACATCGGTGGTCTCGCCGAGCGACCGGGCGAAGACCGCGGTCGATTCGAACACCGGGATTTCGAGCCGCTGGAAACAATAAAGCCGGCGGACGCGATCGAACGCCTCGACGACGCGCGCGAAACGCCGCTCGTCCTCGCCGAAAATATCCTGCGTGCCGCGGATGCGATTGGGGGTGTCGATGCGAGCCATAAGCGCGGCGTTCTCTATGCGAGGCGCCGTCAAATCGCCAGCTTTTCGTCACGCCGCCGCGGCCAGGCGTAGCGGACACACCCGCTTGGGCGGCGCAAGGTGTTGGCATTACGCCACTGATCGCGGGAAAAGCACGGTTCGAGGGTTGCCGCCTAAGCGCACTGCATCCTAAGCCTGTCGCATCCTCCTTCTGCCGAAAGGCCTTCCATGTCTCGTACTGTCCTTGTCGCGCTGGCGCTGCTTGCCTCGACCGCGGCCTTCCCCACCGCCGCGCAGGTCACCAATTCAAAGCCGCAGCCGGTACCGTTCGCCGACACCATCCCGGCCCCGGTCGACACGCCCTATCCGGGTACGATCACGCTCAACGTCGACGCCAGCGACCCCACGCAAGGGTTGTTCAAGGTGACGCAGCGCATCCCCGTGGCGAAGGCCGGGCCGACCACGCTGCTCTATCCGAAGTGGCTGCCGGGGCATCACTCGCCCTCGGGCCCGGTCGACAAGGTTGCAGGGCTGGTGTTCCGCGCAAACGGCAAGGTGCTGCCGTGGACGCGCGACAAGGTGGATATGTACGCCTATCATATCGACGTGCCCGAGGGTGCGGCGGCGATCGAGATCAGCTTCACCTATCTGTCGGCGACCAAGCCCAATCAGGGCCGCATCCAGATGACACCCGAGATGCTGAGCCTGCAATGGAATACAGTGAGCTTCTATCCCGCGGGCTATTTCACGCGGGGCATCCCGGTTGCCGCGACGGTAAAGTACCCAACCGGGTGGACCGCCTATTCGGGGCTGCCCGCAACCGCGACCGGCGCGACCTATGCCTATCAGCAAACCGATTATGAGACGCTGATCGATTCGCCGACGATTGCGGGCAAATACACCAGGAGCTGGCCGCTGTCGGAACGCGTGTCGCTCGATGTCGTCGCCGACACGCCCGACGAACTCAAGGCCACCCCCGAGCAGATCGACGCGCACAAACGACTGGTCACGCAGGCGGTGAAGACCTTCGGCGCGCAGCATTATGACAATTACCATTTTCTGCTGTCGATCTCGGACAATCTCGGCGGGATCGGGCTCGAGCATCACCGCAGTTCGGAAAACGGCGTCGACACCGGCTATTTCACCAACTGGAACAATCAGGTGCCCGCGCGCAACCTGCTGCCGCACGAATATACGCATAGCTGGGACGGCAAATTCCGTCGCCCGGCCGAATTGTGGACCCCCAATTATTCGGTGCCGATGCGCGATTCGGGGCTGTGGGTCTATGAAGGCCAGACGCAATTCTGGGGCTATGTGCTCCAGGCGCGCTCGGGGCTGGTGTCGAAGCAGGATACGCTCGACGCCTACGCCTATATCGCCGCGAATTACGACAATACGCCGGGCCGCGCGTGGCGGCCGCTGATCGATACCACCAACGATCCGATCATCTCGCAGCGCCGGCCCAAGGGCTGGACCAATTATCAGCGCTCCGAAGATTATTATAACGAGGGGCTGCTGGTGTGGATGGAGGTCGATTCGATCCTGCGCCAGCAATCCGGCGGCAAGAAATCGATCGACGATTTCGCCCGTGCGTTCTTCGGCGTGCGCGACGGTGACTGGGGCGTGCTGCCGTATACATTCGACGATGTGGTCGCGACGCTCGACGCCATCCAGCCCTATGACTGGCGCGGCCTGCTGACCGCCCGGCTCAACGACACCAGCGACCGCGCGCCGCTCAGCGGCTTCACCAACAATGGCTACAAACTGGTCTATACCGATCAGCCGACCAACTATCTGAAACAGATCCAGAAAAACTATGGTCGCATCGACGCGACCCACTCGCTCGGGCTCGGCACCGACGATAAGGGCGCGATTTCGACGGTGATCTGGAACAGCCCGGCGTTCAAGGCGGGGCTCGACGTGGGCGACGCGATCACGGCGGTGAACGGCGCCGCCTTCTCGGGTGACCGGCTAAACAATGCGATCCGCGACGCCAAGACGAACAAAACGCCGATCCGGCTGCTCGTGAAAGCCGGCGATCTCTACAAGGATATCGCCATCGACTATCACGAGGGCTTGCGCTATCCGCGCCTCGAAAAGACGGGCAAGGGAGAAACCGGGCTCGACCGGCTGCTCGCACCGCGCCCCTAACGGGCCATTTCAGTCGTTATATTCGCGGCTCGCTCCTTGCGGGGAGCGGGCCGGTTATCGTGTGTGTTCAAAGAGGAAAACCAATGCGTATCGACATGGTGCCGATCGGCGACAATCCCCCCGAAAGCCTCAACGTCATCATCGAAGTGCCCGTCGGCGGCGAGCCCGTGAAATACGAGTTCGACAAGAAATCCGGCGCGCTGTTCGTCGATCGCATCCTCCATACGCCGATGCGCTATCCGGCCAATTACGGCTTCGTGCCCCACACGCTGTCGCCCGATGGCGATCCGATCGACGCGCTGGTCGTCGCGCGCTCGCCGTTCGTGCCCGGCTGTGTCGTGCGCGCGCGCCCGATCGCGGTGCTCCACCTCGAGGACGAGCATGGCGGCGACGAGAAGCTGATCTGCGTCCCCGTCGATGCGACCTTCCCTTATTATACCGATGTTGGCGAGAAGGACGATCTGCCCGAGATCGTGTTCCAGCAGATCGAGCATTTCTTCACCCATTACAAAGACCTGGAGCCCGAAAAGTGGGTGCGGGTCGGCAAATGGGGCGATGCCGAGGAAGCCAAGCGGATCGTGCTCGAAGCGATCGAGCGCGCCAACGGCCAGAAGGCCGCCTGATTTTGTGAGTCGGGGCCGCGCTCAGCCGCGGCCCGCAAGCCGGACGAGCGCGTCACCCGCCGCGCGTCCGATCCGCCATTCGTCGAGCAGCTCGGCACCCATCTGCGCGTAAAAGGCCTTGGCGGGTTGGTTCCAGTCGAGCACCGCCCATTCGAACCGGCCGCAGCCCCGATCGAGGGCGATCCCGGCGAGGTGCCGCAGCAAGGCGGTGCCGACGCCCGCGCCGCGTGCCTCGGGCGTGACGTAGAGATCCTCGAGATACAGCCCGCGCCGCCCCGTCCAGGTCGAGAAATTGTGGAAGAACAGCGCAAAGCCCTGCGCCACGCCATCGCGCGTCGCGAGCACGGCTTCGGCGGCGGGATGCACACCGAACAGCGCCTCGGCGAGCATCGGCTCGGTGGCGTCCACCGCATCGGGTGCGCGCTCGAACACCGCCAGCTCGCGCACGAGTAGCAGGATCGTCGGTACGTCATCGGGGGTCGCGGGGCGGATCGTCAGCGTCATGGCACCATCGGCTCGGGATCGGCAAAGGCCTGGGGTCGGCGACGGGCGGCGGCGATGCAGCCGGCGACGATCAGCGCCGCACCGGCAATCGTCCACAGCGAGACCAGCTCCCCGAACACCGTGTAGCCGAACAGCGTTGCTCACAGGAACGACGTATATTCGGTGGGCGCAAGGTAGCTCGCGGGCGCATGCGTATAGGCCCAGGCAAGCAGGCCGAGCGACGCGGTCGAGAGAAAGGCCGCGAGGATCAGCGCGGGCGCGTGATCGAGCGGCAGCGGCGAGGCCAGCCACGGCGCGGGCAGGGCCAGCAGCACCGCAACGACAAGGCTCTGGAAGAAGATGATCTCGATCGGCGCGGCGGCGAGCGACTGCTGGCGCATCAGGATGATGTTCCACGCGTAACAGACCGCCGAGACGAGGATCGCGATCGCACCGACGAAGGCATCGTGCCCCAATGCCGCGCGCGACTGCCCGATCAGGATCAGCCCGACCCCGGCAAAGGCGATGAGCGACGCGCCGATCGCGGCCCGTGATACATGTTCGCGCAGCAACAGCGCCGCCAGCCCGAGCGCGACCAGTGGCGCGACATAGGTCAAGGCGATCGCCTGCGCCATCGGCACGCGGGCCAACCCCCAGAAGAACAGCAGCGCCATCAGCGTGGAGACCGTACCGCGGATGAGGTGGAGGCGTAACGCCGTGCGGCTCGGCCGGCGCCGGTGCAGCGCGCACCACAGCGCGGCGGTGAACCCGGCCGCGATGATGCTGCGCCAGAACATCGTGTCGTACAGCCCGATCGCGATCACCAGCGCCTTCATCAGCGCGTCCATGCACGAGAAGACGGCGATGCCGAGCACGCCCACGGCAAAGGCGCGCGCAGGCGGTACGGGCGCGGTCATGGCACGATGACTGACGGCAACACATGCTCCTGCATCGTCATGGTGGGGGCCGCAGCCCCACGGCATCCGGCGGCAGGGCGCGTGGGGTTAGGATCTGATCGCGCGTGCTAGTTCTGGCCCAGCCCCTGTTCAAGGAAACGTTCGGCGATGGCGCAATGCATGGCGATGCCGCGCGCCATCACATCCTCTTCGATCGTCATCCGCGTGTTGTGGAGCGGCGGGTTGGTGAGCGGGTTGCTGCCCACGGGCGCGACGCCGATGAACGCCATCGCACCGGGTACCTTGCGGAGCACGTAGGAGAAATCCTCCGCACCCATCATCGGCGCCGGCATCCGGTGCCAGCCCTGCTCGCCGCCGAGATGCTCGGCCACGCCCTGCATCATCGCGGTGGCGCGCGCGTCGTTCATCGTCACCGGATAGCCCTGCTCGATCACCGACTCGCCCTCACAGCCGTGCGCGGCGGCGATATGGGTGACGATGCGCCTGAACGCCGCCTGTGCCTTGGCGCGCGTCTCCTCCGACAGCGTGCGCAGCGTGCCGAGCAGCTTCGCTTCGCCGGGGATGATGTTGTGCGTCGAGCCCGCCTCGATCCTAGCGATCGTCAGCACCGCCGGATCGGTGACGGGCACCTGCCGCGCGATATAGGTCTGGAGCGCGGTGACGATCTCGCAGGCCACGGGAATCGGATCGATACAATCGTGCGGCATCGCGGCGTGGCCACCCCGCCCCTTGATCGTCGCGATCAGCGTGTCGGCGGAAGCGAGCAAGGGGCCCGGCCGGCCGACGAACACGCCGGCGGGCGCATTGGGGGTGATGTGAAGCGCGAACGCGGCATCGGGCGCGGGATCGTCGAGCAGCCCGTCCTTGATCATGAACTCGGCGCCGTGATGCCCTTCCTCGCCGGGCTGGAACATGAACACGACGGTACCGGCCAGATCGTCCTTGCGGGCGCACAAGGCCCGCGCCGCACCCACCAGCATCGCGCTGTGCGAATCGTGCCCGCACGCGTGCATCGCGCCCGGCACGGTTGAGGCATAAGGCAGCCCGGTTTCCTCCTGCATCGGCAGCGCATCCATGTCGCCGCGCAGCAGCACGGTGCGGCCGTTGTCGCTGCGCCCGCGCAGGATCGCGACGAAACCGGTGGTCGACGGGCCATCGCGAATCTCGAGCGGCAGATCGGCGATCGCGGCCTTGAGCTTGGCGGTGGTGCGCGGGCAATGGAGCCCGATCTCGGGCTCGGCATGGATCGCACGACGAAGCGCGATCACATCAGCGAGTTCGGCCTCGCCCGCGGCGCTCCAATCGGTGTTCAGTTCCGCGTTCATCGCTTCGACTCCCGGCAAGCTGGTCTGTTGCCCGCGATGCTAGGCCGATCGAAGGGCCCACGCAAAGCGGTTCAATCGGGCAGCCCCCAGTGCCAGCCCCAGCCGCCGTCGGTCTTGCGCCAGCTGATGACGATGAAGGTCAGCGTCAGCACCACCGCGACGATGATGCGCGTCGTATCGCTGGGCAGCAGCCGGATCGCGGCGATCAGCAGCACCACGAAACCGAGCGTCAACGCCCAGCCCTGCCACGTCACCGGAGTGGCGCCGATCCCGAACAATTTGGGGGCGAACCAATAACCGTCGCGCACCGTGGCCCAACGTTTGAATGCACTCATGCTTCCCGCTCCTGTTTGGGCGGACGGCCGCGCCGAGGAGGCCTGGGGTCCGCCAGTTTGACGCCGCGCCGCGCCAGCGCCTCGCGCAGCAGGCATTCGACCTGCGCGTTGACGCTGCGCAGATCGGCCGCCGCCGTGCGCTCGATCGCCGCGTGGAGCGCGGGATCGAGACGCAGAGCAAACGCTTTTTTCGCCGGGACCGCCACGATTCGCTACTGATAGAGCGTGCCGGTGTTGACGACCGGCTGCGCGTCGCGGTCGCCGCACAGCACCACCATCAGGTTCGACACCATCGACGCGCGGCGCTCGTCGTCGAGTTCGACCACATCCTTCGCGGAAAGCTGCGCCAGCGCCATCTCGACCATCCCGACCGCGCCTTCGACAAGCGTCTGGCGCGCCGCCACCACCGCCTGCGCCTGCTGACGGCGCAGCATCGCCCCGGCAATTTCGGGCGCATAGGCCAGGTGGGTGAAGCCGCATTCGTCAACGGTGATGCCCGCGACCTCGAGCCGGGCGATCAGTTCGTCGCGCAATTCGCCGCCGATCTGCTCATGATTGCCGCGCAGCGTGACTTCCTGATGCTCGAAATCGTCATAAGGGTAGCGCGAGCCGATCGTGCGCACCGCCGCCTCGATCTGGACGTTCACGAACGCCTTGTAATCATCGACATCGAACAGCGCCTGCGCCGTATCGGTAACGCGCCACACCACTTGCGCGGCCATTTCGATCGGATTGCCGCGCAGATCGTTGACCTTGATCTTGTCCGAAATCACGTTGTTGGCGCGCACCGACATCTTCTTGCGCATCATCCATGGCAGCACCCAGCGCAGCCCCGAGGCGCGATCGGTGCCCTTATAGGCGCCGAACAAGGTGATCGCGACCGCCTGGTTGGGCTGGATCATGTAAAAGCCGATCAGGACGAACGCTGCCACCGCCACCGCGGCCGCGATGATACCGCCGCCGATCGCGGGCGCCGTTTGCAGCCAGGTCGCGCCGTACACGCCCGCGGCGATCGCCGCGACCTCGACCACCAACATGCCATAGCCGTTCGACGACGAGACGCGCTGCTCGGCCGAGCGATTGAGAATCTGGGACACCGCTTGCGTCATGATGATCACCCCTTAAAAGATGATATCATCATTATATTGTTTCGATGGCGCTGGCAAACCGATTTTGTCGCAAGACCGCCCATATGAAAACGCCGCCGGAACCCGTCGGTCCCGGCGGCGCCCTCTGGGAACGCAAAAGCGTTCGAATCAGCCGATAACGACGGTTACCGCGCGCCGGTTCTGCGCCCAGCTCGCTTCGTCCGAACCCATCGCAACCGGACGTTCCTTGCCGTAGCTGACCGTGGTCAGCCGCGACGCGTCGACACCGCGCGACGCAAGATAGTTCTTGGCCGCGTTGGCGCGACGATCGCCCAGCGCGAGGTTGTACTCGCGCGTGCCGCGCTCGTCGCAATGCCCTTCGATCGTCACGCGGACGTTGGGGTATTTCATCAGCCAGGCGGCCTGGCTGTCGAGGATCGCGCGCGATTCCGAATCGATGTCATATTGGTCGAGCCCGAAATGCACCGTATCCGCGGTCACCGACCGCTGGAAATCGGCCGCCGAGCCGGGCACGACGCCGCTCGTCGACGGGCCGGTCGGGCTCGTCGTGTCAGTGTACGATGGTGCCGTCTCGCTAGGTGCGGGCGGCAGCGTCTCGGGACGCTTCTTGGAACAACCGGCAACCGCGATAAGTGCGGTGCCGATAATGAGTGTGGTCGTCAGTCTGGCCATCACGATTCTCCCTCGATCTTGGTCGTTACGCCCCCGCTTCGATCGCGGAAGCCATTGCCTGTCACAAACTCTATGTCAACGCTTCAGGGGCGCAAGGGGCCCCATGCCGGATCCGATCCATCAAGCGGCGTCGGCACCTTACGTTCATTGACCCCGGTCAGGTCAACCGACCACAGGTCCGCGGTGCCGCGGCCGCCCTGACTGGTGCGAAAGAACATCAGCACGCGGCCGTTGGGCGACCAGCTCGGCCCTTCATCCTGCCAGCCGTCGGTGAGGATCTTTTCACCCCCGCCCGATGGCGACATGATGCCGACGCGGAAGGTGCCGCCCAATTTGGTAAACGCGATCAGATCGCCGCGCGGGCTCCACACCGGGGTCGCATAGCGCCCGCCGCCGAAGCTGATCCGGCGCTGGTTGCCGCCATTGGCATCCATCACATAGACCTGCTGCCCGCCCGAGCGATCGCTTTCGAACACGATTTTGGAGCCGTCGGGCGAATAGCTGCCACCGGTATCGATTCCCGGCGAGGTCGTCAGCCGCTGCGGCTGGCCGCCCGATGCCGAGACCCGATAGATGTCGGTGTTGCCGCCAACCGCCATCGAAAACAGGATATATCGGCCATCGGGCGAGAAACGCGGCCCGAAGGTCAGGTTGGGCGTCGATACCACCAGCCGCTGACGGCCCGATCCGATGTCGTAGACGTAGATCGACTGCCGCCGATCGGCGAAACTCATATAGACGATCGACTGCTGGTTCGGCGCGAAACGCGGGGTCAGCACGATCGACTGGCCATTGGTCAGAAAGCGGTGGTTGGCACCATCCTGATCCATGATCGCGAGCCGCTTGATCCGGTTGCCCTTGGGGCCGGTTTCCGAAACATAGACGACGCGGCTGTCGAAATAGGGGCCTTCGCCGGTGAGGCGGGTATAGACCATATCGGCGCATTTGTGTGCCGCGCGGCGCCAGTCCGCGGGGGCGACGACAAAGCCCTGACGCGTCAGTTCGTTGCGCGCAAACACGTCGTAGAGATAGCAGCCGACCGTCAGCGTGCCGTCGCCATTGGCGCGGATATAGCCCTGGACGAGCGCCTGCGCGCCCGAACCCGCCCAATAATCGAACGCCGGGGCGGTCACTTCGGGAAAGCCGATCGCGCGCAACGCATTGCGGCCAACGGGCGAGAACAGCCCCGAATTGCGGAGATCGTCGGCGATCACATCGGCGAGCTTCTGCCCGAGCACGTCGGTAGTGCCGGCGGCCGTGCTGGCGACCTGCGGGGTCGGCAGCGGCGGGATCGCGATCGGCATCGGCGCCGAGATGCCGCCGGTGACGCTCACCTCCAGCGGGGCGCCACCCTGCTGATCCTGCTGAAACGCGGCGCTGGGCGGCGCAGCCGTCTGTTGCGCAGCGGCCGGTAGCGCGACGAGCGTGGCGCACATCGCGGCAAACAGGCGCCCAAATCGGAAATGGTGCTTCATGATCCCCTTCTCCTCAGCGGAGCTGCCAATGGTAGTTGAGATTGCTCCAGCCGCCGTTCGACGTCTGATAATATTCCTGAGGCAGCTTCAACGGTGAACAGCCCTTGAACGCTGCAATCCCCAAATCGATCACGCGCGGCCCATAACGCGCATTGCCCGAATTGACACCTTCCTGCCGGACCACGCGCGGCTCGGCCGTCAGCGTGCCGTTGCGGTTGAGCCGCAGGTTGAGCACGGTGACGATCTCGTTCGCGCCCGGCCCCGGATTGACCTGCCGATCGGCGCACGGCTGGATCTGCCGCCGGATCGCGGCCTCGAGCCCGGCGAGCACCTGCGGGCTGACATTGGCGGCACTCGGCGTCTGCGATTTGCTGTCGGACGGCTGATCCGAAATACCCTTCAGGAAATCATCCCCGAGCCGCGACCCGCGCGGACGATCGCGCGTCGACGCGCTGTCGCTGCCGGTCGCCTTGGCGGTCGACGGTTTCTTCGCGGGCGGTGCGGCCTCGCGCTTGGCCGGCGTCGGCTTGGCGGGCTCGGGCTTTTGCGGCGCGACCTTCTTGGGCGGCTGCGGCGTGGCGACCGGCGCCGGTTTGGGCGGCGGCGCGGCCTCGGGCTGCGGCGTCGGCGGCAAGGGTTGCGGTGCGGCCTCCGCCGGAGCGGGCGCCGCGGCGTCTTCGGGCGCACCGAGATCGGGCGCGACCGATTCGGCCGGCGGCGTCGCCGTCGGCGCGCTCGATTCGAGCCCGATATTGTCGGTCAGCACGACATCCATCGGCGACGACGCGAGCTTCGACGGATTGGGGGTTGCCAGAAACCCGACCGAGAGCAGGCCGAACAGCACGGCATGCCCCGCAATCGCGACACCGAGCCCGGTTTTCTCCGCACGATCCATCAGGCCGTCCGTCCCGTCACTCGCGCTCCTCGCCCGTCGTCACCAAGGCGACGCGGTTGAGCCCGGCATGGTTCAATTCGCCCATCACGCGCATCACACGACCGTAATCGAGCGCACGATCGGCGCGCAGGAAGATCTGCGGCGGCTGATCGCCGGTAATCCCGGCGGCGATCTGCTGGAGCCGGCCCGGCAGCACGTCGGCGGGGATCTCATCCTCGTCGATGAACACGCGTCCGCTCTGGTCGAGCGCGATCTGGATCGGCTGTTGATCCTGATCGAGCGGGTTGGCGCGGCTGTCTGGCAGGTTCACCGGCACGCCCGCGGTAAGCAGCGGCGCGGTGACCATGAAGATGATGAGCAGCACCAGCATCACGTCGACCAGCGGCGTGACGTTGATCTCCGACATCGGCCCGCTTTGGCGCCGCCGGCGGCCGCGCTGCGAGGGAAGGTTCGTCGCCATCGGCTAGCCTTGCCCCTCAAGCTGGCGGCTGAGCGTGGTGTGGAAACCATCGGCGAAGCGATTGAGCCGGGCCTCGACGCGGTTGATGCCGTGGCCGAAGCGGTTGTACGCGATCACCGCGGGGATCGCCGCGAACAGGCCGATCGCGGTCGCGAACAGCGCCTCGGCGATGCCGGGCGCCACCACCGCGAGGCTCGACGATTGCGCCTGCGCGATACCGGTGAAGGCGCGCATGATGCCCCAGACGGTGCCGAACAGCCCGACGAACGGCGCCACCGAGCCAACCGTCGCGAGCACGTTCAGCCGATCCGACAACCGATCAATCTCGGTTGCGATCGCCGCCCCCATCGCGGTGGCGAGCCGTTCGCGCGTGCCCGCACGGTCGATCGTCTTGCCCCCGGTCGAGCGGCGCCATTCGGAGACGCCGGCGCCGAACACCCGCGCGATCGGCAGCGTGCTGTCCTTATGCATCCGGTGGAAGGCATCGATGTCGTCGGCCTTCCAGAAATCGCTTTCGAACTTCTCGCTGGTCCGGCGCAACTGGCCGATGCGGCGGCCGAAACCGAAAATGATCGCCCAGACCCAGATGCTGGCGGCCAGCAGGCCGAACATCACGATTTTCACCACCCAATCGGCCTGGAGGAACAAGGCGATCGGCGACAGCGTGGCGGCGTCGGTATTGAAGAACAGGTTCAAGGATTGTCTTCCTCTGCTGCGATCAGGCTCTCGAAAAGGTCGAGCCATTTTTTGGGTTGCCGGACCGGCCGACCGGAGGGTGCGACGAATGCCGCCACCACCGACGCATCCGCCAGTAACAGGGTATCGCGCCTTACTCGTTGATGAATGCGACAGGAAGCCGCGCCGTACGCGACGAGCCGAGAGACGACCACCAGTGCATCATCGAGCCGGGCGGGGGCGCGGTAGCGGATCGTGCATTCGCTGATCGCATAGGCGCCCAGCCCTTCTTCCCACGCCGCGCGCTGATCGACCCCGGCGAGCCGAAGCATGTCCGAGCGGGCGCGTTCCATATAGCGCAGGTAATTGGCGTGGTAGACGACCCCCGACAGATCGGTGTCCTCGAAATAGACGCGGCAGCCGAACCGGTGCTCGCGCCCGACGAAACGGCCCTGTGGGGGAATATCAGCAGCCGGATTCACCATCGTCTCCGGCCTGTAGCGGTACGCAGCGCGGGCGTGCAAGCCGTGTTGGCCGCGCCTATTTGCCCGCCTGATCGAACAGGCCGTCCTGGCTGCCCTCGGGTGGGTTGAGGCCGAGATGCTTCCACCCCGCCGCGTTGAGGCAGCGGCCGCGCGCGGTGCGCGCGACGAGCCCCAATTGGATCAGATAGGGCTCGATCACTTCCTCGACCGTATCGCGCGGCTCGGACAGGCCGGCGGCGAGCGTTTCGACGCCGACCGGACCGCCGCGATAGATGTCGGCGATCATGTGGAGATAGCGGCGATCCATCGCGTCGAGCCCGAGGCTATCGACTTCGAGCCGGTTGAGCGCGGCATCGGCGGCTTTGGCATCGACGCTGGGGGTGCCCGCGACATTGGCGAAATCGCGCACCCGCCGCAGCAGCCGCCCGGCGATGCGCGGCGTGCCGCGCGCGCGACGGGCGATCTCGTGTGCGCCATCGGGAGCGATGTGGAGATCGAGCAGCCGCGCGGCGCGGGTGACGACGTGTTCGAGCTCATCCACCGTATAGAAATGGAGCCGCACCGGGATGCCGAAGCGGTCGCGCAGCGGCGTCGTCAGCAACCCCTGCCGCGTGGTCGCGCCGACCAGCGTGAAGCGCGGCAGATCGATCCGGACCGAGCGCGCCGACGGGCCTTCGCCGATCATCAGATCGAGCGCGCGATCCTCCATCGCCGGATAGAGCACTTCCTCGAC
Organism: Hephaestia sp. MAHUQ-44; assembly: GCF_023806085.1. Classification (GTDB taxonomy): domain Bacteria; phylum Pseudomonadota; class Alphaproteobacteria; order Sphingomonadales; family Sphingomonadaceae; genus Sphingomonas. The sequence continues at coordinate 24,843 of NZ_JAMSLX010000006.1, forward strand.
CGCGGGCGCGAGGCGGTGGATCTCGTCGATGAACAGGACGTCGCCATCCTCGAGATTGGTGAGCAGCGCCGCGAGATCGCCCGATTTGGCGATGACGGGGCCCGAGGTGGCGCGAAAACCCACCCCCATCTCGCGCGCGATGATCTGCGCGAGCGTGGTCTTGCCGAGCCCCGGCGGGCCGAAGAAGAGCACATGATCGAGCGCATCGCCGCGCCGGCGCGCCGCCTCGATAAACACGCGCAGATTCTCGCGCGCGCCCTTTTGCCCAACGAATTCGTCGAGATTTTTGGGACGCAGCGCGGCATCCATATCCTCGGGCTTGCGCTCGGCGGTCAGGAGGCGATCGGTATCAGTCACCCCGCCCCTCCCGCTTGTGGGAGAGGTCGGGGGAGAGCGTGTAGGCTAGACTTGGGCATCGCCGTCAAGGGCATGCCCTCCCCTAGCCCCTCCCGCAAGCGGGAGGGGGACATCACTTCGCCGCCTTTCTGAGCGCCAGCCGGACCAGCGCGTCGAGCGTGGCACCATTGCCGAGTTCCTCCTCGGCGGCGGCGACGGCGGCGGTGGCTTCGGCGGGTTTGAAACCGAGGTTGAGCAGCGCCGAGACGGCATCGGCACCGGCGCCGGTGGGAGCCGCAGCGCCCGACGCGCCGCCGAGCGCGAGCCCGCCGGTCTTGTCCTTCAATTCGTTGACGATGCGCTGGGCGAGCTTGGGGCCGACGCCATTGGCGCGCGTGACCATCGCCTTGTCGCCTTTGGCGATCGCGGCGTGGAGCTCGGCGGGCGCGAGCACCGAGAGGATCGCGAGCGCGACGCGCGCGCCGACGCCCTGCACCGTCGTCAGGAGCCGGAACCAGTCGCGTTCATCGGCATCGGCGAACCCCATCAGGCGGATCGCATCGGCCGATACCAGCATCTCGGTATGGATCGTCACCGCGCCGCCGACCGGGGGCAACGCCGACAGCGTGCGCCCCGACGCGCCGACCAGATAGCCGACGCCGTTCACGTCGATCACCGCATGATCGAGCGACGCGCTGGCGAGCGTGCCGGTGAGGTGCGCGATCACCGCAAAGGTTCCGAACGTTCCGGGAAAACGACAATGCGCGCTGCCCAACCGCGGGGAAGCGACGACACAAGCGAAGCATCAGGAGCGAAACCGGCCGGCATATCGGGTACGTAACAGGAACATGCGGCTGTAGGAAAGGGCTTTCGCGTTTTCGGCACGCGGCAGGTTCCGGTATCGACGCGCCTCGGACGGGAGCGCCCGTGGCGCGTTGCCCCCCAAAACGCGGCCGGGGTGACGGGGGAGTCGCGGTGGCACGCGCTTCTGGCGTACCAAGGGCGCCCGATTCGACGAAGGCACGAGACACCATGCGGCAGCGGATTGCGATCGTCTTCACCGCCATGCTCGCGCTGGCCGGGCTCGGCACGGTGGCGGGATGCGCGCGCGAGGCCAGCGCGCCGCTGGTGCTTGCCGCCGCCAGCTTGCAGGAAGCGATGACCGATGCCGCCGATGCCTGGGCGGCCAGGGGGCATCCGCGCCCGGTGGTATCGTTCGCCGCCAGTTCCGCACTCGCGCGGCAGATCGAAGCGGGGGCGCCGGCCGATCTGTTCGTCTCCGCCGACGAGGCATGGATGGATGCGCTGCAACAGCGCGGGCTGATCGTGCCCGCAAGCCGTGCCACCTTCCTCGGCAACCGGCTGGTGATCGTGACGGCCGACCGGCATATCGCGAGGGGGCCGGTCTCCGCGCTGCGCGACCGGCTGGCGTCGCAGCCGGTGGCGATGGCCGATACGAGCGCGGTGCCCGCGGGCCGATATGGCAAGGCTGCGCTGGAGCAGCTTGGGCTGTGGGAGGCGACGCAACCGCAGGTCGTTGCCGCCGAGAATGTCCGCGCGGCGCTGGCACTGGTCGAGCGCGGCGCGGCGCCGCTCGGGATCGTCTATGCGACCGACGCACGCGCCTCGGCCAAGGTGCGCGTGGTGGCGGTGTTCCCCGAGGCGAGCCACCCGCCGATCACCTATCCGATCGCGCGGCTGACCGCCGCGACCAGCCCCGATGCCGAGGGGTTCCGGCGGTTCCTCGTTTCGGCCGAAGGCAAGGCGATCTTCGCGCGCTACGGCTTCACGCCGCGTTGACGACGATCGTCATATTGCCTTCACCGTCATGCCGGACTTGTTCCGGCATCCAACGAGCGGCAAGAGGCGAGACGCCTTGATGTGTGGGACGTTGGACCCCGGAACACGTCCGGGGTGACGCCGGGGGGAATATGACGCCGCCATGACGCTCACGCCTGCCGAATGGACCGTCATCCTGCTGTCGCTCAAGGTCGGGGCGGTGGCGATGGCGGCAACGCTACCGGTGGCGTTCGCGCTGGCGTGGGTGCTCGCGCGCGCGCGGTTTCCCGGCAAAATCCTGCTCGACGCGCTGGTGCATCTGCCGCTGGTGCTGCCGCCGGTCGTCACCGGCTGGCTGCTGCTGATCGCGTTCGCCCCGACCGGGCCGCTGGGGGCGCTGCTCGCCGACTGGTTCGGCACCAGCGTGCTGTTCCGCTGGACAGGTGCTGCAATCGCGGCGGGGGTGATGGCACTGCCGCTGATGGTCCGCGCGATCCGACTGTCGATCGAGGCGGTCGACGGGCGGCTCGAGAGCGCGGCGCGCACGCTGGGCGCGCGCCCGGCGCGGGTGTTCTGGAGCGTGACCCTGCCGCTCAGCATCCCCGGCGTGCTCGCGGGGCTGGTGCTGGGCTTCGCGCGCTCGATCGGCGAGTTCGGCGCGACGATCACCTTCGTCTCGAACGTGCCCGGCGAGACCCGCACGCTGCCGCTGGCGATCTATTCGGCGCTCCAGCGCCCCAGTGGCGATGCCGAGGTGTTCCGGCTGGCGATGATCGCGGTGGCGCTGTCGCTGGTCGCGCTGGTCGCGAGCGAGGCACTGGCGCGGCGTAGCGGGCGGGGCACCCATGTCCTTTGAGCCGCTATCGTTCGAGATCGACGTCACGCGCCGGCTGGGCGACGTCCAGATCGGCACGGTGTTCGCCGTGGACGGCGGGCTGACGGTGCTGTTCGGCCCCTCGGGCATCGGCAAGACGAGCGTGCTCAACATGATCGCGGGGCTGCTCCGGCCCGATTGGGGATATGTGCGCGTCAGCGGCAAGACCTTGTTCGACGCCGCGGCGGGGATCGACCTGCCCCCCGAGGCGCGCCGCGCGGGCTATGTCTTTCAGGAGGCGCGGCTGTTCCCACACAAAAGGGTGCGCGCGAACCTGCTCTATGGCTGCCACCCCGGCGCAAGGCTCGGCTTCGGCGATACCGTGGAATTCCTGGGCATCGGGCATCTGCTCGAACGCTGGCCGCGCAGCTTATCGGGCGGCGAGGCGCGGCGGGTGGCGATCGGCCGCGCCTTGCTGTCGGGCGCGCGCTTCCTGCTGCTCGACGAGCCGCTGTCGTCGCTCGACCGCGCGCGGCGCGAGGAGATCATGCGCGCGATCCTCCATATCCGCGACCATGTGCGGCTGCCGATCCTGATGGTGACGCACGACCCCGAGGAAGCCGAGCGGCTGGGGACGCGGATCGTGCGGATGTGAGGCGGGTTCCCGCTGACGCCCTCTCCTCCGTTCGTGCTGAGCCTGTCGAAGCACCGTCCTGCGCTTTCCGGCCGAGAAGAAGGAGCGGCGCTTCGACAGGCTCAGGGCGAACGGAGTGCGCATAAAAAAAGCCGCCGCCCGGACCATCCCGAACGGCGGCTCCTTTGTTTCAGGCTGTGCTGAACGACCGGAGGATCACTCCTTGTTCAGGTAATCGCCCGCGGCTTCGTCGCTGCCGTCGCCCGACACTTCGACCTTTTCGAGCGCGTCGGCGGTGACCATCGCGTCGATCGGGTCCTGCGCCAGTTCGGCCTTGCGCTGCTGCTCCGCCGTTTCGGCGGCGATGAGCGCTTCCTGGAGCTTGCGCTGCTGCGCCCGGAGCGCGGCGTCGCGGCTGGTGGCGGCGATGCGCAGGCGGTTCATGCCCGCGCCCGTGCCCGCCGGGATCAGCCGGCCCACGATCACGTTCTCCTTGAGGCCGATCAGCGTGTCCTGCTTGCCCTGGACCGCCGCCTCGGTGAGGACGCGGGTGGTCTCCTGGAACGACGCCGCCGAGATGAAGCTGCGCGTTTGCAGCGACGCCTTGGTGATGCCGAGCAGGATCGGCTTGCCCTGCGCCGGCGTCTGCTTCTTGTCGAGCTTGGCGTTGATCGCGTCCATCTCCTCGCGATCGACCTGTTCGGCCGCGAGCAGCGTGGTGTCGCCGCCGTCGGTGATCTCGACCTTCTGCAGCATCTGGCGAACGATCACCTCGATGTGCTTGTCGTTGATCTTCACACCCTGGAGCCGATAGACCTCCTGAATCTCCGCGACCATATATTCGCTGAGCGCCTCGATGCCGAGGACTTCCAGAATGTCGTGCGGATCGGGGCTGCCGCCGATCAGATTGTCGCCACGCTTGACGTAATCGCCTTCCTGAACGTCGATCGCCTTCGACTTGGGCACCAGATATTCGACGATCTCGCCGCCATCCTCGGGCTGGATGCCGATCTTGCGCTTCGCCTTATAGTCCTTGCCGAACACCACCCGGCCGGTGACCTTGGCGATGATCGCATTTTCCTTGGGCTTGCGCGCCTCGAACAGCTCCGCCACGCGCGGCAGACCGCCGGTGATGTCACGCGTCTTGGCGCTTTCACGCGCCACACGCGCGAGCACGTCGCCCGCCATGACCTCGGCGCCATCCTCGACCGAGATCACCGCGCCCGCCGCGAGGACATAGCGCCCCGCCTCGCCCGATTCGCTGTCGAGCAACGTCAGCCGCGGCCGCAGATCTTCCTTCGAGCGCGTGGTTGCGCGATATTCGGTGACGACGCGCTGGGTGATGCCCGTGGTCTCGTCGGCCTGCTCGGTGAGCGTCTTGCCGTCGACGAGATCCTGGTACTTCACCGTGCCGGGCGTATCGGTGATCACCGGCATGGTGAACGGGTCCCACTCGGCCATGCGATCGCCCTTGGTGACGATATGGCCGTCGTCGAACATCAGATAGGCGCCGTACGGGATGCGATGCACCGCGCGCTCACGGCCGTCCTCGTCGAGGATCGCCAGTTCGCCCGAACGGCTGGTGACCACGCGACGACCGCGCTGATCCTCGATCACGCGCAGATCGCGGAACTCGACCTTGCCGTCCGACGGCGCTTCGAGGTTCGACTGCTCGTTGAGCTGCGCCGCGCCGCCGATGTGGAAGGTCCGCATCGTCAACTGGGTGCCCGGTTCACCGATCGACTGCGCCGCAATGACACCGACCGCCTCGCCGATGTTCACCGGCGTCCCGCGCGCGAGATCGCGGCCGTAGCATTTGGCGCACACGCCGATCTTGGCCTCGCACACCAGCGGCGAGCGGATCTTGACGCCCTGCACGCCGATCGCCTCGATCTGCGCGATCATCGCCTCGTCGAGCAGCGTGCCCGTCGCGATGATGACCTCGCCCGACTTGGCATCGACGATATCCTCGGCCGTGGTGCGGCCCAGGATACGCTCGCCGAGCGACGCGATCGTGCTGCCGCCCTGAACGATTGCCTTCATTTCGAGCGCGCGGATGGTGCCGCAATCTTCCTCGACGATCGTGCAATCCTGGCTGACGTCGACCAGACGCCGCGTCAGATAGCCTGAGTTGGCGGTCTTGAGCGCGGTATCCGCGAGGCCCTTGCGGGCGCCGTGGGTCGAGTTGAAATATTCAAGGACGGTCAGGCCTTCCTTGAAGTTCGAGATGATCGGCGTCTCGATGATCTCGCCCGACGGCTTGGCCATCAGCCCGCGCATGCCCGCAAGCTGCTTCATCTGCGCCTGCGAACCACGCGCCCCCGAGTGCGCCATCATGTAGATCGAGTTGATCGGCAGTTCGCGGCCCGTTTCGGGATCGCGCTTCACCGCCTTGATCTCGTCCATCATCGCGTTCGCGACCTGATCGCCGCAGCGGCTCCAGGCGTCGATCACCTTGTTGTACTTTTCCTGCTGGGTGATCAGGCCGTCCTGATATTGCTGCTCGTAATCCTTCACGAGCGCGCGCGTCTCCTCGACCATCGCTTCCTTGGCGGCGGGGATGACCATGTCGTCCTTGCCGAACGAGATGCCGGCCTTGAACGCGTGGCGGAAGCCGAGGCTCATGATCGCATCGGCGAACAGCACGGTCTCCTTCTGGCCGGTGTGGCGATAGACCTCGTCGATCACGTCGCCCACGTCCTTCTTGGTGAGCAGGCGATTGACGATGTCGAACGGCACCTTGAAGCTCTTGGGCAGGCACTCGCCGAGCAGCATCCGGCCCGGCGTCGTCTCATAGCGCTTGAGGTAGGTATTCCCTTCCTCGTCGGTCTGCGGGACGCGGCTGGTGATCCGGCTGTGCAGCGTCACCGCACCGGCGTTGAGCGCCTGGTGTACCTCCTGCAGATCGGCGAGGATCATGCCCTCGCCGGGCTCGCCTTCCTTGAGCATCGAGATGTAATAGAGCCCGAGCACCATATCCTGCGACGGCACGATGATCGGCTTGCCGTTGGCGGGGCTGAGGATGTTGTTGGTCGACATCATCAGCACGCGCGCTTCCAACTGAGCCTCGAGGCTCAGCGGCACGTGGACGGCCATCTGGTCGCCGTCGAAATCGGCGTTGAACGCCGAGCAGACCAGCGGGTGAAGCTGGATCGCCTTGCCCTCGATCAGCACCGGCTCGAACGCCTGGATGCCCAGACGGTGGAGCGTCGGCGCGCGGTTGAGCATCACCGGATGCTCGCGGATCACCTCGTCGAGGATGTCCCAGACTTCCTTGCGCTCTTTCTCGACCCACTTTTTCGCCTGCTTGAGCGTCATCGACAGGCCCTTGGCGTCAAGCCGGGCGTAGATGAACGGCTTGAACAGTTCGAGCGCCATCTTCTTGGGCAGGCCGCACTGGTGCAGCTTGAGTTCCGGCCCGGTCACGATCACCGAACGGCCCGAATAGTCGACGCGCTTGCCCAGAAGGTTCTGGCGGAAGCGGCCCTGCTTGCCCTTGAGCATGTCCGACAGCGACTTGAGCGGCCGCTTGTTGGCGCCGGTGATCGTGCGGCCACGGCGGCCGTTATCGAACAGCGCATCGACGGCTTCCTGCAACATACGCTTTTCGTTGCGGACGATGATGTCCGGCGCGCGCAGTTCCATGAGCCGCTTGAGGCGGTTGTTGCGGTTGATCACGCGGCGATACAGGTCGTTCAGATCCGACGTCGCGAAGCGGCCGCCATCGAGCGGCACCAGCGGGCGCAGCTCGGGCGGGATCACCGGGATGACTTCGAGGATCATCCACTCCGGGCGGTTGCCCGATTCGAGGAAGCTCTCGACGACCTTCAGACGCTTGATGATCTTCTTGGGCTTGAGTTCCGACTTGGTGACCGCGAGCTCGTCGAGCAGCTGCTGCTTCTCGCCTTCGAGATCGAGGCTTTCGAGCATGATGCGCACGGCCTCGGCGCCGATCCCGGCCGAGAAGGCGTCCTCGCCATATTCGTCCTGCGCTTCGAGCAGCTCATCCTCGGTGAGGAGCTGGAACTTTTCGAGCGGGGTCAGCCCCGGCTCGATCACGATATACGCCTCGAAATAGAGCACGCGCTCGAGCTGCTTCAACTGCATGTCGAGCAGCAGGCCGATGCGGCTCGGCAGCGACTTCAGGAACCAGATGTGCGCGACGGGTGCGGCGAGCTCGATATGGCCCATCCGTTCACGGCGGACCTTCGAGACGGTGACCTCGACGCCGCACTTCTCACAGACGATGCCCTTGTATTTCATGCGCTTGTACTTGCCGCACAGGCATTCGTAATCCTTGATCGGGCCAAAAATGCGCGCGCAGAACAGGCCGTCACGCTCGGGCTTGAACGTGCGGTAGTTGATCGTCTCGGGCTTCTTGATCTCACCGAACGACCACGAGCGGATGCGATCCGGCGAGGCGATGCCGATTTGAATCTGGTCGAAGGTCTCGGGCTTCTGGGCCTGATTGGCGAAGGGGGTCAGTTCGTTCATGGTTCAATTTCCTCTGAGGGAAAATCGCGGGACAAGAGCGCGGGACGTGGGGGCGATGATGAGCGCCGCCCCTTGAAGGGCAGCGCTCACCCGATCATTCGGCCGCGATCGCCGGCTGTCCGTCGTCGTCGCTCTCGTCGGTGGTGAGTTCGACGTTGAGGCCGAGGCTGCGCATTTCCTTGACGAGCACGTTGAAGCTCTCGGGAATGCCGGCCTCGAACGTGTCGTCGCCCTTGACGATCGCCTCATAGACCTTGGTGCGGCCAACCACGTCGTCGGACTTCACCGTCAGCATTTCCTGCAAGGTGTAGGCGGCGCCATAGGCCTGGAGCGCCCACACCTCCATTTCACCGAAGCGCTGGCCGCCGAACTGCGCCTTACCGCCCAGCGGCTGCTGAGTGACGAGGCTGTACGGCCCGATCGAGCGGGCGTGGATCTTGTCGTCGACCAGATGGTGCAGCTTGAGCATGTAGATGATGCCCACCGTCACCTTGCGATCGAACTGTTCGCCGGTGCGGCCGTCGTAGAGAACCGACTGGCCCGACGGATCGAGCCCGGCCATCGTCAGCATCGTCGACACATCGCCTTCGCGGGCGCCGTCGAACACCGGGGTGCCCATCGGGATGCCCGTCGCCACATTCTGCACCAGTTCGATGATCTGGTTGCGGTCACGCGAATCGATGTCGTCCGCATAGTGATCGCCATAGATCTCCTTGAGCCGCGCCTTCACCGCATCGGGCATCGCGCCCGGCGCCGGATCGGGATTGGCCTCACGCCATTCCTCGAGCGCCTGCGATACCTGGTGGCCCAGTTCGCGCGCCGCCCAGCCGAGATGCGTCTCGAAAATCTGGCCGACGTTCATGCGGCTGGGCACGCCCAGCGGGTTGAGCACGATATCGACCGGCGTGCCGTCCGCAAGGAACGGCATGTCTTCCTGCGGCAGGATGCGGCTGACCACACCCTTATTGCCGTGGCGGCCGGCCATCTTGTCGCCCGGCTGCATCTTGCGCTTCACCGCGACGAAGACCTTGACCATCTTGAGCACGCCCGGCGGCAGTTCGTCGCCCCGCTCGAGCTTCTCGCGGCGATCCTCGAACTTCTCGCGGATATGCTTGGCGGCCTCGTCATACTGCGCCTTGACGGCTTCGAGATCGCCCTGGACCTTGTCGTCCTGCACCGCGAACTTCCACCATTCGTGGCGATCGACGCTGTCGAGCAGCTCGACGGTGATCTCGCTGCCCTTCTTGATGCCCTTGGGCGCGGCGGTCGCGACCTGGCCGAGCAGCATTTCCTTGAGGCGGCTCCAGGTGGCGCGGTTGAGGATCGAGCGTTCGTCGTCCGAATCCTTCTTGAGGTGCTCGATCTCCTCGCGCTCGATCGCCATCGCGCGCTCGTCCTTGTCGATGCCGTGGCGGTTGAACACCCGCACCTCGACGATCGTCCCCGACACGCCGGGCGGCAGGCGGAGCGACGTATCGCGCACGTCCGACGCCTTTTCACCGAAGATCGCGCGGAGGAGCTTTTCCTCCGGCGTCATCGGGCTTTCGCCCTTCGGCGTGATCTTGCCGACCAGAATGTCGCCCGGCTCCACTTCGGCGCCGATATAGACGATCCCCGCCTCATCGAGGTTGCGCAGCGCTTCCTCGCCGACATTGGGGATGTCGCGGGTGATGTCTTCGGGCCCGAGCTTGGTGTCGCGGGCCATCACCTCGAATTCGTCGATATGGATCGAGGTGAAGACGTCGTCCTTCACGATCCGCTCGGAAAGCAGGATCGAATCCTCGTAATTATAGCCGTTCCACGGCATGAACGCGACCAGCGCGTTGCGGCCGAGCGCCAGCTCGCCGAATTCGGTCGACGGACCATCGGCGATGACGTCGCCGACATTGACCGCGTCGCCCACCTTCACCAGCGGCCGCTGGTTGATGCAGGTCGACTGGTTCGAGCGCTGGAACTTCATCAGCGTGTAGATGTCGACGCCCGACTTGCCGGCATCGACCTCACCGGTGGCGCGGATCACGATGCGCGCGGCATCGACCTGATCGACCACGCCCGAGCGCTTGGCGGCGATCGCCGCACCCGAATCGCGGGCGACGGTCTCTTCCATGCCGGTGCCGACGAACGGCGCCTCGGCCCGAACCAGCGGCACCGCCTGGCGCTGCATGTTCGAACCCATCAGCGCGCGGTTGGCGTCGTCGTTCTCGAGGAATGGAATCAGCGAGGCGGCGACCGAGACGAGCTGCTTGGGGCTGACGTCCATCAGCGTGATCGTGTCGCGCATCGCCATCAGGAATTCGCCCGCCTGACGCGACGAGACGATCTCCTCGACGAAGCCGCCCTCGGCGTTCAGCTCGGCATTGGCCTGCGCGATGGTGTGCTTCTGCTCTTCCATCGCCGACAGATAGACGACGTCATCGGTCACCTTGTTGTCGATGACCTTGCGGTACGGCGTCTCGATGAAGCCGTATTTGTTGACGCGGCTGAACGATGCGAGGCTGTTGATCAGCCCGATGTTCGGGCCTTCGGGCGTCTCGATCGGGCAGATACGGCCATAGTGCGTCGGGTGAACGTCGCGGACCTCGAAGCCCGCGCGCTCGCGGGTCAGACCGCCCGGCCCGAGCGCCGAGACGCGGCGCTTGTGGGTGACTTCGGACAGCGGGTTGGTCTGGTCCATGAACTGCGAGAGCTGCGACGAGCCGAAGAACTCGCGCACCGCGGCGACCGCGGGCTTGGCGTTGATCAGGTCGTTCGGCATCACCGTCGACACATCGACCGACGACATGCGCTCCTTGACGGCGCGCTCCATGCGCAGCAGGCCGACGCGATACTGGTTCTCGAGCAGTTCGCCCACCGAGCGCACGCGGCGGTTGCCGAGGTTATCGATATCGTCGATCTCGCCCTTGCCGTCCTTCAGATCGACCAGCGTCTTGACGACCGCAAGGATGTCCTCGGTGCGCAGCGTCGTCACCGTATCTTCGACGTCGAGATCGAGGCGCATGTTGAGCTTGACGCGCCCCACCGCCGACAGATCGTAGCGATCGGGATCGAAGAACAGGCCGGAGAACAGCGCCTCGGCGGTCTCCAGCGTCGGCGGCTCGCCGGGGCGCATCACGCGATAGATGTCGGAAAGCGCCTGCTCGCGCTCCTCGGCCTTGTCGGCCTTGAGCGTGTTGCGAATCCAGGGGCCCGTCGTGACGTGATCGATATCGAGCAATTCGATGCGATCGATGCCCGCCGCATCGAGCTTTTCGAGATTCTCGGGCGACACTTCGTCACCCGCCTCGATGTAGATTTCGCCGGTGGTCTCGTTGATCAGATCGAGCGCCGAATAGCGGCCGAAAATCTCCTCGGTCGGGATCAGCAGCGTTTCGAGCCCGTCCTTGGCGGCCTTGTTCGCCGCGCGCGGCGAGATCTTCTGGCCCACCGGGAACATGACTTCGCCAGTCTTGGCGTCGACGATGTCGTAGGTCGGCTTGACGCCGCGCCAGTTCTCGGCCGCGAACGGAATCTGCCAGCCGCCCTCACCGCGCACATAGGTGACACGGTTGTAGAAGTGATTGAGGATTTCCTCGCTGGTGAGGCCGAGGGCGTAGAGCAGCGCGGTGACCGGCAGCTTGCGCTTGCGATCGATGCGGACGTTGACGATGTCCTTGGCGTCGAACTCGAAATCGAGCCACGAGCCGCGATACGGGATCACCCGCGCCGCGAACAGATATTTGCCCGACGAGTGCGTCTTGCCGCGATCATGATCGAACAGCACGCCCGGCGACCGGTGCATCTGGCTGACGATCACACGCTCGGTGCCGTTGATGATGAACGTCCCGTTCGACGTCATCAGCGGCATATCGCCCATGTAGACGTCCTGCTCCTTGATATCGAGCACCGAGCGGGCCTCGGTATCGGGATCGACCTCGAACACGATCAGCCGCAGCGTCACGCGCATCGGCGCGGCATAGGTGATGCCGCGCTGGCGGCACTCGTCGGTGTCGAACTTGGGCGGCTCAAGCTCGTAATTGACGAAATCGAGCTCGGCAGTGCCAGCGAAATCGCGGATCGGGAACACGCTGCGCAGCGTCTTTTCCAGCCCCGAGACATAGCTGATCGCGGGATCGGACCGCAGGAACTGTTCGTAGGATTCGCGCTGAACCTCGATCAGGTTCGGCATCTGCACCACTTCGTGGATGTTGCCGAACACCTTGCGGAGGCGGCGCTTGTGCGTACCGCCGTCGATCACCTTGGTTGCCATGTGGAGATTCGCCCTCACAAAAAGAATCGTCGTGTCGCCGGCCCGATTCGCCGGCACGCGTGCACGCGAAACGACGCCAAAAAAGCCACGCGCCTTCCTCGCCGGAAGACGGCAGCTTTCAAGCGTCGTATGAAACCGCGATCCCCTATCCGCCTGATGCGCTGCGCGACGGCGCATCATTTCCCGGAGATTGCGACGGCTGGCGATATAGGGACGCAGACCAAACGTGTCAATTGCGCCACATCGGCGCACGTTTCGGCGCGGCTTCGCCCCGTTCCGGCGCAGCCGCCGCCCTGCGCGCGCCGCAGTTGGCAAGCGTTCAGCTTGACGCGCCTAGGCGAGGCCGTTCACCGGGGATGTGATGATTTCGCACCGATCGTTCGTGGCCACGGGCCTTGTCGGGCTGGCGCTCGCCGGCGGGCCGGCGCGTGCGCAGGACCAGGCCCAGACACCGCAGACCCCGCCGGCGGAAACCACGCTGCCGAACACCATTCCCGGCCTCGAGAATTTCAGCCTGCCGCCGTCGAACGATCGACTGCGCGCACCGCAAAACACACCCCGCACCGCGCCGACACCGCGCGCCAGCACGGCGCCCACCGCCACGCCGCCACCCGCCCCGACGCCCCGCGCGTCGCCGCTGATGATCCAGCCGCTGCCGACGCCGAGTGCGGCGCCGCTGCCACAGCGCACCCCGGCGCCGCGCGCGACCGCGGCCCCCATGCAGGCGCCGACCGCGACGCCTCCCCCCGAGCCGCAGGCCGAAGCGACGCCCGCCCCGATCCCGGTCGCCGCGCCGTCGCCCGTCGCCTCACCCGTGCCGACCCCTATCGCCACCGCGACACCGCTGGCCGACACGCCCGACGGCCCGAACGGGCGATCGCTGCTGCCGCTGGTGCTGGTGTTGCTCGCGATCGTGGTGGTCGGGCTCGCCTGGTTGTGGCTGGCGCGCCGTCGCGCCGGCCCTGACGCCGAGGACGCGGCAGCCGATACCGCAGCCGAGCCGATCGCGCCGTTGCCGTCCCGCGCTGCCCAACGGCCCCGGCTCGATCTGGGCTTCCGTCCTCGGCGCGCGGGGATGAATGTGCTCAGCGCCGCGGTCGATTACGAACTGGTGGTGCGCAACCAGGGCGACGCTGCCGCGCGCGACGTGCGGATTGCGTTGCAGCTTTTCACCGCGGGCGACCATCACGACGCCGAGTTGCGTGATTATCTCGACGACCCCGTCGAGGCGCCGATCGTCGCCGCGTTCGATCTTGCCGCCGGCGAAACCAGGACGGTGCGGGCGATCGCGCTGCTGCCCAAGGAAGCTGTCAACGTCGTCACCGTGCAGGGGCGGCCGATGTTCGTGCCGCTGGTCGCGATCAACGCGCTCTATCACTGGGGGACCGACCAGCACGGCCAGACCGCGACCAGCCATGTCGTCGGCATCGCCCAGCCGGGCTCCGCCAAGATGCAGCCCTTCTGGCTCGATGCCCCGGCCCGGATGTACGATCGCGTCGGCGAACATGCCCATGCGATTGCGTTGACGCGGTAGAGTGATTTCGAGCCAGATGGAATCATCTGGCAACTCCGAAATTGCGACAAACAAAAGATAATCCAGTGACGCTCCGGTTCAATGAGAACCGGACCGACGCCAGTCATTCAGTTCCGGTATCTGGCGGATTGGATTGACGATGAAGCGTTCTGGCTCTGACGCCCAGGTTTTGACGATATATTCGTAGGGTGTGAGGCCGCTGAGCGTCTTGAGCCGGCGCGCAAAGTTGTAGGCCGCCAAAAAGTCGGCGAGGTGCACCCGTAATTCGCCATGGCTGGCGTAGTGGAAGCGTTTGACGGTTGCATCTTTGATCGTGCGGTTCATCCGCTCGACCTGCCCGTTGGTCCAAGGATGGCTTGGCTTGGTGAGCCGATGCTCGATGCCGACGAACAGGTAAAGCCTGCCTTCAGCGGTCTGGACCTCCGCGATATCCTCGTGAAAGTTGATCCCCAGTGCTCGGCTCACCGCCGCGAGCGACGCTTGCGATCGCTGTATTGCTGCTCGGACGGCGTGCATGGTCGTGGCGCTCCCGTGACATACCTGTCCTACAAGGCTTCCGCCCATGCCAACGAAAGCAGCGCACCATCAAACCGTGGGATCAAACAGTTAGGCGCCGGTTTACAGCGCGTCGCGGCGCAAGGCCTCTGCAAGCGCATCGCGGATCGCGCGCAACGGCGCGGCGTCGATCGCGGCGCCTGCCCCGCTATCGGCCGCGACCGCGGGCGTCGCAGCCTTGCTCGCAAGCAATTGCTGGACGCCCTTGATCGTATAGCCCTCGCGATTGAGCAACGCGTCGATCCGCCGTACCAGCGCGACATCGTCGGGCCGGTAATAACGGCGGTTGCCCGCCCGCTGGAGCGGACGCAACTGGGGAAAGCGCGTTTCCCAATAGCGCAGGATATGCTGGGGGAGCCCCGTTTCCCGCGAAAGCTCCCCGATCGTGCGGAATGCGGTGTCGGCCTTGTCGTGCGTGCCGGCCACCGTCCGGGTCACCCCGCCGCGACGATGCGGTCGCGCATCATCTGGCTGGCCCGGAACGTCAGCACCCGGCGCGGTGCAATCGGCACCTCGACCCCGGTCTTGGGATTGCGGCCGATCCGTTCCCCCTTGTCGCGCAGCACGAAAGTGCCGAATCCCGAAATCTTGACGTTCTCGCCACCGGCGAGCGCGTTGCACATCCGCCCCAGAATGTTTTCAACCATTCTGGCCGAATCGGCACGCGACAGGCCCACCTGCCGATGGATCGCATCGGCTAGATCGGCCCTGGTCATCGTTCCCGCATCACTCATGACATCGCTTCTCCCCACCACCCTGGTGTTATGAGTAACACAGGCGACAAGCCTCGTGAAAGAGGCATTATTATGGTTAACGCGCGCAGTGCCCCGCGTCAGAAACGGACGACCGCCGCCCCCCAGGTGAAACCGCCGCCCATCGCCTCGAGGACGATCACGTCGCCGGGCTTGATTCGGCCGTCGCGTACCGCCGTATCGAGCGCCAGCGGCACCGAAGCCGCCGACGTATTGGCGTGATCGGCGACGGTAACGACCACCTTCTCGGGCGCCAGCCCGAGCTTGCGCGCGGTCGCATCGAGGATGCGGGCATTGGCCTGGTGCGGCACCACCCAATCGACCTCGGCAGCGCCGAGCCCGGCGGCGGCGAGCGATTCCTCCATCACCGCGGCAAGGTTGACCACCGCGTGCCGGAACACTTCGCGCCCCTTCATGCGGAGCTTGCCGACCGTCCCCGTGGTCGAGGGGCCGCCATCGACATAAAGCATGTCGTTGTAGCGGCCATCGGCATGGAGCCGGGTGGTCAAAATACCGCGTCCGTCCGCATCGCCGGTATCCTGCGCCTCGAGCACGATCGCGCCCGCGCCGTCACCGAACAGCACGCAGGTGCCGCGATCTTCCCAATCGAGAATCCGGCTGAAGGTTTCGGCACCGATCACCAGCGCACGGCGGTGAACCCCGGCGCGCAGCATCGAATCGGCAACCTGGATCGCATAGAGAAAGCCCGAGCACACCGCCGCGACATCGAACGCGACACAATCGGCGATGCCGAGCATCGCCTGGACCTTGGTCGCCGACGACGGAAAGGTCTGATCGGGGGTCGCGGTGGCGAGCACGATCAGATCGATATCGTGTGCGGCAACCCCCGACGCCGCGAGCGCCGCCTTGGCGGCATCGGCGGCGAGCGTTGCCGTGGTTTCGTCGGGGCCGGCGATGTGTCGGAATCGAATCCCCGTCCGCTCGACGATCCATTCGTCCGACGTATCGACGGTTTCGGCAAGCTCGGCGTTCGAGACGCGCCGCGCGGGCAGCGCCGAGCCGGTACCGATGATGACCGAGCGCAATGTCATGCCGCCTCCGCCCGGATATTGCCGAGATCCTCGAGAATGCGACGGGCGAGATCGTCGCGCACCATCTTGGCCGCCGCACCGATCGCGGTGGCGACGCCCAACTCGGTCGCGCCGCCGTGGCTTTTGACGACCAGCCCGTTGAGCCCGAGGAACACCGCACCATTATGGCTGTTGGGATCGAGCCGGTTGCGCAGCAGATCGGTCGCGGGCTTCGAGATCAGGAAACCGATTTTCGAGCGCGTCGAACTGCTGAACGCGCGGCGCAGCAGATCGGCAACGAAGCGCGCGGTGCCTTCGGCGGTCTTGAGTGCGATATTGCCCGAAAAGCCGTCGCACACGATCACGTCGACTTCGCCGCGCGACAGCCGGTCGCCTTCGATGAAGCCGGTGAAATTGAGCGGCAGATGATCGGCGCCGCGCAGCACGGCGGCGGCATCGCGGATCGTGTCGGTGCCCTTTTGATCCTCGGTGCCGATGTTGAGCAGCGCGACGCGCGGCCGCGCGAGATCCATCGCGGTGCGCGCATAGGCCGCGCCCATCACCGCGAACTGGACAAGATTGCGCGCATCGCATTCGGTGTTGGCGCCGAGATCGAGCACCACGACATCATTGTCGCCCAGCGTCGGCAGCATCGCGGCGAGCGCGGGGCGATCGATCCCCGGCATGGTGCGCAGGCTGAGCTTGGCCATCGCCATCAGCGCGCCGGTATTGCCCGACGAGACGGCAGCGCCCGCGCGGCCCTGCTTCACCATATCGATGGCGATTCCCATCGACGTGGTCTTGGCGCGGCGGATCGCCTGGCTCGGGCGCTCGCTCGACCCGATCATGTCGGGCGCATGGACGATTTCCGAATGCGCCGTCAGATTGGGGTGATTCTCGAGACCGGCACGAATCTTCTCCTCGTCACCGACGAGGATGAACTTCATGCCTTCGAATCGGCGACGCGCACGCGCAACACCAGCGAGCATCACCGCCAGCCCCTCGTCGCCGCCCATCGCATCGACGGCAATCCGGGAGTTGGTCGACACGCGCGCTGGTCTCCTGTGTTGGCGTGGAAAGGCCGCTTAGCCTTCGACCGACAGAATCTCGCGGCCGTTATAATGGCCGCAGGCGCCACACAGATTGTGCGGCCGCTTGAGTTCGCCACAATTCGGGCATTCCTGGTACGCGTGCGGCGTCAGCGAATCGTGCGCACGGCGCATGCCGCGCTTCGAAGGAGAGGTCTTTCTCTTGGGGACGGCCATTTCGGCACCTTATTTCGTGTAAATGCTACCGGGGCGCGATAGGCCCGAACGTGGCATGAAGCAACCAACGGCCCCGAAAGGCCGCGGTAAGGCACCACGGCCAGACGCATCGCGAAGCGTGGCGCTATACCGATTTTGAACAGCGTTGCAAGCCGCGCGGCGCCATGCGATCCCCCTGGGCGACAACATGGGGAGGGAAAACGGCATGGCCCTGATCATCTTGCCGGTGACATTGGTGACCGCGGGCGGCGCGGCGCTGATCAACGCCTGGCTCGCCTGGCGGATCGGCACGGTCCGTCGCACCGCCGCGGTCAGCATCGGCGACGGCGGCAATCTGGCGCTGGCGACCCGGATGCGCGCGCAGGCCAATTTCGTCGAGAACGCGCCCTTTATCATCATCCTGATCGGCCTGATCGAGTTTGCGCAGGGATCGTCGATCTGGCTGTGGGCGGTCTCGGCGGTGTTCCTGATCGCACGGGTCGGGCATGCGCTGGGGATGGAAGGCCTGCGCTACGGCCGGATGGTCGGCACGATCGTCACGATGCTGCTGCTCGTGGTGCTCGGCATTTACGCGGTGCTGCTGCCCTTCCACGACGCCCCGCGCACGCAGATCGAGCTGCCGATCGAATCGCTGCGGGGGTGACCCTGCCCTTCCGTTCGCCCTGAGCTTGGCGAAGGGCCGCTCTCCTCACGCGCTGGGGAAAGATACGGTGCCTCGACAAGCTCAGCACGAACGGCGCGCGCAAAAATCCTATCGCGCGATCGCCGCGTCGCTGACGAAGGGATTGTGGCGGCGTTCGTGCGCGAAGTTGCTCGACGGGCCGTGGCCGGGGATGAACGCGGTGTCGTCGCCCAGCGGCCAGAGCTTTTCGACCACGGTGCGCAGCAATGTCTGGTGGTTGCCGAGCGGGAAATCGGTGCGGCCGATCGAGCCCGCGAACAGCACGTCGCCGACCAGCGCCAGCTTCGAGGGCGCGTGGTGGAAAATGACATGGCCCGGCGTGTGGCCGGGGGTGTGATAGACGTCGAGCGTGAGATTGCCGACGGTCACCTGATCGCCGTCGTTCAACCAGCGGGCGGGCTCGAAGGGGACGCCGCGAATCCCGTAATTGCGGCCGTCCTCGTCGAGCCGCGCGATCCAGAAGCGGTCCTCCTCCTGCGGCCCTTCGATCGCCACGCCGAGATCGTCGGCGAGCGGCTTGGCCTCGCCGCAATGATCGATATGGCCGTGGGTGAGCAGGATCTTCTCGACCGTGACGCCGTGCTGCTCGGCCGCCGCCTTGAGCTTGGGCAGATCACCGCCGGGATCGACGAAGGCGCCCTTCATCGTTTCGGTGCACCACAGCAATGTGCAATTCTGCTGGAGCGGGGTGACGGGGATGATCGCGGCGCGAAGCGGAGGCTGGGACATCGCCGGGAAATAGGCACGCGCGACGATCATGCCAAGCACGAGACTTGCCCGACCCCACCCTTGGCGTGCATCTGGACCGACGATGCTCGCCGACGCCCCCCCTCCGTTCGTCCTGCTCGACGACGCTGCCGATGGCGGCGCGACGCTATATCGCGCGCCCGTGAGGGTGATCGCGGCACGCCAGCTCGCCGATATTCGCCCCGCGCTGGAGGCGCTGCGCGCGGCGCGGGGCGACGGGCTGCACGCGGCGGGCTATCTCGCTTATGGCGCGGGCAGCGGGATCGAGCCGCGGATCGCGGCGGTCGGCGACGATCGCCTTTTGCTCTGGTTCGGGCTGTTCGAGCGGGCCGAGGCGATCGCGGCCGATCGGGTGGCCGGCCTGCTCCCCGATCCGGCGGCAGCGTGGTGCGCGGCGCCGCGGCCGACGATCAGCGACGCCGATTATGCGGCACGATTCGCGCGCGTGCTCGATTATATCCGCGCCGGCGATCTGTATCAGGCCAACCTCACCTTCGCTGCCGAGGTGGCGATTCTGGGCGATCCGCTGGCGCTCTATGCGCGGCTGCGCGCGCAGGCGCGGGCCCCCTATGGCGCGGTGGTGCATACCGGCGACACGTTGCTGCTGTCGCTGTCGCCCGAACTCTTCTTCCGGCTCGATGCGGGCAGGTTGCTGGCGCGGCCGATGAAGGGCACCGCGATACGCGGCGATAGCGAGGCCGAGGATCGTGCGATCACCGAACGCCTCGCCGCCGACCCCAAGCAGCGCGCCGAAAACCTGATGATCGTCGATCTGCTGCGCAACGACCTGACCCGCGTCGCGCGGCCGGGGAGCGTCAAAGCACCACGGCTGTTCGCGGTCGAAACCTATCCGACGATCCACCAGATGGTGTCCGACGTCGCCGCCGACCTTGCCGAGGGGCGCGACGCGGTCGACGTGATCGCGGCGCTGTTCCCGTGCGGATCGATCACCGGGGCACCCAAGATCCGCGCCAGCGAAGTGATCGCCGAGATCGAAGCGAGCCCCCGCGGCGCCTATACCGGCGCGATCGGCCGGATCGGCGCTGACGGCGACGCGATCTTCAACGTCGCGATCCGCACGCTCGACATGGTGCCCGGCGGCGCAACCGCACGGTTGGGGCTGGGATCGGGGGTGGTCGCCGATTCGAATGCCGCCGAGGAATGGGCCGAATGCCTCGCCAAGGGCGCGTTCGTCACGGCCGGCCAGCGCCGGTTCGACCTGATCGAGACGATGGCGTTCGATCCGCACGCGGGGATCGCGCTGCTCGACCGGCATCTCGAACGATTGAAGGCAAGCGCGCAGGCATTCGGAATCACCTTCGATCGCCATGCGACACGCAACGAATTGCAGGCTGCAACCTTCCGGCTGCGCGAGGCGCGGCGTATCCGGCTGTTGCTCGCCCCCAGCGGCGCGATCGCGATCCAGATCTCGCGCCTGCCCGCCGCACCCGCCGGGCCGGTCGCGGTCGGCATCGTTCCCGCGCCGTTCGCGGCAACCGACGTGCGCTGCCGCCACAAGACCAGCGACCGCGCGGCCTATGACAGGCCACGCACCAACGCGGGCACGTTCGAAGTCGCGTTCGTCGATGCGCACGGCTTCCTCACCGAAGGCAGCTTTTCCAGCCTGTTCGTCGCGCGCGGCGACACGCTCGTCACGCCGCCGCTGGCGCGCGGGCTGCTGCCCGGCGTGCTGCGCGCCGAGCTGATCGATACCGGGCGCGCGATCGAGGGCGATCTGACCCCGGCCGACCTCGAAGGCGGCTTCTTTATCGGCAATGCGCTGCGCGGGCTCATTCCGGCGGTTGCAGTTGCGAACGAGGCAAGGCTATAGCGCCCCCGCCTTATTGTAGGGGACATTCACGCCATGCAGACTTCCGCCGCGCTCGGCCGCATCAAGCCGTCGCCCACGCTTGCGATCACCAGCAAGGTGCTCGAACTGAAGCGCGCCGGGGTCGATGTGATCGGTCTTGGCGCCGGCGAGCCCGATTTCGACACCCCCGATTTCATCAAGGACGCCGCGATCGAGGCGATCCGCGCGGGGCGCACCAAATACACCAATGTCGACGGCACAGCCGAATTGAAGCAGGCGATCGCCGACAAGTTCAAGCGCGACAACGGGCTTGCCTATGAGGCCAGCCAGATCAGCGTGAACGTCGGCGGCAAGCACACATTGTTCAACGCGATGGTCGCGACGCTCGATCCGGGCGACGAGGTGGTGATCCCCGCGCCCTATTGGGTGAGCTATCCCGATGTCGTGCAATTTGCCGGCGGCGTGCCCAAATTCGTCGCGGCGGGCGCCGACCAAGGCTACAAGCTGGCCCCCGAAGCGCTCGAAGCCGCGATCGGCCCCAGGACCAAATGGGTGATCCTCAACTCTCCGTCGAACCCGACCGGCGCGGGCTATACCGCCGCCGAACTGAAGGCGCTGGGCGAAGTGATCGAGCGCCACCCGCAGGTGTGGGTGTTCGCCGACGACATGTACGAGCATATCGTCTATGACGGGTTCGAATTCGCGACGATCGCGCAAGTCTGCCCGGCGCTGTACGAGCGCACGCTGACGGTCAACGGCTGTTCCAAGGCCTATGCGATGACCGGCTGGCGGATCGGCTTCGCCGGCGGCGCGCCGTGGCTGATCAAGGCGATGGCGAAGCTCCAGAGCCAGTCGACCTCGAACC
This sequence comes from Hephaestia sp. MAHUQ-44, assembly GCF_023806085.1. Lineage (GTDB taxonomy): Bacteria > Pseudomonadota > Alphaproteobacteria > Sphingomonadales > Sphingomonadaceae > Sphingomonas. The sequence continues at coordinate 46,387 of NZ_JAMSLX010000006.1, forward strand.
CGTGCTCGATCGCGCAGGCGGCGGCGGTGGCGGCGCTCAACGGCGACCAGAGCTTCCTCAAGGAGCGCGCGCAGGCGTTCCAGGGGCGTCGCGATCTCGTCGTGTCGATGCTCAACCAGGCCGACGGCGTCACCTGCCCGACGCCCGAAGGCGCGTTCTACGTCTATCCCGAACTGTCGCAGCTGATCGGCAAGACGACTCCCAAGGGAGTGACGATCGACAGCGATTCGACGTTCGTCGAATATCTGCTCGAAGAGGCCAAGGTGGCGGTGGTGCCCGGTATCGCGTTCGGCCTCTCGCCGGCGATGCGGATCAGCTACGCGACCTCGGACGCGCTGCTGCTCGAAGCGTGCGAGCGCATCCAGACGGCGTGCGCAGCGCTCAGAGTCTGATTCGAAGTCCGGCACCGGCCCGCTCCCCCCCAAAGTAATACTTTGTGGGGACCCCGTGGAGGAACGGGCCGGTACCGAACCATCCGAAAATCCGCCTTCGGCGGAATTTTCGGATCAGACACTCAGATGAACGGATCGCCCAGCGTGCGTTAAGCCGCCGGGCGACACACCGGTTGCCAGTATCGCGAGTCGGATTCTCCGATTCGCGATGGTCTTTGCCACCGGCGCGTTCGCGGGCACCCGCGCGACGCAGGATGGATAGAAAAGGTAAGAACGATGCGAACCATCCTGAAATCGGGCTTCCTCTGGCAGTTTCTTGGCGGGTTCGCGCTGGGCGCGGTTGGGCTGGCCGGGCTGCACCTCGCCAACCCCGCGAGCGCGCCCACCGAAGCGGCGGCCCCCGCCGCGCGCTGAAGCGCGCATAACGCCTCCGCAAATGTGCTAGAATAGGGGCTCGTCAGGCCAGCGGAGCGCCGAGTCGCGCGCCGCAGGAGGGTTCCCATGCTGCGCCGCTTGATCGTGCTCGCGGGACTGGGCGGCCTCGCCGCCATCGCACTGCCGCTTGTTCCCGCCGCCGCCGAACACGCGGTGGCGATCCCTGCGCCCGCGCTCGATGTGCCACGCACCCCACATCTCCAGACCGCGGTGCTTGCGGGCGGCTGTTTCTGGGGCATGGAAGCGGTGTTCGAACAGGTGAAAGGCGTGACCTCGGTGGTCAGCGGTTATGCCGGGGGCAGCAAGGCGACCGCGCATTATGGCGCGGTGAGCACCGAAGCGACCGGCCACGCCGAGGCGATCAGGATCATCTACGATCCCGCGCAGGTGAGCTACGGCACGTTGCTGCGCGTCTATTTCTCGGTCGCGCACGACCCCACGCAATTGAACCGCCAGGGCCCCGATCGCGGCCCGAGCTATCGCTCGGCGATCTTCGCGCAGACGCCACAGCAGCACAAGGTGGCGGCGGCCTACATCGCGCAACTGACGCGCGCGCACGCGTTCAAGGCGCCGATCGTGACGCGACTCGAGACCGGCGGCTTCTATCCGGCCGAGGCGGTTCATCAGGATTTCTTCCGCCGGAACCCGACCAACCCGTATATCGTGCGCTGGGACAAGCCCAAGGTCGCCGCCTTCCGCGCCGCGTTTCCGAAGCTGGCGGTGTAGTGCTGCGCCTACGCAGCGCGCTTCACCGCCGTGGATCAAACGCCGTTGCGGGCGCGGCCAAGAAGGCCTAAATCGCCGCGATGAACATCTTTCTCGTCATCCTTCTTATCGCCGCGATGATCGCGACGGTGGTCGCGCTCATCCGCGGCATTGTCGCCTTCCTCAAGACGAGTCAGGCTGACCTCGACGGCACCCAGCCGAGCCCGTCGAGCCTGAAATCGAACCGGATGATGCAGTTTCGTATCTTTTTTCAGGCGCTGGCGATCATGATCGTCGTGGTGATCCTCTTCGCCGCCGGGCGTACCTGAGCGTTTTTGGCAGGTATACCGCACCGGCCCGCTCCCCCACCCGGCCACAAGATGGCAGGGGTGGCCAGGCGGCAGCGCGGGCCACTACAGTAGCGAAAAGGGGTGGTCGCACTGGTCAAGCTCAACAAGATTTACACGCGCAAGGGCGATGACGGGACCACGGGGCTGGTCGATGGCTCGCGCCGCGCCAAGAACGATCCGCGCATGATCGCGATCGGCGATGTCGACGAAACCAACAGCGCGATCGGCGTTGCGATCGTGGCGATGGCCGACAGCGCGCCGGATCTCGTCGCGGGGCTGATCCGTATCCAGAGCGACCTGTTCGACCTCGGTGCCGATCTCGCCACGCCGGGCGAGGATTTTACACCGTCGGAAATGGTCTTGCGGATCATCCCCTCGCAAGTCGCGCGGCTCGAGACCGAGATCGATGCGATGAACGGTGCGCTCGCGCCGCTGACCAGTTTCATCCTGCCCGGCGGCACCGCCGCGGCGGCCGCGCTCCACGTCGCGCGCGCGACCACGCGCCGGGCCGAACGCGCCGCGGTGACGGCGATGCCGATCAACCCGCAGGCGCTCGCCTATCTCAACCGGCTGTCCGACTGGCTGTTCGTCGCGGCGCGGGTGATGAACAAAGCGGGCACCGAGGACGTTCTCTGGCAACCCGGCGCGACGCGCTAAAGCAAGGATCACCTGCTCGCGAGACGATGATCGACCCAGTTCCCTCCGCCGCCCCCCCTTCGCTTGCGACCCGGTTCGCGGCGATTCGCGCGCTCAGCCGCGCGCTGGTCGGGCCGCTGTCGGATGCGGACGCCACCGTCCAGTCGATGCCCGATGCCTCGCCTGCCAAATGGCACCTCGCGCATACCACGTGGTTTTTCGAGACCTTCGTGCTGCGCGATGGCGTGCCGGGCTATGCGCCGTACGACGCGCGCTTTCCGTTCCTGTTCAACAGCTATTACGAAGCCGAGGGGCAGCGCCATGCGCGCGACCGCCGGGGCATGGTGACCCGCCCCAGCCTCGACGAGGTGCTCGCCTATCGCACCCATGTCGATGCGGCGCTGCTCGCCGCGCTGCCGGGGCTCGGGGCCGAGGCGCGCGATCTGGTGACGCTGGGCTGCCATCACGAGCAGCAGCATCAGGAATTGCTGCTGACCGACATCCTTCATCTGTTCAGTCGCAACCCGATCGAACCGGCGCTGTGGCCGGCGACGCGCCAGCATCCGGTGCCGATGCCGGACGCGATCCGCTGGATCGACGGCGCCCAGGGCGTGGTTGAGATCGGGCATGACGGCGACGGGTTCGCCTTCGACTGCGAGGGACCGCGCCATAAAGCCTTGCTCCACCCCCATGCGCTTGCCGACCGCACGATCACCAACGGCGAGTGGCGCGCGTTCATCGCCGACGGTGGCTATGCCGAGCCACGCCACTGGCTGTCCGACGGCTGGGCATGGGTGCAGCGCGACGCGATCACCGCACCGCTTTATTGGGAACGACACGGCGACGGCTGGACGCGCTTCGGGCTCGACGGGCGGCACCCCATCGACCCCGCCGCGCCGGTGACGCATGTCAGCTTCTACGAGGCCGATGCCTATGCAAGCTGGGCCGGTGCGCGATTGCCGACCGAGGCCGAATGGGAGGCCGCCGCCGGAGGGCATGATCCGGCAAGCGGCAACCAACTCGATACCGTCGGGCCGGTCGCACCGCGCGCCGGGGCCGCACCCGGCTTTTTCGGTGACGTCTGGGAATGGACCGGCAGCGCCTATCGCCCCTATCCCGGCTTTCGCCCCGCGCCGGGCGCGGTCGGCGAATATAACGGCAAGTTCATGAGCGGGCAGTTCGTGCTCAAGGGCGGCTCATGCGCGACCCCGCGCGGACACGTCCGCGCGAGCTATCGCAACTTCTTCTATCCGCATCAGCGCTGGCAATTCACCGGGGTGCGGCTGGCCAAGGACCTTTGACGGAGCAACGCACGATCGCGGACCACGAGACGATTGCAGCCGATCCGGCGTTCCGCGCCGATGTGCTCGCGGGGCTGGCGGCGCCGCAGCGCGCGGTGCCGGCGCGCTGGCTGTACGACCGGCGCGGCTCGGAATTGTTCGAGGCGATCACCGACCTGCCCGAATATTATCCGACCCGCACCGAAACGGGCATTCTCACCGCGAGCGGGCCCGACATTGCCGCCAAAGTGGGGCCGGGCCGCGCGGTGGTCGAGTTCGGATCGGGATCGTCGGCCAAGACCCCGCTGCTGCTGCGCGCGATCGCGCCCGCGGCCTATGTGCCGATCGACATTTCGGGCGATTTCCTGCGCGATTCGGCAGCCACGCTCGCGAAGGAATTCCCTGCGGTGCCGGTGATCCCGGTCGAGGCCGATTTCATGGAGCCGATCACGCTGCCGCGCGCGATCCGCGCCCTGCCCAAGCTCGGCTTCTTTCCCGGCTCGACGATCGGCAACCTCGTGCCGCGCACCTCGGTCGATCTGTTGCGCGCGATGCGCGAATCGCTTGGCGACGACGCGTTGCTGCTGATCGGGATGGATCGGGTGAAAGGCGAGGACGTGCTGGTGCCCGCCTATGACGACGCGGCCGGGATCACCGCGGCGTTCAACCTCAATTTGCTCGACCGGATCAACCGCGAGCTTGGGGGCACGATTCCGGTCGATGCCTTCCGCCACCGTGCGATCTGGAACGAGACGCTGACCCGGATCGAGATGCACCTCGAGGCGACGCGCGACGTCAATTTCACGATCGACGGGCATGATTTCGCGATGACGGCAGGCGAGACGATCCACACCGAGAACAGCCACAAATACGGCCCCCGCGACGCACGGATGCTGCTGCTCGCGGGTGAATGGACCCCGGTGGCCGAATGGACCGACGCCGACGATCGCTTCGCATTGCTGCTCGCCGAGGCGCGGCCCCGCAGGAAAGCGCCTTAGGGCGCGTTTGGCAATGCGCCTTCCGGCGCATTGCGGCGGCACCGGCCCGCTCCCCCACGGGGTCCCCACAAAGTAATACTTTGTGGGGTAACACCCCCACCCCACCTCCCAACGGCAGTATACTGAATGGGAGGTGGGGTGGGGGAGCGGGCCGGTGCCGCCTCGGAAATCGCTCTTCCGCGATTTCTCAAACAGACTCCTACCGCCGCACCACCTGCGTACGCCAGGTCGTCAGCAAATTGGGGTTGCCGCGACATTCGCCCATCGCCGCTTCCTGCGCGAGGCGGAACATGCGGCCATCCCAGACGAAATCCTGTTCGACCCCGCAATCACCCAGACCACGCCCTCTGGCGTAGCTCGACACCACGCCGCCCGAGACGCTGGGGTTGACGACCTCGGGCAGGTCGGCGGGCGCATCGGTTTCCGAAAAACCCGAGGCGGCATCGATCCGGGCGGGGGCAGGCTTGCCGTCCTTGAGCACGAACATGACCGAGCTGAAATTATAGGCGCCGCGGCTGCACGGCACGAGCACCAGCGTCGCGCCGTCGCCGAGCGGGTGCGCTTCGGGTTCGATATCGGCGACCAGCGTACCGTCGCAGCCCGCGCGCTGTTTCAGGTCGGCCGCCATCGTCGCGCCGATCTGCGCACTGCCGGTGGCGACGGGCGGCGCGACGATCACCGGCAGCGCAGGCGCCGCGGGCACCGCGCTCGCGGGCTGGTTGCCCTTGGCGACGATCGCGGTGACGGTGCCCGCGCGATGCTGCTCGGCATCGATATAGCGCAAACTCGCCGACGCCCCCGCGAGCGAGAGCGTGGCGAGCACCGCACCGTGCGAATCGCGCACCGTGAGTTGCTTGCCGTTGGCCAGCGCATAAGCGATCGCGGTGGCGGCATTGCCGGTCACGATCGTGCTGCCGTCTTTCACCGCCGGGAACGCATCGCCCACCGGGGTATTATCGACCACGAGCCTGGCCGGGATCACGCCATCCTGATTGACCATGAGCGCGACCGCGATCGTGCCGTCGGGCCCGGCCTCGCGGGTCAGCGCGAGGTTGACCGCGTAGAAATCGCCATCCTCGGGCGAGAGCGAGGCCATCGAGCATTCGCCGCCATTGTCGCACGCGACCGTCCAGTCGGCGAAGGTGCGCGGCGCGGCGGGACGCGGTGGGGCGTGGCTATCGGGCGCATCGGCGGGCGACGGCGCGGCGGCGGCGCCGGTGTCGGCCTTGGCCGTCGGCATGGCCTCGTTGCCGGGCGTGGAACCCGAACAGGCGGCGAGAGCGGACAGGAGAGCAAGCGCGGCGATCGATTTCATGATCTCGTCTTATCTGTTTCAGTGTCGCTGAAACAGGGGCGGCGCCGGCGCCGCTTCCACGCCAGTGGAATAAACTCTAGAGCGCCTCCAGCAGGGAAGTTTTTGGATCAGGGGAACAGCGAGATGCAGGCAGTCGGCGTAATCGGCGCGGGGCAGATGGGCGCGGGGATCGCGCAGGTTTCCGCACAGGCGGGGTATCATGTGCTCCTGACCGACATCTCGAAGGACCGCGCCGAGGCGGGCAAGGCCGGGATCGCGAAGCAGCTTGGCCGGCTGGTCGAGAAGGAAAAGATCGACGCGCAGGCGCGCGACGCGACGCTCGCCCGGATCGAGCCGATCGACGGCGTCACCGGCATGTCGACCTGCGGGCTGGTGATCGAGGCGGCGACCGAGCGCGAAGAAATCAAGCGCGCGATCTTCGCCGATGTCGGCAAGGTACTCGGGCATCAGGCGGTGCTGGCATCGAACACCTCGTCGATCCCGATCACGCGGCTCGCGCAGGCCTCGCCCGATCCCAGGCGCTTCATCGGCGTGCATTTCTTCAACCCCGTGCCGCTGATGGGGCTGATCGAGGTGATCCGCGGGCTCGCCACCGCCGACGACACCGTCAAGATCGTCGAGACCTATGCCGCCGCGCTCGGCAAGCGCGTCGTCCACGCCAACGACGCGCCCGGCTTCATCGTCAACCGCGTGCTGATGCCGATGCTCAACGAAGCGTGCTTCGCGCTCGGCGAGGGCGTGGCGACGATCGCCGATATCGACGCCGCGTGCCAATTGGGGCTCAACCATCCGATGGGGCCGTTCACGCTCGCCGATTTCATCGGGCTCGACACCTGTCTGGAGATCACCAAAGTGCTGTTCCACGGCACCGGCGACCCCAAATTCCGCCCCGCGCCGCTGCTCGTCAAATATGTCGAGGCGGGCTGGTACGGCCGCAAGACCAAGCGGGGCTTCTACGATTATGCGGGCGATACCCCGGTGCCGACGCGGTGAGTATCTAGAGCCGCAGCCCGAACCGGGGGCCGACCCACATCATCGCCGCGTAAAGCGCGATGGTGAGGACGCAGCCGGCGAGCAGCGCGATCCAGAACGGTACGCCGTGCCGCAACAAGGCCGGTATCAGCAGGAACATCGGCAACGACGGCAACACGTACCAGAAGGTTGCGGCGGCGTGCTGGGCCATGTTCTCGGCGTCGGGCCGCGCGCGCCACAGCCAGATCATGCCCAGAATCGACACCAGCGGCAGCGAGGCAATCAGGGCGCCGAACGCCGGCTGCCGTTTCGCAATTTCCGAGACGAGCGCGATGATCACGCCCGATACCAATGCCTTGACGATCAGGAACAGCACGACATCACGCGATCAATAGCCCCGCGAGCGCGGCCGACATCAGATTGGCGAGGCTGCCCGCGATCAGCGCGCGGATGCCGAGCTTGGCGATCATCGGGCGCTGGTTGGGGGCGAGCCCGCCGGTCACCGCCATCTGGATCGCGATCGACGAGAAATTGGCGAAGCCGCACAGCGCAAAGGTGACGACCGCGACGGTGCGCGGGCTGAGTGTATCCTGCACCTGCCCGAGATCGATATAGGCGACGAATTCGTTGAGCACGATCTTCTCGCCGAAGAAGCCGCCCGCCGCGCCCGCTTCGTGCCAGGGGATGTTGAGCAGGAACATGACCGGCTTGAACACCATGCCGAGCAGCCCCTGAAAGGTCAGCCCCGGCAGCCCCACCAGATTGCCCACCCCGGTGAGCAGCCCGTTGGCGAGCGCGACCAGCGCGACGAAGGCAAGCACCATCGCGCCGACCGCGACCGCGAGCTTGACCCCGGTCTGCGCCCCTTGCGCGGCGGCCATGATGATGTTGGCGGGCTTTTCCTCATCGTGCGTCGCATCGGCCAGCGCGATTTTTTCATCCTCGGGATGGTCGCCCAGCGGCAGCTCGCCATCGGTATCGGCGGGCGTATCGGGCATGATGAGCTTGGCCATCAGGATGCCGCCGGGCGCCGCCATGAACGAGGCGGCAAGCAGATAATCGATGCGGATGCCCATCGAGGCATAGGCCGCGAGGATCGTCCCCGCGACCCCGGCCATGCCGCTGGTCATCACCGTGAACAATTGCGCTGGCGTGAGGCCGGCCAGATAGGGCCGAATGACGAGCGGCGATTCGCTTTGGCCGACGAAGATGTTGGCCGCCGCGCACAAGGATTCGACCTTGGAGACGCCGATCACTTTCTCGATCCCGCCGCCGATCCAGCGCACGACGAGCTGCATGATCCCGAGATAATAGAGGATCGAGACGAGGCTCGCGAAGAAGATGATGACCGGCAGCGCGGCGATCGCGAAGCTGTTGCCGCCGATGTCGGGGCTCGCGAGCGGGCCGAAGATGAAATCGACCCCGGCCTTGGCATAGCCGAGCAGATTGGAGACCCCGCCCGACAGAAAGGCGAGCACCGATTTGCCCCACGGCACGTAGAGCACCAGCACCGCGATCCCGACCTGGAGCGCGAACGCGGCGCCGACGACGCGCAGGCGGATCGCGCGGCGATCGGTGGAGAGCGCGACGGCGATCCCGAGGATGAGCAGGATGCCGGCGATGCCGATCAGGATTCGTGTCATGCGATGGCAGTTCCGCGCTTACGATCAGGAGCACGCGGCCCCCGGCTGCGCGACGGCAACGATGACACGACGTTCGGCGCGACGCTAGACCTATCGTGTGCTCGCCTCCCCCGTTTCCCCGCGGCGTACAAGGTGCTTTTGCATCGCGATTCTTTTGACTAGCATCGCGCGCCATGAGCCAATCCGCGCCCGCGATCCCACGATCGCTTTTCGCTTTCTCGATCTTCTACGGCGGGATGGTCTGCATCGCAGGCGTGCTCGGCAACAAGCAGGTATCGCTGGGGCCGGTATCCGAACTGGGCAACCTGTTCGGCATCGGCCCGCTGGCGGTGGAAGCGGGGATCTTCGCGTTCCTGCTGCTCGTCGTCACCTCGAGCGCGGTCGCCGAGCTGCACGGGCGCACCCTCGCCAACCGGCTGGTGCTGATCGGCTTCGTGCCGCTGATCGTATCGATCATCCTGTCGGTGATCGTCCACGCGCTGCCCGCATCGCCGGCGATGCAGCCCGAGAATCGCGACGCCATCCAGCGCATTCTGGGCGGCACCTGGCGCATCTGGACCGGCGGGATCGTCGCCTATGGGATTTCGCAGACGCTCAACGTCACGATCTTCTCGGCGCTCAAGGGGCACGAGGGCAGCCGGCTGCTGTGGCTGCGCGCCGCGCTCGCCAGCATCCTCAGCCAGATCGTCGACACGTTGCTGTTCGTCACGATTGCCTTTGCGGGCGTGTTCCCGATCGGCGAATTGCTCGCCGGGCAGATGCTCGCCAAGGTGGTGCTCTCCGCGGTGCTGGTGCCGCCGGTGATCTATCTGTTCGTCGCGATCGGACGGCGGCTCGATGGTTCTCCTCGGGTCGAAGCGTGACGCAAGCGCGGATGCTTTCGCTGGCGTGACCGCCACGCTATGGGAGCGCGCATGACCGATCATACGCCCTCCCCCGCCTTGCTCGCCAAGGCCGAAACGCTCACCGAGGCGCTGCCCTATCTCCAGCGCTATGCGGGCGAGACCTTCGTCGTCAAATATGGCGGCCACGCGATGGGCGATCCCGAGGCGCAGCGCGATTTCGCCGAGGACGTGGTGCTGTTGAAGGCGGTCGGGATCAACCCGGTCGTGGTTCATGGCGGCGGGCCGCAGATCGGCGCGATGCTCAAGCGGCTGGGGGTCGAATCGCACTTCGTCGGCGGTCTCCGCGTCACCGACGCCGCCACTGCCGAGGTCGCCGAAATGGTGCTCGCCGGCAAGATCAACAAGGAGATCGTCGGCTGGATCGCGGCGCTGGGCGGGCGCGCGGTGGGGCTGTCGGGCAAGGACGCCAACCTCGTCATCGCCGAGAAGGTGCGGCGCACCGAGCCCGACCCCAATTCGGGGATCGAACGCCATGTCGATCTGGGCTTCGTCGGCGATCCGGTGCAGGTCGATCCGCGCATCCTGACCAATCTCGCGGCGGACAATTTCATTCCCGTGGTGGCGCCGGTGGCGCTGGGCGCGGACGGCGCGACCTACAATATCAACGCCGACACGATGGCGGGCGCGATCGCGGGCGCGCTGGGGGCCAAGCGCTTCTTCCTGCTGACCGACGTCGCCGGCGTGCTCGACAAAGCGGGCGAATTGCTGACCGATCTCGACGAGGCGAAGATCGCCGCGCTCAAGGCCGACGGCACGATCTCGGGCGGGATGATCCCCAAGGTCGATACCTGCGTCGCCGCGGTCGAGGCGGGGGTCGAGGCCGCCGTCATCCTCGACGGGCGGATCCCGCACGGGATGCTGCTCGAAATCTTCACCCGCCGCGGCGCGGGTACCCTGATCGGGAAATAGGCGTTGGGGCGGACAGGGGTTGTTGCCCCGCGCCGCTTTCCTGTAACCACTCCCCTTTCCTCATGCCTGCGGAGGCCCGCTTGATCGCCGTCTTTCAGATCCTGACGATTCTGCTCAACATCCTGTGGTGGATCATCATCGTCCAGGCGATCATGTCCTGGCTGATCGGGTTCAACGTCATCAACCTCCACAACGAGCTCGTCCGCTCGGTGTGGTACGCGCTCGAAAAGATGACCGACCCGCTGTATCGCCCGATCCGCAAGATCATGCCCGATTTCGGCGCGCTCGATCTGTCGCCGCTGGTCGTGCTGCTGATCATCTACATCCTGCAGGCGGTGGTGCTGCCCAATCTCGCGATGTCGCTGATCGCGCCCGTCACCTATTGAGCGGCTGGCGCGCGACCGAAGCGGGAATCGCGCTGGCGGTGCGCGCCACCCCGCGCGCATCGCGTGACGGCTGGGGCACGCACGGGCCCGACCATTTCGGCGTCCGCATCGCCGCCCCGCCGGTGGACGGCGCCGCCAACGAACGGCTGATCGCGTTCGTCGCCAAGGCGTTCAAGGTCGCCAAGCGCGACGTGGCGCTGATCGGCGGCGACACCGGGCGGCTCAAGCGGCTGGCGATCACGGGCGATCCCGACACGCTGGCGGGAATCGCCGCGAGCCTTTATGGGGCGCAGACATGACGGCAGAGATCATCGACGGAAAGGCATTCGCGCTGGGCTTGCGCGCGCGCGTGGGCGAACAGGCAGCGGCGTTCACCGCCAAGACCGGGCGCAAGCCGGGGCTTGCGGTGGTGCTCGTCGGCGAAGACCCGGCCTCGTCGGTCTATGTCCACTCCAAGGGCAAGGCGACCGCAGCGGCGGGGATGCAGGGGTTCGAGCACCGCCTGCCCGCGACCGCCAGCCAGGCCGAGCTGATCGCACTGGTCGATACGCTCAACGCCGATCCCGCGGTCGACGGCATCCTCGTCCAATTGCCGCTGCCCAAGCACATCGACGACCGCGCGATCATCACGCGGATCGATCCCGACAAGGATGTCGACGGCTTCCACCCGGTCAATGCCGGGCGGCTCGCGACCGGGCTTGAGGGTTTCGTGCCGTGCACGCCGCTGGGCTGCCTGATACTGCTCAAGCACCAGCTCGGCGATCTCGCGGGCAAGGATGCGGTGGTCGTCGGCCGGTCGAACATCGTCGGCAAGCCGATGGCGGCGCTGCTGGTGAAGGAAAGCTGCACCGTCACGGTCGCGCATTCGCGCACCCGCGACCTCGCCGGCGTGATCCACCGCGCCGATATCGTCGTCGCCGCGGTCGGCGTGGCCCAGCTCGTCAAGGGCGAGTGGATCAAGCCGGGCGCGGTCGTGATCGATGTCGGCATCAACCGCACCGAGGACGGGCTGGTGGGCGATGTCGATTTCGACGGCGCCGCGAGCCATGCGGCCGCGATCACCCCGGTGCCGGGCGGGGTCGGCCCGATGACGATCGCGTGCCTGATGCGCAACACGCTGGTCTCGGCGTGCCGGCGCGAGGGCATCGCCTATGACCGGCACGCGCTGGGATGAGCATCGCGGCGCTCACCGAATTGTTCGTCTCGGCGCTGATCACCTTCTTCGTCGTTATCGATCCGCCGGGCTGCGCGCCGATCTATGCCGGGCTGACCGCGGGCGCGAGCGCAGCGCACCGGCGCGCGATGGCGATCCGCGCGGTCGGCGTCGCGGCGCTGATCCTGGTCGTGTTCGCGCTGTTCGGGCACGATATCCTGCGCGCGCTCGGCATCAGCCTTGATAGTTTCCGCATCGCGGGCGGGATCATGCTGTTCCTGATCGCGCTCGAAATGGTGTTCGAGAAGCGCACCCAGCGCCGCGAGGATCGCGCGCAGAAGATCATCGATACCCCCGAGGTGGAGGACGTCTCGATCTTCCCGATGGCGATGCCGATGATCGCCGGGCCGGGATCGATCGCGAGCGTGATGCTGCTGATGTCGCAGGGGCAGGGTATCCCGCACACGCTGGTGATCCTCTCCGCGATGGGCGTGATCCTGCTGCTCACGCTCGCCGCGCTGCTGCTGGCTGGGCCGCTGATGCGCATCCTTGGCGCGAAAATCGAGGCGGTCATCACGCGACTGCTGGGCGTGTTGCTGGCCGCGCTGGCGGCACAATTCGTCATCGACGGCCTGATCGCAAGCTTCGGCAACGCCTGACGCGGGCGGCCGCCCTCGCCTCGGCGGGCAAAAGAGTATATGATCGCCGGTGCGGGAGGGCTGGGCTTCGGGAGAGGCACCAATGACGACGCTCGCTCAATCGACCCCCGCCCCCGATGCGGCGGAGACGCGCATCCACCAGATCGACGGCGACGACCTGCGCTGGGCGCTGCGTGAAGGCTGGAACGATTTCCGATCGATGCGCGGCGACATCCTGTTCGCGGCCTTGCTCTATCCGCTGATCGGGTTGATCGCGGCGGCGATCACGTTCGATTCGCGGCTGCTGCCGTTGTTCTTTCCGCTCGTCGCCGGGCTCTCGATCCTCGGGCCGATCGTCTCATCGGGCTTTTACGAACTCGCGCGCCGCCGCGAGGAAGGGCGCGAGGCGAACTGGACGCACTTCCTCGATCCGCTCCGCGAACGACGGCGCGGGATCGTCGAGCTGACGATCTGGCTCGTCATGCTTTTCCTGATCTGGCTCGGGGTCGCGTGGCTGGTCTACGATCTGACGCTGGGCGCGCTGGCGCCGGCCGATATCGGCAGCTTCCTCACCGCGCTGTTCACCACGCGCGAAGGCTGGACGATGATCGTTCTGGGCAATGTCGCGGGCGCCGTTCTCGCCGCGGTCACGATCGCGACGACGCTGGTCGCGGCGCCGATGGTGGTCGACAAGGCGGTCGAAGCCGACAGCGCGATCGCCGTGTCGCTGCGGGCAACGCGGGCCAATGCCGGCACGATCACCCGCTGGGGGCTGATCGTCGTCGCGCTGCTCGTGATCGGCGCGATTCCGGTGTTCATCGGGCTGGCGGTGGTGCTGCCGGTGCTCGGCTACGCGACCTGGCACCTTTATACGCGGCTGGTGGAGCGGTGAACCGATTCCACTGACGTGGAAGCGGCACCGGCCCGCTCCCCCACCGGGTCCCCACAAAGTAATACTTTGTGGGGTGCACCCCGCCCCGCCTCCCATTCAGCATAATGTCTTGGGAGGTGGGGCGGGGGAGCGGGCCGGTGCCGCCGCTGTTTCAGAGGGCCCTGAAACAACGGCTATAAATCCTCAGCCGTCGGAGACGCGCTCGATATCCGCGCCCACCGCGGAGAGCTTTTCCTCAAGCCGTTCGTAACCGCGATCGAGGTGATAGACGCGCTGGACGTGCGTCTCGCCCTCGGCCGCGAGCCCGGCGAGGATCAGGCTCATCGAGGCACGCAGATCGGTCGCCATCACCGGCGCGCCGACCAGTTTATCCACCCCGCGCACCACGGCGGTGCGGCCGCGGACCTGAATATCGGCGCCCATGCGCGCAAGTTCGGGCACGTGCATATAGCGATTCTCGAAGATCGTCTCGGTGAGCACGCTCGCGCCGTCGGCCTTGCACAGCATCGCCATGAACTGCGCCTGCATGTCGGTCGCGAAACCCGGATAAGGCGCGGTCGAGAGCGTCAGCGGGCCGAGCCCGCCCGCCGCTTCGACAAGGATGCCGTTCTTGTGCTCGGTGACGGTGACGCCCGCCTCGGTGAGCGTCTGGAGCGTCGCGCGCATATCGGCGGCATGCGCGCCGATCAGATCGAGGCTGCCGCCGGTGATCGCCGCCGCGCAGGCATAGCTGCCCGCCTCGATACGATCGGGCATCACGCTGTAGGTCGTGCCGTAGAGCCGGTCGCGGCCCTCGATCTCGAGCGTTTCGGAACCGATCCCGTCGATCGAGGCACCCATCGCGACGAGCATTTTACACAGATCGACGATCTCGGGCTCGCGCGCCGCATTTTCGATGCGGCTGCCGCCCCGGGCAGCGACAGCCGCCATCAGCGCATTCTCGGTCGCGCCGACCGACACCACGGGGAAGGTGACGCAGCCGCCCGCGAGCCGCCCGCCGGGTGCGATCGCCTTGACATAGCCCGCGGTGACCTCGATTTCGGCGCCCAATTCCGCGAGCGCTTTCAAATGGAGGTCGATCGGACGGTTGCCGATCGCGCAGCCGCCGGGAAGCGACACCGTCGCCTCACCCGCGCGCCCGATCAGCGGGCCGAGGACGAGGATCGAGGCGCGCATCTTGCGCACGATGTCATAGGGCGCGTGGGTCGCGGTGAGGCGCGCCGCGCGGATCGTCATCACCCGGCCGAAATCCTCGGGCCGCGCGCCCTCGGTATGGGTCGAGGCGCCGAGCTGGTTGAGCAGATGCCCGAAACTGTCGACATCGGCGAGGCGCGGCAGATTGCGCAGCGTCACCGGTTCCTCGGTAAGCAGCGCGCACGGCATCAGCGTCAGCGCGGCGTTCTTGGCACCCGAAATCGGGAGGCGGCCCTGGAGGCGATGGCCTCCGCGGATAAGGATGCGGTCCATTGGCGGGCTTTAGAGCCTGTCCCGCCCAGCGGCAATGACCGTGATGGACGCCTCAGGCGCGCATCACGCCTTTTCGAGCGTGCATTGCAGCGGGTGCTGGTTCTCGCGCGCGAAATCCATCACCTGGCCAACCTTGGTCTCGGCGACCTCATAGGTGAACACGCCGCACACCCCCACCCCGCGCTGGTGGACGTGGAGCATCACCCGCGTCGCTTCCTCGATCGACATGCGGAAGAAGCGCTGGAGGCACAGAACGACGAATTCCATCGGCGTGTAATCGTCGTTGAGCATCAACACGCGATACGGCGTCGGCTGGCGCGTCCGCGTGAGCGTGCGCGTGGCAAGGCCGGTGCCTGAGCCGCCGTCCTCGTCATGGTCATCGTCGGGCGGCGACGCCATCGCCCGGGGGGTGTTGGAATGGTCGATCATGCAGGCTGAAAATATGGCAAGCCGAGGCGGAAGGGCAAGGGGCAGTGGGCGACGTTCACCCTCTTTCGTCATTCCCGACGAAAAGGGCGACCGCCGATTCGGCAGCCGCCCTGAAGCGTCCCCGGCCCGTTCACCCACACCACCGGCCCAAACATTACGCGGGCGATGAGCAAGCGAACGGGCCGGAGCCGCGATCGGGCTCAGCGTAAGCCGAGCCCGATATCGGGAGACGGATCAGGCGCCGAGCTTGATCTTCTCGGCGGCAACCGCGGCGCGGCTCGACAGCGGCTGGGCAACGTCGCCCGCCAGCTTGAGCACGGCCTCGGTCTTCTTCGAGGTTTCGGCCACCACCGCATCGAACGCCGAGCGGAGATAATCGCTCTGGAGCTTGAAGAATTCGGCCGGCGACTTGACGGCGGCGAACTGCTTCAGCGTGGCGGTAGCGTCCTCGAACGACTTGCGGCCATATTCGGCGCTGTCCTGGCCGATCGCCTCGAAGCCCTTGGCGGCAATCTTCGACGATTCGACGATCGCCTCGATATTGCCCTTGGTGAAATCATTGACCTCTTCGAACAGCTTCGTGCTCTTCTCGACCGCTGCCTTGGCGCGATCGTTGAAATCGGCGAACAGGGTCTGGGCCTGGGCGGTGGCGTTCTTCACGGTGTTTTCCATCGGTTCGGTTTCCTTGTGAGCGGCCGCGGTCGCGGGGAATACAGATGATTCGTTAGTCGTCGCGGCAACCGTGGGGAGCGATGTCGCCGGCGCGGGCACGGGGCGCTTATTGGGCGCCGACGCACGCTTTGCGGCCGGACGGGGTGCACCTGTGGTCTGCCTGGACGAGGGATCCTTGCGGGCCATCGGGCCTCCTTCTCATCGATTGCTGCATTGCACAATAAGCATGCCGGAAACACTTTTCAAGCGAAAATTGTGCGTCGCAACAAGGCGCGAGGGATCTTGATCGCGCGCGGGGGCCGTACCGGCCCCGCCTCAGTTCAACCGACGCTTTCGGGCAGTGCCCAGTCGATCGGCGGCTGACCGGTCGCTTCCAGGAAGGCATTGATCTTGGAAAACGGGCGCGAGCCGAAGAAGCCATTATGCGCCGATAGCGGCGACGGGTGCGGCGCCTTGAGCACCAGATGGCGGCCGCCTTTATCCACCGAATCGACGAACGCCGCCTTTTTCTGCGCATATGCCCCCCAGAGCAGGAACGCGACCGGCGTCTCGCGCGCGTTGACCAGCCGGATCACCGTATCGGTGAAGCGTTCCCAGCCGCGCCCCTGATGCGAGGCGGCGCGGCCGGCCTCGACCGTCAGCACCGCATTGAGCAGCAGCACGCCCTGTTCGGCCCAATGTTCCAGAAAGCCATGGCGCGCACGGGCGATGCCGAGATCGGCCTCGAGCTCCTTGTAGATGTTGACGAGGCTGGGCGGCACGCGGACGCCGGGCTTGACCGAAAAGCACAGGCCATGCGCCTGGCCGGGGCCGTGATACGGGTCCTGACCGATGATGACGACGCGGACGCGCTCGATCGGGGTCAGGTCGAGCGCGCGGAACCATTCGGACCCGCGCGGAAAGATGTGCTTGCCCGCCGCCTTCTCGGCGACGAGAAACTGCCGGAGCGCCGCCATATACGGCTGGTCGAACTCGCTCGCGAGCGGCGCGAGCCAGCTCGGATGAAGGTTGATGCCACGTTCCGTCACGTTCAGGGGCATGTCCGAAAGGCGCGGGTCGTGTCAACGCAGGGCGCACTGCTTGACCGTCGCGCTACACCGCCATAGCCTGCCTGCTTCGGCAGCGTCGCGAGAACGCGCCGGACCGAGGGGGTGCCCATGAACGTCACGTTCGCCATGCTGGCGGCGCCCGTCGCATTGATCGCGGTGGCGCTGCCGGCGCAGGACCAGGCCGGCGACATCGCCGACAAGATCATCAACAACCCGAACCCGCAGGCTTTCCAGGTCTATAACGCGCCCGAACCCGCACGCGTGGTGGCCGACAAGAAGGTGCAGGGAGGCCATGCGCTGCGCGTCCAGATTCCCGGTGGCAGCGCGCAGCCGTGGTCGATCTCGCTTTCCGACCCGATCGACAGACCGGTGGCGAAGGGTGATCGGCTGGTACTCGCTTTCTATGCGCGCGCCGCCAGAAGCGAGGCCGCCGGCGGCGGCGCGCATCTGCCCAACAACGGCGTCCAGCTCGCCAGGGCACCCTATACCGGGATTTTCGGCGGTGCGGTCGACATCACGCCCGACTGGACGATGTATCATCTGCAAGGCGTCGCCGATCGCGATTACGCCGCCGGCGAGCTGGCGGTGTCGATGCACCTCGCCTCGGGCAAGCAGACACTCGAATTCGGGCCGATCTTCGTGCTCGATCTCGGCCCGCCCTCCTAGCGTCGATCCGGTTCTAAAGGAACCGGATCGCCCCTGGATTATCTTTTGATTGCCGTTATTTCCGAGTCGCCAGATGATTCCATCTGGCTCGAAATCACTCTGACCAACTGAGTGTTTCGAGGTCGCGGATGCCGAGCGCGCGCCGGCGGCTTGGAGCCCGCGCGCGGGTGTGCTTCACTGGCCTCCACTGGTGTCTGTGGAGTGCCGACCGATGCTCGAACATGTTCCCCGTTGGCTTGGTACGGCGATGCGGGGGATGCGCGCGGGCGCGGACAAGCTCGCGATCGTCCAGCTCAGCGACGGGGTGGAATTGGCGACGATCGACCTGATGAGCCCGGCCTTCGCCAATGAAGGCCGGCTACCGCCACGCTTCACCGCCGATGGTGCGGGGGTGTCGCCGCCGCTCGTCTGGGGCGCGCTGCCGCCCGCGACCGCGGCGATCGCGCTGATCGTCGAAGATGCCGACGCGCCGACGCCGGCGCCGCTCGTCCATGCGATCGTCTGGGATCTGCCGCCCGACGAACACCGGATCGCCGAGGGCGCGATCACCGCCGACGGCGCGGGCGAAGCCGATGGCCGCGATGTCGGCCGGCATTCGTTCTTTGGGGAGGGCTGGCTGCCGCCCGATCCGCCGACCGGGCACGGCGAGCACCGTTATGCGTTCCAGCTCTTCGCGCTCGACGACGATACCCCCGATCCCGGCGAAACCCCGCGCCGTGCCGCGCTCGTCAAGGCGATGCGCGGGCACGTGCTGGCGGCGGGCTTGTTGATCGGCACCTATTCGCGCGGCGAACCGCGGCCGATCGGCACGTCGCCCGCGGTGACGGGGCTGGCCTCGGCGGGGCGCGGCTAACGTCGGTCCGGTTCCAACAGAATCGGACCGACTCTGGATGATCTTTTGTTTGCCGCGATTGCCGAGTCGCCAGATGATTCCATCTGGCTCGAAATCACGCTAGGCCAGACCGGTGATCCCGGCGGCGCAACCGGCGATCAGCAGGGTTGTCGCCGCAAACGAGGCGAAAGCGATCAGAAAACTACGCATTTGAACACGTCCGGAAAAGCGTTCCGATTCAGGCGATCGGCACGACGGGCACGGCAGCGCCGATCATCAGCGCGGCGAAGACGAACGCACCGACCAGCGAGATGGCGAAGCGTTGCGCGGATTCGAGACGAAACATCATGATAATACTCCTTGCCTGGGCTCGATCGGAAAGGCCGATCGATCATGCCCTGTTCATCGCAAGGGGTGTGCCAACTTCATAAGTTATTGAAATTACGTCGCACGAGATTCGGCATCGCGCCACATTGGCGCAGCGCGCCAGATATGCGGTGTGAAATTCGCTATCTGTTGGCAATCTCGGTTGCCGCAGCGTGGACGCGATTGCGGCCCGCGGCCTTGGCGGCATAAAGCAGCCGGTCCGCGCGACCCAGCACGGTGCCCAGCGCCTCCCCGGCACCGGCGAGCGTGAGCCCGGCGGAAAAGGTGATCGCGCCCAGCGGCGCATCGCTTTCGCGCAGCAGATAGCGCTTGCCGGCAACGCTGGCGCGGGCGCGATCGAGCAGCGCCTCTGCCTCGGCGAGCGACACGCCGGTGAACAACACCGCGAATTCCTCGCCGCCATAACGTGTCACGAGATGATCGACACACACAGCGCTGAGCGCGGTGGCGATCGCCCGCAATACGCGATCGCCGACCGCGTGGCCGAACCGGTCGTTGACCTGCTTGAAATGATCGATGTCGCACATCGCGAGGCAAAGCGCCGGCCCGGTCTCACCGGGGGGCCGATAATGTTCCTCGAGCGCCCGCCGGTTGGGCAAAGCCGTCAACGGATCGCGCTGGGCATCGGCGCGCGCCTCCTCGAGCGCACAGCGCAGCACCTGCGCCTCGCGCGTCGCGTCGTCGAGCCGCGCTTCGGCGGCGCGCGTCCGCGCAACCATCGCGCGCGCGACCGCGACGATTTCGGTGACCGGGCTGACATCGCGTACCTCGCTGAGCGCATCGGCGCCGGCGGCAATCGTGGTGGCGAAGGCATTCGCCTCCGCCTGCACGGTGCGGACGATATGTTCGACGCCTTCGATCTGCAGTTGCGCGCGCGCCACCCATTCGTCGCCGGCGGGCGCCGCCGGGGGCGCCCCGCCCACCGATCCGCCCACCGATCCGCCGAGCGAGGCGATATCGGCCACGGTCAGCCGGACACCGCCGTCGACGAGCCCGGCCACCGCGCGCGCGAGCGGCCCCTGCGGCTCGTTCAGCACCCGATAGACGAAACTGTAGGTGACCGGATCGGCACCGAGCCGGTGGTTGTCGAGAAACGCCCCGATCCGCCTGTACAAATCGCGCGACATCTCGGCGGGCGTGGCGCGCCCCACCGCGCCGTCCGCCGGTTGCTGCCGGCCGCTCCCCGACACATGCGATGCCATTCCCACCCCCCAGGCGTCAGGACAATCAACTACCGATACATCATTGAAATAAAAAGAATCTTACCGCGGATGTGCCGCCCGCCACGCCTTCACCGCCGCGAGCGTCCCGCTGATATGCCCGTCCGGCGCGGATTCGGAATGCGCGTAGATAATCCTGCCGTCGGGCGCGATCACATAACTCGTCCGGCTGGTGATCTGGCGCGGCGCCGCACCGTTGATCGCGACCTTTTTGCCGATATCGACATCATAGCCCGCCACGACGCGCGGCCCGGCGCTGGCGACCGCAAACTTGCCCGCGCATTTCTGGGTCGAGAATTTGGCGAGCGTCTCGACATCATCCGCCGACATGCCGATCACCGTCGCGCCGGCGGCGGTGAAATCACCGATCCGCTCGGCAAAGGCATGCGCCTCGGCGTTGCACCCCGACGTGAACGCGGCCGGGAAAAAGTACAGCACGACCGGCCCCTTCTTGAGCTGATCGGCAAGGTGGATGGTGACGACCTCACCCGCGATTGCGCCGCGAGTCGTGAAATCGGGGGCACGCGCCCCCGGATCGAGCGCGGCGCCGGCGGGAAACGCGACCAGCAATGCGGCCAGTGCTGCAACGGTAAAACGCATCGGTTCTTCTCCCGGCAGGCCCCCGATCTCAATACGCTTCGTGCCCGTCTTGTTCAATCACCCCCCAAAGCGATTGGATAGAAGCGACATGCCGCAGCGCGGCGTCATCCGGCGCGATCCCCATCGCGCGAGTGCCTCGACCGCCGATGCCCATTGCCGTTTGGACGCCCCCTGCCTAGGGCAGCCCGATGCGTGTAGCCGATGATGATATCGCCTTCGCCCACCGCCTTGCCGATGCGGCCGCGGTGGCGATCCGCCCCTATTTTCGCGCGCCCCACGGGCTCGAGATCAAGGACGACGCGTCGCCCGTGACGCTGGCCGATCGCGCCGGCGAAGCAGCGATGCGCGCGCTGATCGAGGCCGAGCGCCCCGCCGACGGGATCGTCGGTGAGGAATATGGCGTTCGCGCGGGCACCAGCGGGCGGCAATGGGTACTCGATCCGATCGACGGCACGCGCTCGTTCATCTCGGGCCGCCCGATCTTCGGCACGCTGATCGCGCTGGTGGCCGATGGCTGGCCGATGATCGGAGTGATCGACCAGCCGATCGCGCGCGAACGCTGGACCGGGGCGGTGGGCCGCGCGACGACGTTCAACGATGCCCCTGCCACAACGCGGGCGTGCGCCACGCTGGGCGATGCGCTGCTCGCCACCACCTCGCCGGCGCTGTTCGACGATGGCCAGCTCCACGCCTTCGAGCATCTCGATGCGGCGGTCCGCAGCACCGTGCTGGGCGGCGATTGCTACAATTACGCCTGCGTCGCGAGCGGCTGGCTCGACGTGGTGGTCGAAGCGGGGCTCAAGCTCCACGACTTTGCAGCGCTGGCACCGATCGTCGAGGGCGCGGGCGGGCGGATGTGCGACTGGCAGGGCGATCCGCTGACCGCCGCCAGCAAGGGCGAAGTGATCGCCGTGGGTGATCCGGCACGGGTCGACGAGATCATCGACATGCTCGCCTGTCGCGGCCACGGCTGACACACAGATACGAAAAGGCCCGCCACCGTAACCGGGGCGGGCCTTGTGTTGGTCGCCGATAATGCGCGCGTCAGCTAACGCGCGTGCCCGTCATCGGGAAGCTGCCGAACGCGCCCGCGCCGACCGTGCCGGTCAGCGTGTCGCCGTCGATGGTCGCTTCGCAATCGAGCGTCATCGGCATCGGCACGGTCATGTTCATCGTCCACGCGATCGTATTGCCGTTCACCGTGCCGTCGGTGATGTCGGCCGATCCGAGGCTCCCCGTATTGGTGCCGGTGAAGGTGCCACCGTCGCTCTTGACGGTGAGCGTCGATTTCTGATCGCCCAAAGGCGATTTGGTGACGCAATCCCAGGTGCCATCGACGTCCGCCATTGAAGGTTTCTCCTGCTCTTACTGGCCGCCGGGCGCGGCCGGTGCCTTGACGACCTCAACCGGCAGACCGAGGCTGTCAAGCTGCGGCCGAACCTTGGCGGCATCGCCGACCACGACCCAGACGAACCTGTCCGGATCGAGAACCCTGCGTGCCGCAGCGTCAAGCTGCCCGACACTGAGCGCACGGAAGCGCTCGGCCAGGGTCGCATAATAATCGTCGGGCCGGTCGTACAATTCGATATTCTGCATCGCACGCAGCACGTCGCTCGATGTTTCGAAGCCGCCCGCCAGCTCGCGAATCGTTCCCGTCACGGTGCGATCGAACTCGGCCTGCGTGACCCCGCGATCGGTGAGGAAGCCCTTCAGCTCGGTTTGCAGCGCTGCGATCGCGGGGCCGGTCTTGTCGGCCTGCACGGGCGCGTTGATGATATAGGGCGCGGCATGTTCGAGCGTCTGGAAGGTACCGCTCGCACCGTAGGACCAGCCCTTCGCCTCGCGCAGATCCATGTTGATCCGCGACAGGAAATTGCCGCCCAGCGTATCGTTGGCGGCGTTATAAGCGAGCATGTCGTCGGTGCCCTTGAGCCCGGTCAGTTCACCCGCGCGGATCAGCGATTGCGGCGAATCGGGCCGATCGATCAGCACGATTTTCGGCGCGGCTTGCGTGGCCGGCGAAGTGAAATCCTTCGTCCCCGGCGCGCCGGGCATCGTCCAGCGGCCGAAACGCCGGTCGAGCGCCGCCTTGACGGTCGCGAGCGGCGCCGAACTGACGACGAAGATCGTCGCCTTGTCGGGCCGCAGCCATGCCTGCTGGAAGGCGACCAGATCGTCGCGCGTCAGCTTGCCAACCGCGGCGGGGTCACCCGCACCCTGCTGCTTGGCATAGGGGTTCGCCGCGCCGAACACGAGCGGCGGCAGCGCGCGGGCGGCCAACCCTTGCGGGCTCGTCATTTCCTGCGCGATCGCCGCCAGTTGCTGGCCTTTGACGCGTTCGACCTCGGCCGGAGCGAAGGCCGGATTCTGGACGACGTCGGCGAACAGGTCGAGCGCGGGGGCGAGGTTGGCGGTCGGGGTGTAGATGCCGACATAGGTGCGATCGGCGCCCGCGCCGGTCGAGATGTCGGCGCCGAGCCGCTCCTGCGCTTCGGCGAGCCTTGTGGCGTCGAGGCTCGTGGTGCCTTCGTCCATCATCCCCAGCGTCAGCGCCTGCGTGCCGAGCGCTTGCGCCGGATCGGCCGCCATGCCGGCATCGAAGCTGATCGTCGCCAGCGTGATCGGCACCGCCTCGCGATGTGCGTAGACCAGCGGAATCCCGTTCGCGAGTTTGGCGTGCTCGACGGTCGGGAACACCAGATCGGCGACCGTGCCGACATGGGGCAGCGCCCCGCGCGTCCCCTTGACCGTTTGCTGATCGCTATCGGCCTTGGCGGCGGTCTCGGCCGCGATCTTGGCGGGGGCGGTCGCCTCCTGATAGGCGTCGCGCGCGCCGGGTGCGATCGTCAGCGCATAAGCCGGGCGTGCCAGCCATTTGGCGGCGGCCGCCCGGACGGTCGCGGGGGTTTGCGCAGCCAGCTTTTCGAGATCCTTTTTGTAGGCACCGGGATCGTTCGCATAGAGCGCGCCCTGCGCCAGCGCGACCGCCTTGCCGCCGAACCCGCCGACCGATTCGAGCCCCGCAATCGTCTCCGACACCTGCTGCGTGACGACGCGCCTGACCTCGTCTTCGGTCGGGCCGGTCTTGAGGAAATCGGCGACGATCTGATCGAGCCGTTTGCTCGTCGCCGCCACATCGGCGCCGGGCCGCACGATCACCTGGATCACGAAAATGCCGAGCTGCGCGAGCGACTGGTTATAGGCGCCGACCTGCACCGCGAGCTTTTCCTTGCGCACCAGCGCGTCGGTCAGCCGCGACGAATCGAGCCCGCCGAGCACCCCGGCAGCGACATCGAGCGGCGCCATATCGTCGCTGGTCACGCCGGGCACCGCCCACATCCGCGTGAGCATCGTCGCCGCGACGCGATCCTTCATCACCTCGTCCTTGCGCGCGGGCAGCGTGGGGATCGGGGCGCTCGGGTGCACATTCTGCGGCCCGCGCGGAATATCGCCGAAATATTTCTCGACCTTGGCGCGCGCGGTGGCGACGTCGATATCGCCGGCGAGCACGAGCACCGCATTGTTGGGCCCGTAATGATCGTGGAACCATTGCTTGACGTCGGCGAGGCTCGCCGCGTCGAGATCGGCCATCGAGCCGATCGTGGTGTGGCCATAGGGATGGTCTGCGGGGAACAGCCCTTCGACCTGCTTGTAGCGGAACAGCCCGTAGGGCTGGTTGTCGCGCTGACGCTTCTCGTTCTGGACGACGCCGCGCTGCTCGTCGAGCACGGCCTGCGTGATCGCGCCGGTGAGATGCCCCATCCGATCGCTTTCGAGGAACAGCGCGCGATCGAGCGCGGGGGTGGGCACCGTCTCGAAATAATTGGTGCGATCGAAGCTGGTGGTACCGTTGGCATCGATCGCGCCGACTTCCTTCAGCGGCTTGAAGAAATCGCCCGGCGCATTTTCCGAGCCGTTGAACATCAGATGCTCGAACAGATGCGCGAAACCGGTCTTGCCCTGCGGTTCGTTCTTCGAGCCGACGTCGTACCACACCGACACCGCGACGATCGGCGCCTTGCGATCGGTATGGACGATGACGTGCAGCCCGTTGGCGAGGGTGAAACTTTCATAGGGGATGTCGACCTGGGCGACGAGCGCCGAAACCGGCGCCGCGGCATCGACGGCGGGCGCGGTTTGCGCGGGGGCAACCGGCGCGGCCGTGGCGGGCAGCGTGAGCGCACACAGCGCGGCCCCGCACAGGAAGAGACTGGTTTTCATGAAAAAGATCATTCCCGCGATAGTGATATAGCGAGGTGTAGCACCTCGCGATCGGGGCGCAACCGCCGATCGGCGCGCCCGCCCGGTTCAACGCTTGCACTGTATGACGTGACCGCTACACCCGGCGCATCACGCCCTTGCTTTTATCGAGGATGCTCCATGAATCGCTTTGTCGTCCTGTTGCTCGCCTGCACCGCCGGCGCCGCGTTTGCGCACGCCCCCGCCGATCCGGTCTTCTCCCCGGCAAGTGTGCGCGCGCATGTCGCATTCCTCGCCGACGATCTGCTTGAGGGCCGCGACATCGGCAGCCGCGGGTACGACATCGCCGCGCGCTACGTCGCCAGCGAGTTCGATGCGATCGGGCTGACCCCGGCGGGCGACGATGGCGACTGGTATCAGCGGATCACCTTCCAGAAGACGAGCCCCGGCGCGACCCCCGCCTCGCTCACCATCACCGGCCCCGCCCCGGCACATATGTTTGCGCAAGGCGACGATGTCATCATCACCCCCAACGCGCTTGAGCGTGCGGTCGACCTGTCCGCGCCGCTGGTATTCGTGGGCTATGGCATCGCCGACAAGGCGGTGGGGATCGACGATTATCGCGGGCTCGACGTGACCGGCAAGATCGTCGTCGCGCTGTCGGGCTATCCCGACGGGATCGGCAGCGAAGAGGGCGCACATCTCAATTCGTCCAAGGCCGAAACCGCCGAGGCGCGCGGCGCGATCGGGTTCCTGACGCTGCCGACGCTCAAGATGCAGAAGATCCGCCCCTGGTCGATGATGCGCCATTATGCCGAGGGCGCGCGTTACACCTGGGTATCGCGCGACGGCGTGCCGTTCGTCGCGGCGCCGCGCATCCGCGGACAGGGCACGCTCAACACCTCGGCCGCGCAGGCGATCTTCGCGGGCGCGCGGCAATCGCTCGATGCGGTGCTCAAGGCCGCCGACAAGCCCGGCGCACGCCCCAGGGGGTTCGCGCTCAAGACCAGCGCACGGCTGCAATCGAGCAGTAGCGTCGAAACCATCACCAGCCCCAATGTGGCAGCGATGCTGCCGGGCAGCGATCCCACGCTCAAGAACCAATATGTCGTGCTGTCGGCGCATCTCGACCATATCGGAATTGCCGATGCCAAGCCCGGCGACGCCCCCGACAAGGATCGGATCAACAACGGGGCGCTCGACAATGCCGCGGGCATCGCGACGATGCTCGAGGTCGCGCGCGCATTCGCGCAATCGGACGAGAAGCCGCGCCGCTCGATCGTGTTCCTCGCCTCGACGGGGGAAGAAAAGGGGCTGCTGGGCGCCGATTATTATGCGCGGCATCCGACCGTTCCGGCGACCGGGATCGTCGGCAATGTCGATCTCGACATGCCGCTGCTGCTCTACCCGTTCAAGGACGTGATCGCGTTCGGCGCCGACCATTCGACACTGGGGCCGCTGGTCGCCGAGGCCGTCGCGCCGATGGGGGTGACGCTGATCGCCGATCCGATGCCCGAACAGGGGATTTTCACGCGATCGGACCATTATATGTTCGTGAAGCAGGGCGTGCCCGCGGTGTTCCTCGCCACCGGGTACGGCAATGGCGGCAAGGAGGCGTGGGAGAGCTTCCTCGGCGGCAATTACCACCATCCCGGCGACGATCTGAACCAGCCGATCGACTGGCAGGCGGGCGCGCGCTTCGCCGAGGCCAATTACCGCATCACGCGCGCGATGGCCGATGCCGACACCCCGCCGCTTTGGTACAAGGGCGATTATTTCGGCAATCTGTTCGCGCCTGAGGCGGCGAAGGCGGAGCCGGCGCAAAAATAGCCCCGGCGCCGCCCAAGCCTTGTGTTGCATATGGGCAACACTATCTGAACGGTGACCGACCATAAGGGGTAAGGCATGAACCTCGAGAAATTCACCGACCGCGCCAAGGGCTTCCTGCAATCGGCGCAGACCGTCGCGATCCGCATGAACCATCAGCAGATCACGGCCGAACATCTGTTGAAGGCGCTGCTCGAAGACGATTCCGGCATGGCGGCGGGACTGATCCAGGCGGCGGGCGGCGATCCGCGCAAGGCGGTGAGCGAGATCGATCTGGCGCTCTCCAAAATCCCGGCGGTGTCGGGATCGGGGGCGCAGCAATCGCCGGGGCTCAATAACGATGCGGTGCGCGTGCTCGATTCCGCCGAGCAGATCGCGCAGAAAGCCGGCGACAGCTACGTCACCGTCGAACGGCTGCTGGTCGCGCTCGCGCTGTCGCTCAACACCGCGGCGGGCAAGGCATTGAAGGCCGCGGGCGCGACCCCGGAGGCGCTCAACGCCGCGATCAACGACTTGCGCGGCGGGCGCACCGCCGACACCGCGTCGGCCGAGGATCGCTACGACGCGCTCAAGAAATTCGCGCGCGACCTGACCGAGGATGCGCGCAGCGGCAAGCTCGATCCCGTCATCGGCCGCGATGAGGAAATCCGCCGCACGATCCAGATCCTCGCGCGCCGCACCAAGAACAACCCGGTGCTGATCGGCGAACCCGGCGTCGGCAAGACCGCGATCGCCGAGGGACTGGCGCTGCGGATCGCCAATGGCGACGTGCCCGATACGCTGAAGGACCGCCAGTTGATGGCGCTCGACATGGGCTCGCTGATCGCGGGCGCCAAATATCGCGGCGAGTTCGAGGAACGGCTCAAGGGCGTGCTCGACGAGGTGCGGGCGGGCGACGGCAGCATCATCCTGTTCATCGACGAGATGCACACGCTGATCGGCGCGGGCAAATCCGAAGGCGCGATGGATGCGTCGAACCTGCTCAAGCCGGCGCTCGCGCGTGGCGAACTGCACTGCGTCGGCGCGACCACGCTCGACGAATATCGCAAGCATGTCGAGAAAGACCCCGCGCTCCAGCGGCGCTTCCAGCCGGTATTCGTCGGCGAGCCCACGGTCGAGGACACGATCTCGATCCTGCGCGGCCTCAAGGAGAAATACGAACTGCACCACGGCGTGCGGATCACCGACGGCGCGATCGTGAGCGCGGCGACGCTCTCCAACCGCTACATCACCGATCGCTTCCTGCCCGACAAGGCGATCGACCTGATGGACGAGGCCGCGAGCCGCATCCGCATGGAAGTCGAGAGCAAGCCCGAGGAAATCGAAACCCTCGACCGCCGGATCATCCAGTTGAAGATCGAGCGCGAGGCACTGAAGCGCGAGAGCGATCAGGCATCGCAGGACCGGCTCGAACGCCTCGAGGCCGAGCTGGCCAATCTCGAGCAGCAATCGGCCGAACTGACCACGCTCTGGCAGGCCGAGAAGGACAAGATCGCAGGCGCGGCCAAGCTCAAGGAACGACTGGACGCAGCGCGGCTCGAACTCGATCAGGCGCAGCGCGGCGGCGATCTCGCGCGCGCGGGCGAGCTGTCTTACGGCACCATCCCCCAGCTTCAGAAGCAACTCGCCGAGGCCGAGGGGGCGACCAAGGGCGCGATGCTGCGCGAGGAAGTGACCGACGACGATATCGCCGCGGTGGTCAGCCGCTGGACCGGGATTCCGGTCGATCGGATGATGAAGGGCGAGCGCGAGAAACTGCTCGCGATGGAAGAGGCGCTCGGCAAGCGCGTGATCGGCCAGGCTGATGCGGTGCGCGCGGTCTCGACCGCGGTGCGCCGCGCGCGCGCGGGGCTGCAAGACCCCAACCGCCCGCTGGGCTCGTTCCTGTTCCTCGGGCCGACCGGGGTTGGCAAGACCGAACTGACCAAGGCGCTCGCCGGATTCCTGTTCGACGACGACAATGCGATGGTGCGGATCGACATGAGCGAGTTCATGGAGAAGCACGCCGTCGCGCGCCTGATCGGCGCGCCGCCGGGCTATGTCGGTTACGAGGAAGGCGGCGTTCTAACCGAAGCGGTACGCCGCCGCCCGTATCAGGTGGTGTTGTTCGACGAGGTCGAGAAGGCGCATGGCGACGTGTTCAACGTGCTGCTCCAGGTGCTCGACGACGGCCGGCTGACCGATGGACAGGGCCGCACGGTCGATTTCTCGAACACGCTCATCATCCTGACCTCGAATCTGGGCAGCCAATATCTGTCGACGATGGCCGACGATCAGTCGGTCGAGGATGTCGAGCCACAGGTGATGGAGGTGGTGCGCAACCATTTCCGGCCCGAATTCCTCAACCGGCTCGACGAGATCATCCTGTTCCACCGCTTGGGGCAGGCGCATATGGGCCCGATCGTCGACATCCAGATCGGCCGCGTCGGCAAGCTGCTCGCCGATCGCAAGATCACGATTCAGCTCACCGATGCCGCGCGCGCGTGGCTGGGCCGCGTGGGCTATGATCCGGTCTATGGCGCACGCCCGCTCAAACGCGCGGTCCAGCGCTACCTGCAAGACCCGCTCGCCGACCTCATCCTGCGCGGCGACGTCAAGGACGGTGCCGCGGTACATGTCGACGAGGGCGACGGGAAGCTGGCGTTGCGGGTTACGTAGACCGATTTCGAGCGTACTCGAACACCCTGCGCCTCCGAAACCACGGCCATCAAAGCGAAAGGACATAGCCCGGTTCGAATAGCCGGGCTTCGTTCTAGGAGGCGGATTCGAAATATGCGTCGATGAAAGGCTGAAGGTGATGACGATAAGGATCAGCAACACCGAGTCCAGTCTCATTGATCGGTTGCCGAACCTGGGCCGCACTTGCAGTAACCACCGGCCGTACACTTCGGTGCGGCTCCAGTTGCGCCGCCTCTAAATTGAGGCCGCAATGAGCAACGATACGCGGTATCACTTGCTCCGGGGCCGTCACGAGTTCTGCATAGTCAACCCGCAAGATCTGATGCGGCCGCAAGCGCACCCAATGTACGAACAGAGCATCCTCCAACCGCATTTGCGCCGCAATTTTCTTGAGGTCGAACGTCCAGCCGAGGCCAGTACGAAAGTAGGTTCGAAACATTGACCATGCATTGTCGAGAGGGTCTCGACGCAGCCAGATGATCGGTGCTGACGGAAATAGGCCCGTCAGCAAGCCCATATAGCGGCTTGCAAGCAAACTCTTATCAATAACGCGACCCTGTCCAGGAAATCGCTGTGCCATGAGATGTTCGTAAAGACGCACAAGCCCATCACTTTTTTCAGGCGTCATGCGCGCAACAGCTTTTGTATGATCGCCACCGATCTCTGCAATCAAGTGACGGAAAAGGTTCAGCTCCTCGCCCCCATCGACCAGACTATGCGCCGTCAAAATCTGCTCGACCAGTGTTGTGCCCGATCGCGGCAAGCCCGTAACGAAAATCGGACGCCCGGCAGGGGGTGAGAAACGAGCGATCTTCTCGATCGCCACATTCTTCCATTCCCGTCCGGTCTGGTCTGCAAGAGCAAAGTCGGTACCACGCACTTTTGCTTCGGTAGCCGCCCCCGCAGCATAGCAATGGAAAGCGTCGTCATACTCACGCTGCTCCTCCATAAATTTGCCAAGCGCAAAAAAATAGGCGCCCCGCTCCCCTGGGTCTGCGTCGACCATGGTGTCGCGCAAACTTGCCATAAGCCAGCCCGTCTCGGGAGGCATACCTCCGAGCATCGCCAACGCCAGCCAGCTCTGTCCGGATTTTGGAGCCAGCGTGATCGCGCGCATCAGTTGCTCCCGCGCTTCCTCAATGGCCCCGACGTTCGTCGCTAGTGTGCCACGCGTATAGGCATTCCCCAGCGGATCAGGAACATCGTCCGGTAGACTTCGCAGCATCGCATGCGCGTCCGCCACCCGCCCCGAACGAGCGTAGACTGCCGCCTGAACGAAGCGTGCGACCGTACTGCCACCCGCCGCGCGGACCAACAGGTCCGCGGCACGCCGTGCATCAGCCATTTCACCATTCTCGAGCAGTACCATCGCAATGCCGCGCCACTGGCTGCCGATCGGCGCTTGCGCCTGGATCAAGTTTCGAGCCGCCGCATTCACCTCTCGACGATCGCGACGATCCAGTGCCGATTTGAGGCCAGCGAGCGCGGTTGGAACATCGATCATCAACGCTTCCTAATAAAAAGGACGGCACCCGCAGGTGCCGTCCTCCTATTGGCTCTACGCCGATATTCAATCAATCAGTCTCTAGCCTTCCCACCGAGACGGACACCGATGGTGAAGCGCACATAACGCGGCGTCTGATACGAAATCGGATCACCATAATTGGCGTTCACCGTACCATCGGCATTTTCGCCGAATTCGTTGTAGTCCAGCTTCGACTGGAAGTTGAACAGATTGAACACATCCATGCTGACAAAGCTACCGGGCAGATCCTTGATATCATACTGAACGTTAACATCAATCTGCCTGCGCCAATCGCTCTTAAATGCCGTGCCGCGCGGGACCAGGTAACGAACGATACCATTCTGTCCGAGAGCATTTCCCGGATGGTTGGTGACAATCGACGTATTGCCCGAGAACTCGGCGTTGCGGCAATAATAGCTCGCGTTTTGATAGATCGCCGCGAAGAAATCTGTCGGATGCGTCCCATAACACGAGAATTTACGGGGACTTTCGAGGAGCGCGTTGAACCCCAGACGGAACCCGTTTGCCACTTCAAACGTGCCAAACAGTTTGAAGGCATGGGCGCGCTGATTAGCGAGAACACCAGTAGCGCCATCAAGCAAGCCGGGCTGATCGAAATCCTGCGTCAAGCCGGCATCGTCCTGACCAATCTCGGTCTTGACGGCTCCTTCATAGTTACCACGCAAGCGGGTGAACGAATACGAACCACCCAGCGCCCAACCATCCCTATACGCCTTGCTGAACTGGAATTGGACCGAGTCATAATTGCGAACGGCCTTCGGATAGCCGAGATCGGCCGCCGCCAGCGTGACGACATCGCACTGGCCCGCAATCGAGCAGTCACCATCAAGGCGCACGGTGATGTCCGAACCCGGGTTGGCCAGAACGTACTGGTGGAACCCAGAGAAAACCGAATCGCATCCGGCGATACCCTTGGCATCACAATATTTCAGGACAGCCGCATCAATGGCCACGTCATCAAGCGTACGTCCGAGACGACGATTGATATAGGTGACGCTGAGGTCCCAATCCCCCAACCGCTGCTGAATGCCCACCGTCCATTCGTCACTGTAGCTGGGCTGCAACGACGACGACACCAGCGTATCCGTCGGCCCCAGAATCCCGTCCGACGTGGTCGAATAGCAGGTATTGGTACCCGCATCCGGCCCCACGGTCGGACAGGGGTCAGTGCTGGAACCGATAGGCGTTGTCAGGCCTTGAATATTGCCAAGGTTGTCGAACGTCAGACCTGATACAAGACCGTACTGGTCAAATACCGCGGAGCTGACTCCCGTAGGATACGCGAAGCGCTGCTGATAATAGAGCTCCGCGCCACCCAGGCGGATGTTTGTATTGCTCGCGACGGGCAGGAAATAGCGCCCCCATGACGCCCGGATTGCCGTACGCTTATCCCCGAATACGTCGAACGATGCCCCAAGACGCGGCCCCCACTGGCTACCGGACTTGAAGTAGGTGTCGCCATTCAACGCATCATTAGAGAACCGATCGTTACGCACACCGAGCTGCAAATTGAGACGATCGTTCATCAGCGACCAGCTATCCTGGATATAGAATGACTGGTTTTTCGAATGCCATGTGCCAACATTTTCGTAATAATAACGCTGCACATAGTTCGCTGTCAGATTGTACCGATAGCCTCCAGCGTAACGAGTATCAGTCGTCGACGTAAGATTCTCTTGCTCGTAGCCGAAACGGAAGTGGTGCGATCCAAGAAGGGTCGCATATATATCACCGTCCGCCCGGAAAAATTTGCGAACATCCTTGTCCGTATAGTTCGCTGTTGTTGTCCCATGAGCGATTGTTGACGTACCTGTCCGCGTGCTGGCAACGTAAGAGGTTTCCGGAACAGTATATCCGGCCTGATCGTCGTGGCTTTGACCATAAGACGCCGATAGAGTCAGCCAATCGGTAAACTGACCGGTGTAACTTCCAACGAAGTTATTACCACCCGACTCGGAAACCGCCGTACCAATCGAGTCGCCAACTTCAAAAGTGGTAGGATCGAAACGGTTATACCGACGCGTAGTCTTGGAATGATTGCGGAAAAATGTCCCTTCGAGCCGATGACCGTCAGCGATCAGGAAGTCCAACTTCCCGCCATAGAAAGGAGAAGAATTGGTGGCGGTAGTGCGAAGGCCTCCAGTGATGCTGCTATCCGCCGTTTTCGTATAATTCGGATTGTACAGCCCATAGAAGAACAGGCGGTCCTTAATGATAGGACCACTTAAATAGAAATTCGCTTCCAAATCTTCCGAGAAATCGGTCTGATTATAAGCAGAATAAGTATCTGGAGAATCGCTCCGCACGCCATCGGGGCTATATGCCACAACCGCGCCGGCACTAAAATCATTCGAACCCGATTTCGTCACCGTCGTGGTGAAGCCGCCAAGTGCCCGACCGTATTCGGCACTATAGCCGAACAGCTTCACATCAAGTGACTGGTAAAACTCGATGGGAGGGTTGTTCGATCCTACAAAATTACGGAAATTGGTAACATTAAGGCCGTTAACATAATAGGCGTTCTCGGCCACCGTCGCGCCACCGATCGACGCGAGATTACCGAACACCGTATCACCTTGGTTAACACCCGGTGACAGCAAGATCAATGCGGTCTGATTGCGAGCGATCGGCGTCGTGTTCAACAACTCGGAGACGTCGCTGATCGTTAGACCTCCGGTGTTGCTTCCAAAGTCATTCCCGCGGACAGCCGTTCCAAGTACGAGAATTTCGTTATTCTCACCGGACGCGCTGCCGACAGCAAAGGTATAGGTATTGTTGGCGCCGGGATTAATGACGATCCCGTCATCTTCCAAATCCGGCTGCCCCGCGACCGAAACCTTAACATTATACGTGCCCGCCGGCAGCGCCGGGATACGAAATGTACCATCGGCCGACACTGTAGCGTTGCGGGTGAAACCCTGGGTTTGCGACGTGACGCTGACAGTGCCCGCGTTCGCACGGCTGCCATCCGGATTGACGACCGTGCCGACCAGCGCACCGGTGGTATAATCTTGCGCGGCAGCGGGCGCGCTGAACGCCCCAGTGACAGCAAAGCCCGCCCCGAGCAGCGCAAGCGCGTGCAGAGCCGAACCGGCGCGGAGTTTCTTCCGCGTGTTGTGCGTGGTGATGGTGGTCACAGATAGATCCCTCGCTTGACCGGACACGCTTCACCTGTCGGCGAAGACCCCCCGGTGTGTGCCAAGCCCCCTTATCCGCATTTTTGCGGTTCCCAGAGACATGGCTGCGATGGATGGAGCGGTTCCGCCGTGCTGTAAAGGCAGCATTCAGCTTTAGGCCCGGACTTTGCTTGGGTCTGTAACGGAAAAGCCACAGTCGTGTTAGACGAGGCCAGAACGATGGGCCTCGGACGTAATTTTGTTACTTGGACGATACTCGGGGCGACCTGTGGAGCCGCCCCGCGCATCCAGATCAGAAGCTGAACTTCGCGCCAGCCTTGATGTAGCGCCCCAGGATTCCGGTACCTCCCTGAACCGGATTATAGAGATGCGCACCATAGGTAACCGGATCGAGCGGCGGCAGATCATCGAACACATTGAGCACCGTCGTGTAGAAGGTGAATTTGTCGGTAATCGGGATTTGCGCGGTGAGATCGAAGGTCACGTAATCGGCAACACGACACGGAACGCTGCCGTCGCTGAGGCCGCAATCCTTGTAGGCGCCGCCCTGATCCATCGCCGACAGATCATAGCCGCCGAAATAGTTCGCGGTACCGCTGAGCTGGAAACCGGTGAAATCGAGCGTGGTCAGCCAATAGCCGTGCCATTTGGGCGTTCCCGAGCCCGAGGTCAGGTTGAAATTGCCCAGCGTGCCATCGTAGCGCTCGACCGTTCCGTCAGGGAAGGTGGTCGAGAGCTTGAGGATGTAGCTCGCCTCGGCCTGGCTGCTGATCCGGAAACCATCGGTGATCGGCAGATCGACGCTGGCCGAAAAATCGAGACCCTGGGACTTGATCGTGTTGGCGTTGATGAAAGCGGCCTGGACGAACGCGATCCGGGGCAAGGCATTCGGCGTGTTGGTATCCGCCGCATCGGGGATGACCGTGTAGCCGGCGGGAATCGCCTGCCCCGAATAATAGGCCGCGATCGCGGGAGCGAAATTGGGAGCGCTGATCGCCCCGGTCTTCTTGATGTTGTAATAATCGACCGTAAACGACACGCCGGGGATCGGCTCGATCAGCGCCCCCACCGTCCAGCTACGCGATTTCTCGGGCTTGAGATCGGGATTGCCGAGCGTGGTCAGACCGTAGGTCGCCGTGCGGACATAGGTCGGACAGTTGGTGTTGTAATCATTGGGCTCGCTCGAACAACCATATTGCGCGAGATACGAATCGGGATAGATCCCGCGCGACGCGGTGACATAGCCCGTCGTCGGGAAGGTCGCGTCCGCCTCGCCGAAGCTCGGCACCCGGAAGCCGCGCGAATAGGTGCCGCGCAGCACGACCTGGTGGATCGGGGTGAATTTGACGCCGATCTTCGGAGAGAAATTGTCCATCCCGCCCGAATAACGATCATATCGGCCCGACACGTTGATCGAGACCGGATCGAGGATTGGCGCGTTCAGTTCGGCGAAGGCCGAATAGACCGTGCGATGCCCCTTGGTGGCGAAGCCGTTGAGCCGATAATAACGTTCGGTGCCGCCGTTGATATCCGAGTTGATGCTCGGTGAATCGACCGCCTCGTAGCGCACCGAAACGCCGGCGCCGAACTGGAGCGGCCCGCCCGGCAACTGGAGCAGGTCTCCCGTCACCGTGCCTTCGGCCTGGACGAGATCCGACGTCGAGGTCGCCAGTGCGGTAGGCGCGAGATAATCGAGTACGCCCTGGGTATTCGCCGCAGGATCAAGGAAATTGTAGCTGCCGTCGGCGATCACATCGAGCAGATGCTGGATGTAGACATAGCCGTCGCTCTTGCGCCGCAGATCCATGTGCATCGCGGTGGCGTTGAAATTGTAGCGCCACCGATCCGACAGATCGCCCTTGATGCCTGCCGCGACGCGATAGGCGCGGGTGCGCGATTCATCGTGTTCGGTCATATTGGGCAGGCGCCCGATCACCGCCGCGGTCTGCCCCTGGGCGGCGAAGGGATTGTTCGGATTGAGCGTGCCGTTGGCCGCGGTGCACGCGCCCTGCGTTTCGCGCGGACAGACATAGACCGGCAATTGCAGAATCGTGTTACCGCCATAATAAGCGATGTTCGACGAGGTGCTGTAGCGCGGGAAATAGAACGGCGCCGGGGCGTTGCCACGGATCGTCGTCGGCAGGCCGTCATACGACACGTCGGTCTGGAGAAAATTGAACTCGCCATAGGCTTCGCCGCTATCGCCGACCTTCGCGGTGACGCGGCCCGAAAAGCCGAACCGTTCGATCTCAGGTGTGATCACGCCGTAATTCTGCGTCAGATCCTCCTGGCATACGGTGGTCGGCGCCAACGGATTGTCGGTCAGATCGCCCGGCGTCAGATCATAAGCCGATCCGCGCGGACAACCGGCCGTCGCATTGAGCATCTGATACCGGCCCACCGCGAGCCCGGTCGCAGGATCGAACGGCGCGGCGTAGAGCGTGCTGCCGGTATTGGTCGTGTTCGCGCTGAAACCCGGATAATTGCCGTCGCCGTCGAGCCCGTCGATAACATTGTTCGGCCCGCACGTGCCCTCGTTGCAGACGTTGCGCAAATCGTCCGAATTGTACGGATAGGGTCGCTGACGATTGAACAATTGCTCGCTGCGGTAATAAAAGCCGCTGAGATAGGCGTTATAGCCCTGCTTATCGATATCGCCGACGCCGGCCGTCAGGCTCAGCCGGTATTGGCTGGCGTCGCCACGATCGGAGATGCCGCCTTCGGCGCGGCCCGTGATCCCCTTGAACGAGCGCTTGGTGATGATGTTGACCACACCCGCGATCGCATCGGCGCCATAGGTCGACGACGCGCCGTCGCGCACGACCTGCACCTGATCGATAATGTCGTCGGGGATCGTGTTGAGATCGACGAAATTGCGGGTGCCGTCGTCAGCGAGCGGATAATAAGCCGCGCGCATGCCATCGAACAGCACCAGCGTCGAATTGGTGCTCAGGCCGCGCAGCGAAATCGCCGAGGCACCGCCCGCAAACGCGCCGTTGGCCGAAAAGGAATTGGTCAGTGCCGGGCCGTTGTTCGCCGCCAGCGACTGGAGCGCATCCTGCGTCGTACTGATCCCGCGCCGATCGAGATTCTCGACGGTGATGGTAGTGACGGGCGAGGGCGTTGCCGCATCGGTCTTGAGGATCGATCCTGTAACGATGATGTCCTGAACCGGCGCTTCTTCAGCCTCTTGCGCGCTCGTGTCGGCGGCAGGCGGCGTGGTGGCCTGGGTAGTGGTTTGGTTGTCCTGAGCAAAAGCCGGGCTCGCCAGCGAGGCAAGCACCAGACCGATCGGCGCAACGCCTGAATAGAAGCATGTCGCGCGATGACGAGACGATCGAAGCACTAGGGGTCTCCCTGTTTATTGCACCATGCGTGCACCCCCCAGATCGCCCCCGTCGTTTGAACGCGGGGCGGCACGTTGTGCGTGGCCTGCGCTCGTAAAATGAGCGTGTAAATATCGTGCCGGGGCCTCCTTTGCTGTTCGGCACCAGAGTGTCACCGACATGCAACACTAATACGGTTTCGCAAGCGTAATGTCTTGTGTTCACACCGTTTCGCCGCAAGTAGCGGAACCTAATTGCGATAGAAAAGTTTGCAAGCGGTGTGCCTTCCGGCGGTCGACCGCGCGGTTCAGCCGCCGGGCATCGGCCCCGTGAGCAGCGCCGGATCGAGTCGGGCGTCGCGCC
Organism: Hephaestia sp. MAHUQ-44; assembly: GCF_023806085.1. Lineage (GTDB taxonomy): Bacteria > Pseudomonadota > Alphaproteobacteria > Sphingomonadales > Sphingomonadaceae > Sphingomonas. The sequence continues at coordinate 84,396 of NZ_JAMSLX010000006.1, forward strand.
ATTTGAGGCCCCAATGGAGATGCGGCCCGGTCGCGCGACCACTGGCGCCCGAGCGCGCGATCACCTGCCCCTGGCGGACGCGATCGCCCACCTTCACGGTGATTGCCGACAGATGCAGGAACGCGCTGTTGAGCCCCATGCCGTGGTCGATCATCAGCAAATAGCCTTCGAGCGTGAAGGGCTGATCGGTGGCGAGGATCACCACGCCGTCGGCGGGGGCGACGATCGGCGTGCCGCTGGGCACCGCGACATCGGTGCCCGAATGGTACGCGCCCTTCTCGCCGCCCTGGTAGATGCGCTGTGATCCGAAATTGGTCGAGATGCGCCCCGTCGCGGGCCAGATGAAGCGCTGCCGCCACCCGTCGCTCGCATGATCGGTCGCGCGCGCGGCGGCGATCTGCGCGAGTTCGGTCGGGCGCAGCCGCTGGAAGGTGGCGCTGGGCACGGGATATTTGGGCAGACTGCCCAGCCGCGAGATATCCCAGCCGCGCGGCGCCACCGTAAGCGCCTTGCTGACCCGGCGACCGTCCGACAGCGTCGCGACCAGCAGCGCGCTGGGGCCATGATCGCGATCGAAAGCGACCAGGAACGTGCGATCGGGCGCCATCGGGATCGCCGTGCCATCGAAGGTAAGGCTGGCGGTGCCCACCGGCGCGGTGCCGACCAGCGCCCCGCCCTGTTCGACCGCGCCCTCAATCTCGAAGGTGGCAGGCTGCAGCGGCACGAGTGCGGGCGGCGGCGGCGGGCTCGGTTTCGGCGGCGACATGGCTGCGGGCGGGCCGACGCAGCTCGCCAGCGCCGCGAGCGCGACGAGCGCGCCCGGCCGGACCGCGCGGATCATGCCGCGATGGCGGCCTGAGTCGCGATTTCGGCGGAGGCGTAGGGTTCCTGCTTCGCGACGCTCCAATAGCGCAGATCGTCGAGCGGGATCGCCGCGCCGGACACCGCGCAGACGACATGATCGCCCGGGCTCAGCACGCGAAAGCCGTTGGCCATATAATGGAGCCGGGCGGCGCGGGCGGTGTTCGACATCAACATGGACAATCCTCGGCTTGGCAATGCGCCCGCATGGTCACAGCAAAGACGGCTGGTCGGGCTTTGCTGCAGCATAGGATTTGGCGCCGCCGCGCTCAACCCGCGCGTCGACCGTGCCATCGGCGAAGTGCAACGTTACGGCGCCCGCTGCGCGCGCCGCGGTGGTCGAGCCGACGACCGCGTCGTTCACCCGCGCCGATACGCGGGCATAGCCGCGCTTGAGCGGGGCATCGGGATCGAGCGATTCGAGCAGCCGCCCGGTACGGTTCAACCGGTCGCGCGCGCTCGCCAGCCGTTGGTCGAGCATCGCAGGCCGCAGCGCGCCGGTGGTGCGATCGAGCTGGCCGCGCGCGCGCGTCAGCCGATGTTCGAGCCCGCGCGCGAGCCGCCCGGCCGCCTCGTCGAGCCGCTGGCGCTGCGGCCCGAGCAGCGCATCGCGCTTGGGCAGCAGCCGCACCAGCGCCTCGAGCCGCTCGCGCCCGCGCTCGGCATAACGCCGCGCGCAGCGTTCGGCACGCAAGCCCAGCGTGGTCAGCGTCGCCGCCAGGTCGGCGCGCACCGGCACCGCGAGTTCGGCAGCGGCAGTCGGGGTCGGCGCGCGCAGATCGGCGGCGTAATCCGAAAGGCCGGTATCGGTTTCGTGCCCGACCGCCGAGATGATCGGGATGCCGCACGCGGCGATCGCGCGCACCACGACTTCCTCGTTGAACGCCCACAGATCCTCGATCGAGCCGCCGCCGCGCCCGACGATCAGCAGATCGGGGCGCGGCACCGGGCCGCCCGCCTCCAGCGCATCGAACCCCCGGATCGCGCCGGCGATCTGCGCCGCCGCGCCGGGCCCCTGCACCTGCACCGGCCACAGCACGACGTGGCTCGGGCAGCGATCGTCGAGCCGGTGGAGGATGTCGCGGATCACCGCGCCGGTGGGCGAGGTGACGACGCCGATCACCTTGGGCAGGAACGGCAGCGGGCGGCGCGCGCGCGATTTGGCGAACAGCCCTTCGGCGTCGAGCTGTGCCTTCAGCTTCTCGAACAGCGCCATCAGCGCGCCTTCGCCCGCCAGCTCCATCGTCTCGATGACGATCTGGTATTTGGAGCGCCCCGGATAGGTCGTGACCCGGCCGGTGACGATCACCTCGATCCCGTCCTGCGGGGCGAACGCCAGCCGCGCGGCCTGCCCCTTCCACATCACGCCGTCGATCACCGCGCTCTCATCCTTGAGGCTGAGATAGGCGTGGCCCGAGGCGGCGCGTTTGTAGCCCGAGATCTCGCCGCGCAGCCGGACATGGCTGAATTCGCCCTCGACCAGCCGCTTGAGCGCGCCCGACAGCGCCGCCACGCTCATCGGCGCGGCGTTGTCCCCGGGCCGCTCGTCGGCTACGAGCCTTGCTGTCTCTTCGTCTCGGGAAAAATCGCTCATGAATGTCCTGTTGCTCGGCGCCGGTGGCCGCGAACATGCGCTTGCCTGGCGGCTGGCACAATCGCCGGGGCTCGAAAAGCTCTACGCCGCGCCCGGCAATCCGGGAATCGCGCAGCATGCCGACCTAGCCGCGATCGACCCCGCCGACCACCGCGGGGTGATCGATTTCTGCCTGCGTCATTCGATCGGGCTGGTCGTGATCGGCCCCGAGGCGCCGCTGGTCGATGGCCTGGCCGACAATATCCGCACGATGGGGATCGCGGTGTTCGGCCCCGGCCGCGATGCCGCGCGGCTCGAAGGATCGAAGGGCTTCACCAAGGAATTGTGCGCGCGCGAGGGCATTCCCACCGCGCGGTTCGAGCGCGTCACGTCGCGTGACGGCGCGCGCGCGGCGCTCGACGATTTCGCGCTGCCGGTGGTCATCAAGGCCGACGGGCTCGCCGCGGGCAAGGGCGTGACGATCGCCGAGACCCGCGAGGAGGCCGAGGCCGCGATCGACGCATTGATCGCGGGCGGCCGCGTCGGCGGCGAAGCGGTGATCGAGGAATTCCTCGAAGGCGAGGAAGCCAGCCTGTTCATCCTTACCGACGGCGTCACGGTGATGCCGTTCGGATCGGCGCAGGACCATAAACGCGTCGGCGAGGGCGATACCGGCCCCAATACCGGCGGGATGGGCGCGTACAGCCCCGCCCCGGTGCTGACCCCCGACCTCGAGGCGCGCGCAATCGAGGAGATCGTGCGGCCGACGCTCGCTGGAATGGTGCGGCAGGGCTGCCCGTTCACGGGCGTGCTCTATGCCGGGCTGATGCTGACCGCCGAGGGGCCCAAGCTGATCGAATATAATGCCCGCTTCGGCGATCCCGAGGCGCAGGTGCTGATGATGCGGCTCGAGGACGATCTGCTCGATCTGATGCTCGCGGCGGCCGAGGGCAGGCTGGCCGATCACCCCGCGCCGCGCTTCTCCGATCGGCACGCGATGACCGTGGTGATCGCCGCCGAGGGCTATCCCGGCACGCCCAGAAAGGACGGCGCGATCGCCGGGATCGACGCGGCCGAGGCGACCGGCGCGCGCGTTTTCCAGGCCGGCACGCGGGCCGCCGAGGACGGCGCGCTCGTCGCTGCGGGCGGGCGCGTGCTCGCGGTGACGGCGACCGGCGACACGCTGCAACAGGCGCGCGACGCGGCCTATGCGGGCGTCGATGCGATCGACTTTCCCGACGGCTTCTGCCGCCGCGACATCGGCTGGCGCGAACTCGAACGGCAGGGATGACGGCGCTCGATCGCCAGCGCGATGTTGCGCTTTCCCCACACCGTTCGTGCTGAGCCTGTCGAAGCACCGCCCTTCTTGCGACGCCGTAAAAAAGAAAGAACGGCCCTTCGACAAGCTCAGGGCGAACGGAAAGCGTGCGTCTCGCTATCTCCATCGCCGTGATGATCGAAGGTCAGCCGTTCACCCCGGCAGCCTGGCCTTGGGGAAATCGGCCCAGGCGGCGTCGTAATCGGGTTGGGCGCGATCGAGCGCAAAGCGCGTCGGTGCGTAGGGCCAGCAGCTTTCGACCATGAATGCCATCGTGCCCTCGATCTTGTGCGGCGCAAGATCGGCCTCGCTCGCCGCGCGCCAGCTCGCGACATCGGGGCCATGGCCCGACATCATATTGTGGAGCGATATCCCGCCCGGCGCGAAGCCTTCGGCCTTGGCATCATAGGCGCCACGGATCAGTCCCATCGCCTCCGACATCACATTGCGGTGGAACCACGGCGGGCGGAAGCTGTGTTCGGCAACCATCCAGCGCGGCGGGAAGATCACGAAATCGGCATTGGCGCGCCCCGGCACGCCGCTGGGCGAGGTGAGAACGGTGAAGATCGACGGATCGGGATGATCGAAGCTGACGGTGTTGATCGTGTTGAACCGATCGAGATCGTAGCGCCACGGCGCGAGATTGCCGTGCCACGCGACCACATCGAGCGGCGAATGATCGAGCGTCGTGGTCCACAAGCGCCCGAGGAATTTCTGGATCACCTCGGTGGGCGCGTCGCGATCCTCGAACCACGCGACCGGGGTTTCGAAATCGCGCGGATTGGCCAACCCGTTGGCGCCGATCGGCCCGAGATCGGGGAGGCGGAACAGGCTGCCGTAATTCTCGGCGACATAGCCGCGCGCCGCGCCATCGGGGAGCAAGGCGCGAAAGCGCACCCCGCGCGGGATCAGCGCGATCTGGCCGGGGGCGACCGCGATCCGGCCAAGCTCGGTCAGCAATTCGAGCCGGCCGTGCTCGGGGATGAACAGCAATTCGCCGTCGGCATCGACGAACACGCGTGCCGTCATGTCGCGGGTCGCGGCATAGACGTGGAGCGCGACGCCCTCGAGGCTGGCGGGGTCGCGATTGGCCATCATCGTCGTCATGCCGTCGATCAGATCGACGCCGCCTTCGGGCAGTGCCAGCGGGTCCCAGCGCAGGCGATTGGGCGCGAGCGGCGTGTCGATCGTGCCGGGCGCGAAATCGGGGGCGCCGGTATAGCGCGTGTATGGCGGATGCTCGGCGGTCGGACGCATCCGATAGAGCCATGAGCGGCGGTTCTCATGGCGCGGCGCGGTGAAGGCGGTGCCCGACAATTGCTCGGTATAGAGGCCGAACGCGGGGCGCTGCGGCGCGTTCTGCCCGATCGGCAGCGCGCCGGCCACCGCCTCGGTCGAGATATGGTTGCCGAAGCCGGGGATATAGTCGCTCATCACTTGCTCCCTAGGCCCCGCACAAAACCGTCCGTCACCCCGGACTTGTTCCGGGGTCCAACGTGCCTCAAGCGCGGGCGCTCGTGGAAGGTTGGATGCCGGAACAGGTCCGGCATGACGAGGAATGGCATCATTGGGACGTTCCTCAAAGGGGACACGATTCACCCGTCGACCGAGACCACCCCGCGCCGGATCTGATCGAGTTCGATACTCTCGAACAGCGCCTGAAAATTGCCGTTGCCAAAGCCTTCATTGCCCTTGCGCTGGATGATCTCGAAGAAGATCGGGCCGATCATATTTTCGGTGAAGATCTGGAGCAGAATGCCCTCGTCGCCGACATTGCCGTCGATCAGGATGCGGTTCTTGCGCAGCCGTTCGAGATCCTCGCCGTGCCCGGGGACGCGCTTGTCGACCAGTTCGTAATAGGTCTCGATCGTGTCCTGCAATTTTACCCCGCGCGCGCGCAGCTTCTCGACCGTCGTGTAGATATCGGCGGTGGTGAGCGCGAGATGCTGGATACCCTCGCCCTTGTAATCGCGCAGGAATTCCTCGATCTGCGAATTCTCGTCCTGGCTTTCGTTCAGCGGGATACGGATCGCGCCGTCGGGGGCGATCATCGCCTGGCTGAACAGCCCCGTCGCCTTACCCTTGATGTCGAAATATTTCTGTTCCTCGAAGCCGAACAATTTGGCGTAAAAGCTCGACCAGGTGCGCATCTCGCCGCGCCGCACATTGTGCGTCAGGTGATCGAGCAATTCGAGCCCGACCGCATTCTCGGCTTCGGCCTCCTGCCAGCCGAGCACTTCGTGCCAATCGGCGTACAGATCCGCCCCCGCCTTCACCAGATAGAGATACGAACCGCCGATCCCCTCGATCGCGCACGCCCCATCGCCGAGAATGCCGCGCCCGGCATCGACCGCGGTCGCGCCTGCCGCGATCGCATGGGCATAGGCTGCCTGGGGATCGGCGACGCGAAACGCCATGCTGGTCGCCGAGGGGCCGTGCTCGGCACGGAAATCGGCCGCGTGGCCGCTCTGCTCGCGGTTGAGCAGCAGATTGATATGGCCCTGTTTGTAGCGGACGACATTTTTGGTGGGGTGTTTGTGGCTGACGACGAAGCCCAGCGCCTCGAATTGCTGCGCGAGCGTATCGGGATCGGGCGAGGTGAATTCGCAGAATTCGAAGCCGTCGAGGCCGAGCGGATTGGCAGGGGGGGTCATGGATCGCTTCCCGAAAAATAGTATCTGTTGATACTAATTCTCGGCGATTGATAAATGAGTGTCAACCGCTAGGGTCGCCGCCATGTCTCTCAAAGGCGGCAGCCGGGCGCTCGCCCTCGATCATTTCATCCCCTATCGGATGTCGTTCACCTCGAATCTGGTGAGCGACCTGATCGCGCGCACCTATGATGCGCTGTTCGGGCTCACGATCCCCGAATGGCGGCTGGTCGCGGTGATCGCCGAAACCGGCGGGATCACGCAGGGCGAGATTTGCCAGCGCACGCGGATGGACAAGGTGACGGTGAGCCGCGCCGCGATCGCGCTCGTCAACCGTGGGCTGCTCGACCGGCTCGCCAACGAAGGCGACCGCCGCTCGCATCATCTCGTGCTGACCGAAGCGGGGCGCACGCTCCACGCCACGATTGCCCCCAAGGCGCTCGGGATCGAGCAACGGATCTTCGCGCATTTCGCGCCCGAGGAGAGCGAGCGCTTCGTCGCGATGCTGCGGCGGATCGACGCCATCGCGCTCGAACTCGCCGAGGAAGAGGAACAGCGCAAGGCCCGCGAGGCGGCGACCGCCTGACCGGCTGCCGCCCGCGCGGGCCGGGGCCTTTATCCCAATTTGCCGAAGGTCGCCTCGAACGCGGCGCGATCGCCCGCGGCGAGCAGGCGCGCCTGTTCGAGCCAGCGGTCGCGCTTCATCCGCCCGGTGAAATTGCCCAGCCGCGCATCGAGCGCGGTCGCCTCCGCCTCGGACAGCGCCGCGAGTTGATCGACGCGGGTGATGCCGTGCTCGGCCAGCCGCTCGGCAACCTTGGGGCCAAGCCCCTTGATCGTCGTCACCGGCACCGCCGCCAGATCCTCGGCTGGCGCAGCGGCGGGCTCTGGCGCTGGTGCCGGTGCAGGTGCTGGCGCGGGAACGGGCTTCGGCTCGGGCGTCGCAACCGACGCAGGTTCGGGTTCGGGCTCGGGTTCGACCTCGGCAGCCGGCACGACCCGCCCATCGGCGGCTTGCGCGGCGGGGTTGGCCGCCAGCGGCGCGCTTGCCGGGATCGGTTCGTCGGCCCCGAGCGGGGGTGGCGGGGGCGCCACTGGCGGCACCGCGCGGACGCGGGGCGTCTCCGCGACCGACGGCGGCGCGGCGGCGGCCTCGCGGCGCGCATGGGCTTCTTCCTGCGCGCGACGCTCGGCACGGCGGCGCTTCGCCCCCAGCCAGATGGCGACCGCCACCAGCAGCACGAGCACGAACACGGCGACCAGCACGAATTGCGTCGCGGTGATCGCGCCGATCGCGTCAGGCGCGCCGATACCGTTATCCATGACCGATCCCGTCTTTGGTGTGTGAAACGCCCGAGCATAGCCGCGTGTGGGCGCGCGTGCCAACCCAATCGGCGGATTTCAGCGCCGCCGCATCCGATTTCGCGCCGACGCGCGGCGCCGGGTCAGCGCGCCCCCGCAAGCGGGGCGAAGCGCGCGACCTGCCGCCCGATCAGCACCAATTGCTCGTGCACCGCCGGATCGCTGCACACGCCGTCATCGCCGAACGAGGTCGCGCGCACGTTGATCGCGGCGGCGAACGGCGTCGGCCACCCGCGCAGCGCATGGACGATCGAGCGCAACGCCGCGATCGTGCTGCCGGTCGCCTGCCAGCCGTGCGCGGTGGTGATCAGCCCGACCGGCATGTCGGCGAGATAGGGGCGTTCGTCGCGCGCGGTTTCCTGAAGCAGATCGAGCGCGTTCTTGACCACGCCCGAGATGCTGCCGTGATAGCCGGGGCTGGCGATGATCATCGCCGAGGCATCGCGCACCGCATCGACGAACGCGCGCTCGTCGTCGGTCCGCGTCGTTGCGCGCGGGTTGTAGAGCGGCAACCGCGCCATATCCTCACCGCCGAACATCCGGGTGCGAAACCCCTCCTCAGCCGCCGCGTCGAGCGCGATCGCCAGCGCGCGCTCGGTCGAGGAAGTCCCGCCGATCACCCCGCCGATGCCGACGACGAGCGGGCGGGTGGAGGCGGTATGATCGGGCATCATGGTCCTTCGGGTGCGCAGCGACGGCGACCGCGATAGCCCGCCCGGCGCCGCGCCTCAATGGCGGCGATCCCCAGCCGCCGCGATTTCGGTGGCGCGGCCGTCGCGATGCTGTACAGGATCGGCTTTCAGGCCGATACGCGGATTGCAAACGCTGTTTTAGCATAGTAATACAGCTATCCGCCTGATGGTGGGGACTGTACCGACCCGACATGCGCGACGATCCTTATCCGCCCTATCCCCGACGCCCCGGCGAGGCGCTTGAAGCCGATCGCGAGGCCGATCCCGCCGCGTTTGCCGATCCCGATTTCTGGCCGTTCGACGCCGATGTCGATGACGCCGCGGACGATATCGCCGCGCGCCCGCGCCGTATCCGCTGGGGCCGGTGGATCATGCGTGGGCTGGGCGTCGGCATCATCGTGCTCGTGCTGCTGATCGCCTGGCTCGCGATCACCGCGCCGCTTTCCAAATCGCTCGAACCGCCCACCCCGCCCTCGATCACGCTGCTGGCGGAGGACGGCACCCCGATCGCACGGCGCGGGTCGATCATCGGCGACCCGGTCGATGCCGAGGCCTTGCCGCCGCACGTCAGCGAGGCCTTTCTTGCGATCGAGGACCGGCGCTTCTACAGCCATTGGGGGATCGACCCGCGCGGCATCGCGCGCGCGGCGATCCACAATTTCATGGCTGGCGGCGTGGTCGAGGGCGGCAGCACGATCACCCAGCAGCTCGCCAAGAACGCCTTTCTCGATTCGGATCGCAACGCCGGGCGCAAGCTGCGCGAGGCGCTGATCTCGTTCTGGCTCGAGGCGTGGCTGACCAAGAACGAGATCCTGTCGCGCTATCTGTCGAACGTCTATTTCGGCGACAATGTCTACGGGCTCGACGCCGCCGCGCACCATTATTTCAGCCGCGACGCCAAGGATCTGACGATCGCGCAGGCGGCGATGCTCGCGGGGCTGGTCAAGGCGCCGTCGCGGCTGGCCCCCACCGGCAACCTCGCCGGCGCGCGCGCGCGGCAGAAACTGGTGGTGGGCGCGATGGAGGCCGCCGGGTTCATCACCCCTGCCGAGGCGCAGGCCGCGAGGCCCGCGGTGCTCAGCGTCGAAAAGACCCCCCAGCTTCCCAACGGCACCTATTTCGCCGATTGGGTGCTGCCCGCCGCGCGCGACAATGCCGGCGAGGTCCGCGCCGAGATGACGGTGCGCACCACGCTCGACATGCGGCTGCAACGCGCCGCCGAACGCGCGGTGCGCCGCGCCGGGCTGCGCCAGGCGCAGGTCGCGCTGGTGGCGATGAAGCCCGACGGCAGCGTGGTCGCGATGGTCGGCGGCAAATCCTATGCCGACAGCCCGTTCAACCGCGCCACGCAGGCGCGCCGCCAGCCGGGATCGACCTTCAAGCTATTCGTCTACCTCGCCGCGCTGCGTTACGGGATGACGCCCGATAGCTTGGTCGCCGACGAGCCGATCACGATCGCCGACTGGTCGCCCAAGAACGACAACGGCAAATATCGCGGCGAGATTCCCTTGCGCACCGCGTTCGCGATCTCCTCCAACGTCGCCGCCGCGCGGCTGACGCAGGACGTGGGCGTCAGGAACGTGATCCGCGCGGCGCGCGATCTCGGTATCTCGACCCCGATCCCCAACGAGGCGACGATCGCGCTCGGCACCGCCAATGTCTCGGTGCTCGAACTGACCTCGGCGTTCGCCGCGATCGCCGCGGGCGCCTATCCGGTATCGGCGCGCGGCATCGCCGATACGCGGGCGAAGGGCTGGATCGAACGGCTGACCGGCGGGCAGAGCGAGCTGCCCGAAAAAACCCGGCGCCAGATGCTTACATTGCTGCGAGCCTCGGTCGATCACGGTACCAGCCGCAACGCGCAGCTCGCGGTCGACACCTTCGGCAAGACGGGCACCACGCAGGACAATCGCGATGCCTGGTTCGTGGGCTTTGCCGACGGGCTCGTCACCGGCGTGTGGGTGGGCAATGACGATAATTCGCCCAATCCGGGGCTGCATGGCGGCGGCGTGCCGGCGGGCATCTGGCGCGACTTCATGGGCGACGCGCTTGGCGTCGGCCGGCCGGCCGCACCCCCCGCGCCGGTGCTCGCCGAGGAAGAGCAAGACCCGGTCGGCAATCTGATCGACGCGACGATCGATCTCGTGCCGCCTACCGCGCAAATTCAGGGCCAGATCGGCGACGTCGGGCTCAACCTTTCGATCGGCGGGGACGGGCGGATCGAGCTGACGCCCACCCCGCCCCCGCCGCCACCGGTGCGCGACCGCGCGCGGCGGCCCGAGGAAGGCACGGGGCCAGCACAATAATTTTCGGGCGTCCGTCCCCGGTGCACGTGGCGACCGGTTGACGCGCGCGCCGCGTGGCCGCACATCCCCGGCCATGCGTTTCTTCTCCGACAACGCCGCCCCCGTCTGCCCGCCGGTGCTCGCCGCGATGGCGGCGGCCAACACGCTCGACACCGCCTATGACGGCGACCGCTGGAGCGCGCAGCTCGACGACCGCTTTTCGGCGCTGTTCGACACCCAGGTCCGCGCCTTGTGGGTGCCCAGCGGTACCGCGGCCAATTGCCTCGCGCTCGCGGCGTTGTGCCCGCCGCACGGCAGCGTCATCTGCCACCGCGACGCGCATATCGAGAATGACGAATGCGGCGCGCCCGAATTCTACACCCACGGCGCCAAGCTGCGGCTCGCCGATGGCCCCGGCGCCAAGCTGACCCCCGCGACGATCAAGGCCGCGCTCGATGGCGTGCGCGACGACGTTCATCAGGCGCAGCCGCACGCCGTCTCGATCACCAACGCGACCGAATACGGGCTGGCCTATACTCCCGCCGAGGTCGCTGCGATCGGCGCGCTGTGCACCCGGCACGGGCTCGGGCTGCACATGGATGGCGCGCGTTTTGCGAACGCGCTCGCGCATCTCGGCTGCACGCCCGCCGAGCTGACGTGGCGCGCGGGCGTTACGGCCTTGTCGTTCGGCTTCGTCAAGAATGGCGGCATGTCGGCCGAGGCGCTGATCTTCTTCGATACCGCGCTCGCCGAAGCGACGCTCTATCGCCGCAAGCGCGCGGGGCTGCTCTTATCGAAGGGTCGCTATCTCGCCGCGCAGATCCTCGCGATGCTCGATGGCGATGTGTGGCGCGCCAATGCCGCCGCCGCCAATGCCGGCGCGGCACTGCTCGCCGCCGCCGCGCCCGATCGCCTCGTCTATCCGGTCGAGGCCAATGAGGTGTTCCTGCGGATGACCCCCGCCGAGGCCGCCAGCCTGCGCGCGCTGGGGTTCGATTTCTACGATTGGGCGCCGGGCGAGGTGCGGCTGGTGGTGTCGTGGGACCAGAGCGACGCCGCGATCCGGCCGCTGGCGCAGGCGATCACCGCGCTCGGCCCATCACCCCAGCTTGTGACCGCATAAGGAGAAGGGTGGTTCGCGAAAGCGACACGACACCCTACATCCCATCCTCCCGACCGGTGCACCGCGCCCCGCGGGCCGAGCAAAGGAAAATCAGTGTTCCGCCTGGATCGAACCGATCGCGAACCGGTGCCGCCCGCCCCCACCCCCACGCCGGCAGCCCCCGCACGTCCCCAATCGACCCGGCTCGCGATCCTGATTCCGTTCGGCATCGTCACGCTTTTGTGGGGCGCGACGTGGATCGTGATCGCCGATCAGCTCGCGGTCGTGCCGGCGAGTTGGTCGGTCACCTATCGCTTTATCGCTGCCGGGCTGACGATGCTGGTCTGGGCGCTGATCCGCGGCGAACGGTTCGATTTCGATGCGCGCGGCTGGGGTTTCGCGATCGCGCTGGCGCTCAGCCAGTTCTGCATCAACTACAATTTCGTCTACCGCGCCGAGGAGCATATCACCTCGGGGCTGGTCGCGGTGCTGTTCGCGCTGCTGATCGTCCCCAATGCGATCATGGGCCGGGTGTTTCTCGGCCAACGGCTGGGGCGCCAATTGCTGATCGGATCGGGGATCGCGATGGCGGGGGTCACGCTGCTGTTCCTCCACGAAGCCCGCGTCGATCCCAGCGGGGTCGACGAAGCGCTGATCGGGATCGGCTTCACCATGGTGGCGCTGTTCGGCGCCTCGGTCGCCAACGTGCTGCAGGCGACCGAAACCGCGCGTGCCTATCCGATGGTGGCGATGCTCGCGATGGCGATGCTGATCGGCGCGGCGCTGGACGGCGCGCTGGCGTGGACGATGGCGGGGCCGCCGGTGATCGAGCTGCGGCTCGGCTATATCGTGGGCATCCTCTATCTCGGCGTGCTCGCGACCGCGTTCGCCTTCAAGCTCTATTTCGGCATCATCCGCGTGATCGGTCCCGTCAAGGCGGCCTATTCGAGCGTGCTCATCCCGGTGATCGCGATGCTGTTCTCAACCGCCTTCGAGGGCTATCGCTGGACCCCGCTCGCGCTCGGCGGCGGCGTACTGACGCTGATCGGGCTGGTGGTCGCGTTGAGAGCGCGCAGGCCCGCACGGTAATCGACAAAGACGGGCGCCCAGCCGAGCACGCGTTTCGCCTTGCCCGTCGCGACGCGGCGGTTCTCGGCATAGAAACCCCGCGCCGCCGGCGACAATCGGTCGAGCGGAACGACATCGGGCGGCGCGACGCCGAGCAACCGCGCGGCGAAGGCCAACACATCGTTTTGCGGCGCGGGCAGATCGTCGGCGAGGTTATAGGCGCCCGCCGGCGCATCGACCCCCGCGATCACACCGCGCGCGATGTCCTCGACATGGATGCGGCTGAACACCTGGCCGGGCGCGTCCACGCGATGCGCTGTGCCTGCACGCACCCGATCGAGCGGCGACCGGCCGGGGCCGTAAATGCCCGGCAGCCGGAACACGCGCGCACCCAGCGCGAGCCACGCCGCATCGGCCTCGGCCCGCGCGCTGCGTCGTCCGGTGCCGATGGCCGCACTCTCGTCGACCCATGCGCCGCCGGCATCGCCGTACACGCCGGTCGAGGAAAGATAGCCGCACCAGCCGCGATGCGCGTGCAGCGCGGCACCATAAAGGAGGAGCACCGGATCACCGCCCCCCGCAGGCGGCACCGACGACAGCAGATGCGTCGCCGCCGCGATCTCGGCACGCACGCGATCCTCATCCCCGAACGCGATCGTATCGCCGCGCCCATCGCGCGTCGTGCCGATCACCTGCCAGCCCCGTGCGCGCAGCCGCGCGGCGAGGTGGGCGGCGGTATAGCCGAAGCCGAAGATCATAAGGCGAGGCATGCCACGCTCCTACCCCGTTTGCCCCGGGCTTGTCGAAACGCGTGCGCGGTGCCCACCAAAAAGGATGGCGCCCGGCAGGCGTCACCATGTAGGTAACCATGATGCTCGACACCCAGAACACGCCCGCTTTGCCCGCCGTCACCCGCCGCGAGGCCTATCAGCCGCCCGATTGGCACGTCCCTGAACTGGCCCTCGATTTCGATCTCGACGCGGCCGAAACGCGTGTGCGCGCTACGCTGACGGTGACGCGCGCGGGCGCGCACGATCGCCCGCTGAAGCTCGACGGCGCCGGGCAGGTGCCGCTGTCGGTGACGGTCGATGGCGTCGCGATCAACGATTGGCGGCTCGACGGCGCGACGCTGGTCGTCCCGCTGGAGGGAGACGCCCACACGATCGAAACCGAGGTCGTGATCGCGCCCGCGCGCAACACGCAATTGATGGGGCTCTATGCGAGCGGAGGGCTGCTGTGCACGCAATGCGAGGCCGAAGGTTTCCGCCGCATCACCTATTTCCCCGATCGGCCCGACGTGCTCGCACGCTACACGGTGCGGATGACGGCGGACAAGGCGCGCTATCCGGTGCTGCTCGCCAATGGCGATCCGATCGCCTCGGGCGATCTGGAGGACGGCCGGCACTGGGCCGAATGGCACGATCCCTTCCCCAAGCCATCGTATCTGTTCGCGCTGGTGGCGGGCGATCTCGTGCCCAACCGCGCCACCTTCACCACGCAGTCGGGCCGCGAGGTCGCGCTCGCGATCTGGGTGCGCGAGGCCGATCTGCCCAAGACCGGCCATGCGCTCGACGCGCTCCAGGCCGCGATGGCGTGGGACGAAGCCGTCTATGGCCGCAACTATGATCTCGACGCCTTCAACATCGTCGCGGTCGACGATTTCAACTTCGGCGCGATGGAGAACAAGGGTCTCAACATCTTCAACTCGCGCTACATCCTCGCCGATCCCGATACCGCGACCGACCAGGATTACGATGCGATCGCGGGCGTCGTCGCGCACGAATATTTTCACAATTGGTCGGGCAACCGCGTCACCTGCCGCGACTGGTTCCAGCTCTCGCTGAAGGAAGGCTTCACCGTCTATCGCGACCAGAGCTTCTCGGCCGATCAGGGCTCGGCGGCGGTCAAGCGGATCGAGGATGTGCGCGTGTTGCGCGCGGCGCAATTCCCCGAGGATGCAGGGCCGCTCGCGCACCCGATCCGCCCCGACGCCTATCTTGAGATCGCCAATTTCTACACCGCGACGATCTACAACAAGGGCGCCGAAGTCATCCGCATGATGGCGACGATCCTCGGCCCCGAGCGCTTTCGCGCCGCGACCGATCTCTATTTCGACCGGTTCGACGGCACCGCGGCGACCTGCGACGATTTCGTCGATTGCATGGAGCAGGCGGGCGGTGTCGATCTCGCGCAATTCCGGCTCTGGTACCGTCAGGCAGGCACCCCGCGGGTCGTCGCCGAGCTTGCCCCTGCGCCCGACGGCGGTCGCGCGACGCTCGCCTTGCAGCAGCACGTCCCCGCGACCCCCGGCCAGCCCGACAAACAGGCGATGGTGCTACCGCTCCGGCTCCGGCTGTTCGGCGCCGAGACCGGCCAGCCGCTCACCGACGAACGGTTGATCCTGCTCGATTCACCCGCCGCGGAGATCGTGTTCGAGGCGCTTGCCGAGCGCCCTGTCCTGTCGATCAACCGCGGTTTCTCCGCCCCCGTCATCGTCGAATCGAGCCGCAGTGCCGCCGATCTCGCGTTGCTGTCGGCGCATGATGACGATCCGTTCGCACGCTACGAAGCGATGCAGCAACTCATGCTCGACACGCTGGTCGCCGCCGTGCGCCACGGCCGCGCCGATCACGACTCGGTGATCGCGGCGGTCCGCCAGACGCTGGCCGATGCCACGCTTGAGCCCGCCTTTGTCGGCGAGGCGGTGTTGCTGCCGTCGGAAAATTTCATCGGCGACCAGCTTGCGGTCGTCGATCCCGAGGCGGTGTTCCGCGCGCGCGCCGCGCTGCGCCGCGATCTCGGCACCGCGCTCGAGCCGCTGTGGCGCGCGGCCTATGCCGACCATGCCGCCGCACATTATGTCTACACCCCCGCCGCCAAGGGCCGCCGCCGGCTGCGCAACGTCGCGCTCGATTATATCGCCGCCGCCGATCCGCAGGCGGGCGCCGCGCTCGCCTTCGCGCAGTTCGAGGGGACCGACAATATGACCGACCGGCAGGCCGCGCTGACGACGCTTGCGGGTGGCACGTCGGACGCGCGCGTCGCCGCGCTCGACATCTTCTACAACCGCTATTCTCAGAACGCGCTGGTGCTCGACAAATGGTTTTCGACCCAGGCGCTGTCGACGCGCGACGACACCGTGGCGATGGTCGAGGATCTGGCGCGCCACCCCGATTTCACCCTCGCCAATCCCAATCGCGCGCGCGCGCTGCTCGGCGCGTTCGCAGTCAACCAACGGGCGTTCCACCATGGTTCGGGGCGCGGCTATCGCTTCATCGCCGACCAGTTGATCGCGCTCGACAAGCTCAACCCGCAGACCGGAGCCCGGCTGCTCCCCCCGCTCGGCCGCTGGCGGCGTGTCGACGAGCCCCGCGCCCAATTGATGCGCGCCGAGCTCGAACGGATCATCGCGACGCCGGGCCTGTCGAAGGATGTGCTGGAACAGGCAGTGAAGAGCCTCGACACCTGAGACGGTTTCCGCCCGCGCCAGCGGTGACCGCAAAGGCCGTGATCAACGCATAGCCGACCAGCGGAACGGCGAAAGCAAGGCCCAGCCCCGCCGTGTCGGCCATCATCCCGACGAGGATCGGCAACACCGCGCCGGCCGATGTCGCGAGAAACAACAACCCCGACACCGATGATCGCGACACGGCGGCGCGTTCGAGCGTCAACGAGAAGATCGTTGGAAACATGATCGAATTGAAGAGCCCGATCGCAAGTGCGGCATATCCGGCGATCGGCCCCGTCGCGAGGACCACGAGCCCGCACAGGCCGGCCGCCGCCAGCCCGCAGCCCGCGAGCAGCCGCGCGGCGGGCACCCGCGTGAGCGCATAGCTGCCGACGAAGCGCCCCACGAGCGCGCCGCCCCAATAGAAATAGGCAAGGTAGCGCGCGCCTTGCGCAAACGGCAGGCCCAGCGTGGACGATTGGCCGAGGAAGTTGATCATGATGCCGCCAACCGATACTTCCGCGCCGACATAAAGGCCGATCGTGATCGCGCCGAACACCGCCCAGCGCGATTTGAACGCCCCCAGAACCGACCCTTCGGATCGTGCGACGCCGCCGCCGGTTATCGCCATCTCGATCCTGTGCCGCTGGCACCAGATGAAGATGAACAGCACCGCCAGCGCCATCGCGATGAAGGCATAAGCCTCGACGATATCGCCAAGCCCGCGCGCACGGCTGGCGGCATCGAACGTCCCCGGTTGCGTATGGCGTGCCGCTTCCCGGCCGAGCAACAGCCGCGCGCCGTAATTGGCGCCCACGACGACCCCCAGCGAATTGAGCGCCTGCGCGAGCGTGAGCCGGAAATGGCTCGATTCGGCGCTGCCGAGCGCGGCGGCGAGCGGATTGCTCGCGACCTGAAGCACGGTAATCCCGATCGCAAGCACGAAAAGTGCCGCGAGGATGGGGATATAGGCATCCGCCACCGCCGCCGGCCACAGCAGCAGGCAGCCCGCGATCATCGTCACCAGCGCCGCCAGAACGGTGTTGACCGGCCCGATCCGGTTGCTGATCGCCGCCGCCGGCAGCGACATCAGCCCGAACGCCACCGAAAAGACGATCTGCGTGACGAAGGCCTCGGTATAGCTGAGGTCAAAAATCAGGCGCAGCGATACCAGCAGCGGATCGTTGTTCGACGAAATGAACCCCCACGCAAAGAACAGCGTGGTGACCGTCGCAAACGCCGCCATGTTGCGCCGGCGCATGATCGTTACCGTGCGCCGCGCCACACGAAGGTAGCGGCGGCGTTCGCCGCCAGGCGATAGGGCGCATGGCGGCCGCCAACGACGATCGAGACGGTCTCAGGTGCCGCACCGCCATTGAACACCACAAGCACGCGGGCGCCGTCTGGATTGACGAAGGCGACGCTTTCGATGTCGGGATCGGTGCTTGTCGAGGCGATGCGGCGGGCACCGGGGCGCACGAAGCGGCTGACATGACCGAGCGCATAATATTCGGGGTTTCGCGTGACCGCCCCGCTCTTGCTGTCGATGGTGACGACGCCGCGGCAATCGCCGCAACCGCCGAGATGCGGCCCGTATTTTTCGTCGAGCGCGAGGTTCCACAACAAGACGCCGCGCGCCCAGTGCCGCGTCGTGCCGATGATGAGGTTGCGCATCATCCACGGCCATGCCTCGGCCCAACCCGGCGACCATTCGCCGCCTGAGCATTCGGTGAAAAACACCGCCTTGTCGGGGAAGCGATCATGCACGACGCTCTGCGCGTCGACCGTGCCGTTGTAGCAATGCCAGGCGACCCCATCGACGTAGCGCGCGGCACCTGGATGCGCGAGCATCTCGGTCGGCTGCTGCGGCTGATCCCAATTGTGATCCCATTCGAGAATCCGGGTTTTCAGCCCCATCGCAGCGAATGTCGGGCCGACATGATCGGCCACGATCTCGGCGCGCTGCGCCGCGCTCAGTCGCATGCCCGGATAGCTATCGGGCTCGAAATCGGGCTCGTTCTGGAGGCTGAGATAATCGACCGGCACGCCTTCGGCCGCGAAGGCTTGCACCGTACGGGCAAGATAGGCGGCAAACGGACCATATGCCTGTTCGCGGAGCGTCCCGGTGATGAGCGAATCGGTCGTCTTCATCCACCCCGGCGGGCTCCACGGCGTCGCCATCACCTTGAGGTCGGGGTTGATCGCCAGCGCGGCACGTGCGGTCGGCAGCACATCGACGCGTGCGGGCGCGATCGAAAAATGGGCAAGCGCCGGATCGGTCTCGCCCTTTGGCATATCGTCATAGCTATAATGGTGACTCGAGAAATCGGAGGCACCGATCGTGAGGCGGGTGAACGACAGCGACAGACCGGGGGCAGGGCCGAACAAGTCGCCGAGCAGCGCGGCACGCTGCGCGGGATCAAGCTTGCGCTGGATGAGATAGGCCGAGGCATCGCTGATCGCCGCCCCGAAACCGACGATCGGCTGGAAACGGGTCGTGGCATCGACTGTCACCCCCGCCCCGGTCGCGGCCCCCTCCTGCCATTCGAGCGGCGGCTGCGCAGCAAGCAACGCCGCCTGATCGGGCGTGGTCAGCCACACCGAGACGCTGTCGGTCGCCATAGGAGGCTTCACCGTCGCGCAGCCCGCGAGAAGCAACGCCGCACAAAAGAGGATCGGTCGGATGGGCATGTCGTTTCCTCGCTTGGTGGAGCGCATCATCGCGCGATGAGAAAGCTGGCAACCGTCAGGCGGCCCGAGTCGATGTCGGCGGAAAGCGTCACGTCGTTGGGCAGGCTGGCACAATGAAGCAGGCTGCTGCGGTATATCACCGCACGATTGTAGCGCGGGCGGACGGTGGCGATGCGTTCGAATATCGGCGTATCGCCATCGATATAGGCGGCGGCGGGCTCACCCAGACGCGCAAAATCGTCGCGCAACGCGTCGAGGTAGCGACGATGGCGCATGGCATTGATCGTCTCGAAGCCGGTGCTGCGATGGCGGTAAAAGCTCGTCCCGCCAAGATCCTCGTGGCCGAGATAGTGCAGGATCGCGATCATCCCCTCCTCGACGTCGTCGATATGCGGGATCCGCTGCGCAAGGCTGAGCGCGTGCGGCGGCGTGGTCACGAGCGAATACAGCGCCCGGCGGAACGCGACATGCTCGGTCGCGCCGAACACGTTGCGCAGAATCGGCGGGAGCACAATATCGAGCCCCTCGAAATAGCCTTGCTGCACCGGCGCCCGCACCCCCGGATAGAAGGTTCCGTAGGGAGCGAAATCGAGCGTCCGGCTCGCCGCGACGAGGCGATCGGGATGCGGCGCAAAGCCATCGATGATGACGATCGGTTGACCTTCTTTGCCGATCGCCTCGACATGGGTTTTCGACGCCGTCATGCCGGAGCGCTATCGACGGGCGCCGCCAGCGCACCACCATAGACTCGATCCGCACCGGCGATGCCCAAACGCTTCCGCAAAGGAGAGAACCGGCTGGCGGCCGCCATCGCTCTTCAGCCCGGCGCTGCGGGGCACATGCGTGCGATATATTCCTCGTGGCTCGGCATCACCGCGACACATTTGCCGATTACCTGCTCGATATTGCCGAGATAGCGCGCGATCTCCTCCTCGCTCTTGATGTCGACCAGCGGGTCGTAACCGCGCGGAACGATGCCTTGTCCGAGAAACACCTGAATCCAGCTTTCCTCGGCGAACAATTCCTCATCCTCGCGGAAGATGCGCCCGTTGGCGGCGAACAGATCGATCTTGCGCTGGAGCGTCGCGGGCACCTCCATGTCGCGGCAATAGCGCCAGAACGGCGTGTCGTCGCGCTTCGTCGCCTTGTAATGGAGGACGATGAAATCGCGGATGCGTTCATATTCAAAGTCCGACTGGCGATTGAACTCATCGACGCCGGCGGCATCGAAACCGGCGTCGGGCAGCAGCCGGACGAGCCGGATCAGCGCCGACTGGACGAGGTGGAGGCTCGTCGATTCGAGCGGTTCGATGAACCCGCCGGCAAGCCCGAGCGCAAGGCAGTTGCGGTTCCACGCCTTGCGTCTTTTGCCCGCCTTGAAGCGCAGCCGCTTGGGGTCGCCGCGCTGCGGCTCGTCGAGATTGGCAAGCAGGATCCGCTCGGCCTCGTCATCGTCCATATATTGGCTGGAATAGACATGGCCGTTGCCCGTGCGATGCTGGAGCGGAATCCGCCACTGCCAGCCGGCGGGCCGGGCGGTCGCCATCGTATAGGGCGTGAAATTGCGGGCGCGTCCGCTTGCCACCGCGATCGCGCGATCGCACGGCAGCCAGTGCGACCAATCGTCGAAACCGGTCTGCATCGCCTGTTCGATGATGAGCCCGCGAAACCCCGAGCAATCGATGAAGAAATCCGCCGTGACGACCGTGCCGTCGGCCATCGTCACCGAATCGACGAAACCATCGCTGCGCAGCGTCACATCGACGATCCGCCCTTCGCGCCGGATGACGCCGCGTTGCTGAGCATAGCCTTTCAGGAAGCGGGCATAGCTGGTCGCGTCGAACTGATAGGCGTGCGCGATATGCGCGAGCGGCGATTCGGGATGATCGGGGCTGGCACGCAGGAACTTGTTCTGAAGCGCGGCGGCGGTGTTGATCGAGAAGCCCGCGAAATCCTGCGCCCGGCCGAGGCTGTTCATCTTGAGCCAGAATTGGTGGCAGCGCAGCCATTCGAGATCCTGGCCGATGACGCCGAAGCCGTGCATGTAGCTCGTGCCGTCGCCGAGCCAGCCGTTGAACTGGACCCCGAGCTTGTAGGTGCCCTGCGTCTGTTTCAGGAACTCGTGTTCGTCGAGGCCCAGCAGCTCGTTATACTTCCTGATCGCCGGGATCGTCGCTTCGCCGACGCCGACGGTGCCGATCTCCTCCGATTCGATAAGCTCGATCGTATACAGGCCCTGGAACAGCTTCGACAGCAACGCTGCCGCCATCCATCCCGCGGAGCCGCCGCCGACGATCAATATCCGTTCGAGCTGCTTCATCACCGCCCCACCGCCGGCGTCAATGCGCCGCCGTCGCGCAGCCATCCGGCGCGGCGGCGAACGGCAGCACGCCGGTGCGCCGCCCCTCTCCATAACGCAAACCATAGCCGCGCGGAAACTGAACCGCCATGCCTGGCCCGTCACCGATCGAGCACGCCGAGCCGGGCCAGGCGAACGAGAGCCGCCCGCTGAAATTCGCGTCGATCGCGCCATCGGCCTTGCGCAGGATCAGATCGGCAATGCCGCCCCCCTCGCTGCCCGGAAGGAAGGCCGCGACGAACGCGTCGGAGAGGTTGATGAGGTCGTTCGCGTAGACGGTACGCCCCGAATAGAAGACCGACACCACCGGCGCGCCCTTGCCCGAGACCCGCCGGAGCACCGCGAGATCCTCGGGATAGCGCGCGCTGTGCTGCATCGTCGCGGGATAGCGGATGTCGCCGGTATATTCGGCATAGGGATGTTCGCCGATGACCGCGACGACCGCGGCGAATTGCGACGGATCGACCCCGCTGCCGTCGGGCGAATAAACGACGTTATCCGCGCCCCAGGCTGCGCGCAACGCACCCAGCAGCGTCTCGCCGGTCGTGAAATCGGCATTGGTGGTGTCGGTGCCTTGCCAAGTGATCGACCACCCCCCCGACTGATCGGCGAAGCTGTCCGCACTTTTGCCGACGACGAGCAGCCGCCCCTTGCGCGCGAGCGGCAACACGGCGCCATCGTTCTTGAGCAGCACCGCCGATTTGCGCACCGCCTCGCGTGCCAATGCGCGTGCCTGAAGCGCATCGGCCTTGCCGCTGTACCGGCCGGCCGAGGGCGCGCGATCGAACAGCCCCGTGCGCAGCTTGACGCGCAGGATGCGTGTCACCGCATCGTCGATGCGCGCCATCGCGATCCGCCCCGCACGCACATCGGCGACGGTATTGGCGATGAACGGCTGCCATTTGTCGGAAACCATCACCATGTCGATCCCGGCATTGATCGCCTGCGGGCAGTGATCGACGGTGCAGCCCGGCACCTGTTCGATCGCGTTCCAATCGGAGACGACGATGCCGTCGAAGCCGAGCCGGCTCTTGAGGACATCGGTCAGCAACGTGTGGCTGGCGTGCATCTTGCCGTAATCCGTGCCCGCGGCGATGTCGTTCCAGCTGCTGTACGAGACCATCACCGCCTGCACGCCCGCGTCGAGCGCGGCATAATAGCCGGCGGCCTGTTCGGCGATCATCTGCTTGCGCGGGATACGGCTCTCGCCCTGGTCGATCCCGTGCCAGGTGGCGCCATCGCCAAGGAAATGCTTGGCCGTCGCGATGACATGCTCGTCGCCCGCGAGATCGCCCTGGAGCCCATGCACCGCCGCCGCCGCATAGCGCGCGACGAGGGCTGGATCGCTCGACCAGCTTTCGTAGCTGCGGCCCCAGCGCTGGTTCTCGGCTACCGCCACCGTCGGCGCGAACGCCCAATTGATACCGGTCGCGCGCACCGCCTTCGCGGTGGCATGGCCGATCCGGGCGATCAACTCGGGATCGTGCGCCGCGCCGAGCCCGATATTGTGCGGAAACAGCGTGGCGCCGATCACATTGTTGTGGCCGTGGACGGCATCGGTGCCCCAGAGCACCGGCACGGGCACCTTCATATCGGTCGCCATCGACGCCGTGTAATAGGCGTCCGACAACGCGACCCACTCGGCGGGCGTCGCATGTTTGTTCATGCCGGGCCAGGCGCCGCCGCCGTTGAGCACCGCGCCGACATAATAGCGTTTCACGTCCGCAGGCGTGATCGAGCGGATATCGGCCTGCGTCATCTGGCCGATCTTCTGTTCGAGCGTCATCCCGGCCACGATCGTCGCCACGCGCTTTTCGATCGCCGGATCGAGCCCGATCGGGCTGTGGTGCGCGGGCCAGTCGGCGCTCGACGTAGCCGTCGGCATCGCCATATGGCCCGGCCCGGCGAGCGGCGCGCACCCCGCGAGCCATAGCATCGACACGGCCGAAACCAGCAGGGCGCGTCTCATCATCTCATCCCATCCCTTATCGCCCGCGCGACCGAGCCGCCGGCGGCGGTGAAAGCCGCCGGCGCATTCGGCGCTCCGATTGGCACGATCAGAAGCGGTAGTTCACCCCGAGCAGATACTCGCGACCGTACTTTTCGTAGGTTTCGAGAAGCGACTTGCCGTCGGCGGTGTGCGTCCCGCCGCTGTCGAGCCCCAGCCGCGTCCGATACGGCGAATCGGTGAGGTTGGTGACCTGAAGCAGGATGCCCAGCCCCTCGAGCGTGCCGCTCTGGATGGTATAGCCGATCTGCGCGTCGACCTGCTTGTCGGGCAGGATCTCGGTGAAACCGCGCGTCGCGAACAATTGCACCACCTCGCCCTTGAACTTCGAGCGATAGCGCTGGCTGATCCGCGCCTGGAAGCCGCCGCGTTCGTAATAGCCGGTGAGGTTGTAGACGACGTCCGACAGGCCGGGGATCTTCACCGGATCGGTGCCCGAGGTGGGATTGAGGTTCGATTCGGTGAGCGACAGGCTGCCCTGGAAACCGAGCCCCGCAATGGGTTTCCACAACGTCCCGAAATCGATCGCGCCGCTGAACTCAAGCCCCTTGAGATTGCCGCCCTTCCCGTTGGCCGGCAGGCTGAGCTGGCCGATCGGGTCGATGATCACGCCGGGCGGGATCGCCGATGCCGTGTCGGGCAGCGGAATACCCGTGAAGTCGAACGGCAGCGTCTGGGTGTAGATGTACGTCTTGAGATGCTTGTAGAAGCCCGCGACCG
Source organism: Hephaestia sp. MAHUQ-44 (assembly GCF_023806085.1). Taxonomy (GTDB): domain Bacteria; phylum Pseudomonadota; class Alphaproteobacteria; order Sphingomonadales; family Sphingomonadaceae; genus Sphingomonas. Next base: position 108,534 of record NZ_JAMSLX010000006.1, read on the forward strand.
ACAGATAGGTCGTCGGATTGATGTACCATTCATAGGCGACGTCGAGCGCCTCGGCACGCCAGGGCTTGAGGTGCGGGTTGCCGCCGCTGCCCGACCAGGGATGGACCACGGTGCCTGGTGCGCAGGGTTGCGCGCTACACACCATCGCATCGAAGCCGGGCGTCACGTTCGCGCGCAGATCGTCCATGCGCGGCCGCGCCATCGTTTTCGACGCCGAGAAGCGCAGCCGGTGGCCGTGGCCGAGATCGTAGATGAGGTTGAGGCTGGGCAGCACGTCGACATATTGGTCGCGCTTGAACACCTTGGTCGGGACGATTGGCTGGCCCGGTTCGAGCCCGTTGATGACGACACCCGTCGATTTCTGCGTCTGGCTGACGACCTGCACGCCGACATTGCCGCGCAGATTGCCCCAATTGATATCGGCCTTCGTGAAGAAGGTGATGACCTCCTCCTCGATATCCCAGTTCTTGTCGAAATAATTGGAGTCGCGGATCGGCGCGGTGACATAATATTGGTCGAACGCCCGATCGAGATCGATGCTCAGCACATCGCCGAAGCCGACGTAATCGAGCGATGTCGGATCGACCAGATATTGCGGATCGACGAGCACCTGCTGGCGGCCGTTCTTGAGGAACACGTCATTGTCGTCGACGCGCTTGCGCTTGTCGCGATGCGTGAAATTGACCCCCGCCGAGATCGCACTGATGACGCCGTCGAGATTGTGCTCGAGGCTCAGATCGAGCGCCCAGACGTTCTCCTTGACGACGGGGAAGCGGATCGCGCCATCATGCCCCCATCCGCCCCAGGGCGCGCGATCGCCAAGCGACACCTGCGTCGCGTCGGCGTAATCGAGACCCTTCGAATAGGTCGGGAAACCATCGTCGGGGACCTGGAAGCCGAAATCGTCAAAGGTCCGGCCGACATCGGGCGTCGCCGGGGTAACCCCGCCAACGCCGAGGCCGTAACCGGCATAGGTTTCCAGAATCTGCTCACGCCGGTCGTTGGTCGAATAGGACAGATCGGCGACGAACCGGGTCCGGTCGTCGAGCTGGAATTCGTTGTTCAACCCCGCCGAAAAGAGCTTGTCGGTGCGGGTGTTGTAATCGTTGCGCAAGATCGGCGCGACATTGTGCGCGGTGCCGGCATCGGCGAACGGCGATCCGCCATTTTCCACCCTTGAGACGTCGGTGAAGGTCAGCCCGTCGGCATAAGGGTTGGAGAACCATTGCGCACCGCGCATCGTCTCCTTCTGGTCGAAATGCGAATAATAGAGGTCGAGTGTCGAGTGGACGGCATCCGACGGCTTCCATTCGAGGATTCCGATCACGGCATCGCGCTTGTTGAGCCGCGAGGTCGCGAACGCTTCCTGCCCGTTGAGGATCAACGCATCGTCGGCGCTGTCCGGGCTGACAGCAAAGCCGAACGCCTCGTAGCCATAGGCCTTGTAGTGCATGTTCTTCGACGGCTGATCGAGATGTGCATAGCCGATCGCGATGCCGATCGTGTCGTTCGCGAGCTGATCGATATAGCTCGCGCTGCCGCGCCAGCCCCAGTTGCGGACGTCGTGGTTGAGCCGGCCGCCCTCGGTCATCTCGCCGCGCAGGTTGAGCGCGATCGCGCGCTTGCCGAATTCGAGCGGCCGCACCGTGCGCAGGTCCGCCGAGCCTGACAGGCCCATGCCCGCGATGCCGGCGTCGGGCGTCTTGTAGACGACCACGCTGGAGAGCAATTCGGACGGATATTGGTCGAATTCGACCGCGCGGTTGTCACCCGAACTCGCCTGTTGGCGCCCGTTGAGCAGCGTCGTGGTGAAATCGGGCGCGAGCCCGCGGATCGAGATGACCTGCGCGCGGCCGTTGACGCGCTGCGCAGCAAGGCCGGGAAGCCGCGCGATCGATTCGGCGATCGAGACGTCGGGCAGCTTGCCGATGTCCTCGGCCGACACCGCCTCGACGATCGAGATCGCATTACGCTTGATGTCGATCGAATCGCGGATACCCGCGCGAATGCCCGTAACGACGATCGCATTCGATTGATCGCTAGCCTGCGCCTGATCCGGCTGTTGGCCGTCACTCGATGTATCGGGTTGCGCCGATGGAACTGCCTGCGCGAACGCCATCACCGGCAATGTGGCGCCGAGCGCGAGCATGGATGCCGTCAGGCACAATCTGCTCGCGACACCAAGGCCGTCCGCATCGCCGCGTTTGAATCGATTCTCCATCGAACCCCCCTCCCATGAGCGGCTCCCCCCAAGAACCGCTTGTCTTTCCAACTCGTTGGCTCCGTGCACCCTTCTTTACGCGCCAAGGATCGCAATGGAAGCGCTTCCATTGATAGAGGTGGATGCACCGCAACGCAACCATGAAAGCACCTCGGCGCAACGACGCGCGCAACCGATGCATCCGCGCCACACCTGGCCTTTGGCGCACGACAAGAAGGCAATGCCGCGGCCCGGCGAGACGTCACCCTTGGCGGCTCGGCGGCCCGGCTGACTGACGCTCGACGATCCGATGCGCGATGAAATCGTAGCGGTAACCGGCAGCGCCCGCGCCGACCTCGATGTGCTTGATGAGCGCGATCGCGGCCTGCCTGCCCACTTCCTTGATCGGCTGATGTACCGTCGTAAGCGGCGGCCAGACGATATCCGACACAGGCGTGTCATCGAAACCCACCACCGACACGTCCCCCGGTATGGCAAGCCCGCGCTTGTGACACGTCAGCAGCGCGCCCGCGGCCATATCGTCATTGGCGCACATGATCGCGGTGACGCCGCTGCCCGCCAGAATATGCTCGGCGCCGTCGATCCCCGAGCGAAACGTGAAGTTTCCCCGCGCGACGCTCTCCGGGTCGGGGGATATCCCCATTTCGCGCAGCGCCCGGGCAAACCCGGCGTAGCGGCCTTCGGCGGACTCATGGCCCTCGATCCCGTGAATATAGCCGATCCGCCGGTGGCCAAGGGCAAGCAGATGGCGCGCCATATCGTAGCCGGCACGCTCGTCGTCGATTCCGATCGACGCGGCGATCGCGCGAACCGCAGCGCCGGCCGCGATGCAGATAACCGGACAGTGCAATTCGATCAGCGCTTCGACGAGATCGTAACGGTCTGAGAATGGGGGCGTGAGGATCAGTCCGTCGCACCGGCCGCTATCGATCTGCTCCTGAATCTGCCGTCGTCCGCCGTCCTTGTGCGGGTCGATCGCCTGTACAGCGAGCTGATAACCGTGGCGTGCACAGCCCGTCAGCGCGCCCAGTTCCAGCCCGGAGAAATAATAACTATTCGGCTCGGCATCGACATCCGATTCGTGGACCAGCATGATTTGCCGGCTGTTGCCCGCGGCAAGGTTGCGTGCCTGGACATTGACCTTGTAGCCGAGTTGGGCAATCGCATCGAGGACGCGTTGCCGCGTCGCGGCGCGAACGCCAGGTTCGCCGTTGATGACGCGCGAGACGGTGACCCGCGCGACCCTCGACAGCGCTGCGACATCGTCGATCGTTGGCTTGCGCTTCGGTGCTATGTCCATCAACCAATCAACACTATGCATCTACGGATGCGCGCGCGGTAGGGCCATCGCTCGCGTGACTCGCGCTATATCGCAGCGCGCGCATAAAGCCACATTTCGTCCGGCGCTGTTGGCTCGGCACAGGCGATGGCGCCGCGAACGAGCTTCGCGAGTCGCTTCCATCCTGATCCAACGCTGGCTGGATGCCCCGCGTGGATTCGAACCACGATTGACGGAGTCAGAGTCCGTAGTCTTGCCGTTAGACGACGGGGCAACAGGCCGCGCGAAATAGGCGGCGGTTTTCCTGGGGTCAAGGGCCCAGTCGGCCACGTCGTGCGATGGTCGGCATCCGATGGGTTTCACGCACGGCGCTCGCTTGCCGGGTGGGCGCGGTTCCGCTACCCTCGGCGTCAAGCACCGAACGGCGCGCCTTGCGCCGCGACGGAAGAACATAAGAAGTGAGTGACGGCATGGGTGATCGACCCGCCAACATGCCGTACCAGCGGGGCGGCACGTCCCGCTCGTCCGGCAGACCGATGCGCACCAATGGCGCGCGCCCGCAGCATTATGCTGCGCTGGACCTCGGCACCAACAATTGCCGCCTGCTGATCGCGCGGGCGCAGGGCGATGGCTTCACCGTCATCGATGCCTTTTCGCGAATCGTTCGCCTGGGCGAGGGTCTCGCGAGCACCGGCCGGATCAGCGACGCCGCGATCGATCGCACGATCGCCGCGCTCGCGGTGTGCGCGGACAAATTGCGCCACCGCCGCGTCACCTTGGCGCGATCGGTGGCAACGGAGGCCTGCCGCCGTGCCGCCAACGGCGCCGAATTCATCGCGCGCGTCGAGGCCGAAACCGGAATCCTGCTCGACATCATCTCCCCCGAAGAGGAAGCGCGGCTCGCGATGCTCGGCTGCTATGTCCTGATCGAGCCCGGGGACGGCGCCGCGCTGGTGTTCGATATCGGCGGCGGCTCGACCGAATTGGTGTTGATCGACACCAGCGAGCCGATGCCGCGCGTGATCGACTGGCATTCGGCGCCATGGGGCGTCGTCTCGCTGACCGAACATTTCGGCGAGGCCGACAGCGCGGCCGCCCGGCTCGCCGCCTATGCCCGGATGCGTGCGATCGTCGCCGAATCGATGGCGCCGTTCGCCGCGCGCCTGCCCGATGGGCATGGCACCTCGCGGCGCCTGCTCGGCACCAGCGGGACGGTGACGACGCTGGCAAGCGTGTTCCTGAAACTCGATCGTTACGATCGCTCGGCAATCGACGGGCTGATCGTCCCCGCCGAGGCGATGCGGCAGATCAGCGCCGATCTGTCGGGTATGTCGCTCGATGAACGCGCCACCGTCGCGTGCATCGGCTATGATCGCGCCGATCTGGTGGTGGCGGGCTGCGCGATTCTCGAAGCGGTGCTCGATCTGTGGCCGGCCGAGCGGCTCGGCGTCGCCGATCGGGGGATTCGCGAAGGCATCTTGCGCCGCCTGATGCGCAACGACTCTTGATGAAGGACATGACATGAGCCGAGGCGGCCCCGGCGGGCATCAGCGCGTGAAAACCGCGCGCGGGCGCACCGCGCAATCGACGCGCTGGCTCGAACGCCAGCTCAACGATCCCTATGTCCGCCGCGCCAGGGCGGAAGGCTATCGCAGCCGCGCCGCGTATAAGCTGATCGAACTCGACGAGCGCTTCGGGATGCTCAAGGGCGTCCGGCGCGTGATCGACCTCGGCATCGCGCCGGGCGGCTGGAGCCAGGTCGTGCGGCGCAAGCGCCCCGAGGCCACGGTGGTGGGGATCGACCTGCTGCCCGTCGATCCGATCGACGGCGTCACCATCCTGCAACTCGATTTCATGGACCACCGCGCGCCCGACCTGCTCACCGAGGCGCTCGGCGGCCCCCCCGATCTGGTGCTGTCGGACATGGCGGCCAATACCGTCGGCCACCAGCAGACCGATCACCTTCGCACGATGGCACTGGTCGAGGCGGGCGCGTGGTTCGCTGCGGATGTGCTGCGGCCGGGCGGGGCGTTCGTCGCCAAGGTGCTGGCGGGGGGCGCGGACAGCAGCCTCGTCGCCGAGCTCAAGCGCAACTTCACCACCGTCAAGCACGCCAAGCCGCCCGCGAGCCGCAAGGAATCGTCCGAATGGTATGTCGTCGCGCAAGGCTTCAAGGGACGCCCTGTCACGGACACCGCCGACGATCCCGCGGCCTGACGATCAGGCGTCGGGCACCGTCGCGCGCAACGCCGAGACCCGCGCCTTGAACGCCCGAAGCGCGCTCCCCGAAAGCTGCGTGACGCTCGCGATCGACAGCGTGTTCGGGTTGACCGGGCGACCGTTCCTGAGCACTTCGTAATGGACGTGCGGGCCGGTCGAAAGGCCGGTCGAGCCGACCTTGCCGATTTCCTGCCCGGCGCGGACATGCGCGCCGACGCGCACCGTGATCCGGCTCATATGCCCATAAGCCGTGGTCAGCCCGCCGCTATGCTTCAGCCGCACGAAATTGCCATAGCCGCCGTTGCGCCCGGCGAAGGTGACGACGCCATCGGTGGCCGCGTGGATCGGCGCACCGTAGCGCGCGCCGATGTCGATGCCGGCGTGCATCCTGGTATAGCCGAGGATCGGATGCCGGCGCGGGCCGAAGCTCGAGGTGATGCGGCCCGCAACCGGCAAGCCGCCCGCGCGCGTGGTGTGGGCGCCCTTGCCGTCGCTGTCGAGCCACTGGTCGCGGCCGTCGACCGTCCAGCGGACCAGCGCGACATCCTTGCCGCGCCGGTCGAGCCCGGCAAAGGCGAGCGCCCCCAGCCGTTGTTCGCCGGTTGCCGCCCGTTCGCGCTCGACGATCAGGTCGAACCTGTCGTCGGCGCCGATATCGCGCCCGACCGAGACCCGCGTCGCGAGCGCCTTGATATAGGTCTCGACGATCGACGCCGGAACGCCCGCGGCACGCGCCGACCGGTACAGGCTCGACCCCACCCGGCCGCGTACCCGCAGCGGGGTGCGGTCGATCGCGATCGGCTGCCTGTCGAGCGTCAGCGCGCCGTCGACGCGCTTGACCGCCAGCGCGAGATCGAAGCGGGCGCGAAAGGCGAGGTGTTCGAGCGGACGCGGCACCGATTTGGTCGGGCGGCGGCCGAGCGTGAGCTCGATCCGCGTGCCGGGTTTGAGATCGCCGAGGCTGATCGCCCGCGCGACCAGATCGGCCGCCTGCGCGGCTTCGGTGCGGCCGACACCGGCGCGCTGGAGCACGCCGCCGAAACTGTCGCCACTGCCGATGGTCGCGGTCAGTTCGACGATCGGGCGTTCGGGGGTCGCGGCCAGCGGCATGACCAGATCGGTCGCCGCCATCCGCCGCCCGGTCGCCGCCCCCCAGGCGAGCGGCGCGATCGATTGCGCGCGCGCCTCATCCCATTGCTGCCCAGTGAGCGGCGGCGGCGCGGCGCCGATGATCGGTGCGTTGAGGCTGGGGCCGAGCATCCAGGTGACGGTGCACAGCGCGAGGCAGGTCGCGGCGCCGCGACACCAGTCGAGGCTCCCGATCCGCGCGCCGAGATCAGGGGTCCAGTCGATGTCACGCAAGCGATCGGCGACCGCCGCAATGCCACCGCGCGCGGGCATGGCATAGGTCAGCGCCGCTGCGCCGCCGCCGCCCACCAAATCTGAATCGCTGCGCAGAAACAAGGCGCGCTGCCCCTATGCGATATGCCGCGCAAAAACCCCCGGCACCCGGTGCGAGGGTTGTGGCGCCGATGTCCTAAAGTCAAATTAACCCGAGCCGGGGCGAGTCCGCGGTGCGGCGAACCGTTGTCGCACAAGGCTGGACCGCGCCGAATGCACCGCAATCAGCCGCGCGCGCGGATTATCGGTTGCGCTTTGAAAGGCTCCGCCCGACATTGCGCGGATCATGACGCGTATCTCTTCCGGCGCGATCACTGCGGTGCTCGGGCCGACCAATACCGGCAAGACCCATCTCGCGATCGAGCGGATGTGTGCGCATTCGAGCGGCATGATCGGCTTTCCGCTGCGGCTGCTCGCCCGCGAGGTGTACGATCGCGTCGTCGCGATCAAGGGCGCGCATCAGGTCGCGCTCATCACCGGCGAGGAGAAGATCGTTCCGCCGCAGGCGCGCTGGTTCCTGTGCACCGCGGAATCGATGCCGTTGCGCGAAGGCCGGCAGGCCGGGAGCGCCAACCCAAACACCAGCGACGTCGGGTTCGTCGCGCTCGATGAGGCGCAACTCGCCGCCGGTCCCGAGCGCGGGCATGTCTTCACCGATCGGCTGCTCCATGCGCGCGGCCGCGACGAGACGATGATCCTCGGCTCGGAAGCGCTGCGCCCGATCGTGCGATCGCTCGTCCCCGAAGCCGAGATCATCAACCGGCCGCGCTTCTCGACGCTCTCTTATGCCGGCGCGACCAAGATCTCACGGCTGCCCAAGCGCTCGGCGATCGTCGCCTTCTCGGCCGAGGAAGTCTACGCCGTCGCCGAGATGCTGCGGCGGCTGCGCGGCGGCGCGGCGGTGGTAATGGGCGCGCTGTCGCCGCGCACGCGCAACGCGCAGGTCGCGATGTTCCAGGCCGGCGAGGTCGATTATCTGGTCGCGACCGACGCGATCGGCATGGGGCTCAACATGGATGTCGCGCATGTCGCCTTCGCCAGCCTGCGCAAGTTCGACGGCCACCGCCAGCGCCGGCTGACCGTGCCCGAGATGGCGCAGATCGCGGGGCGCGCGGGGCGGCATCAACGCGACGGCAGCTTCGGAAGCATTGCTACCGAGGGGCCGGGTGCCTTCACCCCCGAGGAAATCGCCGCGATCGAGGGGCATCATTTCCCCAGGCTCGAGACGGTGTACTGGCGTGAAGGCAGCCCCGACATGGCGAGCATCGACGCGCTGATCGCGAGCCTCGAGGCCAGCCCCAGCCACATCCGGCTGCGCGCCGCGCCCGAAGCGCTCGATCTGACGATCCTCAAGCGGCTCGCCGACGAGGCGTGGGTGCGCGATCGCGCTCGCGCACCGGCGATGACCGCGCGGCTGTGGGCGGCGTGCGGCGTGCCCGATTTCCGCAAAGTCGGCGTCGAGCCGCATGCGCGCTTCATCGCCCGGCTGTTCACCCATCTTTCCGAAGGCAGCGGCCATATTCCGCACGAATGGTTCGCCGCCGAGATCGCCCGGCTCGACAATGTGCAGGGCGATGTCGAAACGCTGGCGGGGCGGATCGCGAGCGCGCGCAGCTGGGCCTATATCGCGCAGCGCGCCGACTGGCTGGCCGATCCGGCGCGTTGGGCCGAGCGTACCCGCGCGATCGAGGAACGGCTGTCCGATGCGCTGCATGCGTCGCTCACGCAGCGTTTCGTCGACAAGCGCACCACGATCCTGATGCGTCAGATCGGCGCCGATGTTTCTGCGCTGCCGGTGGTGGTCGATGCGACCGGTGAGGTGCTGGTCGAGGACCATCCGATCGGGCGGCTCGATGGCTTCCGTTTCGTCGTCGCGCCCGATGCGCGCCATGCCGACAAGAAGCTGTTGCTCGCCGCGGCCGAGAAACGGCTGACGGGCGAGCGAGCGCGCCGCGGGCAGGCGCTGGCCGACGCGCCCGATACCGCGCTGGCGCTGATCGCCGATCCCCCGGCGATCGATTGGAATGGGATCACGGTCGCGACGCTGGCGCCCGGCACCGCGCTGACGCGGCCGCGCGTCATGCTCGATCGCGCGCTCGATTGCCTCGACCGGCCGTTGGCGGACGCGGTGCGCGCGCGGCTCGAAGGCTGGGTCAACGCGCAGGTCGCCCGCCGCGCGGGCGTGCTGCCCCGGCTCGAAGCGCTGGCAAGCGATGCCGCGGCCTCGCCGGGGTTGCGCGTCGTCGCGGCGGCGCTTGCCGAGGCGGGTGGGATCGCGCCACGCATGCCGATCGCCGACGCGATCGAGGCGCTGGCCCCACCCGAACGCAAGCGGCTGCGCAGCGCCGGTATCACGCTCGGCACGCTCGACCTGTTCGACACGCGGTTGCTCAAGCCGGCAGGTGCGCGCTGGCGGCAAGCGTTGCTTGCGGCGCGTGACGGCACGCTATCGGCAGCGCTGCCGCCCGCCGGCGCGACGGTGCTGCCGCGTGCCGAAATCGCCGGGTTCCGCACGATCGGCGCGCAGGCGGTGCGCGTCGATCTGGTCGAGCGTATCGCGCGCGCGGCGCACGATGCCCGCACCGGCCGCACACCCTTCGCACCCGATCCGGCGCTGGCGACCTCGATGGGGGTGACCGCGGCGACCTTTGCCAAGCTGATGGCGCAGCTCGGTTTTCGCACTGCGCCCGCCAAGGACGGCACGGCGCGCTGGGCATGGCACGGGCGGCCGCGCGTCGCCCCGCGCCCACGCGTCCAGCCGCGCCCCGACAACGCCTTCGCCGTGCTCGCCGACTGGGGCAGGCTCGGTGGCTGACGCGGCACTGGCCATGCGGCTCGATCGCTTCTTGTGGTTCGTGCGCATCGCCAGGACCCGCTCGGTCGCCGGTGCGATCGCCGCGAGCGGGCATCTGCGGCTCGACGGGCGGCCGGTCGCGCGCGCCGCAGCGCCCGTGCGCATCGGCAATATCCTGACCTTCCCGACTCCGCGTGGGGAAATTCGCGTGGTCCGCGTGGTGGCGCTGCCCGCGCGACGCGGGCCTGCATCCGAAGCCCGGACGTGCTACGAAGACCTCACGCCTGCGAACGTCTCGCAGCAAGCGCCGGGTCATTGACGCGCGCTGGCCAGCGGCATAGCAGCAACGTAAAATGGGGCCTTCCTGAGGAGTATTCCGGCAATGACCTACGTCGTCACCGACGCCTGCATCCGCTGCAAATATATGGATTGCGTCGAGGTGTGCCCGGTCGATTGTTTCTACGAAGGCGAGAACATGCTGGTGATCAATCCCAGCGAATGCATTGATTGCGGTGTGTGCGAGCCCGAATGCCCGGCCGAGGCGATCCTGCCCGATACCGAAAGCGGGCTTGAAAAATGGCTCGAACTCAACAACACTTTCTCCGCGCAATGGCCCAACGTCTCGCGCAAGGCCGACCAGACGCCGGCCGACGCCGACGAACACAAGGGCGAAGAGGGCAAGTTCGAGAAGTATTTCTCGCCCGAGCCCGGCGCCGGCGACTAAGCCGCGAGGGGCTCACCCTCGCCTAAGGGGGAGAGTGAAGATGCCGTCACCGACGCTGCCCACACGCTGGGAACCCGTGGCCCACGCGATCCTGCGGATCGTGAGCGGGCTGATCTTCCTCGAACACGGCACGCAGAAATTCCTGGGCTTTCCCGGCGGCGATCGGGCGGGCTCGGGGCTCTCGCTCGACAATATGAGCGCCTATGCGGGCGCCATCGAGATCGCGGCCGGGCTGCTGATCGCGCTCGGCCTGTTCACGCGCCCCGCCGCGTTCGTCGCGTCGGGGACAATGGCCGTCGCCTATTGGACCGTCCATGCCCCGCAGAACTTCTTCCCGGTCAACAATGGCGGCGATGCGGCGGTGCTCTATTGCTTCGTCTTCCTCTATCTCGTCTTCGCCGGACCGGGGCCTTGGAGCCTCGATGCTGCGCGCAGCAAGAATGTGACACCGCCGGTTGCAGACGATTGAGGCGCGGAACATGACGGGGGTCGTGTTCGTATAGACGTTCCACTGGTAATTATATTGCGAGTGTGTTATATAATGAGTCACCGGAGGCGGTCTGTGCCGCGCTCCGCCTGGAGACGCTCACCCTTCCCCCGCCCGCGCCGACCGGCTTCGTGCCGATGGGCTGCCCCGTGCGGGGTCGAATCCATGGAAAGGCTTGCACAATATGGTCGCCAAGGCGCTGTCGTTCGATGTCGGAGATTATGTCGTTTACCCCAAGCACGGTGTCGGCCGTGTGGTTGAGCTGCAGCGCCAGGAAATCGCCGGCATGCAGCTCGAACTCTATGTGCTCCGCTTCGAAAAAGAGAAGATGACGCTGCGGGTGCCCACCAACAAGGCCGAGAGCATCGGCATGCGCAAGCTTTCGAGCGACAAGACGCTCAAGGAAGCGCTCGACACGCTCAAGGGCAAGCCGCGCGTCAAGCGTACGATGTGGTCGCGCCGCGCGCAGGAATATGAAGCGAAGATCAATTCGGGCGATCTCGTATCGATCGCCGAAGTGGTCCGCGATCTGTTCCGCGCGGATGACCAGCCCGAGCAGAGCTATTCGGAGCGTCAGATTTTCGAAGGCGCGACCAGCCGCCTCGCGCGCGAACTCGCCGCGATGGAAGAGGTCGACGAGCCGACCGCGCAGGAAAAGATCCTCGACATTCTGCGCAAGGCCGCCGCGATCCACAACAAAGCCAAGGAACAGGAAGCCGCCGACGCCTGAGGCGTTCGGTCGCATCCACACCAGACAGGGCGGCCCCTTCGGGGGTCGCCCTTTTTGTTTGCGCGCGCTTTTCTGGTGTATTATGTGTACAATACACAACCATCGGAGAGACCCCATGCGCCTGCTGCCGCTTCTCGCCATGCTTCCGCTGATCGCCTGCTCGGGCCCATCGGATGCCAATGACAATGTCACGGCCGGGGGCGAATCGATCGCCGCGCAGGATAACGGCACCGCACGCAATTATGCCATCACCGGCTTCGATCAGGTCGATCTGCGTGGATCGGACGATGTCGATGTCCGTGTCGGCGGCACCTTTACGGTCCGGGCGACCGGGCCGTCCGATCTGCTCGACCGGCTCGAGATCGCCCGCGACGGCGACACGCTCAAGATCGGGCGCCGCGGCAACAGCGTCTCCTGGGGCGGGGACAAGGGCCGCGCGGTCAAGGTGATGGTGACGATGCCCGCGATCCGTGGCGCGTCGATCACGGGCTCGGGCGACCTCGCGGTCGATCGGGTCGAGGCCGACACGTTCGCCGCCTCGACCGCGGGCTCGGGCGATATGACGATCGGCGCCATCAACGCCCGGGCGAGCCAATTCTCGATCGCCGGCTCGGGCAACATCACCGCCGCCGGCACCACCGGCGAGGCGAAGATGCACATCGCCGGATCGGGCGATATCGACGCCAAGCGGCTCACCGCCGCGACCGCCGATATCTCGGTGCGGGGCTCGGGCGATATCGAGACCAATGTCAGCGGCACCGCCAAGGTATCGGTGATGGGGTCTGGTGACGTCGAGATCGGGGGCGGCGCCAAATGCGAGATCACCAAAATGGGCTCGGGCAACGTGCGCTGCGGTTAGAGCATCACGCTGAAAATCAAGATCGCCATCCAATCCGTTCGTGCTGAGCTTGTCGAAGCACCATCTCTCTTTCGGCGTCGTGGAAAGAAAGAACGGCCCTTCGACAAGCTCAGGGCGAACGGATCTGAGTTACGCGCCGCGCTCGATACGATTTCCGAAACGCGCTTGCGCGGCGCGGCGCGAAGGTGCGATGCCCATGCCATGCGCCACGCCCTTCTCGCCCTGATCCTGCTTGCCGCCGCCGCGCCGGCCCCCGCGGCCGAGCGCAGCTATACGATCGGCAGCTTCGATCGCGTGCGCGTCAGCGGGCCGTTCGAGGTTCGGCTGGCGGTCGGCGGGTCGCCCCGCGCCCGCGCGGAAGGAGAGCGCGGGCTGATCGACCAGGTCGACGTCCGTGTCGACGGCAACACGCTCTTGGTCTCGATGAGCCCCAACGGCTGGGGCGAGCGCGGTGCGGCCGCGGCATCGGTACCCGTCGTCACGCTGGCGACACCGTCGCTGCGCAGCGTGTTCGTCAACGGCGGCGGGCGGCTGTCGATCGAGAGGATGAAGGGCCAGGCGCTCGATCTGACGGTCACCGGTTCCGGGTCCATTGCCGCCACCGGGCTCGACGCGCGCCAGCTCGATGCGCGCGTGATCGGCACCGGCGCGCTGACGCTCTCGGGCGTTGCCGCGAAAGCGCGCCTCACCAGCAACGGCCCGGCTGCGATCGACGCCGCAGGGCTTGCGGTCGACGATCTCGTGATCCGCACCGACGGCGCGGGCGAGGCGCATGTCGCCGCGCGCTACACCGCCGACGTCACCGCGACCGGGGTGGGCCGGGTCGTCGTCGACGGCAAGCCCGCATGTACCGTTCGCCCCGCACAGGGGCATGCGCCGGTGGTGTGCGGGACGCAGTAAGCGGACGCAGCAACAAACGACGATAAAGCCGCCGTCGGACGGGTTCGGCTCGGCCGACCCGCCGGCCGGTGGGTCGCTACGCTTCGCGTACCGCCACGGGCGCGGCCACGGCGGCGACCCGACGAATCAGGGGCCGGCCTCCTTTCGGAAACCGGCCCCTGCCCTCGTTACGCTACGAGAGGGAAGGCGGCTGCCGCTTCGCGGCAGTATCCGGGATTATCGGCGCTTAACGGCAGTACCGGGGGTTATCGGCACGATCGATCGCGCGGCCGGCGAGCGCGCCGGCGCCGGCGCCGAGCACGGTGCCGAGAGTCTTGTCGCCGCGACGGCCCACGACCTCATGGCCGAGCAGCCCGCCCGCGATCGCACCGATCACCGTTCCGCCGTCGCCCTTGTCGCACCGCTGATACGCGCGGCGGCTGGCGTGGCGGCGATAATCGCGCCGGTCGTGGTTGCGATAATTGTGGCCGCGATAGCGCTGATCGTAATCATGGCCGCGATACTGGGAATGGCGCGACTGCGCCTCCGCAGGCGTCGCGGGCACCAGCGTCATCGCCCCCATCACGATGGCCGCGCCAGCCAGCGACATGATCTTGAGCTTCTTCAGCATTGTTGTTCTCCTTGCATCATCGTGTCCCAGGCGATGGCGCGGTTATCGCTGCTCGGGCTTGAGCCGGTCCTGAATGCCCGCGTTATCTGCCGTTCAGGTAACGACCGGCCCGATTAGCGGTGGCCACGCGAGCGATCGCCGCTATGAGGTCGCCGATGCGCATCCTGTTCGTTGTCCTGATCGCGCTCGTGTTCGTGCCGGCGTGGAGCGGTGCGCCGCGGCTGCCGCTGCTCGGCGCGCGCGCGGTGATCCACAGCAGCCCCGTGGCGTTGGTCGCCGGGCAGCCCGAGGTGACGCGCATCGGGCAGCTCGAATGGCTGGGCGGCGTATCGCTCACCAGCCCCGATCCGGCGTTCGGTGGATTCTCCGCGATGCACGTCGCGGGCGATCGCTTCACGCTGCTCAGCGACGGCGGCAATGTCGTCCGGTTTCGGATGGGGCGTGACGGGCGGATTGCCGATCCGCAGTTCATCAACCTGCCCGACGGCCCCGGTGCGGGCTGGGAGAAATTCGATCGCGACAGCGAATCGCTGGCGGTCGATCCGGCCACCGGCGATCATTGGGTCGGGTTCGAGAACAGCAACCAGATCTGGCGCTACGACGCGGCGTTCACCCGCGCATTGGGCCATGCCGTGCCGCCCGCGATGCAACACTGGCCCGAAAACGGCGGTGCCGAATCGATGATCCGGCTGGCATCGGGCGGCTTCATCGTGATCGGTGAAATGGCGCGCTGGCCCAAACGCCGCAACCGCGTCGCGCTCCGGTTCGACGGCGATCCGATCGCCACGCCCAACCGGGGTTTCCGATTCGGCCTCGTCGTGCCCCCCGGCTTCGCCCCGAGCGATGCGACCTTGCTGCCCGACGGGCGCATGCTGGTGCTGCTGCGCCGATTCGCGCTGCCCTACAGCTTCACGGTCAAGCTGATGCTGGTCGATTCGCGGCGGATCGCGCCGGGTGCGATGCTCGAGGGCACCGAGATCGCCACCTTCGCAGCGCCCTATATCCACGACAATTTCGAAGCAGTGGCAGCGACGCGCGAGGGCGACGACACGATCCTGTGGATCGCGTCGGACGACAATCAGTCGATCCTGCAGCGCTCGCTGCTCTTGAAATTCCGGCTGATCGAGCCGGCGCCGCCCAGCGACGCCGGCGATCGCGGGCTTACGCCGACGCGGTAAGCTTCTTGGCGATGTCGCGCTTGAGGCGGCGTGCCTTGAGCGACAGCTTGTCGTCGTTGGTCTTGACCAGCCAGTTGTCCAGTCCGCCGACATGCTCGACCGAACGAAGCCCGTGCGTCGAAACGCGCAGCTTGACGCTGGTCTCCAGCGCTTCGGACATCAGCGTCACGTTCTGCAGGTTCGGCAGAAAGGTGCGCTTGGTCTTGTTGTTGGCGTGGGACACGTTGTTACCCACCTGACGGCCCTTGCCGGTCAGTTCGCAAATGCGCGACATCGCTTGAAATCCTGTATTCTCGGGTTCCCGGAAAGGCTGGGCCGATACCCGCATTACACGGCGTGGTCAACCAGCACGCGCAACTACTCGCACCGTTACGACGTTCTTACGGGGTCGATTCGACATAGCGGGAGAAGATTGATGCGTACCCTACTCGTCCTACTCGGCCTTGTCGTCGTCGCCATTGTCCTGCTGATGGCGTTCGGGATGATCGATATCGATCAGACCAGAACCGCGCAATTACCCAAGGTCACGATCGAAGGCGGCCAGGCGCCGCAGTTCAAGGCCGATGTCGGCGGCATCGGTGTCAGCACCGAGAACAAGACCGTCGCGGTCCCGACGCTCGAGGTCCGCAAGGCCGACAACAATGTGGCGCCCGCGCCCGCCCCATAAGCGCACGCGGCCCGCCAAGGCTGCCGCCCGGCGCGGATCGTGCTATCTGGCCCGCGATGGTGGCCAGGATGACCAGCCCGATGCGCGCCGCGCTCGATGCGGCCGAGGATGCAGCACGCGCGGGCGAAGTGCCTGTCGGCGCGGCGGTGGTGCGCGACGGCGTGATCGTCGCGGTCGCCGCCAACGCCCCGCGCGCGCTGAGCGACCCCACCGCGCACGCCGAAATGCGGGCGATTCGCGCGGCGGCGCAAGCGCTCGGCACCGATCGGCTCGAAGGCTGCGATCTGTGGGTGACGCTGGAGCCGTGCGCGATGTGTGCGGGCGCGATCGCCCACGCCCGGATCGCGCGGCTCTATTACGGGGCGAGCGACCCCAAGGGCGGCGCGGTCGAGCACGGCCCGCGCTTCTTCACGCAGCCGACCTGCCACCACCGGCCCGACATCTATAATGGCATTGGCGACCGCGAGGCGGCGGCGCTGCTCCGCGATTTCTTTGCCGCGCGACGCGAGGATTAGGCGATTCGCCAGAGCATTTTCGCGTCAGATGGACTCACCTTACGTCTCGGAAAATGCGGAAAACGAAAGACAATTAGAGCAAGCCGAGCGCGCGCAGCCCGATCAGCACCCCCGCGACAGCGAGTACCCCGCAGCACGCATGGCGAATCACCCGCAGCGGCAACGCTTTCCACGCCGCTTCCCCCATCAGGGCGGCGGGCACCATCACCGCGAGCGCGCCCAGCGTTGCGCCGACAAAGGCCAATGCGGGAATCGGCGTGCGCGCGGCCAGTGCGAAGGTGATGAATTGTGTGCGGTCGCCGATTCCGAGCGCCAGCAGCGCGAGCAGGCTGGTCAGCAGTGCGCCGAATCGCGAATCGGGCAGGGCATCGGGCGCCTTCAATGGAAACACCGCCGCCGCGCCCGCCGACACCAGCGCAAGCGCCAGCAGCAACGTGCTCGCTTCGGGAGTCAGCATCGGCCCGATCACCGCGCCGGCTGCGGCACCAAGGCCGTTGATGACGACGATCGCGACCACCAGCGCCGTGACGACGGGCACCGGCCGCGCGAATCGGCTGCCGAGCAGCGCCGCGCACCACGGCGTGCGATCGCTGGCCTGCGCGAAAAGCGCCGCGACCAGCGCGGCCATCAATGCATCCACGACGCCACCCCGTCAGTGGGCAAGGCGGACCGAGCAGGCGGCGGCATAAGCGTCGCATGCCGGTAAATCGAATCGGTCGCAGCCGATCGCATCGTGCAGGATCGAGAGCCAGCCGTGAATCAGCGCCCCGCGCTCGCCCTCGGCCAGCGCCGATCCGAGCATCTGCGCGACGGTGACCGCGGGCAACAGGCCATGCGATTGCGCGATTCGGCGCACGTCGTCGAGCGCGCCGGCCAGCGCGCCCGCGCTCTCCCGCTCGGCCATGCGGTCGATCGCTGCGATTCGCGCCGCGAGGTCTGCCCTGATATGGTCGATCCCGATCTGCCGTTGCATCGTCCCACCTCCAGCCTTTGGCCGCCTTGGGAACCGATGATGCGCCATCATGGTAAACCGGCGGTAAACGAACGGAGCAGGCGCGCCCATGCATCGTCTCACCTTCTGGATCGCGCTCGGCATCGCCATCGGCGCGGGCGCCGCGCAAATCCTCGGCGAACCGGCATGGATCTTGGCCGGTGGCGCGCTCGGCGCGGTGGGCTGGCTGGTGGCGCGACAGCGGCGCAACCGCGGCGAATCCGGCCCCGAGACTTGACAACAGCCCCCGTAATGGCGCATCCGCGCGGCCATTGAGGAGCGGCGGACGCGCGTTCGCCGCTTTTCCTGTTTCACGCACACAGCCTATTTCACAGGAAGTCAGGTCATGGCCAAGCCGACCACCGTCAAGATCAAGCTCGTCAGTTCGGCGGACACGGGCTTTTACTATGTCACCAAGAAGAATCCCCGGAACCAGACCGAGAAGCTGACCTTCCGCAAATACGATCCCGTCGTGCGCAAGCACGTCGAGTTCAAGGAAGCCAAGATCAAGTAATCCGCCACCGGCGGGTTCTTCGGCCCCGGCAGCGGCCGCGGCCCGGTATCGAACAAGCCGCGAGCGCTGGCGCGCTGCGCGGCTTTGTCATGCCTCGGCGCCGGCGATCAGCGCGTTGACCTCGTCGACGAAACGCATCAGCGAAATCGGCTTGGACACATAGGCATCGGCGCCCGCCGCGCGGATGCGTTCCTCGTCCTCGCGCCCGGCATAAGCGGTGACTGCCATGATCGGCACCCGGCGCAGCCCCTCGTCGCGCTTGAGTTCGCCGATCAGTTCATAGCCGCTGACGTGCGGCATCTGGATATCCATCACGATCAGGTCGGGTTCGAACGCGCGCGCGCGCTCGATCGCCTCGCGGCCGTCGCGCACGGGCTCGGCCGCGAACTCGTGCGCGCGCAGCAGATCGCAGAACAGCTTGAGATTGAGTTCGTTGTCCTCGACAACGAGCACCCTTTTTGCCACGTCCGGCTCTTCCCCCGACTTGAGGCGAAGATGTAGGCGATGCGCCCGCGCGACACAATCGAACACGACGCAACCGCGCTCGCGCTGCACGCGCTGGCCTGGACGCTGGCCGAACCCGACCGCGCGGCCCGCCTGCTCGCGCTGACCGGGCTCGACCCGCAGGCGCTGCGCACCCGCGCGGGCGACGCCGCCGTGCTCGCGGCCGTATTGGGATTCCTCGAAGCGCACGAGCCCGATCTGATCGCGTGCGCCGATTCGATGGGCGTGCCGCCTGCCGTATTGGTCGCCGCGCGCGCCACGCTGGAGACCGTATGAAACCGCTGCTGATCTGCGATTGCGACGAGGTATTGCTCCACATGGTCCGCCATTTCGGGACGTGGCTGGGCGAGGCGCATGCGATCGATTTCGCCCCCGACGGCGGCGACTTCGCCAATTCAATGACGCGGCGCGATGGCACGCGGCCGAGTCGCGAGGAGATGTGGGGGCTGCTCGGCGGGTTCTTCCCGCATCAAATGCACCGCCAGACGCTGGTGCCGCACGCGCGCGAGGCGCTTGCCCTGCTCGCCGAAACCGCCGACATCGTGATCCTCACCAACCTGGTCGACGATTGCCGCACCGCGCGGATCGATCAGCTCGCGGCGTTCGGGATCGCGCACCGCGTCGAATGCAATCAGGGCGGCAAGGGCCGGCCGGTGGCGCGGCTGGTCGCCGAATATGGTGCCCCCGTCGCGGTGTTCATCGACGATCTCGCGGTTCACCACGAATCGGTCGCGCGGCACGCGCCGCAGGTCCACCGGCTGCAGATGGTTTCCGAACCCGATCTCGCGCCCAGCGTCCCGCCCGCGCCGCACGCCCACGCCCGGATCGACGATTGGCGGCCCGCGCAGGCATGGATCCTCGATCGCTTCGCCGCCGGCACCGCTGCCGAGGCTTGACCGCCGCCCCGCGCGGGTGTTGATCGCCGCAATGACCGATCGAATCGACCGCAAGCTGCGCGAGCTCGGGCTCACGCTTCCCCAGGCCGCCGCTCCTGTCGCGGCCTATGTGCCGACCGTCGAGACGGCGGGGTTGCTCCACATCTCAGGGCAGCTCCCGTTTGACGACGGCGCACTGATGACCGGGCGACTCGGCGACGATCGCGATCTCGATTACGGCTACAAGGCCGCGCAACGCTGCGCGCTGATGCTCGTCGCGCAGATGCAGCAGGCGCTGGGTGGGCTCCATCGGGTCGGCCGGATCGTCAAGCTGGGCGTGTTCGTCAATTCCGCCGCCGATTTCACCGACCAGCCCAAGGTCGCCAACGGCGCGTCGGAGCTGATGCTCGCGCTGTTCGGCGATGCCGGCCGCCACGCCCGCAGCGCGGTCGGCGTGCCGTCGCTGCCGCTCGGCGCCGCGGTCGAGATCGATGCGATCGTCGCCATCGCCCCGGGCGACGGCGCGGTTTAAGCCGCTCGGACCAAGCTGACGGCCCGCGATCGGAATCGGAAACGGCAGCAAGACTGGCATAATTGCGCGCGATGCCCCATATACGGGCCATCGCGCCGTCCTTTTCGAGCATGGCAGCGACTGAGAGATCATCATGCTCCCGCCCAACGGCGGCAGCGTCTTCTGCCTTCGCGGCGCCTTTTGCCCGGCGCGCACCGTCGATTTTCCGGCCTTGCTGTCGGGATCGACGCACAACGCGCGCGCAATCGAGCAGCACGCATTACCGAAGGCAGCGGCTCCACGGCGATGGCCTCTCGCTCATTTTAGAATGGGAGATGCGCATGTCACGCGCCGTCAACATCGATGCAACCGAAGCCAGAGTGGTCAAGATGGCCGCGCGCCACAACGCGACCATCAGCGCGATCGAGCCGTTGCTTCCCCGCGGTACCCGCGCGGTGTTTACGAATATCGAGGACGCGCGCACGATCGCCGAGGCCTTCGGTCGCAAGGTATTGACCGGCGCCGTCACGCGGATGCCGACCCGGCCGCACCACAGCTACTGACGCACTACCCGGCGTGCATGGCAATTGCCCGCCTCTTTCGGGAGCCGGGCGCACCGCTTACGCGTTGGTGTTGCCATGCACGCCTTCGCCGCGCTTCTCGATTCGCTCATCTACACGCGCTCGCGCAACGCCAAGCTCAGGCTGATCGGCGATTATCTCGTCGCTACCCCCGATCCCGATCGCGGGTGGGCGATGGCGGCGCTGACCGGCGACCTCGACCTCAAGGCGGTCAAACCCGCGCTGATCCGTACGCTGATCGAAGAGCGCGTCGATCCGATCCTGTTCCGGATGAGCCGCGATTATGTCGGCGATACGGCCGAAACCGTGGCGTTGCTGTGGCCGGGCGATCGCGACGGCGCAGGCGAGGACCTGCGGCTGGCGGCGGTGATCGACCAGCTCGCCGCGCTCTCGCGCTCGGATGCGCCCGCGGTGATGGCGGAGCTGCTCGACCGGCTCGATACCGACGGGCGCTTCGCGCTGCTCAAGCTCGCGACCGGGGGCTTGCGGATCGGCGTATCGGCGCGGCTCGCCAAGACCGCGCTCGCGCAGGCCTTCGGTCTCGATGTCGACGCGGTCGAGGAGGTGTGGCACGGCATCGACGCGCCTTATGCGCGGCTGTTCGCCTGGGCCGAAGGCCGCGCGAACCAACCGACCGCCGCCGACGTTCCGGTCTTTCGCCCGTTCATGCTCGCGCATCCGATCGGCGACGCGCGTGTCGACCTCGCCGATTATGCCGCCGAGTGGAAATGGGACGGGATTCGCGTCCAGCTCGTCCATGTCGCGGGCGAGACCCGGCTCTACAGCCGCGCGGGCGACGACATCACCGCCAGCTTTCCCGATGTCGCCGCCGATTTCCGCCTGCCGGGCGCGCTCGACGGCGAATTGCTCGTCAAGGGCGCGGCGCAGGGCGGTGGGCTTGGCGAGGGCGCCGGGGCCGCAAGCTTCAACGCGCTCCAGCAGCGGCTTGGCCGCAAGCAGGTGTCTCACCGGATGCTGGCCGAATTTCCGGCCTTCGTGCGGCTCTACGACGTGCTGTTCGACGGCAGCGAGGATGTTCGCGACCTGCCCTGGAGCACGCGCCGGCAACGGCTCGAAGCCTTGGTCGCGCGGCTCGATCGCAATCGCTTCGACCTGTCGGTCGTCATCGACGCCCCCGATATCGACGCGCTCGAAGGCCTGCGCGCGGGCGCGCGCGACGCCGCGATCGAAGGCGTGATGCTCAAGCGCCGCGATTCGCCTTATGTCGCCGGGCGCCGTACCGGCTTGTGGTACAAGTGGAAGCGCGATCCGCTCGTGGTCGATTGCGTGATGATGTACGCGCAGCGCGGCAGCGGCCGCCGCTCGTCCTTTTATTCGGATTACACCTTCGGCTGCTGGAGCGAGGACGGCACCCTGCTCCCGGTCGGCAAGGCCTATTCGGGGATCACCGACGCGGAACTCAAATTCCTCGATCGCTTCGTGCGCACCCACACGGTCAACCGTTTCGGCCCGGTGCGCGAGGTCGACAAGACGCTGGTGCTCGAGATCGCGTTCGATTCGGTCCACGCCTCGTCGCGGCACAAATCGGGGGTCGCGATGCGTTTCCCCCGGATCAACCGCATCCGCACCGACAAACCCGCCGCCGAAGCCGATCGGGTGGCGACTCTCGCGGGGCTGGTGACCTGAGCCACCGCCGCGTCGGACGGCGCAACCAAACCGGCTCGCCGATGGTTGAGCGCGTAACAATCAAGGGGATTTGCCATGCGTACGTCGATACTTGCCACCGCGTTTCTGGTTGCCGCCGCCGCGCCCCTCGGCGCCTGCGCGGGGGACAATGGCGGGCTCTTCAGCTCGGGGGACCGCGTTTACAACCAGGATACCGTCAATCGCGGCGCGCGCGACGGCGACCGCATCTACCGCGATCGCGACGGCCGTTATTATTGCAAGCGCGAGAACGGCACCACCGGCACGCTGGTCGGCGCCGGCGCCGGCGCACTGTTGGGTAACCTGATCGCGCCGGGTGGCTCCAAGACGATCGGCACGATCCTCGGCGGTGCCGCGGGTGCCGTCGGCGGGCGGGCGATCGACCGGGCGGATCTCGCCTGCAAATAAGCTGATCGTGAGGGATTAGGCGGCGCCCGTCGGCAACGACGGGCGCCGCCGTCTTTTGATAGCGGCGCGCAGGCAATGACCGCGCCGATGCTGGGGTCGCTTTGGCGAGCCCTGCCGTCCGAGCCGCCGGGCGATTCCATCCGGCACGAAATCGCTCTAACGAACGGCCATGTCGCCGCTCACCCTCGCTTCGATCCTGATGATCGCGTCGGGATCGATCCACGCGATCGTCAATGCGATCGTCAAGGGCGGCCGCGACAAGATGGCGGCTCGCGCGCTCACCGACGGATCGAGCGCGATCATCCTGCTGCCGGCAACGCTGTTCGTGCCCTGGCCGACCGGCGCCTGGGGCTGGATCGCGGCGAGCGCGGTCATCCACGGCTTCTATCTGTTCGCCTTGATCCGCGCCTATCAGATCGGCGATCTCTCTGCCGTCTATCCCGTGATGCGGGGCACCGCGCCGCTGCTGACCGCGCTCGTGACGTTGGGCCTCTTCGGCGAGCCCGCGACGGCGCAGGAAATCGCGGGGATCGCCATCGTCGGCGCGGCGATGTTCATCATGATGGGGGGACGCCATGTTCAGCCCGGCGCGCTGGGCTGGGCCTTGCTCACCGGCGTTTTCATCGCGAGCTATACCGTCATCGACGCGCACGGCGTGCGCGCGGCGCCGACGCCGGCAAGCTATATCGTCTGGCTGTTCGTGACGATGGGCGGCGTCGTCGTGGCGATGTTCGGGATCGTCTCGCGCGGCGCAATCTTCGCGAGCGCGGCGCGGCAATGGAAGCCCGGCGCGATCGCGGGGGCGCTATCGATCGTGACCTACGGCATGGCGCTCTGGGCATTCGCGATGGGCCCCACCGCCTTGCTCGCAGCGCTGCGCGAAACCGGCATGGTGACCGCGCTGGTGATCTCGGTGCTGTGCCTCGGCGAGCGCGCGACGCCCGGCCGTATCGCCGGCGTGCTCGGCATTCTTGCCGGCGCGGCGCTGATCCTGAGCGGCTAGAGTGATGTCGAGCCGGATGAAGTCATCTGGCGGCTCGGAAATAACGGCGAACAAAAGATAACCCCGCGACGATCCCGTTCGATCGGACGATCGGGTTCGTTCGCGCCGGACCTTGCTCTCTCTTTGCCGGCCGCGGTCGATGATCGCGATTTGCGAATCGCGGGGTGCTGCCATCCGGCTCGAAATGCGCAGGACAAAGAAAGAGCCCGGCGCGTCCATGCGCGCCGGGCTTCCTCTCCCTAACCCCGCTGGATCAGATCGACTGCAGGTTCACCGCTGCATGTTTGCCGCGGCGATCGACCTCGAGTTCGAACTCGAGCCGGTCGCCTTCGTTGAGCGTCGCCAGACCTGCGCGCTCGACCGCCGAGATGTGAACGAACGCATCGGGCTGGCCATCGTCGCGCTGGATGAAGCCGAAGCCCTTCATGGCGTTGAAGAACTTGACCGTGCCGGTCGCCTTCTCGCCGGTAAGCTGCCGCTGCGGACCGCCACGGTCGCCGTCGCGATCACGCGGCGGGCCGCGATCCTCGATCGGCATCGGCTCACCGTCGATCTTGAGGTCGGTCGCCGAAATGCGGCCACCACGATCGACCAGCGTGAAGCTGAGCGGCTGGCCTTCGGCCAGACCGGTCAACCCCGCCTGTTCGACCGCGGAGATGTGAACGAACACATCCTCGGCGCCATCGTCGCGGACGATGAAGCCGAAGCCCTTCTGGCCGTTGAAAAACTTGACGGTGCCCGATCCCTCGCCAACGACCTGCGGGGGCATCCCCCCACCGCCGCCGCCGCGGAAACCGCCGCCACCGCCGCCGCCGCGGAATCCACCGCCGCCGCCGCCGCCGAATCGGTCACCACCGCCACCGAATCGATCGCCGCCACCGAAGCGGTCGCCGCCACCGAACCCGCGATCCTGGAACCCGCCGCCGAAATCGTCGCCACCAAAACTGTCGCGCTTGTCCCTGCCGCGCCCGCCGCGATCGCCGCGGCGTCCTTTGTCGAAACTCATGCCCTGCTCGTCTTCCCGACTTCGCCCAAATTCACCATCAAGAACCACAGCGTCGGACGACAAACGCAGGTCTTCGGGCGCTATCGTCTCGCGCCACATTCCCCGGCATATCCGAAAAGAAGGACAACAGCGAACAAATTCGTCTAAAATCACGTTCGCTTCACACCAATACTTGCGCAAGCGTTGCGCGAACGGCACAGGGCGTCGCTATGCCGATCGCAACCCTGCTCGCCGATCCCGCTGCCTGGGCCGCGCTCATCACGCTGATCGTGATGGAAGTGGTGCTGGGCATCGACAATCTGATCTTCATTTCGATTCTGTCGAACAAGCTGCCCGAAGCCCAGCGCAGCAAGGTGCGGCGAATCGGCATCAGCCTCGCGCTGATCATGCGGCTGGCGCTGCTGTCGATGATCGCCTGGATCGTGGGGATGACCGCGCCGGTATTCGATCTCGGCATCACCGGCGCGACCGGGAGCTACGGCGAGCCGTCCTTCGAGACCGCCTTTTCGATTCGCGACCTGATCCTGATCGCCGGCGGGCTGTTCCTGCTCTACAAGGCGACCAGCGAAATCCACGGCGCGAT
This sequence comes from Hephaestia sp. MAHUQ-44, assembly GCF_023806085.1. Lineage (GTDB taxonomy): Bacteria > Pseudomonadota > Alphaproteobacteria > Sphingomonadales > Sphingomonadaceae > Sphingomonas. The sequence goes on from NZ_JAMSLX010000006.1 coordinate 133,760, forward strand.
GCAGGGTGAGGATCATTCGGGCGCCGCCGCCACGCCGACCATCGCGGGCAAGGCGACGCTGGGCTTCGGCTCGGCGATCGTCCAGATCCTGATCCTCGACATGGTGTTCTCGATCGATTCGATCCTGACCGCGGTCGGCATGACCGACCATCTGCCGGTGATGATCGTCGCGGTGGTATTCGCGGTGGCGGTGATGATGTTCGCCGCCGATCCGCTCGGCAATTTCATCGCGCGCAACCCGACGGTGGTGATGCTGGCGCTCGGCTTCCTGCTGATGATCGGCGTGGTGCTGATCGCCGACGGCTTCGGCGTGCACGTGCCGAAGGGCTATATCTACACCGCGATGGCCTTTTCGGCCGGGGTCGAGATCCTCAACATCACCGCCCGGCGGCGCCGCGAGGCCAAGGCGGCCGACGGCAACCATTGAGCACGGCGCCGAACGGCGCTAGGCGGCAGGCATGACCGTCTATTTCCACGAAGAAGACCTGCCCGCCGGCGCGCTCGGCCCGGGCGCCATCGCCATCGACACCGAAACCATGGGGCTGATCACCCCGCGCGACCGGCTGTGCGTGGTCCAGATCTCGGACGGTGGCGGCGACGAGCATCTGGTGCGCTTCAACCCCGGCAGCGATTATGCCGCTCCCAACCTCAAGGCCGTGCTCGCCGATCCCGGCCGGCTCAAACTCTATCATTTCGCGCGCTTCGATCTCGCCGCGATCCGCCATTATCTCGGCGTCGTCGCGGCGCCGGTCTATTGCACCAAGATCGCCTCGCGCCTGGTGCGCACCTATACCGACCGCCACGGGCTCAAGGAGCTGGTGCGCGAATTGCTGGGGCAGGATATTTCCAAGCAGCAGCAATCGTCGGATTGGGGCGGGCCGGTGCTGTCCGAGGCGCAGCGCGATTACGCCGCGTCGGACGTGCGCTTTCTCCACGCGCTGCGCGAGGAACTCGATCGGCGGCTGGCGCGCGAAGGCCGCACGCATCTCGCCCAGGCCTGTTTCGATTTCCTCCCCGCGCGCGCCGAGCTCGATCTCGCCGGCTGGCCCGAGATCGACCTCTTCGCGCATGTTTGAGAGCGTTTCTGCTTTGCGGCACCGGCCCGCTCCCCCACCCGGCCACCCAACGGCAGTATCATATGGGTGGCCGGGTGGGGGAGCGGGCCGGTGCCGCTTCGCCATAGGCGCACATCATGTCTGAGATCGCCCGCCGGCAGAAAACCGCCCGGCAGATCTGGGCGGCGCCGGGCGGCAGCCATGATCGTGTGATCCAGGTGCTGCGCGTTGCACTGCCGGTCGCGATCGGCGTGCTCGCGGCGTTTCTGGCGATGGCACCGCTCTATATGCGCGGCGACGTGTCGTTCATTCTCGACAAGAACAAGGTCGATGTCGCCAAACAACGCATGAAGCTGCAATCGGCGACCTATCGCGGCGAGGACAATCGCGGGCGGCCGTTCGTGCTGGCGGCGGGGTCGGCGGTCCAGCGCAGCTCGGCCGAACCGATCGTCGAGCTCAACGATCTCGCCGCGGGCATCCGGCTGTCGGACGGCCCCGCACAGATCGTCTCGCCGGGCGGGCGCTACGATATGGAATCGCAGCAAGCCGCGCTCAACGGGCCGATCACGGTGCGCACCGCCGGCGGCTATACGCTCGATACGCACGACGCGACGGTCGATCTCAAGACGCATCGGATGACGAGCGACGGCGGCGTCACCGGCGCGACGCCGCAAGGCACGTTCCGCGCCGACCGCTTGAGCGCCGATCTCGAGAAGCGCACCGTGTCGCTCGATGGCAACGCGCACTTGCGCATCGTCCCATAAGGCAACAGATAGCACAGCCATGCCGCGCTCGCGCCTCCCGCTTGTCCTTCTGGCGCTCCTTGCGAGCGGCGCGGTCGCACAGTCGCGCCATAATGCGCGCGCGCCGATCGATTTCTCGGCCGCGCATATCGAGCTGCAAGACCGGGCGAATCGCGCGGTCCTGTCGGGCGCGGTCGTCGTCCGCCAGGCCGAGATGACGCTGCGCGCGGAACGCATGACGGTCGCCTACACCGGGCGCGTGCTCGACGGGTCGCCGCAGGTGTCCCGGCTCGACGCGGCGGGCGGCGTCACCGTGACCCGCCCGGATCAGAGCGCGCGCGGCAATTACGCGGTCTACGATCTCAACCGCCGAGTGATCACGATGATCGGCGGCGTCACGCTGACGCAGGGCGGCAACAACGTGAAGGGCGGGCGGTTGACGATCAACCTCGACAGCGGCCGCGCGGTGATCGACGGCGCCACCGCGGCGCGCGGCGGCACCGGCGCCACCGGCACCACCAGCCAGTCGAACGGCCGCGTCACCGGCCGGTTCTCGGTGCCCGATCGCGCTGCCGGCAGCCGCGACTGACCGGCAAAATGACGCGATGCGGCGCGTGCCCCTTTGCGAACCGGGGCCGATCGCCTAGATTCGCCTGAATCGCACATGCACGAACCCGCCAACAGCCGGGAATCGGGCCATAAAGTGCAGCAATCCCGCCAACGGGCCGCCCCGCACCGCCGGGGCGGGCAACCGCAGCGTGCATGAGGGCCGATGGACGACGTGACCATTCTCGACGAGATCGAACCGATCGCCGAAGCGCCCGTGCATGACGGCCTGGCGGCGATCTCGATCGCCAAATCGTACGACAAGCGCGTTGTGCTGACCGACGTCTCGGTGTCGGTCGGGCGTGGCGAGGTGGTCGGGCTGCTCGGCCCCAACGGGGCGGGCAAGACGACCTGCTTCTATTCGGTGATGGGGCTGGTGAAGCCCGATTCGGGCCGCGTATTGCTCGATGGCGAGGATATCACCGGGCTGCCCATGTATCGCCGCGCGATCCTGGGGCTCGGCTATCTGCCGCAGGAAACCTCGATCTTCCGCGGGCTGACGATCGAGAAGAACATCCTGACCGTGCTCGAACTCGCCGAACCCGACAAGGCCGCGCGGCAGGAACGGCTCGATCAGTTGCTCGACGAATTCGGGCTGACGCGGCTGCGCGATGCCCCCGCGATGGCGCTGTCGGGCGGCGAGCGGCGCCGCGCCGAGATCGCCCGCGCGCTCGCCGCCGACCCGTCGATCATCCTGCTCGACGAACCCTTCGCCGGGATCGACCCGATCTCGATCGCCGACATCCGCGATCTGGTGAAGGATCTGAAGCGGCGCGGCATCGGCGTGCTGATTACCGACCACAACGTCCGCGAAACGCTCGACATCGTCGACCGCGCCTACATCATCTACGACGGCCGCGTGCTGTTCTCGGGCTCGCCCGAGGAACTGGTGGCGGATACCAATGTACGGCGGCTGTATCTCGGCGAAGGCTTCTCGCTGTGAGTCTTTGGCTCGGCTATGCCGAGCGGGCGGCACCGGCCCGCTCCCCCACCCGGCCACCCATAGGATACTGGCGTTGGGTGGCCGGGTGGGGGAGCGGGCCGGTGCGGGGCAACAAGCAATGAGCCTCGGCCCCCGCCTCGATCTCCGGCAGACGCAATCGCTGGTGATGACGCCGCAATTGCAGCAGGCGATCCGCCTGCTCGCGCTGTCGAACCTCGAGATCGAAGGGTTCATCGCCGAGGAGTTGGAGAAGAATCCGTTGCTTGAAGCGGGCGGCGCCGACGACGACGGCCCGGCCGAACCGGTGGCCGCGGCGCGCGACGAACCCGCCGACACCGACGAATTGCTGCTGAGCGGCGATCCCTCGGGCGAGGCCGCGCTCGACGTCGATATCGCGACCGAGCGTTTCGCTGATTCGGCCGCCGACAATATGGGCGGGCTCGACGGCGCGCTCGGCATGAGCGGCGCGGCGAGCGGGGCGATGCCCGAGGACGGCCCCGATCTCGATGCCGTCGCCGAGCGCGCGACCAGCCTGACCGATCACCTGCTGGCGCAGGCCGGAACGGCCTTGTCGGGCCGCGACCTGCTGATCGCGCAGCATCTGATCGATCAGATCGACGAATCGGGCTATCTCACCGTTGCACTGCTCGACATCGCCGCCCGCCTCGGCGCGCCGCTGGCCGAGGTCGAGGCGGTGCTGGCGTGCATCCACAGCTTCGACCCGACCGGGGTCGGCGCGCGCAGCCTTGCCGAATGTCTCACGCTCCAGGCGAAAGAGGCCGATCGCTACGATCCGTGCATGGCGCGGCTGATCGAGCATCTCGATCTGGTCGCACGCGGCGATCTTGCGCGCTTGCGGCGGCTGTGCGCGGTCGACGACGAGGATCTCGCCGACATGATCCACGAATTGCGCGGCTACGATCCCAAGCCGGGGCTGCGCTTCGGCGGCGAGCCGGTGCAGGCGGTGGTGCCCGATCTGTTCATCGCGCGACGGCCGCCGGGCTGGGCGATCGAGATCAACGCCGCAACGCTACCGCGCGTGCTCGTCAACCGGCGCTATTACACCGAATTGTCGTCGGGCCCGCAGGACCGGCAATCGAAGGCATGGCTTTCGGAATGCCTCGCGAGCGCGAACTGGCTGGTCAAGGCGCTCGACCAGCGCCAGCGCACGATCATCAAGGTCGCCACCGAGATCGTGAAACAGCAGGAGGCGTTCTTCCTCAAGGGCGTCGCGCATCTCAAGCCGATGACGCTGCGCCAGGTCGCCGATGCGATCGAGATGCACGAATCGACCGTCAGCCGCGTCACCAGCAACAAATATCTCTCCTGCGCGCGCGGGCTGTTCGAGCTCAAATATTTCTTCACCTCGGCGATTCAGGCCGCCGACGGCGGCGACGCGGTGTCGGCCGAGACAGTCAAGAGCGCGATCCGCACGCTGATCGCCGCCGAAGACCCCCGGAAGATCCTCTCCGACGACACTTTGGTCGATCTGCTCAAGGCCAAGGGCTTCGATATCGCGCGGCGCACGGTGGCCAAATATCGCGAGGCGATGGGAATCGGCAGTTCGGTCCAGCGCCGCCGCCAGAAAGCGCTGGAGGGCGTGGGTTAGAGGGCGCGATCCACCCAATGAATCCGTTCGTGCTGAGCTTGTCGAAGCACCGTTCTTTCTCGCCGGTCCGCAGAGGAACGACCCTTCGACCAGCTCAGGGCGAACGCTCGGGCTAGGCTCCCTAATCGTCCTCATCCTCATACCCCACCAGCGCGAGCGCACGAGCCTTGATCTGGTGGGTGGCGCACCAATGGACCAGCGCGTCCTCGCGACCGTGGGTCACCCACACTTCGCGCGGCGCGATCTCGCGGATCGTCGCGGTCAATTCGTCCCAATCGGCGTGGTCGGAGAGGATCAGCGGCAGCTCGATATTGCGCTGCCGGGCGCGCTGGCGCACGCGCATCCAGCCGCTCGCCATCGCGGTGATCGGATCGGGCAGCCGCCGCGACCAGCGATCGCCCAGCGCCCCCGGCGGCGCGATGACGATCCGCCCCATCAGATCGGCCTTGGCCATGCCGGTCGCCGCACGCAGATCGCCGAGATCGACCCCGTGCGCGACATAGAGATCGCACAAGCGCTGCAACGCGCCGTGGATGTAGATCGGATCGTCATGCCCCATGTCGCGCAATTCGCGGATCACGCGCTGCGCCTTGCCGAGCGCATAGGCGCCGACCAGCACGCAGCGATCGGGATTGGCGCGGAGCCGGGCGAGCAGCTTGTCGATCTCGTCATGCGTCTCGGGATGGCGGAAAACGGGCAGCCCGAAGGTCGCCTCGGTCACGAACACATCGCACGGCACCGGCTCGAAACCCGCGCAGGTCGGATCGGGGCGGCGCTTGTAATCGCCCGAAACCACGATCCGCTCGCCGCGCCAGTCGAGCACGATCTGCGCCGAGCCGAGGACATGGCCCGCGGGCACGAACGTCACCGCGACATCGCCCAGCGTCACCGGCGCGCCATAGGCCATCGATACGCCGGTTTGCGGGCCGTAGCGCGCCTCCATGATCGCCAGCGTCTCGGGGGTCGCCCACACCGCGCCGTGCCCGCCACGCGCATGATCGGCATGGCCGTGCGTCACCAGCGCGCGCGGCGACGGTATGGCGGGGTCGATCCACGCCTCGGCGGGCGCCACGTAGATTCCGTGCGCATGCGGTTCGATCCAGTCGCCGAGCGTTGCCATCCTTCCTATATGATCGGGATGGCCGGCGGTTCCCACCTCGCATGACCGACCTTCCCGGCGTGCTCGCAACCTGGTTCGCGGAGCGCGGCTGGACGCCGCGGCGGCACCAGCGCGACATGCTCGATCAGGCGCGTGCCGGGCGCCACGCGTTGCTCGTGGCGGCGACCGGCGCGGGCAAGACGCTGGCGGGATTTCTGCCCACGCTCACCGAATTGATCGAGGCGCCGAGCGACGGGCTGCACACGCTCTACGTCTCGCCCTTGAAGGCGCTCGCGGTCGATGTGCAGCGCAATCTGCTTACCCCGATCGACGAGATGGGGCTCGATATCCGCGTCGAGACGCGCACCGGCGACACGCCGGGCGACCGCAAGGCGCGCCAGCGCGCGCGGCCGCCGCAGATCCTGCTGACCACCCCCGAATCGCTGTCGTTGCTGCTCTCCTATCCCGACAGTTTCACGATGTTCGCCGGCTTGAAAACGATCATCGTCGATGAGGTCCATGCCTTCGCCACCGGCAAGCGCGGCGATCTGCTCGCGCTGTCGATGGCACGATTGCAGCGGCTCGCGCCCGCGATGCGCCGCGTCGCCTTGTCGGCGACGGTCGCCGACGCGGATGCCTATCGCGCCTGGCTCGCCCCCGATGGGGACATCAACGCCGTCGCGCTGGTCGAGGGCGAGCCTGGCGCTGCGCCGGTGGTCGATATCCTGCTGCCCGAGGGCCGCGTCCCCTGGTCAGGGCATTCGGGGCGCTATGCCGCCGCGCAGGTGATGGCCGAGATCGAGACGCACAACACGACGATCGTGTTCTGCAACACGCGCAGCCTGGCCGAGCTGATCTTCCAGGATCTGTGGAAGGTCAATGCGACGACGCTGCCGATCGGCATCCACCACGGCAGCCTCGCGCGCGAGGCGCGGCGCAAGGTGGAAGCCGCGATGGCGGCGGGCAGGCTGCGCGCGCTGGTCGCGACCTCGAGCCTCGATCTCGGGGTTGACTGGGGCAATGTCGATTGCGTGATCCAGATGGGCGCCCCCAAGGGCGCGTCGCGGCTGCTGCAACGGATCGGACGTGCTAACCACCGCCTCGACACCCCCAGCGAAGCCCTCATCGTCCCCGGCAACCGCTTCGAATATCTCGAAGCGCGCGCCGCGCTCGATGCGGTCGCGGCGGGCGAACTCGATGGCGAACCGTTCCGCGCCGGCGGGCTCGACGTGCTCGCGCAGCATGTGATGGCGTGCGCGTGCGCGGCGCCGTTCGGCGAAGATGAAATGCGCGACGAGGTGCGGTCGGCCTTGCCCTATTCGGCATTGACCGACGACGCGTTCGCGCGCGTGCTCGGTTTCATCCGCGACGGGGGGTATGCGCTCAAGGCCTATGATCGCTTCAAGCGGCTAACGCAGGAGGCTGATGGAAGCTGGCGCGTCAGCCATCCACGTTTCATCCAGCAGCACCGGATGAACGCGGGGATCATCGTCGAGGCGACAATGCTCAGCGTGCGCTTCAGGAACGGCCGCAAGCTCGGCAAGGTCGAGGAGGCGTTCGCCGCGACACTCAGCCACGGCGACACCTTCTTCTTCGCCGGGCTGAGCCTTGAGGTCGAGAAGATCGATACCGAGGATCTGATCGTCCGCGCGACCAGCCGCCCCGCGCGCATCCCGACCTATGGCGGTGCGCGGATGCCGATCTCGACCAACCTTGCCGGGCGCGTGCGCACGTTCCTCGCCAGCCCGGCCAATTGGGGTCGCTTCCTCGACGATGTGCGCGAATGGCTGGAGATGCAGGCGCGCCGCTCGGTGCTGCCGCGTCCTGACCAATTGCTCGTCGAGACCTTCCCCCGCGAGGGGCGGCATTACATGGTCGCGTACAGCTTCGAGGGCTGGAACGCGCACCAGTCGCTCGGTATGCTGGTGACGCGGCGGATGGAAAGCCAAGGGCTCAAGCCGCTGGGCTTCGTCGCCAGCGATTATGCGATCGCGACCTATTCGCTCGATCCCGTCACCAACCCCGCGAGCCTGTTCTCGCCCGACATCCTCGAACACGAATTTGTCGATTGGGTGCAGCAATCGCACTTGCTCAAGCGCGCCTTCCGCGAGGTCGCGGTGATCGGCGGGCTGGTCGAGCGCCAGCATCCGGGCAAGCGCAAGACGGGCAAGCAGGTGACCTTCTCGACCGACCTGATCTACGACGTGCTCAGCAAATACGAGCCCGATCACCTGCTGCTCACCGCCGCCTGGGCGGATGCCCGCGCGAAGATGACCGATGTCGGTCGGCTCGGCGATCTGCTCGATCGTGCCGCCGCGACGATGGTCCACGTCGCCACCGATCGCGTGACCCCGCTCGCGGTGCCGGTGCTGACGCTGATCGGGCGCGAGCGGGTCGCGTCGGGCCTTGCCGACGACGCGCTGCTCGCCGAGGCCGAACTATTGGCGGCAGAGGCGATGCGGCCCGATCGAGGTTCAGCCGGATAAGAGATGGGACGGCGAACCTCTATTGTTGTGCCACCGTAACACGCGTATCTTGCGGCGATGCGCGACTTGGCGGCCTTGGCATTGGCCCTGGTCGCGACCCCGGCGGGCGCGCAAACGCTCGTTCCGCCGGCCGCGACCGCGAGCGAAACGACGCCGGCAGACGAGCTGGCGATGTTGATCGCCCTCGGTGATGCGGATGACCGGATGACCGTTCCGGTCTCGATCGGCGGCAGCGGCCCCTATGATTTCATCGTCGATACCGGTTCCGAACGCACCGTGATCTCGCGCCAGCTTGCCAAGGTACTCGATCTCCAAGCCGGGCCGCAGGTGCGGATCACCGCGATGACCGGCACAAGCATGGCGGGAACGGTGCACGTCCCCGCCCTCAACGTCAGCAAATTGCGCCACGAGGATGTGACGGCACCCGCGCTCGAAGGGTTCAATATCGGCGCGCCCGGCATGCTCGGGCTCGATGTATTGCAGGGCCGCAGCGTCATCATCGATTTCGACCGGAACGAGATGATGGTGACCCGACCAGGCCGGTCGGACGGCTTCAGCAGCAGCGGCGGCGACATCGTCGTCTATGCCAAGAGTGCCTACGGCCAGTTGATCGTCACCAACGCGCGTTATCACGGCAAGCGAATCGCGGTCGTCATCGATACCGGCTCACCGCTGACGGTCGGCAATTCGGCACTGCGCGCGATCATGCGGCAGCCACCGCACCCGCTCGGCGTGATCTCGATCCTGTCGGCGACCGGGGGCTATCTCTACGCCGATTACACGACCGTCGATCAGATCGAGATCGGCGGCATCGCGTTTCGAAATGTCGGCGTCGCCTTTGCCGATGCCGCGCCGTTCGCCCGGTTCGGCCTGTCCGATACGCCCGCGCTACTGCTCGGCATGGATTCGCTCCGCCTGTTCCGCCGCGTCAAGATCGATTTCAAGCACCGCTCGATCCATTTCGACCTCCCGCGCACGCCCGGTTACCGCAACTGGTGAGCGGCGCGAGGGAGCGGGCCCGGGGCCGCCTGACACCCTCTAAACCGTTACTTGCTCGCCCAGCTCAAGCACTTTGCCGGGCGGGATGTTGAGGAATTCGGTCGGGTCTGAAGCGTTCCGCTGCAGGAACATGAAGATCCGATCCTGCCACAAGGGCATGCCCTCGCTCTTCGACGGCTTCAATGTGTTGCGCCCGATGAAGAACGACACCTTGGTCGAATCGACCACGACCTGTTTGCGATCGGTCTCCAGCCCCAGCGCACGCGGCACGTCGGGCGATTCCATGAAGCCGTAGGTCAGTGTCACGGTCGAGAAATTGTCGTCGAGCCGCGTCGTCCTGATGCGCTCGTCGAGCGGCACGAACGGGCGGTCGGCCGTGTTCACCGCGACGATCAGATTCTGCTCATGGAGCACCTTGTTGTGCTTGAGGTTGTGGAGCAGCGCCCCCGGCGCACTATCGGGATTGGCGGTGAGGAACACCGCAGTGCCCTCAACCCGCTCGGGAGGCCGGCGTGAAAGTGCGGCGGCCAACTCGGCCATCGGAATCGAATTGCGGCGCTCGAACACGTGGACGATGCCGCGCCCGCGCACCCAGGTCGCAATCAGCAGCCCGATGAACGCCGCGACCAGCAGCGGCACCCAGCCGCCCTCGACGACGCGCAGCAGATTGGCGGCGAGCAGGATGCAATCGAGCACGAAGAATGGCGCGAACATCACCAGCGCGCGCCGATAGCCCCAGCGCCAGCGTTGACGCACGACGATATAGGCAAGCGCCGTCGTCACCGTCATCGTCCCGGTGACGGCAATGCCATAAGCGGCCGCCATCCGGGTCGATTCGCCGAACTGGACGAGCAGGATGAGCACGCCTGCCATCATCAGCCAGTTGACGGCGGGCAGGTAGATTCGCGTCGTCCCGTCGGCGACGGTGCGGCGTACGCGCAGCCGCGGCAGCAGCCCCAATTGGCTCGCCTGCTGGGTAAGCGAAAAGGCGCCGTCGATCGCCATCTGGCTGGCGATCACCGTCGTCAACAAGGCGAGCAGCACCAATGGAATCCGCGCGGCGGGCGGCGCAAGCAGGAAGAACCAATTGTCGTTGGTGAACGGCACTCCGGCGGCGGCGGCCTGATCGAGCGAGGTCAGCGCGAGCGCGCCCTGCCCCAGATAATTGAGCGCGAGCGCAGGGAGCACGATCGCGAACCAGCCGAGCCGGATCGGCGCGCGTCCGAACCGGCCCATATACGCCGTCACCGCCTCGGCGCCGGCCACCGTCAGGATCATCGCCCCGAGCACGAAGAAACCAATGATGCCGTGATGCATGAGGAACGTTGCCGCGTACCAGGGCGAAAAGGCCCGCACGACCACCGGGTTGTCGACGACATGCCACAGCCCGAGCGCAGCGATCACCCCGAACCAGATCAGGCAGACGGGCCCGGCGAGGCTGATGAGACGGCGCTGCCCGCGCACCTGCGTCGCGAACAGCGCGATCACGATCGCGATCGTCAGCAACAGCGCAACCCCCTGCCCGACGCCCGCGCCCGGAATCGTGCGGATGCCTTCGGAGGCTGCGAGCACCGACAAAGCAGGAATGATGATTGCGTCGCCGTAAAACATCGCCGCGCCGATCGCGCCGAGGATCAACGCGGCGCGACCACGCTTGCCCGTCACCCGTCGCGCGACCGCCGCCAGCGCGAGCACCCCGCCCTCGCCTTGGTTGTTCGCACGCATCAGCACGACGACATATTTGATCGAGACGACGACGATCAGCGACCACATCGCGAGGCTGAGCACCCCCATGATCTCGTCGCCGCCGATTCGCCCGCCCATTTGCGCCAGCACGTCGCGGAAGGCGAAGATCGGGCTGGTGCCGATGTCGGCAAAGACGATGCCCAGCGCGCCCAGCGTCAACGCCACACGCGTGCGGCTCGGCTCGGCGGGACGGCTATTGGCGGCGATGCTCGAAATAGTGCGTCCCCTGCTTTCAGAACCGCCTTCTAGGCGTTCGCGGCCGCGCTGTCAGCGCCCCGCCGCATCGCCATTGATCGCCGCCGGCGCGCGCGGCATAGCAGCCACATGGTTCACTTTTCGTTCGCCGGCCACGAACTCGTCGCGCTGCGCGAAGGCGCGCTGTTCTGGCCGGCGCGCGGCGCGCTGCTGCTCGCCGACCTGCACCTCGAAAAAGCGAGCTGGTTCGCGCGCGCAGGGCAGATGCTGCCGCCTTATGACTCGATCGCGACGCTCGCTGCGGTAACCGCGCTCGTCGAGCGGATCGCCCCTACCGAAATCTGGTGCCTGGGGGATAGTTTTCACGATTCGGACGGAAGCACCCGACTGTCCGGTCGCGCGCGCGCCATGCTGGCCGCGCTCACCGCGCAGCGGCGCTGGGTCTGGATCGCGGGCAATCACGATGCCGGCGTCACCGATCAAGGCGGCGGCGAGATCATGGCCGAGGCCGAGGTCGGCGGGCTGGTGCTGCGCCACGAAGCGTCGCCCGGCGAAACACGACCCGAACTGTCGGGGCATTTCCATCCCAAATTGCGGCTTATGCGGCACGGCCGCCACGTCGCACGACGCTGCTTCATCGCGAGCACGACCAAGCTGATCCTGCCCGCTTTCGGCGCGCTGACCGGCGGGCTCGACGCGAACCATCCCGAAATCCTGCGCGTGGTAGGCGCGGGCGCCGAAGCATTGGTTCCACTCGACGATCGCCTGCTGCGCTTCCCGATCGCAGCCTGAGGTCATCGTTCCGGCATCTCACCGCGGCGCAGGCGATCGGCGAGCGCGCGGCCATCCTCGCCCGCGAGTCGCCGCTCGGCGAGCGCCGGCGCACCGGTACGCTTGGCGAGCCGGATACCATGCTCGTCGGTAAGCAAAGCATGATGGTAATAGATCGGCGTCGGCAGGCCGAGCAGCGCCTGTAGCAAGCGGTGGATATGCGTCGCGGCGAACAGATCGGCCCCGCGCACGACATGCGTCACGCCCTGCGCCGCATCATCGAGCGTCACCGCGAGGTGATAGCTCGCCGGCGCATCCTTGCGCGCGAGGATGACGTCGCCCTGCCGTGCCGGATCGGCGACCTGCGGGCCAGCCAGGTCGTCACACCAGCCCAGCGGCCCGAGGTCGGCCAGCGCGCGCGCCATATCGAGCCGCCAGGCGTGTGGTTCGGCCATCCGCGCCGCGCGCTCGGCATCGGACAAATGGCGACATGTACCCGGATAGACCGGCCCATCGGGGCCTTGTGGCGCCGCCAGACTGTCGGTCCCCTCACGCGCGATCGCGGCGCGGGTGCAAAAGCACGGATACACCAGCCCGCGAGCGCGCAACGTCTCGAGCGCGGCGGCATACACGTCGAGTCGCCGGGACTGGAACCACACCGGGCCATCCCAGCTCAGCCCCAACCAGGCGAGGTCGTCGAGGATTGCCGCGACATGCGCGGGCCGACTCCGGGTGGCGTCGATATCCTCGATGCGAAGCAGGAATTTCCCGCCGTGCGCGCGGGCCCTGTCGTGCGCGCAGATTGCCGAAAAGGCGTGGCCGAGATGCAACCGCCCGGTCGGGCTCGGCGCGAACCGCGTGACGACCCCGCTCACCGCGTTGCTTTCATTGTCGCTCTTGACCGCGAGTCGCGCGCTGTGCTGTCATCATGGCGTCATCCGAATGGGCGAACTCCGGACGGAAGCAGCAGGGAACGCGCATGTACCATCCCGACCTGATCCGACACCCGGATAGCTGCCCCGCGCTCGTGCTCAACGCCGATTATACGCCGCTTTCTTATTATCCGCTCAGTGTCTGGCCATGGCAGACCGCAGTCAAGGCGGTGTTTCTCGACCGCGTCGATATCGTCGATCATTACGAACGCGAGGTTCGAAGTCCCACCGCGCGATTGCAACTGCCCTCGGTAATCGCGCTCAAACATTATGTGAAGCCGTCCCAATTTCCGGCCTTCACCCGGTTCAACCTCTTCCTTCGCGACAAATTCACCTGCCAATATTGCGGCGCGAGCCGCGATCTCACCTTCGATCACGTCATCCCGCGCGCGCAGCATGGCCGCACCACCTGGGAAAATGTCGTCACCGCCTGCGCGCCGTGCAACCTCAAAAAAGGCGGACGAACCCCCAAACAGGCGCACATGCCGCTTCATGTCGCGCCGATCCGCCCGACCAGCTGGCAGCTTCAGGAACATGGTCGCAGCTTCCCGCCCAATTACCTGCACGAAACCTGGCGCGACTGGCTGTATTGGGGGATCGAACTCGAGGCATGAACGGGCTTGCTCTCGCCGCTGCGTCCGCGCATTCATAGCGTCATGCGACCTGTCCTTTTTTTCGCTGCTGTGCCGATCGCCCTGCTCGGCTGTTCGCAGGACGACGATTCCAATCGTAACGCCGAAGCCGCCGTCGCCGCGGGGTTCAAACCGCCGACCGTGCTCGCGCGGGCCGATTTCGCGATGGATCTGGACAAAAGGTTCAACCGGCTCGACGTCAATGGCGACGCAATTCTCGAGCCCAATGAATGGCCGCCGCGCTACGCCGATCGGCTCGCCCGACTCGACAAGAACAAGGACGGCAAGGTCACCCGCAACGAGTTTTTCGAAGCGATGATGGCCCGATTCGACGCCGCCGACACCAATCGCGATCAGGTGCTGACCAGCGAGGAACGCACCGCAGCCGACATTCCGCGCGACGGGGCCGAAGATGACGGCGACGGCGATAGCAGCAACGGCAACAACAGCGCCGCCGCCTTCTAGACATTCCTTTGCCCGCACCCGGTTGACGCTGGCGCTGCCGCGGTGCAGCACGTCGCGCTATGGCCAGTCTTCCACCGATCACGAACAATCCCGACATCCGCTTTCTGGGCGCGCTGCTCGGCGACGTTATCCGCGCTTATGGCGGCGACGAGCTGTTCAGGCGGATCGAATATATCCGATCGACCTCGGTCGATCGCGCGCGCGGGGTGGTCGGCGCCGACGCGATCGATCCGGGGCTCGAGCGACTCAGCCTCGACGAAACGCTCGCCTTCACGCGCGGCTTCATGCTGTTTTCGATGCTCGCCAACCTCGCCGAAGATCGACAGGGCGTCGCGACCGAGCAGGATATCGACCTTGCCTCCGCGATCGCGCAGCTGAACGCCGAAGGGATCGACATGCCCGCGGTGATCGATCTGCTCGATCACGGGTTGATCGCCCCGGTGCTGACCGCGCATCCCACCGAGGTGCGCCGCAAGTCGATGATCGATCATCGCAACCGGATCGCCGAACTGATGGCGCTCAAGGATCGCGGTCTCACCGCGACCCCCGACGGCGACGATGTCGACGAGGCGATCACGCGCCAGATCGCGCTTCTGTGGCAAACGCGCGTGCTGCGGCGCGAGAAACTCTACGTTGCCGACGAGGTCGAGACCGCGCTTTCCTATCTGCGCGATGTGTTCCTGCCCGCGCTGCCCGCGCTCTATCAGCGCTGGGATCGCGCGCTCGGCGAACGCAGCCCGAGCTTTCTCAAACTAGGAAGCTGGATCGGCGGCGATCGCGACGGCAACCCCTTCGTCACCGCCGATTCGCTTCGCACCGCATTGGGCCGCGCGTGCGAGGCGGTGCTCAGTTTCTATCTCGACGCGGTCCACACGCTTGGCGCCGAACTGTCGATCTCGAGCGAACACGCCGCGATCGACGACGCCGTCACCGAGCTGGCCGACGCGAGCGGCGACGACGCACCGAGCCGCGCCGACGAGCCCTATCGTCGCGCACTCACTGGCATCTATGCGCGGCTCGCGGCCACCTTCACCCATTTCACCGGCAAGCCCGCACCGCGTCACGTGACACACACGAGCAAGCCTTATGCGCGACCGAGCGAGTTGCGCGCCGACCTGGTCGCGATCGCGCACGGCCTTAGCGGCAGCGGCGCCGGCAAGCTCGGCTCGGGCGGCGCGCTCGGGCGGCTGATCCGTGCGGTCGAGACCTTCGGCTTCCACCTCGCCGCGCTCGACATGCGGCAGAATTCGGCCGTCCACGAGCGTGTCATCACCGAATTGTTCCGCGTCGCCGGGATCGAGCCCGATTATGCCGCGCTCGACGAAGCGGCGCGCGTCGCGTTGCTGCGCCGCGAACTCGCCAACCCGCGCCCGCTGGCGAGTCCTTACGCGGCCTATTCCGACGAGACGCAATCCGAACTGGCGATCATGAAGGCGGCCGCCGAGGCGCATGCGCGCTACGGCAAGGAATCGATCGTCAATTATTGCGTATCGATGGCAACCTCGGTTTCCGATCTGCTCGAGGTCAACCTGCTCTTGCTCGAAGCCGGGCTCTACCGGCCGGGCGAGACGCCCGAAGCCGATATCATGGCAGTGCCGCTGTTCGAGACCGTCGCCGATCTCGAAGCCGCGCCACAGGTAATGGCCGAGTGGTTCGCCTTGCCCGAAATCGCCGCGATCACCGCCGCGCGCGGGTATCAGGAAGTGATGATCGGCTATTCCGATTCGAACAAGGACGGCGGCTACATCACCTCGACCTGGCAGCTTTCCAAGGCATCGAGCGCGCTGGCGCCGGTGTTCGCGGCGGCGGGCGTCAGGATGCAATTGTTCCACGGGCGCGGCGGGGCGGTGGGGCGCGGCGGCGGATCGGCGTTCGCGGCGATCCGCGCGCAGCCGCCGGGCACCGTCCAGGGCCGCATCCGCATCACCGAACAAGGCGAGGTGATCGCCGCCAAATACGGCACCCGCGAAAGCGCGATGGTCAATCTCGAGGCGATGGCCTCGGCGACGCTGCTTGCCAGCCTCGAACCCGAACGGCTGTCAGACCGCGATTACGATCGCTTCTCAAGCGCGATGAACCAGCTTTCGGATACCGCCTTCCACGCCTATCGCGATCTCGTCTACGGCACCCAGGGCTTTACCACCTTCTTCCGCCAGATGACCCCGATCGCCGAAATCGCCGGGCTCAAGATCGGCTCGCGCCCGGCGAGCCGCAAGCAATCCGACCGGATCGAGGATCTGCGCGCGATTCCGTGGGTGTTCTCATGGAGCCAGGCGCGCGTGATGCTGCCCGGCTGGTACGGCGTCGGGCAGGCGATCGCGGCGTTCGACGACAAGGCGCTGCTCGCCGAAATGGCCGAGGGCTGGCCGCTGTTCGCCGCGACGCTCGCCAATATGGAACAGGTGCTGGCGAAATCGGACATGGGGATCGCCGGCCATTATGCCGGGCTGGTCGAGGACGGGGCCTTGCGCGAGCGCGTGTTCACCCAGATTCGCGACGGCTGGTGGTCGACGCATGACGGGCTGCTCGCCATCACCGGGCAGGCGCGGCTGCTCGAAAAGCTCCCCAGCCTCGATACCTCGATCCGGTTGCGGCTGCCCTATATCGAGCCGCTCAACCTGCTCCAGATCGAACTGATGAAGCGCCACCGCGCGGGCGAGGACGATCCGCGGATCGGCGAGGGCATCCTGCTCTCGATCAACGCGATCGCGACCGCGCTGCGCAATTCGGGATAACGTGCGCGACGGTGATGCCAAGGCCGTATCCCGTCATCCCGGACTTGCCTGCCCCTGCGCAGGCAAGTCCGGCATGACAAGGGGCAGTGCAGCTCTCTCCGCGCAAATTATTCAATCGCCGCCCGCATCCACGCGCCGCGTCGCGAGCGGGATGTCGCAGACGCTCGCGCCGATCGCGACCATGGGTGGATCGGGCCGTTCGCGTTTGGCGATCGCGAGGCCGAAGCGCGGGTTGTCCGCCGCGCGATACTCGAAATGCGGGCGTTCGGCCGCCGGGATATCGCTCGCCAGCCGCACGGTGGCGATCGGCGTACGTTCGGCGTCGGTCGCGTAAAAACCCATCTCGGCATTGCTGCGCGGCAGCGCCGACAGATAGCCCATCCCTTCGATGATCCGCCCGACGACGGTGTAATTCCGATCGAGCCGCCGCGCCGACTGGCCGATCGGCGTGAACAGTTCCGCCCCGGTGCCGGTATCGGGCGAGACGTCGCGCGCGACCCCGACCATGCCGTAGCAATGCGTGAACCACGCCGTCTTGCCGTCGGTGGCGACCGGCCAGCCGTCGGCGGTGATCCCCGACGCGGTCGAATAGGCGTCGGCCTTGCTCATCCGCTGAGCGGGCGCGAAGGCCGCGATCTCATATTCGGCCGCGGGCCGCGCGACGAGGTCGGCAGGAAGCGGCTTCTTCTCGGTCGGATCGCCCCATTGCGCGACCCAATTCTCCTGCACGCGGTAGACACTCTCGCCGTCCCACCAACGCGCCCGCGCCAGCCGCCGAAGGTTGGCGACATGCTCGGGCGCATAGCGCGACGCGAGCCGGATCACGACCTGATGCCCGTCGCCGAGCGTCATCACCATCAACTCATCATCGGGGATCGGCCGCCAATCGGCAGCGATCGGATCGGACGGTGCGGGCGCGGCGGTAGCCTGCGCAGCGGCGAGTGAAAGGAGCAGGCGCGCGATCATGGTGGCGAACATGCGCGCGCCATTCGCGCATGGCAATCGCCACGCTTGCCGACCGCCCCCGCACCGGCTAGGCGGCGCGTTCCAGCGAATGCGGAGCGGTGGCCGAGTGGTCGAAGGCGCTCGCCTGGAAAGTGAGTATGGGTCAAAAGCCCATCGTGGGTTCGAATCCCACCCGCTCCGCCAGCCCTGCCGCGATCCGAATCGATACCGCCCGCCGGCGATTATCACCGGCGGATAGCGAACCGTACGCGATCGGGGCTTGCTTCCTGCCGTCGCCCGCGCTTCAACAAGTGAGGGGAGTCGACGATGAGCAGGGGGTGGATACCGGCAAAGGGTTTCCAGCGCATCGATACCAGCGTTGTGCCAGCCAACCAGCGATTCGCCTTCTGGAGCGCTGTGCACGACGGGCTCGATATGAGCCTGATCGATCCGTCGCAAACCGATTACCGCGCGAGCCTGCTCACCGCCACCTCCGACGAGGGCATCCGGTTCGGCCATTCGGTAAGCGCGAATACACGCGCGCGCTTCGGTGGCTGCCACAGCCTCGATCTCGTGCTCGTCAGCCTTACGACCGCGGGCGTCGTCGATATCCGGCACGGCCATGACAGCGCGACACGGATCACCCCTGACAGCGGTCTGATCATGCTCGACCACAAGCGTGCGGCGGTAACCGCCACCGGCACAAGCGACCATGCCCATGCCTATCTGTCGCTCCCGCGCCGGCTGGTGGTCGAGGCGGCCGGCGGCGATCCGATAGCGGGGGGCGGCGCGATTCGCAGATTGGCGACCGCCAGGCTCGCGCCCTTCCTCGAAGCGCACCTGCGGCTGCTGATGACCCGAAGCGAGGCACTGAGCGCCGACGATGTAGCGGTGGCACTCGATGTCGGCGCGCAACTGGCGCTTGCGTGTATTCGTGAGGTGCACGGCATATCGATCGAGGTGGACCACAACGCCGCCCACGGCGCGCTGTTTGCTGCTGCACGGCATTATATCGACTTGCGCTATGCCGATCCCGATCTCACCGCGACGACCATCGCCACCGCACTCGGGTGCTCACGCGCGCATCTCTATCGCGTGTTCGCCGCGAACGGCTCGTCGATCGGCCAGTTGGTGCGCGACATTCGGCTTGAAAAGGCGTGTACGATGCTGGTGGGGCGCCATTGGGCAATCGAACAGATCGCGCGCCTGTCAGGCTATGGCGGTGCGGCGTCGTTCACCCGCGCGTTCAGGGCACATTTCGGGATATCGCCCGGCGAATGGCGCGCCACCGCCAATGAGACGCGTGGTCAAAGAATCGGAGACGATACGCAACCTGCGCTGATGTAAACTCCACCCGGGGCAATGCGGGACGATCGCCCAGCGATCTCCAGGCAGGAGGCCAGCACCGCACAACGGTCGCGGCCACGGGGAAGGCAGGGAATGATGCGACATCAAGCGCGGCTGAAGATCAGCCCGAAGCACTGGCTGCTGGTGTGTACCGCGATGACCGGTACCTTGGCCGCGATACCCGCGCACGCGCAGACCACAATGCCGACCGGCGGTGCGGTGGTCGCGGGGCAGGCGACCATCGGCGCCAGCGACGGCGGTGCCCTCATGATCCGGCAGGGCTCGGACAAGGCAATCATCGACTGGGCCGGTTTTTCGATCGGCGCGGGCGGGGCGGTAACCTTCGATAACGGCACCGGCGCGACGCTCAACCGCGTGACCGGCAGCAGCGTCTCATCGATCGACGGGCTGCTCAGCGCGAGCGGATCGGTTTACCTGCTCAATCCCAATGGCGTCATCATTGGCGAGCAGGGCGTGGTCGATGTCGGCGGATCGTTCGTCGCCTCGACACTCGACACCAGCAACGCGACGTTCCTGAACGGCGGCGATCTGACGCTGGCCGGTTCGTCGCGCGCATCGGTGATCAACCTCGGCCATATCGGCGCGCTCGGCGGCGATGTCGTGCTCGCGGCCTATAACGTCGCCAATCGGGGCAGCATCGCCAGCGGCGGCACGGCAGCGCTGCTCGCCGGGCATGAGGTGCTGCTCGCCGATCGCAGCGTGGGCAACGGGCGGTTCGGCGTGCTCATCGGTGGCGCGGGCAGCAGCGTCACCCAATCGGGCGCCATCGCCGCTGTTACCGCGGAACTGCGCGCCAACGGCGGCAGCATCTACGCGCTCGCCGGCAATACGCGCGGCATCGTCAAGGCAACCGGGGTGGCGACCGAGGCAGGCCGTATTTTCCTGACCGCAGGCACCGGCGGGACGATCGACGTGGCGGGCACCGACATCACCGCGTCCGGCCCGGGTGCAGCGGTGTGGATCGGATCGGCCGATACGGGCAGCACGACGATCGGCGATGGCGTATCGATCGCCACCGGCGCGGGCGGATTCATCGAGACATCGGGCGTACGGCTGGCGGTGGGCGCCGCGCGGGTTGACCCCGGCGTGGGCGGCACCTGGCTGCTCGATCCGATCGATCTGACGATCGATGCGGCGATGGCGACTACGATCGAGACGGCGCTGTCCGGCGCCGGCGTCAAGGTCGTGCTGACCAATGATCCGGGCGGAGATCAGGGCAACATCACCGTTGCCGCGCCGATCAGTTGGCGCGGGGACGGCCATCTGACGCTCGACGCCGTCAACAACCTTACCGTCAATGCTGCGATCACCGCCACCGGCGCGGCCGCCAAGCTGACGATGCTTTATGGCGGCGCGCTCGATCTCAACGCGCCGATTACGCTTTCAGGCGCCGGCGCCGCGCTGGCGATCAACGGCGTCGATTACACGCTGATCCATGACGTCGACCAGCTTCAGGCGATGCAGAACGATCTCGCCGGCCATTACGCGCTCGGCAACGATATCGACGCGACGGCGACCGCGGGGTGGAACGGCGGCAAAGGGTTTGCGCCGGTGGGAAGCGATGTCACGCAGTTCAACGGTGCCTTCACCGGCTTGGGCCATGTCATTTCGTCGCTGACGATCAACCGGTCAACCTCGGCGTATGTCGGCCTGTTTGGCTTTGCCGGCTTGGGCGCCCGCCTTCGCGACGTGGGGATCGTCGGGGTCAGCATGCTTGGCCTCAAATTCGTTGGGGGATTGGCGGGCAGCTCGTTCGGGACGATCGACGACAGCTATGTCACCGGCACGGTCTCGGGCGCCGATTATTATATCGGCGGCCTCGTCGGACAAAATACTGGTCGGATCACGGACAGCTTCTCGACCGCGGCAGTTTCGGGGACGCACCGCATCGGCGGGCTGGTCGGCATAAATACACCGTTGGGTGTCATCGGGGGCGGCGTGATCAATGGCAGCTACGCTACCGGCACAGTCACCGGCACCGGCTACGCTGTCGGCGGGCTTGCGGGGATCAACGTCGGGACGATCAGCAACAGTTACGCTACTGGTGCTGCTTCGGCCACAGCAACGATAGCCGGCGGCCTCGTCGGGCAGAATAGCGGTACGATCAGCAACAGTTACGCTACCGGCGGCGCATCGACCGACGCCGGCGCTGGCGGACTGGTTGGACTGGCGGTTGTTACCTCGATCATCAGCAACAGCTACGCCACGGGCGCCGCTTCGGCCGCAGCATATAATGCCGGCGGCCTCGTCGGGCAGAATGAAGGTACGATCAGCAACAGTTACGCTACCGGCGGCGCATCGACCGACGCCGGCGCTGGCGGACTGGTTGGACTGGCGGCTGTTACCTCGATCATCAGCAACAGCTACGCCACGGGCGCCGCTTCGGCCGCAGCATATAGTGCCGGCGGCCTCGTCGGGCATAATGAAGGTACGATCAGCAACAGTTACGCCACGGGCCCGGTCACAAGTGGCACTCAGTTCGGAGGCCTGATCGGGCTCAATTGGGGCACGGCCAACGGCAGTTATTACGACATCGGGACAACCGGGCAATCGGCAGCGTGCGGCGCAAATACAGGCACCTGCACCGCGACCGGCCTGTCGACCGCGAACGCATTCAAACAGGCCAGCTATACCGGGTTAGATTTCACCAATAGCTGGTTCATGGTCGACGGATCGACGCGCCCGTTCCTACGCGCCGAATGGTCCAATACGATCACCAATGCGCACCAACTCCAACTGATGGCGATGGTGCTTGCCGCCGATTACACGCTCGGCGGCAACATCGACGCGTCGCAAACCGGCGATTTTGTCACCAATCCCTCAGGGATGTGGGCCGGCACCGGCTTTTCGCCGATCGGTGATTCCACGACACCCTTCACAGGCTCGCTCGATGGCCGAGGGCATATCGTCGCCGATCTGACGATCAACCGACCCGACCAGGCCATTGTCGGCCTGTTCGGCGCCCTTGGCGCTATCAGCCGGATCACCGATATCGGGTTGGAGAATATCGCTGTCACGGGCGCCGACAATGTGGGTGGCCTCGCCGGGACAAGCGCCGCGACCCTGACCGGCGTCTATACCACGGGTAGGGTGACGGGCGCCAATTCGGCAACCACCTCAAGCTTCAATATCGGCGGACTGGCGGGATATAATAACGGCACGATCTCGGGCGCCTTCTCACGCGCGTCGGTATCGGGCTCCAGCTTCATCGGCGGGCTGGTGGGGGTGAATTACGGCCCGGTCAGCAATGCCTATGCCACCGGCGCGGTGACGGGCATCCCCCGCGCTGGCATGCCGACGAGCAACGCCGGCGGGCTGATCGGCTGGAATTACAACTCGGTCACCAACACCTATGCCACGGGCGCGGTAATCCTCACAGGGCCGACTACCGGCACGGCGGGCGGCCTGATCGGCAACGCTTCTGGCGGCAGCGCCAGCACCACCAACAGCTATTGGAATATCAATACCAGCGGGCAGACGTTGAGCTATGGCGGCGACGGCAAAACCACGGCCGAGATGCACACCCTCTCGACCTTCGCGGGCTGGGATTTCGACATGATCTGGGCACCGCCCGATGCGACCTATTATCCCGAACTCTATGGTGTCTCGGGCGTGGTCGGGGTGGTGATCGACGATGCCACCCGCGTCTATGGCGACGCCAATCCCGATTTCACCGGCGCGTATACGATCGTCGGCACCGCCCCCTGGAACAGCCTGACCATCGATCCGGCACTCGCCACCAGCGCGGGAGCGGCCAGCGATGTGGGAAGTTATGCGATCACCGGCGCCGGCGCCGCGGCAAGCCGGACCGGCGGCGGCGCATCCCGGATCGTCTATCGCAACGGCATGCTCACCATTACCCCGCGCCATATCGATGTGACCGCAGTCGGCGGTTCATCGACCTATGGCGAAAGCCCCGCCAACCCCGGACTGACCGCGACCAATCTGGCGAGCTTCGACACCATATCGGCGCTTACCGGCCTGTCGAACGGTTTCGGGATCAGCGGCGCGACCGGAGTGGGCGATTATACGCTGAGCGTAGCCGGGACGCTTGGCACCGCCAATTATATCATCGATAACAGGATCGATGGCGCCTGGCGCGTCGATCCGCGGACGCTGACGATCACCGCGAGCGACGGAACCAAAACCTATGGCGACCTGCTCGCCCTCGGCACGACCGGGTTCACGGCCAGCGGCCTCGTCAACACCGATACCGTAACCGGCACCGTCCTGACGAGCCCTGGCGCGGCCGCCCAGGCATCCGTCGGCACCTATACCGTCGCCGCATCGGGCGCGACCGGCAACGGGCTCGCCAATTACGCCATCTCCTATGTCGATGGCACCCTGGCGGTCACCGCGCGTCCGATCGACGTAACCGCACTCGGCGGCAGCTCGATCTACGGCAACGGCGGGGCCAACCCCGGTTTGTCGGCGAGCAATCTGGCGAGTTTCGATACCGCAGCAGCGTTGACCGGCCTGTCGAACAGCTTCGGCATCACCGGGACGACAAGCGTGGGTACCTATGGGCTCGACGTCATCGGCACACTCACCAACCCGAATTACGTCCTGAGCACGCGCACCAGCGGAAGCTGGAGCGTTACCGCGCGCCCGATCACCGTCGCCGCCAACAACCAGTCGCGCCTCTACGGCGTGGCAAACCCGGCGCTGACCTACACGGTCACCGGCGGCAATCTGGTCAACGGCGACACGCTGTCGGGGGCGTTGACGACGACCGCCATGGCCGGCTCCGCGATCGGCGATTACGCGATCGACATCGGCACGCTCGCGGCATCGGCGAATTATGCGCTGGCGTTCACGCCGGGCACCTTGTCGATCACGCCTGCGGTGCTGACGATCACCGCGAACGACCGGACCACGAGCTATGGCGACGCCATCGATCTCGGCACGACCGGCTTCACGGTCAGCGGCCTTGCCGGTGGAGACAGCATTGCGGGAGTCACGCTGGCAAGCGCCGGGGCGGATGGCCGCGCCAACGTTGGCCGCTATGCGATCGCCGTTTCGGGGGCGAGCGGTATCGATCTGTCCAATTACGTCGTTGCCTATAATGATGGCGTGCTGACGGTCACGCCGCGCGCGCTTGCTGTCGCCGCCGATGACCGGTCGCGGGTCTATGGCGACGCCAATCCGGCACTGACCTACGCGATCACCAGCGGCACGTTGGTCAATGGCGACGTACTGAGCGGGGCAATGACCACGACCGCCGACCTGCAGTCCGGCGTCGGCGATTACGCCATCGACATCGGCACGCTTGCCGTATCGGCCAATTACGCGCTCGCCTTCACACCGGGCACGCTGACGATCACGCCACGCCACATCCACGTCATCGCGCGCGGCGGCAATTCGGTCTATGGCGATGGCGGCATCAATCCCGGCCTGTCGGCGACCAATCTCGCCAGCTTCGACACCGTCTCGGCATTGACCGGCCTGTCGAACAATTTCGCCGTCACCGCGACCACCGATGCGGGGGACTATGCGTTGGCCGTTGCGGGCACCCTCACCAACGCCAATTACGTCATCGACACGCGGAGCGACGGCAATTGGACGGTGATGCGCCGTGCGCTGTCGCTTGCCGCCGACGATGCGACACGGGTCTATGGCGACGCAAATCCAGCGCTGACCTATACGATCACCAGCGGTAATCTGGTCAACGGCGACACGCTGTCGGGCGCGCTCGCCACACCGGCAGAGCTCGCGTCGGGGGTAGGCGCGTATGACATCGCTCAGGGCACGCTGGCCGCATCGGCCAATTATGCGCTCGGCTTCACACCCGGAACGCTGACGATCACGCCACGCCATATCCACGTCACCGCGCTCGGCGGCAGCTCGATCTATGGCAATGCTGCGGTCAACCCCGGGCTGGCGGCGTCCAACCTTGCCAGCTTCGATGATGTCTCGGTGTTGACCGGCCTGTCGAGCAACTTCGCGATCACCGGCACCACGACTGTCGGCGATTATGCGCTCGGCGTCGCGGGTAACCTCACCAACCCCAATTATGTCGTCGACACGCGGATCGGTGGGAGCTGGACGGTCACCCGCCGCGCGATCACCGTCAGCGCCGACCCGCTCGCGCGAATCTACGGTAATGCCAATCCGGCGCTGACCTACGCCATCGGCGGCCTCGGGCTTGCCAATGGCGACACGCTGACAGGCACGCTGGCGACCGCCGCCGCCACGCAGTCTGGCATAGGCGATTACGCGATCGATATCGGCACGCTCGCGGCATCGGCCAATTACGCGCTCACCTTCGTCCCGGGCGTGTTGGTGATCAACCCCAGACCGATCGCGATCACCGCCGAGGATCAAGCGAAACGCTGGAATACACGCGATCCCGCGCTGACCTATGTGGTCGGTGGCGAGGGTCTTGCCAATGGCGACACGCTCAGCGGCGGGCTTGCCCGCGCGGCGGGCGAAACGCCGGGAGATTATGCGATCGGGCAAGGCAGCCTTTCGGCCTCGGCCAATTATGCGGTTACCTTCACCCCCGGAACGCTGACCATCGAGCCGGTGCTGATCGAAACCGGGCTGCCGTTCGAGCGTGCGTTGTTCGCCCCACCCGAGGCGGCACCATCCCCACCCCCACCGCCGCAACCCTGCGCCACCGAACCATGCCTGACGCCGTACCCGGCCAATATCGACGCCGGCGGAACGATCCTGTTTGCGGCGGTGGCCCGGTGAGCGCCCCGCTGATCGCCCGCGCCGCGCTGATCGCCTCGTCCGCGCTGCTGCTTGCCCCGCTCGCGGCCAAAGCACAGGTGGTTGAGCGCAACCTGCCGCCCGCCCCGATGGCCGAAGGACAGGCACTGGCGGTGCCCAATGCCCTGCCCGCCGAGCAGGATGCGACCCCGATCGGGCCAGCGCTCGCGGGAATCGCCGTGCTCAGCGCCGAGGATCCCGCGCTGACGGCGCCTGCCACGGGTGTCGATACCAGCCGAGTCGCGCGGCTCGATACGCCGCACGCGCGCGCCATGCTGGGCGCCTATCTGGGCCAGCCGCTGTCGCGTCGGCTGATCGGCGAGATCGAGGCGGCGATCGCGCGCCACTATCGTGCGCAGGGTTATCCGTTCGTCGCGCTCTCGACGCCCGAGCAGGAAGTGACGTCGGGTGTCCTTCAGGTCCGCGTGGTCGAATTCAGCGCGGGCACGATCGCCACCACCGGCGCGCGCAATGAAAGCGAAGCCTATGTTCTCGGCCGCGTGCGCCAGCAAACCGGCGCGCCGATCGACGCCACCGCGCTCACCGAGGATCTCGACTGGCTCAACCGCAACCCGTTCCGCGATGCCCGGGCGCTGTTCTCGCCGGGCGACGCGCTCGGCCGGTCGGACCTGACGCTCGCGCTCGCGGAGACCAGGCCGTGGCGCATCTATGCCGGGGCCACCAACAACGGTGCTGCCTCGACCGGGCGGACGCGGCTGTTCGCCGGGGTTCAGGCCGCTCCGTTCGCAAGCGCCCCCGATGCCGTGTTCGCCTATCAATTCACCGCGTCGGACGATGTGTTCGATGGTGCGCATCCGGGCTATGTCAGCCATGCCGCGATCGCCGATCTTGGCATCGCGGCGCGGCAAGCGATCGAGATCACGCTCGATCATGTCGCGATCAATCAGGACAACGGCCCCTTCGTGGTCCGCCAGCGGATCGGCGAAGCCGCGATCGGCTGGCGCGTCGGCGCAGGCGCGATCGGCGATCTGCGTGTCGGCGTCGAGGCACGCCACGCGCGGCGATCGGTACGGTTCGGCGGGGCGTCGATCATCGGCGCGACGGCTGACATCGTCCAACTTTATGGCGGCATCGAGAAAGTCGGCACCACCAGCCTCGGCAGCTATAGCGCGTCGGCCACCGTCCACCTCAACCCCGGCGCGATCGGCGGCGCCAACGATCGCACGACGCTGTTCGCCTATACCGACGGCCGCGTCACGCACGCCGATTACGTCTATCTCGACCTGCGCTATGCCGGGACGATCCGGCTGGGCCGGGGCTTTGGCCTCGGCACCGAGATCATCGGCCGCCTCGCCAACCGTGCACTGCCCGATACCGAGCAGATCGGGCTCGGCGGCACCAGCCTGGTGCGCGGCTACACGCTCGACGACGGCGCATTCGATTCGGGGCTCGTCGTGCGCAACACGCTCAACGCGCCGGGGGTGGCACTGGTGCGCGATTCGGCGATCGCCGATGCGCTCAGCCCGTATCTGTTCTTCGACGCCGGCTATGCCCGGCAACGTGTGACCCATGCCGAGGCGCACCTCGCCGCGGCCGGTGCCGGCGCCAGCTATCGGCTCGGCCGCCACCTCGCCGCGCGGCTCGAAGCCGGCCGGGCGTTCAAGACCGCCGCCTATACCGAGGCCGGCGACTGGCGCGTCCACGCCAGCGTGTCGTTCGCTTATTGACCACCATCGTCTCGTGCCCTCTCGACCAAAGCGCCTGCGCTTGTGATAGGGGAAGGTGGACACGAAAGGACGATGACATGAAAACACGTGCCGCGGTTGCGTTCGAAGCCAAACAACCGCTCGAGATCGTCGAGCTCGACCTCGAAGGCCCCAAGGCGGGCGAGGTTCTGATCGAGATCATGGCGACGGGGATCTGCCACACCGACGCCTATACGCTCGACGGACTGGACAGCGAAGGGTTGTTCCCGAGCGTGCTGGGGCATGAAGGCGCCGGTATCGTGCGCGAGGTGGGCGCGGGCGTGACCTCGGTCGTGCCGGGCGATCACGTGATCCCGCTCTACACCCCCGAATGCCGCCAGTGTAAATCGTGCCTGTCGGGCAAGACCAATTTGTGCACCGCGATCCGCGCCACGCAGGGCAAGGGGCTGATGCCCGACGGCACGACGCGCTTCTCGTACAAGGGCCAGCCGATCTTCCACTACATGGGCTGTTCGACCTTCTCGAACTTCACCGTTCTGCCCGAAATCGCGGTGGCGAAAATCCGCGAGGACGCCCCCTTCAAGACGAGCTGCTACATCGGCTGCGGCGTCACCACCGGGGTCGGCGCCGTGGTCCACACCGCCAAGGTGCAGGTAGGCGAGACTGTCGTCGTCTTCGGGCTCGGCGGGATCGGCCTCAACGTGCTGCAGGGCGCGCGGATGGCCGGCGCCAGCGTGATCGTCGGCGTCGATATCAACCCCGACCGCGAGGAATGGGGCCGCAAGTTCGGCATGACCGACTTTATCGACGCGCGCGGCAAGAGCGGCAACGAGATCATTTTCGCAGTCCAGCAACTCACGGACGGCGGTGCGGATTACAGTTTCGATTGTACCGGCAACACGGACGTTATGCGCCAAGCACTCGAATGTTGCCATCGCGGCTGGGGCACGAGCATCATCATCGGCGTCGCCGAGGCGGGCAAGGAAATCGCGACGCGCCCGTTCCAGCTCGTCACCGGGCGCAACTGGCGCGGCACCGCATTTGGCGGCGCCAAGGGCCGCACCGATGTGCCCAAGATCGTCGATTGGTACATGAACGGCCGCATCGAGATCGATCCGATGATTACCCATGTGCTCAGTCTCGACGAGATCAACAAGGGATTCGAGCTGATGCACGCCGGCGAAAGCATCCGCTCGGTCGTCGTTTACTGAAGGGAAAAGACGCAATGTTCAGCCACGTGATGGTGGGCGCCAACGATGTCGCGGCGTCGACAAAATTCTACGATGCGATCCTCGGCGCGCTCGGCGCGAAACCCGGAACGAGCGACGGCAACGGCCGCGTCGTCTATGCCCATAACGGCGGTCTGTTCATGATCACCGCCCCGATCAACGGCGAGCCCGCCTGCCATGCCAATGGCGGCACGATCGGCTTTGCCGCGGCCTCGCCGGCGGAGGCCGATGCCTGGCACGCCGCGGGCGTCGCCAATGGCGGCACGACGTGCGAAAATCCGCCCGGAATCCGCGAAGGCGGGTTCGGCAAGCTGTACCTCGCCTATCTGCGCGACCCGGCGGGCAACAAGCTGTGCGCCGCGCACCGGATGGCGTGATGGAACCATATCGCTGGATCCTCACACTTACGTGCGAGGATCGCGTCGGCATCGTTGCGGGAGTCAGCGGCTTCCTCAGCGATCGTGACGGCTTCATCACCGACAGCCAGCAATATGCCGATCTGGAGACGGGACGCTTCTTCATGCGCGTCGTTTTCCAGGCCGGCGGCGCGCGCTTCCCCGCCGACACCGAAGCCCTCGAAGCAGCCTTCGCCCCCGTTGCCGAACGGTTCGCGCTCGATTGGGCGCTGATCGACGCCGCGGTGAAGCCGCGCGCGATCATCGCGGTCTCGAAGGGTTCGCATTGCCTTGCCGATCTGCTCCATCGCCGCCAATCGAACGCGCTGTCGATCGAGATTGCGGGCGTGGTGGGCAATCACGACGCGCTGCGCGCGCTCACCGAATGGCATGGCATCGCGTTCCATCATCTGCCGGTGACCGACGCCAACCGCGCCGAGCAGGAGGCAGCGATCGCCGCACTGATGGCGGAGACGCAGGCCGATTACCTCGTGCTCGCGCGCTATATGCAGGTGCTGTCGGCGGCGATGACCGAACGGCTGGCGGGGCGCTGCATCAACATCCATCACAGCTTCCTGCCCGGCTTCAAGGGCGCCAAACCCTATCACCGCGCGCACGAGCGCGGGGTGAAGCTGATCGGCGCGACCGCGCATTTCGTGACCGGCGACCTCGACGAGGGGCCGATCATCGAACAGGCGGTCGAACGCGTCGATCATCGTGCCTCGGTCGAGGCGATGATCCGTACGGGGCGCGATATCGAAGCGCAGGTTCTCGCACGCGCGGTGGGCGCACTCGGCGAACGGCGCGTTTTTCTCAACCAACGCAGGACAGTGGTGTTCAGATGACGATCGAAACGGTTTCGGAGAACAAGGCCTTCGGCGGGGTGCAGGGCGTCTATCGTCACCAGTCGGCGGCCACCGGCACGCCGATGACCTTCTCGGTGTTCGTGCCCCCGCACGCGCCCGGCGCGCGGCTGCCGGTACTCTGGTATCTCTCGGGGCTCACCTGCACCCATGCCAATGTCACCGAGAAAGGCGAGTATCGCGCCGCCTGCGCCGAACACGGCATCGTCTTCATCGCCCCCGACACCAGCCCGCGCGGTGACGACGTTCCCAACGACGACGCTTATGATTTCGGGCAGGGTGCGGGCTTCTACGTCGATGCGACCGCACCGCGCTGGGCGGCCCATTTCCAGATGAAATCCTATATCGAGGACGAACTGCCCGCGCTCGTCGGCGCCCATTTCCCGATCGACCCCGATCGTCAGGCGATCACTGGCCATTCGATGGGCGGGCACGGTGCGCTGACCATCGGCCTGCGCAACCCGACGCGGTTTCGCAGCGTTTCGGCCTTCGCGCCGATCGCCGCGCCGTCGCACTGCCCTTGGGGCGAGAAGGCGCTGGCGGGCTATCTGGGTGACGATCGCACCGCGTGGCGCGCTTATGATGCCTGCGCGCTGATCGAGGATGGCGCGCGCGTGCCCGCGCTTCTGGTCGATCAGGGCGGCGCCGACACCTTCCTGACCGATCAGCTCAAGCCCCAATTGCTCGAACAGGCGTGCACTGCGGCAGGGATCGATCTCACGCTCAGGATTCAGCCGGGTTACGACCACAGCTATTATTTCATCTCGACCTTCATGCCCGATCATGTCGCGTGGCATGCCAGGCGGCTTGCCGCATGACCTATGACGTCGTGATCGTCGGCGCGGGCCATGGCGGCGCGCAGACGGCGATCGCGCTGCGCCAGAACGGCTTTGCCGGCAGCATCGCGATGATCGGCGACGAGCCCGAGTTGCCCTATGAACGCCCGCCGCTGTCGAAGGATTATCTGGCGGGCGACAAGGCATTCGAGCGCCTGCTGATCCGCCCGCCCGCGTTCTGGGCCGAGCGCGAGGTAGTGATGCTGACCGGGCATCGCGTCGTGGCGGTCGATCCGGGCGCCGCCACGGTGACGACCGACGATGGCGCCACGATCGGCTACGGCACGCTCGTCTGGGCAACCGGCGGTGCACCGCGGCGACTGTCCTGCCCCGGCCATCATCTGGGCGGGGTCCACGCGATCCGCGCGCGCGCCGATGTCGACCGGCTTGTCGCCGAATTGCCGGATGCCGCCCGCATCGTCGTGATCGGCGCGGGCTATATCGGGCTCGAAGCGGCGGCGGTGCTGACCAAATTCGGCAAGCAGGTCACCGTGCTCGAAGCGCAGGACCGCGTGCTCGCGCGCGTCGCGGGCGCCGCGCTCTCCGATTTCTACGCCGCCGAACACCGCGCGCACGGCGTCGATCTGCGGCTGGGCGTTACGGTCGACCGCCTCGATGGCGATGCACGCGTCAGCGGCGTCCGGCTCGCCGACGGCACGCTATTGCCCGCTGATATGGTCATCATCGGGATCGGGATCGACCCTGCGGTGGCGCCGCTGATCGGCGCGGGGGCTGCGGGCGGCAACGGTGTCGCGGTCGACGCGCAGTGCCGCACCAGTCTGCCCGACGTGTTCGCGATCGGCGATTGCGCGCTCCATGCCAATGTCTTTGCGGGCGGCGCGCAGATCCGGCTCGAATCGGCGCAGAACGCCAACGACATGGCCAATGTCGTCGCGCGGACGATCGTGGGAGAATCAACGACGTATGCGGCGGTGCCATGGTTCTGGTCGAACCAATATGATCTCAGGCTGCAAACCGTGGGCCTCGCCATCGGCCACGATCGGGCGATCGTCCGCGGCGACCCGGCAACGCGACGCTTCTCGGTGATCTATCTGCGCGACGGCCACGTGATCGCGCTCGACTGCGTCAACATGGTCAAGGATTACGTCCAGGGCCGCAAACTGGTCGAAGCCGGGGCAGCACCCGACCCGCACGCGCTTGCCGACCCGGCAGTGCCACTCAAGGAACTCGCCTGAGCGCACGCTCAATGTTCGATTGGGCCGAAAACCACAATCCCCTCACGCCCGTTCGCCCTGAGCCTGTCGAAGGGCCGTTCTTTCTCCCCACGACACCGCCAGAAGGAGGGTGCGACAAGCTCAGCACGAACCGGGCATATTGAACGTTCAGTGCTCGATCGCGCGCGCTTCCTCGATCAGCAGCACCGGCACGCCATCGCGAATCGGGTAAGCGAGCCCCGCTTCGTCCGACACCAGTTCATCGCGCGCCGCATCATGGCGCAGTGCCGAGCGCGTCGCGGGGCAGACGAGGATCGACAGCAGCCACGGATCGAGCGGCGCGCTCATTGCAGCGTCACCCGGTCGTCGCCATCGTGGCGGCCAAAGAAGTGCATCAACTGGATCGTCAACTCGGCGCGTGCGGCGAGATCGGGCGATTCGAGCAGCGCCTGTTTGGCGGCAACATCGAACGGTGCGATCTGCGCGATGCCGTTGACCAGCGCCTCGTCATCGAGCCGTCCGACCGCGTCCCAATCGACCGCATAGCCTTGCGCATCGGCGAAGCGGCGCGATTCGAGCTCGAGCGCGGCACGCTGGCCCAGTGCGAGGATTTCGACCTCGGTTACGGCCGGGATCAGCTCGGCCTCGACCTGCCGGAACGGCGTGGTCACGGCGAGTTCGCGGACGATCCGGAACAGCGCCACCCCTTGCAGGACAAGATTGTACCGGCCCTCGTCAAGCGCCTCGACCTCGGTGATCCGCCCGACGCAGCCCAGATCGAACAATGCCGGCTCGCCATCGCGGCGTTGCGTGCCGGGACGCGGCTGGATCATCCCGATCCGGCGATCGCGCGCCATCGCATCGGAGACCATCGCCTGATAGCGCGGCTCGAAGATATGGAGCGGCAGGTGCATCCCCGGAAACAGCACCGTTCCCGGCAGCGGGAAGATCGAGAGCCGCGCCACAGTCATCCGAACAGGATGGCCGACAGCCGCCGTCGCTGCGCCGAGACCCAGGGGTCTTCGAGCCCGGTGACCTCGAACAATTTGAGCAGCCGATCGCGCGCGGCGCCCTCGTTCCAATCGCGTTCGGCGGCGATGATGCCGAGCAGATTGTCCGCCGCGCCGTCGCGATCGCCCGCCGCCATCTGCCCGCCGGCAAGCCGGTAGCGCGCGTCGAGATCGTCCGGGTTCGCCGCGACCTCGGCGGCGAGACCGGCAAGATCGGCGACCGGCTCGGCGCCCTGCTTGAGCGCGAGCGCAGCCTTGGCACGCTCGATCTCGGGCAGCGCGGCAAGCGCTTCGGGCAGCGCTGCGATCGCTGCCTCGGCCTCGCCATCACGATCGAGCGCGACCAGCGCGCGGATACGGCCCGAGGCGACCGCGGGATGCTCGGGCGCCATCGCGGCAAGCTGATCGAACACCGAAAGTGCGCGGGCGGCATCGCCCTCGCCCAGCACCTGCTCGCCCATCGCGATCAGCGGCTCGAGTTCGGCTTCGGCCTGCGATTCGACGCTCTCGATCGGCAATTGCCGCAAAATCTGGTCGAGCATCGTCTTCAATTGTGATTCGGTGCGCGCCTGCGTCAGATCCGCGACGAGCTGGCCCTGGAACATCGCATAGACGGTCGGGATCGACTTGATCTGGAATTGCGCGGCGATGAACTGGTTCTTGTCGGTATCGACCTTGACCAGCACGACGCCCTTATCGGCATAATCGGCCGCGACCTTGTCGAGCACGGGGCCGAGCGCCTTGCACGGCCCGCACCATTCGGCCCAGAAATCGACGATCACCACCTTCGTCATCGACGGCTCGACAACGTCGCGCCGGAACGCTTCGACGGCTTCCTTTTCCTGTGGGCTCATGCCGAGTGTCGCCAAGATCTACTCCCTTGTTCGTCAGTCCGGCCCTTATGTGGGGCGGACGCGCGCATAGCCAACCCTATTTCGGCAACGCGCACATCGGGGCTTGCCCACCCCCCGCACCGATGCTAGGGCCGCCGCCTTACCCGGGTCCACTTCCTTGCGGACCGGCGCCAGAGCGGGCGTAGCTCAGGGGTAGAGCACAACCTTGCCAAGGTTGGGGTCGAGGGTTCGAATCCCTTCGCCCGCTCCAGATTTTCGATACCGATCGAAAGTTTGACCGCCGGCGGCGGTGTCACAGCGTGACCCCCCGACGCCAGATCGCGATCGCGCGCTCGTCATTGCGTTCAGTCGCGCAAGCCTCGCCCGACGCAACCCGAATGACGTGCGCGAGCAAGGCTTCCTCCGCTGTGTCGAAACCGTCGCGCAGCACTTGCCCCGCATTGAAATCGATCCAATTGGGTTTGGCTGCGCTCAACGCATCATTGCTGGCAATCTTCATCGTCGGCACGGGAAAACCCAGCGGCGTGCCGCGACCGGTCGTGAACAGGATCAGCGTCGCGCCCGCCGCAGCCAGCGCGGTCGACGACACCGCGTCGTTGCCTGGCGCTTCGAGCAAGGTCAGCCCGGCCTGCGACTGGCGCTCGCCATAGCCGATGACATCGGCCAGCGGCACGCGGCCGCTTTTCTGGACCGCGCCGAGCGATTTTTCCTCGAGCGTCGTCAGGCCGCCGGCGATATTGCCGGGTGAGGGATTTTCCGAAATCGGCTCGCCATGGGCCCTGAAATACTCCTTGAACCGGTTGATCAGCCCCAGTGCGGCATCGAAGGTCGACTGATCGACCGCACGCCCGACCAAGGCTTGCTCGGCCCCGAAAATCTCGGGAATTTCGGTCTGGATCACCGCCCCGCCCGCATCGGCCACCCGGTTCGCGATACGTCCCACCAGCGGATTGGCGGTCAGCCCCGACAGGCCGTCCGAGCCACCGCACTTCACCCCCAACACCAATTTGGCGAGCGGTTGCTCGGTGCGCGTCGCCTGCGCGCGAACAACCAGCCGTTCAAGCGCGGCCAGCCCTGCTTCGGTCTCGTCCTGCTCGGCCTGCGCGCTGATCGTTTCGATCCGGTCACGCAGATCAGGCGGAATCAACGCCAGCAGGTCGCGCAACTGGTTGGATTCGCACCCCAGCCCGACCAGCAGCACGCCGCCGGCATTGGGATGACAGGCGAGCGCCGCCAGAATCGCGCGCGTGCTCTCGAGATCATTGCCAAGCTGCGAACAACCGTGTGGATGGCCAAAGGCGTGAATGCCATCGACCTGCTCGCCGAAGCGCCGCGCACCCGCCGCAGCGATCCGCTCGGCGGTCCGCGCCACGCAACCGACCGTCGGGATCACCCAGATCTCGTTGCGCGTCCCGACACGGCCGTCCGACCGTGCATAACCAAGAAAGGTCGGTGCAGCGCCCGTCGGTCGCGGCGACAGCGCGTTGGCCGTGAAGGCGAAGCGCGCATCGCCCGACAGCCCCGTCACCATATTGTGCGAATGGACATGCGCACCGCGCGCCACATCGGCGGTCGCCCGACCGATCGACGCGCCGAACTTGATCACCGGGGCACCATTGGGAATCGCAACCGACGCCAGTTTGTGCCCGCGCGGCACCGCCTCGCGCAGCGTGACGCGCGTATCGCCAATATCGATCGTCTCGCCCGCCCCTAAATCGCGCAACGCCGTCGCCACATTGTCCTCGGGGTTCACGATAAGAACCGCCGCGATCGCCGCCATGACCACCTTCTCCACTTGCACCGTCATCGCGCACGGATATGCGGCCTCGCGAACGCGGATACCAGCGCATGACGCCAAATTCGGTCCACAACCCGCACGCGCGGTTCTATACATCGCCGATGATCAGGATCGGAATCGGCGGCTGGACCTACGAACCGTGGCGCGGGACGTTCTACCCCGAGGGGCTCGTCCAGAAAAAGGAACTCGAATTCGCCAGTCGCGCGATGACGGCGATCGAGATCAACGGCACCTATTATGGCCGGCAAAAGCCCGAAAGCTTCGCCGCCTGGGCCAAAGCAGCGCCCGACGGCTTCGTCTTCACCGTCAAGGGATCACGCTATTGCACCAACCGTAGGGTACTGGCCGAGGCGGACGAATCGATCACCCGCTTCGTCGATCAGGGCATCGTCGAGCTGGGCGACAAGCTCGGCCCGATCCTGTGGCAGTTCATGGCGACCAAGAAATTCGAGGCGCAAGACATGCAGGCGTTCATCGATCTGCTGCCGGCGAAGCACGCGGGCGTCGCGCTACGCCACGCGATCCAGGTCCGACACGAGAGTTTCGCGGTGCCCGATTTCGTGGCGATGGCGCGCAAGGCGGGCGTCGCGATCGTCTTCGCCCAATCGGACGATTATCCCGCGATTGCCGACGTCACCGCCGATTTCATCTACGCCCGGCTCGAAGACGCGGTCGAGGCCGAACCTGAGGGCTACACGCCCGCCGATCTCGATCGCTGGGCTGCGGCCGCGCGCTGCTGGGCCGAAGGCGCCGCGCCGGAGGGGCTGCCCTATGTCGAACAGGCACCGCCCGAAAAGCGCCCACGCGAGACTTTCATCTTCTGCATCAACGGCGCCAAGGTCCGCGCGCCCGCCGCCGCGCAGGCGCTGATTGGGCGGGTGAAGCGTTAGTAAAAGGCGGGACGGATGAGGGAGCTTGGGGACCGCCCCGTCAGATATCCTGCACCAGCCGCCCATAAAGCTCGGGGCGGCGGTCGCGAAAGAAGCCGAAGGCGGCGCGGTGGCGCTTGACCCGATCGAGATCGAGCGTCGCGGTGATGACGCCTTCCTCCTCGCGATCGAGCTCGGCAAGGATGTCGCCGCGCTCGTCGGCGATGAAGCTGGTGCCGTAGAAGGTCTGGCCGCCCTCGGTGCCGACGCGGTTCGCGGCCACGATCGGCACCACGTTCGATACCGCATGGCCCACCATCGCGCGGCGCCACAGCCGCGCGGTATCGAGCCCCTCATCGTGCGGCTCGCTGCCGATCGCAGTGGGGTAGAACAGGATTTCGGCGCCCATCAACATCATCGCACGGGCGGCCTCGGGATACCATTGATCCCAGCATACCCCGACACCAAGCGTCGCGCCCGGCCCGTCCCACACCTTGAAGCCGGTGTTGCCGGGGCGGAAATAGAATTTTTCCTCATAGCCGGGGCCGTCAGGAATATGGCTCTTGCGATAGACGCCCGCGATGGTGCCGCCCGGCCCGATCATCGCGAGGCTGTTGTAGTGATGCGGGCCATCGGCCTCGAAGAAGCTGGTCGGAATCCAGATGCCGAGTTCGTCGGCAAGCCGCTGCATCGCCAGCACCGACGGATGCTGGGCGGTCGGTTGCGCCTGCGCGAACAGTCCCTCGTCCTCGACGCGACAGAAATACTCGCCTTCGAACAATTCGGGCGGCAGCACGACCTGCGCGCGCCTGGCGGCGGCCTCGCGCACCATCTCCCCCACCCGGGCGATATTGGCGGACGTGTCGGTCGAAAAGGCGAGCTGGAGCGCAGCGACGGTGATCTCGGTCATGCGTCGCTCTCTAGAGGGTCGGCGCGGAAATCGAAACCGTTTGTGGCGGCGTTGTTCAGGCCTCGTCCGGCGCGCCCCCCGTATGGATGGTCACGCCATGCTGGACGGCCGCGGCGGAAGGCCCGCGGTGAACATTGACCCCGAACTGGCGTTCGACCGGCTTGATCGCGGTCGCTGCGGTGATGGCGGCGCCTGCGGACGTAGCGTCGGCCGCCCCGCCGCTGCCGCGATGGACGCGCACCCCCGCTTCGATCGCCTCGATCAGCGCCTCGGTCGCCTTTTCGGCGAAGCGCGTGCCCGGCGCGACGCCGGGTTCCACCCCGCCATAAGGCTGGCGATAGGCGAGCGCCCCACCCCATACGCCGGGCAGGCGGTAGAAGATGTGGGCGCCGATCGTGCCGACGCTGGTGACACGCGCCGCCCAACCGGGATTGACCGCGTTGGTGTGATAGAAGGTCGCCGATCCCACGGGCGCATAGACGAAGCCCGACAGCGCCGCCTGTGCCACGGCGCGCGCACTCTCCCACGCACCGGGCTCACGCCGCGCGGCCAGCGACCCGTCGCACGTGAAGGTGAACTGGCACCCGGTGCTGCGTGACGAGCCTTCGTACACGGTGCCGCACACGCTGTTGGGGAAAGCCGGATTGCGCACGCGGTTGAGCACGACCTGTGCCACCGCCTGCTGGCCTTCGAGCGATTCGGAGCGCGCCTCGTAATAGACCGCCTGCGTCAGGCAATCGAGCGCGCGGCGGGCATCGTCCCCCGCCGCCGCGACAAAGGCGGGTGCAGGCGCCAGCGTCGCCGCGTCGGCAAGGCTCGGCGCATCGACATGCGCGAGCAATGCCTCGGATGGGCCCGGCGGCACAACGGGATTGGATTTGGCGGGCGGTGGCACCGGAATCGCCACCGCCGCCACCTGCTCGCGCGGCGCGGTGGCCACGCATGAGGTAGCCGCGATCAGCGTTAGGAGCCCGAAGGCGATGCGCGTGTCCATGTCCTCGCTCGGGGGCGGAAAACCCGGTCGCAGCGATAAGCGCGAACCCTTGTCATCTGCTTAACCCTCCGCCGGCTCCGTAATCGCCCGCGCTTGCGGTGCGCGCGCGGTCGGCGGAAAGTCGCGCGACCGGAGGGGCGGCCGATGAACGGCTTCGATTATGTCTTCTCGCTGTTCGGGCTGCTGCTGGGTTTCTCGCTGGCCGAGATGCTGGCGGGCTTCAGCCGCGTCCTCGGCGCGCGCGCGCACGTCCGCATCGGCTGGCTGACGCCGCTGCTGGGGCTGCTGATCACCACCGATCTGATTTCCTTCTGGTCCAACGCCTGGGAGATGCACGATCTCATCCCCGGCGGATTCGCCGCGCTGATGGTCGCGGCGATCATCGCCTCGATCTATTTCCTCGCCGCGTCGCTGGTCTTTCCGCGCCGGCCCGCCGACTGGCCCGATCTCGACGACTGGTTTCTCAGGCATCGCCGTCAGGTGATCGGCGGGGTGGCGCTGGCCAATGCGGCGATGATCGCCGGCATGGCGGCGATCGTGCCCGGCATGTTCACCCACATCCGGCAGGGCATCGTCCCGGCGCTCTTTTATGCCGTCGCCGCTGCGCTAATGCTCGTTTCGCACAAGCGCGTGCTGATCGCGCTGCTCGTGCTCGATCTCAGCTTCTACTGGGTCTTCCGCTATCTGTGAGCGTCAGGCGGGCACCTGCTGGCTGATACAGTGGAAACTGCCGCCCCCGGTCAGGATGTGATCGGCGCGCTGGCCCACCACTGTGCGGGTGGGGAACAGTTCCGCGAGCGCGGCGACCGCGGCGGCGTCGTTCTCGGCGCCATATTGCGGCACCACGACGCTGGCATTGCCGATATAGAAATTCATGTAGCTCGCGGGCACGATCTCATCGTCGCGCAGGATCCGTCCGGGCGAGGGCAGGCGCACCAGGTCGACCCTGCCGAACATCTCGGCGCGCTGCGCGGCGCGCTGATACACCTGCCAATTGGGATCGTTTTCGGTCGGCTCGGGGATCGCGAGCCGCGCCGGCCCCACGAAGCGTGCGAGATTGTCGACATGGCCGTCGGTATGATCGTTGAGCAGTCCATCGCCCAGCCACAGCACGTCGACCATGCCGAGATCGTGGTAGAGCCGCTCCTCGATATCGGTCTTGCCGAGCCCGGCATTGCGATTGGGATTGAGCAGGCATTGCTCGGTGGTGACCGCGAGCCCGGTGCCGTCGCCGTCGATCGCCCCGCCCTCGAGAATCCAGCCGCACGCTTCGGTAGTGATCCCCAGCCGCGCGGCAAGCCGTTCGCCGATGTCGTCGTCACCCGGCAGATCGTATTTGCCGCCCCAGCCGTTGAACGCAAAATCGCGTGCGGTGCCATCGGACAGCAGGATCGGAGCGGTATCACGCAGCCAGATGTCGCCGAACGGCTCGACCACGACCTCGGCGAACGGCGCGGCCTTGCGTGCGGCGGCGGCGGATTCGGCATCGGCAGCGACGAGCAGCACCGTCTCGCCCGCGCCATCGGCATCCACCGCGCGCGCAAAGGCGACCACTTCCTCGCGCGCCGGCGCGAGATCATCGAGCCACAGATCGGCATGGCTCGGGAAACCGATCCATACGGCCTTGTGCGGCGCCCATTCGGCGGGCGGCGAGACGCGTACCATTGGCGAACTTCCTGTTACTGTACCGCCGCGCGAGCCGCCTCGCGAATCGTGCGGAACTCGGCATCGGGCTTCCATTCGGGCCAGCTATTACCGTCCGCAAGGCCGCGGCCAAGCCGATAATAGATCGTCAGGTCGTCGATCGCGCCCGACCAGTCCCAATTGGCATCATATTCGTCGGCGGGCTGGTGATAGCGATGCTCGCCATAGTCCTTCGACGCCGCTTCGCCCGCGGCCACGCCGCCCTCGACCAGATCGGCGCCGCTACCCGCATCGAGCATCGGCACGCCCAATTTGGCGAAACTGAAATGATCCGATCGATAATAGCCGCCACGCTCGGGATGCGCCTCGGGCTCGACACGGCGGCCCTGCGCCTCGGCCAGCGGCAGCACCAGATCGTCGAGATCGGATTTGCCATAGCCGGTGACGACGAAATTACGGCTCCTGCCGTTGACGTTGAGCACGTCCATATTGACGCCGCCCACCGTCAGCCCGAGCGGATAGATCGGATGTTCGGCGTAATAACGCGATCCGAGCAGCCCCGATTCCTCGGCGGTCACCGCCATGAACGCCAGCGTGCGCGCCGCCGGCCCCGCCTTGGCCTGCGCCTCGGCGATCGCGATCATCCCGGCGACGCCGCTCGCATTGTCGAGCGCGCCGTTGCAGATATCATCGCCATCGACCGCATCGCAGCGCCCGAGATGGTCCCAATGCGCGGTGTAGAATACCGTCTCCTGCGGCCGCAACGTGCCAGGCAGCACCCCGATCACGTTCTTCGACGCCTGCCGCCGAATGCTGTTGTCGAACGCGAAGCTGGCCTTGAGCCCCAGCGGCACTGCCTTGAAACCCTTGTGCTTCGCGGCTTCGGCGAGCGCATCGAAATCCTTGCCCGCGCTCGCGAACAGCCGTTTCGCCGCATCGAGCTGAACCCAGCCGATCGCCTGGCTTTGATCCATGTGATCGCCCTCGGCCGCGAGTTCGAGCTGCGGCCCCGTCCACGACGACTGGACGACATTCCAGCCGTAGGAGGCCGGCGCGGTCTGGTGGACGATGATCGCCGCGGCGGCGCCCTGCCGCGCGGCTTCCTCATATTTGTACGTCCAGCGGCCGTAATAGGTCATCGCGCGGCCATCGAACGGGCCATCATTCCCGGCGGTTTCCCAATCGGGATCGTTGACGAGGATGACGACGGTCTTCCCCTTCACGTCGACGCCGGCATAGTCATTCCAGCCACGCTCGGGCGCGTTGATGCCATAACCGACGAAAACGATGTCGCTATTCGCAACCGTAATCCGCGGCACGACACGATAGGTCGCGATCACCATATCGGTGCGATAGGCAAAGGCGAGCGGCACCTTGCCGCCGGTGATCGTGATCGGCGCCACGTCGCGCGCGGTGATCTCGACCAGCGGCACGTCCTGGAACCACGATCCGTGATTGCCCGGTTGCAGCCCCGCCGCCTTGAAGCGCGCGACGATATAATCGGTCGTCCTGGCTTCGGCGGGCGTAGTCGGCGCGCGGCCTTCGTAAGCGTCCGACGACAGCGTCTCGGTGACGGTCTTGACCGTCTCGACCGAGAGCACGGGATCGCTTTGCGCCGCAACTGGCGTGGCAACAGCGAGCGCGAGCAGGGCAAGGATGGATCGATGCATGATGTTCCCCCTTGATGGGTTATCGGGCGCCACTGTGACCAGCCACCACGCGCTTGTCCACAAATGCAAAAGGGCGATCCCGCGGGACCGCCCTTTCGTTTGTCGGTATGTCGAAATCGATCAGCGCGAATAGAATTCGACGACCAGATTCGGTTCCATCTTCACCGGATAGGGCACTTCGTCGAGCGACGGCACGCGCGTGAAGGTGACCTTGGCGTTGCCGTCAGGGGCCACATAATCGGGAATGTCGCGCTCGGCGAGGCTCTGTGCCTCGAGCACCAGCGCCATTTCCTGTGCCTTCGAGCCCAAGGTGACCTCATCACCCGGCACCACGCGGCGCGAGGCGATGTTGCACTTGACGCCATTGACGCGGACGTGGCCATGGCTGACGAGCTGGCGCGCGGCGAAGATCGTCGGCGCGAACTTGGCGCGATAGACGATCATGTCGAGCCGCTGCTCGAGCAGGCCGATCAGGTTGAGGCCGGTATCGCCCTTCATCCGCGCGGCTTCCTGATAGGCGCGCCGGAACTGCTTTTCGGTCACGTCGCCGTAATAGCCCTTGAGCTTCTGCTTGGCGCGCAGCTGGATGCCGTAATCGGATACCTTGCCCTTGCGGCGCTGGCCGTGCTGGCCGGGGCCGTATTCGCGCTTGTTGACCGGGCTCTTCGGGCGACCCCAGATGTTTTCGCCCATCCGGCGGTCGAGCTTATACTTGGCGCTGTTGCGCTTCGACATGTGTCGTTCCTCAATTGCTGACAACGTTGTTCCCGGTACCGCCTACGCCGGAAACATCCGGGCAGGGCCACCGCTTCACCGGGGTGCGGGGCCAATTGCGAAGCGCGAGCGCCTAACGGGAGGGGAGATCAGAGTCAAGCTGGACAGCCGCGCGGCGGGCGCGCAAAGGCGGCTTCATGAATAATATCATCCTTCCCGGCGCGGCCTGCACAACGATGGCCGAGGTACGCGCCGGCGTCGACCAGGTCGATCGCGAACTGATCGCGCTGATCGCACGCCGTTTCGCCTATATGGACGCCGCCGCGCGGATCAAACCCGAACGCGGACAGGTGCGCGACGAGATCCGCAAGGCCCAGGTGATCGACAATGCCCGCGCGAGCGCGCGCGCCGCGGGCATTCCCGAGGCACCGATCGCGGCCTTGTGGGACCAGCTTGTCGAAGCCTCGATCGCGTACGAATTCGACGAATTCGACAAGCGATAGGGCTTTTCCACGTACGCGGAAGCGGTGCCGCCTTTGTTTCAGCCTTCCTGAAACACCCTATAGCACTCAATCGCGCGGGCGCTTCTTGCCGTCGAGCGCGGAGAGGACGCCGCGCATCGTGCGCACTTCCTGGCTCGTCCAGCCAGGTTTGGTGAGCAAGGTCCGCAGTGTCCGACGCACCGTCACGTTGCGCTCGGGCGGGTGAAAGAAGCCGGCGTTCACCAGCATCGTCTCGAGTTGACCATACATCCCCTCGAACTCATCCTGCGGCGCGGGCGTGCCGAGATCGGTGGCAGGCGGCGATACCAGCGCCTCCCCCTTCGACCATTCATAGGCGATGACCATCACCGCCTGCGCGAGGTTGAGCGACCCGAAAACGGGATTGATCGGCACCGTGACGATCGTGCGGGCGAGCGCGACATCGTCGCTGGCGAGCCCCGAGCGCTCGGGGCCAAACACGATCGCCGAACGGCCGACCGCGCCATGGATCTCGCGCGCGGCGACCTCCGGCGTCAGCACCGGCTTGGTAACACCGCGCTTGCGCACCGTGGTGGCGTAGACGTGCGCGCAATCGGCGACCGCATCGGCAAGGCTGGCGAACAGCGTCGCGTGTTCGAGCACGCTATCGGCGCCGGAAGCGGCCGGCCCGGCGGATGGGTTGGGCCAGCCGTCGCGCGGGGCGACAAGCCGTAGTTCGGAAAGCCCGAAGTTGAGCATCGCACGCGCCGCCTTGCCGATATTCTCGCCCAATTGCGGACGCACCAGCACGATGACGGGCGGTGAGCCTGAAAGATGATCGGCCATGGTCCCTCGTTTCGATCAGCAGCAGTCCGCGGCCATCGGGGCGGGCTATCGCGGCGCGCGTAACAGGTCACAGCGGCCGGGCCAATCGTCCGGCGAAAATTCCATCGTCCGACGGCGGCGTTCAGCGGTCGTCGCGCCGCAATTCCCGACGATCTTTACGTTTTGTTAACCAAATTTTCCCACGATCGGCGGATCGGAACAGTTCGAGGAGTATCTCCGATGCGATGGCTGGTCTTCGCGACCGTCCTGCCGTGGGCGCTTGCCGCCTGTGCCACGACGCCCCACGCCACGGTGTCGCTGGACACCGAGACGCTGACGCCCGCCGAACAGGCCTGGCGCGATACAATCGTGCCCAGCGATCAGGCAT
Source organism: Hephaestia sp. MAHUQ-44 (assembly GCF_023806085.1). Lineage (GTDB taxonomy): Bacteria > Pseudomonadota > Alphaproteobacteria > Sphingomonadales > Sphingomonadaceae > Sphingomonas. Next base: position 178,105 of record NZ_JAMSLX010000006.1, read on the forward strand.
TGATCGAAGACCTTCCGTCGATCTGGACGCACGTGCTGACCACCGCGAAGAAACGCAGCGGCAAGGCGATCGATGCCGAGGGACCGTTGCTCCAGGCCGATGCCGCGCTCGATCATCCCGCGCTGCCGCCAGGCTCCTATTGGTGCCGCGTGGTGCGGATCGGGAGCATCGCCGGGCGCAAGCAGATCGAATCGTTCGCACCCAAATTCTGTTACATCCGCGACGAGGAAAAGGGGCTGAGCTTCACCAAGCAATCAGGCAGCGATCTCCCCGCGGGCTATCTCTACGCCGATGGGACGCAGCGTTATGTCTTTCTCGGCGCGCGGCAGGATGCACCAGGCGATGTGTCGCTCGGTTACGGCATCGATCATGATCGCGACGTCGCCGGCGTGGTCGAACGCGTCGGCGCATTCCGCTGGCGGCTGGTGGCACCGCGTGACGGCGGCAAGGGCATCGACGTTTACGAATTGACGCCGGTCCCGGCCGATCTGCAACCGTCCTGAGCCCGCACGCGGCTATCGCGCCGCGACGATCCGGCCATCGGCGACGCAGTAGCGGGTCGCGTTGTCGATGCTGTCGAACAGCGCTGGTTCGGTGCCGGTCATCCAGACCTGCCCCTGCCCTGCCAGCCGATCGAACAGCGCCGCGCGGCGAAGCGGATCGAGGTGCGCAGCGACCTCATCGAGCAACAGGATCGGCGCGCGGCGCGTGCGTTCTGCCACCAGCGCAGCGTGCGCGAGCACGATCCCCAGCAGCAACGCCTTTTGCTCGCCGGTCGAGCACAAGGCCGCTGGCTGATTCTTGGCGAGATGCGTCACGACGAGATCGGCGCGGTGCGGCCCGGTGAGCGTGCGGCCGGCAGCGGCATCGCGACGTCGGTTCACCGCCAGCGCGGCGGCGAGATCGGGGGCATGATCGCCATTCTCGATCGCAAGCCCGGCGCGCGCGAACGCGCTATCGGGTTCTTCGGCGATTGCCGAGGATAGTGCATCGACTGTCGCGCGGCGGGCGGCATCGAGCGCGGCACCGTGCTCGGCCATCTGCGCTTCGAGCGCGGCGAGCCAATCGCCATCGGGGGGCGGCTCGCCGGCCAGCAGCCGGTTGCGCGCGCGCATCGCGGCGTCGTAGCGGGTCGCGTGCGCCGCATGGCCCGGCACAAGCGCGAGCGTCAGCCGATCGAGGAACCGGCGCCGTTCGCCCGCCGGATCGACGAACAGCCGGTCCATCGCCGGGGTAAGCCACAGGATCGTCACCCATTCGGCGAGCGTGCCCGCAGGCGCGGGGGCGCCGTTGATCCGCACGAGGCGCCGCGAGGGGGCGCCCGGCTCGATCCCGGTGGCAAGCGTCGTCGCGTCGGCAAGCGTCGCCGCGATCCCGAAACCGCCCGCGCCGCCCTGCCGCGCCATATCGGCAAGCGCCGCGCGCCGCAGACCACGCCCCGGCGCGAGCAGCGACACCGCCTCGAGCACATTGGTCTTGCCCGCGCCATTCTCTCCGGTGAGCAAAACGAACCCCGGGCCGGGCGCGAAAACGGCGTCGGCGTGATTGCGGAAATCGGTGAGGATCAGGCGCGAGAACATGCGCTCGCACGCCTAGCGCGTTCGGCGGCCGAACGCGATTGCTTGCGTCAGGCCGCGGCGGCCGCCGCCTGCTTCTGCGTCGAGAGGTACGACGCGAGTTCGGGCCCGAGTTCGCGCTGCGCCTTGAGATAGGCGTGCGGCGTAGCGATCCCCAACCGGCGCCGCGCCGCCTCGATCGGTTCGGCCATCAACGCCTCATAATCCTCGCCGATCAGCCATTTGGCCTTGCGACCATGGCGATAGCCTTCCCACACCGCCTTGGTGAACAGGCGGCTGCGCGTGACCTTGAGACTCTTGAGCGATGCCGCGCTCGCAATCCATGCCCAGCCCAGTCCGCCGACCTGCGCATAGCTGAACGCGACGAGGCACGCCTCACCCAGACTCTCGTCGGCCTTGTACCCGGTCATCACGTGCCAGATGTCGTGCACATCGCGCGTGCGCCGGCCGAACCAGGCATAAGGATGCGCCAGCTCGTCTTCGCGGATGACCTTGGACACCTCGGCCAGCCCATCGGCCGAATAGCCCGTCGTCGCGAGAAAATCGCGATACGCCGCACCGACCGTGCCGGGCGCGAACTGCGCGATCCATTCCTTGTCGGTGAACCGCCGCGTCAGTTCCACGCGATCATAAGCGGTGCGCCCGCCCTCTTCGGTCGCCAGCAGCCGAGCATAATTGCGCTCCGCATTGCCGGCGTTGAGCGCCTTCATGATGCGGAACACCTGCGTCGTATCATCGCCATTGGCGAGCAGCTTGCGGATCGCATCGAACGCGGTCCGCCAGTCGCGCCGGCCATTGGTGCCGGGAAAGGGAGGGAGCTTGGCCATGAGTCGATCCTTACTTACACTCATGTAAATAAGGGTCGGGGCTCAACGAGTCAAGCCGCCCCCATCACACCCGCATCGGCATCAGCACGTACAGCGCGGGCGCCTTGTCGTTTTCGCGGATCAGCGTGGGCGCGGCGGCATCGGCCAGGTGGACCTCGATCAGATCGCCTTCGAGCTGCCCGAGGATATCGAGCAGATAGCGCGAGTTGAAGCCGATCTCGAACGGCAGCGAGGTATAATCGCCGGGGACTTCCTCGGCCGCGGTGCCGTTTTCGGGGCTCGTCACCGACAAGGTGATCTTGTCCTTGTCGAGCGCCATCTTGACCGCCCGCGTCTTTTCGGTGGCGATCGTCGAGACGCGATCGACGCCTTCCTCGAAGCTGCGCGGATCGATCTTGAGGATCTTGTCGTTGCCGGTCGGGATCACGCGGCTGTAATCGGGGAAGGTGCCGTCGATCAGCTTCGAGGTCAGCACCGCCTGCCCCAGATCGAAGCGGATCTTGGTGGTCGAAAGCGACACGCCCACCGACCCGTCGATCTCATCGAGCAGCTTGCGCAGTTCGCCCACGCATTTGCGGGGAATGATCACGTCGGGCATCCCCTCGGCGCCATCGGGGCGCGGCACGGTGACGCGCGCGAGGCGGTGGCCGTCGGTCGCGGCGGCCTTCAATACCGGCTGCGGATCGTCCGACACATGGAGGAAGATGCCGTTGAGGTAATAACGCGTCTCTTCGGTAGAAATCGCGAAGCGCGCCTTGTCGATGATCTGCTTGAGCGTCTCGGCGGGCAGTTCGAAGGTCGTCGGCAGTTCGCCCTCGGCAATGACCGGGAAATCGTCGCGCGGCAGCGTCGCGAGATTGAACCGCGCGCGCCCGGCGACGATCGCCATCCGCCCCTCGGCGGCCGAAAGCTCGACCTGCGCGCCTTCGGGCAGCTTGCGCGCGATATCGAACAAAGTGTGCGCCGACACCGTCGTCGAGCCCGGCTGATCGACCGCCGCGGCCACGCTCTCATCGATCTGGAGATCGAGATCGGTCGCCATCAGCCGGAGCGTGCCATCGGCGCGCGCCTCGATCAGCACGTTCGACAGGATCGGGATAGTATTGCGCCGCTCGACCACCGACTGGACGTGGCTGAGCCCCTTGAGCAGGATGGCGCGTTCGATCGTGGCCTTCATCTGATTCCCCCGGGGTCGTGCCCGTTGATCCCCGTTCAAGCCCGTGGGCGGGGACGATTTTAGAGCTCTTCCTTAACGTAAAAAAGGGCCGGAGCAAGCGCCCCGGCCCTTCAAAAGCGTCACGAATCGTCGTGTGGCCGATTAGAAGCGCAGCCCCACGCCCGCCACCACCTGGTGCCGATCGGTGTCGACGCTGAAGTTGTTGGTGTTGGTGCCGTCGGCGAATTCGAGCCGCGCCTTGCCATAATTCGAATAGCGATATTCGAGCTTGGCATAAGCGTTGGTGCCGACCGCCTGCTCGACGCCCGCGCCAACGCGGTAGCCGTCGAGATTATAATGACGGCCGGTTTCGGTCTGGCCATCGCTCGCGGTCAGATCGAGCCGCTGATTGGTGTAGCCACCCTTGGCATAGACCAACGTTGACGGGCCTGCGCGGAAACCCGCACGCGCGCCGATGTACAGATCGCGGCCCGCCTTGACGCGGCCATAACCGAAATCGTTGGTATCGACCGGGCCGTTCTTCACCTTGGCGGTCGACCCCGAAATCTCGGCTTCGGCACCGATCACGGCGTTGCCGACGCCGATGTCATAACCGGCATCGACGCCATACAGCAGCCCGTTGGCCGATTCGTTCTTGCCGGCAATGTCCGAATCCTCGGTGCTGCCCGGGCGCATCACGTCGTAGCCGGCGATCACGCCGATACGCGGGCCGGTGAAGGTCGCGTCCTGCGCCAGCGCGGGGGCGGCAAAGCCACCCGCGGCGGTCGTGGCGGCAAGCGCGGTGAGAAGAAGCTTACGCATAATAACTCCATACAAGTCCGCCCCAGGGGGGTTAGGGCGGACAGCGCAGATAGGGGCACCGGGCGCGGCTTGCATTAACCTCAGATAAACAAGGAAATCCGTTGCTTTTGCGCCACACGGGCTTGAAAGAGGGGGCATGAGTTCCAATCGATCCGGCCGCGATTTCATCGCCCGCCACGGCGAAACGGTGTTCAACGCCGCGCGCCGCCTCCAGGGTCATCACCCCCATACGCCGCTGACCCGCGCGGGCTTTGCGCAGGCCGACGAGATGGGCCGTGCGCTGCGTCGGACGCTCGGTGCCCGCCCGGCGCTCGCCTTATGGGCGTCGCCCACCGGCCGCGCGCTGCAAACGCTCGCGGTGATCGCCGAGCATCTCGAACTCGACTGGCACCGGGCCGCGACCGATCCCCGACTGGGCGAGATCGATGTCGGCAGCTGGGGCGGGCGTTATTACGAGGAGCTGATCGCCGATATCGGGCCGATGTTCGATGCCGAAACGGGAATCCTGCGGCCCGCCCCCGACGGCGAGGCGTATCCCACGATCGCCGACCGGCTGCGCGGCTGGCTGGCCGACACGCACGATGCGCCGGGCGACCGGCTGGTCATCATGCACGGCATTTCGAGCGGCGTGCTGCGCGGGATGATGACCGGACAGGCGCCGCTGCCGGCGATCGGCGCCCCGTTCGCGCGCGCGCTGCCCCAGGGATCGGTGGTGATGATCGACCACGGCGCCGAAACCATCGTGCATCGCGGCCTCGGCCACGCACCGGCGTGAGCATCATGCCGCCGATCCTCGCGCTCGCCCTCGCCGCGACGCCGCAGGCGATCGGTATCTATGACGGATGGGGCGCCTTTCGGGACGCGGCCCGTTGCTATGCGATCGCTCAGCCCGTCAGCGGCAGCGCGGCGGCCCGGATGGGCGCCTATGCGAGCGTTTCCACCTGGCCGCGACGCGGCATCCGCAACCAGATCAGCGTGCGGCTGAGCCGCGCCGCCCGCGACGGTGCGCCAATGACGCTGAGCATCGACGAGCGCCGCTTCGATCTCGTCGTGCGCGGCGATCGTGCCTGGGCACCCGATCGCGAGACCGACGCGGCGATCGTCGGCGCGATGCGATCGGGCCGCAGCATGAGCATCGAAGGGGTAAGCGCCAATGGCCGCGCCTTCGCCGATGTCTATGCGCTTCCCGGCGCGGCCACCGCGATCGACGCGGCGGCATTGGAATGTCTGGGTTAGATGCGGCACCGGCCCGCTCCCCCGCCCCACCACCCAGTCAGCATAATGTCTTGGGCGGTGGGGCGGGGGAGCGGGCCGGTGCCGCTTCCACGAAACGTGGACCAACTCTAGGGCGTGGTGCTGCCGGTGAGGATTGAACTCACGACCTCAGCCTTACCAATCAGGACTGACATAATTTTCCAATGTTCGCCATCGTTTCCTGCGGTACGAAAGTCTTTGATTTTAGATAAGAAACTTGAAATCCAAGCTCTCCAGAGTACGATTTTCTTCGCCAGATATTTGGTTCGCGTGATTCCGCAGTGATTCCGCAGCCTGTCTGGGCCGCTGGAGGTTGGAATGGTGAATCTCACGAAAAGAACTGTCGAAAACGCGGTTGCAACGGGCAGGGATATGTTTCTCTGGGACGATGTTGTTCGGGGTTTCGGGGTCCGGGTTTTCCGATCCGGAAAGCGAAGCTACCTCGTGCAATTTCGGGTGGGCGGCAAGCTCAGGCGGTCCACGATCGGTTCTCATGGAATTTGGACCGTGGAAACGGCCAGGAAGCAGGCCAAGGTTCTGCTTGGCAAAGTGGCCGGAGGGATTGATCCAATCGATGAGAAGGAGCGAGCGACGCTAACGGTTGCCGCCCTCTGCGATCGCTATCTCAACGAGGGGTTGTTCACGGCAAAAGACAGTTCGATCAGCCAGGCCAAGTCGAACATCGAGAACCATATAAAACCGTTGATCGGATCGCGCCTTGCAGTCCATCTCTGTCGAGCGGATGTGCAGCAGCTCATGCGCGACATTGCCCAGGGCAAGTCCGCCAAAGTCACAAAGCGAGGGTCCCGGTCAAAATCGAGAGTTCGCGGTGGCAAGGGAGCGGCAAACCGTACCATCGGCACCTTGAGCGCGGCGTTTTCGTTCAGCGTCGATGCCAACCTACGGGCGGACAACCCGGTGCGTGGTGTGAAGAAATACCCCGAGAAGAAGCTTGAACGATTCCTCTCGCCTGCCGAACTTGCCGCGCTCGGTGGTGTCCTTGCCGCAGCGGAGTCTCTCGGCGTCGAGAATCCATATGCTATCGCGGCAATTCGCCTGCTCATTCTGACGGGGTGCCGGAAGAACGAAATCCTTGGGCTGAAACGGGCGTGGGTCGATAACTATCACCGCTGCCTCCGCCTTCCCGATAGCAAAACCGGGGCAAAGGTCGTTCATCTCGGCGCTCCTGCTGTACGACTGATTGCCAGTCTCAAGCCTGTGGCCGGTAATCCCTATCTTCTTCCGGGGAACGCCGAGAGCAAGCATTTGGCTGATTTGAAAACCGTTTGGGGGCGCGTTCGCAAGGCTGCCGGGCTCAATGATGTGCGAATTCACGATCTCCGACACAGCTTTGCATCGATGGGTGCAAACAACGGCGACAGCCTGTTGGTGCTCGGGGCGCTGTTGGGTCACAAGAGCGCGAAGACAACCCAGCGTTATGCCCATCTCGCCGACCATCCGGTCAAGTCTGCGGCAGATAGAATTGCAACGACGATCGCGGAGTATCTCGACTCGTTGGAAGACTCAGCGGCCGGGGAGCCCGTATTTGGTCTGGAAGCGAGCCAGCCAGTCCAGATGGATGGATCCGACGCGATGAATCCAATTCTGGGTGTAGCGATCCGGACGAAGTGGCTCGACACGCGCGCCGCGGCCGTGTTCCTCGGGAAGACCGTTGGCACGTTGCAGACCTATCGCTGGATGGGAACTGGCCCCGAGTTCACCAAGATCGGGCGGCGCGTGGTATATTCGCGAGACATCCTAATCGCATGGCGGAATGCTGACGGATCGCAACTATCGTTAGTCGATGAACGCCTCGCTGCCTGAATGGGCAAGAAACCAGCACGCCCCGCCTCGAGCGACTGGACGGCGATATCGAGCTGCTGGAGAGGATCGAAGATGCCCCGTTCTGATCGAGCGCCTTTCCCAGCGTGATGTAGCACTGCGATTCCAGGATAATGGACGACGTTGCAGAAGGCTGGCGCTTGCGAGATATTGATTCGCTCTGAGAACAAATCTCAACTGTGGGAGAGATTCAGCGACGACCGCGCCATTCGACAAGCTGTCCGAACGACAACGCATTTATCTGCGCCATGTGTTCCAGCATCGGACGTCGGACGAGATCGCGCATCTCGAAGGGGTCAGCGCGCGTGCGGTCGACAAGCAGCTTCTCCTCGCCAAGGATTTGTTGGGTGCGACGAGCCGATTCGAGGCTGCAAGGACGTTCGCCGCGTTCGAGGCAGGGGTAGAAAGATTCTACCCTGCAAGCATTGCACCTACCCGGCCGGAATTCTGGCCGCTTCCATTGCCGGTGTCGACCAAGCGGGCGGCGTTGAACACCTTGTCGTGGCGGCAGGTGCTGGCGTGGGGGGCGATCATCGGCATTGCCACCCCGATCGCCCTGACTGTCGCGGCCATGGTGCTCATCGCTCTCTCGCTGCTGCTCGGCATCAACCCGAGATGAACGGCGCCGAAGGTGCCATCGGAGAGGAATATGGAAACGCTTAAAATCACAAGCAGGGTCATCGCAACCGAGCTGCGTCGAGCAGAACGGTCGATCAATCTGGCACAACGCGACGTCGCGCAATTCCTGCTGACGACGCTGGACGCAACCGAGGCGCATGACCTTTCGCCTGCAACATCGCTTCGTACCGTGCGTGCGACGTTGGGCGCGCTGACCGCGCTTGCCGATGGGCAGGGCCAGATGTCGGTCCGCGCCCACATCAGCGCCGAGCGGGCGGGACTGGATCTCGGGCTCGACGAAGCCGCCTGGGGCTCCGGCTCACCGAAGCCAGCCCTCGGTGCGATGGAAGAGGCCGTGGCAGCTTGAACGGGGTTCGGACTTCCGCATGAGTTCGGAATGGCTCCTCGCGGCGACATACAATGTCGTTCTCCTTGGAGTGTGCGGCTTTGCGCTGCTCCGCGGGGGCCGTCCCGAACGCATCGGTGCGTGCATCAACTTGCTTGGATCCTATCTGACGACCGGATTGAGGCTGGCGGATTCGCACTTCAATGCCCCGGCGGAGATCGTCATCGTGGTGATCGACTTCAGCGTAACCGTTGGCTTCTTCTGGCTGGCGATCACCACCGTGCGGTTCTGGCCGATCTGGGCATTCGGGTTCGCGGTGGCCAACATCTCGACGAATGTCGTCGGCGCTTGGGTGCCGCGAGTGCCACTCTTTGCCTATCTCACGGGTCTTGGGATCTATGCGTACCTTGCCCTCGGCGTCCTGCTGCTAGGCACACTTTCTCTGCCTCGCTTCGCCAGTCCCTGGCTGCGGAACGGGGGCCGCGACGCGCGGTTCCCGGTGGAGACCCGACCCACGCCCGATCCTGCGAATGACGCAGCAGTTATAGAACGGCCTGACGCTCAACGTGACAATTGATGCCACGGGTCTCCAGAAGGAAAGGCGTGCCACGGAGCTTGCGGGTTGGATACGCGCCCAGGGCCATTGCATCGAGATATGCGTATCAACCTGGCGGAAGATCTCGGCGGGCGAATCCTGTCCGCGAAATCAACAGACGATCTCCATGAGGCGCTCTTGCGATCGGCGCGGGAAATCGGCTTCGACCATTTCGCGCTCGCCCTGGAGATCGGTTCTGGAGGCGACGCCGGGACATCGGTTCTGATCCACAATTATCCGTCGTCCTGGGCCGACGTGTATGTCGGTTTCAATCTCGGAGCCAGCGACCCGATCCGACGCGCAGCCGAACGCAGTCTATTGGGGTTCCGCTGGGGTGACGTATCGACGCTGATTCCGATCAGTGATCTGGAACAGGCGATGTTCGATACGGGCCGCCGTCACGGCATCGCAGACGGATTTACCATCCCGAGGCATTTGCCCGGCGAGGTGACGGCATCGTGCAGCTTTGTGACCGGACCGCGCACTGGGCTGCCCGAATCCATGCTGTTGGTAGCAGAACTGATTGGCGCGTTTGCGATCGCCGGCGCTCGTCGGATCGCGGGCTGGGCGCCATCGTCCGACCGACCCAAGCTGACCGACCGCCAGCGGGATTGCGTATTGTGGGCGGCGCGCGGCAAGTCAGACTGGGAAATATCGCGCATCCTCGGAATCAGCCACGACACCGTGACGACGCACGTGAAGGAAGCGCGGGATCGCTATGATGCGCACAAGCGTTCGTCGCTCATCCTGTGGGCTCTGTTCGACGGCTTGATCAGCTTTGCGGACATCTTCCGATGGCGGGAGAAAGCGTGATCGAACGGTCATCGCTCGCCCGGTCATCCCCCCATTTCTGGGTATGGGCGAACTGCCCGAACCGATGCTCTCCTGCGCGTGCGGATAGCCCGCGTGGGAGAGCAGGATGTTACGAGCGATCGAGAAGAGGCGCCCGATCGATGAGAATGCAGCGTTGCGGGCGATGTTCCGTGCCCGCAAAGAAGTCTTCATCGACTTGCTTCAATGGGATTTGCCGGCGCTCGCGGGCGAGTTCGAAGTTGATCAATTTGACAATCAGGATGCTGAATATCTCATCCTGATGGGACGCGAGGGAGAGCACCGCGCGTCGGCCCGGCTGCTGCGGACCGATCGCCCCCACCTCCTCGGCGATTTATACCCTCATCTGTGCGCCGGGCCGATTCCATCCGGACCGACGATAAGGGAGATTACGCGCTTTTGCCTTGATCGGCATCAGCGCGCGGCTGAGCGTCGTGCCGCCCGCAATCAGCTTGTCACCGTGCTCGCCGAATATGCGCTTGAGAACGGCATCTCCGGCTATACCGGGGTTGCCGATCTGGACTGGTTCGATCAGGTTCGGCGCTTCGGTTGGACGTGCGAGCCGCTCGGCCAGCCCGTCGATCACGGTGGCCGTTGGCTCACGGGACTGCACATTGCCGTCGAGCCTGATACGATCGAACGCCTGCGCCGTGGCAATGTCTATGCGGAGCTGACCTATTCGCTCGCCATGCCGACGGCGGGAGGTGCCCGGTGAAGCTGGTCCCCTCGTTCGAGCATGACGCCGGCGATTGGTCGGCGCAGCTATTGCGCGACGGCTATTGCATCATCCCGGATGCGCTGCCGCGGTCGGTGCTTGGTGCCTTGCAGCGCGATCTCGACGAGGACTTCCGCGCTACCCCGCTATCGCAGGGACGGTTCTACGGCGAGCGGACGAAGCGGTTCGGCAGCCTGTTGCGCCGCTCAGGGCGGACATCGGCGCTTGTGATGAATCCGACGATCCTGACGATGGTCGAGGCGGTTCTTGGGTCGGCCTGCGATCGCATCCAGCTCAATGTCGCGCAGGCGATCGAGATCCATCCCGGCGAGGTTCGCCAGTTCCCGCATCGCGACCACGACATGTGGCAGGGTGACAAGGGCGCGCACGAATATTTGGTCAACGTGATCTGGCCACTGTCGCCGTTTCGGCGTGAGAATGGGGCGACGTTGATCTATCCTGGGAGCCACGGCTGCGACGGGATGGCGCGCGAGGATCTCGGCGATCCGATCGCGCCGGAATGCGATCCCGGTGCGGCGATCTGTTTCCTCGGCTCGACCGCGCACGGCGCCGGGGCGAACCTGACCGATCTTCCGCGTCGCGCTATTGTCGTGGGCTATTGCCTAGGCTGGCTCAAACCGTACGAAAATCAGTGGCTCGCTTATCCTCCCGCGATCGCGCGGACCTTCCCACGCGAGCTGGCCGCGCTGGTCGGCTATGTCCAGCATCGCCCCAATCTCGGCAATTATGAAGGCCAGTGTCCGTCGATCCTGCTGCGAGACGAGATCCCGGGCTGCATCGGGGCAATCGACGCTTTGCGGCCGGATCAGGAGGCGATGCTGGCGAATTTCTCGGCCGAGGACGAACCATGAGCCCGGCGCATGTCCTCGAGCCGACTTATGACACGCTGCGGCGTCGGTTGGTCGCTGGCGACTGGCCGCCGCGTTGTAGGCTCGAGGCAGCGCGGTTGGCGGAGGAACTCGGTGTCAGCATCACCCCAGTGCGTGACGCCCTCAATCGCCTGACGGGCGAGCGCCTGGTCGAGGCGGAGCCGGGCGAGGGGTTCCGCGTTCCACGCCTCGACGGCGCTGAGCTCAGAACGGCATTCGCGTGGCACCATCGGTTGATGGCAATGGCGATCGAGTGGCGGGGGGGACGGTTTCCGGCGATCGACATACCGCAAGGCCATGATGGGATCGGAGAGCGTACCGCCTTGCTGTTCGGCTCGATCGCCGCGACGGCGCACAATGGCGAGTTGAACTGCGCGGTCAGCCAGGTTGCGGCGCGCCTCAACCCCTATCGGCAATTCGAGCCGAAGGCGCTCGATGACCCCGAAACCGAGCTTGCCACGCTTGAAGCGCTGACCGGCGGCCGGTCCCGCGCTGCGTTGCTGGAGGCGCTCGGCGACTATCATGCGCGCCGGAAGGCCGCCGCTGACCGGTTGGCTGAACTCGTGCGCGGTGAGGACTTGTGACTGCGCTTGACCTGAAGCGCGAAATGACCGGGCGGTGACAACGCGCGTTGGATGCACGCACCGGCGCCTTTAGCTCAGCCTGGACATGCGCGCCAGCTACCCGGTCATGCCTTCCGGGGGAGGCCCGGAAGGCATTGAAGATATTAGGTTGGCGGCCATGACAGGCAAGCTGAAAACGGCGCCGGATTGGGGTGGATTTCTGCGCGATAGATTGCGCCAAGCTCCGGTTCCCAACCTGTATTGGTGCCGACATGTCAGCAATCTTTGCGGCGGTTTCGACTATCGCGCGGCCGGTAAGCTCCACGAACAGAACGCTGCTGCATGGAAGTCGGCCGCTCTGGCCAGATATTGCTTTTTCGTCTAGGCTGACTCATGCTCGCACCGCGTCGCGACATTCTGGCAGCCGCGGCGCCTCGACCATAGCCAGGCATTATGAACGACAGACCAGAACGGTCCGTCGGCCGCATCGAAATCACGGCGCCGGATTGTCGCCTGGTCGCGGCATGGCCCTGGGAGTGCGGCAGACCGACACCGTTCGGGCTGGACGATGCCGCGTAGGGCCGTCTTGTGTCTTCCTCGCCTTGCCCGCCTTTGTCTCCGAATCGTCCGCCGCTGTCGGCCTCGTCCGGTTGTCATAATAGCCGATCCGAGTTTGCGGCGGTGGAGGTCGACGCGCCGCCGGTGCCGACACTCGAAGAGATGTTTCGGGCCGAGCGGGCGCGCATGCTCCGCTACATTGCGCGCCGCGTTGGCTGGGATCAGGCGCCCGACGTGGTGCAGGAGGTTTTCGCGCGCGCTGCCGGCAGCCAGCAGGCGCCGCAGCTCGCCAATCCGATCGGGTTCATCAGAAGAATCACCCGCAATTTGCTGATCGATATGGCGCGCCACCGCGAGAGGAACAAATTCGTGACGTTTCCCCTGGATGATCAACGCGACCTTGGCGTTGCACCCGAACAGGGACTGGATATCGAGGCGCGGGATCTTTTGCGTGTTTACAACGAGGCTGTCGCGCGCTTGCCTGAGAAGACGCGTCAGGTATTGCTGATGCGCAGGGATGATCGGCTGAGCTATCAGCAGATTAGCGAGGAACTCGGCATCGCGGTGGATACGGTGAGATATCACGTCAAGCGAGCGAATGCCTATATCGCCTCGGCAGTGGAGGCGCATCGATGAGCGATGAAAATTGGCCGGACGACATCCAGCCCACGCCGCTCATGGAGCAAGCGACGTCATTGATCGCCGATCTCGATGAAGATCCGTCGCCGGAAAATCTCGCGGCGTTGAAGGTCTGGTATGAGGCATCGGCGGATCATCGGCGGACTTTCGCCTCGGCGATGTTTTCGTCGGTGATGGAAGAGTCCACCCGCCGTCGGATCGAGGAAACCCTCGGGCGCGGGTTCGAGATGATGCCAAACCTTCCCGGCACAGACGTCGGTGAGACGCAGGCTGGCGATGCGGCGCCGCGTGCCCAACCGTGGGGACCGCGGAGATGGCCGAGGGAAGCGCTGCCATCCGCCCGAAGCCGCAGACGCCGTCTCGTCTGGATCGGCATAACCGCAGCGGCCTCGGTCGCCGTGATTGTGCTGGCGGTCGGAGGAACATCGAATTCCGTGTTCAGCCCGATCGCGACGCCGGCAATGGCGCAGACCTTCGAAACCGGTCATGCGGAGATTCGGTCGTTCGCTCTATCGGACGGTTCGGACATGACGCTCGACGCCGACACGCGCGTGGATGTGACCATCGATCGTGATCACCGCCAGGCCCGTCTTCGCCAAGGTCGGGCGCGATTCATCGTCAAACCTGATTCGCGGCCGTTCACGATCGAGGCGGCGAACGGGAAGGTGGTATCCGGCGAGGGCACGGTCGATGTGCAAGTCGACAAGGCGCACCAGGCGGACATTCGGCTTCGAGCGGGCGTCGCGAGCGTGCAAGTCGACGGGCGCGACACCAAGCCGTTGGTGGTTGACCAGCCGATCGTCTTCTCGGCAGCGAGCATGGGGCCGGCACCTGTCCTGGCGCCACCGGATGATATGCGCGATTGGCCGTCGGGCTGGGTTGAATACCGGACGATCGCGCTGGGCGCGTTGGTGGCGCAAGCCAACCGTTACGCCAAGGCGCCGATCATCCTCGATGATCCGGGCCTTGCGACCTTGCAGGCCTCCGGTCGGTTCAAGCTCACCGATACCGAGAACTTCGCCAAGCGTATCGCGGAGCCATTCGGCCTGCGCGTGTCTCGACGCGATGATGGAATACATCTGAGCCGATAAGATTTTCGGGAGGTCTCTGACCCTCCGAAAATCATCGTCGTCACCTTCCTTCCGAGAAGCGAGCCGAGTGTGCTCGCCTGGGAAGGACGGGGATAATGGCGGGCAAACGGTTTCATGTGATCGCGGTGCTGATGGCGAGTGTCGCGTGCGGTTTCGTACCTCAATGCGCTGCGGCCAGCGACCGGCAGGTCTATCAGTTCGATCTCCCGGCCCAGGATCTCGGAGATGCGTTGCGGGCCGTGGCAGCCAAAGCTGGCTGGGAACTCTATGCGTCGGCTGACGATCTAAATGGCGTCCCGGCGCCGAGGTTGCGCGGCACGTTCACGGCACGCGAAGCGGTCGAACGGCTCGTCCGGGGCACCAGCTTGTCGGTCCGTTTCGACAAGGGCGCAGTGATTATCCGGGGGCGATCGGCGGTAGCCGCTGGTAACGGCGACGAGAAGGACATTATCGTCACAGGGACTCGTATTCGTGGAGCATCGCCCTCCGAGCCCGTGCGCATAATCAGGAACTCGGAGATCGAGGCGCAGGGGTTCAGCGATTTGGGCGATCTCGCGCGGAGCGTCCCACAAAATTTCGGCGGTGGTCAAAATCCCGGAGTTGCCGGCGGTGGCAATCAAGGTGTCGGGAATGAGAATTCAAGTTCCTCATCGGCGCTAAACTTGCGTGGGCTCGGGCCGGCTGCAACGCTGACGCTGCTTAATGGGCACCGGCTGGCGTATGATACGGTGGCGCAAGGCGTCGACCTCTCTCAAATCCCGATGGTGGCGGTCGACCGCGTTGAGATCGTGGCCGACGGGGCTTCTGCGCTCTACGGATCGGACGCCGTCGGAGGCGTCGCCAACCTCATCTTACGTCGGGACTATGAGGGCCTCTTGACCAGCGCCAGAATTGGCGGCTCGTTGGATGGTGGCGGCACCCAACAGAAATATGATGTTCTTGCAGGCCATCGCTGGGGGTCAGGTGGCGAAATGCTGGCAGTCAGTTTTTCGGACGTCAGCGCAATAACGGCAGGACAGCGCGACTATACGCGTGGCCTCGATCCCTCCTCCACTCTTGTTCCGTGGCAGCGGCAGTTTAGTGCCCTTGGTGCGGGGCACCAGCGAATCACCGATAATCTCAGCCTAGAAGCCGACGCGCAGTTCAATCGCCGACTGACCGAATTGGCGGCGCCGTCGCTTACAACGAGCGATGTACGAACGAACGGGCTGCTCTCCCAGCCCGTCGTGACTTCGGGCACCGTGAACGCCACCCTCAATTGGGCAGTGGGCAATGGCTGGACGGCCACGGCGGCTGGAACTTATGGAGTGAGCAACAACCATATCTTCTCGCGCCGTTTCATGGCAGCCGTCGAGACGCTCCGCACCCAACTCAATTATGACAACAGCGTGGTGGTGGGCGAGGCGGGCGCCGAGGGCCCGCTATTCGAAATGCCCGGGGGTTCGGCTCGACTCGCGGTCGGCGGAGGCTATCGCCGAGTCGGACTCGACGTGCTCATCACTCAAACCACCGGGGGCGCAACGCGGACGACTACCGACATCACAAGTGGGCGCAGCGTCTTCTACGGCTATGGCGAACTTTCTCTTCCGCTCGTGGGCAAGGCGAACGCTCGCCCGTTCCTCAGCGAGCTTCGCGTCGATCTGGCGGGGCGCTACGAGGATTACCCGGGCAACGCGCACCTGCTAACGCCAAAGGTCGGGCTCGTTTACGCGCCTGATCCCATCTTCACGATACGTCTCAATTGGGGGAAATCGTTCAAAACACAGACTCTATACCAACAATACCAGGCTCAGCAGGGCGTGCTACTTGCGGCACGGACATTTCAGTCTCCGCCGTCCGACCTGCCGGTTTTGATAATCGCCGGCGGCAATCCGAACCTCAAGCCGGAAAAGGCTGAGACATGGAGTGCCGGAGCGACCCTCGCTCCAGCAGATGGCCTCACGCTCGACGCCACCTACTTCAATATCCGTTACCGCGAGCGTGTTGTTTCGCCGCTAACGAGCATCGTCGATGTCTTCACGAATCCAATTTATCGCGATTATATTCTGCTCTCGCCGTCCGCCGAACTGGTTTCGGCTGCGGTCGCAGAACTGCCGAACGGACTTTCCAATGCTAGCGGGGCGCCATTTGATCCTGCGGCGGTCGGCGCTATCGTCGATTCTTCCCTACAAAATGCTGCGCGCCAAAGCCTGCAAGGCGTCGACCTCACTGGCCGATATCGCATCGGGCTGTCGCGAGGTAATTTCATCCTCCTCGAAGGTTACGTGAGCTACCTGAAGAGTAATCAGCAGCTCAGCCCGGGTCGGCCCACTCTGCAATTGGCGGGTACGATTTTTAATCCGCCACATTGGCGTGGACGCGGTGGGGTGACGTGGAGGCGCGACAACGTGACACTCTCGGCTTTCGGGAGCTATATCGGGGGAACGGACGACACCCGATATGTGCCGCACACCCATGTCGGCGGCTTCACAACGCTTGATCTTGTTGGGCAACTTCGGACCACCGCATCGAGGGGCCCCTTCACAGGCCTGAAATTTGCGGCATCGATCGGGAACCTCTTCGACGCGAGGCCCTCGATCATCCGGAACTCGATCACGACCGATCCTCCGTATGACTCGACCAATTATTCTGTCACTGGCCGGACTATTTCGCTCTCGATATCGAAAGAATTCTGATGCGCGGTCTTCAGAGATTCTGTGTTGCCGGGGCAGTTGCGCTATTGTTGCTTGCCGGTTCGGCTTCCGCAACTACGTTTGATTGCAGGACGTATTTGATGGGCGGGACTGGCGTGGACGTGAGGCGCGCCGTTACAGCCAAGGATCTGGCCACGCTGACCGACATTGGATCCAACGGCGGCATGGATCGTGTGAGAGCGCTGTCAGTTTCCCCCGATGGTCGTCTGCTGGCGTTCCAGGTCCGCCGGGCAGATCCTGAACAGAATGAATATTGCACCGGCATCGTCGTCTTATCGCTGACGGCAAATGCAGGACCGCGGCTAATTGACGTGGGAAACGATCCCGTTCGGCTTCGGTACAATTTTCGAGGGAAAGCCGGCTTTCCAACCGGCGTCATGGCCACCATCGAGCCGCGGTGGACGCCTGATGGAAAGGCGGTGCTTTTCCTGAAGCGGTCTCGCGGCACCACGCAAATTTGGCGCGCAATGATCGACGGCAGCGGGTCCGCTGTGATTACCGCGAGCCAGGATGACATCGTCGACTTCTGGATTGTCGATGGCGGGGAGCTGTTGGCGTACCGCACGCAACCCGGCCTCAAAGCTGGGGAAGCGGCGATCGACGAGGAGGGGAAAAGAGGCTTCCACTACGATGGACGGTTCTCCCCAATGACCGAAAGTCGGCCGTTCGTGCCTGCGCCCGTTGCGGAGCAGACTTACACGATTCCGCTCTCGTCGTCCGAGAAGGCTATCGCGCCGATGCCGACACGACAACCGATCGTCAATCCGGACCAGGGCGGGATTGTCAGGCGCCGCGATGGCGAAACAGCCCAGTTGGTATCGAGTGGTAATGGCTCTCCACTAGCGGTGAGATTGGAAGTTCAACGTCCCGATGGATCGATGTCAATATGCAGGTCGTCCATTTGCGATCGCCACATTTCAGGACTTTGGTGGAGCGCAAATGGCCGCTTGAGATTTTACCGCCGCGAGGGATGGGGTGGTGAAGCGACGGCCGTGTATGAGTGGGCACCTGGTTCGGACCAGCCAAAGCGCATTTACCGGACGCAGGATTTGCTGACCAATTGCGCGCCAGTCGACGACGATGTGATTTGTCTTCGTGAGAGCGCGCAGCGCCCGCGTTACGTCGCCCGAATTTCCTTTAGAGAGGGCGCTGAAACCGTGTTGTTCGATCCCAACCGTGGCTTCAGCTCGCTCACTCTTGGAAGAGTCGAACGGCTGCATTGGAAGAACGACCAAAGCCTGGAGACATTCGGTGATCTTGTCTTTCCGGTCGGCTACGAACGCGGACGTCGTTATCCCTTAATCGTGGTACAATATGAATCGCGCGGGTTTCTTCGGGGTGGGACAGGAGACGAGTATCCGATTCAGCTATTCGCAAATAACGGCTATGCGGTTCTCAGCTTCAATCGACCGCCTGACATCGGTCTCTATCGCGATCCAAAGACAATCGCAGATGTCGAGCGCAAGGATCTGGAAGACTTCGCCGATCGACGAAGCGTGCAATCGGCGCTGGAGCGGGGCGTTCAGCTCATCATTGAGCGCGGCATCGCAGATCCCAAACGTATTGGCATCACTGGCCTCAGCGAGGGCGCCTCTTCGGTTCAGTTCGCGCTGCTCAACAGCAAGATGTTTCGTGTCGCTGAGATGAGTTCATGTTGCTGGGATTCATCGCTTGCCTGGCAAGTCGGCCCGAGGGCGATGCGGGATTTTTCCGCCATGGGCTATCCAGGCGTAATGAGCGATAGTGATCCGTTCTGGGACCGGATTTCGATCGCGAAGCGTGCCAAGGACATCAATGTACCGATCCTGCTGCAACTGCCCGACTCGGAATACCTTGGGGCGCTCACCGCTTATACCCGGCTTCGCGAACTGCGAGCTCCGGTCGATCTCTATGTCTTCCCTCATGAGACACACATAAAATGGCAGCCGGCTCACCGAATTGCGATCTATCGGCGGAGTCTCGCATGGTTCGATTTTTGGCTTAAGAACGTACGTCCGAAGAATGTTCCGGTAGCTGAGCTTGAACACTGGGAGGCTTTGCGCCGGGACCAAGCGTCGAGATCGGGCCAAGATGTTGCCAATGATCGATCCAGGCTTCGGTATCAATAAGTTGAAGAAGTCGAGTTTGCTCAGGACCGACATCAGGCCTTTCATTGAACAAGAGCTGCTCGACTTTCATACGGTCGATCAATCCGCGTCGAGCGAGATGACCATCCATGATGCGCTCGGCAATATCGTCGCGATGATGTGTAAAAAATTGAATCCCAAAACTGTCGGGGCCTCCTTTCGACATGCGATTTAGAATCCTGGAGGGAAGCGTGTCGGCGAATGCGATCCGAGCGACTGCCCGATTCCGTCCTTCGGCGCACCAGTGCCAGGAGGGTATAGACAAGCATTGTTCAATGATGGGCTGAGCCATCAGTGGATTGACCACGACGACGCCCGGGCAACGGTGCGATCCGTCAAGGTGGGCTTGGATGCGCAAAAGAGCGGCGACGTGGATCACTGATCCCCGTAGCGCTTTCGCAGGCGCATCGAGCCAGGGATGACTCAGTGGCTGGCTATCGAATTGCGCGAGAATGTCGTGCGCGATCAATCTGCGGTCGGGTTGCCAGACATACCGCGACCCTCGCCCCGCCAACCTGATCGCTGCGATGATCGCCTCAATCGCGCTGCAACCCGTGAGCAGGCAGATGTCTCGGATGGTCCAAACCGCGTTAACCATCCCTTGGTGGCGCACTCGATCAACGATCGCAGCGACTGATTGGGAAAAGGCGAAGACATTGTCACCTCCATTGCCGGTGAAGATCGCGTCTGCGCCTGCAGTTGCGGCAACTCTCGCCACCGTAAGATCATATGCAAGGGCCGGGCTTCGCCCGATCGGGCGGGGAAGTGCCGCGCAAGCCGACTTCGCCGTTGTCATGTCAGCGAGATCGTATCGAGCTTCGACCAACCTCAGCGAAAGATGTTCACACAGCTCTCGCGCGAAAACGCGCTCGTCGCCATCTCTACCGTCCGTTGCCAGCGTAACAGCAGTGAGGTCGGCTGACCGTTGGCGACAACTTGATACGACAATCGATGAATCGAGACCACCGGAAACAGTCACGAGGATGTGCTTGAATTGCCGCGACCAGGCCGAGATAGATGACTCCGTCACTCGGCGGAGGCGGACGGCGCATTCCTCGAGGTCGACATTGCCGTCGACGGCGACATGGTCCCACGGCGACCAGCGGTGAAAAACCTCGACCTTGCCACCTTTAACGTGAAGTTCGTCGCCCGGCAGCAATTCTTCGACCTGAGAAACCGCGGTCCGGATCGACGGAAGGCCGGCGCTGTATAAGCATCTCGCCAGATCATCCCATTCGATAGCCGGTCGGAGGAGCCCCGCTTCAACCAACGCAGGAACGCTGTTGGTTACCCACAATTGGTCGCCATTTTGAACATAGTAACAAGGCATCGCCGCGGATGGGTCTCGAAGGATCGCGTAACCAGCCTCCAGTCGACGAACCGCAAGGTATCCACCCCAGAATCGCTCAAGCAATGTCGATGTTTCGCGTGCGCTCAACGCTGCGATGAGAGGCCCATCGTGATCGTCGAGTGCCAGTCCCGGACCATGACGCGGAAATATGGTTCCAATCAGCCATGCCTGAGTGACTTCGGGCGTCGCAAAATGTCGAACGCAATTGCCAGCGACAAGGATTAGCCCCTCGGCCCAAGGTTCGATATTCCAGCCCATTGCCTCACCGGCGTAACGGGCGTTCGTGCTCACGGACGCAGAATCGCCGCCGAGGAACAGAATGAACTGTGAGGTGCTCATGTAATGAAGATGGGCTGGAAGTTTGATGTCCGGTCGATAGTGTCATTGAGGACGACGTCGCCGGCCTGTGCCCAGCAGTGCGCGGTGAAGGGATTGATAGATACGCCGATAACGAGATTTACGTCGTAGCCTCGACGACGGCATGCGCGGGCGAATGCCATCGTACGGGGAAGGCATTTCCCTTCTGCTTTGAGCAGGATTCCGGCAGTCCGAAATGCTTGGGCCAGCAAGCTCGCAAACACAGGATCGATCAGGGCATTTCCGCCGCCACGACCCTGGTGACGAAAGAGTCGCGCGACTAGCGAGAACGGCAAGAGGTGCAATAAGAGGCTTGCGAAAAGTTGCTCTACAAGCGCCCAAGCTATCAGAAAAATCCCTGGCTTGTTTCCAGTTACGCTCGACAAGAGATCAGTCGACGCCGGTGTTACAAGCGTTGGCCCCGCAATTTCCACGGCCTCTCCTTCACCTACCAGGAGGTTGGCGGTGCAAAGGTGGTTAATTTCTGCGGAGCTGGCTTCGTCGACACAGGTTATTGTTTGGACTCTCACGAAGATCTCGTCGAGCTTCGTGGGAAGAGCGAAATATCGTCCATTGGCGATATCGAGGAAGATGTTGCGGCCAACGATCACGCAATAGGTGAGATTGGGGCGGAGCCGATACACCATGGTTGTGGCCTCGAAGACGCGCGCGCCGGGGCGCGCGCGTCGGAGTCGATCGATTCAGAGATCCGGAATGAGGCGTTCGCCGCCATTGGTGTCGGCGAAGTTGACCTCGGAACCGCGGGTCTGCTCGGCGATCGAGCCGAGGTCGATCAGTTCTTCTTCTGAATGTTCGTGTTCGGCCATGATTACTTCCTCTCTTGGCTATCGCGACTCTGTAGAGTCGCAAATCGGAGCCTGCCGAAGCGGGAGGTAATCTTCCACTTTATAATAGGATTATATTTCAGTTATAATTGGCCGGACGAACAAGCATCTTCGGTGGCATGAAAAACATTGAATTGCTGCTTTCCGCTGGTCACTGGAGGCGGCACTTTGGCGGCGTGTCCGCACTCAGCGTTCCCTCCTCGCAAATCCCCGGTCGCTCGCCATGAAGCGTTCGACCATGGGTGAAACGAGGCGTTCTGCTGGCAGTGGTTCACTCAGTCCGGTATCTGTTGCGTGAGCCCGAGCATAAGCGAGAAGGTCACGATGGACCGCCGCCGGCAGCTCGATGGTGAGCTTTACCGGCTTTTCGTCCTCGATCGGACCGAGCTTCAATTTTGCCATTATTGGCCTCCCGAAATCGGTTCGAGGACCAGGTCACGAGTCACCAGCACACGCAGCGGAAAGCCCGGCCGGATCGTGATCGTCGGCGCGACATTAGCCTGACGCTGGACGAGTTGCCGCCCGGTCTGATTGATCGTGTCCTGGGAACCGTATCGCAGCGCACGAAGCAGCTCATCCTCGTTGTTGGTGGCAAACTCTGTCCCGACGCCGAGCAAGGTCGATACCAGCGCCGCCTTCAGCATGCTGCCCCAATGGTAGTTCGTGCCATCCTGAAGCCCGGCAAATCCGTGCGCATCCGCACCGGGCTGGCGGTCGAGCAGGATCGATCTGCCATCTGGCATGATCAAACGGTCCCAGGCGAGGAGCACGCGGTTCTGGCCAGCGGAGACCTGGCTGTCATATTCGCCGATCAGTCGCGCACCCTGTGGAATGAGCAGGATGCGTCCCGTCGGGCTGTCATAGACATTTTGGGTTACCTGGGCAGTGATCTGGCCTGGAAGGTCCGACCGGATTCCGGTGATCAGCGCGGCCGGGATGATGCTGCCGGCCTGCACGATGTCCGGCGAGACGGGGGGCGCTAGCCGCTCCAGGCTCGCGGTGGCGCGATTTCCGCCGCTCTGGAGGAACGCTTGCTTCGGCGCCTGATCCGTCGCGACCGGTGCGGAACTTTGGTCGCTCGATTGTCCGCCAGTCGCCGTCGATAGAGACGAGACGGGGATAACAGGAGTCGTGTCGAGCGCAGCCGAAGCGGCGGCGCTGCCGAGAAACAGCTTGCTGGTACGCGCGGTATCCCGCTCCTGCGCGGCGCGCTGGCGTGCCTGCTCCGCCGCCATGACTGCTGGATCGGCGGAAGGCTGTTTCCCGATCGGCGGGGTCGGCACATTCTTCCCATCGGCCTGCGCGCTGAGGATCGGACGACCAAGGTCGCCGGGAAGCGCCGGGCCGAGCTTTGGCACCTTCGAATAATCGCTGGGTGCCGAGGTGACGACGTCGGCCTTGTTCCTGGCGTGGGTGTTGTACAGGTTCGTCGCGGCGACGTGGCTTCGCGGCTGCAACGCATAGATCAGCGATCCGCCAATGCCCGTTCCAGCGACAATCCCGATGACTGCGAGCGTCTTCCTAGACAAGCGCATCACGCGCGGGGGATCGGGCCGGATGCGGAACGCCTCCGCGGCGTCGGTGTCCGATGCGGCTGGAACGGCTGGTTCGGTCTCGGTGGAGGCGGCGTCTTCCTGCTGCAGTTCGATGGTCACGATCCCCTCCGCCGACGGATGTGCTCGCGCCGGATTGTCACGCGCTGCTGGGCTTTCTTTGTCCCGAGCCGCAGCTCGGCCGCATCGAATAGCCGGTCGATCACCATGTAGCGGCCTTGCACCCGGTAATTGACCAACTCGGCGCCGCCATCGGGGCCGAGCACGAACACCGGCGGCATTTCGCCAGTAGCGACACTTTCCGGAAACTCGACATAGGTCTGCCGACCGTCGTCGAACACGCGAAGCGGCCGCCAGGGCGCGTGGTCGCCATCGATCCGATAGCGGAAATTGAGCGCAGCAACCTCGATGCCGGTACTGACCGGCGCGGCGCGTTCGGCGGCGACAGCGGCGTGCCGAAGCGCAATGAGCTCATCGTGCGGATAGGTCCAGGAGACGGCGGCCATGTAGGTGGCCGGGATGGCGCGCAATTCGAGGTGATAGGTGCGACGATCCGTGTTGATCACGACGTTAGTGGAAAGATCGGGCCGGGTTGGTTTCACGAGGATATGGACGCGTCGGGATGCCCCCTGCCCGCTGATCGTATCGCCGATGATCCATCGCACGGTGTCGCCCGCGGCAACCGGCCCCGGACCAACCAGCTCCTCGCCTTCTTGCAAGGCGATGTCCGTCACCTGACCGGGGGCGAGATATATCTGATAGAGCGCTCCATCGGCATAGGGAAATTGCTGGATGGCGTTGAGCCACGACGCGCGATCGGGTTCGACCCTCGCCGCGCTATTGGCGGCGCCGATCCGCTTGCGCGGATCTCGGGGCTCCGGCTTCGGCTGGATGGCCCGTACTGGCTTGAATTGCCCAGGGAGTGGAAGCGGTGTGGGTACCGCAATCACTTCGATCTTGTGCGACCTGGTTGGTCCGTCTTTCGACGCGGACGCTTGAACGCCCGCCGCAGTGGTCTGTGCCGGCGCGGGCGTGGTGAGGATCGCGATACCCGCGACCAGCAAGGCGGAGGAGAACGGACGCGCGGGAATGCGCGAGATATATGTCATTGGCTGAGTTCCTTTGACCAGTTGAGGGCGTCGACAAAGATGCCGAGCGGATTCTTGCGGAGGTCATCGGCCGTGCGTGGCGCCTGGTGGACTACCGAGAGGATCGAGGACCAGCGCGACGTCTCGATGAGCGATCCGTCCTGATAACGACGCTCAATCCAGGCCATGCGGAAGCTGCTCGGCGACGCCCTGATCACGCTGGAGACGTCGACAGCGACCTGGATCTTGCCGACCTGGGTGAACGGGTCATTGTTACGCGCATAGTCATTGAGGGCCTGCGCTCCCTTTTCCGTCGCGAAATCGTAGGCGCGAAGCCAATCTTGCCGCAGCACGATCGGGTCCGCCGGAATGGAGCGCACATGCTCGATGAACCGCGCGAGGTGCCAGGCGATCTGGGGATCGCTCGGCTGGAAGCCAGCCTCGGCAGGCGCCACGGCGCGGGCGTCGCCGAGCTTGTCCACCTCGACTACCCATGGCGTGATATGACCACGCGCCGACTGCCAGACGAGGCCGCCGGCAAGGCCGCCCGACAGGGCGAGGCATCCGAAAAAGGCGAGCCGCCAGTTCTTCGCCTGCACGCGGGCGGAGCCGATACGGTCGTCCCATAGTTGCGCCGCGCGCTGGTAGGGCGTCACCGCCTCGGGCGCCGTCCCATATCGGACAGATGGCCGTTGAAACATCGATCAATCCTTTTCGGAAATGTCGGGACCGCCACCGCCACCATGGCTGTCGCCGCTCTTGAGGGTCTGACTGGCAATGTCGGCGCCGTGGGTGACGGCCTGGCGACGCTTCATCGCCTTGGCCCATGCCGGCTGTCCGCCACTCTCAGGTCCGCCAGCGGGAGACGGAGAGCCGGCACGGCCGGCGGCAAAGTTCTGCTTGGCAGCGTCGACGGCTCGCCGCAGCGGCGACATCGCGCCTTGCGCCGCAGCCTTCCCGACTAACGACAGGCCGCAGGCGACCGCGGACGCACCGCCGCGGCCCGCCGCGCCGACGCCATAGGCGGCTGAGGCGCCGCCCGCCACGCGGGCGCTGCCAGACGCGGCCGCCGAGAGCGCCCCGGCCGCAGCGCTGCCGGCAAGGCCGGCGATGGCTGCGCCACCGGCCAACGTCGCGCCTGCTGCGAGCGCCGTGCCGGCCGCTGCGCCAGCACCGAGCTGGGGGCCACCGGATACGATGCCGTTGGCGATGCTCGGCCCGAAGATCGAAAGGCCGACGAATACCAGCGCGGCGAGGATCAGCGCCAGGACCTGCTCGGCGGTTGGCTCGATGCCGGGCGCGAGTGTCAGGAACTGGCTGAACAAGGTGGTGCCGATGCTCGTGATGACGCCTAGCACCAGCACCTTGATGCCGCTGGAGACGATATGTCCGAGCACCCGCTCGGCCATGAACGCCGTGCAATTGTAGAAGGCGAAGGGGAGGAGGACGAAGCCGACCAGCATCGTCAGTTTGAACTCGATCAGCGTGAGGAAGATCTGCGCGGCCATGCAGAAGAAGGCGAGGATGACGAGCACCCAGCCGACCAGCAGCACGACGACCAGCGTGGCGTTGGCGAAGAACGCCCACAAGCTCGAAAACTGGCCCGCCGCTTCGAGAAGCGGCCGCGCCGCGTCGATCCCGGTCGCCGCGACGCTGCTCGGCCGCATGAACGCGTCGAGCGTGAGGGTGCCGCCGCCTGCCTTGAGACCGAGGCCCGCGAAGCTCTTGAACAGGATCGTCGCCAACGTCGCGAAATTGCCGATGATGAAGGCGAATATGCCGATATAGAGCGTCTTCTTGATGAGCCGCTGCAGCACGTCCTCGTCCGCGCCCCATGCCCAGAACAGCCCGGCGATCGTCACGTCGATGACGATCAGCGTCGTGGACAGGAAGGCGACTTCGCCGCCAAGCAAGCCGAAGCCGCTGTCGATGTAGCTGGAGAATATTCCGAGGAAGTTGTCGACGATCCCGGTGCCATTCATGGTGCGGCGCTTTCCGAACGCGGCCGGCCGAAGAAGCGGCGCCGGTTCTCTGCCCATGCGGCTTCGCAACCCGCGTCGGGCATGGTGAGGGTGGAGCAACGGTCCAGCTCGCGGTCGAGCCGGCTCGGGAGCGGATCCCCGCGCATCGCGACGGGTAGCGCGGGCGCGGGCGCCGGCGCCCGGATGGCGGCGACGATCGCCACCGCCACCATCGTCCCCGCGAGCGCCGCAACGCCGGCGATCTTCGCGTTGCGTGAGGAGGTCTGGGACATGAGGCTGGCTCAGTTGCCCATGAACCGGCGGAAGCGGGCGCGGCCTTCCGCTTCCTCCGCGGCCTGGCGCGCCGCCTCGAGCGTTTGTGCGCGACCCTGCGCGGCAATCATCGCGCTCATGTCGGCCAGTTGCTGCGATTGCAGCGCGAGGAGTTGATTGCCGGCTTGCGCCGCCTGAAGCGCGCCGGTCGCCGACTGGCTGGCGGTGACGAGGTTGTTCATCGTCGTGCGGGTGCCGTCGATATTGCCGACCACCCCGGCCTGCATCTTGAGCGCGTCCTCGAACGCGCCGACGCTGTCCTCCCAGCGCGCATTGGCATTCGCGACCATCTCGGCGCTGTTGCCGGTCAGCGCCGCGCCCTTGTAGCGGCCGGTGAACGCCTGCTGGATGTTCTGGACGTCAAAGCTGATGTGCTGCGCCTGGCCGAGCAGTTGCTGGGTGCGCTGCACCTGCTGCTGGAGTTGTTGGAGCGAGCTGAACGGCAGCGACGCCAGATTGCGTGCCTGGTTCACCAGGCTGGTCGCCTGCTGCTGGATCTGCTGGATCTGGTTGTTGATCTGCTGCAGCGACCGAGCGGCGGTCAGGAGGTTCTGGGCGTAATTGCTGGGATCATAGACGATACCGCCGAATTGCGCCCAGGCCGGGGCCGGCGCGAGCGCGATCGTCGACGCGAGCAGCGCGCTCACGGTCACGGCGCGAATGGAAAATCGGGTCATTCAGGCATCTCCTTGCGCTAGTGAAGGCTGGGTTCCGGACGAAGCAGTTCGACCGCCCATCCGCAGTCGCGATGACGAAGCCATTCGGCGGCAAAGCCGTCCGGTCCGTGGGCGTTGACGATGTCGGTGATCGCGGCCTGGTCGGTGCGGGAGGAAGCTGCGGCGCAGGCCAGCGCGACCTCTCCCAATCCCAGCTCGAACAAGCGGTTGCCGCGCCGCGACTGGCAATAATAGTCGCGCTTGGGCGTTGCCCGGCTGAGGATTTCGATCTGTCGGGCGTTGAGGCCGAAGCGCGCATAGATCGCCTGGATCTGCGGCTCCATCGCTCGCTCGTTGGGCAGGAAGATCCGTGTCGGGCAGCTTTCGATGATCGCCGGCGCGATCGCGCTGGTGTTGATGTCGGCGAGGCTCTGGGTGGCGAAGATCACGCTCGCGTTCTTCTTGCGGAGCGTCTTGAGCCACTCCCGGATCTGCGCGGCGAAGATCGGGTTGACCAGCGCCAGCCAGCCCTCGTCGATGATGATGAGCGTGGGAGGCCCGTCGAGCCGCGCTTCGATCCGGTGGAAAAGGTAGGAAAGCACGGCAGCAGCGGCCGCCGTGCCGACGAGGCCCTCGGTTTCGAACGCCTGCACCCTGGCTTCGCCGAGACACTCGGCCTCGGCATCCAGCAAATGCCCCCAAGGGCCGCCAACGCAATAAGGCGCCAGCGCCTGCTTGAGCATCTGATCCTGGAGGAGCACCGACAGGCCCGTCAGGGTGCGCTCCTGAACGGGGGCCGATGCGAGCGACGTGAGGGCGGACCAGAGATGGTCCTTGGCCTGCGGGTCGATCTGGATGCCTTCGCCGACGAGGATGGCGCCCAGCCATTCGGTCGCCCAGGCGCGCTCTCCATGATCATCGATCCTGGCAAGCGGTTGCAACGCGACCTGGGTCGAGCTGGTGCCCGACGATGCGGCATCTTCGCCCGCGGCACGCTGTACGCGATCGCTGTCGTGCAGGGCGCTCCCGAGATCCTGCCAGTCGCCGCCCATCGCGATCGTCGCTGCACGGATCGACCCGCCGAAATCGAACGCGAATATCTGCGCGCCGGTGTAACGCCGGAACTGCATCGCCATCATCGCCAGTAGGACGGATTTGCCGGCGCCGGTCGGGCCGACGATCAACGTATGGCCGACATCGCCGACATGAAGGGAAAAGCGGAACGGGGTCGAGCCTTCGGTCTTGCCGTACAGCAAGGGGGCGTCACCGAAATGCTCGTCCCGTTCCGCTCCCGCCCACACCGCTGACAGGGGGATCAGGTGGGCGAGATTGAGCGTGGAGACCGGCGGCTGCCGGACATTGGCATAGACGTGGCCGGGCAGGCTCCCGAGCCATGCCTCGATCGCGTTCATCCCCTCGACGGTGCAGGTGAAGTCGCGGCCCTGGACCACCTTCTCGACCAGCCGGAGTTTCTCGGCTGCGCGCGCCGGGTCGGTGTCCCAGACCGTGATCGTCGCGGTGACATAAGCGATCCCCGCATGATCGGCACCGAGTTCCTGCAAGGCGGCGTCGGCATCGGCCGCCTTGTTCGAAGCGTCGGAATCGAGCAGCACCGACGCTTCGTTGGTCATCACCTCCTTGAGGGTCGCGGCGACCGACTTGCGCTTGGCGAACCATTGCCGCCGGATGCGGGTGAGCACCTTGGTCGCGTCGGTCTTGTCGAGCATGATCGCGCGGGTCGACCAGCGATAGCCGAACGGTTGACGGTTGAGTTCGTCGAGCAATCCCGGAAAGGTGACGCTGGGAAGCCCGGTGATCGTGAGGGTGCGCAGATGGTGGCGGCCGAGCATCGGCTCGAGGCCGCCCGATAGGCCCTCGTCGGCGAGCAGCGCATCGAGATAGATCGGCGTCTCGGGCACGCGCACCTTCTGGCGGCGCGTCGACACGCACGAATGGAGATAGGTCAGCGTCTCCCCGTCATCGAGCCAGCGAGCCTCGGGCATGAAGCCATCGACCAGGTGGAGCAGCCGGTCGGCGCGATCGGCGAACCCGCGCAGCAATTCCTTCGGATCGACGCCGGTCGATGATTTCCCCTCATAGAGCCAGGCTTCGGCGCGCGCGGCCTCCTCGGCAGGCGGCATCCAGAGGAGCGTGAGGTAATAGGCGCTCTCGAAATGCGCGCCTTCCTCACGGAACTGCGCGCGGCGCTCCATGTCCACGAGCGCCGAAACAGGGTCGGGAAAGATGCTGGCCGGATACTCGTTGGTGGGAACGCGCTGGGCCTCGACGAACACGGCCCAGCCCGAACCCAGACGGCGCAGCGCGCTATTGAGCCGCGCCGTGACCGCGACCAGCTCGGCTGGCGTCGCGCTGTCGAGGTCCGGACCGCGAAACGCGGCGGTGCGCTGGAAGCTGCCGTCCTTGTTGAGGACGATGCCCGGTGCCACCAGCGCGACCCAGGGGAGGAAATCGGCGAGGCAGGCCGCCTTGGTCCGATATTCGGCGAGCGACATCACGGCCGCATCCAGGCGGGATAGCGCAGGTGGCGCCGGGCGACGTCGACGAACTGCGGGTCGCGCCGCGCTGCCCAGACCGACAAGGCGTGTCCGATCGCCCAGATCACAATGCCGGCGATCCACAGTCGCAGGCCCAGTCCGATCGCGCCGGCCAGCGTCCCGTTGACGATCGCCAGCGCGCGCGGTGCGCCGCCGAGCAGGATCGGCTCGCTGAGTGCGCGATGGACCGGCACGAAATAGCCGGGAACGGCCTCGTCACCAATCATCCGACCAGCGCCCCGCCGCCGAAGCTGAAGAAGGACAAGAAGAACGAACTGGAGGCGAAGGCGATCGACAGGCCGAACACGATCTGGATGAGGCGGCGGAAGCCGCCCGACGTATCGCCGAAGGCGAGACTCAGGCCGGTGACGATGATGATGATCACCGCGACGATCTTGGCGACAGGTCCCTCGATCGATTCCAGGATGCTTTGCAGCGGTGCTTCCCACGGCATCGACGACCCGGAAGCGTGCGCGGGGCTGGCCATGACCGCCGTGGTGAGGAGCAGCAGCGTGCCGCTCGCCTTGTTCCGGACGTAGCCGAGCGGATCGAGCATGGCGCCGGCACGGCGGGCTTTGATTTCCTTCATTTCAGGTCTCCGGTTGGGGAACAGGGAGTGAGCCGGTAGTTGCCGGTGGCGGGGTCGATCCCCTCGACGCGGGCGAGCTCGGCAAGCCGTCGTCCGGTGCCGTCGCGGACGAGCACGGCGATCAGGTCGATCGTTTCGGCGAGGAGGGCGCGCGGCACGGTCACGACCGCTTCCTGGATGAGCTGCTCCATGCGCCGCAGCGCGCCGATCGCGGTCCCGGCATGAATCGTGCCGACGCCGCCCGGATGGCCGGTGCCCCACGCTTTCAGGAGGTCGAGGGCCTCGGGACCGCGAACCTCGCCGATCGGGATTCGGTCGGGACGAAGCCGTAGCGAGGATCTTACGAGATCGGAGAGCGAGGCGACGCCATTCTTGGTTCGCATGGCGACGAGGTTCGGCGCTGCGCATTGCAGCTCGCGGGTATCTTCGATCAGGACGACGCGATCGTTGGTCCGCGCGATTTCGGCGAGGAGCGCGTTGGTCAGCGTCGTCTTGCCGGTCCCGGTGCCGCCGGCGACGAGGATGTTCCGCCGTTCGGCGACCGCGTCGCGCAGGATCGTCGCGTGCGACCGCGACATGATCGCGGCGTCGACATAATCGTCGAGCGAGAAGACCGCGACGGCACGCTTGCGGATCGCGAAGGTCGGGGCCGTCACGACCGGTGGGATCAGGCCTTCGAACCGCTCGCCAGTTTCGGGCAGTTCGGCGGAAACGCGTGGGCTGCGCGCATGGACCTCGGCGCCGACATGATGCGCGACCAGCCGGACGATGCGCTCGCCATCGGCCGGTAACATGGACTTGCCGGTGTCGCTGACTCCCTCGCCCAGCCGATCGACCCAAAGGCGGCCATCGGGATTGAGCATCACCTCGATGACCGCAGGGTCGGCGAGCCATTCGACGATCGACGCGCCCATCGCGGTCCGCAGCATCCGCGCGCCGCGCGCGCTGGCTTCCGATCGAATGGGTTGAGCGAGCATCCTGGTCCCCGAGTTCGGTGCCGGCGAGCGACATCCGGCGTTGCGGGGACGATTAAGAGACGCAGAAATCGGTAAGTTTCAACAGCGCATTGGCGGGGTCAAAGGCTAGCGAAGAAAAACAGAAAATGGCATAGTACGATCGCACAAAGCTGCACAGATGCGGCAATAATGGTAGGAATCCAGAGTCTGGAGCGGAGCGCGAATCTCGAATCTTACGCGCTGGTGAGATCAAAAGATCGTTGCGTCAATTAAATCTGTGACGACTTGCTACGCCTAAGGCAGGATAATTCCTTAGACTTGCCGCTGAGGGGTATTCTAAATTGTTTCTCTGCTGACAACAATTCGGTGGCAAAGTCGGAACTCCGGCACGGCCCCTTTTCTGGGATCCGATTGGGATAGCGAGCCTCCAGACGGCAAGACCGAGTGTCAGCTTCGCGCCCTAGAGCGTTTTTCGACCGCATTGAATCGAAGGGGATTCCTCTGGTGGCCGATTTCTGATTCATCATCCTTGCTGGTGAAGGAGGCTGGCATGGATGGGTCACGCACTGTCGATGGATTTGCGCACGCGGCTTCTGGCGGCGATTGACGAAGGGCTGAGTTGCCGC
>NZ_JAMSLX010000014.1 GCF_023806085.1 Hephaestia sp. MAHUQ-44
TCCGCAGAGCGCCGTACCCGCAAAGCCCGTCCCCGAACCCCACCCGACAGCAGACCGCCAAACAGCCCGGCCATCACACCCAGCGACAGCGACCGCATCGGATAATCAACCAACGAATGCAACAGCAAGACTGTCAGCACCCCAAGCACACAAAGCGCCTGAACGCGCGCTCGCCGGTCATCATTCCGACGAAGCGTCGTCCAAATACGATAGAGCGCGAAGACGAGAGCGATCGCCAACGCCAGCACGCCCACAACGCCCGCCTCGAGCGAATACTCGAGATAATCATTATGCGCCCGGTTCGCATAACTCGGGCGAACCACTTCGAGGCGTTCGGACGCATCGAAGACGGGTCGAAACGTCCCTACCCCCGTCCCCGCCGGCCAATGCTGCCCGATCGCATACCAAGTATCCGACCAAATTTCTGGCCGCACATCCTTCAAATCGTCGAAGCGCGCCAAAGTGCGCTCCACCCGCACATTGTCATGCAGGACGACGCCGGCGCCCCCCAACAGTAACAATGCACCGACCGCGAGCACCGCCATCCGGCGGCCGGGCAGGCGCACTCGCCGAACTACCATGACAAGACAGGCGATAAGTGCGATGGGAATCATCGCGAAGCCCGAGCGTGATCCCGTGACGACAATCGCCAACCACAGCACGACGAGCACAGAACCCACTGCAATCCAGCCCTGCCGCGATTCCGCGATCCGCCGGCTGGTTGCCGCCCAGGCAGCGAAAGCCATCGACGCGACGAGCAGCACATCGGCCTGCGCATTGCGTGACGCCTGGAACCCCGTTGCGAAACCGTAATTCGTCATATCGTAGAACCGCAACCAATTGCCGTTGCCGCTCGCCAACTGAACCACTCCAACGACGACCGACAGCAGCCCGAGTGCTGCCACCAGACCCAGCAGCCGTGACCGTTCGCGTAGGGTCAGCCTCGTCGTAAAATAGAGCATCGCCATCGGCGGGAGGAGCGATAGCAGCGACGCAAGCGTACGCGTCGGCGATACCGAAAGCGGCATCCACACCTGTTCGGCGCCCACCAAGGCCAGTGCCTGACGCTCCACCTCGCGCCCCGGAAGCTGGTGCCAGATCGCTGGCGGCAGCGGCACGAGTTGGAGCAACGGGATCGCAACGAACAACGCCGCCAGCATAAACAAAGGCCAATCGGTCAGCGCGTGTGCCTCGGCGCGATCGCGATTACCGGGTCGGACCCAAGCCCACACCCAGACGACAATCGCGCTCAGCGCCGCGATCTGCACGACGAGTTCGGCACGAGGGGCTGGTGTCCCGCCGCCCCCGAACACGATCGCAACGATCAGGAGGAAAGCTGCAATCAGCCAACGGGTGCTGACGGGTGCATGTCCGGTTCGCATTATAGCGGCATTCTCCTGAATTAGGGTTCGCCCTGATAGGAGTGATGTCGCCATGCCGTCCAGTTAAGGCTTCCACGCGAGGGCATGGCGGCGGCCAGACGGCAGCTCACACTCGTCGCCAGCGCCGCGTGAAGCGCAGGCAGATGAGGATGACGGTCGGGAGGAACATGGTGTTGAGGATATCGTGCATCGACGCGTGGAGTGAGTTCTCGCCGCCGATGGGGGTACTCAGATCGAGCGCTTCATTGGCGATTTCCAGCACCAGCACGCTTAACCAGGGCAGCGGATGATCCATCCGCCGACGCCACAACACCGCGCCCGTCAACATGGCGAGAATGCTGACGTGAACGTGCAACGCGTCGGGGCTCAACCCCGTCGCATCGGACAGCCAAAGCTTGGCCTGACCCCACGATCGTGCAATATCGGCAAGATACGGAAAAATCATCGTAAAATATCGACTCCGGGAGCGGTCCCGGCGCTGCCGATCGCAACCCGGAGTTCCGCGCTACCGACTGAACCTGCATACGTCACGACTTTTTTGCCCGGCGAGTGACCTAGTCTCGCTCCACTGCCGTCACCGCCCGGATCGCCGCCAATACCGGCCCTGCCCAAGTGGCGCTACAGATCAGGATGTCGGGCAGCAGCGGATTCTCGCAATTATAGACGAGTGAACTACCATCGAGGCGCGAGGCGTGGAGTCCGGCACCGAGCGCGACCGCGGCAGGCGCGCAATTGTCCCATTCATACTGGCCGCCGGCGTGGAGATAAATATCCGCGCGGCCATCGACCACCGCCATCGCCTTGGCACCCGCCGACCCCATCGGCAGCAGGTCGGCCCCGATCGCCTCCGCCACCTTGATCGCGATCTCGGGTGGGCGCGTGCGGCTGACGACCATGACCGGCCGTTCGCGCGGCGCGCGTGGCGTGGCGATCGCGTCACTCACGAATACAGCATCACAATCGGGGATGGCGACCGCGCCCAGCGCGGGCCGGCCGTCGATCGCCAGCCCGACATGCACCGCCCAATCGCCGCGGCATTCGCTATATTCGCGCGTGCCGTCGAGCGGATCGATCACCCAGACGCGTGCCACCGCACACCGCGAGCGATCGTCCTTGGCCTCTTCGGACAGGACCGCATCGTCGGGACGTTCGGCGGCAAGCCGCGCTAGGATCAGCGCATTGGCCTCGCGATCCCCGCGCTGGCCGAGCGCCTTGCCCTCGTCGGTGCCCTCATCGCGGATGCGGCGCAGCAGATCGCCCGCCTCGACCGCGAGCGATCGCGCCAGTTCGGCGTCGGTCATCGGTCGCCATTCCCCAGCGCGAGCACATAATCGACGATCCGCTCGGCTGCTTCTTCAGAGGTGAGCCTGGTGGTGTCGATATGGATGTCAGGCGCTTCGGGCGGTTCGTACGGGCTGTCGATGCCGGTGAAATTCTTGAGCTCACCGCTGCGTGCCTTCTTGTAGAGCCCCTTCACATCGCGCGCCTCGGCGACGCCCAGCGGCGTATCGACGAAGATTTCGACAAACTCGCCGTCGGGGATCATCGCGCGCGCCATCGCGCGTTCGGCGCGGAATGGCGAGATGAACGCGGTGAGCACGATCAGCCCCGCATCGGTCATCAGCTTGGCGACCTCGCCCACACGCCGGATATTCTCGATTCGGTCGGTGTCGGTGAAACCCAGATCCTTGTTGAGCCCGTGGCGAATGTTGTCGCCATCGAGCAGGAAGCTGTGCTTGCCGAGCGTGTGTAGGCGCTTTTCAACCAGATTGGCGATGGTCGACTTGCCCGAGCCCGACAGGCCGGTGAACCACAGCACGCGCGGCCGCTGGCTCTTCTGCGCGGCGTGCGCTTCGCGGCTGATATCGATCGCCTGCCAATGGACATTCTGAGAGCGCCGGAGCGCGAAGTGGATCAACCCCGCCCCGGCGGTGGCATTGGTCGCCTTGTCGATCAGGATGAACCCACCCAGATCGCGATCATCGCCATAAGATTCGAACACGACGCCGCGATCGGTATAGACCTCCGCGACGCCGATATCGTTCAGTTCGAGCGTCTTTGCGGACAGTTCGGCCATCGTGTTGACGTCGATCGTATATTTGGGCGGCTGCACGGTCGCGCTGACATTCTGCGTGCCGAGCTTGAGCCAATAGGCCCGCCCCGGCTGGAGCGCTTCCTCGGCCATCCAGACGATCGTCGCCTCGAACTGGTCGGCGACCTGCGGCGGTGCGTCGGCCGCGGCGAGCACATCGCCGCGCGAACAATCGATCTCGTCAGCGAGGCAGAGTGTCACCGACTGCCCCGCCACCGCCTCGTCGAGATCGCCATCCAGGGTAACGATCCGCGCGATCCTGGACGTGTGCCCCGAGGGCACGACGCGAACCGCATCGCCCGGCCGCACCGATCCACGCGCGATCAGCCCCGAAAAGCCCCGAAAATCGAGATTGGGCCGATTGACCCATTGCACCGGCATCCGAAACGGCCCGCCGCGCGCGCTATCGCTATCGACCTCGACGTTTTCGAGATGTTCGATCAGCGTCGGGCCGGTATACCAGGGCATCGCCTCGGAGCGTTGCGCGATATTATCGCCGCACAGCCCCGACAAGGGAATCGCGGTGAAATCATTGATCCCGATGCTGCTCGCAAAATCGCGATAATCGGCGACAATCGCGTCGAACACCCCGCGATCGTAGCCGATGAGGTCCATCTTGTTCACCGCCAGCACGATGTGGCGAATGCCCAACAATTGCGCGAGGAAACTGTGCCGCCGGGTCTGCGTCAGCATCCCCTTGCGCGCATCGATCAGGATGACCGCGAGATCGGCGGTCGACGCGCCGGTCACCATGTTACGCGTATATTGCTCGTGACCGGGGGTATCGGCGACGATGAACTTGCGCTTTTCGGTGGCGAAGAAGCGATAGGCGACGTCGATCGTGATCCCCTGCTCGCGCTCAGCGGCGAGGCCATCGACGAGCAACGCGAAATCGATCTCCTGCCCTTGCGTGCCCACACGCTTCGAATCGTCCTCGAGCGCGGCAAGCTGATCCTCGAAGATCATCTTCGAATCGTAGAGCAACCGCCCGATCAGCGTCGACTTGCCGTCGTCCACCGAGCCGCAAGTCAGGAACCGCAGCATCGATTTGGTCTGGTGAAGCGCCAGATAGGCGTCGATATCCTCGGCGATCAGCGCATCGGTTTCATACACGGGTGATGTGGCGGTCATCAGAAATAGCCCTCGCGCTTCTTCTTCTCCATGCTCGCGGCGCTGTCATGGTCGATCGCGCGGCCCTGCCGCTCGGACGTCGTCGTCAACAGCATTTCCTGGATCACCTCGGACAAGGTCGCCGCCTCGCTCTCGACCGCCCCGGTCAGCGGGTAGCAGCCAAGCGTGCGGAAGCGGATCGAGCGCGTCACCGGCTTTTCGCCCGGCGCCAGCCGGAAGCGCTCGTCATCGACCATCAGGATCAGCCCGTCGCGCTCCACCGTCGGGCGCGGTGCCGCGAAATAGAGCGGCACGATCTCGATCTGTTCAAGCTGGATATATTGCCAGATGTCGAGCTCGGTCCAATTCGAGAGCGGGAAGACGCGGATGCTCTCGCCCTTCGCCTTGCGCGCATTGTACAACCGCCAGAGTTCGGGGCGCTGGTGCTTGGGATCCCAGCCGTGGCTGGTCGAGCGGAACGAGAAGATGCGCTCCTTGGCGCGGGCCTTCTCCTCGTCGCGCCGCGCGCCGCCGAAGGCGGCATCGAAGCCGTGGAGCGTCAGCGCCTGCTTGAGCCCCTCGGTCTTCCACATATCGGTGTGGCGGCTGCCGTGATCGAACGGATTGATCCCCTGCGCCTTGGCCTCGGGGTTCTGATAGACGAGCAATTCCATGCCCGCGTCACGCGCGGCGCGATCGCGCAACTCGTACATCGCCTGGAACTTCCACGTCGTATCGACATGAAGCAGTGGAAATGGCGGCGGCGCGGGATAGAAAGCCTTGCGCGCCAGATGCAGCATCACGGCTGAATCCTTGCCGACCGAATAGAGCATCACCGGCCGCTCCGCCTCGGCGGCGACCTCGCGCATGATATGGATGCTTTCGGCCTCAAGCCGTTGAAGATGGGTCAGCGTCGTCTTCATGTCCGGCGCGCCCCGGCCAGTGTTCCGGGTAACGTGCCGGCAAGCCGGTTCGTCGCGTTTTGCATTTGAGCGCCTTTACTCCTGCGGCTGCTGACCGTTGTGAAACTAGCGTGTTATCCACCCGCCGCCACAAGTCAGTTCTTGGCTGCTGCAATGCAAAAAGAAGTTGCGCGACGGAATGGATGAACGCTAAGCCGCTCGTCAGGGGCGGGGCATACAACTCCCGCACAGGGTGGGCATGAACCTCCAGCTTGTCAGCTCAGTCACCACATCTACAGCGTCGCCATCCATCAGTGCGCGCCCTCGACCCAAGCGCCTTCGCGTTCGGTTGTTCACCTATCTGATCCTGCTTGACGTCGCGTGCATCCTGGCCGGCTACGGGCTCGTGCCGTTGCTCAACGACATCCCCTATTCGGACAACCGCCTCCAGCTAGTGATCGCGGCACTGTTACCGGTCTATCTTTTCACCGCGGCCAATGCCGGTGCCTACTCACCCGAACTGATCCAGCACCGCCTCCGCGCGATCAGGCTTGCAGTGCAGGCGATGGCACTTGCGGTAGGATTCCTGCTGCTCGTCGCATTCGCGCTCAAGACGAGCGCGCAATTCTCCCGCTTCGCCTTCTTCGTCGGCGCGGTCGTGAGCGTGGCGCTGCTCGCGGCATCGCGTTATTGGTTCATGAAGCATGCGACGCGGATCATCGGGGGCAATCCGTTCGGCGTCGTGCTGCTGGTCGATGGCGATCGACCGTTGCCGCGCGGCGATTATGCAGCGCAAATATCGACCGAAGGCTATTTCGACCCCGATGGCGATGATCCCGACATGTACGATCGCCTCGCGCAGGTACTCGATGGCGCCAACCGCGTCGTCGTTGCGTGCGATCCCAGCCGTCGGCTAAGCTGGGCCAATGCGCTGCGCGGCGCCAACATCCAGGGCGAGATCGTCGCGCCCGAACTCGATCAACTCGTCCCGCTCGGCATCGGGCGGCAAGGCGGGCGCGCGACGGTCATTGTCTCGACCGGGCCGCTGGGTCTGTTCGACCGTGCAGTCAAGCGCGCGTTCGACGTTGCCGTCGCGGCGGTCGTTCTAATCCTGCTCTCACCGCTGCTGCTGCTCATCGCCATCGCAATCAAGCTCGACAGTCCGGGGCCGCTCTTGTTCAGGCAAGTCCGGATCGGCCGCGCCAACAAAATGTTCGAAATGCTCAAATTCCGCAGCATGCGCGCCGACAATTGTGACGCGCTCGGCGATCAATCGACGCAGCGCGGCGATACGCGGATCACGCGCGTCGGCGCCATTATCCGCAAGACCAGTATCGATGAACTGCCGCAGCTCTTCAACGTCCTCAAGGGCGACATGAGCGTCGTCGGCCCACGCCCCCATGCGCTTGGATCACGCGCGGCGGACAAATTGTTCTGGGAAATCGACAGCCGCTATTGGTCGCGCCACGCGATCAAACCGGGGCTGACCGGCCTGGCGCAGGTTCGCGGCTATCGCGGTGCCACGCACCACGAAGACGACCTCCTCAACCGCCTCCATTCGGATCTCGAATATCTCGACCATTGGTCGATCTGGCGCGACATCAAAATCATCCTGCAAACCTTCCGCGTCCTGTTTCACCGCAACGCTTATTAGGCGCGAAACGAGGTTCGCCGCACCGTGACTCGAACAGGCGACGCCGAACCGCCACCTTGTAGCTTGGCGGTCAGAACGGGAACGCCATGTGGATCGCCGCAATCGCCACCGCGAACGTGATGAAGTTGAGCGGCAAGCCGATCCTCACAAAATCGAGATACCGATACCCCGCCATCTGATAAACGATGACGTTGGTCTGATAACCGAACGGTGTGGCGAACGCCGCGCTCGCCGCCATCATCACCGCCACCAGAAAGGGGCGTGGACTGACGCCGAGGCTCTCGGCGAGCGCCACCGCGACCGGCGTCACCAGCACCGCAACGGTCGCGTTGGAGAGCAACTCGGTCAGCACCATCGTGACGATGTAGAGTACCATCATCGCGACGAGCGGGCTGAGCCCGTCCACGCCGACGATCAGCATCCGCGACGCTTCGGTCGCAAGCCCGCTCTGTTCCATCGCAATGCCGATCACCACCATGCCCGCGATCAGGATCAGGATTTCCGGCCGGAGCCCGCTATACGCCTCGTCGGCGCTGATGACGCGCAGCAGGATCAGCACAACCGCGCCGGCAAAGGCAGTCGCCGCGATCGGGGCGACGTGCAGCGTGGCGAGCACGACCGCCCCGACAAAGGTCGCAAGCGCGATCGCCGCCTTGGCCGGCCGAAACCGGCGTGGTTCGGCGAAGACCTGCACATCGCCCACCTGCGCATTGTTGATATGCGCCTGATCGATCGGGCCGGGGCTCCCCTTTCTGGCGTCCCCCTCATACCGTCCGCCGAGCAACCGCCCGCTGACGAGAAACAGATAGAGCCCGCCCGCCAGCGCGATCGGGAGGCCGACCGGCGTGATCTCGAAGATACCGAAACGCGGCTGCCCGGCGATGCTCGCCATGTCATCGACCAGCAAATTGGTCGACGTGCCGATCAGCGTACAGCATCCGGTGAGGATGGTGATGTACGACAAGGGGATCAGAAAGCGTTTGGGCGACAGGTTGAGCCGGGTGGCGACGT
This sequence comes from Hephaestia sp. MAHUQ-44, assembly GCF_023806085.1. Taxonomy (GTDB): domain Bacteria; phylum Pseudomonadota; class Alphaproteobacteria; order Sphingomonadales; family Sphingomonadaceae; genus Sphingomonas. Next base: position 8,152 of record NZ_JAMSLX010000014.1, read on the forward strand.
CGCGCACCACCGGCGCGCCCAGCACGACGATCGGCGTCGAATTGAGGAAGCACGACAGCAAGCCGATCATCGTCAGGAGCAGCCAGACGCCGGCCGCCCCCAGACGCACGCACATCCGCACCGCCAGCGCGATCGCCCGATCGAGCAGCCCCGACAGTTCGAGCGCATAGGCGATCACGAACAGCGACGCGAGCGCGATGATCGCCGGGCTGGCGAACGCGCCCTGCACGTCGACGGGCCGCACCACGCCGGTCATCAGCAACACCGCCGCGCCGGTCAGCGCGACAACGTCCGACCGGACCTTGTCCCAAATAAGCGCGGCGATTACGGCTGCCAGGACGAGCAGCGTCAGAATCTGGTCGATCGTCATGCTACCCCTGCCTCGAATGCCGGGGCGCGTCTGTCAACGACGCGATGGCGATAAAATATCGATCCGGTCTGGAGGATGGCGCAGGATTTGCTATCACTTCCCCATGCAGGAACCCAGCGTCAGGACGAGCCGGCTTGCCATTGCGGGCGGCCTCGCCGCGGTGATCGTGGTGGGCGGGGCCGGCTTCGTGCTTGGTCGCGGCACGGCACCAGCCGTTCCCGAACCCGTGACACCGGTGGTGATTGCGCCCCCGGCCCCCGCCCCGACACCAAAACCGGAGCCCCCCGGTTCGCTCGATCGCGGCGCCATCATCTCGCTCGCCGATCGGGCGGCCGACGCCTTCGCATCGGGCGACCCGATCCCCGCAGCGGTGACTGACGCCGCCGACCGGCGTTTCGATCTGCTGCTGCCGTTCGGCTGTGCTGGCCCCAGTGCCGAGGACAGCACGCAATCCATGCGCTGGCGCTATGACGAGGCCAAACAGACGCTGCGTGTGCACGTCGCACCAACGACGTGGCAACCGCAAGCGTGGAACGTTGACCCGGCAACCGGCATCGACGCGATCGAAGGGTTCTGGATTGCCCGTCCCTGGTCTTCAACCGTCGCCTGTCCATCGCAGGCCGGCCAGGCGACCGCACGAGGCATCGAGGCGATCACGCTCCCCGGACAGACTCTCGCCATCGGGCAGTTTTTCACCAGCACCGATCGGCGCAACGACCACAATTTTACCGTCGTCCGACGCATACCCGCCGAATCGTTCGACGCGTCGCGCGGCTTTCGCGTCCGGTTGACCGGGCGTATCGCGCGGCGCTCGGGCGGTGATCCGGTTCGATGTGTGCAACCGGGAGGAATCGAACAGCGACCGATCTGCGTGATCGCGGCGTCGGTGGATGAAGTGCGGATCGAAAATGCCGCGACCGGCGCAATTCTGGCGACCTGGAACCAGCGCTCGCAATCGGGCAGCGATGGTGTCGCGCCACCAGACGCCCCCTCCAGCAAGCCATCCGCGCCATCCCCAAACTAGAGTCGATCCGGTTCTAACAGAACCGGATCGACTCTGGATTATCTTTTGTTTACCGCGGCTTCCGAGTCGTCAGACGATTCCATCTGAATCGAAATCACTCTAGAACAAGGCGTCGCCGGTCCGCACGCGAGCGTATCCGGCTCCCGGACGTGCGGCGACTGCCAGCGGCGGCCGCCGTGTCCCGCAGTCGGCTTATCCAGCCTTTTCTGCTGCCTTCTCGGCGTTGAAGCCGTCGAAATTGTCGAAGACGTCCAGAAAGCCCGGAACCGTGCCGGCCCGGTTCCAGTCACGCTGAAGCTCGCAATAAAGCTGGACCCGACTGATCAGCTTGACACCGGCCTGTTCCATGCGCCGCAAGGCCGCTTCATGCGCTGTGACCGACGTGCCGCCGACCGCATCGACCACGACATAGACCTCATAGCCTTCCTTGATCGCGTCGAGCGCGGGGAAGGTCAGACACGCTTCGGTCCAGAGCGCCGTCATGATCAGCTTCTTACGGCCGGTCGCCTCGACAGCCCTGCGGAATTCGACATCCTCCCAACTGTTGATCGTCGTACGATCATAGGTCGGGAAATCCCCGAGTACGTCCTGCAGTTGCTGGATCGGCGGCTTGTTATTGCCGGTCGCGACATTCACGGTCGAATGGACGATCGGCAGGCCGTAGGTGACCGCAGCCTTCGCGGTGCTGACGATGTTGAACACCATTTCCCCGGCGTTCATCGACCGAATGGAGCTGACCTGGACCGGCTGATAGTCGATGATGATAAAGGCTGCATTCTCCGGCGTGAGCAGTTGGTCGGAGACGGGATCGCGCCGTGGTTCGCTGGACATGGTGACATTCCTTTCTATTCACGCGCTCGTCGTGATACCGCGCGGCATCCTGCGCACGGGGAACGATGCGAGCACCTCTCGCTCCCAAATCAATAAAGAGGAAATGGGGTCAGCCCGCGCTGGCCGGCCCCATCCCTCAAGCGGCGGCGTGGATGAAACGGCCGCTGTTGAAATCCGCAATCGCCTGACGGATTTCGGCCTCACTGTTCATCACGAACGGGCCATGGCCGACGATCGGCTCGTCGATGGGCTCGCCGGTCAGCACCAGCAGCGTCGCGTCGCCATCGGCGTGGACGGCGACACGGCTGCCTTCGCGATCCAGCAACACCATCTCCGCCTCACCCGCGGCCTGAACGCCATTGACCGTAATATGGCCGGTGAGCATCACGAGCATCGCATTATGGCCTTCGGGCAGTTCGAGCGTGACATCGGCATCGCGCGTCAACGCCACGTCCCAGACATTGATCGGCGTGAACGTCCGGGCTGGCCCTTTGACGCCGGCGAACGCGCCGGCGATGATCCGCGCCTTGCCTGCCCCATCGCCAAATTCGACGACCGGGATATCGGCGGAAACGATGCTCTGGTAACCACCCGGCGCCATCTTGTCCCTGGCGGGCAGGTTCACCCACAACTGGATCATGCGGAACGGCCCGCCGGTCTTCGCAAAGGCCGGGGAATGATATTCCTCATGGATGATGCCGCCTGCCGCCGTCATCCACTGGACATCGCCGGGGCCGATGACGCCGCCATTGCCGGTGGAATCATGGTGCTCGACCTCGCCGTCATAGACGATCGTGACGGTTTCGAAGCCGCGATGCGGATGCTGGCCGACGCCGCGCCGTTCGTTCGTCGGCTCGAAATAGTGCGGGCCGGCATAATCTAGCAGCAGGAACGGGCTGATGTGCGCGCCCAGATTGTTGTAGGAAAAAAGCGATCGGACGGGAAAGCCGTCGCCCACCCAATGGCCGCGATTATTGCCGTAGCGGCCGAGAATCTGCTTGATCATGGTCTGCCTCCGATAGGATCGGCGAGCTACCGGCCGATCACTGTTGCCATGAAGCTAATATCGGAACGACGACACCGGAAGATTGCGGCACCCGACGCAGCGTCCTATCAGTGGGACGATGCACGATCTCAACGACCTTTATTATTTCGTCGCCGTCGTCGATCATGGTGGTTTTGCCGCCGCTGGCCGCGCGCTCGGCATCCAGAAGTCCAAGCTCAGTCGTCGCCTCCAGAATCTGGAGGACCGGCTCGGCGTCCGGCTGCTCAACCGCTCGTCGCGCCGGTTCTCGGTGACCGAAATCGGGCGGGCGTTCTACGATCGCTGCCGCGCCATGCTGGTCGAGGCCGAGGCCGCCGAGCAGATCATTGCCCAGGTCAGCGCTGAGCCGCGTGGCGTGGTCCGGATCAGTTGCCCGGTCGCGCTCATCAACTTTCAGTTCGGCGCCCTGATCGCGCGGTTCATGTCGGCCAATCCTGCCGTCGAGGTACATCTCGAAGGGACCAACCGCAGCGTCGACGTCATCGCCGAAGGGGTCGACATCGCCATCCGTGTGCGCTTCCCGCCGCTCGCGCCCACCGATCTCGTCATGCGGCGTCTCGACGAAAGCACGCAGACCCTCGTCGCGAGCCCCGGCCTGGTCGGAACCGCGCTTGCATCACCCGCCGATCTGAGTGCGCTGCCCAGCCTCGACCTCGGACCCGCGCATCGCGACCATGCATGGTGCCTTGAAAATCGCGATGGCGAGGAAGCGTTGATTCCGCATCGCCCCCGCCTGGTCAGCGACGATATGGCGGCGCTGCGCGAGGCGGCGCTTGCCGGTGTCGGCTTGGTCCAACTCCCGACCCTGATGATCCGGGATGACATCCGCACCGGCAGGCTGATGCAAATCCTGCCTGCATGGCGGCCACGCAGTGCCATCGTGCACGCCGTGTTTCCGTCGCGCAGGGGCCTGCTGCCATCGGTACGGGCGCTGCTCGATTACCTCGCGCTCGAATGCGGCGCACAGCGCCGGCAAACCGAGCAATTCATGGATGGATCGGGAACGACCGCCGACGACCCGGTGTGAATTCAGCCTTCGATCGGAGCGGGATGGAACCGCCCTGAACGCCTAATTCGGCAACGCTTTGTCCCCCGTCACCCGGAAGCTGCCGGCAATCCCCGGCGCGCCTGTGCTGGGCTGACCGCCACCGACCCAGAGCTTATATTCTGCGGCCGCAACGCGCATCACGCCCTTGTCGTCGGCAAAGGCCAGATCGCGCGGCGCAAGGGCAAAGCTGATCGTCTTCGCTTCGCCGGGTGCGAGATGGACGCGCTCATAGCCCTTCAGCGAACGGATCGGCGTGCCCGCGCGGCCCGGTGTCGCCAGATAGAGTTGTGCAACCTCGTCGCCTGCCCGCGCGCCGGTGTTGCGCACCGTCACCCGCACCGTCTGCCCCTTGCCCGCGGCTACGCTGGCGGCATCGGGCTTGAGATCCGAATAAACGAAACGCGTGTAGCTGAGCCCGTGGCCGAACGCATATTCGGGCTTGCCATCGAAATAGCGATAGGTGCGGTTCGCCATCGTATAATCGGTGAACGGCGGCAACTGATCGGTCGAGGCGTAGAAGGTGACCGGCAGCCGTCCGCTGGGATTGACGGTACCGCGCAGCACCTCGGCGATCGCCTGTCCGCCACGCTCGCCCGGATACCACGCCGCGAGGACCGCGTTCGCTTTCTCCCCGTGGGCGCCCAGCGCCACCGCCGAACCGCTCTGAAGCACGATCGCCACCGGCTTGCCGGTCGCCTCCAGCGCGTCGAGCAAATCGAGTTGCGCCTTGGGCAGCGCGATGCTGGTGCGATCCCCTCCGTCGAACCCCGGCACCTTGAGCGGCATTTCCTCGCCTTCGAGCCAGGCATTGAGCCCGACGAACGCGACGATGACATCGGCATCCGCCGCCGCCTTGACCGCCTGATCGCGCAGCGCCGCGACCGGCGCCTGCCAGGTGAAGGTCACATCACCCGCGCGCGCCGATTGATGCGCCAGTTCGAGCGTAAAGGCTCGCGGGCGCGTATCGTCGAAATGCACACGCATCGGTTCGCGCTTGGTCTCGCGCTCGTTGCAGGGGGCGGAGAAGACCTGATCGGCGCTGCCCTCGATACGGATCGTGTATGTCTCGCTGCCGCCCGCGTCGCAGCCACGCCGCGTTTCGAGCTGGAACAGATAATCGCCCGCCGCGGGCACCGCGAGCGTCCCCGTCCAGCGCACCGAGAAGGTCTTGCGATCGACGCCGGGCGCGGGATCGATCCCCGCCCAATTGGTGTCGATATCCTTCTCGGCGCGCGTCGCCACCACCGGCCCCGAGAAGTCGGCGCTGTTGTAGAAACGCGCGGTCAGCCCGCCGGGAAAGGCGGTGCGCGGGACGGCGACCGGCAGTTCGGCGACGAAGGGCGCGCCTTGTGCATAGGTGACGCGATCGGCACCGAAAACGGTTTCCATCGCGTCGAGCGGTCGCACCGGCGTCGTCGGCGTACCGTTGTAATTGCCTTCGAGCGCGATCAGCGAGGTGGCGCTTGGCCCGATCACCGCGATTTTCTGACCGGTCTTGTCGAGCGGCAGCAGGCCATCGTTCTTGAGCAGCACGATCGATTCACGCGCCGCGCGCAGCGCGATCTGCTGGTGCGCGTCGGAATGATTCTCGCTGATCGGGATCGCCGTGAACGGCACCTGCGCGGGCGGATCGAACATCCCCAACCGGATGCGCGCGGCGAACACCCGTTCGAGCGCGACATCCATCTGCGCCTCGGTGAGATAGCCCTTCTGGACCGCCTCGGGCAGATCGAGCATCTCGTCCTTGAAGTCGCAGCCGGTATCGGTGCCGGCCTTCACCGCCAGCGCGGCGCCCTCGGCATTGGTCCTGGTGTTGTGATGCCCGGTGGTGATGTCGTCGATCGCCCCGCAATCGGAAGTGACGAAACCGGTGAACCCCCAATCGTTGCGCAGGACATCCTGAAGGAGCCATTTGTTGGCGCACGCCGCGGTGCCGAACACCGCATTGTACGCGCACATCAGCGATTCGGCCTTGCCCTCGATGATCGTGCGACGAAACGCAGGCAGATAGGTTTCCGAAAGATCGCGCTGCGACGGATCGACGTTGAAGCCGTGCCTGAGCGGCTCGGGCCCCGAGTGCACGGCATAATGTTTGGGGGTCGCAACCGCCTTCAGATAGCGCGGATCGTCGCCCTGCAGACCGGTGATGAACTCGGTCGCGAGCGTCCCCGTCAGATAGGGGTCTTCGCCCAACGTCTCCTGGCCGCGGCCCCAGCGCGGATCACGGAAGATGTTGATATTGGGGGACCAGAAGGTCAGCCCATAATAACGATCGTAATTTTTCTCACGCTGCGCCTGATTGTATTTGGCCCGCCCCTCGGTGGCGATCACCTGCCCCTCAAGGTGGAACAGCTCGCGGTCGAAGGTCGCGGCCATGCCGATCGCCTGCGGGAAGATCGTCGCTTCACCCGCACGCGCGACGCCGTGCAGCGCCTCGTTCCAATAATCATAGGGCAGGATGCCGAGCCGCTCGATTCCGGGCGCCTCGTTCTGCATCTGCGCGGCTTTCTCGGTGAGCGTCATCCGACCCACGAGATCGGCAGCCCGCTGATCGACCGGCAAATCGGGATTGAGGTAATCCTGCGCCGCCACCGGCCCCGCCGCCACCATCGCCAGCGCCAGCGCCGATGCACCGACCAGCCGAGCCTTGAGACCCATCATTCCTCTCCCAAACCTTCTTCTTGTCGGGCGAGTGTGGCCTGTTCGGCATCACGCTGTCAATGTAGCGCTACCAGCGCGTCGATATAGTGCAAATCCATGGCCAGCCGAACAAGCTGGTAGCGCTACGAAACGCGATCAGTTGAACAGCTTCCGGATACTCAACCGCACCGTGCGCCCCATCGGGTCGAGATAATCGGGCTGGTAACTGATCGGCGTCATCCCGGCGCCGTCACGGACGCGCTGGCGCTGGTCGAGCAGATTGTCGATCGAGAAACTGATACGCATGCCGCGCGCCCAGCGGTGTTTGCGAACGAAATCGCGCTGCTGGCCCAGATCGGCGAACAGCCGGAGGTTGAAGGTCGCGAGCGCCCCGAAATGAAGCTGCTGCGGCGCGCCCGCGGTGCCGGCATTGACGACGGTCGCACTCTTCCAGTCGCTGTTGAGACGCACCCCGAGCCCATTGTTGGTATAGCCCGCGCGCAGTTCGACCTCGTGGCGCGATTGCCCGCCCGAACTTCCCGACGCATCGCCATCGAGCAGATCGAGGATCGGCAAGCCATCGCGGATGTTGACCCGGCTTTCGAGATGCCAGGTGTGATAGACCGAAAACTGGAGGCGCCCGCCGCCCTGCCCGCGACCACCGCCGCCACCGAAGCGCCCGAAACCACCGCCACCGCCGGGACCACGCCCACCCGGCGTGCGCGCCGCTTCCGGCGGGGCGGTCCGTTCGCCGTCGCCCGCAGGCGGTTGTCGATCACCGCGCGCGGCATCGGGCGCGCGGCCTTCCCCGACGGCACGCCGCGCGCCGCGCACGTCTTCGCCGCGCTGGCGCTGCCTCCCCTCGAACGGGTTGGGCCCGGTGCCGTTGCGATATGCTTCCATCTCGCGCTGGATTTTCGACTTGACCGGCAGCGACAGGTTGAACCCCCAGCGGATGCGCTTGTTCTCGCGCCGTGCGAAATTGATCGGACGCGTATCGACGCTGATCAATTCGCCCGCACCGTCGCGCACGAAACGCTGAGGGAACGCCGCCTCGATCGCCGCGGTCGCCGCGGGAAAGCTCGCGATGTCGTTATCGGTGCGCCGGTTGATATAATCCGCACGCAGGTTGAAATCGGTCTCGCCGAACGGCTTGACGTTGAACCCTGCCTTGAAGCCGTGCCGCTTCTGTGCGCCGAGACCGGGGTTGCCGCCGCTGATCTGGGTAACATCCACCGTTTCGCCGCGCACATAATCGAAGATCCGGCTGTTGGGGGTCGAGATCGTCGGATCGCCGAGCTGGTTGGCGCTCGGTGCCTGCTCGGCCTCGTCGAACGAGACTTGCACGCGCAGCGCATCGAACGGGCGCCAATTGGCACCGTAGCCGATCGTGGTCAGCGTGCCGAAATCCGACAGATGATCGATCGCGACATTGGCGTTGACCGACAGATCGCCGGCAAAGGCCAGTACGTGGTTCCGCCTGCTGGTGATCGGCAGGTCGACATTGAGCCGCCCGTTGACGATATCGCGCGAAATATCGCCGTCGCGGATCACCCCGCTTCGGAATGACCGGCTCGAAAAATCATTGGTTTCCGCGCCCAGCTTGAGCGAGGTCGCGATCTCGCCCGCGGGCAGCTTGGCCAGATTGCCGTTGAGCAACGCATCGGCGGCGCCGGTGGTCGAGGTCGACGCGGCGTAATTGCCAGCGATCGGACCGATCAGCGGCGGCAACAACGGGCCGAACGGATTGATGCCGGGATTGCCCGCCGCCAGCGCCGCCTCCAGCCCCGACGGATCGACACCGAGATCGGTGAACGACCGGCTGTCGACGCGGTCGTATTTGCCCGTCACCGTCCACCGCCAATTGGTGCCGATCGACCCGTTGAGCGTTACCCCGGCGTGGCTGGTGATCGAACGACTGGTCTGTTCGAGCGGCATGCCCTCGACATAGCGGCTGAGCGTCACCTCCTCGTCGAACGGCGAAAACGGATTGTCCGCGGGCAGCGTGATGCTGATCCCCGGCAGCCCCTGGAGCGCGCGGCTGTGATTGTATTCAAGACTGCCGTTGATCGTCGCCTGCACGTCGCCCAGCGTGCGCGCATAGACCGCATTCGCCTGGAACTGCCGCGTCTGGGGCCGCAGCGTGCGATACCGGCCCAGATCGCTGACATTCGCGCGGTTGGCGGTACCGGCGAAATCGCCGAGTGACGGCGCACCGCCCGCCGCCGACGTCGGCACCCCCGCGATCATCACCGGCGCCCCCGCGATCGCCGACAGCGCGGGATCGATCTCCCCCGTCACGCCCCCCGGCCCGGCGGTGATATTGCCGGCGAGATCGAACAGCGCGTCGCGCGTTTCGGGAAGGATGTCGCGCTCGCTTTCGAGCAGCGGCGATTGCCGTTCATATTCGAGATTGAGGCTGAACCGGCCGGTGGGGGTAATGGTGACAAGCCCCAATTCGGCCTCGGGTCTGGACGTGCCGCCCGCGGTCGGCATCCGATTGTTCAATTCGACCGAGGTCGAACGGAAGCGCGGGCGCAGCACGATGTTCACCACGCGCTGATCGGCCGCATAGCCGTATTTCAGGGCCACTTCCTCAGGCAGGATATCGACGCGCAGGATCGCCTCGGTCGGCAAATCCCGCAATTCGCGGAAGTCGGCGATCCGGCGCCCGTTGAGCAAGACCACCGGCCGACCACCGCTCGCGCTCTGCGTCTGGGGCCCGAGTTCGGTCAGCAGGTCCGAGATCGAACTGACCCCATAAGCGCGAATGTCGGCCGGGCCCAATTGCTGATCGGGCGGGATATCACCGATCACCGCCCCCGGAAGACTGCGGCTCGCCTGAACGACGATCGCATCGCCCACATCGATGCCGTCCTCGTCCGTCTCGTCGTCGCTCGCGACCTGCCCGGTGACGTCCGAACCGGACGATGCGACCTCCTGCGCCCACGCCATCGCGGGAAACACACTCAACGCCACACCCGCTGCCAACACCGCCAACCGCATCAAACGCCTCATTTACCGAATCAATTCCGGCTAGACGGATATCGGGCAAATGTCGCAAGAATATCCCAGCCGCGACTCTCGGGGCAAAAAATAGTCGAAAATAGACGGGGGGATGCCGATGCCGGGCAGCGACATGGCCGATATCGGCCGGATCACGACGCGACGGATCATGCTCCGGCTCGTGCCCTTGCTCGGCCTCATCTACATGATCGCCTATATCGATCGGCAAAACGTCGCTTATGCCAAGCTGCAGATGGTCGACGCGCTGGGGATGAGCGAGGCGGCCTATGGGCTTGGCGCGGGGTTGTTCTTTCTCGGCTATTTCCTCTTCGAGGTACCGTCGAACCTGATCCTCGAACGCGTCGGCGCGCGCGCCTGGTTCGCGCGGATCATGGCGACCTGGGGCACCGTGACCATCCTGCTCGGCTTCGTCGAGAGCGCGACCTCCTTCTACGTGCTGCGTTTCCTGCTCGGGGCCGCCGAAGCCGGCTTCTTTCCCGGCGTACTCTACGTGCTGACGCTGTGGTTCCCGCAGGAACACCGCGCTCGCGCGGTCGGCGCATTCATGCTGTCGAGCGCGGTCGCCAACGCGATCGGTGCGGCGATCGGCGGCGCGCTGCTCGACGCCGATGGCACGCTGGGGCTCGCCGGCTGGCAATGGGTGTTCGTCGCGACCGGCATTCCCGCGGTCGTGCTCGCGCCCGTCGTCCTGTTCGTGCTGCCGCGCGGCCCCGAAGAAGCACGCTGGCTGACCGCCGAGCAAAAGGCATGGCTGGCCAAGGCGCTCGCCCCGTCCGATACGGATACCGCCGACGAGGGCAGTGCATGGCGCACGCTCGCCGATCCGCGCGTGCTGCTATTGTGCCTCGTCTATATCGGATTCCCGCTCGCGGCGTACGGGCTGAGCTATTGGCTGCCGACGATCGTCGCCGGGTTCGGGGTGTCGAATACGGCTAACGGGATGCTTAATATCATTCCATGGATGTTGGTGGCGGTCGCACTCTGGGCGGTGCCGCGCCATGCCGCGCGTTATGCCAACCAGACCTGGCACGCCGCCGGCCCCGCACTGATCGGCGCGCTGTTCCTCGTGCTCAGCGTGGTCGTGCCGGGGCCGGTGCTCAAATTCACCATGCTCTCGATCGCGGCGGCGGCGATCTTCTCCGGCCAGCCGGTATTCTGGACCCTGCCGCCGCGTTTCCTGTCGGGCGCGCGCGCCGCGGCCGGGTTCGCCGCGATCAATTCGGTCGGCAATCTCGGCGGGCTGATCGCGCAGACGACGGTGCCTGCGATCCACGATTATACGGGGAGTAACCTCGCACCGATGCTGTTCCTCGCGATCTGCCTCGCTGCCGCCGGTCTGGGCGTGCTCGCGATCGAGCGCCGCCTACCGCGTCCCCAGCGACGCCCCTGAGCCGATCGCCGCTTACGCACGCCATCCGTTCAGCCGCAGCGCCACGCGCAGCACGCGATCCGTCGCGGCCATGAACAGCGTGCGCCCATCTTCGCCGAAGCAGCAATTGGCTATCGCCCGCCCCCCGGAGATCAGCCCCAGCATTTCGCCCTCGGGGGTCATGACCAGCACGCCCCCCGGCGCCGAGCAGAACAGCGTGCCATCGGCGGCGACCTTCATCCCGTCGGTCATCCCCGGCGCATCGTCGGCGAGCATCGGCCGCGCGTCGAGCAGCAAGCGTCGTGTGCCGACATCGCCACGCGCGTCGAGCGGATAGGCATAAACGCCCGCGACCTCCTTGTCCGAGACGGTAACATACAAGGTGCGTTCGTCGGGCGAGAGCGCGATCCCGTTGGGGCGGGTCAGCGTGCCGTCGAGCAGCACCGCCTCCCCTCCCGGAGCCCAGCGATAGACGCCGTTGTGGTCGAGTTCCTTGAGCGATGATGTGTCGCCCTGCGCAAGCCCATAGGGCGGATCGGTAAAATAGATCGTGCCTGCGCGCGCGATCGCGAGATCGTTGGGGCTGTTGAAACGCTTGCCGCGATAGCGATCGACCAATGTCGTCCGCTGCTTGCTCGCCAGATCGACCCGCACCAGCGCACGGCTGCCGCTATCGGCGAGCCTGAGCGCGCCATCGACACCCAGCGCAAGGCCGTTCGCTCCCGGCTCGCGGACCAGCGCGGGATCGGTATCGGCGGCCCCCGACGGGTTCAGGAACGGCGCCACGCCCTTCCCGGCCTGCCAGCGCCGGATGATGTTGGCCGGCGGATCGGTGAACAGCAGCGCGTTCTGATCGGGCAGCCATAAGGGGCCTTCCGCCCATTGGATGCCGGTCGCGATCGTCTCGATCGTCGCGTCGGGAGCAATGACGCGATCGAGCCCCGGCGACAGTCGTCGGACCGCGGTCGGCGGCGGCATCCGCGCCATCCCCACTTTCGCCCCGAGCGCCGCCACCAACGCACCGCTTATGACCGTCCGTCGACCGATCGTCATCGCGCTGCCCTCTCTCCCTAGCATCGTTACGCTGTCAGGTTAGCGGTCACACGGGTCGCGATGCAATGGCCCGATGGAAACCGGTGCAAAGCTGCCGGCGCGTTGGTGTGGCGTCCGGTGCCCAGGACGGCTGTTTCCCCGACAGCACACGCGATCATCGCCATACCACCTGGGGTCAGCGTACTTTGCTCAACAAGAAAGGGCCCCGACCTTGCGGTCGGAGCCCTTCTTTTTCGCTACGGCCGAGGCCGTGCCTGTCCGCTTTTACGCCGACAGACCCAGCGACGTCGCGCTGAAGCCGCCATCGAGCACCAGTTCGCTCATGCCGGTCACGCCAGCGAGCTGGACGATATCGGTGAACGACGCTGCGTTGAAGACGCCGCCAGTCCCCGTATCGGTGATCTCACCGATATAGGTGCTGCCGTGCCATTCGAACGCGAGCACACCGCTGTTATCGCCCGTATCCGAGTTGAGCATCTGCTCGACCATCTGAAGCGCCGCCGTAAAGGTGGTCTGCGCTTCGACGTCCACACCGATCGACGACCCCTGCTGGAGGAAGCCATCGACGACCGAGACAGCGGTGGTGGTAAGCACTGCCGACCCGAAATCGATCGAGTCGTTCGCCGTGCCCTGGAGCCCGGCAGCAGCGTCACTATCGACCTGGAAGCCCGAGATGACGTCGAACGCCCCCGTAGTGGAGTCGCCGTCATTGATCACGACCACATCGATATCCTCATCGGCACCGAGGTTGATCGTATCCTTGCCCAGGCCACCTTCGACATAGTCGGCGCCGGCACCGAGGTTGATCGTGTCGTTGCCTGCGCCACCATAGACGGTGTCAGTGCTATCGCCCGTCGTAATGACGTCGTTGCCGGCACCACCGGAGATGTCGCTTTCGCCGAAAGCGCCGGTGTTGACGTAATGCAGCGCATGACCGGCGGTGAATGCCGATGCGTCAATGGTCACATACTCGATGTCTTCGCTGCCGTTATCGCCAGCGTTCACCGTGAGCACGCCCGACGCGCCGACGTTCAGGTCGCCGAAGGTCAGATCGTAATCATGCCAGCCGGCCAGCGCATCCGCGTCGTAGCCCGACGTCAGTTGGATCGTCTCGACATTGGTCAGATTGCCCACCGAGAAGTCGATTGTCGAGGTCGTCATCAAACTATCATTGGCATAGCCGAGCACCAGCGTATCGTTGCCGGCGCCGCCATTGATCACATCCAGGGCGTCAACATTGTTACCGCCGTAGATGATGTCATCGCCATCACCGGCATTGATCGTCTGCAGGCCAGCGGCGCCATCGTCGTTGAGGTGGATGGTGTCGTTTCCGGCACCAGCGTTGACGATGTTGTCGCCTTCACCGGTGTAGAAAATGTCGGCAAAGGCCGAGCCGGTGAAGGTATCGTTGCCATCGGCACCGATCAGCGTCGTCCCATCGTGCGTGAAGTTGATGAGCGAGATGTTGCCGACCGAGCCGGTGTCGATCTCGATGGTCTCGACGCCTGCATCTTCCGAGTAGCTACCCGCCACCCAGTTGAAGGTGCCATTCGACAGCAGCACGTTGGTGACATCGTGATAGCGGCCGTTGAAGCCGACATCCGCGACATCTGCCGCCGCCGATCCACCACCGTCGATCGCGAGCGTGTTGGTGCCCTCGCCGCCGAAGACCTCATCGCGCTCGCTGTTGAACTGGGTGAGCGTGACCGCAAAGGTGTCGTCACCCGCGCCGCCGTACATGATATCCGCGCCGTCGCCGCCGACGATCCAATCGTCGCCGTCGCCGCCGTAGATGGTGTCATCACCCGCGCCGCCGAAGATCACATCATCGCCAGCGCCACCATTGAGCACATCGGCCCGGGCACCGCCCCACATGATGTCGTTGCCGGCACCAGCCGTGATGTCCACGCTGCCGCCCGTAACCGCGCTGGCATCGATCAACATCGCTTCGTGGCCCACCGTGTCGTCGCCGCCACCCAGAACGCCGTCGCCACCGAAGTTGGTAACCACATCGCCCCGCAGTGCCGACCCATCGACCTTCAGCGTACCGCCGGCGGTGACGTTGGCATCAACGAAAGACAGGAAGTAGCTATTGGCGGTCCCCGGCGTGGCATCGACCGCCTTGCCGGCGAGCAAGTCGATCTGCTCGAAGTTCTTGAAGTTGGCGTTTAAGCCGATGCCAACCACGCCGTTGAGCTCGAGCGTATCGTAGCCGGTACCACCATCCAGCTTGTCGGCGGCATCAACCACGGCGCCGCCGTGAATGATATCGTTGCCCGCACCAAGCTCGATCGTGAGCGTCCCCGTCGCCGTCGAAGCGAGATTGACGACATCGTCGCCAGCATTGGTCTTGATCGTCGCGTTGGCATTGCCCCGGAAGTTGACCGTATCGCCGCCCGAACCGGTGGTGATATTGCCCGCACCGCCGACCGTCAGCCCCTCGGTAAAGGCGCTCGCATCAAGGTCTTCAAGGCCCAGGAGTTCGACCGTACGGATCCCCGACGCCTGAGCATTGGCACCAAGCGTGACCTCGACACCCGCACCGGTCGTGACGCTGGCTTCGAGCACCTCGATCCCGCTCTTGTTGGCGAACAAGGCATCGGTCAGCGCCGTCGCGCTCGTGATCCCGACGGTATCGACGTCGTCAGCGCCGGTGCCGCTGTCGTTGATCGTGTCGCCAGCGACAAACTCACCGTTATTGAACAGATAATAGTCGCTGCCTTCACCGCCATCGAGCGTGTCGTTGCCAGCACCGCCGAGGAGCATGTCATCCCCTGCACCGCCGGTCAGCGTATCGTTGCCGGCGCCGCCGATCAGGATATCGTCTCCGGCGCCGCCGGTGCCTACGAGCGACTGCCCTGCACCGAGCGCGCTGCCATCAAGGACCAGCCTCTCATCATCGGTAACGTCGTCGGCCGTGCCCAGCGTGCCATCGGCACCGACATAGGTCACCAACCCGGCCTGAAGCGCGCTGCCATCAACGATCAGCGAACCGCCAGCCGCCACCGATGCCGCGCTGACATTGATGTTGTAGCTTTGCGCGAAACCATCGACATCGCCCCCAGCGGGATCGGCAACCGCCTGGAACCCCGTTTCGAGCACGATCGCTTCGATACCCGTCATGTTGGTGGTGCTGTAGTTCCGCGTAAGCGCCCCGTCATAACCGTTCATCGCAGCCGTTTCGGCGTCGACACCGAGGATCAGCGTATCGTAACCGGCGCCACCGCTGATGACGTCGGCACTCTTGATCTCATTATCGCCGGATTCGGCAATCGTATCGTCGCCGTCACCCAGATCGAAGGTACGAGCGCCTCCGGTCGAATTGATGACCATGACGTGGTCGTCACCGGCGCCGGTCTTGATGTTACCGTAACCGAAAACCGTCAGATCGGTCGTGAACGCGCCCGCATCGAGGCTGGCGCCCGACGCACCGCCCCACCCAAGCTCGACGATGTTGATCCCCGCGGCTTCGGCATTGGCACCAAGCGTAACCAGCGTCATGCCCCACGCATCCAGCGCCTCGAACCCGGATTTGTTCGCGAACTGCGCGTCGGTCAGATTGCTGCTGCTGTAGACCTCAAGCGTATCGATATCGTCCGCGCCGGTCCCCGTATCGGTAATCGCCTCGGCCGCGACGAATTCGCCATTGTCGAAGTAATAGGTATCGGAGCCCTCGCCGCCGTCCATGACGTCGAGCCCGGCACCGCCGTCGAGATAATCGTCGCCGGCACCACCGTAGAGGTGATCGACACCGCCTCTCCCCTCGAGATAATCGTCGCCGGCACCGCCGACGAGCCAATCGTTGCCGCTGCTGCCACTGATGTAATCGTCGCCGTCGCCGCCATTGGCATAGCCGCTGACAGTCACCGAATCATCGAGGGCCGTGCCGAGCACCACCTGGTCGAACGTCCCGATCACGGTATCGCCATCGTTGACGGTGATCCCCGCAGCGGTGACCAGCGCCAGGCCCTCGTCATCGGCATAAGTGATCGCGCCGACCGGATTGCCAGCCGCGTCGAGCGACTGGATCGCTACGCCCAGATTGCCATCGGCATCCGGCGCCACGCCGTCACCAACCGCGTTACCATCGATGGTAACGCTGATGCCGGTTACCTGGTTGGCGAAGTAGATCGCATCGATCGTTCCATAGCCGTAATAGCCACCGCCGACGGCATTGACGCCGGTGTTGATCACATCGCCGCCGATCGCGAGATCGGTGATGACGACATCCGCCTCCTCATCCGACATCTTGACGTTCAGCGAATTCGTCATCCCGGCCGAGCTGATATCGAGGATGGTCCCATTCGATTCGGACGTATCGACCGAGATGATCCCCGCTGCCGCCGCCTTGGCGCCGAGCGTCACGTTGTCATAATTGGTCTTGATCGCCTCGACGTTCGAGACATTCGTCAGATCGACGTCATCAAGCTTGTTGTCGAAGCCGGCGCCCGCGTTGATCAGGATCAACGTATCGATCCCGTCACCGCCATCAATGATGTCGGCCGACGACAGCAGCTTGCCCGGCAGCGTGGTGTTCTGGACGCCGCTGATGCGATCGTTGCCCGCGCCACCGTCAATCGTGTCGGCGCCCGTCGTCAGGATGAACGACTGCGGCGTGACCGGGGGCTCCGCGCCCAGGCTGTCAAGAATGTTGCCCGTGGCGGTCGCGACCGTCGTGGTGCCATCGGCCGACGTCACCTGGAGCACGACCGTCTCGGTCGACTCGCGAATCGCGTCGTTGCTCACCTTGACGATCACGTACTGGGTCGTCTGACCCGCCGCGAAGGTCACCTGCTGCGCGACAGGCGTATAATCCTGACCCGCGGTTGCGGTGCCGCCGACCGTGGCGACATTGAGCGTGATCTCGCCCTGCCCCGCCGGCCGGTCGAACCGGAACACCAGATCGCCCGCACCCTCGACGACATCGGCCACCGCGGCAACGGTGATATTGAAGATGTCGCCATCGCCGCCACTGCTGCTGCCGCCTTCGACCGGCGCCGGCGTGGTCGTGATCACCTGATCACCGATCACGACCTGGCCGCCATCAAGGCCGACATCGAACGTGCCGTCGGCGAAGACCACCTCGGTGCTGCCGGTGAGGCTCACCGGCAGCCGTACCGACGTGCCCGCCGCATCGGTGAAGACGACCGTCGAGCCGTCGCGCACGACGTTGTAATCGTCAGCATTGCCGCTGAACCGGATGGTGTCACCGCCGAGCTCGAAACCGCTCAGAAGCGTAACCTTGGCGCCCGCAAAAATCGTGAGATCTTCGTGACCGCTGGTCCCGAAGACCGACACGGTACCCGCGGCGACATTGGACTCATTGTCCAGAACGAGAATTGCCATGTAATCGTACTCCCCAGATAGTACTTAACGTTGCATTCGATGGTTATGTTAGTTCAGCAGTGAGGCGTCAGCGCCCTCCATTTTCCGAATTTCGACCCAGCACCTTTACGCGTACTGGAAAAAATCAAAGCCGAGCGCAGCTTCAGCCGTCGCCTCGTCACCGACAAACGGGCTATCCGCAGTCAACACATCCTTGAGAACGATGACATTGGTCGCGTTGGCATCACCGGTGAACGACAGGATGATGTCCGTCGTGGTGGACGTGAACGAATATTTCTCGCCCGCATCGACACCGCTGGCGACGATCACATCGCCCGCGCCGAAACCGCTGATCTCGACCGAACTCGCCACGTTGCCGTCATCCGTGAACGTCACATCAGCGCCCGACGCGTCGAAAGCCGTCGGCGTGTTCAGGCTGCTGTCGCTATCGACATCCAGATTGACCGTCACCGATTCGTCGACATCGGTCACACCGACCGTCAGCGCGAGCGAGTCGGTCGCGCCCGCGGAATCGGTGGCAATCACGGTGACGCTGTAGCTGTCCTGCGCTTCGAAATCGGGCGAGTTCACGAAGTGAATCTCACCGGTCGCGCCATCGATCGTGAAGGCCGCGGCATCGTCACCGCCAAGGCTGTACGTGATCGTGTCGCCGGCATCCACGTCGGTAGCGTGAGCGGTGTACACTGCGGTCGCGACATCCGAATTCTCCGCGACGGACACAGTGTGCGTTTCCGCATCGAAGGTCGGCGCATCGTTGACCGGATTGACGGTGATGTTGACCGTCTGCGTCGTGCTCGCCTTGCCGTCGGACGCCGTCACGGTGAAGCTGTCCGCACCGTTGTAATCGGCATTGGGCGTGTAGGTGAACGTACCCGCCGTCTGACCCGCCGCCACGGTGCCGTGCGCGGCGCCCGCGAAGGTGTAGGTCAGCGCATCACCATTGGCGTCGGTCGCGGTCGCGGTAACGGTGATCACCGTATCCTCGTCACCTGCCACCGCCTGCGTCGCACTGGAAAAAGCCGGCGGCGTATTGGTCGGCGTGGGGGTAGGAGTAGGGGTCGGGGTTGGCGTCGGCGTATTACTGTCGTCATCACCACCCGAGAGCGCCGCGACGCCCACGGCGCCCGCGAGCAACAAGCCGCCACCGACATAATAAGGCGTATTGTCGCTGCCGCCATCGCCCGTGTCGGCCGACGCATCGGTCGACCCGCTGTCCTGACCTGCCACGAACATCGCCGGCGCCGCATCCCCAGATGCGACCATCGCCAGCTCGGCAGTAACAACATCGGCATGCGCCGCGTCGGCGAGCACCTTGCCCGCAACAACCGCGGCATCGGCCTGCACCGGCGTCACGACGTGGGCGGCGGAAACCGCGGCCTCAACGGCGTTCGCATCGAGCGCGACCTTAGCCTGGTCAGCATGCGTGACGTTGTTAACGGAGATACGCTTCGTCATGTGGAGCCCCTTCAATTGACGCGTTCTTGAAGCACAGCCTCCCTGCCATACCCCAGATGGCCGCGACCAAAGCGGAATTAGGGCGAGATTGCAATAGCCAAGTGCGGCGGCGCCGCGGATTATTGGCGAAGACACCATCCCGCAGCATCACTGCAACAAAAGCGACGCCACCGGCGATCGACGAAGCACCGGATTTCAGGATATTGGGCGCCTGCGCGCGCGCCACACACCAACCGCTCAACGTTCGCCGAACGACTCGGAGGTCGTCTTGAGGATCGGCTTGGTGAGATAGCGGAACAGCGTGTTCTCGCCGGTCTTGATCTCGGCCACCACGGTCA
This sequence comes from Hephaestia sp. MAHUQ-44, assembly GCF_023806085.1. GTDB lineage: Bacteria > Pseudomonadota > Alphaproteobacteria > Sphingomonadales > Sphingomonadaceae > Sphingomonas. The sequence continues at coordinate 27,698 of NZ_JAMSLX010000014.1, forward strand.
TGCCCGGCTGAATTTCGATCTTTTCACCGGGATGATGCGGACGCATCGTGCTGGTGTCGACCGTCAGATGGACACGGTAGAACACGTTTTCCGCGCCATCGGAGCCGCGTTCTGCCATCGTATCGGGGCTGACGAAGGTCACCGTGCCTTCGCTGGTGCCATAGATCGATGAATCATAGGCGTCGAACTTGACGCTCGCGGTTTGCCCGGTGCGGATGAAGGCGATGTCGCTCGGCGCCACCTTCGCCTCGACGATCAGGTCGTCACCGGTCGGCACGATCTGCATCGCCTCATCGCCCGCCCCCAGCACGCCGCCCACCGTGGTCAGCCGGATATTCTTGACGATGCCGTTCACGGGCGAGACGAGGTTGGTCGCCGACAGCACTTCGCGGCGCTGCGTCAGCTCCTGCTCGGCACCGGTCAAATCCTGCTGCGTCTTGGTGTATTCGGCCTGGAGCTGTTCGAGATATTTGTTGCGCGCACCGATGATCTGGCCCTCGACATCGGCCACGTTGCGCTGCATCCGCAGGACCTCGGACTGGCTGACGTCGCCGCTCTTGACCAGCGGCAGGTTCATGTCGAGTTCCTGCCGCGCGAGCGTCCGCATCTCACCCAGCGTCTTGAGCTGGGCATCGAGCGCCTGCACGCGCTGCTGGTACAGCGACGTCTGGTTGCGCACGATATCGGGATAGGCCCTGACGTCGGCCGGGAACGTCAGCGGCTTGTGGAACAGTTCGGCCTCGATCCGCGTCATCGTGCCCTTCAGGGCCGCAACGCGCGCGCGGGTTTCCTCGACCGCCGATTCAACCTTGACCGAATCGAGCGTCATCAGCAGCTGGCCGCGCGTGACGTGATCGCCCTCGTTGACCGCGATCCGCGAGATGACGCCGCCGTCGCTCGACTGGATCACCTGCACCCGGCCGCTCGGGATCACCTGGCCGCGCGCCCGCGAAATCTGATCGAGCTCGGCCCAGAGCGACCAGATCACGAACAGCACGATCGCCAGAAACGCCACGACGAGGATGACCAGCGCCGGCCGGTTGCGACGGCTGCGCATCACGCTTTTGCCGTCGGCGGGGAGCGATGGCATCACGTTCATGCGACCCCCCGGATCTCGGCTGGCGCATCCGCGCGCTTGATCTGGGCAATCCCCGACGCCTGCAGGCGCTGGAGCACCTCGGCGGTCGGCCCGTCGATCGTCACCCGCCCGTTGGCAAGCACGATGACGCGGTTGACGAGTTTGAGCAGCGACAATTTGTGCGTCACCATCACGAACGTACTGTCGTCGCGCATCTTGGCCTGGATCGCGGCGAGCACGGTTTTCTCGGTGCCGGCATCGAGGTTCGAGGTCGGCTCGTCGAGCAGCCACAATCCCGGATCGCTGAGCAGCAGCCGCGTCAACCCGGTCAGCGTGCGCTGCCCGCCCGAAAGCCCGCGCCCACCCTCGGCGATCGGCAGATCGAGCCCCCAGGGATGGCGCGCGATGAGGTGCGACAAGCCCGTGGTCGCCGCCGCGTCGAGCAGCACCTTGTCGCCCGGATCGGGCAAGCCGAGCAGGATGTTGTCGCGCAGCGATCCGTTGATCAGCCGGAATTCCTGCGGGAGATAGCCGACGTGCTGGCGCAGCAGATCATCCGCAACCTGCGCCATATCGAGCCCGTTGATCGTGACGCTGCCGTGTTGCGGGGCGTAAAGCCCGGCGATGAGGCGCAACAGGGTCGACTTGCCCGAGCCGATCCCCCCGATCACGCCGACGCGCTCGCCGGGGTCGATCCGCAACCGCTCGATATCGAGCCCGTCCTTGGCGCCGGGATAGACGAAGGTCACGCGCTCGAGCCGGATCTGGCCGTCGAGGCTTTCGGGGCGAAGATTGGCGGTCTCCGCGGGGTGATCCTGCGGCAGATCGAGGATCGCATCGAGCTGGATCAGCGACGAGCGCGCATAGCCCCATTGGATGATGAAATTGGGGAGCTGCGCGATCAGCGGCCCGTTGACGCGCCCGGCGATGATCGCACAGGCGACGAGCGCGCCGGTCGTCATCCTGCCGGCCGCAACCTCGACCGCGCCGAACGCGACCAGCACGACATAGGTCATCTGCTGGAGCGTGGTGAACACCGAGCTCGATACCGCCGACCAGCGCTTCACCGGATATTCGTGGGCATGCACTTCCTGGAGCAGCCGGTTCCAGCGACCAAGCATGTACCAGCCGCCGCGATTGGCCTTCACCGTTTCCGCCGAATCGAGCGATTCGACCAGCAGGCCATTCTTGCGGTTGCCGCTGATCTGGGCACGATCGGTGCTGCGCCGGATGCCGCGCGCAAGGATGAACGCGAGCCCGATCGCGATCGGGAAGCTGATCATCGGCACCAGCGCCAGCGGGCCGCCGAGCCAGAAGATCACCAGCACGAACAGCACCGCGAACGGCATATCGGCGATCAGGAACAGCGAGCTTGCCGACATGACGCCGCGCACCTGCTCGAGCCCGCGCAACTGCGAGGCCATCGTCCCCACCCCCATCGACCGGGCATCGAGCCGGACCGACTGCGCGCGGGCAAAGAAGAATTCGGAGGTTTCGGTATCGATCTTCTGCGCCTCGCGCTCGACCAGCAGCGCGCGCGTGATCTTGAGCGCGAGATCGATGAGCAGCGCGACGAACACGCCGATCACGAGCACGATCAGCGTCGAGAAACTCGAGCGCGGGATAACGCGGTCATAGACCTGCATCGAGAAGAGCGAGGTGACGAGCGCGATCGCGTTGGACAGCAGCGTCGCGACCATACCCGCAACGAACAGATCCTTGCGCTGAAGCAACGCGTCGCGAAAAATCGAAATCGCGCTTACCCGACGCCCGCCACGCAGCGGATCGGGAAAGCGGACCTGGAAGAAACTGAGATCGCCGCTGTACGGCAGCACCGCTTCCTGCCCCAGTCCGCGCACGCGGAAGGTGTCGCCGGTTTCCCATTGCTCGGCGATCCACCAACCCGCGGTCGGCGAATGGACAAGCATCGGGAAGGCATGCGCGCGCGGCTTGCCGCGCACCGGCTGGGGCTGATCCCAGCCGAGGCCGGTGCACAGCCGGACGACCGCGTCGCGATCCTCGCCGGTATCGCCGGTCGCGCGGTCGATCCAGTCGGGCGCGAGATCGACCGAATAGATTCGCGCCAGTTCCTTGACGAGTTCGCCGATCCGCTCGCTCATTGCGCCATGCCCCCACTGTCGCCCTGCGGCTGCCAGCGGCAGGTTCGCAGAAGGATCCGTGCTGCCGACGCCATCGCGCTGATTTCAGCATCGGCTTCGGTCAACTCGGCCTGATTGGCTTCACGCACCGCGTTCATCACGTCGAGCCAGGTCCGTCGGCCGGTGATGAACTGGCGCTTGAACGAATCGGTCACTTCAGCCGCCGATCGCGCGGCGGCGAGGCTCGAAGCGATCTGGTCGCGCGCGGCACCGTTTTCGATCAGATCGCCGTTGAGCTGTTCGGTCAGTTCGCGATCCGCCGTGGTAACGTCGATCGCCGCCGAATCCGCGCGCAGACGAGCCGCGTCGGCCGAGGCGAACGCCGATAGCCCGCCCCCCGTCTGTGCCGTCACCGCGAGCCCCGCGCGGGTACCGATGATCTGGTTGTAGCTCATCTGCGCCGAAAGCTGAGGCAAGGCCGATGCCTTGGCAACCTTGGCCTCGGCGCGTGCGGCCTCGGCCTCGGCGAGCAAGCGCTTGCGCCGCGGACTGCACGCAATCGCCTGTTCAAACGCACCGTCCGGACTGGGGTGGTACACCCCGGTTTCATAGACGGGCACATTGCCCGGATCGAAACTGGTGTCGCCGACATATTGGTAGACCCGCATCAGCGCCGACTGACGCTCGGCCCTGGTGGTCGCGAGTTGCTGGCGCACCTGCGCGGCACGCGACCGCGCCAGTTCGAGATCGGAGCGCGGGCTGACTTCCTGCTCGACACGCCGCTGGATCGATTCGACAAGCAGATCCTGTTCCTCGACGCCCTTGGCGAGAATCGCCGAGCGCCGCGCCGAACGCGCGAGATCGAAATAGGCGTCGGTCAGATCGAGCGCGATCTGCATCGCATTTTCATCGACCTTGGCGATGGTCGCCTCGCGGCGCGCCTTGGCGGCGTCAATCCCCGAACTGATCCGGCCCCAGGAGAAAATCGGCTGATCGGCGACTACCGTCGTGCCGAGATCGCCCTTGCCGGTGCCGATCGCGACGCCCTGCAACCCCAGGCTGGGCAAGCCCATGTTCTTCGCCGCGCGCAGATCCGCCCTCGAGGCACGCACGCTGACGCGGCTCGATGCAATCGCGGGATATTCGTCCATCGCCCGCTCCACCGCGGCGAACAAGGCAGGCGTGATCGCCGCCGGTCGTTCGCCGCTGGGGGTGGGCGCGATCGCGATCGACGGGCCATAGACGAGCGGCGCTGTTGCCGGGTCCGGCCCATCCGCCGGGCGCAGGGCGATGTCGGCTGCCGGGGAAGCGGGTGGCGTCTCCTGCATCCCAACGGGCGCGACCAGCGGCAGCGGCGCAAGCAACGCGAACCACGCCGCAGCGGCCGGCAGAGCGGGAGCCGCCATCTATTCGCGGAAGGCCTGCTCGCTCAGCCGGGTGATCGGCGTGAGCAGATATTTGAGCACCGAGCGCTTGTCGCCGAGCAGGTTGACATCGGCGGTCATGCCTGGGCCGATCGGCAACGGACGCCCGCTATGATCGGTGAGCGACTTGGCGTTGCCCCGCACGCGGACGATGTAGAAGCTCTCGCCGCTCTTCTCGTCGACGGTCGCATCGGGCGAGATCGAAACGACCTTGCCGCGCATCGAGCCATAGACCGCCGTGTCATACGCCGAAATGTTGATCCGCGCGTCCTGTTCGGGGCGAATGAAGGCGATGTCCTTGGGCACCACGCGCGCCTCGATCAGCAGATTGTCCTCGCCCGGCACCACTTCGACCAGCGGCTCCCCGGCGCGCACCACGCCGCCCACCGTCGTCACCAGCACGCGATTGACGCGACCGCTGAGCGGCGACAACACCGACGTCCGCGCGACCTTGTCGGCCAGCGCGGTGTTGGCGCTCGACCGCGCGGTCAATTCGGCCTGCGCCGCGGCAAGCTCGGTCGCGGCCTGCGCGCGCCAGTCTTCCTGCACCTGCGCCAACGCCGACCGCGCTTCCGCCACCGCCGCTTTGCTGCGCGCCACGCCCGCTGCCGCCGAGGCGGCGTCAGTCGTCGCCACCGCCGCACTGCTTTCCATCTGAACGAGCATCATCCGCGGCTCGATGCCGTGTTCGACGAGCGGGCGGATCATCTCGAGCTGCGTCCGGGCGCTGTCGCGCGCCGACACACGCGATTGATAGGCGGCCTCGCCCTCGTGCACCGCACGTTCGGTCTGCTGGAGCCGCGCCCGCGCCGCCGACGTCAGACCCGACAATTCACCCATCCGGGCCGCGTGGAGCGATGTCTCGATCCGAAGCTGTTCTTCCTCGGCCGCGTTCTGCGCCGCGGGATAGGCCGGCACCCGCCCGGCGATCTCGGCTTCGAGCCGGGCAATCTTCATGCGCAACGCGTTGACGTTCGCCTGATTGGTGCCGAGGTCGGCGCCGAGCAGCGTCTTGTCCATCCGCACCAGCGGCTGGCCCTGCTTCACCATATCGCCGCTCTTGACCAGGATGTCGCGGATGATGCCGCCTTCGAGGTTCGAGACGACCTGGAGCCGTGCGCTCGGGATAACGCGCCCCTGCGCGTGGACGGTCCGGTCGAGTTCGGTCAGCGCGGCCCAGGCGACGAAGATCACGAAAAACGCAATGATCGCCCACAACAGGATGTTCGATGCCTGACGCGGCTTCATCCGGGTCGCGAAATCTTCGAGATAGGTGTCGGTCATGGATCAGGCGGCCCGCCGGTTGATCTGCTGGAGGACCTTGTCGCGCGGTCCGTCGCCCGCGACCTTGCCCTTGTCGATGATGATGACGCGATCGACCAGTTTGAGCAGCGACGGGCGATGCGTGATGAGCAGCATGGTCTTCCCCTGCAACTCGCCCTGCAACCGATCGATCAGTTGCGATTCGCTCATCTGGTCCATCGCGCTGGTCGGCTCGTCGAACACCAGGATCGGCGGCCCGCCGGCAAGCGCGCGCGCAATCGCGATCGACTGGCGCTGGCCGCCCGACAGGCCGTCGCCGCGATCGGCGAGCTTGAGATCGTAGCCGTTGGCGAGCTGCCCCATGAAGTGGTGCGTGCCCGAAAGATGCGACGCCCGCAGCATCTCGGCATCGTCGATCCCGGGGCGTTCGAGCGCGATATTTTCCCGCACCGACCCCGACAGCAGCACGCTGTCCTGCATCGCGACCCCCATATGCCGGCGCATCGCGGCGGGATCGAACTGGCGGATGTCGGTGCCGTCGATCATCACCAGCCCTTCCTGGGCGGTGTAGAGCCCGAGAATCAGCCGCGCGATCGTCGACTTGCCCGAGCCGACGCGTCCGATGAGCGCAACGCGCTCGCCCGGCGCGATCGAGAAACTGATGCCGTCGAGCGCCTTCTCCGCCGCATCGGGATAACGGAACTCGACATTGCGCAGGTCGATCCGGCCCTCGAACCGTGCGGGCTGGAGCGCTTCGCCCTGCGGCCCTTCGGAGGGCTGCTCCATCATCCCGTTGATCTGGCGATACGCGGTGCGCGCCTGCGTCATCCGCGCCAGCAACTGCGCGATCGACGCGAGCGGTGCCACCGCGCGGCCCGACAGGATCGAACAGGCGACCAGGCCGCCGGTCGTCAGTTCGCGATCGTTGATCAGGAACACCCCGGCGACAATCACCCCGGCGTAGCTGATCGAATTGGCGCTGGTCGATACCGTGATCGCAATCGTCGAGACGAGGCGCTGGCGCAGCGAGCTATCCGAATGCGCGCTGATCGCGCGGCGCCAGCGATTGCCGAGCAAGCCGCCCGCGCCGCTCGTCTTGACCGTCTCGAGCGCGCCGATCGCCTCGACGAGCACGGTCTGCTTGAGCAGCCCCTCGTTCATCGCCCGCGCCGCCAGCCGGTCCATCGCCGGCTGGGTGGCCCAGGCGGTGAGGATCACGATCGGCACCAGCACCAGCGGCACCAGCACCAGCTTGCCGCCGATGGCCGCGATAAAGGCGAGCGTCACGAAAATGAACGGCACGTCGACGATCGCCGACATCGTCGCACTCGCGAAGAAATCGCGCAGCGTCTCGAGTTCACGCATCAACCCGGCGAGCGCGCCCACCGAACCCCGCTTCATATCGAGCCGGATCGCCATCAGCCGCTCGAACACCGATGCGCCGACATCATGGTCGATGTCCGCGCCGGCCATGTCGACGAAATAGGAGCGCAGGATACGCAGCACGAAATCGAACACGATCACGACGACGAAGCCGATCGAGAGCGCCGCCAGCGACGTCATCGCATGATTGGGGATAACGCGATCGTAGACCGTCATCGAAAACAGCGAGGTGACGAGCCCGAAGATATTGATCAGCGCAGCGGCGGCCGCCACCTTGAGGTAGGTGCGCTTGTTGCGCAGCATCGGCGCGGTGAGCCAGCGGGCAAAGCGCGGCTTTCGCTCCTCGGCGATACTGTGGTCGGTCATTGCATCCCCCCAGCCGCCTCGGCGATGTCGAGCGTGTCGAGCAATCCGCCGGTGCGCGCCAATAATACATAGCGTGCCGTATCGAGTTGAGTCACGGCCACGATGTACTGGCCCGCGACCTGAAAATAATTATTCTCGGACTGGAGCACATCGAACAATGTTCCGCGCGAGACACGAAAGCGTTCGGCAAGGACGTCGCGCGAGCGCCGGCTCGAGATATAATTGGCGCGCAGTGCAGCAACTTCCTGCTGGAGCGCATCGACATCGGACCAGGCGATCGCGGCATCGCGCACCGCCTTTTCGCGCGTGCCATCATATTGCGCCTGCGCGACACGCTCGCGCGCCGCGGCCTGATTGGCGCGCTGGACGCCCCCGCCCCCGATCCGCATCGTCAGCGCGATATTGGCGCGGACGTCGTAATCGCGATCGGTCTCGATCAGGCCGTAGCGGCCGGCGTTGATCCCGCCCACAACCTTGGGAAGCTGATCCGCGCGCGCCGCCTTGGCATCGTAGCGCGCGGCTTCGGCAAGCTTCTTCTGCACCAGCACCGCCGGAATTCTGATCGCCTGCGCCTTGGCGGCGTCGAGCGTCAGCGTGGGCGCATCGAGGATCGGTGCGCGGCCCAACGCCTCGGGCGCCGGCTGCCCGGTCAGTTGCTCGAAGCGCGCGCGCGCATTGGCAAGCGAACGGCGATAATGCGCGAGCTGGCTGTTCGCCGAGGCGATATAGCTCTCGACCTGCGCGACATCGCCCGGCGCCGAGGCTCCCTGCGCGACGCGCTCGTCGATCTGTTCGCGCAGCACGCCCTGCGCGTCGACGAAGCCTTCGCCAAGCTGCACCAACGCGCCATAGCCGAACACGTCGTACCACGCGCTGATCGCCTCGATCGCGACCTGCGACGCCGAATCGTCGATATTCTCGGTGGCGGCATCGAGCCGGCGATGCGCCGCCTTGATCCGGTTTTCGACCGCGCCGAAATCCCACAACGATTGCTGGACGTTGAGCTGCAAATCGGTGCGATGGTCGGGCCGCGAGCGTTCGATCACATTGCCCGGATCGTTCGAGAAGTCGCGCGAGAGCGTCTGAAAATTGGTGAGGGCGAGGTCGGCCACCGGAAACCGGTTCCAGCTTGCTTCGGCCCGCGCGGCGCGCGCCTGATACCGCTGGGCGAGCGCGGAATCGAGCTCGGGATTACGCCGCACGGCATCGGCGATTGCTGCGCGGAAAAAATCGGGCGCGACCGACGATTGCGCGAGCCGCAGGATCGGATCCTCGTCGGGATCGATCGCCATCGGCTGCTGGGTCGGCGCGGGCAATGCCTGCGGGAAGGGTATGGGGGTCTGCTGCGGCACCGTCTGGATGATCGGTGGTACACCTGGCACAACTCCGTCCGGGCCGACCTGTGTCGCCTGCCCGGCTATCTCACCATCAGAGAAAGTGGTGGGTGCGGTAATCGCAACGGTGCTGACACTCAACACCAGCGCGCCTGCCCCCAGCCGGCAAATCGTGCCCACACGCAAACTCAGGATACCCCAGAAACCCGAGCACCCGCCTCTACAGGCTCGTCGCATCAACGCAACGTGAATCTTCCATTAAGGCGGCGCAAAGCGATTGGGGATACAGGCGAAATGCCAGCAGCCGCGCGCCCGCCGTCGCGAGACCATTATCCCGAACGACGCCGAACTCCGCGGGTTCCTCTGCAAACCTCGACCGGGATTGCCAATGCCGATGGTGCACCGGCAAGCGTGGCGCTTCGTCGCAAAGCACGGTAAGCGAGGCGCCATGGCCGACGGCAAGATGCACCGCTTCCACGCGATCCACGCGCACGAAATGCTCCGAGTCGGCGCATGCTCGCCGCTCGCGACCGCCGGCGATCCGGCCGCCAACGCCGAGGCCACGATCGCGCTCGCGCTCGCGGGGCATGACGCGGGTGCGGACCTGCTGGTCTTTCCCGAACTCAACCTTACCTCCTACGCGATCGACGATCTGCACCTTCAGGCCGGGCTGCAACGCGCGACGCGCGACGCGCTCGCGACGATCGTCGCGGCGAGCCGCGAACTGAAGCCGGTGCTGCTCGTCGGTGCCGCGCTGGAACGCAACGGCCGGCTGTACAATTGCGCGGTCGCGGTCGCGCGCGGACGCGTGCTCGGGGTCGTCCCCAAGAGTTTCCTGCCCAATTACCGCGAATATTATGAGAAGCGCTGGTTCGCGCCGGGCGCGGGGCTGACGGGCCTCACGATCGAGATCGGCGGCGAGCCGATCCCGTTCGGCACCGACCTGATCTTCGCGGCCCGCGACCTGCCCCATTTCGTCTTCCATGCCGAAATCTGCGAAGATTATTGGGCTGCAATCCCGCCTTCGACCTATGGCGCGCTCGCGGGTGCCTATGTCTGCTGCAACCTGTCGGCGTCGAACATCGTCATCGGCAAGGCACGCGAACGCGAACTGCTCGCCGCCGCGCAATCGGTGCGCAGCGTGAGCGCCTATGTCTATTCGGCGGCCGGGCCGGGCGAGAGCACCACCGATCTCGCGTGGGACGGTCAGGGGCAGATCCACGAACTCGGCGAGCTGATCGCCGAATCGCAGCGCTTCGATCGCACGCCAGAACTGCTCGTCGCCGATGTCGATATCGGCCGTATCCGGCTCGAACGCGAACGGATGGGTACGTTCAACGATGCCGCCGCCGCCGCCGGCCATCCCGAAACGCGCTTCCGCCGGATCGGCTTCGACCACCAGCCCGATTATGCCGACGTGGGACTCCGCCGGACGATCCGCCGTTTCCCGTTCGTACCCGACACGCCCTCGCAGCTCGATGCCGATTGCTACGAGGCGTTCAACATCCAGGTCGAGGGGCTGCTCCAGCGCGTCACCGCGACGGGCACCCGAAAGCTGGTGATCGGGATTTCGGGCGGGCTCGATTCGAGCCATGCGCTGCTCGTCGCGGCCAAGGCCATGGATCGGCTCGGTCGCCCGCGTACCGACATCCTCGGTTACACCATGCCCGGCTTCGCGACCGGCGCGGCGAGCAAGGATCAGGCGTGGCGGCTGATGCGCGCGCTGGGCATCGCGGGCGAGGAAATCGATATCCAGCCCGCCGCCCGCCAGATGCTCGCCGATATGGGCCACCCCTTCGCACGCGGCGAACAGGCGTACGACACGACCTTCGAGAATGTGCAGGCGGGGCTGCGCACCGATTATCTGTTCCGGCTCGCCAACCAGCACCACGGGCTGGTGGTCGGCACCGGCGACCTGTCCGAACTCGCGCTCGGCTGGTGCACCTACGGCGTCGGTGACCAGATGAGCCATTACGGCGTCAACGGCGGCGTCCCCAAGACGCTGATCCAGTTCCTGATCCGCTGGGCGATCAAGACCGACCAATATGACGCCGAAACCGACGCGGTGCTGGCCGATATTCTCGCCGCCGAGATTAGCCCCGAACTGGTGCCCGCGGGCGCCGACGGCGCGGTACAATCGACCGAGAGCCTGATCGGACCCTACGCGCTGCACGATTTTTTCCTGCATTACATCGTCCGTCACGGGCTCGCGCCGTCGACGGTCGCGTTCCTCGCCTGGCACGCGTGGCGCGATATCGAGGCCGGGCGCTGGCCGATCGATTTCCCGCAGGCGGGCCGCCGCGCCTATGATCTCGATACGATCCGCGGCTGGCTCGAGGTTTTCCTCAAGCGCTTCTTCGGCTTCAGCCAGTTCAAGCGCTCGGCCATGCCCAACGGCCCCAAGGTCTCGGCAGGCGGCGCGCTGTCACCGCGCGGCGACTGGCGCGCGCCATCGGACGGGGTCGCGACGCCGTGGCTCGCCGAACTCGATCGGAATCTGCCGCCGCGCGCATCGTGATCGCGGCCACGCAGCATTCTTGACGCGTCCGGCAATTCGCGCGCAACATCGCCGCCGATTTCAAAGGGGTTCGCATGATGTTGGCACGTTCCACGCTGTTCGCCGCGCTCGCGCTCGCGTCGTCCACCGCGCTCGCCCCCGCCGCGTTCGCGCAGGACAATTGGACCGTGCAGGAGCGCTGGGTGCGCGCACACGAGGCGTTCCTTGCCAGCGAGACGCTTCAGGGCCGCGGCAGCGCGACGCGCGACGAGGCGATCGCCGCTGCCTATGTCGCCTCGCAATTCGAAGGCTATGGGCTCAGCCACGCGCCGGGGATGGACAGCTATTTCCAGAAGGCGACGATCGTCCGGCCCCACGCAACCGGCCCGGCGCAATTGTCGATCAACGGCAAGGCGATCGCGACGGCGCCGACGGTGCTCAGTGCACCGGGCACCCATGTCGCGGGCAAGATGGCGGTCGCCAAATCGGCCGATCCCACCGCGCTTCCCCAGGCCGATGTCGTGCTGGTCGGCGCCGCCGATGCCGAACCGATGGCGCTCTACCGCGCGGCGATGCAAAACAAGGTCAAGCTGCTGATCTTGCGCGAGAGCGAGGCGAGCCGCGACCTCTATTCCAAAATGGGTGGCGCACCGCGCCTGCCCGCCTATCTCGAAGGCGAGGCGCCGCGCGCCCGTACCGCGATCGCGACCCTGCCCGGCACCGCCTTCGATGCGCTCGCGAAGCAGCGCAGCGCAACCGTCGAGCTCAGCCTGCCCTCGAAAGAGGACAAGGCCATCACCACCAACGCGATCGGCTATCTCGTGGGCAGCGATCCCGGCGCGGGCACTTTGCTGTTCACCGCGCATCTCGATCATCTCGGCGTCCAGCCCGACGGCACGGTGATGTACGGCGCCAATGACGACGCGTCGGGCACCACCGCGGTGCTCGAAATCGCGCGCGCGCTCGCGTCGGGCAAACAGCCGAAGCGCAGCATCCTGTTCGTGTGCTACGGCAGCGAAGAGATCGGGCTCTACGGCTCCAAATATTTCGCCGAGCACCCGCCGGTCCCGCTCGATCAGATCATCGCCAATATCGAATTCGAGATGATCGGCGCGCAGGACCCCAAGCTGCCCAAGGACACGCTGATGATGACGGGCTATGAACGCTCGAACCTCGGCGAGACGATCAAGGCGCATGGTGGGCTGGTGGCGGCCGATCCCTATCCCGAGCAGAACTTCTTCCAGCGCTCGGACAATTACTCGCTCGCGCTCAAGGGCATCGTTGCCCACACTTTCTCGGGCTGGGCGGTGACGCCGACCTATCACGATAGGAGCGATACGTTCGAGAATATCGACTTCGATTTCATGACCAAGGCGATCCAGTCCTTGATCGAACCGATGCGCTGGCTCGCCGACGGCGATTTCAAGCCCGAATGGAAGCCCGGCGGGCAGCCGAAAGCGGGGGAATAATCCCTACCCCCTCATCGTCATGCCTGCCGGAGCTGTTCCGGGGGTGACGGCGCCCTCAGGGCACCTGCTGCTTCTCCAGCTTGCGCGCGAGCGTGCGGCGGTGCATCCCCAGCCGCCGCGCGGTCTCCGAGATGTTGAAATCGGTCTCGACCAGCACCTCGTGAATCCGCTCCCATTCGAGCGTCTTGATCGAGGTGGTACGCGACGCGAGCGGTGCGCCGGCATCACCCTCCGCCTTGGCGAACGCCTGTTCGATATCGTCGGTGTTCGACGGCTTGACCAGATAATGCGAGGCGCCCAGCTTGATCGCCTCAACCGCGGTGGCAATGCTCGCATAGCCCGTCAGCACCACGATCCGCATCGCCCGCGAATGCGCGTGCAACCGCTCGACGCACGGCAGCCCCGAACGCGTGCCGAGCTTGAGATCGACCACCGCATAGCCCGGCGTCGCGCGCGCGAGGATCGCCTCCATCGCCTGCGCATCGGCGGCATGATCGACGCGATAGCCGCGCCGCTGGAACGACCGCGTCAGCGCGCGGGCGAAATCCATATCGTCCTCGACGATCAGCAGATGGCGTTCATCGGACATCCTCGGCCTCCTTGGCGAGTTCGATCGCGGCAATCGGCAGATCGAGCCTGACCACCGCGCCGCCGCGTGCGCGATTATGCGCACTCACCCGGCCACCAAGCTTACGCATCACGTTGGTGACAAGAAACAGCCCCAGCCCGCCGCCGGGGCGCCCCTTGGTCGAATGGTACGGCCGCCCGATATTGGCAAGCATCTCGGGCGTAAAGCCCGGTCCTTCGTCGAGTATCTCGAACGCGAGCCGGCTGTCGTCGCGCTCGACCGCGAGCACGATCGCCTTGCGCGACGCATCGCGCGCATTGTCGAGCACGTTCCAGATCACCTGTTTGAGCGCGGCATCGGACACGATCCGCAGATCGGCCTGCACAACCGCCTGATCGCGCAGCAGCAGCGGGCGCCCCACATTCTGCGCGCGCCATTCGTCGGCCAGCTCGCCAACGAACGCCGACAGCGTCGTCACCTTGGGGTTTTCGCCACGCGCCTCGCCCGCCGAAGTCAGGATGCCAGTCAGGATCGTCTTGCAGCGCGCGAGCGCACCCTGCATCTCGCGCAGATCCTCCGCGCGCTCGGCGTCGGCGAAATCGGCCATCTTCGCCCAATCGTTGAGCACCACCGACACCAGGGCGAGCGGCGTGCCGAGTTCATGTGCCGCCCCCGACGCGAGCAGCCCCATCCGCACGATATGATCCTCCTCCGCCGCCTGCTGGCGCATTGCCGCGAGCCGCGCATCGCGCGCGCGCAGATTGGCGTTGATCCGCGTCACGAAGAACACCAGCAGCACCGCGACCAGCACGAAACTGACGAGCGCACCGAGAATGTAGAGATCGATCCGCCCGATGCGAAAATATTCGGGCACGACCAGCGGGTGATAGGTCACCACCAGCAACACGAAACACCCGGCCGTCGCCGCCACCAGCACCCAGGCCGAGCGCGTATCGAGCAGGATCGCGCCCAGCACGACCTGGAGCAGGAACAGCGAGACGAAGGGATTGGTCGCGCCCCCGCTCAGATAGAGCAGCCCGGTCAGCGCGGCCATGTCGAGCAGCAGCCCGCCCAGCACCTCGGCATTGCGGATCGCCCCGGCACGCGCAAGCCGCGCGGTGCTGACGAGGTTGAGCGCCACCAACCCGCCAATGATCGCCACCATCGGCACCACCGGCACCACGACCTTCATGCCCAGCGTCACGATCAGGATCGTCGCGAGCTGGCCCGATACGGCGATCCAGCGCAGCATGATGAGCTGGCGGAAATTCTCGCGCCCTGCCCGATGCGGGGGACGCCCCACCGGGCCGGTCGCGCTCGTCACTGTCATCACCGTCCCCGCCGCAATCGCCATTCGGATCGGAACAGGATGAACGCTCCACCCACACTCAGCAAGCCAAGCGCGAACCAGGTGAGCGCATAGATCAGGTGCGCGTTGCGGAAATGGACGACGGTCAGCCCGCCAACGGGAACCGCCGTCGGATCGGCCGCGCGATCGACATCGATGAAATAGGGCGCGACCGTACCCAATCGCTGCGCCTGCGCGATCGCGGCCACGTCACGCGAATACCAGCGATCGCCGGCGGGATCGTTGCGGCGCAGGAACGCACCGCCCGGTTCGGACATGCGCAGCAGACCGGTGACGCGGTGGATGCCCGCAGGCGGCGCGAGCAGCGTGGGGTTCTCCGCCTGCGCCTGGCTGACGAAACCGCGATTGACGAGCAGTGTAAAACCCCGCGTCGCGAACGGGCTCAGCACCCAGAAGCCCGGCCCGCGTTCGGTGTTCGCGAGCACCAACGTGGCGCCGGGGCGATACTGCCCTTCAACCGCGACATGGCGATACGCCGCGCTTTGATCGGTAACCGATCCCCATTGCGCGGGCCCCGGCGCGGCCACCGGCGGCGCGTGAACGCGCGCCTCGACCCGCGCGATCAGATCGAGCTTCCAGTGCAAACGCTCGACCTGCCATATGCCAAGCGCAACGAACCCGGCGATCAGCGTAGCGAAACCCGCCGCCAGCAACGCCAGCACGACCGGCGATCGCGGGCCGCGCGCGGCGCGGTCGCGCGGGGGAGACGGCGGCGCCCGATCGGGGCGGCCGCCCCTGCTCACGGCAAGGCGCTCGCGGCTTCGGCGGTCATCGGCATCATGTTGATGTTCAGATGATGCATCACCCAGATCGACCCCGCCAGCGCGATGACAACGAGCACGATCGTGAAGATCAGCGCCAGCATCGTCCAGCCGCCTTCCGATCTGGTGTTCATGTGGAGGAAGTAGACCATGTGGACGATGATCTGGACGAAGGCGAAGGCAAGGATGACCAGCGCCGCGACGGCGCGATCGGCAATCGCCCCCG
Source organism: Hephaestia sp. MAHUQ-44 (assembly GCF_023806085.1). Taxonomy (GTDB): domain Bacteria; phylum Pseudomonadota; class Alphaproteobacteria; order Sphingomonadales; family Sphingomonadaceae; genus Sphingomonas. Next base: position 43,535 of record NZ_JAMSLX010000014.1, read on the forward strand.
TCATCACGATCCAGAACGGGATCGCCGTCAGCACCACCGACAGGCCGAAACCGGTCAGGTAACTGCGCAAACTGCCCTGCGCGGCGCCGCCATGTTCGTCATAGGCCGCCTTGCGGGCGGGGGCGGTGTCGGTGCGCATCACAGCACTCCCATCAGATAAACGAAGGTGAAGACGCCGATCCAGACCACATCGAGGAAATGCCAGAACATCGACAGGCACAAGACGCGGCGCCGGTTGGCAGGCATCAGCCCGTGGCGCGCGATCTGGATCATCAATGTCACCATCCAGATGATCCCGAAGGTGACGTGCAGCCCGTGGGTGCCGACCAGCGTGAAGAATGCCGACAGGAAGCCGCTGGTCGACGGCCCCGCGCCGATCGAGATCAGATGCGCGAATTCGTAAAGTTCGATCCCCAGAAACGCGAGCCCGAACAGCCCCGTCACCGCGAGCCAGCCCTGCGTCGCACCCTGCCGCCCCTTCTCCATCGCGAGCACCGCGAAGCCATAGGTAATCGACGAGAACAACAGCATCGCGGTGTTGAGCGCGATCAGTGGCAACTCGAACAATTCGCGCGGCCCCGGCCCACCGGCAAAACTGGTGCCGAGCACAGCATAGGTCGCGAACAGGACGGCAAAGATGAAGCAATCGCTCATCAGATACAGCCAGAAGCCGAGCAGCGTGCTGCCGCCTTCGGCACTATGTTCCTCGTCGCGAACGTAGAATTCGGGAACGTCCGCGCTCGGTGCAGAGATCGCCTGGGTGGTCATACGGATCAGCCTTGCGTCGCGAGTTGCGCGGTGCGTGCGGCTTCGATGCGCACCACCTCGTCTTCGGGAATGTGGAAATCGCGGGCGTAATTGAACGTGTGTACGATCGCCGTGCCGATCAGCCCTGCGAAACTCACCGCCGCGAGCCACCAGATGTGCCACACCAGCGCGAACCCGATGACGAGGCTGAGCATCGCGAGCACGAATCCGGCCGCCGTATTCCTGGGCATGTGGATCGCGCGGAAGCCCTCGGTCGGCCGCTGGTAGCCGCGATTCTTCATATCCCACCACGCATCATGATCGTAGACCACCGGCGTGAACGCGAAATTGTAATCGGGCGGCGGCGACGAGGTCGACCATTCGAGCGTCCGGCCGCCCCAGGGATCACCGGTCGGATCGCGTAGTTTGTCGCGGTTCCTGATGCTGACCGCGAACTGGATCAACATGCAGGCGATGCCGCCCGCGATCAGCACCGCGCCCACCGCGGCGATCTCGAACCAAATTTGCAGCCCTGCATCCTGAAAATGGCGCAGGCGACGCGTGATGCCCATCAGGCCGAGCACGTAGAGCGGCATGAAGGCGAGGTAGAAACCCGACACCCACAACCAGAACGAGCGCTTGCCCCATTTGGTATCGAGCTTGAAACCGGTCGCCTTGGGCCACCAATAATTGATCGCCGCGAACAGCCCGAACAGCACGCCGCCGATGATAACGTTGTGGAAATGCGCGATCAGGAACAGCGAATTGTGGAGCACGAAATCGGCCGGTGGCACCGCGAGCATCACCCCCGTCATTCCGCCGATCACGAAGGTCAGCATGAAGGCGATCGTCCACATCATCGGCAGTTCGAACCGGATCCGGCCACGATACATCGTGAACAGCCAGTTGAAGATCTTGGCGCCGGTCGGGATCGAGATGATCATCGTCGTGATCCCGAAGAACGAGTTCACGCTCGCGCCCGAGCCCATCGTGAAGAAGTGGTGGAGCCAGACGAGGTACGACAGGATCGTGATGACGATCGTGGCGTAGACCATCGACGAATAGCCGAACAGCCGCTTGCCCGTGAAGGTCGGCACAACCTCCGAATAGACGCCGAACAGCGGCAGGACGAGGATGTACACCTCCGGATGGCCCCAGATCCAGATCAGGTTCACGTACATCATGGGGTTGCCGCCCAGGGTGTTGGTGAAGAAGTGGAAATCGAGATAGCGATCGAGGCTCAAGAGCACGAGCGTCGCGGTCAGCACCGGGAAGACGGCGACGATCAGAACGTTGGTGCACAGCGCGGTCCAGGTGAAGACGGGCATCTTCATCAGCGCCATGCCCGGCGCGCGCATCTTGACGATCGTGGCGAGCAGATTGATCCCCGACAGCAAGGTGCCGACGCCGGCTATCTGGAGCCCCCAGATGTAATAATCGACACCGACATCGGGCGAGAATTCGAGCCCCGACAGCGGCGGATAGGCCAACCAGCCGGTGCGCGCATATTCGCCGACGAACAGCGAGATCATCGTCAGCACCGCGCCCGATGCGGTCATCCAGAAGCTGAAATTGTTGAGGAACGGAAACGCGACATCGCGCGCGCCGATCTGCAGGGGGACGATATAGTTCATCAACCCCGTGATGAGCGGCATCGCGACGAAGAAGATCATGATCACGCCGTGCGCGGTGAAGATCTGGTCATAATGTTCGGCGGGCAGATAGCCCTGGTTGCTGCCGAACGCGATCGCCTGTTGCGCGCGCATCATCAGCGCGTCGGAAAAACCGCGCAGCAGCATGATGATGCCCAGCACCATGTACATGATGCCGATCTTCTTGTGATCGATCGTGGTGATCCAGTCGCGCCACAGCATCCCCCACCAGCGCATCCAGGTGATGACGCCCACCACAGCCAACCCGCCGAGCACGACGCCGATGAAGGTGACGACGAGGATCGGCTCGTGAAACGGCAGCGCGTCAAGCGTGAGACGACCGAAAATCGGGCTGTCGACGGGGGGAAGCTGAATCATGGCACTCGGGCTCACAAAGGCTGACGATCTTGCGCGGAAAGCGCTTTCGCGGAACGGGCGATGCGCGCCTGTTCAGCAGGCGGGACAAGCCCCGCACCGGCGATCGGCTGCGTCGTGCTGAGCGCGGGCGCCGAGAAACGGACCGTCGGCGGCGGCGCATGATGGTCCGCCGTGACGTGTCCGGCGGCGGCGCGCATATCCTTCGCCATGATATCGTTCATGCAGGGCGCGCCCGGCGCAACGCACATGTTGAGTGCGGCGGTGTAGAGCCCCGGCTCGACGTCCGCAAAGCGCGTCACCGGCACATTTTCGCTCGGCTTGAGCAGATCGAGATAGGTCGCGCTGTCGAGGGTCCGGTCGCTGGCGCGCGCCTCGGCGATCCACCGATCGAACCCGCCGCCGGACAGGCCATGGAACTTGAAGCGCATCCCCGAGAAGCCCGCGCCCGAATAATTGGCCGAGAAGCCGTCATAGACACCGGGCGCGTTGATCACCGCGTGGAGCTTGGTTTCCATCCCCGGCATCGCGTAAATCTGGCCGGCGAGCGCGGGGATATAGAAGGAGTTCATCACCGACGAGGCGGTGATCTTGAACACGATCGGCCGATCGACCGGCGCGGCCATGTCGTTGACCGTCGCGACGCCATATTCGGGATAGAGGAACAGCCATTTCCAGTCGAGCGCGACCACCTCGACCTCAAGCGGCTTGACCGCGGGGTTGACCGCACGATCGCTCGCGATGCGCGAAATCGGGCGATACGGATCGAGCATATGCGTGCCCAGCCAGGTCACCGCCCCCAGACAGATGATGATCAGCAGCGGCACCGCCCAGATCACGAGTTCGAGCTTGGTCGAATGATCCCAATCGGGCGCGTAGGTCGCTTCCTTGTTCGACTCGCGATAGCGCCAGGCGAACCAGACGATCAGCACCATCACCGGGATGATGATTAGCAGCATCAGCACAACCGAGATGACAAGCAGGTCACGTTGCTGCGCCGCAACATCACCCGCAGGGGCGAGCACCACTGCACTACAGCCCGCGAGCAATGCTGAAACTCCGGTGATCGTCAGGGCTTTTGCGCAGGATTCCAGCCGGCGCGCGATAGCACATATCCGAATCATAGCTGCCGCTTACGCTCCTTCCTGTCACGTGCCCATTGGACAGTTTGTCCAATCCTGTTGCGAGTGCGAAGGTGGTATTCCGCCGCCCAATGGATCGTATTGCCCGCGCCGCGCGCTTGTGACCGTCGCCCGCGCGACCGAGTTGATGTAGAGGGTTATAGCATGAGCGCAGCCGCTTCCGATTCGCCATCGCTTGAGCGCGGCGGCCAGGTCGCCAACGCACGAGGCGCGCAGATCGCCCCGAGCGAGATCGCGATCGGCGTCATTATCGGGCGAACCTCCGAATTTTTCGATTTTTTCGTCTACGCGATCGCCTCGGTGCTGGTGTTCCCGGCCTATATCTTTCCGTTCGCCGATCCGCTGACGGGGACGCTCTATTCGTTCGCCTTGTTCGCGCTCGCCTTCGTCGCGCGGCCGTTCGGCACGCTGATCTTCATGTGGGTCGATCGCCATCACGGCCGCGGCACCAAGCTGACGATCGCGCTGTTCCTGCTTGGCGTGTCGACGGTGTCGGTGGCCTTCCTGCCGAGCTATGCCAACGCCGGGATAGCGACGATCATCCTGCTCGGGCTGCTCAGGATCGGCCAGGGCGTTGCGCTGGGCGGCGCGTGGGACGGGCTCGCCTCGTTGCTCGCGCTCAACGCGCCCGAAAACAAGCGCGGCTGGTATGCGATGGTGCCGCAACTGGGTGCGCCGCTCGGGCTGATCGTGGCCAGCGCATTGTTCGCCTATTTCGCGATGAACCTGTCGGCGGCCGATTTCCTGTCGTGGGGCTGGCGCTACCCGTTCTTCTGCGCGTTCGCGATCAACGTGGTCGCGCTGTTCGCGCGGCTGCGGATCGTCTCGACCCCCGATTTCGAGCGGCTGTTCGAGAGTCGCGAACTCCAGCCGTCGCGGGTGCGCGATACCGTCGCCAGGCAGGGCCGCACGATCGTGATCGGAGCGTTCGCGCCGCTCGCGAGCTTCGCGATGTTCCATATGGTGACGGTGTTCCCGCTGTCGTGGGTGTTCCTGTTCACCGGCGAGTCGCCCGCGCGCTTCCTGGTGATCGAGTCGGTCGCGGCCGCGTTCGGCGTGGTCGCGATCGTCGCCTCGGGCTACCTCGCCGATCGGTTCGGGCGGCGCAACCTGCTGGGCGCATCGGCGGCAGCGATCGCGGTGTTCAGCGGCTTCGCTCCCCAGTTGCTCGACATGGGCGACGTGGGCGAGATCACCTATATGATCGTCGGTTTCGTGCTGCTCGGACTATCGTTCGGCCAGTCCTCGGGGGTCGTCGCCTCGCACTTCGCGACGCCGTTCCGCTATACCGGCTCAGCGCTGACCTCGGACATCGCATGGCTGTTCGGCGCCGGGTTCGCGCCGTTCTGGGCGCTGGTGCTCGCGGCCTATTTCGGCATCCTCGCCGCCGGCCTCTATCTGCTCTCGGGCGCGATCGCGACGCTGGCGGTGCTGTGGATCAGCAAGACGCTGGCGGTCGACAACTTCCAGAAGAGTCAGGACTAAGCTCTAGGCTTCCCAGCCGCCGCCCAGCGCCTCGAACAGATCGATCTGATCGTCGGCAACCCGCGCATCGGCATCGGCGAGCGCGGCGCGCGCGTCGGCCAGCGTGCGTTCGGCATCGAGCAGATCGAGCGAATCGACCGAGCCCTGACGTTGCTGTGCGCGCGTGATCGTGGCGGCGCGTTCGGCCTGATCGTGCGCGGCCTTGAGCGACGCGCGCCGATCGAGATCATGGCCATAAGCCGATAACGCGGTCTCCGTCTCGCGCAGCGCGGTCAGCACGATGCCGTCGAAGCGCGCGAGCGCCGCCTGCGTCTCGGCCTCGGCCCCCGCGATCCGCGCGCGCGCGGCGCTCTGATTGGGAAACGACCAGTTGATCAACGGCCCCAGCAACCAGCGCAGCGGCCCGCCGCCGAAAACGTCACCCAGCGCATTGCCCGTCGAACCGAGCGACCCGCCGAGCGAGATGTGCGGATAGAGATCGGCGGTCGCGATCCCGATCCGCGCGGTTGCCGCCGCCAGCCGCCGCTCGGCGGCACGCACGTCGGGCCGCCGCGCGAGCAGTGCCTGACCGTCGCCGACCGGGATCGGCTGCGCGATGTCGAGCATCGTATCGCGCGCGCCGGCGATCGGCGGCAGCGCGGCCGGCGGCCGGCCGGTGAGCGTCGCGAGGCGAAACAGCGCCGCATCGCGCTGGGCCGCGATCGCGGGCACTTCGGCGGCACGCTGATCGCGCAACGCAGCGATCCGCGCGGTATCCAGCCCCGTCGCCAACCCGGCCGCATGGCGCGCCTGTGTCAGCGTCAGCGACTTGTCGAGCAGTTCGACCGTGTGCCGCGCGACCGCCAGCCGCGCCGCCGCCGAGGCGGCATCGGCATAAGCGCGCGTGGTATCGGCAACGACGAGCACGCGCACCGCATCGGCATCGGCGCGTGCGGCATCGACATCGCCCGACGCTGCCTCGACCCCGCGTGCGACGCGGCCGAAAAGATCGACCTCATAGGCCACGTCGAGCCCGGTATCGATCGCCCAATCCTCGCGCCTGGCGCCCGCCGCGCGCTGGCCTGCGGGCAACCGGCCATAGGTGCTGCTCGCGCCGATATTGGTCTGCGGCAGCAGGTCGACACGCGCGGCCTTCAGCCCGGCACGCGCGCGGGCGATGTTGGCGATCGCGACGCGCAGATCGGTGTTGGCAGCGAGCGCATCGCCGACCAGCCCGTCGAGCACCGGATCGTCGTAGAGTCGCCACCAATGCCCGGCCACCGGTGCAGTCGAGACCGCGGGGCTGGCGGTGGTGATGAAGGGGCCGGACGCCGTCGCGGGTGGGTGGGGTGCGACATAGTCCGGCCCCACCGCGCACGCGGCAAGCGCGAGCGCGGATAGCGAGGTCGTGAAACTTCGGATCATCATCGATACTCCTATTCGGCCGGGAGCAGTGCCGGATCGACGTCGTGGCGCGGGCGCCGGCGTGCCATCCGGTCGCCGAGCGCGCGGCAGACGACGTAGAAGGTGGGGGTGAAGATCAGCCCGAAGCCGGTGACACCGAGCATCCCGAAGAACACCGCGGTGCCCAGCGCCTGACGCAGTTCCGCCCCTGCCCCGCTGGCGATCAGCAACGGCACCGATCCGAGGACGAACGCAAAGCTCGTCATCAGGATCGGCCGCAACCGATCGCGCGCGGCGCGCACCGCCGCCTCGATCGGCGACAGCCCGTCGTCCTGCTCGGCCTGCCGGGCGAACTCGACCACCAGGATCGCGTTCTTGGCCGCGAGCGCGATCAACACGACCAGCCCGATCTGGGTCAGGACATTATTGTCCATCCCCCGCAGGTTGACGCCGATCATCGCCGCCAACAGGCACATCGGCACGATCAGGATGATCGCCAGCGGCAGCACGACACTTTCATATTGTGCGGCGAGCACGAGGAAGACGAACACCACGGCCAGCGCGAACACGATTCCCGCGGTGTTGCCCGCCGATTTCTGCTGGAAGGCGATCCCGGTCCATTCGTGGCCATAGCCCGAGGGCAGGACCGTATCGGCGACCTTCTCCATCGTCGTCAGCGAGGCGCCCGACGAATAGCCCGGCGCGGTATCGCCATCGACCGCAACCGCCGGGTGCAGGTTGTAGCGCGTGACGCGATACGGCCCGGTCTTGCTGTCGAAGGTCGCGACCGACCCGATCGGCACCATCGCCCCTGTCGTCGAGCGCGTCTTGAGATCGGCGATATCGGCTTCGGTCGCGCGGTGCGCGGCATCGGCCTGCGCGGTGACGCGATAGGTGCGCCCGAGCAGGTTGAAATCGTTGACGTACGCCGAGCCGAGATAGACCTGGAGCGCCTCGAACACCTGGGCAGGCGGCACCCCCAGCATATCGGCCTTGCGGCGATCGATATCGGCGAAGATGCGCGGGGTCGCGGTGTTGAAGAAGGTGTAGACCTGTTGCAGCCCCGCGGTCTGATTGGCCTTGCCGATCACCCCGAACGCCTGCTTGCCGAGCGCCTCATAGCCCTGATCGCCGAGATCCTCGACCATCAGCCGATAGCCGCCCGCCGAGCCGATCCCCTGGATCAGCGGCGGCGGCACGATCATCAGCCGCGCTTCGTTGATGTCGGCGGTCGCCTTTTGCGCCGCGGCCATGATGTCGGCAAAGCTGACGCCGAGTTGTTCGCGCTTTTCAAACGATTCGAGCGGGATATAGGCAGCGGCCGCATTGGGGGCGAGCGTCTGCGACGGGCCGTCGAAGCCCGCGAGCATCACCGCGCCCTTGACACCGGGAATCGGCAGGATGCGCTTGGCCACCTTCTGCATCACCGCATCGGTGCGATCGAGCGACGAGCCCGGCGGCAATTGGATGACGGTGAGGAAATAGCCCTGATCCTGCGCCGGGATGAAGCCCGAGGGCGTCACCCAGAACAGCCCGATCGTCGCGGCGATGAGGCCGGCATAGGCCACCATCATCCGCTTGGGCCGCGTGACCAGCCGGCGCGTCAGCCGGGCATAGCCGTCGCTCAGCCGCTCGAAGCCGCGATTGAAGGCATCGCCGGCGCGATGCAGCGCGCGCACGATGGCGTGGCGTTCACCACGACGGTCGTTGGGCTTGAGCAGCAGCGCCGCGAGCGCGGGCGACAGCGTGAGCGACAGGATCAGCGAGATCACCGTCGCGGTCGCGATCGTTACCGCGAACTGCTGGTAGAACGCGCCCGAAAGCCCGGTAAGAAACAAGGTCGGCACGAACACCGCGCACAGCACCAGCACGATCGCGATCAACGCCGCCGACACCTCGTCCATCGACGCCTTGGCCGCCTCCAGCGCGGAAAGCCCGCGTTCGAGGTTGCGTTCGACATTCTCGACCACGACGATCGCGTCATCGACCACCACGCCGATTGCCAGCACCATGCCGAACAGCGACAGATTGTTGAGCGAGTAGCCGAAGGCCGCGAGCACGAGGCAGCTACCGATCAGCGAGACCGGAATCGCCACCACCGGGATCACCGCCGCGCGCCATTTCTGCAAGAAAACGATGATCACCAGCACGACGAGAAGCATCGCCTCGAACAGCGTGTGCATCACCGCGTCGACCGACTGCGAGATGAATTCGGTGGGGTTGTAGATGACCCGATAGCCAAGCCCCTTGGGGAAGGATTTGGCGAGGCTATCCATCTCGGCCTGCACCGCCTCGGCGGCGGCGAGCGCGTTCGATCCGGGGCGCTGGAACACCGCCATGATCACCGTCGGCTTGCCCGAGAGATAGGTATTCGAGGCGTAATCGTCAGCGCCGAGTTCGACGCGCGCCACATCCGACACGCGAACCTGATGGCCGTCCGCATCGGTGCGCACGATGATGTCGCCGAACTGCGCGGGATCGCTGAAGCGACCCTGCGCCTCGACGTTGAGCTGGAAGGCATTGCCCTGCGCATAAGGCGGCGCGCCGAGCGTGCCCGCCGCGACCTGCACATTCTGCGCGCGGAGTGCCGAGACGATGTCGCCCGCGGTCAGGTTCAGCGCGGCGGCACGGCCGGGATCGATCCACACCCGCATCGCATAATCGCGCGCACCGAACAGCCGCACGTCGCCCACCCCGTCGATCCGGGTCAGCCGGTCGCGGATCTGCGTCAGCGCGTAATTGGAGATGTAGCTGCGATCGAGCGACTCGTCGGACGAGACCAGATTGACCACCATCAGGAAGTCGGGCGACGTCTTCTGCGTCACCACCCCCATCCGGCGCACCTCCTCGGGCAGGGTCGGCAGCGCGATCGCGACGCGGTTCTGCACCAGCACCTGCGCCTCGTCGAGATCGGTGCCGATCTTGAACGTGACGGTGATCCTCAGCCTGCCGTCGCCGGTCGATTCGGACGACATGTAGAGCATGTTGTCGACGCCGTTGATCTGCTGCTCGATCGGCGCCGCCACCGTCTCGGCGACGGTCTGCGCGGTGGCGCCGGGATAGGTCGCCGACACCGTTACAGTCGGCGGTACAATATCCGGATATTGCGACACCGGCAGCCCGAGATAGGCGATGCCGCCGACGATCGTGATGAGAATCGCGATCACGCCAGCGAAGATCGGCCGCGTGATGAAGAAGCGTGAGAGGCGCATATGCCTGCTCCTGAACAAAGGGGCCTGTCAGCCCGCGTTTCGATCCCATTCCCGTTCGCTCGGAGGCTTGTCGAAGAGCCGTTTCAGCCCGAACGCAGAAGGGGGATGAAGATGCCTAGTTCGCCGCGAAGGTCGCCTGACCGGTCGTGGGATCGGCGCGCGGCGGCGGCGCCGGATCGGCGGCGGGAACGATCCTGCCCGGCTTGGTCAGCACCTTGCTGCCCGGCGGCGCGAGTTCGGGATCGCTGATGATCACGCGATCATGCTCGCCAAGGCCGGAGCGGATGACGCGCAACCCTTGCACCACCGGCCCCAGCTCGACCGGCCTGGCCTGCGCGGTGCCGTCCTTGCCGACCACGACCACCAGCTTGCGCGCCTGATCGGTCTTGATCGCGGCATCGGGGACGAGCAGCGCGCGCGTCGCGCCGCCGTTCGACAGCCGGGCATTGCCGAACATGCCGGGGGTGAGGAACAGCTCGGGATTGTCGACCACCGCGCGGACGCGGATCGTGCCCGAGCGCGGATCGAGTCCGTTGTCGGTGAAATCGAGCCGCCCCTTCCAGCGATAGGCGGGTTCGTCCTGCAGCTTGACCTCGACCGGCGAGCCGGCGTCGCCCGCCTGTTCGGCGCGCTTCGCCTTGAGGAACAGCGCTTCGGACGCGTCGAAGCTGAAATAGATCGGATCGAGCGCGTTGATCGTCGTCAGCAGCGTCGCGGCAGCCCCCTCACCGCCCGCGACCAGATTGCCCGCATCGATCCGCCGGTCGGAAACCCGCCCGCCGATCGGCGCGCGTACTTGGGTGAAACTCAGATCCAGCGCCCGCGCGCGGACGGCCGCCTCGGCCCCCGCCAGTGTGGCCAGCGCGGCCTGCTGTTTCGCGCGGAGTTGGTCGACGTCGCTCTGCGACACCGCATCAATATCAACGAGCGGCAGCGTCCGGTTGAGATTGGCGCGCGCGAGGTTCAGATCGCTTTTGGCACTTGCCAGCCGCGCATTCGCCTCGGCCAGCGCGGCGGCAAACGGCCGTGGATCGATCGTGAACAGCAAATCGCCCTTGCGGACCACCGCGCCGTCGCGGAAATGCACGCCGGTGATCGCCCCCGAGACGCGCGGGCGTACCTCGACCGTCTTCGACGCTTCGAAGCGCCCGACATAATCGTCCCACAGGTCGATCGAGCGTTCGAGCGGCGCCGCGATCGTAACGGTCGGCAGCGGCGGCGCGGCGAGCGCCGGATTGCCGCGATGCGTGATCGAATAACCGCCCCAGGCAACAATCGCCAACGGCACGCCGATCAGCAGGCCGCGGCGCCAGGGCCGAGCGGTGGCGGATGTCTCGAGCGCTTGCGCATCGGCGCGCCCGATCTTGGTCAACATGTTCATCGCGTGCCTCGCTGATAGGCGATTCGGGCGCCTGGTGAAGCGCCCGAAATCGACGCGAACGAACCCTCGCGATCGTCCGACCGATGGCTCGGCCGGGCCCCGCGGCATCCGTTCGAAAATTGAATTACTCGCGTGCGCGAGCCAGTCCCGTCCTAGCGGCCCTGTCGGTTCACCAGATCGCGACCACGACTGATGCTCGCGAGCACCAATTCATATTGCGGCATCGAAAAGCCGGCGCGTTTAAATGCCTGAATTTCTGAGGAATGGATCGCATATCCGCGATGCCAGGCGATCACCGCCAGCCGCCGCAGCGCCTCGAGCCGACCATCGGCAAGCGCGGGATTGCGCCGAGTGCCGAACAGCTTGCCCATCGCGGTCGCGACACGCCCCGGACGGCCGATGCTCGACAGCTTTTCCTTCTGCGCAAGCGCGACGACCGACCATTCGAGCGGCGACAACCGGGCCGGCACATCGTCCGCAACCGGCGCGATGCCGCGGCTTGCAAGCATGGCGTCATGTGGATCGGAGAAATTGAGATAGGCCATGGGGTGTCTCCCTGATCGAGCGTCAGCGGGCACAAATCCGCCGTGCACCAAAGCGGCCCGTTCACGGCCGCCCGGCGATAAAGTGCACAAATCTTCCGTCGCGGGCGCCACGCGCCCACGTCAGCATGTCGCAACTGTCGAATGCGATCGGCCGCTACATCGCCAATCGTGGCGTTACCGGAACGCGGACTCGCTTTCGCCGCCGCGTGTCCTCAGCACTGTCCACCTCCTATGACGGTGGCAATGCCGATACCCTAACCCCTTCGCTGTTCCATACTGACCGGTATATAAATCGGCGATGAACAGCGTCAAGGGGCTTTCTGTACCGATCGATAATTATTTTGTCGAGCGCCGTATTCAGCGCCCCGGCCACATCGCCAGGCTGGTCGCGACAACGCGTTCGAGATCGGCATGGCTCGCGCCTGCCCCGGCCTGGATCGTCATCCCCTGCATCACCGCGAACAAATGGCCGGTCAGCCCGGCGATATCGACCGACTCGGGAAGGTCACCTTCGGCCTTGGCGCGTTCGAACCGGGCGACCAGCGCCTTGTGCGACGAGGCGCGCCGCGAGATCACCTCGGCGCGGATCGGCTCGGCCTCGGTGCCGCACGCGACCGAACTGATCACGCCAAGGCAGCCCTTGGGGCCTTGCTCGCTGCATTGATTGGCCATCACACCGCGCAACAGCCGCTCCGCGACCCCGCGCGATGTCGGCGCATCGAGCGCGCAATGCATATAGGCGAGCTTTTCCTGTTCGTAGAGATCGAGCGCCTTGCAGAACAAGGCCTCCTTGTTGCCGAACGCGGCATAAAGGCTGGGGCGCGTGATCCCCATCGCCTCGGTCAGGTCGGTCAGCGAAGCGCCTTCATAGCCCTTGCTCCAGAACACGCCGAGCGCCGCGGCGAGCGCGTCGCCAACGTCGAATTCCCGGGGCCGTCCCTTGGTCGGCGTCGCCATCTCGATTTCCATAATGACCGGTATATAAGTATTCGGCGGCAGTCGTCCAGCCACCGCCTTCGTCCCTGAACATCCGGCCGCAACCGCGCAACCCTATGCCGGCACGAAACCGATCCGGATCAGGCCCGTACGATGCCGCCGCATCCGCGCCGTCCACGGCGTCGACGCCGCGGCCTTCCACGCTGCGCCGCGTACCACATCGAGGTCACGCAGATGATAGGTCGCAAGATAGCGGGGCGTATCCGCATCGCTGCGGAACCGCCGCGCCGCAATTACCCCGTCGACCGCGGCGATGCGGGGCAAATGCTCGGTATCGTACCAGTCGTTGAACTCATCCTCGTGCGCCGCGTCGATATCCATCTGGTTCAACAACAAACCCTGCGCCTCCACCGGCGCAAGCGCGGCACGGTCGCCCAGTTGCACACCCGCCCAGACACGCCCGGCGCCGGAGGTGCCCAAGTGCAGCCGCGACGCGGCATCGCACAGCAGCAATTGGCGCGGCGCATCCGCCGCCGCGCCCGGCGCCAGGCCCTGTTCGACCCAGCGCCTGGCGGCGAGGATTCGCGACCCGCCGGTGTCGACCGGCAGATGAGCGGCCCCTTCCGTCACGCCCAGCGCATAGGTCAGCCACATAGCGCTTCCCCGCTCAATCGGCGAAGGCGCGCGTGTAGAGCTTGCGGCAATTGCCTTCGTAGATCTTCGCCCGATCAGCGTCGCTCAGCCAGCCGATGCCGTCGATCACCTGCTTGAGATCATCAAGTTGATGCCCCCAGGCCGGGTTGAACACCGACGCCGTTCCCGGCCGCTCGGTGCCGAACAGGCAATTATCCGGCCCGCAGATGCGGAATAGCAGGTCGAGCCCTTCTTCTGAATAGATGCATGTATCGAAATAGAGCCGCTTGAGTTTGGCATCGAAATCCTGATCGCGGCGGATATGGCCCGCACGGAAGCGCCCGATCTGATACGGAATCGCGCCGCCGCCATGCGAAATGACGATCTTGAGCGTCGGAAAATCCTCGAACACGCGCGATCCCAGCAGCGACATGATCGCGATGCTGCCTTCGTTGATGAACTTCAGCGTGTACGATTCGCGCGGATGGCAACAGCCCGCCGAATGCACCAGCACGGGAATGTCGAGCGCGCAGATTTTCTCGTACAACGGATACCAGAATTCGTCGCCCAGCCCCGGCGGGGGCGGCCCATCGCCTTCCATCGGATCGGGATTGAGCAGGCAGCCGACGAAGCCCAGTTCGTTGACCGCGCGATCGAGCTCCTCGATGCACGCGGCCGGGCTGGTGTCGCGGAACTGGGGCAGACCGGCAATGCCGCGAAACCGGTCCGGCGCCGCGCGTACATGGGCGTGGATCAGGTCGTTATTGTAGCGCGCCCAGGTCAGCGGCACGCTCGCCGGGCTCAGCGAATGCATTTGCAGATAGGGACGCGGCGACAGGAACTGCATGTCGGTCCCCACTTCGTCCATCTGCGTCAGCAGGCCCTGGACGGTCTTGGCGATCACCTCCTCGGACGGCAGCTTGGCCATCGATTTGGGATTGTTGCGACTGCCCGTAAGCGTCGCCATGATCCGGTAGGACGCGCTGTCCAGAACGACATGGGCGTGCGAGTCGATAATCATAGGGCCTCCTTGGCGATCGCGAGAACTTCAAGCTGGACGAGAACGGCACCGCGCAGGTCCATCAACTGGACGTGCCGGGCGGGCCGCTTCGACGGATCGGGATAGGCTTCGAGCCACGGCGGATTGATCGCGCCGCGATCCTCCTCGCGCTTCACGTAGATGGTGAACCGGACGACATCGCCCAGATCCATCCCGGCCTCGGCCAGCACCAGCGCGAGATTGCGAAAACAATTCGCCGCCTGGCCGGCCGCGTCGGGCGGCATCTCGCCGGTCGTGGCGTCGCGGCCCATGATCCCCGAGGTCGCCAGCAGCGGCCCGACCCGGCAGGCAAGCGGGATCGGCGCGGAATGGCCGATCTTGTCGATCGTGATACTCTTCTGGCGCATGACAGGTCTCTCAGTTCCACTCGGCAAAGGCGATGCCGGTCCCGGTGCCCGCGGGTGTGCGGTAGCAGGGCATATAATCGTGCCAGCGCATCTCGAGATGCTCGACCGCGCCGGCGGTGCAGATCCAGTTGCGGATCTCCGAACTGCCCGAATTGAGCTTGGCGCGATCGATCGTGCACAGCGCCTCGGCATCCTTGCGCGCCATGGCATCGAGCAGATCGCGATCGAGCTCCTCGTCGACGACGAAATGGCTGAGGCCGCCCGAGGCGATGACGCCCACCCGCTGGTCGCCCGGATAATTCTCGACAGCGGCACGGATCGCACGGCCGAGCTGATAGCAGCGCCGCGGCGTGGGCTGGTTGGGCGGATAGTAAGTGTTGAGGCAGATCGGCACGATCGGCAGCGCCATGCTGCGGCCCATCAGGCGGGTATGGATGAAACCGAAGGCATGGCCTTCGCCGACGCCATCGGCCAGCCGATCCGAGGTCGAGATGTCGAATTCCCGATCGACAAGCTCGGCGATCAGATGGCGCGCAAGCCCGGCATCGACCGGATAGTCGCGCACCCCCTCCGCCTCATAATAACCGCCACGCGCGCGCTGGAACCAGGCGACTTTGTTCGGTTTCTCGATGTGACGCGGCACGTTGCGGATCGTCTCGCCATAATAGACGAGAATGCTCGGCAGATTGTCCTCGTGATAGAGTTCCTTCTGATCGTCGCCCACGACGATCAGCGCATCGAGTTGCGCGGCCTCGATCGCACGGCGCGTGCGTTCCATACCCGCCAGCGACGCAGCGTAGCGCTCGCGCAGCCGATCGGGTGCGATCAGATCGGCGATGTCGGCAGGCGCACGCGCCAGCAACTCGGCATAGCTGGTCGGCGCCCCGCTCTTGTCGCGGAAGCTGCCGGCGGCATCGCGCTCGGCGAACCGCTCCCAGTCTTCCTCCTCGGTGTTGAGCATGGGCGTGTGCGAGACGCCAAAGCCATGAGTCAATCGTGCCATATCGAATATCCTGTTCCGTGGCGTCGTCGCCGATTGTCCGATTCCCGCCCTAATCTGCCGCTGCTGCCGCTGCCGCTCCCCCCGCCCGGCGCCGGGTGCTGAGCACCAGCAGCGTGACGAACGGAACCGCCGCGAAGGCCGCGAACACCAGATACGATCCCCACAGCTCGATGCCTGCGCCTAGCAAGATCCCACCGATCACCGGCCCGATGACGGCCCCCAACCGGCCGAAACCGACCACGCCGCCGACGCCGGTGCTGCGGACCAGCGCCGGATATTGACGCGAGGTCACGATCATCAGGCCGCTGAAGCCGCCCAGGGTGAAGAAGCTGATCAGCGTCGCGAAGGCGAACATGCCGATCACGTTCGGCGCGCTCAGGCCGAACGCGGCCAGCGTCACCGCCGAACCGGCGAAATAATAAGCGGTGAGGCGCATCGGTTCGCGGCGGCTCGACAACAACCCCATGCTGAGATTGCCGGCGATCGCCCCGGTGCCGGTGAAGAAGCCGCTGGAGATGGCCAGATTGGTCGCGACTCCGGCTTCCGCCAGCACGTGCGGGGTCCAGTTGAGATGGTAATAGCCCACGACCGCATAGCCGATCGACGCCGCCCAGAGCAGCAGCGTCGGCCGCCGGAACTCGGTATCGAGCAGGCTGAGGACACCGAGACTGGTTTTCACTTTCGCCGTTTTCCGCGGCAGTGCCGTGAGCGGCGCCCGGCCGATCCGGGCGAAGATGCGGTTGATCCGCTCCAGCGCGCGGCGCGGCTGCGACTCCATCAGGAACTCAACCGATTCGGGCAGGAGAAACAGCCCGACCACGAAGATCACGGCGTTCATCGCCGCGCCGAACAGGAAGAACGAGCGCCAGCCATAAGGCTCGGCGAGCCCGGCTGCGATCAACCCCATCAGGCTGACGCCGACCGCGAAGCCGATATGCAGCACCGCGATGAAGAAATTGCCCCAGCGCTTGTTGGTATATTCGACCACCGTCACCGTCAGGCTCGCGAGCAGGGCGCCCAGCCCGACGCCGGTGAGCAGCCGCGTCACCGCCAGCATCGGAACGCTGGTGCTGATGCCGGTCAGCAGCATCGCGACGGCGCCCCCACCCACCGCCGACAGCACGATGATCCGGCGGCCGAACCGATCCGCGAGCGGCGCCACGAAAAAGGCACCGATGGCCATCCCCACCGGCGCGGCTCCAAATACGATGCCAAGTACTTCGGGGCGGATGCCCCATTCTTTCGCGAGGAGCGGCGCGGCATAGGCCATCGCAACGATATCAGCACCGTCGGCGACGTTGATGACGCAGCACAACGCGACGATCACGAACTGGAACGCGGTCATCGGCGCGTCGGCCATCACCCTGGAGCCACTGTCTCCCGCGTTTCTCGCCATGCCCTGCTCCCGGAAAGTTCGTAGTTATAGCTTATTGATACTTTCGCTATCACCGGCTAGCATCCAGCGCAAGCATGTCGTCGGCGCCAGGGTGCCAGATCACGGCATCACGCGGCGCCAACCGGGGAGGGAGATACCGATG
Source organism: Hephaestia sp. MAHUQ-44 (assembly GCF_023806085.1). GTDB lineage: Bacteria > Pseudomonadota > Alphaproteobacteria > Sphingomonadales > Sphingomonadaceae > Sphingomonas. Next base: position 60,974 of record NZ_JAMSLX010000014.1, read on the forward strand.
GACGAAAACGGGACAAGGCCGGATCGGCGCGATCTGTTGCGGGCCGGCGCCGTGATCGCGGCCGGCGCGATGTCGGGGGCCGGCCTCGCCGCCGTCGCCGAAGCAGGCCAGCCGCGAATCATCAAGACGCTGACCTTCATGGTGCGCAAGCCGGGCACCACGCATGAAGAGTTCATGCGCTACTGGCTCGACGTCCATGCCCCGATGGCGCTGAAGGTGCCGGGGATGCGCGGCATGATCTGCAACGAGATCACCAGCGCGTCGAACGGCAATCTCGCGATCTCCAGCGGCGCCAGCGTCATGATCGATGGCGTGGCCGAATCGTGGAAGGAGGAGACCAGTTCACTCCAGAATCCCGCCGCGCCCGAAGCCGCCAAGGCCTGGTACGCCGACGGCCCGATCTTCGTCGGGCAGATCAAGGGCTTTCGCGTCCGCGAGAATGTCTTCGTCCGCCCCAGGCGCGGCGGCACGGGGCTGATCGCCTTGCTCAAACGCAAGCCCGAACAGTCGCATGCCCAATTCGCCGATCATTGGCTGAACGTCCACGGACCGATGGCGCACGAGGTTCCCGAAGTGGCAGGGCTGATCCTCAACGAGGTGACATCGGAAGCCCGGCGCAGCGACATCCCCCCGCTGACCGGCTTCGGCGAGATCGACGGCATCGCGCAATCCTTCCGCCACGACATGGATGCGCCGCTCTCTCCCCAGCGCGAACGCTGGTATGCCGACGGCCAGGCGAGCATCGGCGAAGCCATCGGCTATCGCACGCGCGAACATGTCATCATCCAACCCAGCTGACGGAATTGTCATGACCGATTCGCTCATCACCCGCCTCGGGCAGCTCGACACGTGCTGCGTCTCGGATGCCTGCGACCAACTTGGCCTGCCTCCGGCCGTGACCGGCATCGCGCCGCAATCGGCCCGGCGCCGCATTGCCGGCCGCGTCGTTACCGTCACGCTCGCGGCCGGAACGCCCCCCTCCGGGTCAAGCCGGCATCTCTGCACCTCGGCGATCGAGCGCGCGGGCGCAGGCGACGTCGTCGTCGTCGAGCAGCGCACCGGCATCGATGCCGCCGGTTGGGGCGGTATCCTGTCCAACGCCGCAGCCATGCGGGGGCTGTCGGGCGTGATCGTCGACGGCCCGGCGCGCGACATCGACGAAGCCGCCGAGCTGGAATTCCCGGTCTACAGCCGATCGCGCACCTGCCGTACCGCGCGGGGCCGCATCTACGAGACCGCATCGGGCGCGCCGGTGACGATCGGCGACAGCCAGGTGAACGAAGGCGACTATGTCCTCGCCGACGGCAGCGGCGTGGTGTTCGTTCCCGCCGATCGGATCGACGCGGTGCTGGACGCCGCCGACCGGATCAACGCCCGCGAGGCGGCCATGACCGTCGCGGTCCGCGCGGGTGAGCCCGTCAGCCAGGTGATGGGCGCAAGCTACGAACAGATGCTGACCAAGGGAGCCGCCGCATGAGCGATACCAATGTGAAGCGTGCGGGTCGTCTCGATACCGCCACGATCAGCGACGCCATGGACAAGCTGGGCATCGCCGGCCAGTGTTTAGGGATCAAGCCGCTTTCGCCCGATTTCCGGTTCGCCGGGCGCGCGGTGACGTTCCGCTATACCGCCGCCGCCAAGCCCGCGGGCAGCGTCGGCGACTATATCGACGATGTCCCGCCGGGCAGCGTGATCGTGCTCGACAATGGCGGGCGCGAGGATGCGACCGTCTGGGGCGATATCCTGACCTCGGTCGCGCATCGCCGCGGCGTTGCGGGGACGCTGATCGACGGCGCCTGCCGCGACACCGATCTCGCGCGGTCGCTCGGCTATCCGGTGTTCAGCCGCAGCTACTCGATGCGCACGGGCAAGGATCGGGTTCAGCTCGAAGCCGCCGACACGATCGTCACGATCGGCGCGGCACGCGTCGCGCCGGGTGATCTGGTGCGCGGCGACGCCGACGGCGCGGTCGTGCTCCCCCGGCAGCATGAGGAAGCGATCCTCGAGACGGCCGAAGCGATCGAGCACGCCGAAACCGCCATCCGGGCAGCGCTCGATCGCGGCCTGCGCCTCGACGAGGCGCGGCGCGCGCACAATTACCACGCGCTGCAGCGGCGCGAGCAGGAATAGCCCGGCGCTCAGCCGCCCGCTTCGCGCCTGATCTCCTCGTCATGCTGCCCCAACAGCGGCGGCGCGCGGTCGTAGCTGACGGGGGCGTTGGCGAAGCGTAGCGGGCTGGCGACCATCGGCAGCGATCCGGCGGTGGGGTGATCGAGATGGACGAGCATCCCGCGATGTGCGACCTGCGCATCGGCCAGCGCATCGGGCACGGTGTTGATCGGCGCGCACGGCACGCCCGCCTGCTCGAGGCGCTGCACCCACCCCGCCATGTCATCGGCGGCGAGCGCAGCGATGATCTCGGGGAGCAGCGCCGCCTGATGCTGCACGCGCCCGCCATTGGTGACGAAGCGCGGGTCCTCGGCAAGGTCGGGCCGCGCGATCGCCTCGCAGAATTTGGCATATTGCCCGTCATTGCCGACCACCACCACGACATGCCCGTCGCGGCAGGGAAACACATCCTGCGGCTGGATATTGGGATGCTTGTTGCCCGCGCGGCGCGGCGGCGTGCCCGAGACGAGGTAGTTCATCGCCTGATTGGCGAGCGAGCCCACCATCACGTCGAGCATGGCGAGGTCGATATAGTCGCCCTTTCCCGTCTCCGCCCGGCGCGCGAGCCCCGCCAGCACGCCGATCGCGGCGTACATGCCCGTCATCAGATCGACCACCGGGATGCCGACCTTCTGCGGGCCCGCGCCGGGATAGCCATCGGCTTCGCCGGTCACGCTCATCAGCCCGCCCATCGCCTGGATCATGAAATCATACGCCGCGTGCCCGGCGCGCGGGCCGGTCTGGCCGAAGCCGGTGATCGAGCAATAGACGAGACGCGGCTGGAGCGCGGCGAGATCGGCATAGCCGAGCCCCCATTTCGCCAGCGCGCCGGTCTTGTAATTCTCCAGCACCACATCCGAACTGGCCGCGAGCGCGCGGACCAGCGCCTGCCCCTCGGGCGTCGCAAGGTCCGCCTGAACCGAGCGCTTGCCGCGATTGGCGGCGAGGAAATAGCCCGCGTCGCCTTTACCCCCCTCCTTCCCCGCGATGAAGGGCGGGCCCCAATGGCGCGTATCGTCACCCACGCCGGGCCGTTCGACCTTGATCACATCGGCGCCGAGATCCGCGAGGATCTGAGCGGCAAAGGGGCCGGCGAGAACCCGGCTGAGATCGAGGACACGGATATGACTGAGCGGTCCGGACACGGGAGATACCCTTTCGGTGAGAAGAAAAGTTCAGGCATCGAGCGCGAGGCGCGTCGCCCGCGATGACGGGCGGTCCTCGAACCGCCGATGCCAGGCGGCGAGCGCGGCGCGCCCGCGGCGCCAATCGAGATCGGGAAAGCGCAGATCGAGATAGGCCAGCGCGCAACCGATCCCGACATGGCCGAGATCGGGCGCGTCGGGGAAACCGGCCGCATCGCGCTCGAGCCGGTCCAGCGCGGTCGCAGCCTTCACCGCATAAGCGGCGTGGACCTCCGCACGTTGCGCGGCGGGCGGGCGCAACCGCTCCTGCCGCCAGAACAGCAGCGCATCGAGCATGCCATCGGCCAACGCCTGCCGCTGCAGCACGGCGAAGCGCGCGGCACCGGACGGCGGCAGCAACGCCGGGCGCGGCGCGAGCGTGAGCAGATAATCGCAGATGAGCACCGAATCGGTCATCAGCCGACCATCGGCCAGCACGATGGCGGGGATCGTGCCCAGCGGGTTCTCGGCCATATAGGCACGGTTGGGATGCAGCCGATCGACCATGGTGCGGATTCGCTCGACCCGATCGACGAGGCCGCATTCGACCAGCACGATCATCACCTTGCGCACGAACGGGGATTTGGGCGACCAGTGGATCGCCACCGGCGGCGGCAAGTCGGCCGGAACCGCTGGCGGGGCCGACCCCGATACTGGCGACACGACGGGCAAAGCGGGCTCCTGCATGAGAACGCGTGCCCAAGGATTAAGCCAGTTCGATTTAATGTGCTAGTATAATAACCTTTATGCTGACATGCTGCCCTCGGCGGCAAGCGCCAGAGCACGCCGCCTTCGGCAATGACTTGGAATGGAATCCAGCTTGTCTTACGTCTCTCCTATGAGCCCACACCCCATCCCTGCGGAAGCCGGCCCGCTGGACGACGATGCCACCGGCATTCCGCGCTATCTCCAGCTGAGCACGCTGTTCCGCAGGATGATCGAATCGGGCCAATGGCAAACCGGCGACCAGATTCCGACGGTGGAGGAACTCGCCGCCGAATATGGCGTCGCGCGCGCGACTGTCCGCCAAGCGCTCGGGCGGCTCGATGCCGACGGACTGATCGCCCGGTTCCGGGCCAAGGGCACCTTCGTTACCTACAAGCCGCAGGAACAATTGTGGTGCGAAGTCGAGACCGACTGGTCGGGGCTCCTGCTGTCGCGGCCGGGGGCGACGATCGAACTGATGTCCGATGAAGCCGGGCAGCAACCTCCTGTCTTCCTGCAACCGGTCGGCGAACGGGCGCGCAGCTATCGCCGATTCAAACGGCGGCACTGGCGCGGCGGCAAGCCGTTCCTGATTGCCTATACCTATCTCGACGAAGCGTTGTGCAAGCGCGTGAAGCAAGAGGATCTGGAAACCAAGACGACGCTGAGCCTGCTCAACAGCATCCGCGGCGTCAAACTGGGCGAAGTGCGCCAGACGCTGACGATCGGCGCGGCGGACGTGGTCACCGCACGCGAACTCGAAATCCCGCTCAACGTGCCCGTCGCCTACGTCCATCGCTCGGCGCTGGACAGCGCCGGCAAGCTGGTGATGGTCACCGACGGCACCTATCGCGGCGATATCGTCCGGCTCGACATGAAGCTGCGCTAGAGCATTTTCAAGTCAGGCGGGCTCACCTGACGACTCGGAAAATGCGGAAAACGAAAGACAATTGGAGCATATCCCGATTCAACCTAATCGGGATATGCTCCAGGCAGCCCACATTCATTTCAGCCGTCACCCGGCAAACATTCGAATCCAGGGACGTAAGCGACGGCACGCGCGGCCGAACCTCGGCGTTCGCCGCCATAACGCCCCCGACCCGATCCCTCGACAGAATCTGTCGACAAAGTCCATAAACCTGTCCTATATGATGTTTCATGTGACGGCGGCCGTGTCGTCGCGCGCAAACCGTCATGGCGCGCCTTCCACATCGGAAGCGCGATCGAGTGGAGATTCTCGGTGCCCCGCATTCCGTTTCCGCAAGTCGAGACGATGACGCCAGCGCAGCGCAAAGTATATGACGACGTCGTCGGCGGCCCGCGCGGGATGATGGTGGGCCCGCTACGCGCAGCGCTGCACAACCCCGAACTTGCCGATCTGTGGCAGCAGTTCGGCGCGCTGCTTCGCTATCGCACGTCGCTCGATCCGCGCCACAGCGAACTGGCGATCCTTGTCACCGCGCGGGCATGGACCTGCCCGTTCGAATGGGTGCAGCACGAGGCGCCCGCGCTTGCCGCCGGGCTCACGCGCGACATGCTCGACGCCCTCCGTCATGGCCGCCGCCCCGTGTTCGAGCGCGAGGACGATGCGGCGGTCCACGATTTTGCCGAGGAACTTCAGCGCGAACGCACCGTCGGCAACGCGGCCTATGCCGCCGCGCTCGATGTCCTCGGCGTTGCCGGCGTCGTCGAGCTCACCGCGCTGATCGGCTATTACACGCTCGTCGCGATGACGCTCAACGCGCATGCCTTCGACCTGCCAGCCGGCACCACCGATCCATTCAAGGGAGTGACTGCATGACTGCCATCCGTCGTGAGATTATGGGCGCCGTGGCGCGCGTGACCATCGACAAGCCGCCGGTGAACGCCATCACGCTGGCCGATTACGCCGCGCTCGCCGAGACCTTCGACGCGATCGGCAAGGACGACAGCATTCATTGCGTCGTCTTCACCGCCGCCGGCACCAAGGCATTCTGCGCGGGCAAGGATCTGCACGAATTCGTGACCGCGCGGCTGGAGGACGACGAAGCGAATGCCGTCATCGTCCGCGAGGCCTTTGCCGCGATCCGCCATTGTGCAGTGCCGGTCATCGCCGCGGTCAATGGCCCCGCGCTCGGCGCCGGCTGCGTGCTCGCCGCGGTTGCCGATATCCGCATGGCGTCCCCCGCCGCGACCTTCGGCCTGCCCGAGGTCAATATCGGCCGCTGCGGGGGCACCGCGCATGTCGGCCGGCTGATCAGCCAGGGACTGCTGCGGCGCATGGTCTTCACCGGACGCGCGATCACCGCCGAACAGGCCCTCACGGCAGGGTTGATCGACGAGATCGTCGACGCCGACAAGTTGCTCGACGCCGCACACGCATTGGCGGACGAGATCGCCAAAAAGTCGCCGCTGGGGCTACGGCTCGGCAAGCAATCGATGAACGCCGCCGAATTCCTGCCGGTCGACGAGGGCTATGTCCTCGAACAGGGCTACAGCACCAAATTGATGGCGACCGAGGATGCCCGCGAGGCGGTCCGCGCCGTGGTCGAGAAGCGCGCGCCGGTCTTCAAGGGGCGCTGAGCCGCTGATCCGCTCCTTCGGCACGCCGAAGGAGCGGCCGTTCTCCCGGCCGAACGCTTCGCTTTAATTGGGCGGCGCGATGAAGGCATGCTCGATCATCGCATAGCGGAGGAAGCTGCCGAAATTGGCCGCACCATCGGCCAGCCATGCCCGCCGCGCCGGCGAATCGGGCGTGAGGTCACCCGGATCAGGCGACAGCCAGCTCGTCCCGATGATGTCGATCTCGCCGATGCCGGGCACCGGCGGAATCGCGGGCATCTGCGGCCGTCGCACGATCTCGGACAGGACATAGCCGCGCAAGCCCGGCACCTCGCGTGACAGCGGGCCGTGCACGTCGAGCACATGGCGCACAAAATCCTCGTGCGTGGTGCCGGGCTTGCGCGAGATCAGCGTCATCACCTTGAGCCCACCGCGCTGCGGCGGCACGAAGACATGCTCGCGCGTGGCATAGAGATTGATCGCGCCGATATAGGTCGGCGCCGCGGCGAGCCAGTCGCGCACCTTCGGATTCTCGCGCGCCTGCGCGGCACGGTCGATACCCGGCGGCTGCCAGGATTCGGTGATGCCGTCGAGCATCGGCGGCAGCGGCGCCCCCGGCCGTCGGCCCGGATCGGCAACCGGCTCACCGAGCACGAACCCCCGCAGGCCCGGCACATCGCGCGCGCCGGGGCCGTGCTCGCCCAGCCAGCGCGCGTTGAATTGCGCACGCGACAGCCCCGGCTTGCGCACGATCAGCGAGATCGACTTGCTCAGTGTATCGGTATCGACCTCAGTCGCGGGCATGGCGGGGGCTCCGGCTGCGAGCACGGGGATCGCCGGCACCGTAGCGGCCATGGCGAGAAAGTTGCGGCGATCGATCATGGCATAAAAACCTAAAGTATGATCTATAGACAGTCAAGGAGAGGCAGGATGGGGACTGGCGATGGATTGCGTGGATCGAACCTTCTCGCGCCGGGCGCTGCTCGGCGCCGCGGCGGGCCTGTCGGCAAGTCTTGCCATGGCACGCGCGGCCATGGCTGAGCCTATCGCTCCCCCGCGCGAACTGCCGCATTTCAAATGCACCCAGTTCATCCGGCGTGCGCCCAGCCTGTCCGCCGAAGCGCTGCTCGATCATTGGCACCAGCATCGCGCCCCGCTTCTGCGCCGGCTGCCGGGATTGACCGGACTCACCTTCAACACCGTCAACCGGCAGAGATCGCCCGACGCGCCCTATGACGCGGTGATCGAGCTCTGGTTCGCGAACGCCGCCGCTTATGCCCATGCGGTCGATGCCGCCGATCCTGATCTGATCGACGCGCTGGCCCGCGATCGCCCCGCTTTCATACAGGACGATTTTCTGGGCCTCTTCTCGCGCGAGGTGATCGTGCGGCCGGTGCCGCCACAGGCCGGGCGGCCGCGCGCGAAGCGCATCGGGCTGGTGGGTCGCCAGCCGGGCACGCCCCGCGACCGGTTTTTCGACGAATGGGTCCACCACCATGCCCCGGCCGCCGACAGCCAGCCCGGACTCGAAGGCTATGTCCTCAACCTGCGCGCGCAGGATCGCTTCCTCGATGCCCCCTGGGACGGTTATGCCGAATTGTGGTGGCCGGACTGGGATGCCTTCGAAGCAGCGAGCCGCGCGATCCGGAGCAGCGTCGGCGCGCGGCTGGGGTTCTTCCACAGCCACCTGCTGCTCTATCTCGACGAGCATGAGGAAATCGCTCCGCCCGGCCGGGAGACGGCAAACGGCTAGAGGCGATGCGGTTCTGATGGAACCGGATCGCCTCTAGATTATCTTTTGTTTGCCGTTATTTCCGGGTCGCCAGATGATTCCATCTGGCTTGAAACCACTCTAAGCCGGCGCGTGCCGTTCCGCACCGCGCCGGGTGAAGCCGATCATGATCGCGACGGCACCGACGCCACACACCGCCGCATAGACCGGATAGACAAAGCTCCGGTCGAGCCCCATCGCGAGCAACGCACCACCGAGATACGGGCCGGCGATCGCCCCGAACCGGCCGACGCCGATCGTGAAGCCCACGCCGGTAGTCCTGAACTCGGGCGGGTAGAAGCGCGTGCTGGTGATGACGACACCCGTGAAGGTCGCCTCGATCGCGAACAGCGCGAGCCCCGCGACCGCCAGCAGCAGCACCGGCTCCGCCTCGACGACGCCGAAGAGGACGAGGCTGGCCGCACAGAGCATGAAGCTCGCGCAGGTCGCCCGCCGCGCGCCCACCGTGGCCGCGACCGTCCCCATCAGCAGCGCGCCGAGAATCGCGGCGCCGCCGGTCACAATCCCGCTGGCGATCGCCAGTTCGGGCGTCACCCCCGCCAGCACCAGAATTTGCGGCTTCCACTGCGTCAGGAAATAGCTGACGAAATAGCGCGAGAACGCCGCCAGCCACAGCAACAGCGTCAACGTGCGATATCGGGGCGCGAGGATGGTGTGCAGCAACCCGGCACGGCGCTTGCCTTCCGCCTCGCGCGGCGGCAGCGCATCGAGCGGCGGCTCGCCGAGCCGGGCCAGCAGGATATTGGCGCGCGCCAGCGCATTGCGCGGTTGGCGGGTCAGCAGGAAATTGAGCGACTCCGGCAGCAGCCAGAAGGCAACGATCGTCAGCACGAGGCTCACCAGCCCGGCGAAGATGAAAATCGCCTGCCAGCCGAACGGGCCGATCAGCAGCGCCCCCACCGCGGCCCCCAGCATCGCGCCGATCGCGAAGCCGACATGAACGAGCGCGAGGAAGATGTTGCCGCGCCGCTCGGTCGAGAATTCGACCACCATCACGCTCAACGACGGCACCAGCGCGCCAATACCCAGCCCGGTAACGAAGCGCAGCAGCAGCAGCAACTCGACCGAATGGATGAACGCGGTCGCAAGCATCGAGAGACTGTTGGCCGCCACCGCGCCGAGGATAATCGTCCGCCGCCCGACGCGATCGGCCTGTGGGGCGATGAACAGCGCACCACACACCAGCCCCGCCGCGCCGACGCTGAAGACGAGCCCCATCGCGCGCGCGCCCACGCCCCATTCGCGCAGGATCGACGGTGCGGCGTACGCGACCGAGGAGGTATCGAGCCCGTCCGAGATGTTGATCAGGACGCACAGGACGAGGGTGATGATCTGCCACCGCCGCAGCGGCCCGGCCTCGACGGCCTTGCGAACGCCGGCATGCCTCGTGTCAGCCATCTCTCGCTCTCCGCCTCTGGCTATCCGGTCCGCTGCACAGCGGCCGATGGTTCATTCCATCTCGTAGAATTTGAGCGGCCGCTTGCCGGCCTCGACCAGCGCAGTCGCCACGGCCGAAGGACGCGCCGCAAACCTGCGTTCCCATGCGGCGAGCACAGGTCGCCCGGTGCGCCATTTCTGCGCCGGCAACCGGAAATCGAGATAGGAGAGCGCACAGGCGATCGCGATATGGCCGATATCGGGTTCGGCGTCGTCGAGCTGCTCGGCCTCGAGCCTATCGAGACACGCCGGAATCTTGGCCCAAAAGGCCTGGAGATGCGCCGGCGAGCGGTGCCCGTCACCGCGCCAATGCTCGTCGCGGAGCAACACGGCGATCTCGATCAGCCCGTCGGCGAGCGCCTGGCGCCGGAGCGCGGTCCAGCGCGCAGGCCCCGTCGCGGGGAGCATCCGATGGCGACCGTCAAGCGCGTCGAGATAGTCGCAGATCACGCGCGAATCGAACAGCACCGTCGCGCCGTCGATCAGCGTCGGGATCTTGTTCAACGGATTGTCCGCCATCACCTCGGGATTGAGCCGGGCCGGCCCGACCACGGCGCGAACGCAATCGATGCGGTCGGCCAAACCCAGTTCGTGTGCGACCAGCATCACCTTGCGCACATAAGGCGAGCTGGGCGACCAGTGCAGCTTCATGCGCGCGGCGGGCGTATTCATGCCGCGCCCTGCCCGGACGCGGGCGGCTGGAAGGTCGGCACCACGCCGATCGCGCGCAGCACCGACAGCAGGTCGCGCACCCCCCAATGTTCCACCACCAGCCCGTCGACGACGCGGTCGATGCACATCGAGGCCATGCGGATCCGCTTGCCCGACGCGGGATAATCCATCAGCCGCCCGGTATGGACCGCCTCGAGCGTCCACTGCGTGGTGACCAGATCGCCCTCGGCGATCTGGCGATGGATCGTGGTGGTGATCTCGCTCATCGCACGCCGGAAACGGACCTCGCGATCCTGCCACATTTGCAGGCTGGTCGGCGCGCCGGGGCGGTTGTGATAGATCACATGCCCCGCGATGGCGCGCATCGATTGCGCCATCGGGGCGGCATGTTCCGCATAATAGATCGCAGCGATCGCTTTGATCTCGTCCGATGGCGCGCGCTCGATCATCCGTTCCTCGCTGTCGACGACCGTGCCTTACGCCGCGGTTCCCCAGATTTCCTCAGCCGTCTCGACCACCAGCCGCAGCTTGCTGTTCTGATGCTCGATATCCATCGTGCTGCCGCCAACCCCGCTGGAGAAGCCGCATTGCGGGCTGAGCGCAAGCTGGTCGAGCGGAATGAAATTGCTCGCTTCCTCGACGCGGCGCTTCAACTCGTCCTTGGTTTCGATCTCCGACTTCTTGGTCGTCACGAGGCCGAGCACCACGGTCTTCCCCTTGGGCACCAGCCGGAGCGGCTCGAAGCCACCCGCGCGCGCGGTGTCATATTCGAGGAAATAGCCATCGACGTCGATGCTGTTGAACAGGATGTCGGCGACCGGCTCATAGCCGCCTTCGGCCAGCCAGTTGCCGGCGAAATTGCCGCGGCACAGATGCATGCACACCACCATGTCATCGGGCTTGCCGGCAATGCTCTCGTTGATCAGCCGGGCATAGGTTTTGGGCAATGCGTCGGGATCCTCGTTGATCGACGACTGCACCTGCTCGCGCAGGCGGGGATCGCACAGATAGGCGAAATTGACCTCGTCGAGCTGGAGATAGCGGCACCCGGCCTCGGCGAGATCACCGATCTCGAGCGCGTAGACATGCGCCAGATCCTCCCAGAACTGCTCCATGTCGGGATAGGCCTGCCGATCGACCGCGTCGCGGCCGCCGCGGAAATGGAGCACGCTCGGGCTGGGCAAGGTGATCTTGGGCGTACGCGTCGTCGCCGATGCGAGGAAACGGAAATCGTCGACGAAGATCGGATCGGGACGACCGAGCCGCCCGACGATCTTCAGGCTGCGCGCCTTGCTCTCGCTCGTGCCCTTGTCGCTCTTGAACTGCATCGGCGTGTCGGAGACATACGGCACGACATTGGCGAACTTCAGCAGGAAGTCGGCATGCCACGCACCGCGGTTGAACTCGCCGTCGGTCACCGAATGGAGCCCGATCGCTTCCTGCATCGCGGCTACCTCGCGGATCGCTTCGTGCTGAATGCCCTTCAGCTCATCGGCTGCGAGTCGGCCTTCCTTGTGCGCCGTTCTGGCATCGACAAGGCGCTGGGGCCGAATGAGACTGCCGACATGGTCCGCACGAAAGGGAGCTTTGCGGCCGGTCGTCATAATCCTGTCTCTCCTCTGGGAATGGTGCTGAATCGTTGTTCGATCTATCGTCGCCGAGGGTATAAGGTCAAAGATATAGCTTTTCAAGCCATAGCCTGAACCCTATAGCCTCTCAGCACCGTCCGGTCGCCCGCGACCAACCAATTTTGCGAGGTGTTTGATGCATCCTGCCCCGCCGCCTTTGCCCGCGCTTCCATCGCGCCCCCGCGCCCCGCTTCCCGCCGGCGCCTGCGACGCGCACACACACATCTTCGGGCCGTTCGACCGCTTTCCGCTGGCCCCCGAACGTAATTACACGCCGCCCGAAGCCACGCCCGAGGCGCATCGCGCGATGCTCGACGCGGTCGGCTTCGATCGCGGCATCGCGGTCCAGGGATCGGCGCACGGGACCGACAATCGTGCAATCGCGGCAGCCCTCGCGGCAGCGCCGGACCGGTTGCGCGGGATCGCCGTCATCGACGACACCATCACCGACGCAGAACTCGCCGCCTTGCGCGCCGGGGGTTTCAGCGGCGCGCGCTTCACGCAGATCGTGTCGAAACGCTATCCCAACGGCATGGTCGGCGTCAGCGATTTTCGCACGCTGGAAAAGCTGGCGCCGCGGATGCGCGAACACGGCCTGCACGCCCAGCTCTTTGCCAATTGCGACACGGTGATCGCCGCGCGCGACCTGCTGCTGTCGCTCGGTATTCCGCTGGTGATCGATCACATGGCCAAGGTCGGACAGGCCGAATGGAACGCAACCTCGCCACTCTATCGCGAACTACTGGCGCTACTGCGCGAAGGACGATTGTGGGTGAAGCTCACCCAGGTGCGCAGTGCGGCATGCTTTCCGGATTATGAAGATGCCCGCCCCTTCCATGAGGCGCTGCTCAAGGCCAACCCCGATCGGCTCGTTTTCGGATCGGATTGGCCGTTGCTCAATCTGGGCGACAAGACGCCCGATGTCGGCCATCTGGTTGACCGCTTCCGCGACTGGACCGGCGACGACGCCTTGGCCAACCGGATCCTCGTCGACAATCCGGCAGCGCTTTATGGCTTCTGACGCGCCCGGCTCAACCCGCGCGCCCGAAACGATCGCGCTGCTGATCGCGCAAGCGCAAAGCGCGGATCGCGGCTGGCTGGGCTGGCCAAGCCGGTTGACCGGCGAGGCGAGTGCCCCCCTCGCGCCGACCCACCACGCGCTGATCGCCGACCGCGCCGCCGCGGACTGGCCCCGGCCACAATGCTGGGAAGGCACGCGCCTGTCGCTTCACCGCGACACACCCGGCCCGGCACGCGGCCTGGTCGTCGGCCTGATGAACATCGCCGCCGACGCCGAGACCGAATTCAACGACTGGTATGAGACCGAACATATGCCAAGGCTGGCCGCCGTCGCAGGCGTGCTGGTGGCGGCGCGCTATCGGGCAGGCTCCGGCCATGCGCCTGCTTATCTGGCGCTGTACCAGATGGAGGATGTGGCGATCAGCCAGTCGGCGGCATGGATGCACGCCGCACGGACGCCCTGGGCAGCGCGCATGCGGCGCTTTTCTTCCGATTTCCGTCGTTATTCCTTCGCACGTGACGATGTCGCCGATATCTGAACGCGTATCGGGTCGTCGCGAGCTGTTGCTCGCAATGGGCGCGTTTGCAGCAATGATACCTGCTTCAACGTTCGCGTCCAGCGACACCGATGGGCTTTTCGTCCCCGCGCAGACGCGCTGGACCGACCCACCACCGCAATCACCGGTCGACGCCGGGCTCCGGCCTCTCGGCCATGTCCGGCTTTTCGCGTGGGACACCGGCGGGCCGGGCGAGGCAGTGGTTTTACTCCATCCGATGACCGGGAGCCATGCCGTTTGGCCCTATCAGCAACCCGTCCTCGCGGCAGCGGGTTATCGGGTGATCGGCTATTCGCGGCGGGGCTTCCTCGGATCGGACCCGCGCCCGGCCGACGGCGATGCCGATGATGCGGGCGACCTGCGGGCGCTGCTCGATCATCTCGGTATCGCGCGTACCCATCTGATCGCGAGCGCAGCCGGCGGTTTCGTCGCGCGGGAGTTCGTCGCGCGCTTCCCCGAACGGGTCCGCACGCTCGTGATGGCGTCGACGATCGCCGTCGCCCCGCCGTCCGAAATCCTCGCGATGCGGAACACGCTGCCATCTGACGCGACGTCGGCGGCGGTGCGCGAGTTGGGCCCTGCCTACCGGGCCAACAATCCCGCCGGTATGCATCGCTGGATCGCACTGGAACGGCAAGCGCGGCACGGGCCTGCGCCGCATCGCGGAGGGCCGCGACGCCCGTTCGATCCTGCTACGCTGCCGCCACTGCTGTGCATCACCGGCGATGCCGATCGCTACGCACCCCCGGCATTGATGCGCGCTTTCGTCCGAACCCTTCCACACGCCGAACTGGCCGTGATCGCCGACGGCGGCCATGCACTGTTCTGGGAACAGCCGGAGGGATTCAACCGCACCATCCTGTCGTTCCTGGAACGCAACCGAGGAAGATCGCTGTCATGATTCACCAGAATACGCCCGGCGCAACCACCGTCCGGTCGGCGACCTTCGATCTGCTGCGCGCCTTCGGCATCAGCACCATCTTCGGCAATCCCGGTTCGACCGAACTGCCGATGTACCGCGACCTGCCCGAGGATTTCCGCTACGTTCTGGGGCTTCAGGAATCGATCGTGCTGGGCATGGCCGACGGGTTCGCGCAGGCGACGCGCAATGCGGCGCTGGTCAATCTCCATTCGGCGGTCGGCGTCGGTCACGCCCTCGGCAATCTGTTCACCGCCTTCGTCAACCAGACCCCGCTGATCGTGACCGCGGGCCAGCAGGCGCGGTCGATCCTGCCGTTCGAGCCTTTCCTGTTCGCCGCCCAGCCCACCGAATTTCCCAAGCCCTATGTCAAATGGGCGGTCGAGCCGGCGCGCGCCGAGGACGTGCCGCTGGCGATCGCGCGCGCTTATCATATCGCGATGCAGCCGCCGTGCGGGCCGGTGTTCGTCTCGATCCCGATCGACGACTGGGACCGGCCGTGCGATCCGGTGGCGGTGCGACGGGTCAGCCACGCGATCGAAGGCGAGGCGGCTCTGCTCGCCGAGGCCGCTGCGGCGTTGGCGGCGGCCGAGCGCCCGGCCTTCGTCGTCGGCGCCCAGCTCGCCCGCGACGGCGCATGGGATCAGGCGATCGCGCTCGCCGAGCGGCATAGCGCGGCGGTGTTCGCGTCGCCCAATTCGGCGCGCAATTCGTTTCCAGAGGACCATCCGTACTTTGCCGGCTTCCTGCCCGCCTCGCGCGAGGAGATCGTCAAACGGCTGCACGGCCATGACCTGATCCTCGTGCTCGGCGCACCGGTCTTCACCTATCATGTCGAGGGCGCGGGGCCGCATATCCCGGAAGGCGCCACGCTGTTCCAGCTCGTCGACAATCCGGGCGTCGCAAGCTGGGCCGGTGCCGGCACCGCGATCACGACCAGCCTCAAGCCGGGGATCGACGCCTTGCTGGCCGGTCCCGCGCCGCGCCCGCGCGCTCCTGTGCCTCCGCGCGTCTCCCTCGCCCGGCTCGACGCCAATGTGCTGAGCGACGCCTATGTGATGCAGCAGGTCGCCGCGCTTCGGCCGCCGGCAAGCATCATCGTCGAGGAAGCACCCAGTTCGCGCCTCGCGATGCGCGCCCGGCTGCCGATGATCCGGCCCGATTCATTCTACACCACCGCCAGCGGCGGGCTGGGCCACGCGATGCCCGCCGCGGTCGGCATCGCCATGGCCCGGCCGGGCGAGAAGCTGATCGCGCTGATCGGCGACGGCTCGTGCATGTATGCGGTGCAGGCGCTCTGGTCGGCAGCGCAACATGGCCTGCCGATCAGCTTCCTCATCCTCAACAACGCCCGCTACGAAGCACTGGTCCGTTTCAGCCAGCGTTTCGGCATGAACCGTACCGTGGGGACCGAATTGCCCGGCCTCGATTTCTGCGCGCTGGCACAAGGCCACGGGATGGAAGCGGTTCGCGTCGAACAGGCAGCCGATCTCGACGCGACACTGACCCGTTCGTTCGCGGACCCACGCCCCAATCTGGTGGAAATCCGCATCGACTGAACCGGGGCACGTTACGCGATCTGGTAGAAGGCAAAGCGCTTCTTGCCGTCGTCGACGAACGGCACCGCCTGCATCGCCGGATGGCGCGCGAAGCCCGCTTCCCAGTCAGCCAGCCGGGGCCGCCCGTCGCGCCAGCGTTCCTCGGGCACGCGGAAGTCGAGATAGGCAAGCGCGACACCGATGGCGATGCGCCCGATGTCGATCGTGTCACCGGCCAGCGCCTCCGCCTCGGCTTCCATCGCATCAAGCGCCGCCTGCGTCTTGGTGGCATAGGCATGAACGTGCGCCGACGAGCGATGGCCCTCGCCCCGGAAATGTTCGTCGCGGCGCAGGATCAGCATGTCGAGCATCCCATCGGCGAGGCATTGGCGGCGCAGCGCCTGCCAGCGACCGTCGGGATCGCGCGGGACAAGCACGCCGCCCCCGGCGCGCACGTCAAGATAGTCGCAGATGACGCGCGAATCGTAGAGCGCGGTTCCGTCCTCGAGCAGCAGCGTCGGCACCTTGTTGAGCGGGTTGCTCGCCATCACCTCGGGATTGAGGCGCGCCGGCCCGACCGGGCTGCGGACGCATTCGATGGATTCGGCGAGGTCCGCGACCTGCGCTGCGACCATCACCTTGCGCACGAACGGCGCGCTGGGCGACCAGAGGAGCTTCATGCCGCCCCCCGCGCGGCCGCATCGACCAACATCAGCGCATCAAGCACAAGCACACCTTCACCTTCGGGATGGACCAGCAGCGGATTGATCTCAATCTCGGCGATCCGCGGCGCCGCGATCATCAGCGCGCCGATACGCGCGGCGGCCGCGGCAACCGCCCGCACGTCCGCCGGTGGCGTCCCGCGCCAACCCTGAAGCAGCTTCGCACCACGCAGCAGCCCGATCTCGGCGAGGATCGCCGCCTCGTCCAGATCGGCGGGGAAGGTCCGCACGTCATCATGTGCCTCGATCCAGACACCGCCCAGCCCGATCGTCAGCATCGGTCCCCAGTCGAGATCGCGCCGCGCCGCGAGCAGCAGTTCGACGCCGCGCGCCGCCATCGGCTCGACCAGCAGGCCATCGAGCGGGACCGTGATACGCGCCATCATCTCCGCGACCGCGTCGCGCAATTCCTCCTCGTCGGCGATACCAAGCATGACACCGCCCACGTCGCTCTTGTGCGACAGCGCGGCGCTTTGCGCCTTGAGCGCAACGGGATAACCGATGGTGCGTGCCGCCACAGCGGCGGCATCGGCGTCGGCGATCAATTGTCCGATGGGCACCGTCAGACCCGCCCTGGCGAGCCATCGCTTGGCCTGCCACTCGGGCACCACGCCCGCTGCCTCATCACCAAGCGGCGGCGCCGGTACCGCCTTCATCGCGACGGGAACCTTGTCCAGCGTCGCACCATGGCGGGCATAATGCGCCAGCGCCGCCATCGCCCGTTCGGGCGCGCGGAAAAACGGCACGCCGGCATCGCGCAGCAGCGGTGCGAGTTCGGGCGCGACCGGGCTGTCGCCGCCGAACAGCACATAGGCGACCGGTTTGCCGGCATCGGGCAGCAAGCCAAGCGTCGCTCGCGCGGCCTTCAACCCGAATTCGGGCGACGACGGCATGATCGCGATCAGCAGCGCGCCAACGCCGGGTTCCTCGAGCAGCAGCCGTGCGCAGCGGCCATAGATGTCGGGCTGCTGGAGCGCGTGGGCGCTGACGTCGAGCGGGTTTTCCGGCGTGATGAAGGCCGGCAATTCGGCCGCCAGCGCAGCGGTCACCTGCTCGAGCGGCGGCAGGGCCAGCCCCGCCACGTCGCAGAAATCGGCCGCAAGGCTCTTGAAGGCGCCTGAATCGGTGAGCACGGCCAGCCCGCCGCGCGGCGGCCGGGGGCATCGGAGGACGAGTTCGGCGACGTCGATCAACTCTTCCATCGTCTCGACGCGGATCACGCCGGCATGGTCGACCGCCGATCGCATCACCGCATGATCGCCCACCATCGCGCCGGTGTGCGAGACGGCGGACAGCCTGCCGGCCGCGCTTCGCCCCGGATGCAGCAACAACATCGTCTTGCCCACCGTGCGCGCGCGCGCCGCCGCCGCCAGAAAGCGCGCCGGTCGGCGAATTTGTTCGGCGAACACCGCGATCACCCGCGTGATCGGATCGTCGAGCAGTTCGTCGAGGAAATCCTCGGCGCCCAGCACCGCCTCATTGCCGGTGGCGATGGTGTAGGAAATGTCGAGCCCGCGCGCCTCGAGCGCCATGCGGATCGCCCCCACCATCCCACCGCTTTGCCCGACGATCGCGATCGCCGGCGCCTTGACCGGCCGCGGCCGCGAATTGCCGAAGGTGAGCGGCACGCCGTCGACAAAATTGGTCAGCCCGGTGCAGTTCGGCCCCAGCAGCGCCATATCGGTTTCGAGCGCCGCGGCCGCCAGCGCGTCCTGCGCCCGCTTTCCGTCCTCGCCCGCTTCCGCGAAACCCGAGCCATAGACGATCGCCGCGCGAACGCCGCGTTGACCGGCCCGGCGCACCGCATCGGCAGCCTGATCCTTCGCGATCGCCACCACCGCCAGATCGACGCCCTCGGGAAGCGCATCGACGCTCGGCAAACAGGGCCGGCCGTCGATCACTTCCGCGCGCCCGACCAGATGGATCGGCCCGGGAAAGGCGAACCGATCGAGATTGGCGAGCAGCCGCCGACCGAACGCGCCGGGATTGGTCGACGCGCCGACGATCGCGATCGAGCGCGGCCGCAGCAGCGCGTCGATCCTGCCGCGGAGGACCGCCGCCTCAGCCATCCTTGGAATAACCTTCGATCCCGGGACGGTAGCTCTTGTCGTCGAGGAACTGACTGAGCCCGCGCTGGCGGCCGCCGCTCTTGTCCTGCGCGCGCACCTGCGCGGCCTTGGCCGTGAGATAATCCTCCGAGGCGTCCCAGCTCATCGTGCGCACCTTCTTGAACGCCACCTTGGCGCCGTTCATCACGGTGAGGTTCTTGCCCATCAGCTCCATCGCGAACGCGCGGACATGCGCCCGCAGGTCGCCGCGCGGAACCGATTCATTGACCAGCCCCATGTCGGCCGCCTTGCACCCGTCGAAGGTCCGCCCGGTCATCATGTAGAACAGCGCGTCGGACGGCCGCAGCTTGTCCGCGATCGCCTTGGTGACGTTGCCGCCGGGGATGATGCCCCAGTTGATCTCCGACAGGCCGAAGGTCGCCTCGTCGGCGGCGAAGGAAAGGTCGCAGGCGACCAGCGGCGTGAACGCCCCGCCGAAGCACCAGCCGTTGACCATCGCGATCGTCGGCTTGGGATAGTGCATCAGCTTGCGCCACTGCCAGGCGTAAGCGGTCTGCCGCACGCGGCGTACCTGGCTGGGGGTGAGCGTGTCGGTCTCGCGGAAATATTCCTTGAGGTCCATACCCGCCGAGAAGGATTCCCCGGCCCCCGTCAGGACGAGGATCTTGCAGCGATCGTCCAGTTCGAGCTCCTCGAGGATCTCGAGCATCTCGCGGTTGAGCGTGGGGCTCATCGCATTGCGCTTCTCGGGGCGCGAGAGGATCACCCAGGCGATGCCCTCGTCAAACTCGACCGTCACGCAACTCCGCTCGATCCGCTCCATATCGTCTCCCTCCCTGATTCATCACCCGACATCGGGCGTGCAGTTCACTCTAAGACCTGCCTGTATGACCTTTTTAATCGGACAGGCAGCACGACACGGGCGCTCACTCGCCCCTTGTAGTTAGGTAAACTACCTAATACTAACTGGCGATCATGACGCAAGCCCACAATCCCCCACCGCGTGTCGATCCAGCGCAACTGGCGGACCGCCTGCGCCCGCTGTTGCTGCAACTGAGCCGACAACTCCGGCGCGAGGCCCTGAAATCCGGGTTATCTCCGCTCGATTCACAACTGCTGATGGCGCTCAAGCAGACGCCGGACATCGGCGTCTCCGAACTCGCCCAGGCCGAGCATATGAGCCGGCCGACGATGAGCGTGCACGTCAAGCGCCTCGAAGCCGCCGGCTGGATCGAACGCCGCCCGCCTCAAGACGCCGCCGACAAGCGCCGGGTCCGGCTCGCGCTCAGCGAGGAAGGGCAGCGCATGCTGACCGCCGTCCGGCATTCGCGCACCGACTGGCTGGTGAGCCGGCTCGCGCGCATGGCGCCGGAGGAGCTTGCCGCACTCGATGCCGGAATCGATCCGCTCACGCACCTGATCGGGTTCTGATCGCCAGCGCCGCGATCCTTCAGGCCACCCTTGTCATGATACACTCAAAGGGATAGGTTTATGATCTATAAGATCAGGAATCGGAGATGGGTGTGCCCGGGCTGTCGCCAAGATCAGCATTCGCCGTTGCTGCGGCATTCGTACTTGCGTTCGCAAGCGCCTGTTCTCCGTCGGGAACGGCGACCGATGGGGCGATCGGGCCCGAGGCGTCGGGCGTCGCGGCGGTCGACGATGCGCGCATGCTCGCGGCCAATGCCGAACCGCAGAACTGGCTGGTCAACGGCGGCACGCTGAACGGCGAGCATTTCTCGCTGCTCAACCAGATCAACCTGCAAACGGTCGACAAGCTCAAGCCCGCCTGGTCGTTCGATTACGACACCACGCGCGGGCAGGAAGGCGAACCGATCGTCGTCGATGGGGTGATGTACATCAGCACCTCGTGGAGCAAGGTCTACGCGCTCGATGCCGCGACGGGAAAGCAACTCTGGTTCTACGATCCCAAAGTGTCGGGCGCCGACGGCGCGAAAGCCTGTTGCGACGTCGTCAATCGCGGCGCCGCGGTCTACAAGGGCAAGGTCTATGTCGCGGCGCTCGACGGCCGGCTGATCGCGCTCGATGCGCGCGACGGCAGCGTCGTATGGAGCACGATGACGCTCGACCCGAAAGGCATGCAGACGATCACCGGCGCGCCGCGCGTGGTGCGCGACAAGGTCATCATCGGCAATGCCGGCGCGGATTTCGGCGCACGCGGCTTCGTCAGCGCCTATGATGCGGCGACCGGCCAACTGGCGTGGCGCTTCTATCTCGTGCCCGGCGATCCGGCGAAAGGGCCCGACGGCGCCGCGTCGGACAAGATCATGAAGACGCTCGTCGAGCCCACCTGGTCGGGCGACTTCGCCGCTTATGGCGGCGGCGGCACCGCGTGGCAGACGATCATGTACGATGCCGAGTTCAACCGCCTCTATATCGGCACCGGCAACGGCTCACCCTGGAATCCCAAATATCGCACCGACGGCAAGGGCGACAATCTGTTCCTCTGCTCGATCGTGGCGCTCGATGCGGACACCGGCGACTATGTCTGGCATTATCAGGAAAACCCGCAGGAAGCCTGGGACTATAATTCGACCCAGCCGATGATCCTGGCCGATCTCGAGATCGGCGGCGCGACGCGCAAGGTGCTGATGCACGCGCCGAAGAACGGCTTTTTCTACGTGATCGATCGCACCACGGGGAAGCTGATCTCGGCCGAGCCGACCGTCCCGGTGACGTGGGCAACCAGCATCGACATCGCCACCGGCCGTCCGATCGAAACCCCGAATTCACGCTACACCGACGGTCCCTTCCTTGCCAAACCGGGCACCGCCGGATCGCACAATTGGCATGCGATGGCGTTCAGCCCCACAACCGGTCTCGCCTATTTCTCGGTCGCCGAGAATTCGACGCTGTTTCGCAACAATCCCGATTTCAAACCGATCACGATGGGGCCGTTCAACCACGGTGTTATTTCCGAGCACAAGGCCGGTTCGAGCTATCTGCTCGCCTGGGACCCCGTAAATCAGCGCGAGGCGTGGCGCGTGCCCTATCGCGGCGGCGGCGTGCTCGCGACCGCGGGCGGCCTGATCTTTCAGGGCCGCGGCACCGTGATCGGCGAGTTCGTCGCGATGCGGGCGACCGACGGCAAGGAAGTATGGCGCTGGCCGACCCCCAACGGAATCCAGGCCGCGCCGGTCAGCTACAGCGTCGACGGCGTTCAATATGTCGCGATCTCGATCGGCGCGGGCGCCGGGGCGATGACAGGCGGCGCCGAAGCCCGGATGCGCCAGCCCGGACGGATGATCGCGTTCAAGCTCGACGGCACGGCAACGCTGCCCAAGGAACCCGACGTCGCGCCGCCCGCCAACCCCGCGCCCGACACCTTCGCCGCCGACATGGTCGATCGCGGCAAGGCGACCTACGGCACCTATTGCTACCGGTGCCACGGCCCCAACGCCGTGTCGTCCAACGTGATCCCCGATCTGCGCCGGTCACCCGCGCTGTCGGACAAGGAGACGTGGCACATGATCGTCTGGGACGGCGCGCTCGAATCCGCAGGCATGATCGGCTGGTCCAAATATCTCAAGCCCGAGCAGGTCGAGGAACTGCGCGCCTATGTCTCGTCGCAGGCGACCTTGCTCAAGGCCGGCAAGGCACCCGGTTCGGTCCAGACCGGCACGCGGCGGTCGAGCGAAGCCGTCGTGCAGGAACAGTGACAATGTTCACCCGAGATCAACTCGATCAGGCAACAACACTCGGCGCCGCGACACTCCATGAAGCCGCAGGGCGTATCGGCGCCCTGCCTTCGGCGATCAAGCCGGTGGTGCCGACGATGCGGCTGGCCGGCCCGGCCTTCACCGTTCTGGTGCCCGCGTTCGACAATCTCTGGATCCACCGCGCGCTCTATCGCGCCCGGCCCGGCGACATCCTCGTCGTCGCGACCAGCGACGGCATCGAGGCGGGCTATTGGGGCGACGTCCTCAATGCCGCGGCCGAGGAACGCGGTCTCGGCGGGCTGGTGATCGACGGCGGCGTGCGCGACGTCGCGGGGCTGACGGAGAGCGACTTCCCCGTCTTCTCCAATGGCGTGTGCATCCGCGGCACGATCAAGGGCTTCGATGTCCCGCCCACGCTCGGCCAGCCGCTGGCGATCGGTAATGTCGTGATCCATCAGGGTGATCTGGTGGTCGGCGATCGCGACGGGGTGGTCGTGCTGCCCGCCGCGCGCGTCGAAGCGGCGATCGAGGCCGGCTTCCACCGCGAACAGGATGAGGCAGAGAAGATCGCCCGGATCCGCGCAGGCGACCGCACGCTCGACCTTTACGGGTTCGGCGATGGCGCTCCATGATCGGCTGATGAGAGGCACCGCATCATGAAACTGTTCTGGTCGTCGCGCTCGCCCTTCGCGCGCAAGGTGATGGTCGCCGCGCACGAAGGCGGCCTCGCCGACGCGATCGAGCGCATCCCGGTCGCGATCCCGACACCCGAGCCCCATGCCGAGCTCAATCGCGCCAATCCGATCGCGAAGCTCCCCACGCTGGTGACCGACGACGGACTGGTGATCGCCGGCTCGCCGGTGATCTGCGAATATCTGGATGGGCTGGGGCAAGCCGGCTTGTTCCCGGCCGACCGCCCGGCACGATGGCGCGCGCTCTCGCGTCAGGCGATGGCGGACGGCATGCTCGATATGCTGCTGCTATGGCGCGCGGATCTGCGCCGCCCCGACGCCTGCCAATCGCCGCGCCAGCAGGCCATCTACCGCACACGGCTGGCTCAGACGCTCGACCGTTTCGACGCGGAAGCCACCTCCGACCACGGCTTCGATATCGGCGACCTTACCACCGGCGTGTTCCTGTCCTATCTCGACTTTCGTTTCGCCGATGACGATTGGCGCGACGGACGGCCCGCGCTCCGCCACACCTATGAATGTTTCGCGGCGCGTCCCTCCGCGCAGGCAACAGGCTTCGACGGCTAGCGCCCGCACGCCCGGCAAAGGCGGCGGTAAAACGCCCATCCCACCCCCATAATAACCATTGTTTTTCCAATTGTTTAACCAATGAATCACGACTCACCGGGTGGGCCACTGCCCACTCTCTTTGGTGGGATCGATTGTGGTTTACCGGCCCGGTTCGCTCGACCACCCTTCATTCTCACCACGGCATGCCGACGTGCCGTCACATGGTTGAGACAGGAAGAGGATCACCCCATGGCGGCAGCCAGCGCGCAGCTCAGTCGCGACATCATCGACCTCGGCGAGACCGAGGCTCCGGCCCCCGAGCAGAATTTCCGATTCTACGACAATCGTCAGAAATATCTGATGTTCGTGAACACCTGTTCGGAAAAATGGGTGGTCGCGGATCGCGTCGCCCGCGAACTCCAGAAGCTCAAGCCCACGCCGCCTGCGGTGCGTTTCTTCGATGCCGGCATGGGCGATGGCACCGTCCTCGCTCGCGTGATGCGTTCGATGCACGCCGCCTTTCCGCGCTTCCCCTTCCTCATCGCCGGCAAGGAAATCAGTCTCGAGGATGTCCGCCTGACGCTCGACAAGATGCCCGACCGCTTTTTCGAGCATCCCGAGACCGTCCTCGCGCTTACCAACATCTCCTATGCCGACGCGCCGGGCCTCGTCCCCTCCAGGCCCGAAGCGCGCGCGGCGATGACGTGGAAGGCCGTGCCGCTCAAGGGCACCACCACCGCCGAATTCGAGCGCCAGATCCTCGAGCTCCAGCCCTTTCTCGCGCAGAACTGGCGGACCAAGGTCTCCAAGTCCGGTGGCCTGCTGCCCGAAACGCCAACGACGCTGATCCTCTACCGCGAGGATTGCGCGTTCATGCTGCAGGACGTCATCCCCACCAAGGACGCGCCGCCGCCGGGTTACGATCTGGTCGTGGCCAGCCAACCCTTCCGGCTGAGCGCGACGACCGAGTTCAAGGCATCGCGCGTGCTGGCACCGCTCGCGCGTGCGCTTCGTGAAAATGGTCGCCTGCTCGGTATCCATTCGGCGGGCAACGATCCGGGGCTCGAGGTCGTCCAGCTGGTCTGGCCCGGCGAGGATCCCTTCACCATGTCGCGCCACGCGCTGCTCGACGCGACGCGCAAGGCGATGGGTGAGGAATCGCAACACTATAAGTTCGATCCGCTGCCCAGCTCCGAAGCGCTGTTCCGCTACGAGATGCACACGTTGCCCGACGAACTCGACAGCGAGCGCGCGACGATCGGCACCTCGACGTTGCTCGCGGCCTGGAACGCCGCGACCTATGTTGCGCAGATCGACGACGAACGCCTGTCCGAAGCGATGGGAAGCCCCGCCTATCTCGAAGCCACCCGCAAGGTGCTGCGCAAGAATGGCGAGCTTTGGTTCAACGACGAAAGCTACGTCATCGTCCGTAATTCCAGCGCGGCCTGAGCCGCCGCCTTACCCACAATCCAATCCTGAAGGAGGGACCCCAGATGGGCCGCTTTGATTATCTCTTCACGTCCGAATCGGTATCCGAAGGTCACCCGGACAAGGTTGCCGACCAGATCAGCGATGCGATCGTCGATCTGTTTCTGGCGAAGGACCCTGAGGCGCGGATCGCGTGCGAGACGCTGACCACCACGCAATTGGTGGTGATCGCCGGCGAGATTCGCGGCAAGGGGATCATGGACGAGGCCGGCAATTGGGCACCCGGCGTCAAGGAAGAGGTCGAGGCCACCGTCCGCGCCACCGTCAAGCGCATCGGCTACGAACAGTCGGGCTTCCACTGGGAGACCTTCCACTTCAAGAACAAGCTACACCCGCAATCGGCGCATATCGCGCAGGGCGTCGATGCCTCGGGCAACAAGGACGAGGGCGCCGGCGATCAGGGCATCATGTTCGGCTTCGCCTGCGACGAAACCCCCGATCTGATGCCGGCGACGCTCTATTACAGCCACAAGATCCTCGAGCGGATGGCAGCCGACCGTCATGCGGGCACGGCCCCCTTCCTCGAGCCCGATGCCAAGAGCCAGGTCACGCTCCGGTTCGAGGACGGCAAGCCCGTCGCCGCGACCGCGATCGTCGTTTCGACCCAGCACGCGCCGGGCTATGACAACGGCAGCAAGGAAGCCGAGCTTCACAATTATGTGCGTGCGGTGATCGCCGACGTGCTCCCCGCCGCAATGCTCTCGGACGCCACCGAATATCACATCAACCCGACGGGCTCGTTCGAAATCGGCGGCCCTGATGGTGACGCCGGCGTCACCGGGCGCAAGATCATCGTCGATACTTATGGCGGGGCCGCCCCGCACGGCGGCGGCGCCTTCTCGGGCAAGGATCCGACCAAGGTCGATCGCTCGGCGGCCTATATCACGCGCTATCTCGCCAAGAACATCGTCGCCGCCGGTCTCGCGACGCGCTGCACGATCCAGCTCGCTTATGCGATCGGCGTCAGCAAGCCGTTGTCGCTTTATGTCGACACGCACGGCACCGGCACGGTCAGCGATAACCGGATCGAGGCGGCGATCGCCAGGATCGAGAAGCTCGGCGGCCTCACGCCGCGCAGCATCCGCACCCATCTTGGCCTCAACAAGCCGATCTATTCCAAGACCGCTGCCTATGGTCATTTCGGTCGTGAACCCGAGGGCGATTTCTTCCCCTGGGAGCGCACCGATCTCGTCGACGACCTCAAGGCCAAGCTGGCCGCCTGACCCTGACATCATTCGACATTCGAAAGGAAATACCATGGCCACCGCCCCTGTTATCGAGCGTGAAGATTATGTGATCGCGGATTTGTCGCAGGCCGATTACGGCCGCCGGGAGATCGAGATTGCCGAGACCGAGATGCCGGGCCTGATGGCGCTGCGCGAGGAATTCGGTGCGGCGCAGCCGTTGAAGGGCGCGCGGATCGTCGGGTCGCTGCACATGACCATTCAAACCGCGGTGCTGATCGAGACGCTGACCGCGCTGGGCGCGCGGGTGCGCTGGGCGACGTGCAACATCTTCTCGACGCAGGACCATGCCGCTGCCGCGATCGCGGCGACGGGCGTGCCGGTGTTCGCGGTCAAGGGCGAGAGCATCGCCGATTATTGGGATTACGTCGGCCGGATCTTCGATTGGGAATCGGACGGCGACGGCGAGACCTGCAACATGATCCTCGACGACGGCGGCGACGCGACGATGTTCGCCTTGTGGGGCGCGCGCCTCGAGGCCGGCGAGACGATGCCCGAGCCCGAGAATGACGAGGAAGTCGAGATGCAGCGGGCGCTCAAGGCGTTCGTCAAGGCCAAGCCGGGCTATCTCACCGCGACGGTCAAGGCGATCAAGGGCGTGTCGGAGGAGACCACCACCGGCGTGCACCGGCTGTATCACCTCGCCAAGGCGGGCAAGCTGCCGTTCCCGGCGATCAACGTCAACGACAGCGTCACCAAGTCGAAGTTCGACAATCTTTATGGCTGCAAGGAATCGCTGGTCGACGCGATCCGCCGCGCCACCGACGTGATGCTCGCGGGCAAGGTCGCGGTGGTCGCGGGCTTCGGCGATGTCGGCAAGGGCTCGGCGCAGAGCTTGCGCAACGGCGGCGCGCGCGTGCTGGTGACCGAGATCGACCCGATCTGCGCATTGCAGGCGGCGATGGAAGGCTTCGAGGTCGTGACGATGGACGAGGCGGTCAAGCGCGCCGACATCT
>NZ_JAMSLX010000028.1 GCF_023806085.1 Hephaestia sp. MAHUQ-44
CATACGACTACTCGTATGACTACTCTCATCCGCTATGACTTCCTGATCCAACGCGCCGCTCCGCTGCCAGCGACAAGCATCGCAGCAATCCCCTCAGCGGCAAGGCGGCCTACAGAACACGCTTACGACCAAGAGGCTCTGATGACCGCTTCTGGGACAAACCGGAATGGCTCCTTTCAGGAGCACAAATCGAGATAGCAGACCTTCCGGCCAGCGAACCGGCGTATCCGCTTCGCGCCCTAATTACAGACAAAGAAGCTGCGCTGAACTATCCCCGGAAGCGGCCATTCGGCGTCTCGGCATGGAGCCAAAAAGATCAGACAACTTCTATACGGAGTTCCGCAATCGCGGGGCAGAAACGATCCGCCAGGCGCTGGTCGCTTGTCAGTAGAAGATAATCGCGCTCGACGGCTTGTGCGACAATCCAGAGATCGTTCTCGTCAATCTGAAGCATTTGACCCGAGGCCCTATCCTGCCAATTTTCGATCCATCGCGGCGGCCGGCGCGCGAGGTCGAGATAGAAGTCGGCTAGGCGTGCCTTGACGTCGCCGTAGGTTTCCGCGGTGTGGCGACCGACTTCCGCCAGCGGATAGGTGACCGCTTGCACGAGCGTATGGCGGATATGACTGATGTCCTGCCCGGCACGCTGCGCGGCCTCCACTCCATAGCGCAGCTCAGCGAGGACGATCGCCGACAGATAGATGAGGTCATTCTCGGTGAACGCCTCTGCGCGTGCCTTCACCGCGTCGAAATTGGGGCGTCGCGAGTCAAACAGTACCGACACGAAATTGGTGTCCAGAAGGATCTGCTCCATCAGGCAAGGAACCTGGAGAGCGCGTCATTCTCCTCCGCAGGCGCAGGTTTGAAGACATCGAGCACCCACGCGCCGCGGTTGGGGCCGTGACCCTTGGTCAGCCATTCGAAAAGCGGCACATATCCCTTCAAATCTCCTGGCAACCAGCCGCGGAATTCGTGAAGCACGGGCCGGTCGCGGCCTGCGAAATAGTCGAATAGTTGCCGCTCGAGACGCGGCGGCAGGTCGTAGCCGTCGAGCACTAGCGCATCGATCCAGACGAGCAGGCGGTTAAGCCGCGCATCGTAGTCGACCGGGAGTACGGTTTGCAGCTTCTCGTGTAGCACGGCCTGATACTCACGGACCGCCTCGCCGAGCGCCGCCGCGTCGAGCTTGCGCGGCAATGGCATGCTAGCAAGCATGACGTTGGTGAAATCGTGATCGGTCGAGTGTTCGGTCACATAAGCGTTGGCGAGTGGCCCGTTGAGAATCGCGGCGAGCGCGTCGATCCCGAGTTCACGGGTGGGCCAGATTCCAGTGAATTGCTGCGAGACCCAAAGCCCACTTGCATCGGCGGCGGCTGCAAGCCGCCACGGACCGCGCGACGAACGCTGGTTGTTGATGATGACCTTGGGCTTTTCCCAAGGGCGCGCCAGCGGTCCCGGATAGAGGTTGAGTTCCGGATCGCTGCTGAGCCAGACCGGCTTCATCAGATGAAACGGGGCCAGACTGTCCCCGGGTTTATAGATGCCGCGCTCGCGCATAGGGCCAGCTTCATCGAACACCCCCGCGCGTTGAGAACGCCACTGGAGGCCGCGGAAAATCTCCGCCTGCTCCCCCAGCCGAGGCGCGTCCTGCAGATAGGACCACAACGCTTCCAACTCGCTGACCCACAAATTGCCTTCGGGAGCTGTCCGCACCGTCTCCCGAACTGAGCTGACGCTTCCGTCGGCAAGGAACTGTACCCTGGCGCTATCCACTACTGTCCTGGCGGTGAGCCGTAATGGCTTTTCGGCATTCTCGATTGCGCGGCGTTCCGTCGCGATCACTAAGGCGCACGGGTAAGTCGCCTTCTCGAAAATCCGGTCGGGGAGCGAGACCAGTTCGACGCGGCCATAAGCGGCGGCCAGCCGCTGCCGCAGCTTACGATATTTGGTCTGCTGTAGCACCCCACGCGGCAATACGAACCCGAGGGCCTCGGGACCCGCGTCGATGGCGGCATGGAGCGCGACCATCGCCTTCGATGGCGAGATCGCAAAGGCCTCGGGATAGTCGGCCCGTTCCTCGGCGGTGAAGTCCTCGAACGGCGGGTTGCACAGGATCAGCGTCGTATCCTTGAGGAACGCCTCAAGCGCCCCCGCCTTAAACAGATCGGTGGAACTCAAATGCCAGCCATTGGCGTTTGGATAGTCCGCCAAGATCAGCGAAAGTGTTGCGACCTCGCACGCGAAGGCATCGAGCTCGGCGCCGGCCATGCGTTCCACCAGGAACTGGTGCCGTTCCGCCGCCGGCCATTCGGGCGGCAGCAGATCGCGAAGCTCGCGCAGCGCCGCGACGAGGAAAATGCCAGCGCCCGCAAAGGGCTCGGCGATCCGCACCTTCGCTGGATCGCAGCGCGATAGATCGATCCGGCTGAGCATATATTCGGCAACCGGGCGCGGGGTGCTGTGTGTGCCGAACAGCTTGCGCGTGTCCGCTGTGACCAGTGTATTCTCATAGACGAAGGCGAGACTGTCGGACGAGATGTTACGGAGCGAGATCGACTGGCGCAGCCGTGCCCAGGCGACGACGATGTCGTCGGTGGCGACGGCAGCGACGTCAGTTCCGAGCAGGCCCAATCCGTAATAGCCTTGGATCCCGTTGAGCACTGCGGCGACATCTTCGTGTGCCCAGCCCGCCGCGGCCGGATGTTCACGATCGATCAGGATCTTCGCCGCGAGCAACCGGAACGTCAGCCGGAACGCCGCCTTCTCGCGATCTCTCCCCGATTGGGAAGGCAGCAGCAGGTCGAGCACCTCCGCCATCGTCCGATGGAGCTTGTGCTGCACCTCCTGCTCGATCGCCGGTAGCAGGCCGAGATCGATGAAATCGAACTGCACCGGGCCGCGCGGAAAACCCAACGCCTTGGCGCGATGCAGCGCTTGCGGCGTCCAGCTGTCGCGGCGCCTCGCGAACAAGGCAGGCAACTGATTGACCGGAAGTCGTTCAAGCAGCCGGGGCGCCGTACGCGCGCCAACCGCCCACACGCCTACATCGTCGCCGTCGATCGAGAAGAAGATCGGCGCACCGAGCGCGCGATTGGCCATGACCGCGGCAGCGCTGTTGGGCGCATCCTCGACCACCCCGAATGCCGCCGAGCGGAAGGATTCGGGGGTCTGGGTGAAGGCCGCCAGCGCGACCGTTCGGGTCTCGGCGGCGGGATCTAGAACGTCCGCAAAGCTATAGGCGCGATGCAGCGCGCCGGCCTCGTAGCCGAGGTCGCGCAAGCCTTGCTCGATCGAGGCGAGTGCGTTCATCGGATCCGCACCGCGCGAAATAGCGGTAGCTGCCCAGTCTGGTCTTGCGGCGCGAACTCCGCCTCGAGCACGTCGAGATGCGGATCGAGCCGCAGGAACAAGGTGTCGGGATCGCCGCCACCGACGCGGACCATTCCCTCGGAAAGGAGTTCGCCGTGCTCCATGGCGCGAAGCGCAAGCACGCAGCCGCGCAATGTCGGGAAGGGGACCCCCGAAAAGAGGTCTCGCAACTCGTGCAGGAGATCCTTGTGTGCTTGCAGCTCGATCCGGAACCGCTCGCGCAGGACCACGGCGATCCGCAACAACAGGACCGTCTGCCAGCTATAGAGCGCGGGCCGGCCCGGCCCGCCCGCGTCGATATCCGGTGGAATGAGGTCGCGTCGATGCGACCACTCCCGAAGTTGATTGGCGGTCAGCTCGGTCAGGCTTTGCACGCGGCCGGCCGGGATCATGATCGTCGATCTCCTAGATGGGTACGATGACCACTCGTTACCCCGAAGCGGGTATGGTGCCCGCTTCAGGTTGCTTAAGCGGGTATCATGCCCGTTTCAAGCCCGTTGTAATACGGTGAAGTTCGGCGGCGCTACTTTGCGGACGCCCCGACTCTCTGCCCGCTGCCGGCGAGCGACTGTGCGTGTCACGGTCGCGACGACTGCGAACGTCAGTTATTCAAGAGTGACATTGCGAAGCCGCCGTTCCGTTTACGGCCCACGAGCTGCCCGGCTGATTTTGGCGAAGGTGCTGGGCGGCTACGCGCCTCATTCCGGGCGCTGCGCTCAAGACGGCGAAATCTCGAAACCTGCCGTTCGTTCATCGTGCCTAAGGCGTCATCGTGCGGGGCGGGGCCTTTCATGACCGTGCCAAACGCGATAACCGTCGCTCAGGCATACGTTTAGTTACAACTGGGCCCCTCGGAGTAGGATTCTGGCGCAAGGATGACGACGTTACATCGAGAGGCGGGCAATCGAAGCTTCATTGACCTTCAACATCGATTTCGCGGGTTGGTTGCGACCTTTCGATCAAAGCGCTTCGTAGAAGAGCGTCGAGTCCTGCCGGAACGCGTTTTTCGTTCGGGTTTGCAGGACCTGTTGCTGGATGCGCGTGCCGCCATCGAGCCTGGGCTTTACCGAACATTTCTAGAATGGACGGTCGAGCAGTCCAAGGGGCAGCTCAATGACCTCGCCGCGATCCCTGTCGCCTATGACGAGCTTACCGGAATTTATTCTAAGGCTCCTACCGTCGCTCTGGAAAATGAGCTTCTCTGGATAACCGAGCGCGTCAGGGGCGAGACTCTCCGCATCAATGCGCTGGTCCAGATGACCCGACTCGTCCAGTCGGCCACCTTCGCCGGCGCATATGAGGAGGCGATCGTCGGTGTTTCGACAATGCAGACGATCTTTGGCGTCTCGCTTTGGTCGGTGCAATTGAGGCTTGCCCTGGAGCATCTTGCTGGCGGGCTCGAGCGGCAGAAACGTTACGCGGCGGAGTTGCGCAACGTACACCGCGTCGGCCTATTAAACTTCACCGTCTATCATACGAGCGTTCGCAACGAGGATCGAACGACCCTCGGCAAATTCATGGATGACGTCGAAGCCCGCATTTCTGCGGTCGCCGTGCACAGCGAACCGACCAAGACCTATGACCGCTACCGGCTCAAGGGCGACATGCCCGCGACCGATATAGGCCTCGCGGAAATTCTTCGTGTCGAACAAAGCCATGGCATCGTAGATGTCTACGAGACCTATATCGCGATCCTGCAAGAGCTGGCGCGGCGGAGCCCGAGCCAAGAGCGTGTCCGACTTATAATGCACTGCGTCGATCAGCTGGAAATAGATGATTTTCGCCTGACCAAAATCCAGAGGTTGCTCGATTCATCGCGCAACTTCGAGCTACCGCAACGGGACACCGCCATCTCTGATGCGCTGTTCGAGGGCAATATTGTGCCGGCGATCCGAAGAGCGCGCAAGTTGAGTTCGGACGACCCTTGGGATCACATCTATTCCGGCTTCGCGCTCAGTTATCGGAGAGCCACGGGCGATCCTATCCCTGCGAAACCGACCAACGTTGCGGCATTGATCGCGCGCATCCAAAGCCGGTGCGACGGTTCAGAAGACGCTTGGGCACAACTTGCAAAACTAGCGCTCAATCTGCGTGCGCTCCCACTCGCCGCCGGGCTTCTCGAATCAGCGATGCAATTGCGGAGGAGTCAGCCGGATCAACCCTGGCGGCCATGGCTAATCGGCCTCAACAGTCCCGCGGAAGGTCCCGAGGATCGCCCGTGGGACTTAGGCTGCGCCCTTGGTCCTCACGCAGAAGGCGTCACCGGCGCAGCTTGGTACGAAGCTGCTTGCCCCGACGAGAGCGACGCAGCCGCGCACAAACTGCTCCGCGCGATTGGCCATATTCATCGTGGCGATTTCGAGAATGCCAACCGCGCACTTGGAGGGTCGGACCGGGATTGGCCGGAACCGCTTCGCAACCTCCGCGCGCTGGTCCAATTGCATGCACTGCACGCGCTGGGAGAACGACAGCGGATCATCACCCTGCTCGCTAGCGAAGGCACCAGGAGTGCGACCCATGTGCGTTTCCTGCCCGTGGTTAGTGCATTGCGCGGATTTGCGTGGCAGGATTTCAAGGCGGTCGATCATCCTCTCGCATCGCCGATCGCGCTTCATCTGCTTTGGACTGAGGAGGAGGTTAGCGAGACAGCATCGAGACTGAGATTCGCTACTGGTCATGCATTGCGGCAGCTGGAAGTTTCCCGGCCTTCGGACCTTGAGGCCGAGGGTCTCGGCGTAGAGCAGCACGAACTTGTTTATTTTCTACGCTACATCTGCGTTCCGAACATCCTCGACCTGACTCGCCTCTTCTCGGGCACGAGGGCCATCCTTGAAGAACGTCAAACCATTTGTGGTCTGCTGGCCCGGATCGACGCCCCCAACATCCAGGACTATCAGGACGAAATCATCACGATCGCCAATGACCTCGAACTCGATGAGGGCCAGTGGATCGTCGATAGTACACGAATACACGTCGACAGCGACGGCTTGATGCGATGGGCGTCCAAAGAGCTGTCCGAAGACTATGAACGCTACCGGGACCTTATTGATATTGACATCGACGGCGCCCAGAATTTCGAGGACGTCTTGCGAGAACTGGCGGCCAATCCCGCGCAACGCAGTAATTTCGTCCCCAAAACCGAAGCTGACGCCGTACTGTTCAGCATTTTTCGACGGCTGGGCGAGGAGTTCCTGAACAATGCCAGTTTCGGCCTAGATTTCTATCTCTCCAAGCGCGTGCGCCATCAGAGCTTCATCGGCTTGATCCGCGGTCCGCTTGAATTCGCCAACCTCATCACGACCCGCGAATCCGAGGCGGGGGAATATCATCGGAACGACGCCTGGCTGAACCGGTTCAATCATCTTGACGAAGAGGCACGTTTCGAAATCGATGGCGCTCTTCGGGCCTTCGCGATGCGCTTCGATGAGATCATCTCGCAAGCGAAGGACACGTATTTTCACTTGAGAAGCATCGATAAGCCGCAAGGCATGATTACCTTGAATCTCAACGAGCGAATGGTCGGGCTGGCGCGCGCCCTGATCCGGCTCGACCTCAATTTCCCGGAATTTATCCGCGTCGCCGTGCCAATCCTATGGGCGGCGATTGAAACTTCGCTGGCCGCCATCCGGACGTTCATCGCCGACGACATCAAGCCCCGGGTAATCAAGGAATTCGACATAGTTCGCGCCCGCGTCCGTGCGCTCGCCGAACAGGAAGTCGCGTGGCTTGAATTCGATGCGGCGATGGGCGGCGCCGCGAATGAAGTTCAACGCAAGCTCGACGAGGTGGCGCAGTGGTTCGTCCATGCCGACACCTTGCGTAAGCACCGTTTGTTTTCGCTTGAGCAAATTCTGAAGATCGGCGTGGATACGGCGTTAAAGTCCCAGCGCGGATTCGCGCCGGAAATTAGTCAGATCGCTGAAGGTGACCTCAATCTACACTCCGCCAATCTGGTTTTTGTCCACGACGTGGTTTTCGTAGGTCTTGGCAACGCCCGGAAGCACTCCGGGCTCAAGGCTCCGCATGTGGATGTCACCGCGAGGTGGAACGAGGACGACGCGACCCTGACCCTGTCAGTCGTAAGCGACTGCCGGGCGTCCAACAGGACCGATAAGGAGAAGCAAGCAACCGCAATACGGAAGATTATTGCCGACGGCGCGCATGATCGTCGGACCAGAACCGAGGAGGGCAGTGGCTTCGCGAAGCTCGCTGCCGTCGTGATGCAATCGCCGCGCGGCAAGATCGACTTCGGTTTCGACGATGAGGGCCGATTCCGCCTCGACGTGACCTATGCCATCATCCAGTTCAGCGCTGAGGCTCCCGATGCAGCGTGAGCCGCGAATTCTGCTGGTCGAGGATGAAGCGCCAAAGCGCCATCATATTGAAACCCTTCTGAAGGACCTTACTCCGAGCGCCCGGATCCTGTTCGCTCGGTCGGTCAACTCGGCGCTAGACGTTCTCGAGACAGGTGCGATCGATCTTCTCATCCTGGATATGTCGCTTCCGACGTTCGACGTCGGCGAGCGCGAGCGTGGAGGCCGGCCGCAGGGATTCGGAGGGACCGAGGTTCTGCGGAACATGGCCATGTCGGAGATCGAATGTCCGACGGTGGTAATCACCGGCTACGAGGGCTTCCTTCGCGAAGGCGGAAGCACGGTTGATCTGGCCCAATTGCGAACCGAATTGATGGACGAGTTTCCGAAAGTGCTTCGCGCCGTACTGCATTACAATTCGACCTTCGACGAATGGAAGACGGTGCTCAGTGTGACTCTGGTCGAGACGGGGCTGACGGGGGATCCAAAATGCGAATCTTAGTCGTCGACGATAACCCGAAACGCTATGATCGCCTATTCATCGCCTTCGCGAAGATCGGTATCGCGCGGGAGCAGATCGACCTAGTCGATTCCGCAAATGGCGCGCGTGAGAAGCTCGGAAGCCGAGCCTATGATCTGCTCATTCTCGATATCCTCCTTCCTCTCTGGTCTGAAGGAGGTGAAGATACGCAGCATTCCGCCGACTTGCTTTTCGAGATTCGCGAAGGGGAAATTGCCAATCCGCCTCGCTACATTCTTGGTATCACGGCCGATCGCGAAGTCGCGGCAGCAGTGCAGCAGCAGTTCGAAGACTATACTTGGACCGTGCTGCACTACGCCGACGACAATGACGAATGGGTCGGCAGGGCCACGAATTGCGCGCGCTATCTGGTTGAGCGCACGATAAAAACTTCCGGAGCGGCGGTTGAGCGCGTCGATCTCGCGGTGATCTGCGCGCTCGCCAAACCGGAGCAAGAAGAAGTTCTCAAGCTGCCTTGGAATTGGTCGGCTGCGCGCCCGATCGACGATATGGTGTTTGTCCGCGACGGCACTGTTATCGTCGGCAACCGCACCCTCACGATCTGCGTGACGACTGCGCCGCGCATGGGAATGATCGCCACCGCATTACGGACCTCCGCGATCATCGCTGCTCTACGCCCCCGCGTCGTTTGCATGACAGGTATATGCGCCGGGGTAAGGGACAAGGTGAAGCTGGGCGACGTTCTCTTCGCTGATCCTGCATGGGATTTTCAGAGCGGCAAGCGTGTGCGGGATAAGGAGAACACGCAATTTTCAATGCGGCCCTACCAATTGCCCGCATCCGCGCATGTGCGCAGTCATGTCGAGCAGCTTCGCGAGGACAAAGAGGCACTCGGCCAGATCGCGACCTCCTATTCCGAACATCCTTCGGGCGTGCCAAGGATATTTGTAGGCCCTGTCGCATCGGGGTCGGCGGTCTTGGCCGACGGCGATGTGATCAAGGAAATCTGCAGTCAGCACCAAGAGCTGATCGGCGTAGAAATGGAGATTTACGGGCTATTCGCAGCCGCTCATTCTGCATCCAAACCGCAACCGCAGTGCTTCGCGCTCAAAGGCGTTTGCGATTTTGCGGATCCGGATAAGGAAGATGGACATCAACGCTTCGCTGCGTATGCGAGCGCACAGGCCTTGCGACTGCTAGTTGAGCGATATGGCGACCGATTGATAAGTGGTTAGAGCGGCATGCTGTGCTAAAGACCATCAATCTACCCAATTCCAGCTGACAGGCGATTTTGATGACCTAAGGTGTCGCCCCGATAGCGTCGAAGTTCATCTATCAATTTTCCCGGCCGAGCAACAGTATGCCTGATAGCAGGCTATCCAGAGCTGCCGCGTACTAAACGCGGCAACGACTGCTATCTCCTCCTTGCGAGCGAAAGCTGACATTCCGCAACGCGGCCCCGGAGGCGCCATAATTGGCCGCGTGAATGAACGGCCGGTTTCGACGGCCAAGCGAGGCGTCGTGAATGTCGACTTTGTTGGCAGTCCTGCGCTGATCGCTTGACAAAAAACAGGTCCAAAGCGCTATAAGGAACATAGCGAGAACATTTGAAATGAACGAGTCGATCGAACATCTCGCCGCGTTGCGACGGCTTGCCGGGGG
>NZ_JAMSLX010000017.1 GCF_023806085.1 Hephaestia sp. MAHUQ-44
CAACTTTGCGCGCCGGCTCAAGACGCTCAGCGGCCTCACACCCTACGAATATATCGTCAAAACCTGGACGTCAGAACCAGAGCGCTTCATCGTCAATCCAATCCTCCAGATACCGGAACTGAACACCGAAGGCTCCAACTGCTCGTCTATCGCAGCCCCGCGCGGCGGCTGGCCATGTGGTGCGCGTGGCAGATCGCCACCGCGAGCGCGTCGGCGGCGTCGGCGCCGTCGATCTTCACCCCCGGCAGCAACCGCATCACCATCGCGTGGACCTGCGCCTTCTCCGCACCGCCGGTGCCGACCACCGCTTTCTTGACCAGCCGCGCGGCATATTCGCCGACGTCGAGCCCGGCGCGCGCCACCGCGCACAGCACCACACCCCGCGCCTGACCGAGTTTGAGCGTCGATTGCGGGTTGGCGTTGACGAACACTTCCTCGACCGCGGCCGCATCGGGCGCATGATCGACGATGAGCGCGCCAAGCATCGCATCGAGATGCGCGAGCCGCCGGCCAAGCGGTGTGGTGCTATCGGTTTTGAGGCGACCGTTGGCGAGGTGCGAGAGCCGGTTGCCCTCGGCGCGGATCAGCCCCCAGCCGGTGGTGCCGAGCCCCGGATCGAGGCCAAGGATGATCATCGCGGGCCGGGAGGGCGCCGTCGCGCGCGGCGCGCGTACGGCGAGCCCCCGCCGCCGCCGGCAGCACCCCTCCCCGTGCCGGGGAGGTGCGTCATCAGCCGAGTTTCTCCATCACCGCGTCGGAGATCTCGTAATTGCCCCAGACCGTCTGGACGTCGTCATCGTCGTCGAGCACGTCGAGCAGCTTGAGCAGCGTCGCGGCATCGCCCTCGTCGAGGTCGATCGTGGTTTGCGGGCGCCACGCCAGCTTGGCGCTTTCGGGTTCGCCGAGCACCGGTTCGAGCGCGCGGGCGACCTCGTGCAACGTGTCCTGCGCGGTCCAGATCTCGTGCTCGTCCTCCGACGCCACATCCTCCGCCCCCGCTTCGAGCGCGGCTTCGAATACCGTATCGGCATCGCCCGCGGCGGCCGGATAGGTGATCAGCCCCATTCGATCGAAGCCATGGCTGACCGAGCCCGACGCGCCGAGATTGCCGCCGTTCTTCGAGACCGCGGTGCGCACGTTGGTGACGGTGCGGTTGCGGTTGTCGGTGAGCGTTTCGATAATCAGCGAGACGCCGCCGGGGCCGAAGCCTTCGTAGCGGATTTCCTCGTAATTCTCGGCATCGGCGCGGCTCGCCTTGTCGATCGCGCGCTGGATATTGTCCTTGGGCACCGACTGCGCCTTGGCGGCATTGACCG
This sequence comes from Hephaestia sp. MAHUQ-44, assembly GCF_023806085.1. Classification (GTDB taxonomy): domain Bacteria; phylum Pseudomonadota; class Alphaproteobacteria; order Sphingomonadales; family Sphingomonadaceae; genus Sphingomonas. The sequence goes on from NZ_JAMSLX010000017.1 coordinate 1,317, forward strand.
CCGCGCGCAGGCGCGGGTTCATGTCCGGATCGGGGGTGCCCATCTTCGCCGCGACGGTGATTTCGCGGCTGAGCTTGGAAAAGAGCGCCGAGCGCTTCTTATCCTGCGCACCCTTGCGGTACATGATGTTCTTGAATTTGGAATGACCTGCCATCGATGTCTTTTCAACTAAAGTGGTTGATCCGACCGCAGCACCCCTGCCTCAATCTTGGGCTGGGCTCAGGCCGCGGCTACCGCGCGAGGATATCGACGAAGGCGCGATTCAACAACATCCTCCGCCCGATTACAGCATCCCCAGCGCGTGCATATAGGTTTCGAGGATCGCTTCTTCCTCCTGATATTCTTCTTTCTTCTTCTTGCGGATCGCCATGATCTTCTTGATCGCCTTGGCGTCGTAGCCGCGGCTTTTCGCTTCGGCCATCACGTCCTTGATGTCGTCGCTGATGCCCTTCTTTTCCTCTTCGAGCCGCTCGGCGCGCTCGATCAGCAGCCGCAGTTCGTCAGCGGCGACGCGGCCGCCCCCCATTCCTTCGTTACGCTCGTCGGTCATGAATCCTCCGCACGGTGCCGCGACGGCCCGTTGATCAAAACAATGGCAAAATGGGCCCCCGCAACGAGGGCAGAGCGGCGCGTCTAAGCCGCGCGCCCGATTCCCGCAACAGGGCCGATCAGCCGCCGGGCCGGGTCTGCGACGGCGGGTCGCTGGCCGGGAAGCTTTCGTCGAGCGCCTCATCAAGATCGGCATCGGCGCGGTTTTTGGCGACGCTTGCCGCCATCCGCGCGAGTTGTTCGGCCGTCGCCGGTTTCTGGTGCGCGCCCTTCCACTGCGCATAGGGCATGCCGTAGATCGCGGCGCGCGCCTGATCCGAATCGAGCGGCCGATCGGTCATCTCGCTGGCCTCGCGCACCCAATCGGCGAGGCAATTGCGGCAGAAGCCCGCCAGCCCCATCAGATCCACATTTTGCGCATCGGAGCGCAGGCGCAAATGCTCGACCAGCCGCCGAAACGCTGCTGCCGCCACCGCATCATCGATTTCCTCGAGGATCGCCATGTTCTGCCCTCCAATGGTTGCCTGCCTTGAGATAGGGACGACGGCGCAGACCGCAAACCGACCGCCGCTTCGGCGGCGCCGCACGCGGCACCAGCCATTGCCGTTTGCGGGCCCTCGTCCTAGAGCAACTGCGGACAACCGCAGGAATGTACATGACCAAGGCCGCCAGCCCTCGAACGCGCAAGGTGCGCGTACTCGCCACGCTCGGGCCCGTCAGCAATTCCCCGGAAATGATCGAGAAGCTGTTCCTTGCGGGCGCCGATGCGTTTCGCATCAACATGAGCCACGGCGACCAGCAATCGAAGATCGCGGTGATCGAGGCGATCCGCGGGCTCGAAAAGAAGATCGGGCGGCCGAGCACGATCCTTGCCGACCTTCAGGGCCCCAAGCTGCGCGTCGGCCGGTTCGCCGACGGCAGCGCGATGCTCGAGACCGGCGCGACCTTCGTGCTCGACCGCGATACCGCACCGGGCGACGCGACGCGCGTCGAATTGCCGCATCGCGAGATTTTCGAGGCGATCCGGCCCGGCGCGCGCCTGCTGCTCGACGACGGCAAGATGGTGCTGCGCGTGACCGAGCATGACGACGCGCGGATCGTTACCCGCGTCGAGGTCGGCGGCACGCTGTCGAACAACAAGGGCCTCAACGTGCCCGACGTCGTCGTGCCGATGGCGGCGCTGACCGAAAAGGACCGCAGCGACCTGGCGTTTGCGATCGATCAGGGGGTCGACTGGATCGCGCTCTCGTTCGTCCAGCGGCCCGAGGATCTCGCCGAGGCGCGGCGGCTGATCCAGGGCAAGGCCTCGCTGCTCGCCAAGATCGAGAAACCCGCTGCGATCGACCGGCTCGAGGAAATCGTCGAGATGTGCGACGGCGTGATGGTCGCGCGCGGCGATCTGGGCGTCGAACTGCCGCCCGAGCGCGTGCCGCCCTTGCAGAAGCGGATCGTCGAGGTCGCGCGGCGGATGGGCCGCCCCGTCATCGTCGCGACGCAGATGCTCGAATCGATGATCACCGCGCCCTCGCCGACGCGTGCCGAAGTCTCCGACGTCGCGACCGCGGTCTATGACGGGGCGGACGCGATCATGCTCTCGGCCGAAAGCGCGGCGGGCGCCTGGCCGGTCGAATCGGTGACGATGATGGATTCGATCGCCGATGCGGTCGAACGCGATCCGATGCATGGCGACCGCGTCCATTTCACCGTGCTCAAGCCCGATCCCACCACCGCCGACGCGCTGTCGGAGGCCGCCAAGAACATCGCCGGCACGATTTCGGCTGCGGCGATCATCTGCTTCACCAGCTCGGGCTCGACCGCGCGGCGCGTGGCGCGCGAGCGCCCGTCGGTGCCGATCCTGATGCTGACCCCGCGGATGGAGACCGCGCGGCGCGCCGGAATCCTGTGGGGCACCTCGGCGGTGCACACGCGCGACGTCAATTCGTTCGAGGATATGGTCGCCAAGGCCAAGCGCATGGCGCTGCGCCACCACATGGCCGAGGCGGGCGATCGCGTGATCATCATCGCCGGCGTGCCTTTCAAGACGCCGGGATCGACCAACGTGATCCATGTCGTGCGGATCATCGGCGACGAATTGAAGAAGCACGAGGGCAACGGCGAGGGCTGACCCGCTCGTTCCCTCAAAGGCTAGCCTGCCAGCAAGCCAAGGCGCTTCAGATCGCGCCGCAGCGCGGGCGCGCCGGTGAAATGGAGCGCGATCAGCCCGGCATCGGCCGCGCCGGCGACATTGGCCGGGCTATCGTCGATGAACACCGATTCGCCCGGCACGATACCGAAGCGACGAATCGCGCGCGCGTAGATCGCCGGATCGGGCTTCACCAATCGCTCGTCGCCCGAGACCACAATGTCGCGGAAACGATCGAACACCGCGGCCTCGCGCACGCGGAACGGCGGCCAGAACTCGCCCGAGAAATTGGTGATGGCGTAGAGCGGCACGCCCGCTGCATCGAGCTCGGTGACCAGATCGGGCATGCCGGCGATCGGGCCGGGGATGGTTTCGCCGAAGCGCGGGCCCCAGGCGGCGATCAACGATTCGTGCTCGGGAAAACGCGCGATCAGCTCGGCCGAAGTCTCGGCGAAAGGGCGGCCCGCGTCGTGCTGAAAATGCCAGTCGTGCGTGACGACATCGCGCAGGAACGCATCGAGCGCCCGATCATCGCGGATCAGGCGCTCGTATAGGAACCGGGGGTCCCAATCGTACAGAACCTTCCCGACGTCGAAAACGACATTCTTGATGGAAGGCGGCACCGGCCCAGCAAAAAGGCTTTAGCCCTGGCGGGCCTTGAAGCGGCGGTTGGTCTTGTTGATGACGTAGGTACGGCCGCGACGACGGATCACGCGGTTATCGCGATGGCGATCCTTGAGCGACTTTAGGGAATTGCGGATCTTCATGATCGATTCGCTTCTGCAAAAATGAGGATGTTTGAAAACGAGGCGCTCGCCTATCGCCGGGGCCGGTTCAAGTCAAGGCGCGCGCCGGATAATGCGCCCTGTCGTTACGGGTTGGAACCGAATACCACGTCAACAGTCTGTATAGTGCAATCGCGCGCCCGGATGGCCGGGCGGTGCGACGAAAGGCGAAAAACAATGCGTACAAGCGTGACGATCATGGCCCTCGCGCTGGCGGGAATCCTCGCCGGGTGCGCCAGCGGGCCGGCACCGGTCGACGTGACGCGGTTCCACCTCGGGCGCGCCGATGCGCCGCTCGACCGCGGCACCATCATCGTCGAGCCGTTCGCGCCCGCCGGCCCCGCGAGCCTTGAATACAAGACCTATGCCGCCGCCGTGCAGACCGAATTGATGCGTAGCGGCTATACCGTGCCGCCGCCGGGCGACGAGGCGGCCTATGTCGCGACGGTCAATTTCATGCGCGCCTCGCGCGGGACGATCGAACGCCGGTCACCTTTCTCGATCGGGCTGGGCGGGGCCTCGTTCGGCCGCAACGTCGGCGTCGGTGCCGGGCTGAGCGTGCCGATCGGCAAGCGACGGACGCGCGAATTGATCGTCTCCGAACTGTCGGTGCAGATCAAACGCCGCGCCGATTCGACCGTGGTCTGGGAAGGCCGCGCGCAGAGCCAGGCGGTGAGCGACGCCCCTGATGCCACCGCCAGCGCGGCAGCCGCGCGGATGGCCCGCGCTCTGTTCAAGGACTTTCCCGGATTGTCGGGGGTGACTATCGAGGTGAAATGACCATCCAGATCACAAGCGCCTTCGATGGCGGCAATATCCGCGTCCTGTCGATCAAGAACGGCATCGCCGACCTTGAGATCGCGCACGACCGTCAGTCCGATTTCTACCAATGGTTCCATTTCCGCGTCGCGGGCGGGGAGGCGGCGACCTTTCGCATCACCAATGCGGGCGGATCGGCCTATCCCGACGGTTGGCCGGGCTATAAGGTGCGCGCGAGCACCGATCGGACGACCTGGCGGCAGATCGAGACGCACTACGACAACGGCGTGCTCGAATGGCGCTGGCCGGGCGGCGCGGCGCTGGTCTGGTTCGCCTATTTCGCGCCCTATACGCTCGAACGCCACAACCAGTTGATCGCCGATTATGCCGCGCGCGCCGGCTTCGTGCATCGCGAATTGGGGACGAGCCTCGACGGGCGATCGATCGATTATCTCACCACCGGCAGCGGCCCCAAACGGGTGTGGCTCTATGCGCGCCAGCACCCCGGCGAGAGCATGGCCGAATGGTGGATGGAAGGCGCGCTCGAGCGCCTCGCCGACACCGACGACGCGGCGACCAAGGCACTGCTCGCCACATACACCTTCCACCTCGTGCCCAACATGAACCCCGACGGTTCGTATCGCGGGCATTTGCGCACCAATGCCGCGGGCATCAACCTCAATCGCGAATGGCACGCGCCCTCGGCGGAGAAGAGCCCCGAAGTGCTCGCGGTGCGCAACGCGATGGACGAGACCGGGGTCGATGTTGCGATCGACGTGCATGGCGACGAGGCGATCCCGGCCAATTTTGTCGCGGGCTTCGAGGGCATTCCGTCGTGGAGCGACGCGCAGGGCGCCAAATTCTATCGCTTCGCCGACGCGCTGGCCGCGCACACGCCCGACTTCCAGACCGCGATCGGCTATCCCAAATCGCCACCGGGCAAGGCCAATCTGTCGATGTCGACCAATCAGGTCGCCGAGCGATTCGGCGCGGTCGCGATGACGCTCGAAATGCCGTTCAAGGACCATGACGCCAATGCCGACCCCGCATTCGGCTGGTCGGCCGAACGATCGAAGCGACTCGCGCACGCGTGCCTTGAAACGCTGGCACAGCAGATCGGCACCTTGTGATGGCGCTGAGCGCGCGGCACGGCGGTGGGCTGCGTGGACGACAACGCCTTTGGCAGCTATCTGGCGCGCGCACACCACGCATCATGACGCTCGACCGGGAGACTTCATGCCTACACTCGTTCTGATCCGCCACGGCCAGTCCACCTGGAATCTCGAGAATCGCTTCACCGGCTGGTGGGATGTCGACCTGACCGACAAGGGCGTCGCCGAGGCCGAGGCCGCCGGCGAGATGCTCAGCCAGAAGGGGTTCGATTTCGACCTGACGTTCACCAGCGTGCAGACGCGCGCGATCCGCACGCTCAACATCGCGCTCGAGAAGATGGGGCGGCTGTGGCTGCCGACCGAGAAGGACTGGCGGCTGAACGAGCGGCATTATGGCGGGCTGACCGGGCTCAACAAGGCCGAGACCGCAGCGAAGCATGGCGACGAGCAGGTGCATATCTGGCGCCGCAGCTTCGATACGCCGCCGCCGCCGCTGGAGGCTGGCGGCGCCTACGACCTGTCGCAGGACCGCCGCTATGCCGGGATCGCCATCCCCGCGACCGAGAGCCTGAAGGATACGATCGCGCGCGTGCTGCCTTATTGGGAGACGCGCATCGTGCCCGAACTCAAGGCGGGCAAGCGCGTGCTGATCTCTGCCCATGGCAATTCGCTGCGCGCGCTGGTCAAGCATCTGTCGGGGATCGCCGACGATGCGATCACCGGGCTCGAAATCCCGACCGGGCAGCCGATCGTCTACGAACTGGATGAAGGACTGAACGCGCGCGAGCGTTATTATCTGAGCGAACGGTAACGACCGCCGCCGCCCTACATGCCTGCAACTGCGCTTGCCCTGCCCGGCGTGCGCCGCTAACCGTCGCGCTTTCCTAACGCAAGCGGGCGAAGCGATGGCGGACGCACCTCTGGTCGGCATCATCATGGGCAGCACCTCCGATTGGGAGACGATGCGCCATGCCGCCGAGATGCTCGAGGCGCTCGGCGTGCCGCACGAGACCAGGGTAGTCTCGGCACACCGCACCCCCGAGCGGCTCTATCACTATGCCAAAAGCGCTGAGGGGCGCGGCCTCAAGGTCGTGATCGCGGGCGCGGGCGGCGCGGCGCATCTCCCGGGCATGGCCGCATCGATGACCGCGCTCCCGGTGCTCGGCGTGCCCGTCCAGTCGAAGGCGCTCGACGGGATGGATAGCCTGCTCTCGATCGTCCAGATGCCCGCCGGCATCCCCGTCGGCACGCTTGCGATCGGCAAGGCCGGCGCGACCAATGCGGCGTTGCTGGCCGCGGCAATCCTCGCGACCGCCGATGACGCGCTGGGCGCGCGGCTCGCGGCGTGGCGCGCGGCGCAGACCGCCGCGGTCGCGGAACGCCCCGAATGACGCCATTGCCGCCGGGCTCGACGATCGGAATTCTCGGCGCGGGGCAGCTCGGGCGGATGATCGCGGTCGCCGCCGCGCAGCTCGGCTATCGCTGCCACATCTTCGCGCCGTCACCGGGGCCGGGATGCGACGTCGCGCGCACCTTCACCGCCGCGGCGTGGGACGATCTGGACGCAGTCGATGCGTTCGCCGCCGCGGTCGATGTCGTCACCTACGAATTCGAGAATGTCGATCTGGACGTGGTCGACCGGCTCGCCGGCAAGGTACCGGTGCGACCGGGCAAAAAATCGCTCGAAATCTCGCGCGACCGGATCAACGAAAAGAATTGCGCGCGCGACCTTGGCGGGCGGACCGCGCCGTTCGCCGCTATCACGACCCGCGCCGAACTCGACGCGGCGATCGCGGCGATCGGCTGCCCGGCGATCCTCAAGACGACGCGTTTCGGCTATGACGGCAAGGGTCAGGCGCGGCTCGCCTCGCCCGCCGATGCCGAGGCGGCCTGGACTGCGATCGGCGGCGGCCCGGCGGTGCTCGAAGGCTTTGTCGCCTTCGATCACGAATTCTCGATCGTGCTCGCGCGCCGCGAGGACGGTGCGTGCGTAAGCTATGCCCCGCCCAAGAACGAGCATGTCGACGGCATCCTGCACCGCTCGACGCTGCCCGCGCCCGCCGAAATTGCGTCGCAATGGACCGAGGCGGCGGCGCTGACGGGGCGGATCGCCGAGGCGCTGGGGCATGTCGGCGTGCTGACCTGCGAGTTCTTCGCGACCGCCGATGGCCCGGTATTCAACGAGATGGCACCGCGCGTCCACAATTCGGGGCATTGGACGATCGAGGGCGCGGTCTGTTCGCAATTCGAGAATCATGTCCGCGCGATCTGCGGCCTCCCGCTCGGCGATACCGCGCTCACCGCGCCGCAGGTCGACATGACCAACCTGATCGGCGAGGATGCCATGCACTGGGCCGACCTGCTCGCCGACCCCGACGCCCACGTCCATCTCTATGGCAAGACGGTGCGTCCGGGGCGCAAGATGGGGCACGTCACGCGGCTGACGCGCTGAGCCGCGCGCTTCTGGTGGGAAGGGCGGCACCGGCCCGCTCCCCCACCCGGCCTCCCACGAGCATATCCTGGATGGAAGGCCGGGTGAGGGAGTAGGCCGGCGCCGCAAACAAACCTTCCGAATCGTTCCCGATACTTGCATCGCCGGGCGCCTTCGGTTAAGCGCCCGCCTTCCCGCGAGATGCAAGGAAGGACTGCCCGGCCGGTATGGGCTGCCGTGGCTGTCCGTGATCGTCGCGCAACCAAGGAGACGAAAATGCCCAAGCTCAAGACCAAGAGTGGCGTCAAAAAGCGCTTCAAGCTGACCGCCACCGGTAAGATCAAGCACGGCGTGGCGGGCAAGCGCCACCGGCTGATCAGCCATAACGCCAAATATATCCGCCAGAACCGCGGCACCACGGTCCTCTCCAAGGCCGACACCGCCACCGTCAAGGCCTGGGCGCCTTACGGCCTGAATTGAGGGGATCTAGACCATGGCACGCGTCAAAAGGGGTGTAACCACCCGCGCCAAGCACAAGCGGATCCTCGAATCGGCGAAGGGCTATTACGGCCGTCGCAAGAACACGATCCGTATCGCCCGTCAGGCCGTCGAAAAGGCCGGCCAATACGCCTATCGCGACCGCAAGGTGAAGAAGCGCAGCTTCCGCGCGCTCTGGATCCAGCGGATCAACGCGGGCGTCCGCGCCGAGGGCCTGACCTATTCGCAGTTCATGCACGGGCTCAAGCTCGCCGGCGTCGAACTCGATCGGAAGGTTCTGGCCGACCTCGCGATGCACGAAGGCGGCGCGTTTAGCGCCATCGTCGCGCAGGCGAAGGCGGCACTGCCCCAGGCCGCCTGAAGCGCGCCTGTAGCGACCAAGATGACAAGGGGCGTCGGTGGCGATCACCGGCGCCCCTTTTCGTTTCGGCGCCGCATGGCTAACGACACACGACGCCCCCAATCCGGCGCACGCCCGAGTCCATACGACGCCCTGCTTTTGCCCGCCCGGTGCACAACGGCCCGTCGACAGACCCGGAGCGACCGGTTTCAATGAGGATCGAATGAGCGAACGCGATCAGATGCAGCGTGACTTGCTGGCCCGGATTGAAAGCGCCGATCTCGACGCGCTCGAGGCGGTGCGCGTCACCGCGCTCGGCAAGCAGGGGAGCATCACCGCGCTGCTCAAGTCGCTGGGCAAGATGAGCCCCGATGAGCGGCAGGCCGAAGGCCCGCGCATCCATGCGCTGCGCGAGGCGGTGACGCAGGCGATCGCGACGCGCAAGGACACGCTCGAACGCGCCGCGCTCGATGCGAGACTCGCCGCCGAAACGCTCGACATGACGCTGCCCGCCGACGCGCCGCTCGCCGGCAGCGTGCATCCGGTGAGCCAGGTGATGGACGAGCTGGCCGAAATCTTCGCCGATCTCGGCTTCGCGGTCGCGACCGGCCCCGAGATCGAGGACGATTGGCACAATTTCACCGCGCTCAATATCCCCGAAAGCCACCCAGCGCGGGCGATGCACGATACTTTCTATTTCCCCGACGGCGACGACGGTGCGCGCAAGATGCTGCTGCGCACGCACACCTCGCCAGTGCAGATCCGGACGATGATGGCGCAAAAGCCGCCGATCCGCATCATCGCGCCTGGGCGCACCTATCGGTCCGATTCGGATGCCACCCACACACCGATGTTCCATCAGGTCGAGGGGCTGGTGATCGACAAGGGGATCACGCTGGGGCACCTCAAATGGACGCTCGAGACCTTCCTCAAGGCGTTCTTCGAGCGCGACGACATCGTGCTTCGGCTGCGGCCGAGCTATTTCCCCTTCACCGAGCCGTCGGCCGAGGTCGATGTCGGTTTCTCGATTCAGAAGGGCAAACGCGTCATCGGCGGCAGTGACGGGTGGATGGAAGTGCTCGGTTCGGGGATGGTGCACCCCAAGGTGATCGCCGCGTGCGGGCTCGATCCGGAGGAATGGCAGGGCTTCGCGTTCGGCTGCGGGATCGACCGGCTGGCGATGCTCAAATACGGGATGGACGATTTGCGCGCGTTTTTCGACGGCGACCTGCGCTGGCTCAAACATTACGGCTTCTCGACGCTCGACGTCCCCACCTTGTCGGGGGGAGTCGGCGCATGAAGTTCACGCTGGGCTGGCTCAAGGAGCATCTCGACACCAATGCCGCGCTCGACGAGATCGTCGAGGCGCTGACCCGCGTCGGGCTCGAGGTCGAGGGTGTCGACAATCCGGGCGAAACGCTGGCCGCGTTCAAGGTCGCCAAGGTGCTGAGCGCGGCACCGCATCCCGATGCCGACAAGCTTCAGGTGTTGTCGATCGATGCCGGAGACGGCCCGCTGCAGGTCGTGTGCGGCGCACCCAATGCGCGCGCGGGGCTGATCGGGGTGTTCGGCCCGCCGGGCGCATACGTGCCGGGCGGCGGGTTCGAACTGAAGGTCGCCGCGATCCGCGGCGTCACCTCGAACGGGATGATGTGTTCGGCGCGCGAACTCGAGATCGGCGAAGGGCATGAGGGCATCATCGAACTGCCTGGGGATGCCCCTGTCGGCACCGCTTACCCCGATTACGCCGGTTTGAACGATCCCGTCATCGACGTGTCGATCACCCCCAACCGGCAGGATTGCATGGGCGTGCGCGGCATCGCGCGCGATCTTGCGGCAGCCGGGCTGGGCACGCTCAGGCCGCTGGCCGAGGTCTATCGGCGCGACACGATCGAACCGGTCGTGGGCGAAGGCCCCGGCCCCGACGTGCGCACCGACGATCCGGCCGGCTGCCCCGCCTTCTACGCGCAGGCGGTGTCGGGCGTGACCAACGGCGCCGCGCCCGCATGGATGGCGCGGCGGCTCAACGCAATCGGGCAGAAACCGATCTCGGTGCTGGTCGACATCACCAATTTCGTGATGATCGATCTCGGGCGGCCGCTCCACGTCTACGACCGCGCGAAGATCAAGGGCGCGCTGGTCGCGCGGGCGGCAACCGCGGGCGAGACCGTGCTCGCGCTCAACGGCAAGACCTATACGCTCGACGCGGGCATGACCGTGATCGCCGACGACGTGCAGGCACACGACATCGGCGGCATCATGGGCGGCGAGGAATCGGGCGTGACCGACAGCACGACCGACGTGCTGATCGAATGCGCCTATTTCGACCCCGATCATGTCGCACGCACCGGGCAGAAGCTGGGATTGACCAGCGATGCGCGGGCACGCTTCGAGCGCGGGGTCGATCCCGCGTTCCTCGACGACGGGCTGGCAATCGCGACAAGACTGGTGCTCGATCATTGCGGCGGCACGGCGAGCGGCATCACGCGCGCGGGCACGCCGCCGACGCGCGCGCGGACGATCGGCTACGATCCGGCGCGCAGCGAGACGCTGGGCGGGCTGGCGATCCCCGCCGATCGCCAGCAGGCGATTCTCGAAAGCCTCGGCTTCACCGTCGACGCCGATTGGGCCGTGACGGTGCCGAGCTGGCGCCGTGACGTCGATGGCCCGGCCGATCTGGTCGAGGAAGTGATCCGCATCGAGGGCATCGACAAGGTGGCGCCGGTGCCACTGGCGCGCGCGCCCGGCGTTGCCCGGCCGACCGCCACGCCCGAGCAGAAGCTCGAACGCCGCGCCCGCCGCGCGGCCGCCGCGCGCGGGCTCGACGAAGCGGTGACGTGGAGCTTCCTCGCCGACAGCGAAGCCGCGCCGTTCGGCGGTGGGGCGTGGACGCTGGCCAATCCGATCAGCGAGGATCTGAAGGTCATGCGGCCGTCGCTGCTGCCGGGCTTGCTTGCCGCGGCCGAACGCAATCTCAAGCGCGGCGCGACGAGCGTGCGGCTGTTCGAGATCGGGCGGCGCTACCTTGCCGATGCCGAGCGGCCGAGCCTGGGCGTGGTGCTCGCCGGGAATCGCCGCGCGCGGCATTGGGCGACCGGCAAGGCGCAAGGCTTCGATGCGTTCGATGCCAAGGCCGAGGCGCTGGCGTTGCTCGCCGCGGCGGGCGCGCCGGTGGACAATCTACAGGTGTTCGGTGACGCGGGCACGGCGTGGCATCCGGGGCAATCGGGAACGCTGCGGCTCGGGCCCAAGGCCGTGCTCGCGGCGTTCGGGATGGTGCATCCCGCGACACTCAAGGCGTTCGATCTCGACGGGCCGGTCGCCGCGGTCGAGCTGTATCTCGATGCGATTCCTGGCAAGCGTTCGACCGGCTTCATGCGCCCGGCCTATGCGCCGCCCGCGTTGCAGGCGGTGACGCGCGACTTCGCGTTCACCGTGCCCGCCGATCTCGCCGCCGACACGCTTGTCCGCGCGATCAGGGGTGCCGACAAACAGGCCATCACCTCGGCGCGGCTGTTCGATCTGTTCGCGCGCGACGACGTCCGCTCGATGGCGGTCGAGGTGACGCTGCAACCCGCCGACAAGAGCTTCACCGACGCCGAGATCAAGGGCATCGCCGACAAGGTGGTGGCGGTAGCGGCCAAGCTCGGCGCGGTGCTGAGGGGGTAAGGATTGCGTCACCCCGGCCTCGTGCCGGGGGCCGCTTCGCCGCATTCATCCCGGCAGAGGCGGCAAGCCCAGGCCCACCGCGAGGTCGTCCCACGTCGGATTGAGTCGCTCGATCAAATTGTATTTATACTCACGGCGCCAGCGCTTGATCTGCTTCTCGCGTTGGATTGCCGCTTCCATCGTTTCCGCGACCTCGTAATAGACCAGCGTGCGGATGGCGTAACGCTTGGTGAAACCTTCGAATGCGCCCTCGCGATGCTGAATGATTCTGCCAACGAGGTTGGAGGTCGCGCCTGTATAGAGCGTGCCGTGATAACGCCGCGCGAGGATATAGACGCACGGGGTTCGCTCTATCGCCACGCGACGAGCCTGCATCTAGGCGGACCCCGGCACAAGGCCGGGGTGACGATTGGACAGGTTGGACCGCGCGCCCACAGGCGCTAAGGCACGCTATTCGAAGACGAAAGGACCATCCATGCGCACAGCTCTTATCACCGGCGCGACCGCGGGGATCGGCGAGGCCGCCGCGCGGGCGTTTGTGGGCGCAGGGTGGCGGGTGATCGGCACCGGGCGGCGCCGCGCGCGGCTCGATGCGCTGGCGGCCGAACTGGGGGATTCCTTCCACGGCGCCGCGTTCGACGTGCGCGACGAGGGCGCGCGCGATACCGCGCTTGATGCCTTGCCCGAGAGCTTTCGCGCAATCGACCTGCTGATCAACAATGCCGGGCTCGCGCTCGGCACGGTGCCCGCGCAGGACGCCGTGCTCGATCAGTGGAAGACGATGATCGACACCAATGTCACCGCCTTGGTGTCGATCACGCGCAAGCTGCTGCCCGCGCTGATCGCGCGCAAGGGGGCGATCATCAACCTCGCATCGGTCGCGGGTACCTATCCCTATCCGGGCGGCAACGTCTATGCGGGCACCAAGGCGTTCGTGCGCCAGTTCAGCCTCGCGATCCGATCCGATCTCGCCGGCACCGGGGTGCGCGTGACCTCGATCGAGCCAGGGATGGTCGAAACCGAATTCACCGTCGTGCGCACCGGCGGCAACCAGCAGGCGTCGGACACGCTCTATGGCGGCGCGAACCCGATGACGGGCGCGGACATCGCCAATACGATGCTATGGGTCGCCACGCTGCCGCCGCACCTCAACATCAACACGCTCGAACTGATGCCCGTGAGCCAGTCGTTCGCTGGCTTTCAGGTAGCGCGCGACCAATAAAGCCACGGCGCCCCGGCAATGCGTCGGGGAGGCACCACTCAACCGCGGAGGGTCGGCGATGACGGACCACGACATGATCGGGATTGCCAGCGACCGGCTGTCGGCGGCGATCAATCCGATGGGTGCCGAGTTGACGCATCTGCGCGATGCCGCCGGCCGCGACCTGATGACCGACGCCGATCCGGCGTTCTGGCCCAAGCATGCGCCGATCCTGTTTCCGGTGATCGGATGCGTTGGCGACGGGACGATCCGGCTCGCGGGCAAGAGCTACGCGATGCCCAAGCACGGTTTTGCGCGCGATCATCGCTTCGAGGTGATCGAGACGACCGCCGCGAGCGCGCGTTTCCAGTTGACCGACAACGCCGCGACGCGGGCGCATTATCCTTATGCCTTCGCGCTTGAGATCGGCTTCACGATCACCGCGGCGACGCTGGCGATCGACGCGCGGATCACCAACCGGTCGGGCATCGTGATGCCTGCGCAATTCGGCTTCCATCCGGCATTCGCCTGGCCGCTGCCCTATGGCGCGGCGCGCGGCGACCATATGATCACCTTCTCGACCGACGAGCCAGGGGCGCTCAAGCGCGTCGATGCCGAGGGGTTGATCGCCGACCGCGCGCGCCGCTCGCCGCTGGAGGGGCGCGTCCTGGCGCTCGACGATGCGCTGTTTACCGACGACGCGCTGATCTGGGACCCCGTGCACTCGAGCAGCGTGCGGTACGGCGCCGGCGCGGGCCCAGCGCTCGACGTGGCATTTCCCGATACGCCCGCACTCGGCATCTGGACCAAGCCGGGCGCGGCGTTCGTGTGCATCGAGCCGTGGCACGGCATCGCCGACCCGCACGATTTCACCGGCGACTTCCGCTCCAAGCCCGGCGTGTTCACGATTCCGCCGGGCCAGGACAAGCGAATCGGGATGGCCGTGACGCTGGTGGCGTAGCCCCCACACCCCCCTTTCCAATAAAAAGATGCCAGCCCGCGCCGGCATGCATTATGGGCCCCCGCATGACCCCTTCTCCCCGCCGTACCTTCGCGATCATCGCGCATCCCGACGCAGGCAAGACCACACTGACCGAGAAACTGCTGCTTCAGGGCGGCGCGATCCATCTCGCCGGCGAGGTCAAGGCGCGCGGCGCGGCGCGGCGGGCGCGCTCCGACTGGATGGCGATCGAACAGCAGCGCGGCATCTCCGTCACCTCGTCGGTGATGACGTTCGAACGCGAGGGCATCACCTTCAACCTGCTCGACACGCCGGGACATGAGGATTTCAGCGAGGACACCTATCGCACGCTGACCGCGGTCGATTCGGCGGTGATGGTGATCGACGCGGCGCGCGGAATCGAGGCGCAGACGCGCAAGCTGTTCGAGGTGTGCCGGCTGCGCAACGTGCCGATCATCACCTTCGTCAACAAGGTCGATCGCGAGGGGCGGCCACCGTTCGAATTGCTCGACGAGATCGCCGACGTGCTTGCGCTCGACGTCGCGCCGATGAGCTGGCCGGTCGGCATGGGCGGCACGTTCGAGGGGGTGTACGACATCGCCCGCAATCGCATCGCGCGCCCCGACGGGCCGAGCCGCGATTTCCACGGCCGGATCGAGGACGCGCCGACGCTGCCCGAGGAGACGCGCGACGAAATCGAGCTGGCCGGGGCAGGCTATGCGGCGTTCGACGCGGCGGCGTATCAGCATGGCGATCTGACCCCGGTCTATTTCGGTTCGGCGCTCAAGGATTTCGGCGTTGCCGAACTGATCGATGCGCTGGCGGCCTATGCGCCGGGGCCGCGATCGCAGCCCGCCGAGCCGGCCCCCATCGCCCCCGACAATAATGAAGTGACGGGGTTCGTGTTCAAGGTACAGGCCAATATGGACCCGCAGCATCGCGACAGAATCGCGTTCATGCGGCTGTGCTCGGGCACCTTCAGGCGCGGCATGAAGCTGACCCCGACGGGGCATGGCAAACCGATCGCGGTGCATTCGCCGATCCTGTTCTTCGCGCAGAATCGCGAGCTGGCCGACGAGGCGTTTCCGGGTGACATCATCGGCATTCCCAACCACGGCACGCTGCGGGTGGGCGATACGCTGAGCGAGAAAGCGGCGGTGCGCTTTACCGGACTGCCCAATTTCGCACCCGAGATCCTGCGCCGCGTGGTGCTGAAAGACCCCACCAAGACCAAGCAGTTGCGCAAGGCGCTGGACGACATGGCCGAGGAAGGCGTGACGCAGGTCTTCTACCCCGAGATCGGCGCCAATTGGGTGATCGGCGTGGTCGGGCAGCTCCAGCTCGACGTGCTGCTGAGCCGGCTCGCGGCCGAATATAAGGTCGGCGCCGCGCTCGAAATCGCGCCGTTCGAAACCGCGCGCTGGGTCGCGGCCGATGATGCCGCCGACCTCAAGGCGTTCACCGACCTCAACCGCGGCGCGATGGCCAGGGACCGCGACGGCAATCCCGTCTTCATGGCCAAGACCGCGTGGGAGATCGGCTATGTCGCCGATCGCTATCCCAAGGTCCGCTTCATGGCGACGCTCGAACGGTAGGCCCTTCCGTTCGCTCTGAGCCTGTCGGAGGGCCGACTCGCTTTCTTCCAGCGCAAGAAAGAGCGGTGCTTCGACAGGCTCAGCACGAACGGCATGTATATGCGCTACCCGATCGGCGCGCATTTGGCTTCGAGCCACGCGCGGTCGTCGCCGTCCAGCTCGGGGCCGATCTTTTCCAGCACCTTGGCGTGGTAGGCGTTGAGCCAGGCCAGTTCGCGCGCGCTGAGCAGTTCGGGCAGGATCAGCGAGCGTTCGATCGGCACGAACGTCAGCGTTTCGAACCCCAGCATCGGCATGTCGCCCCGCGGCACCGCGCGCTCGACGACGAGCACCAGCGTCTCGATGCGGATGCCGTATTCGCCTTCCTTGTAATAGCCGGGCTCGTTCGAGAGGATCATGCCGGGTTCGAGCGGAACCGAGGGTCCGCCGCCGGGATAATTGGGCTTGGCGATCCGCGCCGGGCCTTCGTGGACCGAGAGGTACGCGCCGACGCCGTGACCGGTGCCGTGCGCATAATCGAGCCCGACTTCCCATAGCGGCCGCCGCGCGAAACCATCGAGCTGGCCGCCGTTGGTGCCAGGCGGGAACAAGGCGCTATCGAGCGCGATATTGCCCCGGAGCACGCGGGTGAAGCGATCCTTCATCTCGTGGGTCGGCTCGCCAATCGACAGGACGCGGGTGACGTCGGTGGTGCCGTCTTCATATTGGCCGCCCGAATCGACCAGATACAGGTCGCCGGGCTTGAGTTCGGCATTCGATGCGGGGGTCGAATGGTAATGCGGGCTGGCGCCGTGGGCACCGGTGGCCGAGATCGTGTCGAACGACGTGTCTTTGAGCTTGCCCGTCGCCTGACGGAAGTCGAGCAGCTTGGCGACGCAATCGAGCTCGGTCAGCCCGCCGTTGGGCGCGGTTTCCTCGACCCAGCGCAGGAAGCGGCTGAGCGCGGCGCCGTCGCGGACGCTCGCGGCGCGGTGGCCCGCGATCTCGGCCGCGTTCTTGATCGCCTTGGTGCGCACCACGGGATCGCGCAAGGGCAGCACGGTCGCGCCGCCCGCCTCAAGCGCGTCGAAGATCGCGGCGACGGCATTGTCGGGATCGGCGGCGATGCGCCGCCCCGCGAACCCGGCGAGTGCGGGCGCAAAAGCGGTGCGATCATGGAGGCGCACCGCATTGCCGAGATGCTGGCGCACCGCATCGGTCACTTTATCGGGGGCAACGTAGAGATCGGCGGTGCCGTCGGCCGCGACGATCGCATAGGCAAGCGCGACCGGCGTGTGCGCGACATCACCGCCGCGCACGTTGAGCGCCCAGGCGATCGAATCGAGCGCCGAGAGCACGACCGCGTCGGCCTTCTCCGCAGCGAGCCAGTCAGCGATTTCCTGCCGCTTCTGCGCCGAGGACTTGCCCGCGGCGGCATCGGGCTGGACCGCGAGCCTGGCATCGGACGGCTGGGGGCGATCGGCCCAGACGGCATCGATCGGGTTGTGTTCGACCGGCACCAGCGCCGCGCCGACCTGAGCCAGTGCCGCCGAGGCCTGTTCGACCCAGTGGCGCGTATGAAGCCACGGATCATAGCCCACGCGCGCGCCGGCGGCGGCGTGCTCCGCCAGCCAATCGGCGATGGTGACGTCGGGCACGGGCACATATTGCCAATGGCTGCCATCGACCTGCTGGCGGACCTGAAGCGTGTAGCGCCCGTCGGTGAAGATCGCGGCCTGTTCGGGCATCACCACCGCACTGCCGGCCGAACCTTCAAAGCCCGTGAGCCAGGCGAGGCGCTGCGCATAGGCGCCGACATATTCGCTCATATGCTCGTCGGTGAGCGGCACGACGAAACCATCGAGCGTCTGCCGCTTCAATTGCGCGCGAAGGGCCTCGAGTCGGGCAGCATAAGTGGACATGCAGGTTCCTCGAACTGGTGTTGGCGAGCGCTCTCAAGTTGACAAAGTTGACGCTCTGGCGCGGCACCCTTCCTCACCCCGGATGCAGGGCACGGGCGGGCATCGCTGAGGCGCCCCTTGTGGCAGATTTCCAGCGTGTAGGACAGGCTGCACCGATCGGAGGGGCAAGGATCGCACCGCACCGTCGCGTCTCACATACAAAATAATATTTCTTGTATGGAACTATTGCTGCTACACGCGCCCGCAGGGGAGGACGCCAATGCGCTACATCGGCATATCGAGGGGCTGGCCGAGGGGCTGGATCTCCCGCAGTCTGGCGCTGGCCGCCGCGCCTTGGCTTGCCATCGCCCCTGCCGCCGCGCAGACGGTGGACGCCGACGGGACGATCCACGCCCCCGCGATCGCGATCCCCGAATCGACGCTGTTGAGCGCGGAGACGCGGCAGCACCTTGCCGCACAGCGCAATCCGGCGCCCGAGCAAGGCGACCCGCGATCGTGCCCGTCGATGGCCGGCGCGCCCAACGACCAGATTCCCGCGATCCGCGAGTGCGAGGCGCAAGCCTTTTACGCGTCGAACGCGTACCGGCGGTTGCAGACGCTGTTCGACGTCTCGATCGAGGATCAGGTGATCGGCGGGGTTCGGACCGAAATGGTCACGCCGCGCGGCGGGGTGGCCCCCGAGAACCGGCGACGCGTGCTGATCAACGTGCATGGCGGCGCGTTCATGGGCGGCGCGCGGACGCTGAGCCGGGTCGAATCGATGCCCATCGCCGCGATCGGGCGGATCAAGGTGGTCAGCGTCGATTACCGGCAAGGCCCCGATTTCACCTTTCCCGCCGCGAGCCAGGATGTCGCGGCGGTATATCGCGACCTGATCAAGCACTATGATCCGCGCAACATCGGCATTTCCGGCTGTTCGGCGGGCGGGCTGCTCACCGCGCAGAGCGTCGCGTGGCTGATCGATCAGAAGCTGCCGCTGCCCGGCGCGATCGCGATGCTGTGCGAAGGCGGGGTCTATTGGACCGAGGGCGATTCTTCGCGGATGGTCTACGACACCTCGGCGCACACCATGGCGGTGAACCCCTATTTCCACGGCGTGTCGCCCGACGATCCGCTGGCCTTTCCGGCACGCTCGCTTGGCCTGCTCGCCAAATTTCCGCCGACGCTGCTCGCGACCGCGACGCGCGATTTCGCGCTGAGTTCGACCGTCTATACGCATTCGCGGCTGGTGGCGCAGGGGGTCGATGCCGAACTGCACGTGTGGGAGGGGTTGCCCCATGCGTTTCACATGGACCCCGATCTGCCCGAATCGAAGCAATTGTTCGACGTGGTTACCCGCTTCTTCGCGAAGCACCTGCGCAAGTAGAGTGATGTCGAGCCAGATGGAATCATCTGGCGGCTCGGAAATAACGGCAAACAAAAGATGATCAGTGGAACGAGGGCGGCGTCGTGGTGCTGGCCCAGTGGCGATCGGGCTTGGTGCCGAGCGTGAAATCGAGCGTGCCCCCGGTGGCGACGAAACCGGCGGGAAGCCACGCGCGGTCGCTGGACTTGCCGTTGACGGCGAGCGCCTGGACAAAGGGCGCGTCGGGGGCGGCGCCGACCCCGCGAATTGCGATCCGGCCGCCGGGGCGGTCGATCGTCGCGGCGGGAAACAGCGGGCTGCCGATCACCAGTTCGGCGCGGCCGGGATAGAGCGGATAGAGGCCGAGCGCCGACCACACATACCAGGACGACATCTGGCCGAGATCGTCATTGCCCGAAATACCGCCGGGGCTATCGGTCCAGATCCGGCGCATCGCGGCGCGGACAATCGCTTGCGTCTGCCACGGCTGGCCGACGAAATTGTAGAGCCAGGGCGCGGCGATCGAGGGTTCGTTATCGAGTTCGGCATGGAGCGGCCCCGCTTTGGTGACCGCCCAGCCGCCCACGGGGGTGCGGAAGAAGGCGTCGAGGCGGCGCGTCGCGGCCTCCCTGCCGCCGAGTTGCTCGATCAGCCCGGCGGGATCGAAGGGCACCATCCACAGATATTGCGCGCCCGACCCTTCGACGAAGCCTTCGTCCGACGCGGGGTCGAACGCAGGCCAACTGCCGTCGGCGTTGCGCGGCTGGATATAGCCGCCCTCGGGCGTCGCCCTGGGGTTGTACAGATTGCGCCACCAGCCCGAGCGTTCACGGAATTGGCGCTCGCCCGCTTTGTCGCCGGCGGCGCGCGCGAGTTCGGCGAGGCCGAAATCGGCGGCGGCGAATTCGAGCGTGTCCGACGCCGAGCCCCAGCCGGGGGCGCCCACCGGCATGTAATGGAGCGTGAGCCATTGATCGAGGCCGGGACGCTGGCCGACGCACAGCACCGGGCAGCCGGTGCGGCTGAGATCCTTGTCCGTCGGTACGGTCGCGGCGCGCTTTAAGGAGGCGTAGGCCGCCTTGAGATCGAAGGCGCGGCCACCGAAGGCGTAGATCGCCGCGAGCGCGGGGGGCGAGGGATCGCCGTTCATCACGCCGGTCGCGCCGGTCAGATGCGTCCAGCGATCCCACACGCCGCCATTCTGATTGGCCTGATTGAGCAGCGATTGCGCGATATCCGACCCGCGCTGCGGATCGAGCAGCGTCACCAACTGGAGCTGCGAGCGATAGACGTCCCAGCCCGAAAAATTGGCATATTGCGCGTGCTGCCCCTTGGCGAGCCGATGGATCGCGCCGTCGAAACCGCGATAGCGGCCGTCGGCGTCGCTGTAGAGGTTCTGGCCGAGCAGGCTGTGGTAGAGCGCGGTGTAGAAAACGGTGCGGTCGGCCCGCGATCCGCCGGTGATGCGGATCTGGCCAAGCGCACGGTTCCACGCGGCGCGCGTCGCCGCCTGCGTCGCTTCGATACTGGTGCCCGCCGGGCTTTCGCGCTCCAGATTGGCGCGCGCGCCCGCTGCATCGGCATAGGAAATGCCGACGCGCATCGTCACCGCCGGGGTCTTTTCGGCATCGAAGCCGATCCAGCCGCCCGCCCCCTTGCCCGCGGGCGGGTGGCCGTGCGTGCCGTAGGTGGTGCCGCCCCCGCCCTCGGTCGCGCCTTTGACGACCTGATCGTCGCGCCACGTACCGCCGACCGTAAACGGCTGATCGAACGTCGCGACGAAGTGGAGTGTGTAATAGCTCTCGCGCCGATCGGGCGCGAGATAGCCGCAGAAATTACCACTCGTCACCGAGCCGCTGACGGTGCGGTGCTCGGCATCGATGCGGATCGTCGAGGCGGTGCTGCCGACTTCGCTGTCCGACGTACGGAACAGGAGGTTGGCGGGACGGTCTTGCGGAAAGATGAAGCGGCCGACCGCGGTGCGGTTGGTAGCGCCGAGTTCGACCCGCACGCGATTGTCGAGCGTCACCGCATAGGCGCCGGGGCTCGCGCTTTCCCTGGCGTGATCGAGCAGGCTGGCATAGCCGAGCCCGGCCGCGACCGACGACGGCGAGCGCTCGACCGGTACCGTCACCGGCATGATCGGAATATCGCCGCTCGCCCCGGTGCAGCCGGTGCCCGACAGATGCGTGAGCGCGAAGCCGCGGATGCCGTTGGCGCGCCATTCATAACCGCCGGGCGCGGCGATCGGGAAGCTCCGGCCCGGCAGCGGGGTCGCCTCGGGGCTGAACGCCACCATCCCGAACGGCATGGTGGCCCCCGGATAGACGTTGCCGCCATTGGTGGTGCCGATGAAGGGATTGACCTCGGCCGCGAGATCGGGGGGAATCATATCCTCGCCCGAGACCTGTGCGGCCGCAAACAGGACGAGCCCGGCACATGCCAATCGTCGGATCATCCCGCTCCTTGTTCGCGCCCATTAACGCAAGTCGCTTTCCTTAAGGCCACGATCAGGGTGCCGTCAATCGGCGATGCCCCCCTCGACGCCGAGGGGGCGGTCGCGATAGGGCTGCGGGTATGAGCCATCGCCTTTCCCCGCCCGTCGCGGCCCAGCGCCCGCATTCGTTCACCGCGCATGGGGTGACGATCGACGATCCCTGGGCGTGGATCAGGGACCCGGGGTATCCCGAGGTCACCGACAAGGACGTGCTCGGCTATCTCGAGGCGGAGAATGCCTATTTCGAGGCCGAGATGGCGCCGCACCGGGCGTTGGTCGACCGGCTGTACGAAGAGATGAAGGGCCGCATCAAGGAAGACGATTCGAGCGTACCGCAAAAGGACGGCGACTGGCTGTACTGGACCGCGTTCGAGACCGGCGGGCAATATCGCAAATGGTGGCGCAAGCCCGTCGGCGGCGGCGCGGAC
The DNA here is from genome assembly GCF_023806085.1 of Hephaestia sp. MAHUQ-44. Classification (GTDB taxonomy): domain Bacteria; phylum Pseudomonadota; class Alphaproteobacteria; order Sphingomonadales; family Sphingomonadaceae; genus Sphingomonas. The sequence continues at coordinate 23,531 of NZ_JAMSLX010000017.1, forward strand.
CAGTTGCTGCTCGACGAGCCGGCGCTGGCCGAGGGCAAGGACTATTTCCGGCTCGGCGCGTTTTCGGTGTCGAACAACGGCAAACTGCTGGCCTATGCGATCGACGACAATGGGTCGGAACGTTTCACCATCCATGTGAAGGATCTCGAGACCGGCGCGCATCTGCCCGATGTGATTCCGGGGATGCTCTCCGAGATCGTGTGGACCGCCGACGACAGCGGCTTCCTCTACGGGCTCGCCAACGCGCAATGGCGGACCGACAATGCGCGGCTGCACCGGCTGGGCACCGATCCGGCCGAGGATATTGTCCTCTATCACGAGGCCGACGAGGGCTATCGCGTCGGCGTCTCCGAAACGCAGTCGCGCCAGTGGATCATCATCGCCACCGGCGACCATGTGACGAGCGAAGTGCGGCTCGTCCCCGCGAGCGACCCTACCGCCGAACCGATCCTTGTCGCCCCGCGCCAGCCGGGGCGCGAATATGATGTCGACGAGCATGACGGCACGCTGTTCATCCACACCAACGATATCGATCCGATGTGGCGGCTGGTGACCGCGCCGATCGACAATCCGGCCGTATGGACCGAGCGGATCGCGCCGAGCCCGCATTTCTACATGACCGGCATGGCGTGCTTCGCCGATTATTTCGTGGTCGAGGGGCGCGAGGAGGGGCTCGACCAGATCGAGATCCATTCGTACGATTCCACGGCGGCGTCGCGCCGCATCGCCTTTCCCGAGCCGAGCTATGCCGCCGGGCTGGGCAGCAACCCCGAATATGCCTGTCCGAGCCTGCGCATCGGCTATGAATCGATGGTCACGCCGGGGACGGTGTATGATTACGATGTCGCGAGCGGCGGGCTGACGACGCTCAAGGTGCAGGAAATCCCGAGCGGCTATGACGCCGCGCACTATGCGACCGAACGGCTGACGATCGCGGCGCGCGACGGGACCGGGGTGCCGGTGTCGATCGTCTATCCCAGGGGTTTCCCGATGGACGGATCGCGGCCGCTGTTCCTTTATGCCTACGGCGCGTACGGGATGGCGATCCCGCCGGGCTTCTCGACCGGGCGGCTCAGCCTGCTCGATCGCGGTTTCGCTTATGCGATCGCGCATATCCGCGGCGGCGACGATCTGGGCCAGCAATGGTATCACGACGGCAAGCTGGAGAAGCGCACCAACACCTTCACCGATTTCGTCGACGTGGCGAAAGGGCTGATCGACCGGGGCTGGACCGCGAAGGGCCGGATCGCGATCGCGGGGCGATCGGCAGGCGGCGAATTGATGGGCGCGGTGGTCAATTCCGATCCCGATCTATGGGGCCCGGTGATCGCCGACGTGCCGTTCGTCGACGTACTCAACACGATGCTCGATGCCGAGCTGCCGCTGACGCCGGGCGAATGGCCCGAATGGGGCAATCCGATCACCGACAAGGCCGCGTTCGAGCTGATCCGCGGCTATTCGCCTTATGACAATGTGCGGGCGCAAGGCTATCCGCCGCTGTTCATCTCGGGCGGGCTCAACGATCCGCGCGTGACCTATTGGGAGCCCGCCAAATGGGCTGCCAAATTGCGCGCGACCAAGACCGACGCCAACCTGCTGCTGCTCAAGACCAATATGGGCGCAGGCCACGGCGGCAAATCGGGGCGGTTCGAGAGCTTGCGCGAGGCGGCCGAGGAGCACGCCTTCGTGCTGTGGCAATTGGGGGTGGACGCATAAGCAGGGCAGGCAGGCGCCAAAAAGAGCGGTGCTTCGACAAGCTCAGCACGAACGGAAGCAGAAGGCGGTCAGCCGAGCGGGGCGGCGGGGCGTGCAGCGATAAGCGGGCCGCTGGCGCGGCAATCGGCAGCGATCGTGGGATAATCGATGTCGGTGTTGCGCGCGAGCGCCTCGGGCAGCGCCGCGCGACACGCCTGAATCGTGGCGTAGGGCGTGGGTTCGACGCGCTGCTGGCTGCACCTTTGCGCGCCATCACCGCAGCCGAGGATCGCAATCAGATAGATAACCGCTTCCACAACTTCCTCCCGGTCAACCCCATCAACGCTCGCATTGGCGCGCCAGTTCCTCTGTTCGTCGTATCGTGATACTATTTCTGCCGGCGCGCCAACGACGCGTGTGCGGAGAGGACGACGGCGATGGCAAGCGATGACGACGCGGTGGCGCGGCGGCCCTGGCACCTGTGGGCGGTGGGCGTGCTGAGCCTGATATGGAATGCGGGCGGCGCGGTCGACTATGTGATGACCAAGACGCACAATGCGGCCTATCTCGCCAACTTCACCCCCGAACAGCTCGCGTGGTTCGACAGCTTTCCGCCGGTGATGACGGTGGCCTGGGCGGTGGGCGTGTGGGGCGCGGTGCTGGGATCGCTGTTGCTGCTGCTGGCGAACCGCTGGGCGGTGTGGGCGTTCACCGCCTCGCTGGCAGGGCTGGTGATCGGGACGGTGTATCAGTTCGGCGTGTCAGCGATGCCCGCGAGCCTCAACACTCCCGCCGGCATGGCCTTCACCGCCGCGCTGTGGATCGGGGCGGTGCTGCTGCTGTGGTACGCGATCCGGATGCGCGCGTGCGGGGTATTGCGGTGAGCGGTGGTAAGCGCGACGTGAGCGCGTGACCGGGGCCGCGGGTGAACAAGACAATCATGCTCGGTGCGCGACCCGGGCGGACGCACGCGGAGGGGATATGCGCGCCTGTACATACCGTCCGCCTTTGTTGATATTGTACAAAACATTGTCCATATAAATCCCCATGAAGGCGATCAGCTATTCCGAAGCGCGAGAAAACCTCAAGTCGGTGATCGATCAGGCGATCGCCGACCGGGCACCGATCGCGATCACTCGCCAGCGCGGCGAAGGCGCGGTGCTGATTTCCGAGAGCGAATGGGCATCGATCGAGGAGACGCTTTACTTGCTGCGTTCACCCAAGAACGCGGCCCGCCTGCTCGGCGCGATTGAGCGTCTCAATGCCGGCGAAGGCGAAGAGCGCGAACTGATTGCGCCGTGAAGATCGCGTTCGATCGGGACGCATGGGCTGACTATCTCAGCTGGCAGGATATCGGCGGCAAGAAACTCGATCGGGTCAACGCGTTGATCGAGGAATGCCGGCGGCACCCGTTCAAAGGAACCGGCAAGCCCGAGGCGCTGGGTGGCAACCTTTCGGGTTGGTGGTCGCGACGCATCGATCAGGAACACCGGCTGGTGTATCGGGTAAGCGGCAAGGGTGACGCGCAGACGCTCGAGGTCGCGCAGTGCCGGTATCATTATTAAGCCGTCGCTCGATGTGGTGATTTGGTGGACTGCCACCGTAAACACGGCGTGAGAATCAGGTGAGCCGCCCAGGGGTCGGCGGCATACCGCCGCCCCTGGATTTCGGCGTCAATCGTGCTCCCGCCCGCCAGAGCCCATGTACAGTTCGCGGCCGGTTTCGTTGTACAATTCGCTCATCGCCTGCATTCCCTCTTCCGCGGCCGCCTCGTCGAGCGGCGCAACCCCTCCACCAATCTGGGGCTGATCCCCCTCCCGTGGCGGTATGCTGGCCAGGAAGCTGTCGACGCCGGCGTTCTGCCTGGCAGCGAAATCGCGCACTTCCTGCGTGATCTTCATCGAGCAGAATTTGGGGCCGCACATCGAGCAGAAGTGCGCGGTCTTGGCGCCTTCGGCGGGGAGCGTCTGGTCGTGATATTGCTCGGCGGTGTCGGGATCGAGGCTGAGGTTGAACTGGTCGCGCCAGCGGAACTCGAACCGCGCGCGGCTCAGCGCGTCGTCGCGGACCTTGGCGGCCGGGTGGCCCTTGGCGAGATCGGCGGCGTGCGCGGCGAGCTTGTACGTCACCACGCCGACCTTGACGTCGTCGCGATCGGGCAGGCCCAGATGCTCCTTGGGGGTGACATAGCAGAGCATCGCGGTGCCGTACCAGCCGATCATCGCCGCGCCGATGCCGCTGGTGATGTGATCGTAGCCCGGCGCGATATCGGTGGTGAGCGGCCCGAGCGTGTAGAAAGGCGCCTCGCCGCACGCCTCCAACTGCTTGTCCATATTCTCCTTGATCTTGTGCATCGGCACATGGCCGGGGCCTTCGATCATCACCTGCACGTCCTGATCCCAGGCGCGCTTGGTGAGTTCGCCCAGCGTATAGAGTTCGGCAAATTGTGCTTCGTCGTTCGCGTCGGCGATCGAGCCGGGGCGCAGGCCGTCACCCAATGAATAGGCGATGTCATACGCCTTCATGATCTCGGTGATCTCGTCGAACCGTTCGTAGAGGAAGCTTTCCTTGTGGTGCGCGAGGCACCATTTCGCCATGATCGAGCCACCGCGGCTGACGATGCCCGTCACGCGCTTCGCCGTCATCGGCACGAAGGGCAGCCGCACGCCGGCGTGGATCGTGAAATAATCGACCCCCTGTTCGGCCTGCTCGATGAGGGTGTCGCGGAAGATTTCCCACGTCAGTTCCTCGGCGATGCCGCCGACTTTCTCGAGCGCCTGATAGATGGGGACGGTGCCGATCGGCACCGGCGAATTGCGCAGAATCCATTCGCGCGTGTCGTGGATGTTGCGCCCCGTCGAGAGGTCCATCACCGTATCCGCGCCCCAGCGGATCGACCACACCATCTTCTCGACTTCCTGCGCGACATCGCTCGCCACGGCGGAATTGCCGATATTGGCGTTGATCTTGACGAGGAAGTTGCGGCCGATCGCCATCGGCTCGGATTCGGGGTGGTTGATGTTGCTGGGGATGATCGCACGGCCGCGCGCGACCTCGTCACGGACGAATTCGGGGGTGACGAAATCGGGGATGCTGGCGCCCCAATCCTGCCCGTCGCGGATGTGCTCGCGCGCGATCTCGCGGCCGAGATTTTCGCGCTCGGCGACATATTCCATCTCAGGCGTGATGATGCCCCGCCGCGCATAATGCATCTGGCTGACATTCGCGCCGGGCTTCGCGCGCAGCGGGCGCTTCACCACATTGGGGAATTGCGGCACGCCCGCCGAGCGATCGGGGCCCGACAGGCCGTTATCCTCTGGTCGGACCTGTCGCGCGTCGTACGATTCGACGTCGCCGCGGGCCAGAATCCAGTCACGCCGCAGCGCGGGCAGGCCGGCCATGATGTCGATATGCGCCGCCGGATCGGTATAGGGGCCCGAAGTGTCGTAGACACGCAAAGGGGGCTCGCCGCAGCCGGGATCGAGATCGATCTCGCGCATCGCAACGCGCACGCCGCTGCCGGTGCGCGCCGGGACGTGGACTTTGCGGCTGCCGCGGATCGGGCCGGTGGTGACACCGATCTCGGTCTTTGCAGGGATATCGGCCATGGCGCATCGCTCCTTGTCTATCGGAGCGAGGCGACGGCTTTCATCTGAAAGCCGCTTCCCTCCCTCCGCCCGCGTTAACGGGATCAGGTTCAGCGGGTCGCAGATCCAGTCTGCCTCTCAGCCGCCACACAGCGGCCCCCCGGGGATAAGGCGCCAGTCTAGCCCCCGGGGCCGAAAGGGCAAGGGTGGGTGGGGGCGCGGGCCGGTGCCGCCGCTCAAAACGTATAGGCGAGCCCGACCGCGCCCATCCACTGGTCGCGCGACCCGGCGATCGACACTACAGGCGAGTCGCCGAAATCGCCCAGCATCCGGCGATAGGTGCCTGCCGCGACGAGCTTGACCCCGTGAAGCAGATCGCCGGTGAGCGAATGGGTGGCGATGGTGCCGATCATATAATTCTTCCACCCGCTCGACGCGTGATAAACCGGCAGGCCACTCGCCGCCGATTGCGCCGCATCGACGCTGAAATAACTGCGCGCATAGCCCTTGCCGGCATGTTCGGCCGACGCGAACAAGCCGATCGCCGCCTTGTGGCTGAGCGGGGTGAAATAGGTGACCGATGGTTGCAGGATCGCGCTGTCGTGCCCACCGGCGACATCGTGGCGCCAGCTCAGCGAGACCGACAGCTTGTCATAGGGGCTGGTGACGACGCCGGTCTTGCCGATGCCGATATAGCCGCCGAGTTCGATCGCGGTATCGACCTTGCCCAGCGCCTTGATCCGCGGATCGTCGATGCTCTTGGTGGTCGATCGGTTGAAATTGACGACCGCGATCGGCCCGGCCTGAAAATCCCAGCCCGGACCGGGCCGATTGCGGATCAGATCGACGCTCGCGCGGTTGGCCGCCAGCGTGAACGCAAACCCGTCGATCGATCCGATCGCGCCGGGGCCGGGCGCGACGCGGTAATCGTTCGACCCCTCATAATCGGGGACATAGGCGAGCCCCGCCCCGAGCGTGATGCTATCGCCGTCGATCGAGCGATCGGCGGTGGTGCTATCCTGTGCGGTGGCGGGTTGAGCGGCGAGAACGGCGGCCGCGGTGGCAGCGGGCGCGACAAGAAAGTGGCGGATCAAACGCGGGCTCCGTGAAAGCGACGTAAGGCAGTAACGCGGTGTCGCACTATTCGCTCCGTTGCGATATCCGAGGCACGTCCGCCGCAACGAGCCGCGGCAATGCGGTCGCGGCACGTTACAAGCGATGCAAACCCTTCTACAGGCTTGATCCGCCGCGCGTCGGACGTTTTTATGCCGGCCGCTCGATCATAGGGGATTAGATGCGCATCCTGACCGGCACGCCCGTCTCCAGCGGGTGTGCGCCTGCCGCCATTTTCGGCCGCGCGCCATGAGCCGCGCGATCATCGTCGGATCGGGGTTCGGCGGGCTGGCGCTGGGCATCCGGCTGCAATCGGCTGGCGTCGAGACGACCATCGTCGAAGCACGCGACAAGCCCGGCGGGCACGCCTATTTCCGGGAGCAAGACGGTTTCACCTTCGACGCGGGGCCATCGGCGATCACCGACCCCGATGGCCTGCGCGATCTATGGGCGCTGTCGGGTCGCGATATCGCCGACGATGTGACGCTGCTGCCGGTATCACCCTTCTACCGGCTCCACTGGCGCGACGGCACGCATTTCGATTATGCGACCGATGATGCCGCGCTGACGAACGAGATCGTCAGGCTCGAGCCCGGCGATCTCGCGGGCTATCGCCGGTTCCTCGATTATTCGCGGGCCGTCTATGCCGATGGCGATGCCAGGCTCGGCCATGGCACGTTCGATCTGCGATCGATGGCGCGCGCGGCACCCGCGCTGGCCAGGCATCAGGCGTGGCGATCGATCTATGGCATCGTCTCGCGCTTCGTGCGCAACGAGAAGCTGCGCCAGGCGCTGTCGTTCCAGACACTGCTGATCGGCGGCAATCCGTTCACCACGAGCGCGATCTACGCAATGCTTCACAAGCTCGAACGCGAGGGCGGCTTGTGGTGCGCGCAAGGCGGCACCAACCGGCTGGTCGCGGGGATGGTGACGCAGTTCGAGCGGCTGGGCGGCACCTTACGGCTCGGCGACCCGGTGACCGAGATCGCGACACTGGGCGACCGCGCGACCGGCGTGACGACCGCCAGCGGCTGGACGGCGGACGCCGAGGCAGTGGCGAGCAATGCCGACGTGATGCACAGCTATCGCGACCTGTTGCGCGGCTCGCGCAGCGCACAGCGGGTGCGCGCGCGGCTGGAGCGCAAGCGCTTCTCGCCCTCGCTGTTCCGCGTCCATTTCGGGATCAAGGGGACGTGGCCGGGGATCCCGCACCATTCGATCCTGTTCGGGCCGCGCTATGAAGGGCTGCTCACCGATATTTACGACCATGGCGTGCTGAGCGAGGATACCACGATCCATCTCCATCACCCGAGCGTGACCGACCCGAGCCTTGCCCCGCCGGGGCATTCGACCTTCCACGCCATCGTGCCGGTGCCGCATCTGGGCAAGCTTCCGGTCGATTGGGACAGGATCGGGCCGATATTGGAGAAGCGCATCCTCGATGAGGTCGGGCGCCGGCTGATCCCCGACATCCACGCGCGGATCGTGACCAAATTCAGCTACGACCCCCAGGACTATGCGCATGATTTGAGCGCGCATCTCGGCGGCGCGTTCAGCCTTGAGCCGACACGGGCGCAGAGCGCATGGTTGCGCGTCCACAACCGCGACGACCATATCCCCAACCTCTATTTCGTCGGCGCGGGGACACACCCCGGCGCGGGGATCCCGGGGGTGGTGGCAAGCGCCAGGGCGACCGCGACGCTGATGCTGGAAGGGTAATTGGGGGAGACGACAGATGGCAAAATCAATATCGCGCTGGCTGATAGCGCTAATCGCTGGGTGGGCAGTGCCGGCTTACTCGGCAGAGTGGGTACAGGTGGCGGTTTCGACGACCGAGGCAGTCTGGTATCTCGACACGGACAGCGTTCAGGAGGTAAAAGACGGCTATGCAACAAGAGCCATAAAGGCATGGGTTAAAATAGATTATTCAAAAGACCCGTCAGAAACAGCACGACAATCCAAGCGCTTATACTACTTCAAATGCGATGAAGAGAAGGCGAAAACAATTACCGTTGTGCGGTATCGACCAGATGGAACAGTAATTAACAGTTACTCTCCTTCATACGCGTCCTATGAGCCCGTCGTCCCCGAGAGCGTCCTGAACGAAGCGACGATCGGGGCTTGTTTAATTTACAAATGGCAGAAAGCGACATCCTGAACCGTCTCGCAATCTATTGCGGCTCGGCCACACCGTCCGATCCGCGGTTCCTCGCGCTCGCGCATGAGGTGGGGCGCACGCTCGCGACGCGGGGAATCGGAATCGTCTACGGCGGCGGCAGGCTCGGGCTGATGGGCGCGATCGCCGATAGCGCGCTCGACGCGGGCGGCGAGGTGATCGGGGTGATCCCGCAGGCGCTGGTCAATGCCGAGGTCGCGCATCGCGGGCTGACCCAGCTTCACGTCGTCGACACGATGCACGAGCGCAAGCAGCGCTTCACCGACCTTGCCGACGGCTTCGTCACGCTACCCGGCGGCACCGGCACGATGGACGAATTGTGGGAAGCGCTGAGCTGGGCGCAGCTTGGCTATCACCGCGATCCGGTGGGGCTGCTCAACGCCTTTGGCTATTACGACCAGCTCATCGCTTTCTGGCACCAGATGGCCGAGACCGGCTTCGTGCGCGCGCAGCATCGCGACCTGCTGATAATCGACGCGCATATCGACGGCCTGATCGACAAACTCGCCGCGCACCAGCCACTCGCCGCGCCGATCACCCAGATGAAGGCCGCCGATCTGTGAGGGGCCAGCCGCCTTCCCGACCGGACATCCCGGCAGGCAGGCGATGAGCCGGTTCCCGCAGGTCTTCACCGCGGCGGCGGCCGACATCGACGAACTCGGCCACGTCAACAATGCGGTGTGGGTCGCGTGGATCCAGCGGCTCGCGATCGCGCATTGGGAGGCGGTGGCGCCGCCCGAGCATCGCGCCGCCTATATCTGGGTCGTGACGCGCCACGAGATCGATTATCGCGGCAATGTCGGCGTGGGCGAGCAGGTGACGGGCGAGACCTGGGTGCCCGAGCCACCGCGCGGCGCGCGCTTCGATCGGCATGTGCGGTTCGTGGGCGGCGACGGCGCCGTCAAGGTGCAGGCAGTGACGACCTGGGCGCTGCTCGACCGCGCGACCGGGCGGTTGCTCCGGGTGCGCGATGAGGTGGCGGCGCCGTTTCTGGATTAGACCGTGAATTGATAGGTGCCGTTCTCCCGCGAAAGCGGGAACCCAGGAATCTCAGCGCGGCTTCTCCGCCAGCGTAATCAGCGACAGCCCCGGCGGCAGCGGCACGCGGCCGAGCAGGTGGCGTTCGGTGCGGAAGATCGCCTCGAACAGCGCGTTGATCGGTTTGGGTGGGGGCGAATCGTCGCTGTCGTCCTTGCCGGTGAGCTTGCCGAGCGCGCGGGCGGCCACCGCAGCGGGGAAAAGCAGCGCGTTGAACCAGCGCAGGCCGTTGTGGGTGAGGCCGGCATCGGCAATCGCCTTGCCGAGCGTCGCTTTCGAATAGCGGCGATGATGGTGGTTGACGACGTCGTGCGCGCTCCACATCCATTGGTGCGCGGGCACGGCGATGAGGATCTTGCCGCCGGGGGCGAGACATTCCGCCATGCCGCGCAGCGCCGCCACGTCATCCTCGATATGTTCGATCACGTCGAGCACCGCGATCAGATCGTACGAAGCGCGGGAAACGCCGGGCAGCGTCGGGAGCGGCGCGTCGCCCACCGGCTTGCCAAGACGCCTGGTGGCGATGGCGCGCGCCGCCGCATCGATCTCGATCGCATCGACCTCGCCGAAGCGCGCGAGCATCGGCAGATTGTGGCCGGTGCCGCAGCCGATTTCGAGCAGGCGCGCGTCGCCCGGCAACGCACCGTAGCGGGTGAGATAATCGGCAAGCACGTCGCGGCGGGCGCGATACCACCAATGCGTCGAATCGTGCGCGGCCATACGATCGTAGACGATGCGTTCCATCAGATTCCGGCCATCAGCATTGCGCCCATCAGCTTTTGAACACCCAGACGCGGTTGAGCGCGAAGGTAACGAGCGGCGTTACGAACAGCACCGGGATCAGCGGCCACCACCACGGCCCGGCGAGGACCGCGTCGTCGGTCAGCAGCCACACCCAGAAGGTGTTCATCGCATAGCTGATCAGCGAGACGAGAAAGAAGCGCCAGCTCGTCTGCGTCGCGGCGCCGCCATGGCCGCGAAAGCTCCATTTGCTGTGGAGGACATAACCCGAGGCGACCGCGACCAGATAGCCGGCGATGTTGGCGACCTGTTCGGACGTGATCCCCAGGCCGGCGAGCGGCGAATAGACGAGCGCATAGAGCAGGGTTGCGATTCCGCCCGAAATGCCGAACCGCACGAGCTGGCCGAACAGCCCGCTCGTCCGCCACATGTCGACTTGCCGAAGAAGCGCCGTCACGTTCGCCTTGCCCTTTGTACGAGCCCCGCCCTAATGACCGCGAGAGCGTGAGGGAAGCACTTTGACCGGACAGAGCAGCCGCGGCCTCAAGCCGCTCGAGGAACTCGATCGCCACTGGCTGCGGCTGACGCTGATTATGTGGCTGGCCATCGCGATCTGGTATATCGCGCAGCGCTGGGGCGCGATCCACTGGCTGTCGCTGGGCGATACCGACGACAATATGCGGTTGATGCAGGTGCGCGGGCTGCTCGATGGGCAGGGCTGGTACGATCTGCGTCAGTACCGGCTCAATCCGCCCGCGGGGTTCGACATCCATTGGTCGCGGCTGGTCGATCTGCCGATCGCGGCGCTGATCCTGATCTTCAAGCCGTTCGTCGGCACCGGCCAGGCCGAGCGGCTGGCGTGCGGAATCGCGCCGCTGCTGCCGCTGAGCATCACGATGGCCGGGCTCGCCTTCACCACGCGGCGGCTGGTCCACCCGCTGCTGTGGCCGCTCGCGCTCGTCTTCCTGCTGTTCTGCGGGGTGATGCTGCCGATGTTCCTGCCGATGCGGATCGACCATCACGGCTGGCAGCTCGCGATGCTGAGCCTGACCGTCGCCGGCCTGGCCGACGATGCCCGGCGGCGCGGGGGCTTGATGGTCGGGCTGGCGAGCGCGGTATCGCTGACGATCGGGCTCGAGATGCTGCCCTATTGCGCGATGGCGGGCGCGATCCTGGCGCTGCGCTGGATCTGGGACCGGGCAGAAGCGCCCCGGCTCGCGGCTTATGCCGTCACGCTCGGCGGGGGGTGCGCAGCCGGGTTCGCCGCCTTCGCCTCGAACGCCAATCAGGCGCTGCGCTGCGACGCGCTGACCCCGGTGTGGCTGAGCGTGATGGTGGCGGCGGGCGCGCTGCTGCTGGTGCTGGCCTTGGCCAACCCGGCCGCGCGCTCGGTGCGGTGCGCGCTCGCGATTCTGGCGGGCGGCGCGATCGCGATCGGCTTCGCGCTCGTCTTCCCGCAATGTCTGGGGCGGCCCGAGCAGGTGTCGCCCGAACTCGCGCGGACCTGGCTCAACCATGTCCGCGAGGCCAAGCCGATCTACGAACATCCGTTCCGTGCCGCCTTCCCGATCGCGGCGCTGCCGGTGATCGGGCTGATCGGCGGGATGATCGCGACCTGGCGCGCGCGCGGCAACGACAATCTGGTCGGCTGGGTGACGGTGACCCTGTTCAGCGGTTTTGCGACCGCGATGCTGCTGTGGCAGGTGCGCGCCGGGCCGGCCGCGCAATTGCTCGCGGTGCCGGGCGTGACCGCGCTGGCATGGTTCGTCCTGCCGTGGTTCCGCCGCCAGCCGTCGGTGCTGGTGCGCGTGGCAGGGCCGGTGACGGGGTTCCTCCTGCTGTCGGGCTTTTTCGCGAGCCTGATGGTCAATTACCTGCCGATCGACCGGCCCAATGCGCGCACCAAGATCATCAGCCGCGCCAGCCGGACGTGTCCGACGATCCCGTCGCTCACGCCGCTCGATCGATTGCCGCCGCAGGTGGTGTTCACCTTCGTCGATCTGGGGCCGCGGCTGATTACGCTGACGCATCACGACGCGATCGCGGGGCCGTATCACCGCAATGGCGATGCGATCCTCGACGTCCAGCACGGCTTCGGCGGCAGCCCCGAGCGGTTCCGCGCGATCGCGAAGAAGCACCATGCGACGCTGCTGATGGTGTGCCCCAACATGCCCGAATCGACCGTCTACCGCGCGCGATCGCCGGGCGGGTTCTATGACCAGCTCGCGCAGGGCAAGACCTTCGACTGGCTGGAGCCGGTGGCGATGCCCGCCAAATCGCCGATCCGGGTGTGGAAGATCAAATAGGGGGTCGTCACGCGCCTCCGTTCGCCCTGAGCCTGTCGAAGGGCCGATCTCGCTTTTAGACGAGCGGTGCTTCGACAGGCTCAGCACGAACGGAAGGCATCACACCTTTTTCAAAGCAGCGTCGAAATCGGCGATCAGATCGTCGGCATCCTCGACCCCGATCGAGATGCGCACCAGATTATCGGTGATCCCCAGCGCCTGCTTGCGGCTGTCGGACACCGACAGGTGCGTCATCGCGGCGGGGTGGCTCGCCAGCGTTTCGGTGCCGCCGAGGCTGACCGCGAGCTTGGCGATCCGAAGCGAATCGAGAAAGGCGAAACTCTCCTTCTCAGCCCCCTTGATATAGAGCGAGAAGGTCGAGCCCGCGCCGGTGCAATGGCGGCGGAAGATATCGGCCTGCGCATCGTCCTTCAAAAAACCGAGATAGCCGACGCGCTCGATCTTGGGATGATCGCGCAGGAAGGCGCACACCTTGGCGGCATTCTCGCCCGCGCGCGTCATGCGCAGTTCGAGCGTCTCGAGGCTGCGCAGCAGCATCCACGCGGTGTTGGGATCGGTGATCGTGCCGATCGTGTTCCGCATCGCGCGAATCACGTCCATGTGCTTCTTGGTGCCGAGCACCCCGCCCGCGACCAGATCGCTGTGCCCGCCGGCATATTTGGTGAGGCTGTAGACGACGATCTCGGCGCCGTGCTGGAGCGGCTTTTGCCACAACGGCCCGAGGAAGGTGTTGTCGATCGCGATCGGCGGCTTTTCCTCGCTATTCCCCCAGATCGCATCGCGGCTGGCGCGCACTGCCTCGACATCGACCAGCGCGTTGGTCGGGTTGGCGGGGCTTTCGAGATAGATCAGCGCGACGCGGCCCGAATTGGCCTTGGCGAGCACCGCATCGATCTCCGCCCGGCTGGCCCCGGCGGGAAAATCGAGGAAATGGACGCCGAACTTGCCGAGCACGCGCGCGATCAGCGTTTCGGTGGCGGCATAAAGCGGCCCCGAATGGACGATCGTGTCGCCGGGCTTGACCATCGCGAGGAACAAGGTGGCGATCGCCGACATGCCGCTCGAGAAGCTCAGCGCATCCTCGGCATCCTCCCACACGCCGAGGCGATCCTCGAGGATTTCCTGATTGGGGCCGTTGAAGCGCGAATAGACCAGCCCCTCGGCGCCGCCGGGGCGCTTGCCGGTGATCCCCTCGAAATGGCGCTTGCCGGCCGCCGCACTCGGGAAAACGAAGGTCGAGGTCGCGAAGATCGGCGGCTTCAGCGAGCCTTCGGACAGCGCGGGATCGAAGCCGTGGCCCATCATCAGCGTCGAGGGTTTCAATTTGTGGCCGCCGATCTCGTCGATCGCGGGCTTGGGATTGCGACGCGGGGTGATGGCGGGGAGGACCGCCTCTTCATTGGTGCTGTCGGGCATGCCGTCCTCTTATTCTTATCGCTGCGAATAGGTCGTATCTAACGATACTATTCGTTCCGCGATACCCGTCAGCCGAGGCCGATCAACGATATCTGGCGGCCGTAGCTCGGTTCGCGGCGATGCGTCGCGCGGCGGTATGAGTAGAAACGCGCGGCATGCGCATAGGTGTCCTCACCCAGCATCTCGACGCGACCGATCCCGGCGGCGGCGAGGCGGTGCGCGACATAGGCTTCGAGATCGAACTGGTGATGGCCTGCGCGACCGGCGGCAAAGAAGCGTTCGTTGGCAGGGTCGGCGGCCTCGAACCGGGCGACGAAGGCGGCATCGACCTCGTAGCTGGCGCGTGCGATGCACGGGCCGATCGCCGCTGCGATCCGTGCACGATCGGCGCCGAGGCCTTCCATCGCGGTGATGGTGGCATCGGTGACGCCGCCGAGCGCGCCTTTCCACCCGGCATGGGCCGCCCCCACCACGCCGGCGGCCGCATCGGCGAACAGCACCGGCGCGCAATCGGCGGTGAGGATGCCGAGCACCAGCCCCGGCCGGTCGGTGACGAGCGCGTCGGCGTGCGGGCGGGCGGCGTCGGCAAACGGCGCGGTGACCGCCAGCGCCTCGGCCGAATGGACCTGATGGAGCGTCACCAGCGCGGCGCCGGGGAGCACGGCGCTGGCCGCCAGCGCACGATTCTGCGCGACGGCGCGCGTGTCGTCATCCGAGCCGAGCCCGACGTTGAGCCCATGGTGCACGCCTTGCGACACCCCGCCGCCACGGCCGAGAAAGCCGTGCGGGACGCTTCCCAGCGCGCGGGCGCGCAGCGCCTCGACCCCGCTCACAGCGCCAACCGCATGATGTGATCGTCGTCCTGATGATCGCCGACCATGAAGGTGTAGGCACCAACCTCGACGAAGCCGTAGCGTTCGTAGAACCGCCGTGCGCGATGGTTGTCGACATAGACCGAGAGGATCATGTCGCTATGCCCCGCGCGCCGGGCGTGCGCGATCGCCCATACCATCAGCGCGGGGCCGACGCCCTCACCGTGCCAGCCGCCGAGGACGTAAAGTTGGTGGAGGCTGATCGCGGCTGCGGGCCAATCACCGGGGAAGTCGACCGGCCCCAATTTGGCGAAGCCGATGATCTTGCCGTCCTCGGTCGCGAGCCGGATCGCGTAACCGGGGGCATCGATCTGCGAGGGCAGGCCCTCGTCGCCGAACGCGGCGCCGAGAAACGCCGCAAGATCGGAGGCACGGTAGAGCGTACCGAAGGTTTCGGTGAAGCTGCGCGCCGCCATCCGGGCGAGTTCGGGGCCGTCGGCGGGCAGCGCATCGCGATAGACGATCATGCCAGCCCCGCCGGTGCCGGCCAGTTGGCGTGGGTGACGCCGAACACCTTGAACAACGCCCCCATCTGATCGGGCGCGACGAGGCGATCGTGATCGGCATGGACCGAACCCGCCCGCTCGGGCGCCGAGGCCGCGAGTCGCGAGGCGCGCGCGCCGATCCCGAGCGCGGTCAGGAACTGGCCCTGATCGACCGGCCCGTGGACCGCCGCGCCCGCGATCTGTGCCGCCGCGCCGAGCGTCCCGAAATCGACATGCGCGGTGAGATCATGCTCGCCCGGCGCCTCGAACGGATTGACATAGGCATGGCCGCGCACGGCTTGCAGCGTGTCGCCGAGCGCGGGGCCGTCGTAACCGTAATCGACCACCAGCGCCGCGCCGCCCTGCGCCGCCAGCCGTGCCGCGAGAGCGCGCATCATCGCGACACCCGCGGGCGAGGTTTCGAGCACTGCGCCGTGGGGGGCGTCGCGCAGATGCTCGGGGATCACCTCATCGGGCAGCGGCGGACCGCCGATCGGGAGGAATAACGTGTCCTGACACGCCACCAGCCGCTCGTGCCAGCGGTCGCCGGCGCGCACCAACTGGCGGATCGGCAGCGCGTCGAAAAATTCGTTGGCGACCACGAGCAGCGGCATGTCGTCGGGCAGCGTCGCAAGATCGGCATGCCAGACCGCCTCGGGCAATCGCTCCTGCTGGATTGCGCGGAGCACCGGGCTGGTCTCGACCAGATGGATCGCGGGTTTGAGCCCCACGCTCGCCATCGCGCGCAGCGCATCGACCGCAAGCGTGCCGCGCCCCGGCCCCAGTTCGACATAGGCGACCGCCGGGCTACCCGCACGCTGCCACAGATCGGCGAGCGCGAGCCCGAGCAATTCGCCGAACATCTGGCTGATCTCGGGCGCGGTGATGAAATCGCCGCCCGCGCCCAGCGGATCGCGCGTCGCATAATAATGGGCATTGGCGGCGGCCATGAAGCGGCTGAGCGGGATCGGCCCCGCGAGCGTGATCGCGCGCGCGAGGCGATCCGCCAAACTGCCTTCGGCCACATCGGGCCCTTGATCGTTCATGTCAGGCGACGCTTTCGCCCCCCGCGATCGGCTCGACGCGGTGGCGACGGCCGGCGCTGGTGGCGATCAGGTAAATCCCGCCGAGGATCATCGGAATGCACAGCACCTGCCCCATATGGATCGTGGTCGCGAAGAAGGTGCCGGTGAATTGCGAATCGGGCTCGCGAAAGAACTCGACGAAGAACCGCGCACAGCCATAGCCGACGAGGAAGATGCCGGTGAGCTTGCCCGGATCGTACCGCGCCCTGGTCTTCCAGAAGCAGAACCAGAGGATCGCGAACAGCACGAGCCCTTCGAGCCCGGCTTCGTAGAGCTGGCTGGGGTGGCGCGCGACATCGTTGCCGGTGCGCGGGAAGATGATCGCCCAGGCGACGTTGGTGGGTTTGCCCCACAATTCACCGTTGATGAAATTGGCGATCCGCCCGAAAAACAGCCCGAACGGCACGCAGCACGCGATATAATCGTGGACGCGCAGCCAGGCGAGCCCATGGCGCCGCGCGAGCAGGATCATCGCCAGACTGGTGCCGATCACCCCGCCGTGGAACGACATGCCGCCATCCCACAATTTGAAGACCTGAAGCGGATCGAGCAGCATGCCGGGGGCGTAGAACAGCACATAGCCGAGCCGCCCGCCGAGGATGATGCCGATCGTCGCGTAGAAGACGAGATCGTCGGCATGGCGCTTGGCCATCGGCGCGCCGGGCTGCGCGAGCAGCTTGAGCAGATACCACCAGCCGACGAGGATGCCGCCGATATAGGCCAGCGAATACCAGCGCAGGATCGGGTGCCCGCCAATCGAGAGCAGAACGGGATCGAGGCCGAGGTCGGTCCAGCGGATATGCTGGATGTCGGTAACGGCTTGCGCGAGAAGGGTCAGGATCAAAGGCTTTTCCCCGAAGAGACAGGCCTTCATAAGGAGCAGAGACGACAAGACCAAGGGGAGAGGTATGGCGACCGAACTCGACCGCAGGATGGAGGCCGGAATCGCGCGGCTGACTGACCCGGAGGGCCCCTTGCCGCTGACCGGGATCGTCGTGAACGGCCAGACGCTGCCGATGATCGCCTCGGCCCCGCCCGCGCTGCCGCATTATTTCGCGCACTATTGCCGCGAACATGCCGAGGCGACCTTCCTCGTCGCAGGCGCCGAACGGATCACTTTTGCCCAGATCCACGCCGAGGCCGAGCGCGTGGCGCGCGCCCTGGTGGCGGGATTCGCCGTCAAGAAGGGCGATCGGATCGGCATCGCGATGCGCAATTCGCCGTCGTGGATCGCGCTGTACATGGGCGTGCTGATGGCGGGGGGCATCGCCTGCCTGCTCAACGGCTGGTGGCAGGCCGACGAACTGGCCGAGGCGATTCGCGATGTCGATTGCGGGCTGGTGTTCGCCGATCCGCCCCGCGCCCAGCGCATCGCCGGGGCCGCGTTGGCGACGCAGGTGATCGCGATCGACGACCGTCCGGTGCTCGCCGAGGCGCTCGCGCCGGTGACGCACCGCGCCACCGCCGAGGCGTCGCTCCCCGCGCTGAGCGGCGACGACGATGCGACGATCCTGTTCACCTCGGGCTCGACCGGGCGATCGAAGGGAGCGCTGTCGGATCATCGCGCCGTGGTGCAGGCGACCTACAATTATCTGGCGCAGGCGCTGGTGATGCTCGGGATCGCGACCGAACAGGGCAACCCGCCCCAGGGCCAGCCCGCGACGCTGCTCACCGTGCCGCTGTTCCACGTCACCGCCGAAATCCCGGTGATGCTCCAGAGCTTCGCGATGGGGCGCAAGCTCGTCCTGATGCCCAAATGGGATGCCGAGGAAGCGATGCGGCTGATCGAGGCGGAGGCGATCAATTATTTCGTCGGCGTGCCGCTGATGAGCTACGAAATCCTCACCCACCCCAATCGCGGCCAGTACGATCTGTCCAGGGTCACCGATTTCGCCGCGGGCGGCGCGCCGCGCCCGGTGGAGCATGTCCGGCGGATCAGGGACGAAATGGGCGGCGGGGCACCGCTGATCGGCTATGGCCTGACCGAAACCAATGCGGTGGGCTGCGGCAATTGGCGCGACAATTATCTCGCCAAGCCCGATTCGACCGGGCGCGCCTCGGCCCCGCTGGTCGATCTCGCGATCCTCGACGGTGCGGGCCGCCCGGTGCCGCAGGGCGCGCGTGGCGAGATCGCGATCCGATCGGTGTGCAATTTCAAACATTATTGGAACGACACCGCGTCGACGCGCAGCGCGGTGACCGACGACGGCTATTTCCTGACCGGCGACATCGGCCTGCTCGATGCGGATGGCTATCTGTTCATCGTCGATCGCAAGAAGGACATCATCATCCGCGGCGGCGAGAATATCTCGTGCCTCGAGGTCGAGGCCGCGATCTACCACCACCCCGCGGTCGCCGAATGCGCGGTGTTCGCGATTCCCGACGCCCGATTCGGCGAGGTGCCCGGTGCCGTGATCCATTACCGCGCGGGCGCGGCGCTGACCGACGCCGCTTTGCGCGCCTATCTCGCCGAGCATATCGCACAGTTCAAATTGCCCGCGCACCTCTGGGTATCGCCCGATCCGCTGCCGCGGCTGGGCACCGAGAAAATCGACAAGGTGCGCTTGCGCGACCATTACCGCGCACTGGTGGCGACAGGCTGAGCACGAACGGTTTGAGTGGCGCGGGCGATCGGCTACAGCGTCGGGCGCATGGCCAATCACGACAAACCGGGGCATTTCAACCGCCGCACGCTGCTGATCGGCGGCGGCGCGGGCGTTGGACTGCTCGTCGCCTGGGCGGTGTGGCCGCGCACCTATGCCGCCAACCTGACCGCGGCGCGCGGCGAACATATCATGGGCGCGTGGCTCAAGATCGGCGAGGACGGGCATATCACCGTGGTGGTGCCGCAGGCCGAGCACGGGCAGGGCGTCACCACCACGCTGCCGCAGATCGTTGCCGACGAACTGGGCGCCGACTGGCGCACCGTCGGCGTCGAACCCGCGCCGCTCAACCCGCTGTACGCCAACCCGATCGCGGCGAGCGAATTGTTCGGGGGCGTGCTCGGCGCGCTGCCCAAGCCATTGCGCGCGCAACATGCCGAGCAGGCGCTGCTGATGCTGACGGCGGGATCGAGCTCGGTGCGGATGTTCGAGGCCGCGCTCCACGCGGCGGGCGCCACCGCGCGCGTCGCCTTGTGCAAGGCCGCCGCGCGGCGTTGGGGCGTCGATTGGCAGGCGTGCGGCACCGCCGACGGTTTCGTCGTCCACGGCACCGATCGCTTGCGCTTCGGCGTGCTTGCGGCCGAGGCCGCGGGCGAGGACGTGCCCGACCCCGCCCCGCTGCGCAGCGGCGAGGGCGAGCGGCTCTACGGCCAGTCGCTGCCGCGGATCGACGTGCCCGCCAAGGTCGATGGATCGGCCAATTTCGCGGGCGACATCCGGCTGCCCGGCATGGTCTATGCCGCGATCCGGCAAGGCCCGGTGGGCGATTCGCGGCTGGTACGCGTCGATCGGGCGGCAGCCGAACGCATTCCCGGCGTGTCCGCGGTGATCGAAAACCCGCGCTGGGTCGCCGCCGTCGGCAACAATTGGTGGGCGGCCAACCGCGCGCTCGATGCGCTCAGCCCCCGGTTCGAGACCAAGGGCGCAATCGTCGATTCGGCCGCGATCGACGCCGCGCTGGAGGCCGCGCTCGACGGCGAGGGCGAACGGATGGCCAAGGCGGGCGACCTCGCCGCCGTCTTTCGCGACGCGCAGATCGTCACCGCCGATTACCGCGTCGCGCTGGGTGTCCACGCCGGCATCGAGACGATGACCGCGACCGCCCAGCGCACCGACAAGGGCCTCGAATTGTGGTTGCCGACGCTTGCCCCCGGCCTCGCGCGCGCGGCGGCGGCGGCGACATTGGGCATCGCCGAGGATCGCGTCACCGTCCATCCAATGCAGATCGGCGGCGGCTTCGGCGCCAATCTGGAACATCAGGTCGCCGAACAGGCCGCGTTGCTCGCCGACCGGCTCAAGCGCCCGGTCCAGCTCATCTGGTCGCGGATCGAGGATCTGCGCCACGATCGTTACCGCCCCGCCGCCGCCGCGCGGATGGCGGGACGGCTTGCCGCCAACGGCGGGCTGCTCGGCTGGCTCGCCAAGATCGCCGCGCCCGCCACCGGCGCGGCGCTGGCCCGGCGGCTGATGCCGCGCGATCCCGCCATCGCGGCGGCGCGCGCGCTGCCCGGCATGGGCGACGCTTATGCCGTGGCGGGCGCCGAGCCCTTTTATCGCATCCCGCATTATGCGGTCGACCATCACCCCGCCGAGATCGGCGTGCCGACCGGGCATCTGCGCGGCGGCGCGCACGGCTATACCGCCTTTTTCAACGAATGTTTCATCGACGAACTCGCGCATGTCGCGGGCACCGAGGCGATGTCGTTCCGGATCGCGATGCTCGGCGGCGACGCGCGGCTGGCGCGCTGCCTGTCGACCGCCGCCGCGCTCGGCGGCTGGCAGGGCGGGATTGCGGGCAGCGGACAGGGGATTGCGTGCCACCGCTTCCGCGGCAGCTATATCGCTGTGCTCGCCGAGGCGCATCTGGAAGACGGCCGCCCGCGCGTCGATCGATTGGTGGCGGCGGTCGATTGCGGGCGCCTCATCAACCCCGATATCGTCCGCCAGCAGATCGAAAGCGGGCTGATCTTCGGCATGGCGACCGCGCTTGGCGCCACGACAGGCTTTACCGACAACCTTGCCGATGCCCGCGGCTTCGGCGACCTTGGCCTGCCGCTGCTCGCCGACACGCCCGACATCATCGTCGAGCTGATCCGCAGCGAGGCCGATCCCGGCGGCGTGGGTGAACTCGGCGTGCCCGCGGTTGCCCCCGCGATCGCCAACGCACTCCAGGCCGCGACCGGCGTGCGCCTGCGCGCGCTCCCCTTGAGGCTCGACGACGCATGACCCTGCCCCCCGACCATCCGCCGCTGCCGCCCAAACGGATCGGCGTGCTGCTGATCAACCTCGGCACCCCCGACGCCCCCGAGCCGAGCGCGGTGCGGCGCTATCTGGCCGAATTCCTGTCCGACCGGCGCGTGATCGAGATCCCACCGCTGATCTGGCAACCGATCCTGCGCGGCATCATCCTCACCACCCGGCCCAAAAAATCGGCCCACGCCTACAGCCTGGTGTGGCGCGACGAGGGCTCGCCGCTGGCGGTCATCACCCGCGCGCAGGCCGATGCGCTGAACGGTGCGTTCGGGCCCGATGTGCTGGTCGATTGGGCCATGCGCTACGGCAATCCGGCGATTGCCGATCGGCTGCGCGCGATGAAGGAGGCGGGGTGCGAGCGCATCCTGCTCGCCCCGCTCTATCCGCAATATTGCGCGGCGACGACCGCGACCGCCAACGACCGTGCGTTCGCAAGCCTCGGGCAGATGCGCTGGCAGCCGGCGGTGCGCACCCTGCCGCCCTATCATGACGACCCGGCCTATATCGCCGCGCTCGCCGCGTCGGTGGAGACCGCGCTGGGCGCGCTCGATTTCGCGCCGCAAGCGATCGTCGCGAGCTTCCACGGCATGCCGCAGCGCACGCTCGACCTCGGCGACCCCTATCATTGCCATTGCCGCAAGACCGCGCGGCTGCTGAGCGACGCGCTGGGGCGGGACCTGGTCACCGCGTTCCAATCGCGCTTCGGCCGCGCCAAATGGCTCGAACCCGCGACCGACACCACGCTCGCCGCACTGCCCGCCAAGGGCATCACCCGCGTCGCGATCGTCGCGCCGGGCTTTTCGGCCGACTGCCTCGAAACGCTCGAAGAACTGGCGATCCGTGGCCGCGAGACATTCGTCGCGGCGGGCGGGACGAACTTCGCCTATCTGCCGTGCCTCAACGACAGCGCCGACGGAATCGCATTGCTCAAAACATTGCTTACGCGCGAGCTTGAAGGGTGGGCCAGTCCGGCATAGCTTTTGTCGGTGAGGCGGGCCGTCCGGCGCCGTACGAGATAAGGAGACAGGCATGGCACGCGTTGCGATCGTTACCGGCGGCACTCGCGGCATCGGCGAAGCGATCAGCCTTGCGCTCAAGGAGGCGGGCATGATCGTTGCCGCCAATTATGCGGGCAATGACGAGCGCGCCAAGGCGTTCTCCGACCGCACCGGGATCAAGACCTACAAATGGGATGTCGGCGATTTCGATGCCTGCCAGAAGGGGTGCCAGCAGGTCGCCGACGAGCTCGGCCCGGTCGATGTCGTCGTCAACAATGCCGGGATCACGCGCGACGGCACGATGCAGAAGATGACATACGACATGTGGGACGAGGTGATGCGCACCAATCTCGGCGGCTGCTTCAACATGGCCAAGGCGGTGTTTCCGGGGATGCGGACACGCAAATGGGGGCGGATCGTCAACATCGGCTCGATCAACGGCCAGGCCGGCCAATATGGCCAGGTCAATTACGCCGCCGCCAAATCGGGCATCCACGGCTTCACCAAGGCACTGGCGCAGGAAGGCGCACGTTCGGGCATCACGGTGAACGCGATCGCGCCGGGCTATATCGATACCGATATGGTCGCCGCGGTCCCGGCCGACGTGCTGGAGAAGATCGTCGCGAAAATCCCGGTCGGCCGGCTCGGCAAGGCGCACGAAATCGCGCGCGGCGTCGCCTTTCTGTGCGCGGAGGATGCGGGGTTCGTGACCGGATCGACGCTGTCGATCAACGGCGGCCAGCATATGTATTGATGTAGGCCCGGCCGACATTCAATCCATGCCGGCCTGCAAATGGCGGTTTCCCGCGCTTCCGGTGCTCACGTACTGAAGAACGCTGCGCTCCGGGTCACGAGAAACCACCATTTTCGGCTCGACCTGACCTAAATGTCGGCCGGGCCTAGGCCATTCTCGCGCCGTCGGGCACCGGTTGATCGGGCGCGATCAGCACGATGCCACCGTCCGCGTCGGCGAAGCCCAGCGTCAGCACCTCCGACATCATCGGCCCGATCTGGCGCGGCGGGAAATTGACCACCGCGGCGACCTGACGCCCGACCAGCGAGTCGGGCGCATAATGATCGGTAATCTGCGCCGACGAGCGCTTGCGGCCGATCTCCGCGCCGAAATCTATCACCAGCTTGATTGCCGGCTTACGCGCCTCGGGGAACGGCTCGGCCGTAACGACGGTGCCGACGCGGATGTCGATTTTCAGGAAATCGTCGAAGCTCGCTTGCGGCGTGGCCATCAGAAATCGTGGACCGCGTAATGCGCGGGCGGGCCGATCACTTCCATCCGCTCGGCGAGCAGCGGCTGGAAGCTCGGCCGGCTCTTGAACCCGCGATACCAGCCCGCGGTCGCCTCATGCCCCTTCCAGTCGATGCCGCCGAGATAGTCGGCGACCGATATCTGCGCGGCAGCGGCGAGATCGGCGAGCGACATCGTTGCGCCGCCCAGCCACTGGCGATGATCGAGCAGATAATCGGTGTAATCGAGATGCTGGAGCGCGGCCTTCATCGCCTCGCGCAGCGCCTTGGCGTCGGGCGGCGCACGATGCACCAGCCGCTTGACCATCCGTTCGTGGAGCAGCGGCGCGACGATATCGGCGTAGAATTGCGTATCGAACCACGAGACCAGCCGGCGAATCTCGGCCCGGTTGGCCGCCGTGCCGCTGATCATCGCCGCCTTTTCAACCGTTTCCTCGAAATATTCGCAGATCGCCATCGAATCGACGAGCAGCAGATTCTTTTCGGGATCGGCCATCACCGGGGTCTGCCCGGCGGGGTTCATGTCGAGAAACTCGTCGCGGCGCTGCCACGGCGATTCGCGCACGAGTTCGTAGCCCACGCCCTTCTCGCCCAGCAGGAGCCGCACCTTGCGCGAGAACGGACACAGCGGAAATTGAAAGAGCTGCCACATAGGTCGGCGTTACTGCACCGGCCGCCGAAGCGGAAGGCCCCCCTATTCGGCTGCGATCAATTCCTCGGTGTCATCAAGCGGATGCGCCAGCCGGGTGAGCATCTCCTTGGGCACGACCTGCCAGAAGCGGCCGCACACGCGATCCCATTCGTCGAGCAGCCCCGCCGCCCAGACGCTGTCGGTCGCCGCGACATGCGCCTCGACCAGCCGGCGCAGCACGCCCTCCCAATGCGCCGAGGCGAGTCGCTGCCAGACGATGCTGTCGGGATTGGCCTTGCGGGCAAAACTGTCGTCGGCATCGTAGACGAACGCCATGCCGCCGGTCATCCCGGCACCGAAATTGGCGCCGATCACGCCGAGCACGACCGCGATGCCGCCGGTCATATATTCGCAGCCATTGGCGCCGCAGCCCTCGACGACGACATGCGCGCCCGAATTGCGCACCGCGAACCGCTCGCCCGCCTGCCCCGCCGCATAGAGCGCGCCCGCGGTCGCGCCGTAGAGCACGGTGTTGCCGATGATCGTATTGTCCTGGCTCTTGAGCGGCGAACTGACCACCGGGCGCACCACGATGATCCCGCCCGACAGCCCCTTGCCGACATAATCGTTGGCATCGCCGAACACTTCGAGCGTGATGCCCTTGCACAGGAAGGCGCCGAGCGACTGCCCCGCCGAACCGCGCAGCCGCACGGTGACATGCCCGTCGGCGAGCTTCGACATGCCGATCGTGCGCGTGATCTCGCTCGACAGCCGCGTGCCCACCGCGCGGTGCGTGTTGCGGACCGAATAGGTGAGCTGCATCTTCTCGCCGCGCGAGAACACCGCGGCGGCATCCTTGATGATCTGCGCATCGAGGCTGTCGGGCACCTCGTTGCGGAAACCGGGCAGCGAGAAGCGGCGCTCGCTTTCGTCGGCATCGACCTTGGCGAGCAGCGGGTTGAGATCGAGATCGTCGAGATGCTCGGCACCGCGGCTGACCTGGCGCAGCAATTCGGTACGCCCGATCACCTCGTCGAGGCTCTTGACCCCGAGCCGCGCGAGGATGTCGCGGACTTCCTCGGCGATGAAGGTCATCAGGTTGATGACCTTTTCGGGCGTGCCGACGAATTTGGCGCGCAGCCGCTCGTCCTGGGTGCACACCCCCACCGGGCAGGTGTTCGAATGGCATTGGCGCACCATGATGCAGCCCATCGCGACGAGGCTCAATGTGCCGATGCCGAATTCCTCGGCGCCGAGGATCGCGGCGATCACGATGTCGCGCCCGGTCTTGAGGCCGCCGTCGGTGCGCAACCGCACCCGGCCGCGCAGGCCGTTGAGGGTGAGCACCTGATTGACCTCGGACAGTCCCATTTCCCACGGCGTGCCGGCATATTTGATCGAGGTCTGCGGAGAAGCGCCGGTGCCGCCATTGTGCCCGGCGATGAGGATGACGTCGGCATGCGCCTTGGCGACCCCGGCCGCGACGGTGCCGATCCCCGCCGAGGAGACGAGCTTGACGCACACCCGCGCGTGCGGATTGATCTGCTTGAGATCGTAGATGAGCTGCGCCAGATCCTCGATCGAATAGATGTCGTGGTGCGGCGGCGGGCTGATCAGCGTCACCCCCGGCGTCGCGTGGCGCAGCTTCGCGATGAATTCGGTGACCTTGAAGCCGGGGAGCTGCCCCCCCTCGCCGGGCTTGGCACCCTGCGCGACCTTGATCTCGATCTCGTCGCAGGCGTTGAGATATTCCGCCGTCACGCCGAACCGGCCGCTGGCGATCTGCTTGACCGCCGAATTGGCGTTGTCGCCGTTTTCGTACGGGGCGTAGCGCGCCTTATCCTCGCCGCCCTCGCCCGAGACCGCCTTGGCGCCGATCCGGTTCATCGCGATCGCCAGCGTTTCGTGCGCCTCGGGGCTGAGCGCGCCGAGGCTCATCCCCGGCGTCACGAAGCGCTTGCGGATCTCGGTGATCGGCTCGACCTGATCGACCGCGACGCCTTCGTCGGGGAAGTTGAACTGGAGCAGATCGCGCAGATAGACCGGCGGCAGATCGGCCACCCCGCGCGAGAATTGCAGATAGCTCGAATAGCTGTCGGTCGACACCGCGGTCTGGAGCAGGTGCATCAACTGCGCCGAATAGGCATGCGTCTCGCCGGTGTGGCGCTGGCGGTAGAAGCCGCCGATCGGCAGCGTCGCCACCGCGGTGTCATACGCTTTTTCGTGACGCAGCGTGGCGTTGAGATGGAGCGAGGCATAGCCCTCGCCCGAAATCTTCGCGGGCATGCCGGGGAAGAAATCGTTGACCAGCGCACGGCTCAAGCCCACCGCCTCGAAATTATAGCCGCCGCGATACGACGAGATCACCGCGATTCCCATCTTCGAGATGATCTTGAGCAGCCCCTCTTCGATCGCCTTGCGATGGTTGGCGAGGCATTGCGCCACGCTGAGATCGCCGAACAGCCCGCGCGCGTGACGATCGAGGATCGCGGCTTCGGCGAGATAGGCGTTCACCGTGGTCGCGCCGACGCCGATCAGCACCGCATAATAATGCGTATCGAGGCATTCGGCGGTGCGGATGTTGACGCTGGCGTAGGAGCGCAGTCCCTTGCGGACGAGGTGGGTATGCACCGCCGCCGCCGCGAGCACGCCGGCGATGCCAACACGGTTCGGCCCGATCGCGTCGTCGGTGAGGAAAATCTCGCTCTTGCCCTGGCGCACCGCCTGTTCGGCTTCGTCGCGGATGCGCTGGATCGCGGCGCGCAGCGTCTCCGGCCCGCCACCGGTCTCGAAGGTGCAGTCGATCTCGGCCGCGGCATCGGCGAAATGCGTCTTGAGCCGATCCCAGTCGGCGCAGGTCAAGACCGGCGACTCGAGCACCAGCACGCGGCTCTGCCGCCCCGCCGGATCGAGGATATTGGCGAGATTGCCGAAGCGCGTGTGGAGCGACATCACATGGCGTTCGCGTAAGGAATCGATCGGCGGGTTGGTGACTTGCGAGAAATTCTGGCGGAAGAACTGGCTGATGAGGCGCGGCTTGTCCGAAATCACCGCGAGCGGGGTATCGTCGCCCATCGAGCCGACCGCTTCCTTGGCGGTCTCGACCATCGGCGCGAGGATCAGTTCCATATCCTCGAGCGTCTGCCCGGCGGCGACCTGACGGCGCGTCAGTTCGGCGCGGTTATAGGGGCAGGCAGGCGGCGGCGCATCGGGGTCGGCGAGATCCGCCATCGTCATGAAATCGGCGCCCATCGCGGCGTAATCGGCGTCGCCCGCGATCCGATCCTTGATCTCGGAATCGTGGAACACGTGGCCATCGTCGAGATCGACCGCGATCATCTGGCCGGGGCCGAGCCGGCCCTTTTCGACCACGCTCGTCTCGGGCACCACGACCATGCCCGTTTCGGAGCCGACCACGAGCAGGCCGTCGTCGGTCAGCGTGTAGCGCAGCGGGCGCAGCGCGTTGCGATCCATCCCCGCGACCGCCCAGCGGCCGTCGGTCATCGCCAGCGCGGCCGGGCCGTCCCACGGCTCCATCACGCTCGCCAGATAACGATACATCGCGATGTGCGCGGGCGGCATCGGCGAGGTTTCGCTCCACGCCTCGGGGATCAGCATCAGCTTGGCGGTGGGCGCATCGCGCCCCGCGCGGCAGATCGTCTCGAACACCGCGTCCAATGCGGCGGTGTCGCTCGCGCCCGCCGGGATCACCGGCTTGATATCCTCCGATTGCGCGCCGAAGGCGAGGCTGGCCATCTTGATCTCGTGGCTCGCCATCCAGTTGCGATTGCCGCGGATCGTGTTGATCTCGCCATTGTGCGCGAGGCAGCGGAAGGGCTGTGCGAGCCACCATTGCGGGAAGGTGTTGGTCGAATAGCGCTGGTGGAAGATCGCGACCCGGCTGACGAAGCGTTCGTCGTTGAGATCGGGATAGAAAACCGACAGCGATTGCGCGAGAAACAGCCCCTTGTAGACGATCGAGCGGCACGACAGCGAGCAGATGTAGAAACCCTGCACCTGCGCGGCGATGACGCGTTTTTCGATCCGGCGGCGGATCAGATAGAGGTGCTTTTCGAACTCGGCGGCCGATTGTTCATCCGGGAGCGGCCCCGCGATCATGATCTGCTCGATCTCGGGTCGGGTCGCCTGCGCCTTCTGGCCGATCACCGACACGTCGACGGGCACCTGGCGCCAGCCGTAGATCGTATAGCCCGCCTCGATGATCGCGGTTTCGACGATCGTGCGGCAGGTTTCCTGCGCGCCCAGATCGGTGCGCGGCAGGAAGATCATCCCCACCCCGAGCCGGTTGGGCATCGCCTTGTGCCCCGACGAGGTGATCGCATCGTCGAAAAAGGCGGTCGGCAGATCGATATGCACGCCCGCGCCGTCGCCGGTCTTGCCATCGGCATCGACCGCGCCGCGATGCCACACCGCCTTCAATGCATCGATCGCGAGCTGAACGGTGCGCCGCGACGCGCGCCCGTCGGTCGCGGCGATCAGCCCGACGCCGCAGGCATCCGATTCGAGATCGGGGCGATACATGCCGTCGCGGGCAAGGCGGGTGCGCTGGTCGATCTGAGTCATGTCGAGGGCCGATCATTGGTCTTGAGCATTTCACGTTCGGCGCGCTCGAAGGCGCGCCTGCCGGCTTCCTCACCGGCTTTTTCTCCGATCGCGCTGCCTGCGGCGGCGGTCACCTGCTGGATTTCGGGTATCAGCCGCAGCACCTTCGCCCCGGTGCCGCTCGAGTAAAATGCCGTAATCTCGTCGAGCTCCACAGCGGTGAAGCGCGCGGCATATTCGCGCGCTACGGCAGTCTTGATCTCGGGATAACGCGCCTTGAGCGCGGTCATGAACTCCTGCGACAGGATCGCGACGAACCGGTCGTGCCCGCCCTCGCCATTGGCAAGCAGATTGTCCACGCTGGTCTTGGTCGCGGGATTCTGGCTCAACATGCCGATCACGCTTTCCGCGAAGAGCGGGCTCATCCCGACGAACATGCGATCGAGCGTATCGTCGAGCTTCATCGTGGCGAGGAGGTCCGCCGCAGCAGCCAACGCCGCAGGATCTACGGCGGCGGCGCTCTCGACGACCGGCGACGCTGCATCCTGCACCTGCGCCTGCACCGGGATTGCGAGGGCGACAGCGATCGTCGTCAATCGTGTGATCATGCCGCGGCCCTTTCGCGTGCGACGCTCACCCCGGCGCGCGCCTTGAGCCAATTGTGCATCATCTCGCTGACGTCGCGGCCGTCGCGGATCGCCCAGACGACGAGGCTCGCGCCGCGCACGATATCGCCGGCGGCGAACACGCCGTCGAGGTTGGTCATCATCGCGCGATCGACCAGCAGCGTGCCCCAGCGCGTGACCCCCAGTTCGGGCGCGTCGAACATCACCGGCAGATCCTCGGCGTCGAAACCGAGCGCCTTGATGACGAGATCGGCGGGCTCGACATAGGTGTTGCCCGGATCGGGCTCGGGCGCGCGGCGGCCGCTCGCGTCGGGCTGGCCCAGCCGCATCCGCTGTGCCTGAACACCGGTGACGCGCCCGGCGGCGCCATCGCCATCGGTATCGAACGCCAGCGGGCCCGACAGCCAGACGAACTCGA
Organism: Hephaestia sp. MAHUQ-44; assembly: GCF_023806085.1. Lineage (GTDB taxonomy): Bacteria > Pseudomonadota > Alphaproteobacteria > Sphingomonadales > Sphingomonadaceae > Sphingomonas. The sequence continues at coordinate 53,460 of NZ_JAMSLX010000017.1, forward strand.
CGCCTTCCTGCTCGGCATTGCCCACTTCGCGCTGCGAGCCCGGCATGTTGGCGCGATCGCGGCGATAGAGGCATTTGACCGAACTTGCCCCCTGGCGGATCGCGGTGCGGACGCAATCCATCGCGGTATCGCCGCCGCCGATCACCACCACGCGCTTGCCCGCGGCATCGAGACTGCCGTCGTCGAACGCGGGTACGGCGTCGCCATAGCTCTTGCGGTTCGACGCGATCAGATAATCGAGCGCCTCGACCACGCCGGTGCCGCCGACGCCGGGGACGCGGAGCGCGCGCGGCTTGTAAACCCCGGTGGCGACGAGGATCGCATCGTGGCGGGCGCGCAATTGTTCGAGCGTCGCGTCGCGGCCGACCTCGAAATTCTCGTGGAAGACGATCCCGCCTTCGCGCAGCCGCTCGATCCGCCGGTCGATCACGTATTTTTCGAGCTTGAAGCTGGGGATGCCATAGGTCAGCAGCCCGCCGAGCCGATCGTAGCGATCGTAGACATGCACCTCATAGCCCGCCGCGCGCAGATATTCGGCGCCGCTCAGCCCCGCCGGCCCGGCGCCGATGACGCCCACCGATTGCCCGCGCGCGGGCCCGGCGTGGAGCGGCTCGACCCAGCCTTCGTCCCACGCGGTATCGGTGATGAACTTTTCGACCGCGCCGATCGTGATCGCGCCGTGGCCGGTGAATTCGGTGACGCAATTGCCCTCGCACAACCGATCCTGCGGGCAGATGCGGCCGCAGATCTCAGGCATGGTCGAGGTGGAATTGGACAGTTCATACGCCTCGCGCACGCGGCCCTCGGCGGTCAGCCGCAGCCAATCGGGGATGTGGTTGTGGAGCGGGCAATGCACCGAGCAGAACGGCACGCCGCATTGCGAGCAGCGCGCCGATTGCTTGCGCGCGGTGTCGGTATCGTAGCGATCCGCGATCTCGCGAAAGTCGCGCGCGCGCTCCTCGGGCGAGCGCTTGGCCGGATAGGCCTGCTCGCGATCCACGAACCTTTGCATCGTGCCGTGCGCCATCATCGCCCCACATCCAAGAGAATGTGGGTGCTTTAATGTGCCAACCCGCACGAGTCACGCACAAAACGGTCTTTAGGGCAACAATGATGACCTTGTTTTTACGGCGACGCGGATTTCCGTTATTTTTTCACGGCGCGACGCCGATAACAGGTCCGATACGGGATTATCTCATCAGCAACCACACCAGCGCCACGCCGCCCGCGACGATTCGATACCAGGCGAAGGGCGCGAAACCATGCCGCGTCACGACGCCGACAAACCACCGGATCACCAGCAGCGCGACGATGAACGAGACGACAAAACCGATCGCGATCGCCAGCCAGTCGTTGCTGGTCAACGCCTCGTGGCTCTTGAGCAGATCGTAGCCCGAGGCGGCGAGCATCGTCGGCACCGCGAGGAAGAAGCTGAATTCGGCCGCGGTCTTGCGATCGACGCCAAGCGCGAGCGCACCCATGATCGTCGCGCCCGACCGGCTGACGCCGGGGATCATCGACAGACACTGGATGATGCCGATGCCAAGCGCGGTGCGGGTCGGCATCGCCTCGACGCTCGCGACCGGGGTGCGCTTGACCATGCGCTCGATCGCCAGGATCGCGACCCCGCCGACGATCAGCATCACCGCGACGATGATCGGCTGCTCGAGCATCGCCTTGACCATCTTGTAGACGAACAGCCCGATCACCGCCGAAGGCAGGAAGCCGAGCAGGATGTTGCGCGTGAACGCGACCGGCCCCTGCTGCCAGCCCAGCAGCCCCATCGCGACGTGCCAGAAGCGTCGCCAATAGAGCACGATCACCGCGAGGATCGCGCCCAATTGGATGACGATATCGAACGTCGTCGAAACCGTGCCTTTGAAGCCGAGCAATTCGCCCGCGAGGATCAGATGCCCGGTCGAGGAGACCGGCAGGAATTCGGTAAGCCCCTCGACGATGCCGAGCAGGATGACGACGAGAAGATCGCTCAAAAGCATTTCCTCGGGCAGGACGCGGCCGCCGGTGCGGTGGGCGCGCGGGAGAAGGTCAGGCCACGGCCTTCGTGCCGAAGCGGCCGCTGCGGCGATACTGGACGAGCCAGGCAGGCGCGACCGCGGCGAGCGGCGTCGGCTCCACCCCCGCGGCGGCGAGGCCGTTCGCGCCGGTCACCACATTGTCGCGCTCGAGCATCAGCAGTTGATCGCGCGTGATCGGGGTGCCCGGCAACGCCGCGACGATCCGCGCGACCGGATCGGGCAGCTCGACGAACGTCGGATCGCGGCCGATCGCGCCCGCGATCCATTGCAGCAGCGCCCGCATCGACAGCACGTCCGGCCCGCCCAGCTCGATCGTCTTGCCGCCGAACGGCTCGGGCGCCGCGAGCGCGGCCACCAGCGCGCGCGCCACGTCGCCGACAAAGACCGGCTGGAATCGGGTGTCGGCGCGCACCACCGGCACGACCCGGACCAGCGGCATCGCGCTCGCCGCCACGATCATCTCGGCGAACCGGTTGACGAAGCGATCCTCGCGCCCGAACACGATCGACGGCCGCACGATCGTCGCGCTGGGGAACGCGGCGCGCACCGCCGCCTCGCCTTCCGCCTTCGATCGGCCATAAGCCGCGGGCGACTCGCGATCGGCACCGATGGCAGAGAGCTGCACCAGCGCCGCGACTCGGGCCGTGGCACAGGCGTCGGCGACATGCCGCGCGCCCTCGACGTGGAGCCCGCGGAAATCGCCGTTCAGCACACCGACCAGGTTGATCACCGCATCCGCACCGGCGACGGCGCGCGCAATGCTATCGGGACGCCGCACGTCGGCGGCGACGAATTGGGTCTGCCCGAGCCCGCCAAGCGGCTTCAGAAACCACGCCTGGCGGGGATCGCGCTGCGCGATCCGCACGCGCGCACCGGCCTTGAGCAGCGCCTGCGCCACATAGCGGCCAACGAACCCGCCTCCACCAATGAGCGTAACCAGCTTGTCGTTCATGTCCGCCTCGATTTGTTCGCGGCCCCCTTGCCCCACCCGACAGGCAGTTGACAAGGCGCCAGAGCCTCACCTAGAGCCCCGCCCCTACCCCGTGCCCAGATGGCGGAATTGGTAGACGCACCAGCTTCAGGTGCTGGCGATCGCAAGGTCGTGGAGGTTCGAGTCCTCTTCTGGGCACCATTTTCTCGTGCTGCGCGGCGCGCGCGCTGTATCACCGATCAGATCAGCGCCAATTCAGCGAGCTTGCTCATCAAAACCGGGGGCAGATCGGCGAGGCCGGTGGCGTCGGCGGCGAGATCTTCCGGCGCGTCCGTCCCTTCAAGATAGCGCCAGCCCTGATGCGCGCGTTTGGGCCGGGCGTGGACCAGCACCAGCGCGGGATCGAGATGGATCGCCACGCGCCCGCCCTCGGCCTCACCGAAGCGCAGGATCGGCGAGCGCGCGACGAGTTGGTGCTTGATGATCCAGTAAAGCGAACCCGTGCCCGCAATCTCCTCATGCCGCTTGGGCAGATAGCGCGTGGTCAGGAACACCGGGCCTTCGCGGCCGCGCAGCGCCAGGCGCTCGGCGAGAATATCGACCGACGCACTTCCGAACGCGACCTTGGTGAGATGAAGCGGCACGCGGGCGATGTGGCCCCGCACCGTGCCGGGATCAACCCACCAGGCCGCTCACCGAGGCGAGCCCGAGAAAAACGAAGAACCCCATCGAATCGGTCGTCATCGTCACGAAGATCGACGAGGCCACGGCGGGATCGGCGCGCAAGCGTTCGAGCGTCAGCGGCACGACCACGCCCGCCAGCCCCGCGATCAGAATATTGGCCATCATCGCCGCGGCGATCACGCCGCCCAACTCGATATGCTGATAATAGAGCGCCACCGCAGTCCCGATCACGAGCGCGACACTCACCCCGTTGAGCAACGCGATCGTGATTTCGCGGCGGATCGCGCGCAATGTATTCGATTCGGTCAGTTGGTTAGTCGCCAGCGCGCGCACCGTCACCGCCATCGTCTGGGTGCCGGCATTGCCGCCGACCCCGGCGACGATCGGCATCAACGCGGCGAGCGCGACCATCTTGGTGATCGTGCCTTCGAACACGGTGATCACGGTCGCCGCAACCAGCGCGGTCGCGAGATTGGCGATCAGCCAGCGCACGCGCGCGCGATAGCTGGTCAGCAACGGCTCGTTGATATCGCCTTCGCCCGCGCCCGACAGCAACAAGGCGTCTTCGCCCGCCTCTTCGGAGATGATGTGGACGATGTCGTCGACGGTGACCATGCCGACCAACCGCCCGCTGCCATCGATGACCGCGGCCGAGATCAGCGCGTATTTCTGGAAACGCAGCGCGACCTCTTCCTGATCCATATCGACCGGAATCAGGGTCTGTTCGCGCTTCATGACGTCGCTCAGCAGCACCGAGCGCGGGGTCCGCAGGATCCACGAGAGCATGCACGTGCCGACCGGCTTGTGGCTCGGATCGACGACAAACACTTCCCAGAAATCGGTGGTCAGCGCCTCGTCGGCGCGCAGATAATCGATCACGTCGCCGACCGACCAATGCTCGGGCACCGCGATCAGCTCGCGCTGCATCAGGCGGCCGGCCGATTCCTCGGGATAGGAGAGGGCTTCCTCGATCGCGGCGCGATCGTCGGGCTCCATCGCCCGCAGCACTTCGCGCTGATCGTCGGCGTCGAGATCCTCGATGATCGCGACCGCATCGTCGGTATCGAGTTCCGACGCGATGTCGGCGACCTCGTGCGGCTCAAGCGCGTCGATCAGGTCCTCACGGACATAATCGTTCATCTCGGCGAACACGTCGCCGTCGAGCAGGTCGGCGATCGCCTTGGCCAGCGCCGAGCGGCGTTCGTTCGGCGTCAGCTCGAACAGATCGGCGATGTCGGCGGGATGGAGCGGTTCGACGAGCTGGCGGACGGCCTCGTCGTCGCCGTCATCGACCGCCCGCAACACGGCATCGACGAATTCCGGCTTGAGCCGATCATCCTCGTCGAGCTGGCCCGAATCGATCTCGGGCAGGGGAAGCTCGGTCTCGCTCATCGTCCGACCTCCCTCGTTGCGGCCAGAAGCGGCTCTAGCTTTCCCGGCGCAAGATGCCAATCCGGCTTGCGGTTTTTGTCACGAGATTGCCGCGCGCCGCGACAAGCCGGGGGGGGGGGGCTTCAACCTTCGCGCCGGCGACAGCAACCCTTGATGCCCGCCCGGCCCCGCTCCGTCCTATCCCGGTTTGCCAGAACGCCCGACTCCATTATAGGCCCGGCCGCACGCCCAACCCCCGAATTGCAGGAGCACACCGCGATGGCCGATACCCCCGAAACGCTGACGATGACGCTCGCCGACGGCGACGTCGTGATCAAACTGCGCCCCGATCTCGCCCCCCAGCACGTTCAGCGCATCGCCGAACTGGCCAATGAGGGCTTTTACGACGGCGTCGTGTTCCACCGCGTCATCCCCGGCTTCATGGCGCAGGGCGGCGACCCCACCGGCACCGGCACCGGTGGCTCGTCCAAGCCCGACCTGCCTGCCGAGTTCAGCCGCGAGCCGCACGTGCGCGGCGTCTGCTCGATGGCGCGGACGGCGAACCCCAACAGCGCCAATTCGCAATTCTTCATCTGCTTCGACGATGCCGGCTTCCTCGACGGCCAATATACCGTGTGGGGCGAAGTGACCTCGGGGATGGAGCATATCGACGCGCTGCCCAAGGGCGAGCCCCCGCGCGAGCCCGGCAAGATCGAGAAGATGCGGGCTTCCTGAGTTTGCGGATTCAGCTTTGCTGAATCCGAGTGCGGTGCCAGCCCGCTCCCCCACCCCCCATGCAAGTATAATGACTTGGGAGGTGGGGGAGCGGGCTGGCACCGCCTCCGCGCACGCGGAAAACTACGCCCCCAGCGCCTCGATCAGCCAGTCGTGGAACAGCTGCACCGGGCGCTGCATCAGCGCGCGCGGGCGGCACACGAACCAATAACTGTAGGGGCTTTCGACCTCGATATCGAAAAGCCGGGCCAGCCGATCGTCCTGCGCATCGTCGAAATGGCTGGCGAGCATGAAGGCGACACCGAGCCCCTGCGCCGCCGCCTCGAGCATCAGCGCGCCCGAATCGAAATGGTCGATCGCGGCGGGTTCGAGATCCGCAACCCCGGCAGCGCGGCGCCAGGCAGCGAAATTATCGGGCATGTCGCGGTGGAGCACCGCCGTCAGCCCGGCGAGCTGGCGCGGATGGGTGATCGGATTGGGGCCCTCGACCAGCGCGCGCGCACCGATCGCATAGACGCGGTTGCGATCGAGCCGCTTGGCGTAGAGCGCCGGATCGATCTCGCGGGCGAGGCTGATGGCGACATCGAGCCCCTCACCCAACCGCGCCACAGTGTGGCCCGCGGTATCGATATCGAGATGCAATTCGGGATGCCGGGCGCGCAGATCGGCAAGCCGCGGAAACAGCCGCTGCGCCGCATAGAGCGGCAGCACGCCGAGCCGCAACCGCAGCACCTCGATCCCGCTCGTCATCGCCTCGACCGCGTCGGACAGGCTGTCGAGCGCGGGCGCGATCTGCGACAACAGCCGTTCGCCGTCGTTGTTGAGCTGCATCGCCTGATGGCGGCGATCGAACAGCGGCCGGCCGATAAAGCGTTCGAGCGCCTGAATCCGGCGGCTGAGCGCGGGGGCGGATAGCGCGAGATCCTGTGCCGCGGCCTTGACCGACCCCAGCCGCGCGACCTGAACAAAGGCTTCGAGGGCGGTCAACGGAGGCAGGCGGCGCATGCGGTACATTCCATCGTGAGCGAGCGGGCGCCCTTCTTTCACGATCTACGACGCAGGCGCAACGGGGTGAGTTGCAATTCTTGCAACCGCGATCGTTCTTTTCGCACTTGCACAATAAATCGCTGCAGTGCACATAGGGCACGCCTTTCAGGCATCCTCTCCTAAAAACTTTCAAGGGTCGGCCTTTCGGGGCCGGCCCTTTTTTTGTCTGAAACCGCATTCGTGCCGCGCTGCCGCATAGCCTCAACCCCGCTCAGCGCCCGGCGTGGCCGGCCCGCGCGCGGCTTGCCCCTCGCATTGCCCGGCCGCGTCCCCTATCTCGCAGGCTCGCAGGTTGCATAAGGGAATGAGTGCACATGGCCGACAGCGAACCGACGGTCCACAAGCTCCAGGTTGCGAACGCCAGACCCGAGGATTCGGGGCGCGGGATCGCGCATCTGCCGCGCGCACTGATGGCGAAGCTGGCGTTGGCCGAGGGCGGCGTGATCGAAATCGTCGGCAAACGCTCGACCCCGGCGCGCGCCGTCTATCCCTATCCCGAGGATGAGGGGCTGGAGATCGTCCGCCTCGATGGCCTCCAGCGCGCCAACGCGGGCGCGGGCTCGGGCGAATATGTCGAAATTCGCAAGGTCGAATCGAAGCCGGCGACGCGCGTCGTGTTCGCCCCCGCACAGCAGAATCTGCGGCTCCAGGGATCGAGCCACGCGCTCAAGCGCGTCTTCGTCGGCCGGCCCCTGTGCCAGGGCGATGTCGTCGCGACCGCGGGGCAGCAGCGGGTCGACAATATCCCGCCCAACGTCGCGCAATATCTGCGCGCGCCCGCTTATGCGCTCCAGGAAATCCGGCTCTCGGTCGTCCAGACCACCCCCAAGGGCGTGGTCCATATCGACGAGCATACCGAGATCGAGCTGCGGCCCGAATATGAGGAACCGCAGCAATCGCGCCGCGCCGATGTCACTTATGACGATATCGGCGGGATGAGCCACACGATCGACCAACTCCGCGAGATGGTCGAACTGCCGCTGCGCTACCCCGAATTGTTCCAGCGGCTCGGCGTCGATCCGCCCAAGGGGGTGCTGCTCCACGGCCCGCCCGGCACCGGCAAGACGCGGCTCGCGCGCGCCGTTGCCAATGAGAGTGCGGCCGAGTTCTTCCTGATCAACGGCCCCGAGATCATGGGCTCGGCCTATGGCGAATCCGAACAACGGCTGCGCCAGGTGTTCGAGGAAGCCGCCAAGGCGGCGCCGTCGATCGTGTTCATCGACGAGATCGATTCGATCGCCCCCAAGCGCGATCGCGTGCAGGGCGAGGCCGAAAAGCGCCTCGTCGCGCAATTGCTGACGCTGATGGACGGGCTCGAGGCGCGCGCCAATCTGGTCGTGATCGCCGCGACCAACCGCCCCGACGCGATCGACGAGGCGTTGCGCCGCCCCGGCCGGTTCGATCGCGAGATCGTCATCGGCGTGCCCGACGAGCGCGGGCGCCGCGAGATCCTGGGCATCCACACCCGCGGTATGCCGCTGGGCGACCGCGTTGATCTGGGCGAGCTGGCGCGCACCACCTACGGCTTCGTCGGCGCGGACCTTGCCGCCTTGACCCGCGAGGCGGCGATCGAGGCGGTGCGGCGGATCATGCCGCGCCTCAACCTCGAGGAAGGCACGATCCCGCCCGAGGTGCTCGACGATCTGTCGGTGACGCGCGACGATTTCATGGAGGCGCTCAAGCGCATCCAGCCCTCGGCGATGCGCGAGGTGATGGTGCAAGCGCCCGAGGTCCGCTGGGAGGATATCGGCGGGCTCGATACCGCGCAGGAACGGCTCAAGGAAGGCGTCGAACTCCCGCTCAAGGACCCCGACGCGTTCCGCCGGCTCGGCATCCGCCCGGCCAAGGGCTTCCTGCTCTATGGCCCGCCGGGCACCGGCAAGACCTTGCTCGCCAAGGCGGTCGCGCGCGAGGCGGAGGCGAATTTCATCGCCACCAAATCGTCGGACCTGCTGAGCAAATGGTATGGCGAAAGCGAGCAGCAGATCGCGCGGCTGTTTGCGCGCGCGCGCCAGGTGGCGCCGTGCGTGATCTTTTTCGACGAACTCGATGCGCTGGTGCCCGCGCGCGGCGGCGGGTTGGGCGAGCCGCAGGTCACCGAACGCGTGGTCAACACGATCCTGTCCGAAATGGACGGGCTAGAGGAACTGCAATCGGTGGTGGTGATCGGGGCGACCAACCGGCCCAATCTGATCGACCCCGCGCTGCTGCGCCCCGGCCGCTTCGACGAACTGGTCTATGTCTCGGTGCCCGATCGGGGCGGTCGCCGGCGCATCCTCGCGATCCAGACGCAGCGGACGCCGCTGGCCAGCGATGTCGATCTCGACGATCTCGCCGAACGCACCGATCGCTTCACCGGCGCCGATCTGGAGGATCTGGTCCGCCGGGCCGGGCTGGTCGCGCTGCGCAAATCGCTTGCCACCGAGACCGTGACGATGGCCGATTTCGAGGCGGCGCTGCGCGAATCGCGCGCATCGGTGACGCCCGAGATGGAGCAGGAATATGAGCAGATGGCGGCCAAGCTGAAGCAGGAGGCGTCCGCAATCCAGCCGATCGGCTTCATCGCGCCGGGGATGCTCAATCCGCACGGGCCGAAAGGATAGATCCGCCATATCCGTCACCCCGGCTTTTGTCGGGGTGACGGCTAGAGTGATTTCGAGCCAGATGGAATCATCTGGCGACTTGGAAATAACGGCAAACAAAGGATAATCTAGGGACGGTCCGGTTCGATTAGAGCGGGATGACGTGGGATTGAATCGATAGGGGATTCACGAGGGCGTATAGATGTGATTCAAGATGCTGGCTGGGCATGGAGGCCAGCGAGCATGGCGCGACCTTATTCGATGGACCTGCGTG
>NZ_JAMSLX010000020.1 GCF_023806085.1 Hephaestia sp. MAHUQ-44
GCCGAACGATCCCACGAAACAACATGGCGACGCATCGGCACCTTGCTCGACGCCTTCCCGCCAGCAGAATGCCGCAACTATCTGCTCAACGCAGGATACGGGTCAGCATGAGGTCATCTGACTCTAGGCGTAATCGCCGATCATGTGACGCTCGATTCTTGTAATGCGCGCGGCGCGTTGTCGCGGGAAACCAGCGGCCGACGAGGATACCGCCCCTTCATGCGGGCGGGAAGCAACGGTCATCCGGAAAGGCGCGCGCTCGAAAACAATTGCGGATCGTAGCGCCAGACACGGCGCTCATAGGCGCGGGCCAGTTCGTGGTGGGCGGCCCGTGCCCAGATGTTGTCGCTGTCCAAGGCACGCGCGCGCTCCTCGTCGGCACGCTTCAGGGCATAGGCTATTTCGGGGCTGGTGGCGGTCGCAAATTCCGTCGGGACGTGGATAGCCTGCTTGACCATGAAAGGCTCTCCTTCGTCGATCAACATTGCCGATCCGGGAGCGTGGGCGAATAACAAGGATTAGATTGACGGAAATATTGTGATTGGAGCCTGATGGACGTCGGGTTCGGCCAGACAATTTCGTTGCACGCCCTATCCCAAGGCAGCCGTTGGGCTCGGCTTTTGCTGAGCGATATGACGGTGAAGGTAGGACGGGTTGAACATCCCCGCGCGCATCAGAGCTCGCCGATCAGGGATCGTCAGAATACGATTGTCGAGCACGATCAACCCTTCGCGGCGGAGTTCCTGGAGCGTTCGGTTGATGTGGACCGCCGTCATCCCGGTCACCTCGCCAAGGTCGATTTGGGTCAACGGCATCTCGCAGCGGTTCTTGTCGGTAAGGACGACCATCTCGAGCCGGGCGAAGATCTCACAGAAAAGATGGGCGACGCGTTCGCGCGCGGTGCGCTGGCCGAGGCTCACCGTCCATTCGCGCTGGATCGCCGCGACGACGAGGCTGTCGAGGCGCAACGCCCGGGCGAGCGAGGGCCGATCCCGGCACATCGTCTCCAGCGGCTCGCGCGGCATTTCGGCATAGGTCACCGGCGTCAGCGCCCCGATGGAATGATCCATTTCATCGAGCAGGAAGATGTCGTGATCGCACAGATCGCCCGGCAACAGCAACGAGACGATCTGGCGCCGGCCATCGGGCAGCGTCTTGTAGCGCGCCGCCCAGCCATCGATGATCAGGATGACGTGAGGCGCCGCATCGCCTTCGCGAATGATATCGCGCCGCGCCCGCGCGGTATGAATCGAATGCCGGCAGGCGTTGCCGATCGCATCGATATCCTCCTGTGACAGTGTCGCGAAGCGGTTGAGCTTCAAGGCAAGAATATTGTGCATCGAGAACCTCCGACGTTCACGAAACAACAGCGCAGCGACTGGCGTTCCTTCCGTTGGACTTGCCAATGGCAAGACGCGCCGTGTTCATAGGCGGTCACATATTACAGGGGCCGAGCACCGGCTTCGCACAATCCAGTCTGACAATTGCAGGTCGGTGGTCGGCGCGACCTCGGCATCCATCGTGCTCTTCATGATCGCCATCGCTCCTTCGGCTTGATCGGAATCGATTGCGACCACCGCGTCGCCGGGAACCCAGAGGGCATAGTCGCGCATATGCGCATCGGCCGCCGTGAACAGAATGCAGATTTCAGTCGCGATGCCGGTGAGGATCAGCCTGCGAACGCCCAGCTTGGGGAGAAGGACCGCGAGGTTGGTCGAATAGAATCCGGAGAATTGCGGCTTGATGATGAAGAAATCGTCATTTCTCGGCTCGATGACGCCGTCGGCGAGGCTCGGCCGTGCGCTTTCGATCAGTCGGGATTTTTCCGAATGCCACTGGCCGAAATTGTCGTTCACATAGATGGTCGGCACGTCGTGACGATCGGCTTGGTCGCGCATGTCGGCGAGCGTGCGCGCGACACGGGTCGCGGCACGTCGTGCATCTTCGCCGCCCGCGAAATCGAACGGATTGATCATGTCGATAATGATAAGGGCTGAGCGGTCACCGGGCTGATCGCTGTCGGGCGTCGGCGTTTTGCCGCTCTCGCTCTTCAGCATCGCCATCTCGTGCCGCCGAAACCGGATGCCGAGCGCGGCGCGCGCACTTCACAAAGGCGCTCAGTCATCCTGTTTGCTCCGGACGACGCTCACCTTGCCGCCGGCCTCGGCGGTCGCGAGCTCGACATCCGACGGATCGCCCGCCTGTTCCAGCCGGATCGCCTCGCGCAAATCCTCTTCGCTCAAATTGGCGCGCCGCATCGCGTCTTTATCGACCCGGCCTTCCTCGATGATCCGGATAGGCCGCTCCTTGACCAGCCAGGAAAGCCAGTTCCAGCGCAGCGTTGCGACGGCAACCAGCCGATGGACGATGACGAGCACCAGCGTCGCCGAAAGCGCGGGAAAGAACGCCGCCTTTCCCGTCATCACGCGGCTGATGCTCGATCCGACGATCAGCGCGACGATGATGTCGAGCGGCGAATAGTGCGCGAAGGTGCGACGGCCGGCGATGCGGATGCACAAGACGCCGAACGCGAACAGCAAGACGGCGCGCACGCAGAGCTGGAGCGTGTCGGCCCCCTCGTCCGGCCCGATAAGCTGGCGAAACGTCTCCATGAACAGCACAACGCGTCAAGCGGCCAAACGCTTCGTGCAAGCTACTCGTAGCCTGCCATTGTCACCTTGGCGTAGCTATGCCGGCATCGATCTGGACGTAGGGCGAACGGCTCCGCAGCCCGTAGTCGGCGGCGAGCAGGCCACCCAGCACCAGCAGCAGGACGGCGGCGATAACCGCGGCCAGCCGAACGAGCGCCGTCTCCTCGCGCATTTTCATGAAGATCCACAGGATCAGCGCCGCCTTGGCGATCGCGATGGCGAAATTGATAACCTGCCGCCACTCGCCGATCGGCAGGAAGCTCGACGCGATCGTCAGCGCTAGCAGCGCCAGCAGCGCGGCCCAGGTGAAGACGAGGCGACCGACGGGCATCTCAGCGGCTCAGGTAGAGGATCGGGAACAGGAACACCCAGACGATGTCGACGAGGTGCCAGTAGAGTCCGACATTGCCGATGCCGACCACGCTCGGCGGATCGTCGCCGCGCAAGCGCCACGCGCAGCCCGCGAGCAGCGCCACGCCGATAGTGACGTGGAGCGCGTGGAGCCCGGTGGCGACGAAATAGCCGTCCATGAACATCCGTGCGGCGGGGGTAGCGAAATCCTGTTTGGGACCGACTCCGGGCATCAATCCCTCGCCATATTCCTGGAGATATTCGCTCCCCTTAATGGCGAGGAAGACGAGGCCGAGCAGCGCTGCCGCCGTCAGCAACCATTTCGCCAGGCGGAGGCGATCGCCGGCGCGCGCGTCGTCACCAATCGCGACGAGCAAGCTGGAGGTCAGCAGCACCGCGGTGTTGACCGAGCCGGCGACGAGGTTGAGTCGCTGGCTGGTCGCTGCGAACGCCGCAGGCTCGAAGGTTCTCAGTGCGAACAGCCCCATCACCACCGCGCCGAACAGCATCGCCTCGCTCGCCAGGAATACCACCATGCCGAAGCGGTCGGCTTCGCGCTGGCGGGCGATGTCAGGGAAAGGTTCGTGGCGCGCCAGCGTCATGCCAGGCTCGAATCGTGGCTGAGCGGATAATCATAGGGCTCGCGGACGACGATCGGCGTTTCCTCGAAATTATGCTTAGGCGGCGGCGACGGCACGGTCCATTCGAGCCCGGTCGCATCCCAGGGATTGGCCGGGGCCGGTGCGCCGTGCCGGAACGAATAGAGGAAATAGATCAGCGGCAGGAGATAGCCGAGCCCTAGCAGGCCGGCGCCCACGGTCGAGATGTCGTGGAGCGCCTGAAATTCGGGCGGATAGACGTGGTAGCGGCGCGGCATGCCCATATAGCCGAGCAGGAATTGCGGGAAGAAGGTGACGTTGAAGCCGACGAAGATCAGCACCGCCGAAATTCGTCCCCACACCTCGTTGTACATGCGCCCGAACATCTTCGGCCACCAGAAATGCGCCGCCCCGAGGAACGCCGTCACCGCGCCGCCGACCATGATGTAATGGAAATGCGCGATGACGAAATAGGTGTCGTGAACGTGGACGTCGACCGCCAGCAGCGCGAGCATCAGTCCGGTCAGGCCGCCCATCACGAACAGGCCGATGAACCCCATTGCGAACAGGAACGGCGCGTTTAGCGCGATCGAGCCTTTGTAGAGCGTCGCGGTCCAGTTGTAGACCTTGATCGCCGAGGGGACGGCGACGATCAGCGACAGGAACGAGAAGATCGTGCTGGCGTACATGCTCTGGCCCGAGACGAACATGTGATGGCCCCAGACGAGGAAGCCGAGGAAGGCGATGGCCAGCGTCGAGTACGCAACGAACCAGTATCCGAACAGCTTCTTATGCGCCGCTGCGGGCACCAGTTCGGAGACGACGCCCATCGCCGGCAGCACCATGATGTACACCGCCGGATGGCTGTAGAACCAGAACAGATGCTGGAACAGCAACGGGTCGCCGCCCAGCGCGGGATCGAAGATGCCGAGCCCGAAAATGCGCTCGGCGGCGACGAGCAGCAGCGTGACGGTCAGCACCGGGGTCGCCAGCACGAGGATCAGCGCGGTGGCGTAATGCGTCCAGACGAACAGCGGCAGCCGCCCCCACGTCATTCCCGGCGCGCGCAGCTTGTGGATCGTGACGATGAAGTTGATGCCGGTCAGGATCGACGACCAGCCGGTGATGAACACAGCTGCGAGTGCGAGCACGACATTGCCGTTGGCATAGGTCGAGGACAATGGGGTGTAGAAGGTCCAGCCGGTATCGACCCCCCCGAACACCACCGCCGCGAGCGTGAACAGCCCGCCGAACACGAAGATATACCAGGAAGCGAGATTGAGGCGCGGGAAGGCGAGATCGTGCGCGCCGATCATCAACGGAATCAGGAAATTGCCGAACACGTTGGGGATCGACGGGATCAGGAAGAACCACACCATGACGATGCCGTGGATGGTGAAGGCGCGGTTATAGCCTTCGGCGGTGAGCAGGTCGCCCCGCGGCGTCAGCAACTCGAGCCGGATCAGCCCCGCCGCGACCGCGCCGATCGCGAAGAAGCAGGTGATCGTGATAAGATAGAGGATGCCGATCCTTTTGTGGTCGGTGGTCGTCAGCCACGCCTTGAGCGAGGTATCGCCGCCGAGATAGCTAGCCGCTTCGGCCTCGGTCTGGAGCGGCGCCGGCTTTTCGAGCGCGGCATCGTGCCGTCCGACGCGGCTCATCGGCTTTCCCCCGGCACCGATTTGAGCGAACGGATGTAGGCGACGAGCTGCATCGCTTCCTCCTCGCCGATCACCCCGCGATAGGTCGGCATGATGGGTTTGTAGCCGACGGTTTCCTGCGCGTTGGGATCGAGGATCGAATCGCGCAGATACTGGTCGTCGGCGATCACCCGCTGGCCGCTGGCGAGCGTCACCGTCGAGCCGTGGAGCCCGACGAGGCGCGGCGCCGATGCCGCGGCGTCGGGGCGGTGGCACGCGCCGCAGCCGAGCCGGCGGTAGAGGTCAGCCCCGGCGCTCGCCAGCGAGCCGCCGCTCGCCTGCGCCGCCAGCCAGCGGGCATAGGCGCCCGGCGGCAGGACGACGAAGGTGCCGCCCATCATCGCATGATCGAGCCCGCAGAACTGCGAGCAGAACAAATGATAGGTGCCGGGTCGGTCGGCGGTGAACCACAATTGGGTGTAGCGGCCAGGGAGCACGTCCTGCTTCAATCGCAGCGCGGGAATGTAGAGGCTGTGAATGACGTCCTGGCTCGTCATCGTCAGCTTGACCGGCTGGCCGGCGGGGATGTGGAGCGTGTCGATCTCGGCCTGACCCTCGGGATGCTGGAATTTCCACATCCATTGCTTGGCGACGACGCTGATCGACATCGCGTCGGCGGGCGGCTCATGGATCGTGAAGAACATCTTCGCCGAGACGATGAAGAAGCCGAGGATCAGCAGGAAGGGCAGAATCGTCCACGAGACTTCGAGCGCGACGTTGCGGTTGGGCGCGTGCTCGCGATTGACCTGCTTGCCGCGGCGATAGCGGACGCCGAAGGCGAACATCAGCACGATCACCGGCCCGGCCAGAAGCAGGATCAGCACGCTGAACGCGCCGATGAGCTGATCGACATGTGCGGCGTGTGCCCAGGCTTCGGGCAGGTTGAGGCCGAGCAGCTTCAGCATTCGCCCGCCCCCTCGCGTCGCCGGGTGAGCACAACGTAGAGCAGGATGGCGAGCACCGTGGCGATGCACGCGACGCGGATCAGCCAGGCGATCGCCACGCCGTAGCGCCCGGTTTCGGGATCGTAATGGTAGCACAGCAGGATCAGCTGGTGGAAGAAACCGCCGGTCTTGCCCACACGTGCGGCGCCGAGCGCGGCGGTGAGATCGGCGGGGTCGGGCGAAAGGCCGTAGAGCCAGCGGCTGAACCGGCCGTCGGGCGTCAGCACCGCGACCGCGGCGGCATGAGCATATTGGCCGATCCGCGGATCATAAGCGAAATGATAGCCGATCGGATCGGTGACCGCGTGGACTGTCGCGGTATCGGCGATCGTCGCGTGGATATGACCGGCGATTTCGGGATGGCGGCCGGCGAGCCGGTCAAGCGAGGCACGGGCGTCGGCGGCGCTTTCCTTCGGATCGATACCGAACGCGATCACCGCGGCGTCGCGCCCGCCGACGACGTGGCTGGCCTTCATCGCGTCGGCCAGCCCGTCGAGCGTCAGGCCGCACAGATTGGGGCAATCGTGGAGCACCGGGATGAGCAGGATCGGCTTGCCCGCGCTCATTCGGGCGAGCGTGGTGCGCAGGTCGTCCTGATCGATCACCGGTCTATCGAGCGGCACCTGCGCGCCGGGATGCTCGTCGATCCGCGCCTCCGCGAACGGATCGAACGGCGCGGCGGCGGTGGCGGCGACGAGCGTCATGAGGAGGAGAAGGAAGCGGATCATCGCGGCTGGTCCCAGCCGGCGGCGGCGGTTTCGCGCATCGCCTGTTCGATCGGAATGCCGCCGTCCTTGCCCGCGAGGCGCGCCCGGGCACGCGCCTCGACCGCGGTGCGATCGCCGCGCTCGTCCGTCTCCAGGCGCGGGCCTGCGGGAGCAACCGCGAGTTGCGAGGGCGGCTGACGGAGTGCGCCGAAATGCCACAGCAGGCCGGCGACGCCGAGCGCGACGATGATGACGATCGCCGCGACCGCGCCGATCGTGAGGCTCGCCGCCTTGGGCGAGACGTCGGCTTCTTCGTAGGTGCGATGATCGCCCTTTTTGGGCTTGCCCCGCTGAGTGCGGACGCGGGTCATGCCGGCCTCCGGGCGGCGACGCGGCGATCGAGCAGCAGGCAGTGCGCCGACCCGAACACCAGCCCGAGCGCGACGACGGCGAGCAGATAGAGCGCGACCGCACCGAGCCGTACCGGCCCGCCCTGCGGCAGCACCAGCCACGCCGCCTCGATCACCTTGCCCGCGATCATCGCCACCGCGATTCCGCTCAGCCAGCGCGCCGCATTGCGTGGACGCGTGAACAGCAGGATGACGAACGCCGCCGCCTCGATGATCGCCGCGATCGCATAGGCGATGCCCCAGCCGCCTTGCCCCCGCACCTTGTACCAGCCGACCACGTTGCCGAGGTCGCCCGACCAGATGATGAAATAGGAGGTGAAGGCGAGATAAAGCCAGGTGAGGATCAGCGTGATGGCGAGCGCGCCGAGCGCGGCGGTCCGTTCGGGCTGGCGGCGCAGCAGCAGCCACATCACCGCCATCCAGCCGACGGTGAACTGGATCGACATCGCATAGAGGCCGAACCCGGACGAATGAAACTCGGGGTCAAGCGACAGCAGCCAGTCGACCAGCACCATCGACATCATCGGCGCGAGGAAGATCAGCCCGACCGACGATATGGCCGCCGTCGAACCACGCCGCGTGACCAACGCCCACAGCGCGAGGCCCAATCCGGCGAACAGGATCACGGTACGCAGGACGAAGGGCAGTGGCGCGAGCCAGCTGCCCTTGAATCCTTCCGGCGCGGCGCTCACCCATGGGTAGAGCACGCTCATCCCGGCGAGCACCGGCAGCAGCGCCGCCGCGGCAATCGGCAGCGTCAGCGCGGCGGCTTCGAGCGTCGGCAGCGTGGCATGGCCCCAGCGCCCGCCGGTCAGGTGGATCATCATGATGAAGCCGAGCGCGCCGATCGGCACCCCGCTCCACAGGAACGCCGCAGCGAGCCAGCCGCGCAGCGCGTCGGCGGGCGCGACCGCGATCAGCAGTAGTGCGATCGCGGCGAGCGCCAAGCCGGCGACGAGAAGGCGCCGCGCGGTCACGACTGCGGCCCTGACCGCCGCAACGCCTCGACATAGGCGGCGATCGCCCAGCGATCGTGCGGCGGCACGCGGTCTTTGAAACCGTACATCACGCCGTAGCCGTCGGAGATCGTGGCGTAGATTCGCGTGCCGTCGAGCGCCTTCTGATCGGCGGCACGGAAATCGGCAGGGCGCGGGAAGCCGCGCGCGGGCACGGTGCCGTCGCCCGAGCCGTCGAGACCGTGACACATGCCGCAATAGATATCGTAGCGCCCGCGGCCGCGCTGGAGCAGCGCGAGGCTCATCGGCGGGCGGCGCGTCTCTGCCGCCCACTCAGCAGCGTCGCGCGGCACGGTGCCGGCGGGCGGGGTCTGCATCGCCTTGTCGTCGGCGAATAGCGGCCCGGCCCCATAGGCATCGTAGCGCGGCTGCTTGACCATGTTGTCGCAGCCGGCGAGCAGTAGGAGGAGAAGCAGCGCGCGTTTCATCGCGGCACCTCGTCGATCGTCGTCGCGCCCAGCCGTTCGAGCAGGGCGCGGACTTCCTTCAAGGCCTCTTGCTCATTGGTGGGAATGAACAGGAAGAAGCCGTCGCGCGTCGCGCGCTCGAAACGGTCGACGTAGAACAGCGGGTGGTGGTAACGCGGCAGGCCGCTGGTGGCGAATAGCCCGAAGATCATGAACGAGACCGAGAACAGCACGGTCAGCTCGAACCCGATCAGCGCGAACGCCTGTAGCGGGATGAGCGGCCGGCCACCGATATCGAGCGAATAATTAAGGTTGACGGCGATCTGCATCGCATAAGCCGCGACCAGCCCGACAATGCCACCGATCAGCCCGAGTCGGGGAATGCGCTTTTCGTGGAAACCCAGCGCGTCGGCGACCTCGTCGACCGGGAACGGCGTGAAGGCGTCGAGCCCTTTGGCGCCCGCCTCGCGCGCGCCGCGTGCTGCTGCGACCAGCGTCTCGGGCGTGCCGAACTCGCCGAGCAGGCCGAGCGGCGGCGCGTCAGCCATGCGCCGCCTCCTCGGCTTCCTCATGCTCCTCCTCCTTGATCTCGCTCGCCGAGATGACCGGCAGGAAACGGACGAACAGCAGGAAGGGAACAAGGAACACGCCGCCCATCCCGGCGAACACCGACCAGTCCCAGAAGGTCGGCGCGAAATGGCCGTAAGAGGAAACCATCCAGTCCTTGTAGAGCGAGGTTACGACCAGCATGAAGCGTTCCATCCACATGCCGATCGCAACCGACAGGCTGATCGCGAACAGGATCCACGGATTGCGCCGGAAGCGCCGCGACCACAGCAGCTGGATCGGCACGAAATTGAGGATCAGCGCGCCCCAATAGCTCCAGGCATATTGCCCGCCGAGCCGGTCGTGGAGCGTCGCCAGCTCCTGCCCGCCGGCATAGAGCGCATCGAAGATCTCGGAGAAATAGCCGTAGGCGGTCATCATGCCTGTGGCGAGCGTCGCCATGCCGAGCATGTCGAGATGGCGCGGGGTAACGAGCGACCGAAGTGGCAGCGCGGCGCGCATGCAGACCGCGATCATGCCGACCACCGCGAACCCGGAAAATGCCGCGCCGAGCACAAAATATGGCGGGAACACCGTGCTGTTCCATCCCGGTATCGGCCCTGCGGCGAACAGCAGCGAAATCTCCGAATGAACCGAAACGACTAGCGGCACCGCGATCGCCGCGGTGATCGCATAGGCCTGCCGCCAGCGCCCCCAATGATACGCCGAACCGCGCCAGCCGAGCGAGATGATCCCGAAGAACACCTGATAGCCGCGCGACTTCGCGCGGTCGCGCGCCGAAGCGAGATCGGGCAGGATGCCGATATACCAGAACATGAAGGAGACGATGAGATAGGTCAGCACCGCGAAGAAATCCCACGTCAGCGGGCTCTTGAACTGCGGCCAGACGGTCATCGAGTTGAAGTACGGCGCGATCCAGTAGAAATACCACGGCCGCCCGAGGTGGATGATCGGATAGAGCCCGGCGCAAATCACCGCGCACAAGGTCATCGCCTCGGCGAAGCGGTTGAGCGAATTGCGCCAGTTGCGGTTGGAGATAAGCAACAGCGCCGAGATCAGCGTGCCGGCATGGCCGATGCCGAGGAACCAGACGTAATTGATGATGGGGAAGCCCCAACTAACGGGAATGGTGTTGCCCCACACCGTGATGCCGTTCCCGAACACGACGGCGACCGAGACGAAGAACCAGATCAGCAGCGCCAGCGCGCCGGCGAAGCACAGCCACCAGCCGCGCGTCGCCGGAAATTCGAGCGGCAACTCGACGACTTCCTCGCCGACCTCGTCATATTCCTCGCACTCCGCCTTCTCGTCAGCCATCCTCGCGCTCCCCGATACGCGCGGCGTAGCTGGTGCGCGGCCGGGTGTTCGCTTCTTCGAGCAACGTGTAGTCGCGCGGGGAAGCCTTGCGCCTGACCACCTCGGCTTGCGGATCGGCGATGTCGCCGAAGCTGATCGCGCCTGTCGGGCAGACCTGCTGGCAGGCGGTCTTGACCGCGCCGTCGGCGATCTGGGTGCCCGCGATCTTGGCAGCGATCCGCGCGGCGGAAATGCGCTGGATGCAATAGGTGCATTTCTCCATCACGCCGCGCGCGCGGACGGTGACGTCGGGGTTGCGTTGCGCCTGGATACTCTCGGGCGCGTCGCGGGTGTAATCGTCCCAGTTGAAGCGGCGGACCTTGTAGGGGCAATAGGAAGCGCAGGTCCGCGTGCCGACGCAGCGATTGTAAACCTGGAGGTTGAGCCCTTCGGGACTATGCACCGAGGCGTTGACCGGGCAGCCCATCTCGCACGGCGCGTCCTCGCACTGCATGCATGGCACCGGCTGGACGTGGAGCAGCGGATCGCTCGGCGAGCCTTCGTAATAGCGATCGACGCGCAGCCAGTGCATCCGCCGACCGTTGCGCACCGCATCGCGCCCGACCATCGGAATGTTGTTCTCGGCGATGCACGCGGTGACGCACGCACCGCAGCCGGTGCACAGGTCGAGATCGATCGACATGCCCCAATTGGGACGGGTGAGTTGTTTCTTTTCCCAGAAGCTCTGCTTGGGCTCTTTGGCCCGCTTGGGCGCGGTGTCGATAATGTCGACGACGCGGACCAGATCCTCGCCGTCGATCAGATGATGCTCCTGCGCGGCGGCGAGCATTCGGCGCCTGCCGGTCGGGGCCAGCGTCACCGTGCGGCGACCGACCAGCGGCGCGACATCGAAGCCCGCACCCTTCGCCACCTCGCCGAAACGACGGCCATAGCCGCGGTGGATCAGGACGGTGTCGTCGGCTTGCCCCGGCATCGCCCAGGCGATGCCGGTGACTGCCGCGTCGCCGGCCACCAGCCGCACTTCATCCCCGCTATCGATGCCGCGTTCGACCGCGAGCGCCGGCGCGATGAGCACGGCATTGTCCCAGGTCAGCGTCGTCACCGGCTTCGGCGCTTCCTGCGCCCAGGGATTATTGGCGAGCCGTCCGTCCCACACGCCCGGATCGGGGCGGATGAGGAGTTCAAGATCCTCGGTTGGGGTGCGTGCCGCCGTGACGACGGGGCGCACCGTGGGCGTCGCGACAGGCGGCAGCGGAGGCTCGGGCGCGATGCCCTTGAGCAGCGCCCGGTCCCAATTGGGCTGGAGCGTGGCCCAGCGTTCCGCCCAGGTCTGTTGGACGAGCGCGTGGTCCGACGCGGCGAAATCACCGCCGATCGCCGCCAGCATCGCGTGGATCGGGCGGACGGCATAGAACGGACGCACCAACGGTTGCCCGATCACCGCCGTCCCATCGGCGGCGCGGCTGTCGCTCCAGCTTTCGAGGCCGTGCGCGAGCGGGGCGTGCCAGCCGCACGCGTCGCCGGTCTCGTCGCACCACAGCCCGGCGTGCAGGCTGAATTCAACCTTGGCGAGGGCGCGTGCGAAAACACTTCCTTGCGCCGCGGCATACACCGGGTTGGAATCCAAGACCGCGAGCGTCGAGACGCGGTTGGCCGCCATGTCCGCGACCAGCGCGTCGAGCGTGCGCTCGGGCGGCGGCGTCGGCCGAAGCGGCTCGGAAAAGCGCGTCGTCGTGGGAAGGTTGCCGAGCCGCGCGTCAATCGCCCAGCCGAGCGCTTGCGTGTCGGGCGGCTGCTCGTCGCCCACCAGCACCAGGCCGCGCCCTTTCGATGCGGCCAGCGACTTGGCCGCGCGCTCGATCCACTGCGCCTCCCGGTCGGTGAGCGCGGCGGCCTCGTTGCCAACCCCGAACACCCGCGCGAGCGCCGCAACCAGCGCAGGGATGCGCGATGGCGCAGCGATCAGCCGGTCGAGCGAGCGGCCGCCGCTCAGCGTCGGCGAGGGCTCGGCGACCATCCAGTCGGCGCGGCCGGCGCCCTGCTGGAAAGCGCGGCGGCGCGCCGACCAGGCGAGGCTGTTAAGCGTCTGGCGCGGCCCCGGCCCGAGCGGATCGGCGTCGAACAGCACCACCGCCTCGGCACGGTCGAGCAGCGGCGTCGCATCGAGCGCGCGGCCGAAGGCGAGCGTGGTCGCGATATGCATCCCTCCATCGTCGACCGGCTCGAACACGTGCCAGCGCGCCTGCGGCCAGCGCGCGAGCAGCGCCTCGATCTGACGTAACAATGTGGGGGAGGTGACGGCGCAGGTCAGCAGCCGGAAGCCCTTTCCCTGCGTCGCGTCGAGCATTGCCGCGCGACCGGCGAGCGCGGTATCGAGCCGCGGCCAGTCGACCGGCGTCCCCTTCTCGCGCGGTGCCTGCGAGCGTTCGGGATCGTAGAGGTCGAGCAATTGTGCTTGGGTGAAGGGATCGGTCGCGCCGCGGCTGGCGGGATGATCGGGATTGCCCTCCAGCTTGGTCGGGCGGCCGACATTGGTGGTGCCGATCACCGGCTGCGCGATGCCGGCGAACGGCACCATCGTGGCGTAGAATTGCGGGCGGCCGGGGATCAAATGCTCGGGGTCCTCGACATAGGGCATCGCGCGGTCGTCGGGGTCCGCCTCGCAGCCGGCCAGCCCGGCCAGCGCCAGCGACGCGCCGAACGCGCGCAGCACGCCGCGCCGGTTCCAGTCGAACGACGCGAGCGCGGGAAATTCCTGCGCCAGCGCCGCGCGGAAATCAGGTGTGTCGGCCAACTCGTCCAGCCCGCGCCAGAAGCGCCGGCCGCCTTGCCCGCGGAGCGCTGCGAGCGCTTCTTTCCAGCGCGCGCTCATCGGTGACAGATGTCGCATTTATCGAGCCGGTTCGGATCGAGGTGATAGCGTTTCGCTGCCGCCAGCGCGAAGCGGCGGTGGGTCGCATCGTCCCACACGAGCGGCGTCATTCGCGTCACCTGATCCCTTGGGCCAACCCTACTCGCCGGATTGCGGTGGCAATCGAGGCAGAAGCGCATCTCGAACGGGTGCGCGCGCGCGAGCAGTGGCATGGTGTCGACGCGGCCGTGGCATTCGACGCACGCGACCCCGCGCGCGATGTGGATTGAATGGTTGAAATAGACATAGTCGGGAAGCTTGGCGACGCGATTCCACTGCAACGGCTCGCCGCTGGCGAGGCTTTGCCGCACGGGTGCGAGCATCTCGGCGCCCGTCCAGATCTGCGAATGGCAAGTCATGCAGACATGCGTCGAGGGAAAGTCGGCGTGCGCGCTGGTCTCGACCGTCGCGTGGCAGAAGCGGCAGTCCAGCCCCAGCCCGGCGACGTGATGCTTGTGGCTGAACGGCACCGGCTGCTCAACGCCCCAGCCGACCCTGCTCTGGAAATTCGACCAGCCGGCGGTCGGGCCGAGCAGCACCAGCGCAACCCCGCCGACGATGACGGCGATCATGATGAGGCGCGCATAGGTATCCGCCGACGGTCGGAAGATCTGGGCCATCAATCGTCGGGATCGGATCGGCTCGTTGGAAACCGGGGGCGGCCGTTCCAGACATCCAGCGACGCAGCAACGAGCCAGACGCTCATTTTCATCCTCCCTTTCGAAGACCGAACGCGTCGCACCCGCAATCGGTCCAATCGGTATTGAGAGGCTATTGTTGTCTTCGGCTATTCCTCGTCATGTGCCATGTCTCAGGATTGCGATCGGTGGAGGCGGGCGCGCTTCAACGATCGGTCATTGTGCGTGAAGTAGAGCCACAGCTCGCCCTCTGATGCAACGACGGAAGCCGCGAACGCTACTCTGTGGCCACCGGGGCCGGCGCTCGTTGGCGCTTCGATAAGGGCTTCGTGGCAGCGTTCGAGCTGGTGTGAGAGTGTGTCGTCTAACTGCACCCATCCGATCTGCCAGACAGCATCCTCGTTCGCGCCGTTGTAGAACATGATCGGGCCGCCGGGCTCGTCGATCAGGATCGGGCCGGTGGAAAGATGCCAGCCGTCCCAATCGCCGGGGCGCGACGCCAGCGGGTCCGGTCGTTCTGCCCAGGGGCCTGAAGGGCCATCGGCTTCGGCCCGGCCGATATGTGAATGGCCCTTGCAGCTATATTCGAACAGCAGGAGCCAGCCTGCTCCCCGTCGCTCCACGGTCGCTTCCTTGGTATTGTGGTCTCTAGGCGTCGACGGATGCGCGACGCCGCGCTTTTCGAGCGATCGGATATCCGGCCCCTGCGCCCACAAGAGCTGCGCGACGCCATCGCTCCGCACGCCGGTATAATAGACGAGGCAACCGTCATCGACATGGACGACGGTTGGATCTTCGCAGCCTTTGGTGTCGAAATCCTGCGGCCCAGGCAGGAGCAAAGGCTGCTCGTCGGCGGTGAAGTCCAGACCGTCTCCCTGCGCCAGCCACAGAGAACCCGTTGTGGGCGCATCATCGTCGACCACGCGAAACAGCATCCGGAACCTGTCGGCGTCCTTCCAGACATAGGGGCTCATCAGCTGCTTCCGGACAAGGTCGGCCTTTCCTCGAAGCCGGATATCCTCGATTCCGGCGACGTCGAAGCCAGCCCCGGTCAAGCGCCGAGCGCCAGCATCTTGGACAGGCCGCCATCGATCGTCAGTGTCGACGCCGTGAAATAGGCGCCGGCAGAAGAGGCGAGGAACACCGCCGCCGCGGCAATCTCCTCCGGCTGGCCTGCGCGTTTGAGAGGGATGAACTCCGTCTTGATCTTGCGGACGATCCAGTGATCCTTCGCCGCCTGGTTCATCGGGGTCAGGATCATGCCGGGGGCGATCGCGTTGACGGTGATGCCGTCGCCCGCGACCTCTAGCGCCAGCGTTTCGGTGAAGTTCTTCTGGCCTCCCTTCGCCGCCATGTAATCCGCGCCGCCCACGCGCATGACCTCGGCATGGATCGAGGTGATGTTGATGATCGCGCCGCCCTTCTTGTCCCGCCGGAGGTCGCGCACAAAGCGGCGGCAGGTGAGGAACGTGCCGCTGAGGTCGGTCAGGATCATATCCTGCCATTGACGGAGCTCCATGTCGGCGACCTCGGTGCCGGACATGTTGAGTCCGGCCGAATTCACCAGAATATCCGGCGGGCCCAGCGTTTCGGCGACCCGATCGAAGCATGTTTCCACGGCGGCCTCTTCGCGGACATCGCTGCGCAGCGCGATAACTTCGCAGCCCTTTTGCCGGATATCGTCGGCCGTCCTCGCCGCGCTTTCTTCATCGTCGAGATAGGTGATCGCGACATCGGCGCCGGCGTCGGCAAGCGCCCTGGCGCAGGCCGCTCCGATCCCCGAATCCCCGCCGGTCACCAAGGCGGTCCTCCCTGTCAGAACACCTTCAAACATGATGCGAAAGCGAATCACCCCGAAGTTGGTTCCTCCCCGGAAATGACCGCCTAAAGATCGCCGCGCGCGCCGAGCGCCTTGATGCGGTCGCCGGTGCGGCAGGCGATCGCCTGGATGGTCAGCGACGGATTGACCCCGCCGACGGTCGGGAACACCGATCCGTCGCAAACCCACAGATTGGGGATGTCCCAGCTTCGGCAATCGGCATCGACGACGCTGGTCGCCGGATCGTCACCCATTCGCGCGGTGCCGTTCAAGTGGCAGGTGTCCTCCATCTCCTTCCAACGCTCGGTAGCGCCGGTCGCCGCTAGGCTACGGTCCATGAAATCGACCGCATGGACGATCATCGCTTTCTCGTTCTCGCGATAGGAGAAGGTGATGCGCGGGATGCGCAGGCCGTATTGATCGGTTTCGTCGGCCAGCGTCACGCGGTTGCGCTCGTCGGGCAATACCTCGCCGACCATCTTGAGGCCGACCGAATGGTTGCTGCGCGCCATCTCGTCGATCAGCGCCTGCCCCCACAGCCCGCGCCCGCCAGCCAGCGTCTTGGCCCAGGTGATCGGCAGCGGCCCCTGGCTCATGTAGCACCAGCCGCCGAAATAGTCCTTGCCGGCATCCTCGTAATTCCAGTGTTCGGAGATCGCGAGGCTGGGCGGCCCCTTGTAGGAGCGCACCTCGTCCTCGACCTGCCCCCAGGCGGCCTGGTTGAGCTGAACCATCAGATTCTTGCCGACCAGCCCCGAGGAATTGGCGAGCCCGTCGGGGAATTCGTCATTGGCGGAGTTGAGCAGCAGCCGCGGCGTCTCGATCGCATAGCCGGCGACGACGACGTTCCTCGCCTTCTGGAAGCGCCATTCGCCCCCGCGCCGGTAATGCACGCCGGTGGCGCGGCCGTTCCGCGTCTCGATCCGTCCGACCATCGCGAGATCGCGGATTTCGGCCCCCGCCTTCAGCGCACGCGGCAACCATGTGACGAGCGCCGATTGCTTGGCGTTGGTCGAGCAGCCGGTAACGCAGAAGCCGCGATAGACGCATGGATGCGCGCGCCCACGCGGCGCCGACAGGGTGGCGATCGGCGTCTCGGTCCATTGGATGCCGAGCGCCTCGGCGCCACGCGCGAGATAGTCGGCCGAAGCACTCAGCGGGTGCGCGCGATAGGGATAACGCGGCCGCCTGGGTCCCCACGGATAGGTGAGCGGTCCCGCTATGCACAGCGCGCGCTCGACCTCACCGTAATAGCGCCACATCTCGCGCCAATCGACTGGCCAGTCGGCGCCATAGCCGAGCTTGGTGCGCGCCTTGAACCATTTGGGGCGGAAGCGCAGCGACACCATCGCGAAATGCACCGTCGAGCCGCCGACCGACTTGCCCGAATTGTTGCCGCCCATCTTGAGCGGCGTGTCGCCGTCGACGATCCGCTCGTCGGTCCAGTAGAGCTTTTCCTGATGGGTTTCGTCGGAGGCGAAATCCTCCAGCGGCCGCCAATACGGCCCGGCGTCCATCGCCACCACCGAGAAACCGGCTTCGGCGAGCTTGCAGGCGAGCGTGCCGCCTCCCGCGCCGGTGCCGACGATGACGAAATCGACCGCCTCGCTTTCGGGATAGCATTGCATCGGCACCCACCCGCCGGGCGCAAATACGTCGGGCGCGCGGCCGGCGACGGCGCGCGGCGAATGCTGCGGATCACCGCTCATGCCGGCGCTTCCCTAGCTTCCCAGGGATCGCGGCGATTGGCCCGGAGGCGAACGTAGCCGCGCGGGCTTGCCGGCCCGCCGAAGCCCATCGCGCTCCACGCGGAGGGGTGGGCGTAATAGGCCGAGACGATGTCGGGGATCAGCCGCCAGTTCCAGAACAGTTCCGGCGGCAGATCGGCCCAGACCTCGGCCTGCGTCTCGCCCCGCTCGATCGCGCGGAGCACCGCATCGGCCTGCACGCCGCCGAGCAAGGTGAAGGCGCGGCCGAACGTCGCGCAAGCTTCGGCATCGATCGCGTCGAGCCCCCGCTGCCACGCTTCGCGGACCGGTGGCAGTCGATGATGGCGGAACCCCTCCGAGCTGTTCTTCATGATCTTGTGGAGCACCAGCGCGGCGGCATTGACCGGCTGGCGGTCGGCCGGTTGTGGCACGATACGATCGACCACGCAGCGCAGCGTGGCGCGTTGCTCGGGCGTCAGGACGTCGGACTCGGCGGTCGCGATCCGTTCGTCGATCGCCTTGCGCGTCTGCGGGTTCCAGCTCGGCGTGTCGCGCTTGGCGAGCACGTCGTAATCGGGAAAGCGGTCAGCCATGCCGCCGCCGCATCAGGATCAGCGCTCCCAGCCCGGCAAGGGCAAGCCCGGTGAAGGCGGGCGGCGCCGGGATCGGCGGCCCGGCGAGGATGTTCTGCCGCCAGTTCCGCCAGCCGCCCATGTTGCGAGACACGCCGTAAACGTGAAAGCCGACACCGATCAGTCCGAGCGCGGCGGTGGTGCCGAGCAGGATTGTCGTCGCCCGGCGCGGATGATCCTCGACCACGTCACGTAGTAGCGATGCCGCAGCGATCGGTGGGACAGTGACCGGCAGCCACATAAACGGATCGTGATAGGCGCCGCGGACGTGCAGCAGCGCCGCCTCGCCGGCCGATCCCAGGATGCCGGTGCCCGCGACCGCGCCGATCGCCCGGCCCGATGCGAGCACGACGGGGCCGACATGGTCCTTGCCCTCGGCCAGCGCATTGGCGGCCTTGCCCAGCAGGCCTGCCAGTATCAGCGCGGCCGGCGCGCCGGCGGGGGCGCCGTAGAACAGGTTGGTGAAGGTCGCGCCGCCGGGCCGTTTGAGGACGTTGTAGGCGTGGAAACCCAGCCCGACCGCCCCGATCGTCACCGCGCCGGCATGGCCGATCGCCGGGACCGTCGAGCCGCCGCCGTCAGGTCGCTGCGCCTTTCGGCCGTTGACCGCGATCCCGAGCGCCGAGGACGCGAGCGGCAACACCATCGTCGGATTGGCGAACGAGCCGCGATAATGCTCCATGCCGCTGTCGGTCAGCACCGACGAGGCGAGGACCGTCGCGCCGCCGGCGATCAGGCGGATCGCCAGGGTGTCGCCGGGTACGGCTTCGGTCATGGCTCAGTCGCCGTCTCCGAAGATGTGCGCCAGCACCTGCTTGGCGCTGCCCTTGATGACGCCTTCCTCATCGGGATCGCCCTTGGCGAGCATCGAGGTGAACTTGCGCGCCTGATCGAGCGTGATGTGCGGCGGCAGCGGCGGCACCTCGGGATCGGTCTTGACCTCGAACACCACCGGCCGATCGGCTGCGAGCGTCTCGTCCCATGCCGACGCCAGCCGGTCAGGATCGTCGACGAAGATGCCCTTCAACCCGATCAGCTCGGCGAACTTGTGATAGGGCACGTCGGGAATCTGCTGCGTCGCCACGAATCGCGGATTGCCCTCCATCACGCGCTGTTCCCAGGTTACCTGATTAAGATCCTGATTGTTGAGCACCATAACGATGAAGCGCGGATCGCGCCACTTCCGCCAATATTTCGAAACGGTGATCAGCTCGGCCATGTTATTCATCTGCATCGCGCCGTCGCCGACCGTGGCGATCACCGGGCGGTCAGGAAAAGCGAACTTGGCGGCGATCGCATAAGGCACGCCCGCCCCCATCGAGGCGAGCCCACCCGACAGCGAGCACATCATGCCGCGCCGGATATAGAGATCGCGCGCATACCAATTGGCGCAACTCCCCGAATCGCTGGTGATGATGCAATTGTCGGGCAATTTGGGGCTCAATTCGGTGAACACGCGCTGCGGGTTGACCGGATCGGCCTCGACCATCGCGCGGTCCTTGAGCGTTTCCTGCCACTTCTGTTTCCAGCCGGCGACGGTGTCGCGCCAGTCAT
The DNA here is from genome assembly GCF_023806085.1 of Hephaestia sp. MAHUQ-44. Taxonomy (GTDB): domain Bacteria; phylum Pseudomonadota; class Alphaproteobacteria; order Sphingomonadales; family Sphingomonadaceae; genus Sphingomonas. The sequence goes on from NZ_JAMSLX010000020.1 coordinate 19,933, forward strand.
TGTCTTTCTTCTGTTCGAGCAGCGGCAGCAACGCGTCGAGCGTCAGCGCGACATCGCCGGTGAGGTTGACCTCCATCGGATAGCGGATCGACAGCATGCCGGGATCGAGATCGACCTGAACGCCGCGCGCCTTGCCTTCCTTGGGCAGGAACTCCGAATAGGGGAAGCCCGATCCGAGCATCAGCAAGGTATCGCATTCCATCATCAGGTCGTAACTCGGCTTGGTGCCGAGCATCCCGATCGAGCCGGTCACCCAGGGCAGATCGTCGGGCAGCACCTGCTTGCCGAGCAGCGCCTTGGCGCAGCCGGCGCCGAGCCTGTCGGCGACCGCGATGACCTGATCGACCGCGTGCCTGGCGCCGGCGCCGACCAGCATCGCGACCTTCTTGCCCGAATTGAGCACGTCGGCCGCGCGCCTCAGATCGTCGTCGGTCGGCACCACCTCGGGCGCCGACCAGCCGATCCCGGAGAACACCGAACCGTGCTTGCGCGGCGGCTGCTCCATCGGCAGATCCTGAAGATCGTTGGGGAAGATCAGCGCGGTGACGCGGCGATGCCCCAGCGCGATGCGCACCGCGCGATCGGTGAGGTGGCGGACCTGCGCGGGAACCGCGGCATAGCCGGTGAACGCGCCGGCGACGTCCTTGAACATCGCGCCGAGATCGAGCTCCTGCTGGTAATGCGCACCGATCGCGGTGCGCGCCTGCTGGCCGGCGATCGCCAGCACCGGCATGTGATCGAGCCGCGCGTCATACAGCCCGGTCAGCAGGTGTGCCGCACCCGGCCCCGAGGTCGCCATGCAGACGCCCAGCTCGCCAGTGAACTTGGCGTGCGCCGAGGCCATGAACGCGGCCATTTCCTCGTGGCGTACCTGAACGAACTCGAACTTGTCGCCGGCGCGATCGAGCGCTCCGAGCAAACCGTTGATGCCATCACCGGGATAGCCGAAAATCCGGCGCACGCCCCATTGATGTAAGCGTTCCCAGAAAAAATCGCCGACGGTCTGCGCCATGACGTGCGCCTCCTTGTCCGATGCGTTGGGGAAATTTTGCGTGTCTAGGTAACGGATCGCGCCGTGCGCCGTTCCATCGCGATACCAAGGAGAAGGTGAAATGGACGCGATCGGTCATACCTGCTGGGTGATCCCCGAGGGATTCAGCCCCGAACAGAGCATGGTCAACCCGGGTCGCCCGCTACTCAGCCACGAGGCGACGTGCCCGCTGAATACCGGCGACGCCTATGCACATGTTGAGATCGTGCTGTTTTTCACCGACCGCGAACCCGTCGGTCCATACAAAGTGGCTCTCGGCGCGCGCCGCACGCTGCATCTGCGCTTCAACGAAGTCGACGATCCCGAACGGTACCGTTGGCCACCGATACGCCAGCGTCATCACCGCCGACGCGCCAATCGTCGTCCAGCACACACGGCTCGATTCACGCGCGGCGGAGATCGCCCTGCTGTCGACTATGGCCTATCCCGCCTGACGCCGGTCAGACCTGCGGCATCGGCATGCCATGCATGCGACGCATCAAAGACGCGTCGAGCGCGTCGAGCGACGGCACGCCGAGTTGGCCAAGCTCGTTCATTGCCTGATCGTGCAACAGCTCAAGCGCGCGATGCACCCCGTCCGCGCCGCCCGCGCACAGGCCGTAGAGCGCGGCGCGACCGGCGAGTACCGCGTCGGCGCCAAGCGCCAGCGCCTTGAGCATGTCGGTGCCGTGCCGGATGCCGCCCGACATATAGAGCGCGATCCTGTTACCGACGATTTCGCGAGCTTCGGGCAGGACATCGAGCGCCGAGATCGCCCAGTCCATCTGCCGCCCGCCATGACTGCCAAGCATGATGCCGTCGACGCCGCTGTCGATCGCGCGACGCACGTCGTCGAGATTGAGGATGCCCTTGACGAAGAACGGCTTCGACCAGCGCGCGCGGATTCTGGCGACGTCATCCCATGACAATGTGCGCGGCATCTGATCGCGAATCCAGTTGGCGCTATCGAAGAAGCTGCGCCGGTCATTCGGCACGAAATCCATCACGTTGGCGAATTCGGGCATGCCGTGCGCCATCGTCGAGGCGAGCCAGCGCGGATGAAGCGCGGCGTCCACCAACGCGCCGAAGGTCGGCCACGCGCCGCCCACCCGGTTGCGATCATCCCATTCACGATCGCCGAAAATCTGCGAGTTGGTGGTCAGCACCAGCGCCTCGCAGCCGCAGGCGTCGGCGCGGCGCAGCAATTCCTGCCAGATTTCCTCGCCGCCGAACACGTAGAGCTGCCACCAGTGCCGCAGGCGATCGACCTTCGCCACATCCTCCATGCGATCGTTTGACATCGTGCTTTGGATGAAGGGCACACCGAATCGCGCCGCACCCTGCGCGAGCGCGGTATCGGCGTGGCGCATGAAAACGCCGTTGAGCCCGGTCGGTGCGATCGCCAGCGGCATCGCTGCCTCGCGTCCGAGCAGCGCGCGCGTCAGATCGCGATGCGATTCATCGGTCAGCGTGCGCGGCAGGTAACGCCACTCGGCGAAGGCCTCGCGCTCGCGATGCAATGTGGCCTCTTCGCCGGCGCCGCCTTCGAGATATTCGAGCGCGAAGCGCGGTATCAGTTTGTGCGTACGCGCGCGCAAATCGGCGACCGCCCGAGTGCGATCGAGGTGGCCGCCGGTATAATAGCGCCGCGCCGGGGAGCCGGCGATTTGCGCGATCGAGGGAGCGGGGAAAGAGCGTTTCCTCATCGATCGCCGCCGCGTCGCAGCGCGTGGCGCAGCACGCGTTTGCCACGAAGAACGCCGACGAGGATTGGACGGATCATGCTCATCTCTCTGTTGTCGTCGCCCACCCCTCGTCAGCGATAAACCCTGGTCGATTGACGAGGTTGCATCGTGTTGCGATAAATATTGCCGGGAAACTGCTACTCGCCTGACGGGCTGATATGCAGGATGCGCTCGCGAGAGCCGGTTTCGCCGTGCTGCCGCCGCGCCCCGGACGTAGCGCCCGTTCCATCCTCACGGCTTGTGGACTGGCGTAACGGTTGCGGCTCGCCGCAGGTCTTCGATGAAATTCTTCCGCTCGATCGTGCGCGCCCGCGCGTCGGGCAGGCGCAGCAGAAAGCTGGGGTGGACGGTGACAAGCAGACATCCGCCTTCCCAGGTACGCAATGTACCGCGTAGCGGCTTCACCGCCTGCCGTTTGCCGCTCAGCGCCTGGAGGGCCGTCGTGCCGAGCGCCACGACCACGGTTGGATCGACCAGTTGCACCTCCTTGGCCAGCCATCAGCGATAATGGCGGATGTCGCCGGCATTGGGTTTGCTGTGCAGGCGGCGCTTGCCGCGCGGCGTGAACTTGAACCGCTTCACCGCATTGGTGAGAAAGACGCGTTCGCGGTCGATACCCGCCTCAGCCAGACAGCGATCGAGCACTTGCCCCGCGGGTCCGACGAAGGGCCGTCGCAGTTGATCCTCTTGGTCGCCCGGCTGCTCGCCCACCAGCATCAGCGGCGCATCGGGAGCGCCCTCGCCCGGAACGATATGATCGGAGAAATCGGGCGAGGGCGGCACGTCCTCGCGCGACAGCGCCGCGTAAAGCGCGCCGAGGCTTTAAAGCATCGCGCTTCACTTTTGCCGCGCGCGGTCATGCCGCTGGCTGTTTCCGGATGGCAAAGCTCAGACTCTCGACCCGCGCCTGGATGTCGAAATAGGCGGCACGCCGGTCGATGGGCGGACGCATGCGTACGCCTCTTATCGGCGATCGAGCAACCGCCCGACGGCGATATGTGGCGGCGATTTTTCTATTTCGGCCGCCTGGTCCTTTTCCAGCCGCAGCCGGATCGCCTCGATCTCGGTGTCCGTCAGGTGCTCTATGCCGATGAACTCCCCGCGCGCTTCGGCGACCGCGCGCAGCAGTTCGTCAAGCTTGGCCTGCAGGGCGGCGGCGTCCCGATTCTGCGTGTTCTGGACCAGGAAGATCATCAGGAAGGTGATGATGGTCGTGCCGGTGTTGATGACGAGTTGCCAGACCTCAGAAAAAGCGAAGATCGGTCCGGTTGCCGCCCATATCAACACCAGCACCGCCGCCAGCATGAATGTGGCGGGCTTGCCGGCGAGAAACGCAACCCGGCCGGCGATTTTCGTAAAGAGCTTATTCATGGCCGGGATATCCATGGCCGTGCGGTTTGGCATGGCCTTCGACCAGAAAAATCGTTGGGATCCACCCATCGGCATAGCGCTTCATGAACCCTTCTCCTCCTGTGCATGTCACTTCTCGCTGGAACACGGCGCCGATCTCAGGCCGCCAGCAGTACGTCGCTGGAGCCGACCTGATCAAGCAACGCGATCAGTGCCCGTTCCTCCCGGCTCAACCATTTCGTACGGCGCGGCAGACCGGAGGTTTGCCGCAGCGTTTCCTGGGCCTCGCTATCGTCGCAGAAAGTTAGCAGAGCAGGATGGATGTAGGATTTGCGAGCGACGGCTGGCGTATTGCCCAGCCGTTCGGCTACGATGACGCTCAAGTCCTTGGCGGAGAGATGCCGGTCGCTTTCCAACAGCGCCTCGAAGGCGGTCAGCGTCGCAGCCCAGGTGCGGAAATGTTTGGCGGTAAAATCCCCGCCCATCGCATCGTGGATATAGTCGTTCACGTCCCCTGAATCGACCGGATGCGTTGCCCCCTCTTTGTCCACGAACTGAAACAGGTGCTGGCCGGGCAGATCCTGCATCGAGCGTGCAAAGCGGATCAATTGCCGATCGTCGATTTCCAGCTCCTTCTGGCGGCCGCTCTTCCCCTTGAACTTCAGTTTCAGGCTATTTCCGTAAAGATTTGCGTGGTGGCGGCGCAGCGTGGTGGCGCCGAAGCTCCGATTGGCATGGGCATAATGTTCGTTGCCGACACGGATGCCTTCCCTGTCCAGCAGACGGATCACGCAGGCGATGGCGCGTTCCTTGCTCAGCCGTCGAGCGGCGAGATCGGCCTGAACCGCTTTTCGCAGATCGGGCAGCGCGCGGCCGAAGCCCGCCAGGCTATCATATTTTACGCATTCTCGGGTGCGGCGAAACGCCGGGTGATAGCGATATTGCTTACGACCCCGCGCATCATAGCCGGTGGCCAGCAGATGACCGTTGGGCTGCGGACAGAACCAGACGCGCTCATAGGCGGGCGGGAAGGCAATGGCATTCAGCCGGTCGATTTCATCGCGGTCGGTGATCCGATCGCCGTGGCAATCGAAATAGGCCCAGCCATGGCGAATGTGCCGTCGCGTGATTCCGGGCCGGTCGTCACGCACATAACGAAGTCTGCTCGGCGCCACCTTGTCACCTGTCCTGATCTGACCAGGCTATTACGCGCGGAGTCGGACAGGGTTTCGTGGCGACGGCGGGAAACAACCGGCTGCCTGTGCGCTTTACCTTCGTCAAGGAGATTTAGGCAATGGTTGCACGCGCCTATTGGCAGGGACAGATCAGGCTTGCGCTCGTCTCGATCCCGGTGGAGATATATCCAGCGACGAAATCTGGTGCGACAATCAGCTTCCGGCAGATCCACGAACCTACGGGCAAGCCGATTAACTACGAAAAAATCGTGCAGGGCGTCGGCCCGGTCGATCGCGACGAGATCGTCAAGGGCTACGAGACCGAAAAGGGCCACTTCGTTCTGCTCAAGGACGAGGAAATCGAGGCGCTGAAAGTCGAGAGCAAGAAGACGCTGGAACTTGTCCAGTTCGTCGACCAGCATGAAATCGACGTCTTTTATTTCGAGAAACCCTATTATGTCGTCCCGGCGGACGATCTGGCGGAAGAAGCCTATATCGTCCTGCGCGAGGCGCTGGTCCATTCGAAGAAAGTGGCGCTGGGTCAGCTGTCGGTGCGCGGACGGGAGCAATTGGTCTCGTTGAAACCCTGCGGCAAGGGGATCATTCTCGAGACGCTGCGCTATGCCGACGAAGTTCGTCAAGCGCGCAGCTATTTCTCCGACATCGGCAATGACAAGCCGAGTCCCGAACTGCTCGATCTCGCAGCGACGCTGATCGAGAAAAAGAGCGCGCCCTTCGAGGCGAAGAAGTTTCACGACAATTACATCGATGCCGTCAGGAAGCTGATCGACCGCAAGACGAAGAGCAAAGGCAAGAACAGGACGATCATCAAGGAAGCGGACGAGCAGACCGGCTCTCACGGGGCCAACGTGATCGACCTGATGGCCGCGCTGAAGAAATCCGTGGGCGAGAAGAATGCCCCGGTCAGCAAATCCCCCGCCCGGAAGACTCCCGCCAAGGCGGCCTCTCCACGGCGCAAACGGGCCTGAGCCATGATGAGATCCGATCCGCTGTCCGCCTACAATGCGAAGCGGAATTTCAGGAAGACCAGCGAACCGACGGGCAGGCGTGCGAAAGGTGCGGACACGCATCGTTTCATCGTTCAGAAACATGATGCGAGCCATCTCCACTGGGATTTCCGGTTGGAAATGGATGGCGTGCTAAAAAGCTGGGCGGTGACCAAGGGGCCGTCCGCCGATCCCGGGATCAAGCGGCTGGCGGTGCGCACCGAAGATCATCCCCTTTCTTACGCCGAGTTCGAGGGGACGATCCCCAAGGGGGAATATGGTGGCGGCACGGTAATGCTGTGGGACAAGGGCACCTGGACCCCGATCCCCGGCAAGAGCGCCAGGGATCTGGAGGAGGGTCATCTCCATTTCACGCTCGATGGCGAGCGGATGAAGGGTGAATGGCTGCTCGTCCGCATGAAACCGCGCACGGGCGAGAAGCGGGAGAACTGGTTGCTACGCAAGGTGGAGGACAAACATATCGCACCGGACGACGCGTTGATCCGTGAGGGCTTGAAAAGCGTGCTGACCGGCCGTTCCATGGCCGAGATCGCATCCGACAAAGCTGGCGTCCATGCCCTTGCCGGCAAGAAGGGCAAGGCCTTCGCCGCCGAGATGGACAAGGCGGCGCGGCGTAATGCGCAGAAATCCGTCAAACAGGCCAAGCGCAAGGCGCCGGCCAAGCTGCCCAAGTTTCGCAATCCGCAACTGGCGACTCTGGTGGGTGCCGTGCCCACGGGCAATGATTGGATGCATGAAGTCAAGTTCGATGGATATCGCGCGCTGATCGCGGCGGCGGGCGAAAAGGTCGTGGTCTATACGCGCAGCGGGAAGGACTGGACGGGCAAGTTCGGTCCGCTGGTGGAGGCGATCGCGGCGCTCGATCTGCCGCCCTGCCTGATCGACGGAGAAATCGTGGCGAACGGGAAGGATGGCAATCCCGATTTTTCCGCCCTCCAGGCCATCTTGAAGCGCGGGCATGGCGCGCAAGGCGCCAAGGATCGCCTGTTCTTCCACGCCTTCGACCTGCTCGATCTGGACGGCGCCGATCTTGCGCCGCTTGCCAATATCGAACGCAAGGAACGGCTGGAGGCGTTGCTGGCGGAGACGCAAAGCCCGGTTTTCGTCGCCGACCATGTGATCGGCGCAGGCGAGAAGCTCTTTGTCGCGATGTGCGGCGCCGGGCAGGAAGGAATCATCTCGAAGCGGATCGAAGCACCCTATTCCGGACGGCGCGGGCGAGCCTGGGTGAAGGTAAAATGCACGCGGCGCGAAGAGTTCATATTGGTGGGATACAGTCCGTCCAGCGCCAGGGGACGTCCCTTCCGTTCGCTGCTCCTCGCACAGCGTGACGGCGATGCGCTTGTCTACAAGGGCAAGGTCGGAACGGGATTTGATGCGGACATGATGGACGAGCTTGCCGCCGACTTCGCACAGCTCGCCCGCAAGACCGCACCTGTAAAGGTAGACCGTCCCGAGGCGCGAGGCGTTGTCTGGCTGACGCCCAGGCTGGTCGCGGAAGTGGCCTTTGCCGAATATACTGCGGAGGGCCGGGTACGCCACGCCAGCTTTCTGGGTCTGCGGGGCGACAAGAGGGCCGAGGAGGTGCAGCCCGAGAAGATGCAGAAGGCCCCAAAAACGGACAGCGGCGTAAAAATCTCGAACCCAAACCGTGTGATCTTTCCCGATACCGGGCAGACCAAGGGCGATCTTGCCGACTATTACGCTGCCATTGCCCCCTTGATGCTGCCCTTCGCCGCGCGCCGTCCGGTCAGTCTGGTGCGCTGTCCGCAAGGCCGTGCAAAACATTGCTTCTTTCAGAAGCATGATAGCGGCGGGTTCGGCGACCGGGTGCTCCACGTGCCGATCAAGGAAAAGGACGGCGGTACGGAGGATTATCTCTATATCGAGGACTCCCGCGGCCTCCTCGCCTGCGTGCAGATGGGCGCTATCGAGTTTCACGGCTGGGCTGCGCGGACGGGCGATGTGGAAGCGCCCGACCGCATGATCTTCGATCTCGACCCCGACGAGAGCCTCGATTTCGACGCGGTGGTGAAGGCGTCAGAGGACATTCGCGATCGGCTTGAGGAATTGGGCTTGGTCAGCTTTGCGATGCTGTCGGGCGGCAAGGGCGTACATGTGGTTGTTCCGCTTGATCCGGATCATGATTGGGACACGCACAAGGATTTTGCCCGCCGCTTTGCCGAAGCCCTCGCACTGGCGGAACCGGATCGCTTCACGGCGACGATGAGCAAAGCCAGGCGGAAGGGGAAGATTTTCATTGACTGGCTTCGAAACCAGCGCGGTGCGACGGCGATCGTGGCCTATTCGGCCCGCGCCCGCGAGAGTGCACCGGTCGCGGTGCCGATTGCTTGGGAAGAGCTGAAGACGACGAAAAACGCGCATCCCTTTTCTATCGGGGATGCGCGCGAGCTTCTTGCCCGTGCGAAGGACAAGAGCCTGTCAGGCTGGGGCTTCGCGGCACAGGCGCTGCCGGAATTCTGAAATTTGCAATGGCAACGTCCGCCGATGATATGCAGCCAAAAAAGGCTGTTCTACGCTCAGTTGGCGAGTTCCTCCCACGGAACGCGGACATCGAACTTGAGGCCCTCGGCTTCATACCGCCGTTCCACCGTGCTGGTCCCGCCCAGTCCCATGTCGATCAAGCGCGATCCGAAGCCCACCCGAATTGGCTCCGATACTTTTGGCCCGCCTGTTTCATGCCAACAAAGATGCAGTTCGCCTGCGTCGATCTTCCAGAACAGCGCCACTTTTCCTGTTGGCCTGGAAAGAGCACCATATTTGATCGCGTTGGTGGCGAGTTCGTTCAGCATGAGCGACAAAGTCACCGCCGCGCGAGAACCGATATGCAGATCAGGACCATCGAATGCCACCTGCCCCAATGCGTCGTGCGGTTCGATCGATGCGACGACGATCTGATAAAAGGATGCTGCTGACCAGTTTTGACGCAACAGAATGTCATGAGCCTGGGCAAGCGCGGCGAGACGGCTGGAAAATGCTTCCATCGCTTCTGGTTCGGCAGCGCCGCGCAATGTTTGTCCCGCAATCGCCTGAACGAGCGTGAGAGTGTTTTTGAGGCGATGACCCAACTCGGCATTTACGAGCGCTAGCTCGGCTTGCGCGCGCATTTTTCCTGTGGTTTCGACCACGGTATCGAGCATCCCGGTAACGCTGCCATCAGCCATGCGAAGCGGGCTGTAGCAGAAAGTGAACCAGGCCCGCTCTTCCGGGCCGGAGCGCTCAATGGTGAGCGGGAAATCCTCGATATAGGTTGGAATGCCGGCGTAGGCGCGTTCCACCATCGGGCCGATCGTTTCCCATACTTCCGACCATATGTCCGCGAAGGAGCGCCCCAGAGCATCTGGCTTGGCTCCCAGAATGGAAAGGAAGGCATCATTGTGGATTGTCGTTAGATTCTTTCCCCACACTACCGCTTTGGGAAAACTCGAATCGAGCATCTGCCGAACCGCGATCTTCAATTCGGATGGCCAGTTCGCGCGAGGTCCCAGCGGCGTCGTGGTCCAGTCGAAGGCATCGACGCGCTCTCGCATATTGTCAGGTGCCGCCGTGCGCCGGGGATGTTCCTCACCGCTGCGAAACCCTTCGTCGTCGATTTCCATGCATCCGTTCTCGATCGACCGCCATGCACCCATCGCGACGCGGTTCACGCCACTATCCACAATTGAAGGGAGGCCGCCAGCAAATAGGAAGAAAGCGTGCCCTGCTTGCAGCTCTGCCGGGCGGGTTTGCGTCCATGCGGTCTGTTTTATCGGTAAAAGGAAAACTTTTTGCGAACGGTGGCGGAAAGCCCGCTGACTTGTCTCGCAAGCGGTGGAGGGCCACGAAGCCGATGGGCGCTCCGCTCGCTTCCGGTAAACGGGACGCGGCCCCGGCATCATCCTGCCTGCGATGGTCAGTTCGGCAAACAAACAGGAAATAGGGGTCATCATTGTGGAGGGCCGGGTGCGGCCGGATCGATGGCCGGCCGCACCCGGCCGAAGTCAGTACGGGTAATCGACCCCGTAATAGTCATAAACCTGTCGGCCATAATCACGATCAAAGGCAGGTTCGCTGCCGCTCGCATAGCGCGGTGCCTTCTCGAGCACGGCCTTGTCGAGGTTGACGACATAGCCGCCCCGGTCGGTGTTGTAGACAAGGAAGTCCCAGGGAAGCGGATAATAGTCGCTCCCGAGACCAAACAGGCCGCCGAACTGTAGAACGGCATATTCTACCCCGCCCGATTGCTTGTCGACCATGAAGTTGTAAATCGTGCCCAGTTTCTCCCCTTCGCTGTTATATACGTGGGTGCCTTCCACCTTGTTCGAGGCGATGAGGCGGCTGGTTTCGTCGGTGGCGATATCGGTCTGCGCCATGGCATGTCTCCTTCGCTATTATCGTTCTGGTCGAACGCACCGGCCACCATGGTTTTCCAAGGGGATCGCGGTTGGAGCGTCAGAGCGCCCCGCAAAGCTGATCAGCCGTGAACAAGGCCACCGACCTCGCACCCGCGTCAAGGCGATCAAGATTCGCAACGATTTTGTCCGTCGGCACGTTTCCCCACGACCGACAGGAGATACGAGGATGCGCAATCCATCCAAGAGGCCGAAGAACCGCGAAGTGGAAAATGAGATGGTCTGTCCGCCAGACCGGCCGGGGCAGCCGCCGCGCCCGGTAACCCAGCCCGAGGCTCGCCGTCCCAACCCGAAGGAGAGGCGCGATGACTGAAACCACCCCGATGATCAACGAGGATTCCCTGCCGGGACATGAAAGCAAGCTCGAGCCAAAACCCGAATGGCAGCCTCGTTACCAGGGTTCGGATCGTCTCGCCGGAAAGGTTGCTATCATTTCCGGCGCAGATAGCGGCATTGGACGCGCGGTTGCCGCGCTTTATGCACGTGAAGGCGCCGATATTGCGATCGCCTATCTGCTGGAAGACGATGACGCCGCCGAAACCAAAAAGATCGTCGAGGCTGAAGGACGTAAAGCGATCACAATTCGCGGAGACGTCGGCGACAAGAAAACCGCCGACCGGATCGCATCAGAAACGTTCAACGCATTTGGAAGAATCGACATATTGGTTAACAATGCCGGCGAGCAGCATCCCGACAAGGACATCACCGATATCACCGAGGAGCAGCTGCGCCGTACCTTTCAAACCAACTTTTTTGGTATGTTCTTTCTCACTCAGGCGGTGCGACCGCATTTGAAGAGCGGCGCTGCGATCATCAATTGCACCAGCGTGACCATGTATCAGGGCAGCAAGGAACTGCTCGATTACAGTTCGACCAAAGGCGCCATCACCGCCTTTACCCGGTCGCTCTCGGAAAATCTTATCGGCGATGGCATCCGCGTGAATGCCGTCGCGCCCGGTCCCATCTGGACGCCGCTCAACCCCTGCGGCGGGGCCAGCCCGGACAAGCTCGCCCATTTTGGCGAGAGCACACCCATGGGCCGTGCCGGACAGCCAAATGAGGTGGCCCCTTCATTCCTGTTTCTAGCCTGCGAGGACAGTTCCTACATGTCCGGACAAGTTCTCCACCCCAACGGAGGAATAATCGTGAATGGGTGAGCGGGGAATCCATCAATCCGCCGATCGGCAATCAGCGGCAGGGATCAGCCGAAGCGTTTCTTTTCATAGATCGTCGCGATCGTGTGGCCATCCCAGACATAGCAGAGGTGCCGTTCCTGCCGGCAATTCGATAAGAGCCGAGGTCGAAACACCGCCGCGCATTCACCGGTTTCGTCACGCACGCTTCGATAGACAATTCCGCCAGAACCGGTTTCGCGCAGCTTGCGCGCCAGTTCCTGCGATATCGCATAGTTTGTGGGATGATAATAACCGGGATGGCTTTCCCGCATGCTCCGAATGTCATGACAATCGGCGTTGAGATCGACGGCATAGACCCGCATGTCGAGTTCCTGCGCCGGCTCGTCGGTCGCTGCCAGAAAGCTGATACGATGGTGGACGGTCTCCGCAATCGCCGTCTCGATCGTCCGGCTCGCATAAAAGGCGCCATAGCTGCCGTCGGTAAAGCGGTCGCCCAATGGATTGAGATGGGTGAAGGCGGCCATGATCGGCGATTTGCCTGGACCCGATATCCGGTCCTCGGGCGCCACTAACGCAAGATCACCCACCTCGTCGCGAATGCGGTCATTGGTCATCGCCTCGATCTGATAGACGGCTTCCAGATCGGCAGGATCGGCGACCGCTTCAAACAGATTTATCGGCGGGAACCGGCTCGCCACGATGCGATAGCAGGGCTGCCAATCGACCGCAGAGACGGGGATATCCAACGCTAGCCGCGCTGCGCGTCGATATATTGGCGCACCACATAGAGGTCGGCAACATTGCCCGAGCTCATCCGGTCGAGCGCCGATCTGCCGGCGAAGATCGACGCTTTGTTGGGTTTGTGCACCCATTGGTCTGCGGTCTCCGGCACCAGGATATGGAGCCCCTTGTAGATGCCGAGAACGTAGGAGATGCGTTCAAGCGCATCCTTCGAAATGGCCGCAACGGCGCCGCGCTTCCATGCTTGCAGGGTGGACCGGCTATCGAGCCCGAGCAGGCGAATCTGGTCCTGCTCCTTGAGCTTCCATGCCTCTGCGATACAGAAAAAGGTCCGCAGGGCAGGGCCGGTGAGATCCTTGCGATCGATTGCTTTGGCAGGCGATGCACTGGCCATGGCGTAAGCTCCTCCAGACATCTGCCATATGTTTATAAATGGATGAAATGTCAATGTGCGTTCATAATATGAACATGCGTGGGGCCGCAGCGATCTGACCTGCCGCCGGTTGCATGGACCGTTCTTCACACCGTTGCGGGTGCGCACGCGGTCAGCCAAGCCGGTCCAAAACCTGCCATGTTTTCAAGGTGCATCAGCGGCGTTCCGTTGCTAGGCTGTTCCTGATGCGGACCGGCCTCGATCATCTTCCTGCGAGCAACCAACGTGAGCTGCGGATGGTGGCGGACACCACCCTCGACCGCTTCGAGGAGGCGCATTCGCGCGCGGCGACGCAATGGAAGAAGAAGGGTCGCCTCCACAAAATCATTCTCTACGGCAGCTATGCGCGCGGCGATTGGGTGTACGAGCCCCACACCAAAAAGGCCTATCGGTCGGATTACGATCTGCTGATCGTCGTCAACCACAAGCGCGTGGTCGACAATGTCGACTTCTGGGAAAGCCTGCGGGCGACGTTCATGGGCCTGCTGGAGCAGCGGCAGATGAAAGTGCCTGTCGGGATTATCGTGCATACCCGGCAGGAATTCCACAACGCGCTCGCGCAAGGTCGTTTCTTCTTCGCCGACGTCGCGCGTGAGGGCATCGCGCTCTATGAAGACGACGACAAGCCACTACCAAAGCCGCGTCCGAAAACGCCGGAAAGTGAGCTCGCGCTGGCCCGCGAATATTTTGACCAATGGTATCCCGGCGCTGGCGAGTTTTATGACGCGTTTGAATTCAACGTTGGGAAAGGGCGCCCGCAAAATGCGGCCTTCCAACTGCACCAAAGCGTCGAGCAACTTTATCACACGGCGCTGCTCGTCAGCACGTTTTATACGCCGCATGTCCATAACATCCGGCATCTGCGCAACGAGGCCGCCAAGATCGATCGCCGTTTCGTCTATGTTTGGCCCGAGGACACGCATTGGCAAAGGGCGTGCTTCAATCTGCTGAAGGACGCCTATGTGAAAGCACGCTATTCGAAACCTTATCGCATCAGCGCCGAACATTTGGCCTGGCTGGGTGAACAGGCGCAGGAGCTTGCCCGTGTCGTGCGGCTGGTTTGTGAAGAGCGGATCGCCGCGCTTGAGCGACGCGCCGCCGATGATGCGGAGACGACGGTCGTGCACTTGCCGAAACGCGCTGCTAGGCTGGGCCGATGAAAACCGGGCTCGACCATCTTCCGCCGCAGAAAAAGCAGGAGATCGACCGCATCCTGCGGCTCGTTTTCGAGGAGTTCGAGGATGCGCTGAGCCTCGCTCGTCACGAATGGAAGACCGCCGGCAAGATCCTCAAGGTCATCCTGTATGGCAGCCACGCGCGCGGCGACTGGAGCTACGAACCCGGGTCGCGGGTCGGCAAGAATTCCGATTGGGATTTGCTCATCATCGTCAACGATGAGCGCCTGACCGACTATATGGCCTATTGGTCGAACCTCGCGAAGCGCTTTCGCGTCGAATTCGAGCACACGCACCGGCTGCTCTCGCCGGTCCAGTTCATCGTCCATTCCCTCGACGAGGTGAACGATGCGCTGTCACACGGGCGCTATTTCTTCATCGACATCGCCCGAGATGGTGTTGCTTTGTACGAAGCGGACGAGACCCCCCTCGCGGAACCGCGACCGAAATCGCCTACCGAAGCATCAAGCGCAGCAAGGGATTATTTCGAGACGTGGTTTACCAAAGCCACCGAGTTCTTCGACACCTATCGCTTCAGCGAGGAGCGTGGGCGATATGACAATGGAGCGATCCAACTTCACCAATGTGTCGAGCGACTTTACCAGACGGTCCTGCTCGTTTGTACCTTCTACACGCCCTATATCCATGACCTCGTGAAGCTCCGCGGTCAGGCCGAACTGGTCGATGCGCGACTGCAAGCGGCGTGGCCCCGCCAGAACTCGACCGACGTGGACGCCTTCGAGAAGCTGCAGGAAGCCTATGTGAAGGCGCGCTATATCAAGGATTTCGATATCGGCGCCGAGCAGCTTGCGTGGCTTGGCGAGCGGACCGAGGTGCTGATGGACCTCGCCAGATCGGTGTGCGAGGAACGGCTGGCGGCGCTCGAAGCTGCCGCGTCCTAGCGGCGCTTGCAACGAATACCGGCTCGGGGCATGTTTACGTCGCAGCTGACGATCGCTGGCACTTCGGCTGTAGATATCTCTGCCAGGCATCACGCACACCAGTCCATCGCATCGGACAGGTGGCCGGACCGGACCAAGGGCGCCTTCGCGCCTTAACGGCGGCAGCCCTTGCTGGATCAATCGCCGGAGCATTCCCGGGCGATCGGTCGTGCTTGCATGGTTGAGCCACCATGCCCCGAAATCGTTGTTGCTTGCGTTCCGCGCGCCGGGGCGGTGGTCCATGAGCGATGTCCGCAATGTGCTCCGATTGGATGGCACCGCGCCTTCTGAACGTGCGACGTGCATCGAACAATTGTACGAAGCCGAGGGGCCTCGTCTGCTGCGCTTCTTCCAGCGGCGAACGGGCGACGCGCACTCGGCCGCGGATCTGGTGCAGGATGCATTTATTCGCCTTGCCGGTAGTCGCCGGTTCGGCGACCTCGCCAATCCGGCTGCCTATCTCCAGCGGATTGCGCGCAATCTCCTCGTCGATCGCGCGCGATGGCGCGCAACGCACGAGGCGCTCCATGTCCCGTTGGCGGAATGGGACGGGCAGGGAGCAGCGGTGCAGGAAGAGACGCTCGTCGCGCGCGACATGCTCCGGCTTTACGAACAGGCGATGGCCGAACTTCCCGAACGGACGCGAACGATTTTTCTGTTTCAGCGCCTTGATGGCATGACCTATCGTGAGATCGCGAATGAGCTGGGTGTGACCTTGTGGACCGTTGAGCATCATATGAAGCGCGCGATTGCGCATATCGATCGGGTGTTCGAGGACGCATGAACGCCCATGGCGATGGCGGCGGCGGCGAGGCCATCCGCGAGCAAGCCGCGATGTGGATTGCGCGTCTTGGCGATGGCCAGCCGTCCGCGGCTGTTCAGGCCGATTTCGAGGCATGGCGCATGGCCGATCCGCGCCACGCACTGGTCTATCGCCGTATGTCGATGCGGTTCGACAATGCCCGCATCCTGCACGCGTCGCGCCTTCATGGGCGCAAGGCGAAATGGTTTTCGCGCCCCGCTCAACTCGCGATGGTGGGAGGCGCGATTGCGGCGACAATCGCGCTGATCGTTGCTGTGCCCTTTTATTATGGCAATGCGCCGGATGGGGCGACGCCATCCGGGACGACGGAGGTCGCCGATCAAGTGTCGGCCTCTCCGATTGTTCGCCAGCAGATCGCGACGCTCGATGCGGCGATCAGGACAATCGGGCTCGCCGATGGCTCCACGGTCGCAGTCGATGCGCAAAGCTTGGTCGCGATCGATTTCACACGCGCGGTGCGCACGGTGCGGCTGTTGCGCGGCCGAGCGCGCTTTGTCGTTGCGCATGGGCAGCGTCCTTTCGTCGTCGAGGCCGGGGGCGGATCGGTGATTGCGCGGGGGACAATATTCGATGTTGGGGTGGGGGCGGGGGATCGCGTCGATGTCGTGTTGCTTCGAGGCGTCATCGATGTGGCGCCGGGGCCAGCCGATGGTGCGCTCGGCCGCCAGGTGGAATCGCGCCGCCTGACCGCGGGGCAGGCGATCGCGTTCGCGCGCGGTGTCATCGCGCCGCCGCCACGGCAATATGCTGCGGCCGAATCCGAATGGGTCGATCAGGTCGGCGAATTCGACAACGTCACGCTCGCCTATGTGCTCGATCGCGCCAACGCCTATACCGCAAGACCCCTTCGGGTGGCCGATCCCGCACTCGGACAGATCAGGATTTCGGGCCGGTTTCGCGTCACCGATCCGGACCGGCTGGCGACCAATCTCGCGAGTCTGTTCGACCTCCAGGTCGAGGCGGGGCCAACTTCAGTCCTGCTCAGTCGCAAGTGATGCAGATTTTTTTCGTCAGGCACTACTGAGCGGGCCAGATTGATCGTCGTCCTCCCCAGCAAACGAACGGGGAGGCAAGACCATGCCATCGAAAAGACAGTTGATGCCGCTTGTCGGCGTCGCGTGCGTCATGGCGCTGAGCAATCCGGCGGCGGCAGCACAGGCCCAGACGCAGGTTCATTATGACATTCCCGCGCAGGATCTTGCCACGTCTCTGCGTCATGTAGGGCAGCTATCGGGCACCGAGATCATGTTTGCGCCGACGGATGTCGCCGGCATCATCGCGCCACTACTCAAAGGTGACCTGAGTTTGCATGAGGCGCTTGATCGCCTGTTGGCCGGCACCGACCTTGAGGCGCGTTTCAACAACGGAACTGTGATCGTTCGGGGGCGATCGCAGGCGGCGGCCTTCGAAAAGGACCAGACCGCCGCTGCGCACATCATGGTGACCGGAAGCCGGATCAGAGGAACGAACCCGACCATTCCGGT
Organism: Hephaestia sp. MAHUQ-44; assembly: GCF_023806085.1. GTDB lineage: Bacteria > Pseudomonadota > Alphaproteobacteria > Sphingomonadales > Sphingomonadaceae > Sphingomonas. The sequence continues at coordinate 37,406 of NZ_JAMSLX010000020.1, forward strand.
TCGCTCGATCACGAGAACGGAGATCGATCGAAGCGACTTTTCGGATGTAGGAACGCTGATGCGCAGTCTTCCCGAAGCGTTTGGCGGTGGGCAGAATCCGGGTGTGATGGGGGCGTCCAGCTCGGTCATTCGAAACCAGAATGTCTCGAATGCGTCGTCGATCAATTTGCGCGGTCTGGGCGCCGACGCGACGCTGGTTCTCTTCAATGGCCACCGGATGTCGGCGGATTCGTTTTTCCAGGCCTCGGACATCTCAGGCATCCCGATGGACGCCCTCGAGCGGGTTGATATTCTCAAGGACGGCGCGTCCGCCATTTACGGTTCCGATGCCGTCGCCGGCGTCGTCAACTTCGTGCTCCGCAAGGATTTTAACGGGGCGATGCTCAAAGCCCGCGTCGCCGGCGCCACGCAAGGCGGGGGAGAAGAGCAGGTCTATTCCGCCTTGGTAGGGCACGCGACCGACCGATGGCACGCGATGGCGAATGTCGAATATAGCGACCAGGAGGGCGTCACCGCATCGCAGCGGAATTTTACCTCCGGCATGTATGGCGGGAGCACCATCCTGTGGCCGCAGAAGCGTACGTCCGTCGTGGTCAGTTCGGGGGGCACACTTGGCGGTTTCGACCTGTCGTTGGACGGGCTGTACGCGCATCGTTCATCGTCATCCGTCAACGGGTACAGCCCTACGGCACCTGTCCTTCGCTATGCCCAGGATAATCGATCGCATGCGCTCGCCCTTTCTGTCGGCAGGGACGTGGCGAGCGGCTGGCGGGTCGAAATCACGGGTGTCACGGCAGGCACGAAGAACGAGAGCGAAGGCAACGGGACGCACACCGCCTACAAGAATAAAAGCGAATATGCAGAGCTCGTGGTCAATGGCACGCCTTTCTCGCTCGGCGAGCGAGAGGTTCGCGTGGCGGTGGGGGGCGGGGCGCGCCACGAGGAATTTGCGGAGCGTTCGCTCCCGACAGGCGTGATATCGACGTCTGGAGAACGCAGCGTCGACTACCTTTTCGGAGAAATCCTCGCGCCGCTGGTCGACAATTCGAACGGCTTTTCCGGGCTGGAACATCTCGATCTGAGCCTGTCTGCTCGTTACGAAGATTACAGCGATTTCGGTAAGACGACTAACCTTCGGGCCGGTGTACGCTACGTGCCCGTCGAAGGGCTCGCGCTCAGAGCCACCTGGGGAACATCCTTCAAGGCGCCGTCCTTTCTTCAGCAATATCTGCAATCGCTCGTCTATCTTTTTCCTGCTGCGACCTTCGGCTCGAGCCAGCCTGGAACGGGGCTTATGACCTGGGGCGGCAAGGCCGATCTCAAGCCCGAAAAGTCGGAATCGTGGACGGCGGGGATCGAGTACACGCCGGCATCGATTCCGTCCCTGTCGCTGTCCGCGACCTATTTTCATATCGATTACACGGACCGGATCGTCCAGCCGGTGGTCAGCTATGGACGGGCGTTGACCGATCCGGTCTATGCGCCGTTCCTTCTGCTCGATCCGTCACCGGCCGTGCAGGCTCAATATATTTCGCAGACCGATCTGTTCTACAATCTCACCGGGGCTGCCTACGACCCCGCGAGCGTCCTGGTGCTTGTGGAGAACCGCTACACCAACGCGGCGGCACAGATCGCTCAAGGGGTAGATGTCGGCTACCGCCAAGCCGTCGATGTCGGGGCGAGCCGCCTCAATCTGTTTGCCAATGCCACCTGGCTCGACCTGTCTCAACAGACGTCGCCGGTTTCTGCAGTCCAATCATTGGCCGGTACGCTCAACAATGCGCCCGATTTCAAGGCGCGGGCAGGGGTTTCCTGGTCGGCTGGCGGTTGGCGAGCAACCGGAACAATCAATTATCTCAACGGCTCGGTCGACGATGTCACCATTCCGCATGCGCGGATCGGATCCTGGACGACCGCTGACGCCAATGTCGCGTATCAGTTCGGGAAGGATCGAGGTTGGGCGTCGGGGCTAAAGATCGCGATGTCGGCGACGAACCTTTTCGACCAGGATCCACCCTTCGTACTCGGCGCCGCGCAGACCAATGCCGGGCAACATTATGACAGCACGAATACGACGCCCGTCGGCCGGATCGTTACCTTCGAAATCAGCAAGAGCTGGTGAGGCCATGGAGGACCGGTCGGCACGCAGCTGACCTCAATTCGAGCACGACCATGTTTCCCATATTCATCTTCTCGCGCGCTGTGCAGCACACCTTCGTGTCGGTCGTCGTGGCTGGAATCCTCGTGGGGCAGGAGCCGGCCTTTGCGACGAACCCGTCGGTGCCGCTCAATCCGGTGGTATTCGGAGAAAGGGCCGTGCCACCCGTCGGCCATCGCCCTTTCTCGATCGATGACATGCTGCGGCGGCGGACGATCGGCGACGTTCAGCCATCTCCGACCTATCGGCTGGTCGCGGTGACCATCAGCCGTCCGGCTGCTCCCGGAGAACGCTTCATGGCGGACAATCGCGTGCTGGATGACAACGCCAATGGTCGTGCGGATCTGTTCATCCTCGACACCGGCGGCGGCGCGCCAGCCTATACCTCCCAATCGATTCCGGGCTTGCGAACCGCGTATGCACCGGTCTGGTCGGCAGATGGGTCCAGGCTCGCGTTCCTCGGTATCCTTCGTAATGGCATCACGAAAATTGTTGTCTGGGATGCAGAAACACGCCGTTCACGTTCCTTCAAGATCCATTCGGCGCGTCGGGGCGTACCGCTTCGAGGCGCGCGCGGCGTTGCCACGGACACAGGTCTCGTCTGGGTCAATCATGACACGCTCGCCTTCGTTGCTGCACCGGACAGGCCAGATCGGTTGACGGCGACAATTCAGGCCTGGCGGAAGACCTGGGCTGGCGATCCATCGGTACGAATCTGGTCGACAACGACGCCGGTCTCGTGCCGCGCGGAGGATGCGCTGACCATGGTTTCGGCCGAAACGGGCCTGACGCGCACGCTCGCGGTTGGACAGATCAAAGGCGCGTCGTTTTCTCCAGCCGCCGATAGTGCGATCGTCGTCACTGGCGAAGCGCGGCGAAGCATCGCCTTTAACGGCCGAAAGGCATTTCCTCCCCAAGCTAACTTGGCCGACTTCGAGATGCGCGCCGCTTGGCGTGCAGATATTGTGCGGATCGGTGATGGCGAACGCCGCCCATGGCTGGGCAATGCCGAAGGGCCGGTCAGCCAATATAGCGTGCCGGCGTGGTCGCGCGATGGACGCCGGGCTTATGCTGTAACCCGCACCGGTTATGTCGAGGGGAATGGCCCCGTCGATCTGATCACCCGCGACATCGCGACGGGTAAAAGTGTGCATCATCGATTCACTGCCCTGCATAGCGCGGAATTGGCTGGAGACATTTATCTGCTCAAGGCCCGCGTTCCCGAGGGGGTAGAATTGCCAATCGCAACGGGACCGAATTTCGCGCGGGAACCGCATGTGGCGCTTGAAGATCTGACACCGGACCAACGGGACGCGCTCGGGCTGGACATAAAATTTCTTGCCCGAAAACAACGCCCCGCTGCACCGATGGAGCAGGCCGTCTTCGATGGATGGTCCGCCGGGGCGATCGCGCTTTTTCATGCCGACGCACCTGACGGCACATACCTGTGGGCGGTCGGACCGGGAGGCAAATCCCGGGTCTTGCTATCGACGAACGGTTTCGTCGCGGGCATCACGCGCGCCGCTTTCCGCCGTGTCGAATATCAGGTGGGCGGGGAGGAGAGATCAGGCGTGCTGTTTCTCCCGACAGTTGCTCGAGGCGATGGCGCAACGCTGCCGCTCGTCATGACGGCCTATCCCGGATTTTCTGCGCCGAAGCCGTATCTGTCTGCTGCGAATGCAAGTTCGGATTGGCAGCTACGAAGCCTACTCGCGCATGGCTTTGCTGTATTCGTCGTCGATTTCAGAGCCTTCCCAAAAGATGGCGCGGGCGTGCTGACCGAGCGTATCATGCGCGAAATGATCCCCGCGATTGCGGCCGCCAAGGCGCTTCCCGAGATCGATTCCAGGCGCATCGGTTACTTTGGCCATTCATATGGTGCGGTGACGGGACTGACCGCTTTGGCCCAGGTTCGAGATTTTGCTGCGGCTGTGATTTCGGCACCCGTCGCGAACCTCGCGCGATACGGTTTATCACCTCGGCCGGAAGTTGCCGATCTGAATTGCGCGCCGACCGTCACATCCGATCTTCAGGAGGTCCAGGACGCCGATGGCTTCCTTTCCTTTGACGGCCCGATTGGCGATCATCTGCCCGATTATTTGGCGCAGAGCCCGATCTGGCAGGCGAGCCGGATCGTCACGCCGACCCTGATGGTCCGCGGTGAACTGGATTCGTTCAACGGTGCCGACGAATTGTTTGCCGCGCTCGCGGAGAAGGGCGTGGATGCGGAACTGGCGGTTTATCGTGCCGAGCCCCACAGCCTGGGCAGCCCCGGCAATGTCCACGATGCTTCGGCGCGGATTATTCGGTGGTTCGAGACGTATCTGCGGGAAAGGTGACGTGTGAAATTGACGCGGTTTGACTGTGTGAACGAACCGAGCGGGCTCGCGCCAGGATCATCTGCTGGATCCAGATTTCGGTGGTGATGCATGCGGTGAACCCGCCAAAATCCATCTTCCCCGCGAGGCTGAGGGGTGTAAGCGCTGCGTCCATTCGTTGCCGGTCTACATAGCCGCGACGGACCAACTCCCCATTCAGCATCAAATCTCGCAGGAATGGCAGGTTCTGCGTCATTACCTGAATCCAGTGACTGGTGTTGGATCCTTTCCCTCGTCTATCCCGCACAAGGTCAGGCAGCAGGTCGCCAAACGTCTTCCGAGCCAGACCGCGGTGAATCGCCCCGCGTCCGAACCAATAGGTTGGAATCCTGAGCGAGGTGTCGAGCAGGGGGAAGGACAGCAGCGGGTGGATTTCGTCGGTGGGGAATGCCGGCCCATATCGCCAGAGGTGATCCTGAAGCTGATGGAAACTCACGATCTGGTGCTGTTTGCCTAGCCGCGGTGATCGGGCGAAGGCGATGTCCGGGTGGAGGAAGTCATCCCACCGGGCGACCGTAGCGTTGGGCGCGAGAAAGGCGTTGGGTGTTACGACCCATTGCGCCAACTCACCCGACCGATGGGCTCGATATCCGCTCCACAACATGGTCCAGAGCGTCTCGCGCGCCAGCGGCGCGTGTTGATGTGCGATGGCAATAATCTCACGCAGCGGCCGTCGATCATCGAACGCATCCGCGACGATTTGAGGCGAGGCGTGTTCATGAAAAAGATGGTCGCCTCCTGTTCCTGAAAATATCGCTTCTGGTGCAACCTCCGCTGCGATCCGTTCACGCGCTTGCCGATATCCCAGCGGCAGGACGAAATTGCCCGGACGCAATCGCCCACCTGCTTCGTCGAGTTCGAAATGCAGGTCGTGCGGCGAGATGGTTTCGATTCTGAGAGGAACGCCGTTCAGACTTGCTACTGCTTCGGCATATTGACGTTCGTCGCCTTCGGCATGGGATACCAGATAATTGACTCCGATGACGGTGGTACCGGGTGCGCAGGTACGAAGGAGGCCCAGGACGATCGCTGAGTCCAGGCCGCCGGAGACCGTCAGCGCGATACGTTCGTAACGTCGTCCCCATGAGCCTACCGATTCCTCGGCCGCGTGGCGAAGTTCGTGTTGTGCCTCCTCAATGGTGGCAAATGGCGCTGAGGCTGATTCGGCGGGTATCCATCGGGCGCGTTCTTCGGTCGTGTCGCCGATGACCTCACATTGCCAACCGGGAAGCAATTCCGTGACGCCGACTATTCCTGTCCGGCGCCCGCGGCTGTGCGGCGCATTCAAATGATAGACGATGTAATCCCAGTCGATGTCGGGTTGGACATGGAGCAGGTCGATGACATGCATCGGGTCGGAACAGAACAATTCTGCGGCGTGGGTTTGCAGGCGCCAGCATGGCACCAATCCAGTCGGGTCACGGTCGATGACAATGCCTCGCTCACCGGACCAGTCGATACGAACATACGCACCAGGGTCGCCAGGGCCCGCACGGGGTTCGACGCCGAGCGTGCAGCAACCGGGCTTGATATGCGCGGCGAAGCGGGATTGAGGTCGCGACTGGCAGTAGATCAGCAGTGCGCGAGAGAGATGGAGCGGTCGCAAGCCGGAGCGAGCGAAAAGACAAGCCAATGCCTCGAAGGCAGCTTCGTCGGAGCGTGCGATAGCGACGACAAACTCGATCATTGGTGCTGCTAGACAACCAGCATGGGTGTGAACTGGCGGATTCGATCATGGGCTTCGCCGATCGCGATTTCCGTGACTTGAACCCAGCTATGGGCGATGAATGGATCGAGGCGTACGCCGAGAACGAACTGCGCCGACACACCGCGACCACGCAAGAAGCCTCTCAAGGCGAGGGCATCCAGGCGACATATCGGTCGCGCTGGAAAGAACGGGCGTGCCGCGTAATATGCATCGATCAGGCGCTGAAGGTCGGTGTCGTACTTGGCCGCTGAACGGCAAACGCTGGTCTCAAGTCGGCGCAGCAAGACGGCCATGCTACCACTTCGAAGTGCATCCCAGGCGCTGAGGAGATTGCCGAGCACGTCGATCGTCCCTCGAAGCCCGAGAGGTTGACCAAGCGGGTCGCAGTACCGCGGTGTCGGGTAAGCGGAGGCTGTGGACACGTCCGGCATATCCCGGCTTTCCGACGGACCGTCATTCTGTGCAAATCCGCAACGGGTGAGCCTGCTCAACGCTTCCAGGGAAGGAGGGGGCTGGTCCGGTCGCGGGCTATTGGACAACCAGATAAGCGCTGCCGCGAGTTCCCCATCGAAAGCCGAATATCGATTTGTCCGAATATCGAGAACAACCACTCTTTCCCCGATCGGGGCGACATAAATGCCTGGTGAAATTCGCATGATGTTTTCACCGTCTAATGAGACGGCGCGCCGGTAGGGCGCGCCGTCCATCGGTCAGTCAATGCGAAGCGTGTTCTGCTCTTCGCCGGGGAAAACACTGTCTCCCTCGGTCGCCGAGATCGCGTCGCCCAAGTCGATGATGACATCGTTCGGCTCTTCGGTGTTGTCCATGTTGGCCTCCTGTCAAAGCGCAGCGGGACTGCTGCAATGGAGCAATATAAAGGGGCGTTTTCACGAGCGGGGTTTATGTTCAAACTATGTTGGAATTGTCATTAATTTAAGAGAAGTATGCCCGCCGCGTTGTTAATTTATACCGAAAGAAATATTCTTGTAAAATAGTACGTATATAAAATAATTATGCCAAATCTGATTATATTTACTTTTGTCGATTGAAGTTTCGCCACGATGTGGGAGAGGAAATCTCTAAATGTCATTTCAATCCGGCCGCGACGGCTGCGGAGGTTGTCGATCGGTATGGATCGGCGTGCTGGCGTGGAATCTCACGCTCGCCAACCTTCCTGGATTCGAGCGCGAACGCGCTATTGACGAACGCGGTGACGCAGCCGCACAAGCTCCGGCACATGAGCGAGCCGGCGATCCCGATATTGCTCAAGGGCCGAACGCAGAGCGCTGTGTTCTTCCTGCGCTAGCAGTGTACTCATGGCTTTGATCTCTGACAGGCCATCGGGGATCAGGCGCTTCTCGAGCCGGCGCAAGGCGTGCAGGCGATCGTTCGTCTGCGCCATGGCGAATTTGACGTCCGCAATCTCCGTTCGGGCAGCCAGACATGCAAAGAACTGCTCGGTCGCGAGAACGTCCGGGTCGTTCTTCGCCACGATGATCGTTGGCGGCGAGCCGCGCGCGTCGTCGATCGGATCTTCCACCGCGAGATCAAGGGCGACATGTGCGATCTTGCACATCCAGCGATAGGTACCGCGCAGGGCCGCTTCGTTGAGAAACGGCATATGGAAGCCCTCGCCGGGCAGTGACAGGAGCAGGTGTTCGACGGCCAGGCGGCCCAGGACCATATGGACCGTCGACGCGCTTGACGCTGTCATCTCGGCGAGACCGCGCGGATCAAGGCGCTCACCCGCGAGGAAGACACCTCGGAGGATGTCCGCCTTGATTGATTGATAGACTTCAGCGGCGGTCGCTCTGCGGGGTTCCATCGACATGCTCACCTCTCGTCCACGGCGGTCGAAGCGCGTTGCGTGGCGAGCCTCGATCCGACCGGAGGTCCACCGCCGGGATACGTATTCCGGGTTGACCACGTCTCCCGGGTGTTTCCTCCGACGCCTGCGGGATTTCGGTTGAACCATAGTATCGAGTTAGCCGGCGTGGCTTTACGATTCTGGCGGTAATGGTCGATGTTCTCACCGATCCGGTGACGTCTTTTTACCATCTTACCAACGGCTTGTGATAGGTGCCGGCGTCGACGGCAGGTGGAGTGGTAACGGATCGAGGGGACAGTGCTTGTGGATGACTGTGAGGTGATCACGACAGCGTCGTTTGCGTCCCTTGATCCACACTCGGCGATGACGGGCCGATGACAGATACCTGCAACCTGATCGAGTTCACGACAGACGGTATCACGGGCGACTTTCGTCCGCTCGGCCAGTTGTCGCACGCGGGCGTCCATGTGATGCGCGCCCAGTTCGCGCCTAACCCGGGGCGGCTGACCGGGGCGGCGCGGTTCCTTGTCGGCGTTCATGAGAGCGGACCGATGGATTTCACGTGGCAGCTACCGCGCGATGGTAAACGTCGACAGACGCGATTTGACGTTGGGTCGGTCTACATCAATCCGGCGCATCGTTATTTTTTTCAGCAATGGCACGCCCGGCCCCAAGGCCTGATCATCGCACTCGACGATACCATTCTCGACCTGGTCGGAGACACGTTTGGCGGCCGTCGCGGCAGTGACCTTCTCACGGTCGTGGGGGCCCGTGACCCGGAAATCGAGAAGGCCGCACGCATCCTGTCTGGCGAGATCGCCGAGCCGCATGGTCCGGGGCGGCTCCTCGCTGAAGGCGTCTCGCTAACGCTCGCTGTTCATCTGTTCCGCACTTATAGTGATCGTCCGCCTTCGCGCCGGATGCCCAAAGGCGCGCTCGGCGCTGCGCGTCTGCGGCGGGTGATCGATTTCATCGAAACGCACATCGGTGATGATATCTCACTGTTGGAGCTTGCCGACGTCGCGGGGCTGAGCGTCAGCCATTTCGGCGCGGCGTTCAAGGCCGCTGTCGGTCTATCGCCTTACCGCTATGTCATTAAACGCCGGGTGCACCGGGGCGAGGATCTCCTGCGCTCGAGTGATCGACCAATCACATCGATTGCTTATGAGCTGGGGTTTCCCAGTCATGGGCATTTCAGCACCCAATTCCAACGCCACATCGGCGTATCTCCGTCACGCTATCGCAACGACGGCCGTTAGCGAACCGATGTTTCGAGTGGTGCGCGACGCTTTCGCGGCTTCGGGAAGCCCATTCCCGACCCACCCGGCAACCGAAGTAAAACGCTCGATTGAAGGCGAGGGATGATCTCGCTCACCAGAATGAATGGTTGCTGCTTCGATCACGACGGTGAGCCAAATCGGTTTGACGTAGCGCTGCCACGTCGCAAGTGTCGGTTGTGGTATGAGAATCGACCTTTTAAGCGCGCGGGAGAAGGAATGCCTCCACCTGCTATTGCACCCCATGCGGGCGAAGGAGATCGCGCGCGTTACCGGCCTGTCGGTCCATACCGTTCATGATCACCTGAAGTCTGCACGGCGCAAACTCGGCACTGGAGACAGCCTGACCGCGGCTAAGATCCTTCGAGATCACGAAGGTGGGCATCCCCAAAATTTGGGGTCCACAGAATCGGGATGGCGCGCCGACAATGGCGACGGGCATGACGTGGAGGTCGAAGTCGAAACGATCGGATTGGCCGTTCTTCCGTTCGCTCAAAGGGGTAGGCCGTGGAATGACCTGAGTTTGCGATGGCGGATCATGTGGCCGCTGCTACTCTTGGTCGGTCTCGCCATTGGCGCCGGCGTATTAGTCGCTGGCGCGTCTGCGCTGACCCAGATCGCGCTGCAACTGTCAGGCTGACTTCGACGACCCAAGCACGCCCGGGAAGTCCCGGGGGAAAGGATCGTGATGTCCATTACGCATCTTCGCCGAGCCCACAACCGTCGGCACCACGTCGCGGGAGCGATCGTCGAACATCTCACAGCATTTGAAAGCGATCTGGGCCGAGCCTTAGCCAGCGGTTCGCGTCTGATCGGCTTCCTTCCTGACGCGCGCACCCAGGCCGATGTGTCGGCCGTGGTCGGTCAGGAGGCGATCAGTCATTTCGTAACATCGCTCGGATTGATTTCGGACGCGATGGCGCAGGTGGTCGATGGACATCACAGTCTCGACCGCACGCGGCAGTTTTTCGGGATTCCACTCGAGGCCGGAGGCGATAAAGACACCATTCCGTCGTTGCGCGGCGAAGCAAGGGCGAAGGAGGGTGGTTCGTTGCAACCGGCGGTGGTTGACGGGAGGCCTCTCAATGTCGATCGCATGGCGTGATGCTCAGGATGGCTGTCTTCAATCTCCTTTATGTCGCAAGTTGCCTGTTCGCGATGGCGCGAGGTGGTGCGCCGGAGCGGGTTGGAGCCGGGATTCTCATCCTGGATTTTCAGCTCAGCCACTGGCTGATCGCACCGCTCGGCGCCGGAAGGTACCTGGGCGTCGAGTGGCCGATGTTTGGTGTCGATTTTGGCGCCTTCCTTGCGCTTTACGCGCTCTCTCTGCTCTCGACGCGATATTGGCCGATCTGGATGGCGGCGGTGCAAGGGTGCGTAGCGCTCTCTCATCTTGCGGGCTTGAGCCCCGCCGTCGTGCCCTGGGCTTACGGCAATTTCGTCGCGCTCTGGGCCTATGCTCTCCTGGCGATCCTTGGCGTGGCGACGTGGCGGCATCGCCGACGGCAGCGGCGCTTCGGTATCGACCCGGCATGGCGAAGTCAGCTTCCCTCCTTCTATCGCAAGGGAGGTCGTGCCGATGACCCAAAATTCCGCCCCAGTGATCAACGCGCGCCCTGACTACCGGGTCGAGACGATCGGGCCACTGTCGGAAACGCGCGCGAAGACCTTCCTCGACAGAGGCGTCATCGGCAACTTTTCGGCGATGGCGCGTGCCTTCTATCAAGAGCGACGGTGGCGCGACCGTTACTTCGACCATGCCCTTTTCGCGGAGCCGGGTTGGGACATGCTGCTGGATTTGAGGTTCCATGTCGACGGACCCCGCCATCTTTCCAGTTCATCCGCCTGCATTGGAGCGGCGGCACCGGCCTCAACCGGGCTTCGGCACCTGCTCGCACTGGAACGTTGCGGCCTTGTCGAACGTCTCGCCGATCCTTCGGACGCCAGGCGCAAACTCACCCGGATGACTATCAGGGGCGTTCGGCTCATGGACGCCTATCTTGCGGAGGTCGCGATCAGCCGTATGTCGACTTAGGATCAGGACCTATTAAATCTCTTGCCGGGAAGGCGATTGGTTGATTCAATGGCGGCGTGAGGAGGCGTTGCCATGAATGATCTGATCTGGCTTTCGGATGCGCAGATGCGGCGGATCGAGCCAT
>NZ_JAMSLX010000044.1 GCF_023806085.1 Hephaestia sp. MAHUQ-44
CTCTGGTGGCCGATTTCTGATTCATCATCCTTGCTGGTGAAGGAGGCTGGCATGGATGGGTCACGCACTGTCGATGGATTTGCGCACGCGGCTTCTGGCGGCGATTGACGAAGGGCTGAGTTGCCGCGCGGCAGCAGCGCGGTTTGGCGTTGCCCCCTCGACAGCGATCCGCTGGGAAATGCGGCGACGAGAGACGGGCAGCTTTGCGCCCAAGCCCCAAGGCGGCGACGTCCGGTCGCGCCGCGTCGAGGGGCGATCGGCGGATATTCTGGCTCTTTGGGAGGCGCGCAAGGACATCTCGCTTGAAGAACTGCGCGTTGCCCTGGCCGAGGCGGGCCTGACGGTCTCGGTTGCCGGGCTTCACCGCTTTTTTGCGCGTCGGGGCATGACGCGCAAAAAAGGACTGGGCACGCCGTCGAGCAAGACCGACCCGACGTCCTGAGTCAGCGCCGCGATTGGTTCGATGGTCAGATCGATCTGGAGCCGGAACGCCTCGTCTTCATCGACGAAACCTGGACCGCAACCAACATGACCCGTAGCCACGG
>NZ_JAMSLX010000038.1 GCF_023806085.1 Hephaestia sp. MAHUQ-44
CAACTTTGCGCGCCGGCTCAAGACGCTCAGCGGCCTCACACCCTACGAATATATCGTCAAAACCTGGACGTCAGAACCAGAGCGCTTCATCGTCAATCCAATCCTCCAGATACCGGAACTGAACACCTACGATTGAGGCATATCCGGCTCCCCGGATGTAGTTGCAGCATTCGCTTGTCGGGAAGCGATCGAGCAGCGTTCCGATGCGCCGCCAAGCCGCCTCGACAGAGCGTTCGCTTGCCTTTCGCAGCAGCCGTTTGAGCTTGGAGAACACCTCCTCGATGGGATTCAGATCCGGCGAGTAGGGTGGCAGGAAGAACAGCCTGATGCCCGCAGCCTTGAGTATCTTGCGCACGCGGTTGCCCTTGTGGCCACCGAGATTGTTGAGGACGACGATGCTGCCTGGTTCCAGTGCAGGGATTAGGAACTGCTCGATCCATGCGGTAAAGCTCTCACCGTTGATCGGGCCGTCAAGGACGCAGGGAGCGACGATGCCATCGTGCCGTAGCCCGGTGATGAATGTCAGCGTTTTCCAGTGCCCATGCGGCACCTTGTCGATCAGCGCCTCGCCCTTCGTGCACCAGCCATGGGTTGGGATTACCCGGCGCTGGACCCAGTGCCAGTGGTTGCGGCGGCGGACGATATCGGGCCGGTCTTGCTCTTTGGCGAAGATCGCTTTTTTAAAATGTCTTGCCGCAGCGCCCCAGAAACCGCCACAGCGTGTCGCAGCGCACCATCACGCCTCGCTCGCCGCGCAACTCGGCCAGCAGTTCGTGCAGCGTCAGGTCTTTCTTCTGCTCGATCCGTGCCAGCAGCCAGTCGCGCTAGCTCTCCAGCAATGGCTGCGGATGGCCGCCCACCTTGCCCGGCTCAATCGATCCATGCGTCCGCCATGCTTGCGCCCAGCGAACATCCTTCGCCGCGGTCACCTCCAGCATCCGCGGCGCCGCTCGCGCCGACATGCCGCGATCCAGAGCCCGACAAAACCGAACCCGTAAACCTTGTGATAATGGCCTCAGCCAAGCTGGTCTCCTCTCCAGTGATTACCTTGAATCACAATTCGGCCAGCGGGAAATCCCAACCGATTCTTTCAAATACGGAAAAGCTCTAGAGCGGGATGACGTGGGATTGAATCGATAGGGGATTCACGAGGGCGTATAGATGTGATTCAAGATGCTGGCTGGGCATGGAGGCCAGCGAGCATGGCGCGACCTTATTCGATGGACCTGCGTG
>NZ_JAMSLX010000037.1 GCF_023806085.1 Hephaestia sp. MAHUQ-44
TCTGCCCCCCGCTGAGTGGCCCAGAGACTATGATAGTCTGGACCACGAAAGGGACGACGAATGCCGAGCAAGAAGCATAAGCCGGAAGAGATTATCGGCAAGCTGCGTGAAGTTGAGATTGTGCTGGCGCAGGGGGCCTCGACTGCCGAGGCGTGCCGCCGGATCGCAGTCAGCGAGCAGGCCTATTATCGCTGGCGCAAGGAATATGGTGGCCTGAAGACCGACCAGGCGCGGCGGATGAAGGAACTGGAGAAGGAGAATCAGCGGCTTCGCCGGGCGATCTCGGACCTGACGCTCGACAAGCTGATCCTGCAGGAGGCCGCAAAGGGAAACTTCTGAGCCCCGCGCGGCGGCGGCGCTGCATCGATCATGTGCGACGAGAGCTTCCGGTCCCGGTGTCCGAACGACGGATCTGCCGGGTGCTGGGGCAGCATCGATCGACACAGCGTAAAGTGCCGCGCGGGGCGGATGACGAACAGGCGCTGACGGAGGACATCATCGCACTGGCGCAGCAATATGGTCGATACGGCTACCGCCGGGTGACGGCGTTGCTGTGCCATGCGGGGTGGACGGTGAACCATAAACGGGTCGAGCGGATATGGCGACGCGAGGGTTTGAAGGTTCCGCTGCGCCAGCCAAAGCGGGGACGCCTGTGGCTCAATGATGGATCATGCATCCGCCTGCGCCCCGAATATCCAGGGCATGTGTGGGCCTACGACTTCGTCGAAGGGCGTACGCATGACGGTCGCAAGTTCCGTATCCTGACCATCATCGACGAGGCCAGCAGGGAATGCCTGGCGCTCATCGTTGCGCGGCAACTCAGGCATGAAGATGTTCTGGCCGCCTTGGCGGAGTTGTTCGTCACGCGTGGACCGCCAGCGAATATCAGGTCCGATAATGGCAGCGAATTTATCGCGACGGCCGTCCAGAAATGGCTGGGGGAGATCGGCGTGAAGACGCTCTACATTGCACCGGGATCACCATGGGAGAATGGTTATAACGAAAGGTTGGCTTCGCCGGCCTTCGGCTCAACGGGTCGCTTCGCGACGAACTGCTCAATGGCGAGATTTTCTACAGCCTCGCCGAAGCCAAGGTGCTGATCGAAGCATGGCGGCGGCATTACAACACCGTCCGCCCGCACAGCAGCTTGGGCTACCGACCACCGGCCCCGGAAACGGCGACACCGCCATATCCGGCATCCGGTTCCGCTTCGCTCCACCTCCGCCCGGATATGGCGGCAGCGGCTTTAATCCACTAACAAACCAATCGGTCCACTCGGTGGGGGCAGATCA
>NZ_JAMSLX010000016.1 GCF_023806085.1 Hephaestia sp. MAHUQ-44
ACGCAGGTCCATCGAATAAGGTCGCGCCATGCTCGCTGGCCTCCATGCCCAGCCAGCATCTTGAATCACATCTATACGCCCTCGTGAATCCCCTATCGATTCAATCCCACGTCATCCCGCTCTAATACCTCAACGGCAGATTATTTAAAATTCTTCTTTTTTCTTATGATAGATAAAACTTGTGGACTATCTGGGTTTGGAAGGCCCGTTGGAAGAAGCACACCCTTGTCCAATAAGCTCTTCAATATTGCTCCGCGGTGTTTTCCAGTTAGCGCCTTACGCGACACGCCCATCTTCTTTAACAACTCTGCCTTTGTTATTGGAAGATGCTTAGATCTCTCGTGAGCCTTAAGAAGATTACGAGAGACTGGAACGGCACCACCGTTTCTGACAAGCAATATTTCTTTTTCCTGCCCTCCTTTATTGTTTCGTTTTACAGCTCGAAGTTTGCGACGCCTAGCAGGCTGCTCCTTGGTTGGAAAGTCTCCCCAATCAGACCAGAGCCTGCCAAAACCAATGACTGTGCCGCCGCCGTGATAGCTACCTCTCCCCATAGTCCTTCCTTCCAAATTCAAAATCTCGGAGGCACTCAAACCCTATCCGAACACCCGCGCCATCGAGCGTTCGAGCATCATCAATTGCCACAACGTCCGCCCGTGCTCGGCCTTGCCGGCTCGGTGCTCCTCGGCGAGGCGCTGGATCGTGCGCATATCGAACCAGCCGGTGGCGGAGAGCGTCTTTGAGACCGCCAGCCCCTGCGCCTCATCGGCCAGCGCCCCACGGAACCACGCGCTGATCGGGGTCACGAACCCCATCTTGGGGCGATAGAGCACGTTTTGCGGCAGATAGCGTTCCATCGCCTTCTTCATCAGCCATTTGCCCTGCCCGCGCCGCAGCCGCATCGAGACCGGCAGCGTGGCCGCAAATTCGAGCAGGCGGTAATCGAGCAGCGGCTCGCGCGCCTCAAGGCTGACGGCCATGCTGGTGCGATCACTCTTGGTCAGGATGTCGCCGGACAGCCAATGCTTGATATCGGCATATTGCGCGCGATCGAGCGCGTCGCGCGCGGGCGCATCGCGCATCGTCGCGATATAGCGTTCCTCGGCGCGGTGCCCGCCCAGCGCGCGTTTCGCGCCATCGGTGAAGAGCAATGCCCTGAGTGCCGGCGTGGTGACCCCGACGGCGCGGGCATAGGCTTCATCGCCATCGTCGGCGAGCGCGAGCAGCGTCGATTTGAACCGCAACGGGCGCGGCGCCCAATCGAGCTTGGGATAAGCGTTGCCGAGCCGCCCAAACACACCCGCGCGCAGCCCGGCGGGGAGCAGCCCACGCACACGTTCCTCGGCGTGCTGGAATTTATAGCGGCGATAGCCCGCGAGCGCCTCGTCCGCGCCGTCGCCCGAGAGCGCCACCGTCACATTCTCGCGCGCGAGTTCGCACACCCGATAGGTGGCAAGCGCCGAGGCATCGGCGAAGGGCTCGTCGAACGCGGTGACGAGGCGATCGATGATCGAGAAATCGTCGGGCGCAACGATCCGCTCGCGGTGATCGGTCGCGAAGCGGCGCGCGACCTCGGTGGCGAAGCGGCGCTCGTCATGCCCGGCCTCGTCGAAGCCGATCGTACAGGTCTTGACCGCGCGGCTCGACGCCTCGGCCATCAGCGCGACCACCGCCGAGCTGTCGACCCCGCCCGAGAGGAACGCGCCCAGCGGCACATCCGCCACCATCCGCGCGCGCACCGCGGTGCGCATCCGATCCACCAGTTCCTCTTCGAGCGCATTTGCCGAGCCGCGCGCGCGGTTGGAGAAATCCAGATCCCAATATTGCACCGGCTGCGGCACGGGTTTGCCGCGTTCGACCAGCAGGCAATGCCCGGCGGCGAGCTTCTTCACCCCCGCCACGATACAGGCATCGTCGGGGACATAGCCGAACGCCATGAAATCCTCGACCGCGCGGATATCGGGCGTGCGCCGCAGCAGCGGGTGCGCGAGCAGCCCCTTCAATTCGGACGCGAAGGCCAGCGCACCATCGGCCAGCTCGACATAATATAGCGGCTTCACCCCGAGCCGATCACGCGCGAGAAACAGGCTCTGCGTCGCCGCATCGTGGAGCGCGAAGGCGAACATGCCGTTCAGGCGCGCGAGCATCCCCGGCCCCCACAGCCGCCAGCCGTGGAGCAGCACCTCGGTATCGCTGTCGGTGCGGAAGCGTGCGCCCTTGGCCTCAAGCTCGGCGCGGACCTCGTGAAAATTATAGATTTCGCCATTATAGGTGACGGTGATGCGTTCGTCGGCGGTCGCCATCGGCTGCGCGCCGCCGCCAAGATCGATGATCGACAGTCGCCGATGACCGAAACCGACCCCGGCTGCGGTCCATACGCCGCTGCCGTCGGGGCCGCGATGCGCCTGCACCTCGATCATCTTCGCGATGCGCTGCGGATCGACCGGCTTGGGAGTCGCGGGATAGAACAGCCCCGCAATGCCGCACATCAGCGCCCCCTGAATCCGTTCGTGCTGAGCCTGTCGAAGCACCGTTCTTCTTTCCGCCCCGGCAGAGAAAAACGGCCCTTCGACAAGCTCAGGGCGAACGGAGGGAGTGCCGTACTCATGGCGCGATCGTCTTGTCGATCAGCCGATCGAGCGGGCCGAGCGCGTGGGCGAAGCGGGCGATCGCCGCGCGCGGATCGGCGCCGGGCGTCACCTCCGCCGACAGATGGATCGCGGCCGCGCGGTGATCGCCGCCCAGCAAACGGACCTTGAGCGTTTCGAGCTTCACGCGATTCGGGCTGGCGGTGACGACATCGCCGACCACGTACCACGTCGCGACGATCCGTTCGACCGGGCCGGGATGCGTAATCCGCATCACTGAACCGCCCGCGATCGCCGGCTGATTCTGGACGCGCACCCATATATCGTCTTCGCGCAGCACGCCGGTGCCGAACGAGATGAGTTCCTTGCCCTCATGCTGATCGGCGAACACCGCGATCGCGATGTCGACCGCCGCCGTACCATCGGTATAGCGGCCGACGAGAAAGTGATCGGTGCCCGGATAATAAGGCGTCCACGGCGCCTTGGTGGCGATCGGCGCGCGGTGCCAGCCGGGCACGTCGGGCAGGTCGATCTGATCGGGCAACGCCGCCCGACCGTCGATTGCCGCCGACCACAAGGGAAAAACCGATGCCAGCGCGAGCACCAATGCCGCGCCGAGGAGCAAACCGATCGGGTGGCGCGGCGGCGCTTGCAGCGTCGCGGGATCGAACCAGCGCGCGCGCGGATCGCGATCGAACCATTTCCAGCCGATCGCGAGCACGGCCGCCATCACCAGCCCGAAGAAGATCCAGCCATAGACGATATGATCGTAGCCGGTTGCCTGTTCCACCGAGGTGAGATGCGCGGCGTAGATCGTGCCGAACGCGCGCAGCCCATTGGCGAGCACGGGCACCACCAGCGCCATCACCATGAATGCCGCGCGGCGCGCCCATGAGACGTAGCAGACGTTGGCGACCAGCGTGCCGTAAGCGATCATCGCGATCACGAACTTGGCGCCCGAACACGCCTCGGCAACCTCGAAATAGCCATTGGGGATCGTGATGAGCACGCCATCGACCGCCGCCGGCACGCCGAACAGGTGGAGCAGCGGCATGATCATCGCCACCGTCACGTCCTGAAGCGGGCCTTCGAGCGATTCGCCGAACGGCACGAGGAACACCGCATAAACGAGCGGAAACAGCAGCCCACGCGCAACCGCCGGACCGAGCAAGGTCACCACCGCGCCCTGGAGCATCATCACCAGCCCAAGCTGGCGCGCGAGCGCGACGCTTGCCGCGTCGCCCATCAGCCAGCCGACGCCGCCCGCGACCACCAATACGAGCCCCGGCCACCACGCTGTTGGCGTGAGCTGCGCGAGATCGTCGCGGCGCTGCCATGCCAGCCAGGCGAGGACGGGGCCGATGAACAGGCAATGCCCGAAGGTCGTGCTCGTCCACCACAGATGCGTGAGATCGGCGACATCGCCGCGAAACAGAAGGAGGATCGCGACCGCAACCGCGCCCAGCGCGATCAGATGCCGCCGCCAGACGCCCAGCGGGCGGACAATCTCGACCTCGGGTGATACCGCCACTGCCGTCATGCCGCATTCCTGCGGGCGTCCAACCCCAGCAACGCATCGAGCGGCGCGAGGCGGGCGGACCAGCCGTAGCGCTTGATGACGCGCGCGCGCGCCGCAACGCCAAGCACGGCGGCATCGGTGGGATTGTCGAGCAATGACGTTACGGCGTCGGCAATGGTGTCGGCGTTGCGGCCGATGCGGATCGTGCCGTCATGGTGGATCCCCTCGGCGGCGGCGGCCGAGGCGACCACCGGGCGCGCCATCGCCATCGCCTCGAGCACCTTGTTCTGCACCCCGCGCGCGAGCTTGAGCGGCGCGACGGCGACCGATGCCGCCGCGAGCCAGCCCCGAACGTCGGCCACTTCGCCGGTGACGATGACATGCGGGGATGCGAGCGCGGTCACCGCCGGATCGGGGTTGCGGCCAACGATCGCGAAATTGGCGTCATGCGTTTGGCGGATGCGCGGCAGGATAGCGTCCGCGAACCAGCGCACCGCCTCCACGTTCGGCCGGTAATCCATCTGGCCGGTGAAGACGATCAGCGGGCGCGGCGCGTCGGCCGGCTCGAATGCCGCTTCGGGATCGAACCGCACAGTATCGATGCCGTTCTCGATCGCAACCACCCTGCCCTTGCCGCCGCCTGCACGGAACAGATCGGCCTCGGCCGCGCTGACGAACAGGCTGGCGTCGGCGCGCGCCGCAATCTCGCGCTCGAACGCGCCGAGCAGTCGCGCCTCACGCCGCATCATCCATGCCATCGGCACGCTGGCATCGTTGGCATAACCGGCGAATTTGGCCGAATCCACGTCAACGAAATCCATGATGATACGTTGCGCCTGTGAGGGAAGATATTGTGCCATCTGCCCGGAAAAACAGAAGATCGTATCGATCGGATGTGCTGAGAGGATGCCCGAACACGCCTCTGAAACCGCGGAATCGGCGAAGGCGGTGAGCGAGACGGGCCTACCGGTTGCCAGCGCTTCGATCGCGGCGCGCGCCTGCCCCTTTTGGCGGCGGATAAGCGTGCGGGTCGCGGTCCATTCGCCTAGCGCTTCGCTATGCGCGAGATCGCGATTATCGTCGGTGAAGGCGACGAGATGGACCTTTGCCCGGCCCGCGAGGTGCTTGAGGAGATGAAAGCTGCGGATCTTGTCGCCGCGGTCGGGCGGATAAGGCACGCGGTGCGCGAGGAAGAGGAGTTCCATCACCCCAGCCCCTTGGCGATCCACGGCCCCATGAAATTGGCGAGCCACAGCGGCAGTTTCTGCCAGACGCGCACCTGCAAGCGATAGCGCGGGCTCAGCGGGTTGATCTCGCGCTTCGCCGCGCCGTCGGCGGTGCGCACGGCATAAGCGAGCGGTTCGGGGTCGAACCCCCAATTCTTCTTGAACGCCGCCGCGCCGGTGCCGATTTTCGAGCGCCCGAAATCGAACCGCGTGCAGCCGCGCGACCGGGCGTGGCACATCAGTGCGTAATACATCGCGTCATTGGCGCGCAGCCCGCGCGCCTCGAAAGTACCGCCCCCCCAATAGGGATAGACTGTATCGTTGACATAGAAACTGAGGACGCTCGCCACCGCGCGACCTTGATGACGGACGGTGAGCACATCGGCGGCATTGCCGAATTGATCGAGCATGGCGCGGAACAAGGCGGCCGGAAAAACCGGTGTGCCGAGGTTGCGCACCGATTCGGCATAGACCGCATAATGGGCGCGCGCGGCGGCGGCGTCATTGCCGATCGCGATCTCGAAATCATGCGCGAGCGCCTTGCGGACCTCGGCGCGCTGCTTGCGCGGGATCGCGGTCAATTGGGCGGCGTCGTCGGCGGCGAGGTCGCGCGCGAAGCCGACATAGGTGGTCTCGTCGACCTGCCAGCCGTCGCCGGGAACCGGGCCGCCGCGCAGTTCGAGCGTCGGGCAGCGCAATTGCTCGGCGAGCGCCCATGCCGCCCGGCTCAGCGGGCCAAGCGCGGCATCCCCGCCCAGCACGCCGCCATCGACCGCAAACCCCGCCGACACCAGCGCCGCGCCGAACAACGGCGATCGGACCGCATTGGTCGGGAGCACGCCCGCGATCGCGCCGGCGGCGGTCTCGGCGACCAGATAATGCGCGCGCTGGCCGCAGCCGCGCTCGACCGCCCGGCTCCAGCCGGTACAATGAAACGGCGTGCCGCGATGCGCGCGCACGAAATCGTCGATCCGCGCGCAATCGGCGGTGTCACCGAGATCGGCAATGCGGAGCGCCAGCGGGGGATCAAGCAGGGCCATCGTCATCCGAGCCGCGCCGCCTCTTGCACCGCGACCGCATCGACCCGTCCCCAGGCGTGGTGCGCGATCAGCCCGCGCAGCTTGCCCGCCATCGCACCGAGCCGCGCGTAATGGCGCAGCTTCGATTTGAGCGGCGCCTCAGCGACGCGCGGCTGGCCGGGATCGATCTCCCACGGGTGGAAATAGAACACAGCCGGGCGTGCGTCCTTGCGATTGACACGGCGTATTGCCCAATTAGTGTAAGCACTCGGAAATAGACGGAAAAACCCGCCGCCAGTTGCATAATTGCGGCCGCGGATGCGGGCCGTGGTGACGGGAAGCTCGATCAGGCCGCTATCGGCGAGCGGGCGGAACGCGAAGCGCGATGCCTCGGGCCAGCCATAATGGTCGTGGACCACCGGCGCAACGCTCGACGAATAGATGTAGCCCGCCTCGGCTAGCTCGGGATGCGCCCAGGGCGTGCGCGTATCGATCGAGAAGCTCGGCGCGCGATAGCCGGTGACGGCCGTGCCGCCCGCATCCTCGAGCGCAGCACGGGCGCGAACGAGATCGGCGCGGAAAGTGGCCGCGTCCATCGTGAACACGCGCTGGTGGTCCCAGCCGTGGCTCGCGATTTCGTGGCCGGCATCGACAATCCGGCGGATCAGCGCAGGGTAGCGATGCGCCACCCAGCCGAGCGTGAAGAAGGTCGCCTTGACCCCCGTTTCGCCGAACAGCGCGAGCACCGCATCGGTGTTGCGCTCGACGCGCTGCGGCAGCCGATCCCAATCGGCCTTCGCGATCACCGTTTCGAACGCACCGACCTGGAACCAGTCCTCGACATCGACCGACAGGCCGTTGAGCATCGTCACACGCGCCCCCCTCAGGCCGCGCTGCTGCCCATCACGGGCTCGCTGCGCTGGCTGTCACCACCCTCGACCCAATCGACGAGCAGCGTCAACACGCGGCGGAGCGCGGCATCCTGATCCTCGACGCGCGCTTCGAGCATCGCGATCCGCTGCATCGCCTCGTCGATCGACGGGACGGTCGCGGCTTTGGCGGCGTCGGCGATCGGTTGCGGCGCGGGATGGTGGACGTCGGCGGCGAGATCGTCGATCACCGCATCGATCACCTCGGCGTCGATCGTCGCGATCCGGTCCATCGCCGCGAACAGCATGACGCGCCCGGCAAGCTGGTTGACGATCCGCGGCACGCCGCCGGTCGCCTCGTGCATCGCGACGAACGCGTCGGGCGCGAAATCGGGCTTGCCCTGCCAGCCGACCAGCGCGAGGCGATGCCGCATATAGGGCTCGATCTCCTCGGGCTCCATCGGATCGAGATGGTGGATCGCGATCACGCGCTGGCGCAATTGTTCGAGCCGGTCCGACCCGTGGAGGCGATCGCGAAACTCGGGCTGGCCGAGCAGCACGATCTGGAGCAGCGGCTGCCCGCCCGCCTGGATGTTCGAAAGCATCCTGAGCTCTTCGAGCGAATCGGTGGGCAGCGCCTGCACCTCGTCGACGATCAGCAAAGTACGGCGCCCGTCGCGGGCGACGGCGTGAAGCCCCTGTTCGATCCGCTTGAGCAGATCGGCCTTGGCAAGGCCCTGCCCCTCGATCCCGAGCCCGTCGGCGACCAGCCGCAGCAGATCCTCGGGGTCCATCTGCGTCGAAACCAGCGTGATGACCTTGAGCCGTGTGGGATCGATCGTATCGACGAGATGGCCGACCAGCGTGGTCTTGCCCGCGCCGATATCGCCGGTGACGACGATGAAGCCCTCGCCCTGCGACAGGCCATAGCCGAGATACGCCATCGCCTTGCGGTGCGTGGCGGTCTCGAACCAGAAGCGCGGATCGGGTGTCAGCGCGAAAGGCCGGCCGCTCAATCCGTATTGGTCTTCGTACATCGTCGCTTTCCTGCCTGTGGGGCGCCCGTAATCGTCAGAAGTGCCGGTCATCATCAGAACTGATAGCGCAGCCCGACCAGCGCCTGGCCGGTCACCTCTGCTTCGGTGGATTTGGTGTCGAACGTGTAGAGGCCGAGCGAAGCGGTCGCGCCGAGCCGCCCGAAGGTGCGGTAATAGGTGCCCACCGTTCCCGTCGAGATGATGTTCTCCGCGCCGACAAAGCCCGGATCGAACCAGTTGGCGAACACATTGCCTTCGATCGACGAATTGGCGTCGAGCGCGCGCTGGACGAAGAACTGGCCGTAGACGCTCTGGTCATTGATCCCATAGGTCACCGCGCCGGTGGGCGTGTTGGGGGCATAGAGCTTGCGGTGGGCATAGCCCGCGCCGAAGCCCATCCGCAGCGGCCCCTTGCTGGCGTAGATCACGCCATCGACGCCGCGCGCACGATAGCTTGCGGTCGAGATCGACTGGAACACGTCGTTGAGGCAGCCGCCGACTTCCGAACCGCTGGTGCCGAAGGTGCAGCCCGTATAGGCGCCGCTGAACTGGTCGCGCAGCGTGGTGAAGCTGGTCGGCAACCCGGCAATCCCGTTGCGGAGCTGGCGCCCGAACGTATCGACCTGATCGTAGACCACGACCCGCAACCCGCTGGTTTCCGACATGGCGTGGCTGAGCGAGCCGAAATAAACCCACGAATCGTAGCGCCGGCCGACATGCGCCTCGAAGGCGGTGCGCGGGCTGGGCCGCCAGACGACACCGGCGTCCCAATAGATGCCGTCGGTGCGATAGGCGATCCGCTGGGGTGAGGCCGGATCGGTGACGAAGCGGCCCTTGCCGTCGATCACCGGGTTACCGTCCGCATCGAGCAGCGCGTCTTTCTGGCTGGTCTGGAGTTCTTCATAGCCCACGCCCGCCGTCAGCGCGACGGTCGCCGACACCGGGACGAGCACGTCGCCGCGAACATATTTGTCCTCATAACGCTGGTCGAGCTGCCCCGCATCCTCGCGTTCGTATCCCGCGCTGACCGTCACCCCCACCGGCGCGACCGCGCCGGGGCGCACCCCCGCGCTGACCAGCACGCTATGGCTGGTCGAATCGTCATAGGCGTCGAGCCGCGGAACATCGGGTCCAAGCCCGGTGAAACCCGGCGCGTCGACCTTGACATAGCCGAGCCGGTAGCTCGCGGTCAGATCCACCGGGCCTGCGCGCGTCGCCACGCGGGGGCCGACATAAAAGGCGTAGACCTGCGTCATATTATCGACCTGCGGCCCGTCAAACCCGGTCGCGGCACCGCGAATATCCGATCGCGCCCGCGTCGCGAGTGCCCCGCCCTCGATCGTCAGTGCCTGCCCGACACCCACCGCCGCGCGCGCGAGCCCCTGATGGACGTCGCTGTCGCTGGTGTGCTTGTCCCATGAGAAGGAATGTTCGTAACGGTAGTTGACTTGCGCGGTCGCGTTGTGCGTCGTGATCGCGGCATCGACCCCGGCGGCGACCTGCGAATAGGTCAGCACGTCACCGGTCGTGAAATTGTCGGTCAGCACCTGGCTGATCTCGATATAGGGGGAGATCTCCTTGTGTTGGGCAAGCGCGGGGGTAGCGGCGCCGAGCAGCGCCAGGGCCCCCGCGAAGCTGGTTGCGCGGATCACTTCGGAATCTCCTCGCCATAAAGGCCGTAATAACTGCCGAAACGCGGGCGGCCGGCGGTGAAGGACACCGCGTTGAGCACCAGATTGACGTGCTCGCACCCGTCGAGAATCTGGATCGCCTCGCGCAATTCGCTCTCGGCGGTGCGATCGGCGCGCACCACCATCATCACCTGCCCCACCCGGCTCGCGAACACCGCGGCGGGCGACGCGGCGAGCGCGGGCGGCGAATCGAAAATCACGATCCGGCGCGGATCGGCCGCGACCAGCGCATCGAGCAGCGCGCCGGCGCGATCGCTCGACAGCAATTCGGTGTCGTCATGGCTGCGGGTACCCGCGGCGAGCACGCTCAATTGCGGAATGTCGGTGCGAATGACGCAGGCCTCGATATCGAGCGCGTCGTCGGCAATCGCATCAAGCAGCCCCGGCGCTTCGGCGATGCCGAGCCGATGGAGCAGATCGGGCTTGGCGCAATCGCCTTCGACCAGCAGCACTTCGACATTCTTTTCGGCGGCAATCGAAATTGCGAGGTTGATCGCGCTGAAGGTCTTGCCCTCATCGGGATTGGCCGAACAGACGAGCACCATCCGCGATTTGACGTCGCCGGCCTCACCACGCACCGCGCGCGCGGTGAGCAGCACCTGACGCTTGATCTGGCGGAACTCCTCAGCAAGCGCCCCCACCGGCGCACCAGGCACCAGCAGATGCTTGCTTACCAGCCGATCGCGATCGATCAGCGCGATGCCCGATTGCAGCGGGCGGGGCGCGGGCTGCACCGGTTCGGCCACCGCCACGGGTGCGGCAACCACAACCGGCTCGGGCGTAGTGACCGTGACCCGTTCCACCACGCGTGGTGCGGTGCCCCGCAACAGCGCCTGAAAGTCATAGGCCGCATCGGCGCGCTCGATGAGCGAACCTCTGAGTCGGCGGGGTGTGGCGTCGTTCATGCGCGCCTCCTCACGCTGCCAGCCCGCGCTGGAGGAATTCGACCCCCAGCAACGCGACATAGGCCACCACCAGCGCGGCGGTGCCCCCCGCGAACAAACGTAGCCTTCTGGCCCGCAGCGCGCGTTCGGCATCGCTCAGCATCAGCCCGACCGAGCCGATCACCGGCAGCCCGGTTGCGCGTTCGAGACGCGGCGTGGTCGCGAAGGTGGTGGTGAGCTGGCTCAGCCCGAACGCGACGCCAACCCCGCCGCCCAACCCGACGAGCAGCACTGCGGTGAGCAGCAACACGCGATTGGGCGAGGTCGGCATACTCGGGCTGGTCGGCGGATCGACGACGTTGAACTTGATCGCGTCGGTCTGTGTCTGCGCCTGGCTGCGCAGCTTGAGATCCTCCCGGTCACCGAGAATTTTGTCATATTGCGTTTTGAGCACGAGATAATCGCGTTCAAGCTGGGCTTGTTGCGCAGCGACGCCGGGGTCGGCCGCAAGCCGCGTTTGCAGTGTGCTGAGATCGCCCTGAAGCTGCTGCTTGCGCGACAGCAGCGAGGCGACACTCGATGCCTTTTCGGCCTGCATCGACTGGAGCGACATATAAAGCGGGTTGGGCGATCCGCCGGTCGCGCTCAGCGGTTCGCGCGCGGCGGCGGCCTGCGCGGTCTTGAGCTGGTTGGTGAGCGCGATCACATCGGGATGCGAATCGGTGAAACCACGCGCGCGCGCATCGGCGAGCTGGCCATTGATCGCGGCCACCCGCGCCCGCGCCGGACCATAAGTGGTGCCACCCGGCCCCGCGACCGTCGCGGGCGTGCTCGCCATCTGGCCATTGACCGCAGTCAGGCTCGATTGCGCGGCAGCAAGATCCGAATCGACTTGCGCCAACTGGCTGCGCGCGGCGCTGATCCGGTCCTCGAGCGAGCCCGTGCCCGGCAGCGAACCGAGATATTGCGCGTTGAAATCGGCGCGCTTCTGATCGGCGGCCTGAAGCTGGCGCTGGCGCTGGACAAGCTGTGCGTCGAGAAAACCCAGCGATTCGGTGGTTTCGGTGCGGTCGCCGGCCAGATTTTCCTCGACGAAAATGTCGATCAGCTTCTGGACGATGTCATGCGCCAGCTTGGGGCTGGCCGCGGTCGCGGTGATCTCGAACAGATTGTCCTGCTGCGCGGTCACCTTCACCGCGCTCTTGAGCCCGGCGGCGCGTGCCGCGATATCCTTGTCGTTGGAGGCCGTCGCCGCGAGATCGGTGCCGCGCACGACCTTTTGAAGATTGACCGACGACGCCAGTGTCTGGCGGATGCGATCGACATCCTTCAACTGATCGGCGGCGGTGATGCCGAGCTTGCCCGGCAGGATCGAGTTCATCTGCACGAACACGCGTGCCCGCGATTCGTAACTGTTGGGGATCTGCGAGACAGCGAGCCAACCGAGCAGCGCGATCGCCCATGCCGCCGCCAGCGCGATCCAGCGTCGTTGCCAGACCGCGTGCAGCGCGAGGCGGAGTTCGTCGTAGAGACCGGTCACCGCGCGCCCCTCAGAACATGCTCTCGGGGATGATGATCACATCCCCCGGTTCAAGCTGGACGTTGGCACGGGTATCCCCGTTCTTGAGCAGATCGGCGAGCTTGAGCGCATATTCCTTCTGCTTGCCGGTCGCCCGATCGAAGCGGATCAGCCGCGCGCGATTGCCCGCGGCGAACTCCGACAATCCGCCGACCGCGATCATCGCGTCGAGCAGCGTCATGTTGGCGCGATAGGGCAGCGCGGCGGGCTTTTCGGTCGCGCCGACGATGCGGATCTGCTGGCTGAAGGTGCCCGAGAAATTCTCGACGATCACCGAGACGATCGGGTCCTGGATATATTGGCTGAGCGCGATCTTCATGTCGTCGGCGAGCATCGCGGGGGTCTTGCCCACCGCCGGCATGTCGCTGACGAGCGGCGTGGTGATCCGCCCGTCGGGCCGCACCTGGACCTGCGACGACAGTTCGGGATTGCGCCAGACGAAGATGTTCAACTTGTCTAGCGGGCCGATGATATATTGCTCGCCCGCCACCTGTTGCTGCGCGACAAAGGTCGCCGGCGGCAGTTGAGGGCGATCGCTGCCGGCACATCCCGCCAGCGCCAATCCCAGCGCGGCGGGTGCCATGAATGCCGTTGAATAGCGCGCCAGACCCATATTCGTAACCTCCCACGCGGGCCGGCCGGAGGTGACGTCGTCTCCAACCGTGCGCCGTGATCAGCCCCGGGCTATGCGGTCAAGAGGTGAAGATAGCGTTAGGATTGACGGCCGTGGGCCAGCAATTCGGGCGCGGGGGCGTGACTTAAGAACCCCGCCGGGCTCGCGGACGCGCCATAGGCGCCAGCCAGGAAAATCGCGATGACGTCACCCGTTTCGGCGCGTGGTAGCACGACATGATCGCCAAGCCGGTCGAGCGGCGTACACAGGCAGCCGACGACAGTAACCTCATCGTCCGCGGCCGCGCCCATGCGGTGCGCGACCGCGATCGGATAGTTGCGGCGCACCACGGTGCCGAAATTACCCGAGGCCGCGAGTTGGTGGTGAAGCCCGCCATCGACGACCAGAAAGGTCTCGCCGTGGCTGGTTTTGCGATCGATGATCCGCGTCAGATACACCCCCGCCTCGGCCACCAGCCACCGGCCCAGTTCGATCGCAAACCGGCTGTCGGCGAGGATTGCCGCGCGTGACGCCAGGGCCTCACCCAGCGCCGCCCCGATCGCCTCGACGTCGAGCGTTTTGTCGCCCGCGAAATGGGGCACGCCGAAACCACCGCCCAGATTGACCAATGGCGGCGCCGCGCCCGCCCCGTCCGCCAGCCTTGCCGCGAGCGCAAGCGTTGCCGCCTGAGTCTCGATGATCGCCTGCGCATCGAGCGCCTGCGAGCCCGCAAAGATGTGGAAACCGCGCCAATCGGCGCCTGCGTCGATCAGGCGGCGCACCAGCGCCCCGGCACGGTCGGCATCGATCCCGAACGGCGAGGCGCGCCCGCCCATCCGCATCCCCGATCCGCGCAATTCGAGATCGGGGTTCACGCGCACCGCCAGCCGTGGCGTCACCCCCAGCCGATCGGCGATTACCAGCGCACGCGTTGCTTCGCTGTCGGATTCGAGGTTGATCGTCACCTCGGCACGTATCGCAGCGGCAAGCTCGGCGTCGGTCTTGCCCGGTCCGGCGAAACTGATCCGCGCCGGGGGCATCAGCCCGTCGATCCGCGCGAGCTCGCCCACCGAGGCGATGTCGAACCCGTCGACCAACGGCGCGATCGCGGTGAGCAGCGGCGCGAACGGGTTCGCCTTGATCGCATAATGCACGTCGAGCGTCGCGGGCATCGCCGCGCGCAACCGCGCGATCCGGGCCGCAACCGCCGCCATGTCGTAGACGAACAGCGGTGTCTCACCAGCCTCGGCGATCCATGCCGCCGCGCTGCGCCCGCCGATCATCAGATCGCCCTGCTGGCCCGCGAAATCGGGCGGGATCGGCCCGATCGGCTTCATGGCGCCAAAGCCCCACGCAGCGCTGCGCGATCGAGCTTGCCGTTGGCGTTGCGCGGCAAGGAATCGCGCCATTCGTAGCGGGTGGGTTGCATGAAACTCGGCAGATCACGCCGCAGCCGCGCGCGCAAGTTTCGTTCTGCCACCTCGGCGTCACCGGCGGCACGCGCGACGATCACGATTGCCTGACCGAGCCGATCGTCGGCGACGCCAAACGCCGCCGCCTCAGCCACCTCGCCGCCGCGCAGCACCGCCTCCTCGATCTCGGTCGGGCTGATCCGGTTGCCCGCGCTTTTGATCATCTCATCGTCACGCCCGACGAAGTGGAACAGGCCGTCCACCCCCTCGATCACGGTATCACCCGACCAGACGGCGGTCCCGCCTTCGCGCGAAAAAGCGGGCGCGGGACGAAAGCGCTGCGCGGTGCGCTCGGGATCGTTCCAATAGCCTTGGGCAACCAGCGGCCCGGCATGAACGAGTTCGCCGGCCTCGCCCGGTTTGGCCTGCGTTCCATCGGCAGCCACCGCCATCACCTCGGCAAAGGGGATCGCTCTGCCCATCGCGTCGGGATGCGCGTCGATCAGCGCCGGATCGAGGAAGGTCGAGCGGAACGCCTCGGTCAGCCCATACATCGCGTAGAGATCGGCCCGCGGGAAGCGGGTTCGCAACCCGCGCACCAGTGACCGGGTGAGCGCGCCACCTGAATTTGTCATTCGTTTCAAGTTGGAAGCAGTATTTTCTGTCCAGTCAATCTCAAGCAATTGGACCCACAGCGGCGGCACGCCGGCGAGCGTGGTGATGGCGAACCGCTCAACCGCCTTCATGACATCGCGCGGCAGCAGATAATCGAGCGGCACCACCCGCCCGCCCGCCGCCCAACTCGAGAACAATTGATTCTGACCGTAATCGAAACTCAGCGGCAACACGCCAAGCACGCGATCGTTGGGTGTAAGCTTAAGATAATGCGCGACGCTGATCGCGCCGAGCCATAGATTGGCGTGGCTCAGCATCACCCCCTTGGGGCGCCCGGTGGAGCCCGAGGTGTAGAGGATCGCGGCGAGCGAATCGGGATCGGCCCCCGATGGGGGCATCGCCTCCCCGCCAGTGGCGACGTCGTCCTCGGGCACGATACGGCAGGCCTTGGGCACGTCGCCCGCCGCCAGCGTTGCAAGCCGCGCGGGCTGGCTCACCAGCATCGCGGCACCACTATCGGCGAGGATATGCGCGACCTGCGCGCGCTTGAGCAGCGGGTTGATCGGCACATGGATCAGCCCGGCGCGCGGCGCCGCGAGCGGCAGCACACAGGCGAGCCGCGTCTTGGGAAGCCAGCTTGCGACCCGGTCACCCGGCCGCAATCGCTGCGCCATCAGCCACGCTGCGGCCGCGCCAACACGGGCCTCGAGTTCGGCATAAGTGAGCGTGCCTGCGCGATCCTCGATCGCCACGGCATCGGGGCGCCCGCGCGTCGGCAGGTGGTCGATCGGGTGCGGCACGGGATCGGGATCGATCATGCTTTCCGCCTCTAGCCGGAAACCCGGCGTGCGCGAAACACTTGTCCCGCCTCCGGTCAGCGATTAATGCGGCGCCGCACCATGGGAGGGGGCGTGTGGTTCCAGAAGGTAAGGCTCAGATCGACGTCATCATTCGTGCCGTGTTGCGCGACGTATTGGGGATTTCACCCGAGCGTGCAGCGGCATTCGACGATCAGACCCCGCTGTTCGGCGCGCTGCCCGAACTCGATTCGATGGCGGTCGCGGGCGTGTTTACCGAATTGGAAGACCGGCTGAATATCCTGATCGAGGATGACGAGGTCGATGGCGAGATGCTCGAAACCTTCGGCGCGCTCACCAGGTTCGCGGCAAACAAGGCGCTACAATGACCGAGGCGGTGTGATCGACCATTACGATTGGGCCCGCGGGCGCGAAGCGATGCTTCGCTTCGGCCCCGATACGGGCCCGATCGTCATCCTCGTCCCACCGCTGTTCGAGGAAGCCAATCGTTCCCGCAGCTTCGGCGTGACGATGCTGCGCGCGCTCGCCGAACGCGGCATCGCCAGCGTATTGCCCGATCTGCCGGGCCAAGGCGAAAGCGAAATTTCACTCGAACAAATCAGATTTAGCGATTGGAATAATGCTATTTCGTCGCTCATCACGGCCTTGGGACCGACACGCGTCCATATCGCCGCGATCCGCAGTGGCGGCCTGCTGACCCGAGCCACTCCCGCGCAAAGCCGGTGGCTGTTCGCGCCGCAGGACGGCGCCGCGCTGGTCCGCGACCTGCTGCGCACCAGGCGCCTTGCCGATGAGGCGCGCGACGACATCGTCCTCGACGCCTCGGACGGGCTGATCGAGATCGCGGGCAATATCGTGTCGCACGCATTGCTGGGCGACCTGCAGGAGACGATGCCCGATCGGACAGACCGGGCGCGCGTTGTTCGGCTGGACAGCGATCCGCGCGATGCGAACCGCAAGGTGGCCGGCGCGCCCTTGTGGCGCCGGAGTGAGCCCGGCAATGATTGTACGCTTGCAGAGATGCTTGCGGGCGATATCGCGGACTGGATCGGAACATGCGGCAGTTGATCGCCTTCCCCTGTGCGGGCGAGACGCTGGTCGGCACGCTCGACGCGGTGTCGGGGACGACGGGGCTGCTGATCGTTTCGGGCGGCAACGAGATCCGCATCGGCGCGCACCGGGGCATGGCGTTGCTCGGCGCGCGGCTTGCGGCGGCGGGGACGCCGGTGTTTCGGTTCGATCGGCGTGGGATCGGCGATTCGAGCGGCGAAAATAAGGGTTATGCCGCCTCGGCGCCCGATATTGCCGCCGCCGTCCGCGCGTTTCGAGAGGCGGTGCCGCACCTCACCGCGATCGTCGGGTTCGGCAATTGTGACGCCGCGACCGCGCTGGCGCTGTTTGGGCACGATGCAGGGGTTGATCGGCTGATCCTCGCCAATCCGTGGGTCGTCGAAAGCGACGACGATCTGCCCCCCGCCGCCGCGATACGCGCGCATTATGCCGAGCGGCTGCGCGATCCGCGGGCATGGCTGCGCGCGTTAAAGGGTGGCGTCAGCGTTGGAAAATTAATCAGTGGCTTGAAGAAGGTTTCAGAAAAATCTTCTCAAGTAGAAAACGCGCTCGCCGATTGCGTATTCGCTGCATTGTCCCCCGCTACGACGGTGATCCTTGCCACGGGCGACGCCACCGCGATCGCCTTTGCTGACGCTGCGCGCACGCGTGGTTGGACGGGGGCGACGGTAGAGATCGACACGGGCTCGCACAGTTTCGCGCGGAAGCCGGATGGCGAGGCATTGTATCAGGCAATCGCCAGCGCAATTTTCGACGACCGTTCGTGCTGAGCTTGTCGAAGCACTGCTAGGAGAACGCCCTTCGACAGGCTCAGGGCGAACGGAAATCGTTCCTCCTGCCCCGCTTATTCCGCCGCTTCGGCGACCTTCTCGAAATCGGCTTCGGCGAGGAATTTCTCGGCGTCGAGCGCGGCCATGCAGCCGGTACCAGCCGCCGTCACCGCCTGACGATAGATTTTGTCCATCACGTCGCCGCACGCGAACACGCCGGGGATCGAGGTGCGCGTGCTGCCCGGCTCGACCTTGATATAGCTGTCCTTGTCGAGCTCGAGATGGCCGCGGAACAATTCGGTCGCGGGATGGTGGCCGATCGCAACGAATCCGCCCTCGACATCGAGTGTCGAGAGTTCACCCGTCACCATATCCTTGAGCTCGAGCGCGACCAGTCCCTCGGGGCTGCCGCCGCCGACGAACCGGTGGACTTCCTTGTTCCACAGCACCTTGATGCCCTTGTGCGCGAACAACCGCTCCTGAAGGATGCGTTCGGCGCGCAAGCTGTCGCGGCGGTGGATCAGCGTGACGTCGGGCGAATGGTTGGTGAGGTACAATGCCTCCTCGACCGCGGTGTTGCCGCCACCGATCACCGCGACCTTCTTGCCGCGGTAGAAGAAGCCGTCGCACGTCGCGCAGGCGGAAACGCCCTTGCCCTTCATCGCCTCTTCGCTGTCGAGCCCGAGCCATTTGGCCTGCGCGCCGGTGGCGATGACGAGCACATCGCCTTCGTAGACATCGCCGCTGTCGCCGGTCAGCCGGAACGGCCGCCGCGACAGATCGACATCGACGATCGTATCCCAGACGAGATTGGTGCCGACATGCTCGGCCTGTTTCTGCATCTGCTCCATCAGCCAGGGGCCCTGGATGACATCGGCAAAGCCCGGATAATTCTCGACATCGGTGGTCGTCATGAGCTGCCCGCCGGGCTGGATGCCCTGAACGAGGATCGGCTTCATCCCCGCGCGCGCGCCGTAGATCGCAGCGGAAAGCCCGGCGGGGCCGGAGCCGAGGATGAGCATACGGGTCGAATGGGTCGTCATGTCGCGGAATCTGCCTCGTCTGGATCGAGCTCGTCTGGATCGGGGCGCATCTAGGATCGAAGCGCCCATCGTGGCAACATGGGCTGAACGATCGTGCGTGCAAGATCAGTACGCCCGCGAAAATCTTCGCATGCGCATCGTAACGTTTGACCGGGCACCGAGGAGGAACAGAATGGCCGACACGATCCTCGGCGCAATCATCGCCGGCGGCGCCGCGCGCCGCTTCGGAAGCGACAAGGCGCTCGCCGATCTTGGCGGCCGACGGCTGATCGACCACGCCGCCGATGCGCTGTGCGGGGCTGTCGATGCGTTGGTGGTGTGCGGTCGCGAGATGGAGGGGGGGACGTGCCTTGGCGATCGTCCGCAACCCGGCCTTGGTCCCCTGGGCGGGATCGCGGCGGCGCTCGATCATGCGCATCGCAACGGTTTCGCCTCGGTGCTGACGATCGGCTGTGACATGCCGCGCGTTCCCGGCGACCTGATGGCGCGACTGATCGCCACGCTGCCGAGCTATTGCGCCGACGCCCCGATCCTCGGCCATTGGCCCGCCAGCGCGGCCGACGCGCTGCTCCGCCATATCGGGCCGGTTGGCGAGGCGGCGGGCAAGAACCCGCGGCTGTCGATCCGGGGCTGGGCCGAGGCGGTCGGGGCGACCCCGATCGCTGCCGCCACGCCGCTCGTCAATATCAACACCCCGGCGGACCTCGCGGCGCTATGACGTCATCGCGCGTCGAAACGGTGAGCATCCTCACCCCCGCAAGCACCCGGCCGGGCACGCGCGACGTCGCGGTCGAGGCGCCGGTCGCGATCGAGGTCAACGGCCTCGGCTATGCGGTGATGATGATGACCCCCGCCGCACTCGTCGAGTTCGCGACCGGCTTCATGCTCACCGAGCGCCTCGCCGACCGTGCCGCCGACCTTCGCGACATCGACATTGCCGAGACGCCCGCGGGGATCATCGTTCGCATCATCCTGGCCGAGCATTGTGCGGGGCGCATCCACGATCGCGTCCGCCACCGCACCAGCGACACCGGTTGCGGGCTGTGCGGGATCGCGGGGCTCGAACAGGTCATCCGCCCCCTCCCCGCGCCGCCGCCATGCCCCGATGTCACGCCAGCCGCGCTGTTCGCCGCGCTGGCGAGCCTGCGCGATCATCAGCCGCTCAACCGCGCGACCGGCGCGGTCCATGCCGCCGCGCGGTGCGATACCAGTGGCGTGATCCTCGCCGCATTCGAGGATGTTGGGCGCCACAACGCGCTCGACAAACTGATCGGGGATGGCGCGCGGTCGAGCGCGGTGGCGGATGGCTTTCTGCTCGTCACATCGCGCATCAGCTTCGAGATGGTCGACAAGGCATTGGTCGCGCGCGCGCCTTTGCTGGTGGGGATTTCCGCGCCGACGACGCTCGCGATCGATCACGCCCGCGCGCACGACCTCACGCTCGTGGCGCTCGCGCGCGATGATGCGATGCTGGTGGCGAACGACCCGTTCGGGATCTTCACGCCGGGCTAGATTGCTCGCAATAATCGCGCAGGAAATCGGCGTGCGAGGGCATCGCCGCAACCGCATCGGCGATGTTGCGCTTGAGGTCGGCGAGCGAGGTCTTGAGCTTGTCGGGGCCGAGCAATTGCCCGACGGCGTGGAAGCTGCGCGGCGTGATCCCCTGCCCCAGCATCACCTGCACCCACGAATCGACGCGAAACAGATCGTCGGCGCCCTGATAGGCGACCGCGCTTTCGACAAAGAGCGCGATCCGTTCCTCGAGCGACGCGGGGATCGCCATCTCCCGGCACATTTTCCAGAACGGCGTGTCGTTCCGCTCGGCGAGCTTGTAGTGCAGGATTATGAAATCGCGGACGCGCTCGATCTCGGCTTGCGACTGTGCGTTGAAGCGCTCGGCGAGCGCGCTGGTGTCGCCGCCGAAGGGAAATGACTGGATCAGCCGCGTGATGGCGATCTGCATCAGGTGGATGCTGGTCGATTCGAGCGGCTCGACGAACCCGCCCGCAAGCCCGAGCGCGACGCAATTCTTCTCCCATGCCTTGCGTCGCCGCCCAGTCGCGTAACGGATCACCCGCGGCTCGGCGAGCATCTCGCCACGGATCGCGCCGACCAGCCGCGTCCGTGCGGCGTCGTCGTCGAGATAGGCGCTCGAATAGACCAGCCCGTTGCCCATCCGGTGACGAAGCGGGATTTCCCAACGCCAGCCGGCCTCGTGCGCGATGACGCGCGTATAGGGCACGGGCGCTTCGACGGGCGTCGTCTGCACCGCGATCGCACGATCGGTGGTGAGCCAATGCCCCCAATCCTCAAACCCCACGCCCAGCGTCTGCCCGATCAGCATCGCGCGGAAACCGGTGCAGTCGATGAAGAAATCGCCCTCGATCCGCATGCCCGATTGCAGCACCAGCGCGGTGAGCATCCCGGTTTCGGGGTCTTGTTCGATCGTCGTGATCCGGCCTTCGACGCGGCGGACCCCGGCGGGCTCGGCCTGGCTGCGCAGCAACCGGCCATAAGCGGTGGCGTCGAGATGATAGGCGTAGTTGATCCGCGCGCCCTTGCCGGTCGCGAATTTGAGCGCCTTGGCGGCCTGGAGTTCGTAGCAATAATCGCCCAGCTCGCCCGCGACATCCCACGCCCGGCCCTGCATCCACAGATGATGGAACGGCGCCATCCAGATCGATTTGCCGACCTCGCCGAACGAATGGATGTAGCGATCGCCGGGGCCCGCCCATTCCTCGAACAGGATGCCGAGCTTGAAGGTCGAGCCGGTCTCACGGACCAGCAGGCGTTCATCGAGGCCGATCAGGCTGTGGAAACCACGCGTGGTGGGAATGGTCGATTCCCCCACCCCGACGGTGCCGATCTCGTCCGATTCGACCAAGGTGATGTCGAGCAACGGGCCAAGCTGCTGGACCAGCGCGGCGGCGGCGATCCAGCCCGCGGTGCCGCCACCGGCGATCACCACGCGGGGCCTGGGCGCACCCTGCCGGTCGGCCGCCGTCGCGGTCATCGGTTGAGCCTCTGCAACAGTTTGGCGCGCAGCCGACGCGCACGCATCGCATCGATCGGCGCGAGATCGCCGCGTGCCTGTGGCGGCAGGTGCGCGCCGGCCTGTCGGGGATCGCCGAACACATAATAATCGAACATCGCGCGCCACGCCTGCTTCTCGTGATCGGGCCGGTCGCGCAGGCTCAGCAGGCCGTGCAGCAGCGTCGTCATCGGCGTATCCATGAATGCAGGCACCTTGTTCCACCAATAATTGATGAGCACGTTGAACCGGTCGAGCGCCTCGACCTGATGCCACCACAACGCCGGGTAGATCAGCGCATCGCCGGGTTCGAGATCGGCGATTTCGGCGGCGGCCAGCGCCTCGGCGAAGCGCGGGAAGCGATCGAGATCGGGGGCACGGGCATCGACCATGCTCACCACTTGCCCGCCCGGAGTCGGCTCGAGCGGGCCCGGATAGAGGTTCGCCACCTGATCGGGTGGAAACAGCGTGAACCGCCGCCGCCCAACCATTGCACAGGCGATGTTGTTCGACATGTCGTAATGCGTCGCCGCCACCGTCCGATTGCCCATCCAGATGCTGACGAGCGGCGGGTGATCGGCGAACATCGGTTCGGCGAGATCGAGCGTGTCGGTGGCGCCGAGGCCGGGAAAATAGTGATCGAGATCGGTCGAGCCGACGTAGATACTGGGGCCGTCGGGATCGTCGAGACGCGCGACGATCCGTGCGAACACCTCGCCCAGCGGCATGCGTTCAGCCTCGAAATCGAGCGCGGTCAGATCGTCCTTATAGAAATAGCGGCCCTTGATGTCGGGCCTTCCGGTGAAAACCGTCAGCGGAAACCCCGCATCGAAGCGCGCGATATACGCCATCGCCGCCTCGGGCGATTCCAGCCCCGCGGCGACCAGCGGCAGCGCGCGCCCGAGCCCGCGAATGACGGTCGGGGTTTGCTCGGCTAGCAGCGCCTCGAAATCGACCCGCCCCGCCCCGGCCTCGATCACGCGTGTGCGGCGCAGTGGCGGCGGCTCAGCCATGCCGCCGCTCGTTCTTTAGTTCGATCAGCCGCGCGATATTGCCAAGCGACGACAGCGCCCACATCGCGCAACCCAGGAAACCCGCTCGATGCAGCCGTTCGAGCGCGGCCCCGTCAAGCGAAGCAAACCGCTCGGCATCGAGTGTGTAATAATCGTTGAGCCGATAGCGATGCGCGTCGTCCAGCGCGATCGTCAGCGCCGCATTCTCGATCAGCCCCTCCGCCTCGAACGCCGCGAACATCGGCGCCGACAGATCGAGCCCGGCATAGATCGTCCGCAACACCGCGGCGATATGATCGAGCAGCGGCGTATTGCCGCCATGATCGTGAAATAGCGCCACCCCCTCGGTGCGGCTGACGCGCGGATCGTCGAGATCGACATGGATCATCGGCCCGGCATCCTCGCCACCTTGCGCGGGAATCCCGATCGAAAACGGCCCGCGCTGAAGCAAGGCAGGCACGATCCGCGTGCGCCACCGCTGGTCGACCACGAACAGGTTTTCGTCGCGATCGAGCCCGAGCAGCACCACCGCCTGAAAGGCCTCGTCGGGCCCCTTGCGGAACAGGATCGGGAATTCGCGCTGAAGCTGCTCGAATTCGTTAGGAAAAACCAATGCCTGATTGATCGCCGTTTCCGCCCCGGCATCGGCCCGAACCAGCTTGAGATCGGCGTGATCGACATTGTTGAGCGAGACGACGTTGGTCATGGATAGCGTGATCCATCCTCCCCAAGATGGTGATAGGTCAGCGCGGCTGCGGACTCAAACCGCGCAGGAAAAGGCCGCTGCGAGCAGCGGCCTCCCCCCTTTGCCGAACCTGATCCGATCAGAAGCGGAAGCGTGCCCCCAGGAGGAAACGCCGATCCAGTTCCTGAGCGTACCAGAGCTCGGTGACGTTGCGGGCATAGGTCCGCAAACTCTCCTGCGTCAGGTTGATGCCCTCGAACGACACCGCGATCTGCGGCGTGATGTCATAGCTGATGTTGAGATCGAACTGCCCGAACGGCTTGGTGAACTCGGGGTTTCTCGATCCCTGACGGTTGATCCCCGACAGGAATTTGTCGCGCCAGTTATAGGCGAGACGTGCCGACAGGCCGTTTTTGTCGTAGATCAACGTGGCGTTGAACGTATCGCTCAGCCCGACCAGCGCGAACTGATCTTCGGAGGGGCTCGCCCCGAGATTGAACCCGACATCGCCACGCACCAGCGTATAAGCTGCGGCGACACCGATGCCGGTATTGCCGAAGAAGTGTTGGCCAGCGATTTCGAACCCGTAAATCTCCGCATCGCGATTGTTGATTGGCTGCGTTACCTGGAATTGGTACAGCGGATCGCTGGGATCGGCCGAGACATCGAAATTGTTGTTGATGCTCTGGATATAAGCGTCGCTGAGCGTCCGGGTCGCGGCGTTGTAATGCG
This sequence comes from Hephaestia sp. MAHUQ-44, assembly GCF_023806085.1. Classification (GTDB taxonomy): domain Bacteria; phylum Pseudomonadota; class Alphaproteobacteria; order Sphingomonadales; family Sphingomonadaceae; genus Sphingomonas. The sequence continues at coordinate 24,216 of NZ_JAMSLX010000016.1, forward strand.
CCGGATCGGTATAGGCAGTGACGGCGGCGGCAACCGATCCCAATTGATCGATCAGCGAGGTCATCACGAACAGATTGGCGTCGCTGGTATCGGCGCCCAGCGTGGTCAGCGCCGCCTTGGCGTCGCCAGATCGGCTGCCCGGCGCCCCCGAACTCGGATCACGCAAGCCGAACAGATCCGAACTGTGCTGGCCGTTGCCGATGAAATTGTGAACGCGCTTGTCGAAGAAACCGACCGAAATATAGCTGTCGGGTTTGTAATAATATTCGAACGACAGATCGATATTGTCCGACGTCAACGGCTTGAGCCGGGCGTTGCCGGTCGAGCCCGACGGCACGCCGCCATTGGCAATCGGCCGCGGCGGGCCGCCCACCGATGTCGAGGTGAACAGACTGCCGTAATTGGGCCGGGCGATCGTCTTGCTGAACGACAGCCGGCCGATCAGATTACGCGCGATCTCGAGCTGGAAATCCATCGCCGGCAGGATGTTGTCGTAACTGCCTGAATCGGTGAGGAAGCTGTTGTCGGGTGAGATCACCACGGTGAAGTCGTTGTCCGACACCCATTTGATTTCGCTCGGCACCGCGACCAACGAGGTCGAGGTCGATTTGGTGTGCTCATAGCGCACCCCGGCGACGAGGCTGGCATTGCGGCCGGCAATCTCACCCTTCCACGTCACCTGGCCATACGCCGCCCAGATCTTCTCCTTGACGCGGTTATCCTCGTTGGTGGTGAGGCCCACGGCGTTACCCACGCCGGCATAATGCGGCGAGAGGATCGAATAGATGTCAGCGGCATTGCCGCGATAGGCGATCTGCGATTCGGGGTCCGAACCCGGATTGTAGCGATCGAACTTGCAGACGAGGCAGAAGGCCTCGAGCGCTCCGGGCGCGAGCTGCTCGACATCGCCGGGGTTTGTGATCCCCCAGTCGCCCAGCGTCTGCTGCGTCGCGACGCGCGTCTGGTGCATGTTCGAATCGCGATAATTGCCCCCGAAATCGAACCGGCTGCCGTCGCCCAGATCCCAGCCGAAATCGGCCCGGAGTTCCTTGACCGTCTGCGCCTGGCTCGACGCATAGGTGCGGCCCATCTGCGAGCCGACATTGCCGAGGGTAAGTCCCCCGCCCGGGCCGAAGGTCACGTCCTGGACGGGGATCTTGCCACTGTAATCGACCGAGTGCGCGCTAACCACATTGGCGCCGATCCCGACCAGCGTCGAGCTGTTGCCGTTGGCGTTGTCTGGGCGGCTCGAGGCCTTGCTGTAATGGCCGTCGAGGTTGAGCGAGAAGTTGCTGGTGAAATCGTATTTCGCGTTCAGCCCGTAATCCTGCAACCGCCCCTTCTGCGCGCGGCTTTGCAGTTCCATGCCCTCGTCCTTCACGCCGTTGAGCGTTTCATGAACATAGACCGCAGTCGCGACTGGCGTGTTGCCGTCGAAATGAACCTCGTCGAACGGACGGCTGAACCAGTTGGACAGGTCCGAGCGCGTTTCGCGCTGATTGTTCTGCGCATAAAGCGCATCGGCGGTCAGCAACAACGAGTCGCTCGGGCGGAATTGAAGAACGACCTGTCCGTTGATCCGCTCACGGCTGCCTTCAGCATAGTGATAGCGGCTGTCATTGGGCACCGCGACCAGTTGATCCGCGTTGCTCGGCGCGCCCTCGATCACCGTCGATCCGTCGCTCTTGGTGAACCCTCCCGACAGGAAGGTACCGTAGGGCATGATATTCCAGTCGTTCGAGGTCGCGCTGATCGAGGTGAAGTTGCGCTTCTGGTAGCTGCCGAACAACGCAACGCCGAAGGTGTTCGATTCGTCGGCCCAGTTGAGCACGCCCGACAGTTCGGGGGTCACCTTCGATCCGCAATCGAGGCAGCCGTTCACGCTGGTGTCGTACACCGCTTTGGCCCCGATGCTGCCCGAAAGCCCGCTCTGATTGCTATCGAGCGGATGGCGGGTGACGACGTTGATCGTGGCGCCGATCCCGCCCGAAGGCACCGCGGCCCGTCCCGTCTTGTAGACTTCGAGCGTCCGCACGCCTTCCGACGCAAGATTCGAGAAATCGAACGACCGACTGGACCCTTGCGCGGAATCGGCATTTTCATCGCCGCCGACTACCGAGACATTGGAGGTCGCGAGCGTGCGGCCGTTGAGTGTGACCAGATTGTAGGTCGGACCGAAACCGCGCACGGTGACCAGCGCGCCTTCGCCGTTGGTCCGGTTGATCGACACGCCGGTAATGCGCTGGAGCGACTCGGCAAGGTTCGTATCGGGGAATTTGCCGATATCCTCGGCCGAAATCGCATCGACAACGCCGGTCGAATTGCGCTTGATCGCGATCGAGCGTTCAAGACTGGCGCGAATGCCGGTAACGACGATGTCGCTGCCGGCCGCGTCCTGTTGCGCCGCACTGTCGATCGCCGTGGGTGCGGGATCATCAGCCGGCGCTGCCTGCCCGAAGGCGAGCTGCGGAATGACCAATGATGTCGCGATTGCCAAAACCGACGCCGTGCGCACCAACGCTGACGACGGACGAGTGCTGCTCAGCATCCTGCCCCTCCTTTTTGCGATCTTGAGATCGCTATCTCCCGATATTTACGACGCCTCCCTTTGGCGTTGTTGGTAGCGTTATCATATTGTCCTACGCTGTCAACCGCCAATCATTTCCGCTCGCAAAAAACCGTCGCGCCCCATCGTCCGCTCCCGGTTTTTCCCACGAAATTCGGTTTCCGTTCGCTGGACGGTCCCCGGATCTTCGGATAAACCCCGCAAAGTATCGTAAACCGCCGCTGAGATGGGCTGTGCCGGCATGACAATGACAAACGGGCGCCCGACCATGGCGGATGTCGGACGCCTCGCAGGAGTCTCGATCAAAACGGTCTCGCGGGTGTTCAACGACGAGCCCCATGTCAGCGACAGCATCCGATGCCGGGTGATGGATGCCGCGCGGCGACTCGATTATCACCCCAATGTCATGGCGCAGGCGCTCGTCCGCCGACGATCGCATCTGATCGGACTGGTGTACGAAAATCCGAGTCCCAGCTACGTCGTCGAGCTTCAGCGCGGTGTCCTCGATCGCCTCAAGGACGAGCGCTACCGGCTGGTGGTGATCCCGATTCGCTCGGTCGAGCACAATGCCTCGGAACTCGTTGGCATGTTACGCTCGGCCGCGCTCGACGGCGTCGTACTGGCGCCGCCCGCCGCCGATCATCCGCTGATCCTCGATCAACTCAGCCGCGCGGGTATCTCCTGCGCGCGTATCGCGCCGACACGCCTGTTCGACGCGGCGCCCTCGGTCATCATCGACGATCAGGTCGCCGCGACCGACATCGCCAACCATCTGCTCAGCCTCGGCCATCGCGAGATCGCGATCATCAAGGGCGACCCGACGCATCCCGCCAGCGACGCGCGGATGGCGGGCTATACGCGCGCATTCGCGGCGGCGGGCGTGACCATCCGGCCCGACTGGATCGAAGCCGGGCAGTTCACCTTCGATAGCGGGCTGGAGGCCGGGCGCCGCTTGCTGCGCCATGCGCCCCGCCCCACCGCCATCCTCGCGCAGAACGACGACATGGCGACCGGCGCGCTGATGGCGGCGCGCGAATTCGGGCTGCGCGTCCCCGGCGATGTCTCGATCGCAGGGTTCGACGATTCCGAAATCTCGCGCATCGCCTGGCCCCCGCTTACCACCGTTCGCCAGCCGGTGTTCGACATGGCGGTCGACGCGGCCGACATGCTGATCGCCCAGCTCGAGCGCCGCGCGGTCGATGGCCCGCGCGACCATCGGCATCAGCTGATCGTCCGCGCCTCCACCGCGCCGCCGTCGGCGCTACCCTAACGGCTGCGCGCGCGACGATCAGGCGTGATCGGCTGAATTCTCGCGCGGGTGCGTCGGGGGATGTCGGCGCATCCCCCGACGCACGGTCACGCCTTGCGCAGCCGGAGCGCGATATAGGGCCTGTCGGGCAACGCGATGTTCGGCCGGGCGGGATCGTGGACATTATAGTCGTCGCGCTGTTCCATCCGGAACACGCCTTCGACGGGGGTAATGGTCATGTTCCACGTGTCGATGATGTCGGCGCGATAGGCGCCGTGCGGATCGCCCTTGCGCCCCGGCAGGATCACGGGCCATTCGGCCGGCGTCTGGGTGCCGAAATATTTGAGGTAATAATCGAACGGCTTGCCGGCGATGTGATAATTCCACCACGGCTGGATCGGGTCGATCCCCGGCACCGGCCCGTCCTCCATGATCTGCTTGAGGAACGCGAGCCGCGGCGCGCTGGTGCCCTTGAGCACCCCGCCCTGCCCCAGCCAGGAGAAATCGGCGTCGCGGTTGGGATCGAAGGTCTCGCTATGGCCCACATAGGTGCCGCCGAGCAGCCCCCACCAGAAGCGTTCGACCATCTCTTCACCGCTGAGCCAGCCCCACCGCTTGGTCGAATTGCCCTCATAGACGACCTCGTCGAACACCACCGGCTTGAGCGTCATCGCACGGTGCAATTCGGCGCGCAGATCGTCGAGCACCGCCGCGCCGTTCTGGACGCTAGCGTGGGTGATCCACGGCTTGCGGTGATCGTAATAGGTGTTGATCTGATGGATCGACCGCAGGCGATCGTGTGGATCGGCGGCGACCAATATCTCGAACAGATGGTCCCAATCGGCCATCGTCTTGGTCTTGATGGCATCATATTCGTTGGCCATCGCCCACCACACATGGCGATAGGCGCCGAACCGGGCGGCGACATAGCGGACGTAACGCTCGTCATCGGCGCGCGCCATGTCGTTATAGCCGCGCACCTCATCATAGGGATGAAACAGAATGATGTCGGCCTCGATCCCGAGCGCACCGAGGCGCAGGATACGATCCTCATAGCGACGAAAATAATCGGGATCGAAGCGCGTCGGGTCCCAATCCTTCGGCCCGTCGCCCGTGCGTGCGAACGGATTGGTCGCAACCGACGGCACGTTGGGCGTAATCAGCATCCGCATCTTGTTGAAAGGGGCAGCGCGCAGCGTCTTGAGCGTTTCGGTACATTTGGCGTCCGACTGGAGCGCCCATGAATAGCAGGTCGTGCCGATCTGGCGGTACGGCGTGCCATCGGCATAAGTGAAGTGATAGCCGTCGGCGCTCACCCGTACCGGGCCGTGATTTCCCTTGGCGGGCGCGACGCAATCGAAGCTGCCTGACTGGCCATCGATCGCCCTGACGTTGCTGGTGCTGCGCCATGTCCAGCGACCGATCTCGGGCGGGCTGAAGCGGACGCGATAGACGCCCTTGCCGTCATAGAAACCGGGGACCCGAATTTGTTGGCCCGCCCGTTCGAACACCGCGGCCAGCGTCACATCGTCGAACGGATTGCCGCTGTCGGGACCGTTGAAGACCAGTTCGTGGACGCCCCAGCGCTCGGTGGCCTTGGTTGTTTGGCCCAGCGCCGGCGCGGAAGCTGCCGCAGCGGCACCGATGACGACTCCGCTTTTCAGCATGTCACGCCGTGAAACGGTCAAAACGCACTCTCCATGGCAATGTTCGATTGGCGGCGGTGCATCTCTTGCTTGTGAAAATAGCGCCTGCGCCGCGCGTTACATAAAAAAACGGGGGTGGCGCGGTACGCCACCCCCAGGCTTGCGAGGATCAGAACTTGACGCGGACACCGGTGTAGAAGCGGCGGCCGATCACGTCGTATACGGCGTTCGCGTTACCCGGCAGGCCACCCCAGATCGGGGGCCGCTTGGTGTCGAACATGTTCTTCACACCGATGTAGAATTCGAAATTCTCCATGCCCGTGAAGCGAGCCTGCATATCGGTGTAAATTTTCGACTTGATGGTGAAGTATTTCGCATCGGGCACCGAGCCATCCGCCAGACGGTAGAGCGTCTGGAAGTTCTCATAATCCAGCACCTGCGAGCTGATATATTCGTTGTTGAGCGTGAAGCCGAAGGTCTCGTTCGCCCAGTTCAGCCCGACCGTGATCGGATCACGCGGCACGCCCAGTTCACCCATGGTATTATCCTTGGGGTCGCCAGTGAGGGGACGGTAGCCGTTCTTGAGCAGATGTGTCCACGCCGCCGAGATCCCGGCCTGGCCGCCAAACAGATCGTGGCTGTAGCTGAGCGTGAAGTCGAGACCGCGCGTATACGAACCACCGCTGTTGATCAGGCCACGCACGACCTGCTCGACCGAACCGATGCTGTACGCCCCCGAGGCAACCGAACGCCGCGTGACGAACTGGCAGAAATCGGCGAAGCCGCCCCCGTAGCATTTGTTCAGTACGGTGGCCGCCGAGACACGGCTGATCGCGTCTTCGAGTTTGATGTCGAAATAGTCAGCCGTGAACGTCAGGTTCCGCAAGGCATGGATCGACCGCGGGTTGACCACCGCCCCCAGCGTCAGCGTCTTGCCCTTTTCCTCGCGGATGTTCGGATTGGCGGCTGTGACACCGCCCACACCCGAGAGATCCGCCTGGGTAAGCGTGAACGCCCCATTGGCCTGAATGTTCGCCAGCACCCCGGGCACTGCGCGGCAATTGTCTGCCGTTGCGCCCGGCGTGGTCAGCGTAACCCCCTGACAAGGATCGGTGATCGTGACGATGCCGGCAGCTGGCGCCGCGAACAATTCGCCGATATTGGGTGCGCGGACGGCATGGGCGTAGACCGCACGGAAACGGATATCCTCGATCGGTGCCCATTCGGCACCAACGTTCCACGCATAGAAGGTCCCGACGGTCGAATAATCCGACATTCGGCCGGCGCCGCGCAGCGTCAGGTTGCGGAAGAACGGCGTATCGCTCAGCACGGGCACGACGATTTCGCCGTACGCTTCCTTGACGTTGAAGCTGCCCGCGGTGTCGGTCATCTGGACGTAACCGTTGCGCGCCGCATTGGTCAGCGGATCGAAGATGTCACGGCTGGACTCGCGGCGATATTCGCCGCCGACCGCCACCTGAACCGGGCCGGCCGGCAGGTTGAACAGCGAGCCGGTGAGGTTGACCGCGGCGACCTGCATATCCTGCTTCGAATGACGGCTCATGTTGACCTGGAGATAATCGACCATCTCCGGCGTCAGCGTGTTCATACCGTAGACGTTGATCGGCACGCAGCCGCGCCCGCGCGCTTCGGCGCTGGCGCACACCGCATCGGTCGTGCTGCCGTTCTGGTTGAAATCGTAGATGTCGGTGATGACCTGCAGGCCCTCGGCCAGATTATACAGGTTGGCGAGCCCCGACATCGACTGGTTCTGCTTGGTGAAGCCGTATTGGTAATAAGCGTCGAGTTGCCAGCTGCTGCCCAGATCGACACTTGTCCCCAGTACGGCCCGGAAATTGTCACGCTCCGTCGGGATCGTCCGCGTGCCGAACGCCGTGGTGCGCGTGAGGAAGCTCAGATCCCGATAACCATCGCCGGTGCGATCGGTCGCGGCGGCAAATACAGCAGCCGGAACGAACGGGTTGGCGACCCGAGTGGTTGCACCGCCACCGCCGGGAACGAGCACGTCGAATTCGATCGGATAGAAGCCCTTGGTGCCGGTGAACGCGCCGAGAGCGCTATCGGTGCGCATCGGCGACGCTTCCATCCGCCCCTTGGTGAGGACGTTGGTGTAGGTGACTTCACCGAAGACATTGACCTTGTCGGTCACGTCATAATTGGTGCGAGCAGCGAAGGTCAGACGTTCCGACGGGGCAGCGAGCAAGCCGTATTCGGCACGGTTCCAGCCGTCCGTCGCTGCGTTATAGGCGCGGAAAGTGCCGTCCGATTCGATGATGCGGTTGGTCTGCGAACCGATCACAAAGATACCGCCCGGCCCGACGTTCGACGGGTTGTAGAACGGCGTGAACAAATTCTCGGCAGCAGTCTGGTTGGCAGCGCTATTGCCTGCGACGCGCTGTGTCGTGCCAAGGCTCGTGTAATCGTAGCGCGAGAAGGAGCGCGAGGAATGCGTAACCTCGCCCTCGTTGACGTAACCGCCGTAAACCATGAAATTGCCGCGACCATCACCGAAGTTCGATCCGAAGGTGGCGTTGGCCGAGAACTGGCGATCGTCACCGCGCTCGGAAATGCCCGCCTGCGTGTTGATCTGAAGCCCTTCGAACTTCTTCTTGTAGATGAAATTGACCACGCCGGCGACGGCATCCGACCCGTACACGGCCGAGGCGCCGCCCGTGAGAACGTCAACGCGCTCGATGAATGGCGTCGGGATCATCGACAGATCGACCTGCGCCGTACCGGGAACGCCCGCCACCGAGCGGCGGCCGTCGATCAGCACGAGGGTACGATCAGGGCCGAGGTTGCGCAGGTTGACCGTCGCAAGGCCGGGATTGGTGCTCGCGCCGGTCGTGGTACGGCTCAGGCTCGCGGCACCGATGGCCGGGTTCTGCTGGAGCGCATCCTGCACGTTGATCGTACCGGTGTTTTCCAGCGCTTCGCTCGACAGGACCTGCAACGGGCTCGGCGACGTCAGCGTGGGCGATGCAATGCGGCTGCCCGTGACGACGATGGTGCCGGTGCTGTCATCCTGCGCCGTATCGCCGGCGGGCGTCACGATCGATTCCTGCGCGTACGCGGCGGTTGCGAACAGGGTCATGCCGCTGACGCCCGCGAGAAAAGCTCCCCGCAAGCCGATCGAGACCAGCGAGCGTGTCGTCTTCGCGTATTTCATAACCTCAACTCCCCTAAAAAACACTTGAAAATCAATAAAATGACATTTAATTCGAGATCAATTCATCGAAGGCTCGACTCATGAATCCGGAGCAAGGCGGCATCGCCACTTCGGTGGCGACAGGCGCAACCACCGCCCACCGCGGCCGATCGCGCGCGCATCGAAGTTCGGCAAAGCAGTTAAAATTGACGCGCGCAGCGCCAGAACAGGGCGCCACCTGAGCCGCAGATGGAGTGGGCCTGACGGTAGCGGCCCCTCGTCGTCACCAGCACGCGCCCCGGAGGGTATGGAGAGCGCCCCCAGATCAGCGCCAGCCCGCACGCGACACATAATCACACGTGCCGTCCGCCCACCTTCCCCGCAATGGATGCCATGTTCAGCCATCCAAACCCCTCCTCGTGCCTGGATAGCTGGCGCGATCGCAGAGCACAAATAATAATCCTATTATATTGTATATCTTCCGCTTTATTGCCGGAATTTGGCATGGAATTTCCTCGAAAACGGGCTGCCAAAAGGCGTTTCCTCGACCACACACACAAAGGACGACTCAGAATAATTGATTTATTTTCAGTGCGTTATGGAAATATCCGCAAAGAGCAAACCGCCTGCCGTTGCAACAATGTCACAGACATGCTCATTATGCCAATCAGTGGTCTGATAACTACACCCGTCGATTCAGGATGAGGAAGCCCCATGCGCCCCTTGCTGAGCGTCCCGACAGCCTTGCTGGCCGCGATCGCCCTGCCCGCCCAGGCCCAGCAGCTCGCCTTCCCCGGCGCCGAGGGTGCAGGGCGTTTTTCGGAAGGCGGACGCGGTGGGCGGGTGATCGCGGTCACCAATCTGAACGATGCAGGGCCAGGCAGTTTGCGCGCCGCGATCGAGGCAGACGGGCCGCGCACGATCGTGTTTCGCGTCTCGGGCACGATCGCGCTCAAATCGGAATTGCTGCTGACACAAGGCCGGGTGACGATCGCTGGGCAGACCGCCCCTGGCGACGGCATCACGCTCAAGGACCACAGTTTCAACATCGCCGCCGATGATGTAATCGTCCGCTACATCCGCGCGCGACTGGGCGGCGCCTCGGGCACGCAGCAGGATGCGCTGACGGTCACCACAGGGCGCCGGATCATCATCGATCACGTTTCGGCGAGTTGGTCGGTCGACGAGACGCTATCGAGTTCGTCGCATTATGACACGCCCGGTGAGGGCGTTTGGGATCTGAGTGTGCAATGGTCGATCATTGCCAATTCGCTGCGCCGATCAAACCACGACAAGGGCGAACACGGTTATGGCAGCCTGATCCGTGCCGCACGCGGCGCGCGGATGAGCTATCACCACAATCTATGGGCCAACCATCTCGATCGAATGCCGCGGCCAGGCAATTACTCGCTGCCGAGCGAGGACGACATCGGCGGCATGCTCGATTTCCGATCAAACGTTTTCTACAATTGGGGCAAGGAACGCGCCGGCTATAATTACGACGTCTCGACGCACATCCAGTATAATTTCATCGACAACAGCTACATCGCCGGCCCCGACAGCAAAGGCGCGATCGCGTTCGAGGAGAAGAACCAGCTCGCCCGTGCCTTTTATGCCGGCAACAGCATGAACGGCACGGTCCCGACCGATCAGCGCACGCTCGTGACCGGACATATTCCGGTCGGCTATTGGCTCGACGCGCCGCTCGACGTCGGCCCAGTTGTCGCCGATCCCGCCCCACAAGCCTATGAACGCGTGCTTGCCCGTGCCGGCGCCTCACGCGTCCGCGACGCGATCGACAAAAAGATCGTCGAGGGCGTGCGCACCCGCACCGGACGGATCATCGACAATGAGACGCAGGACGGGGGCTGGCCGGTGCTCACATCACACCCCGCGCCCGTGGATAGCGATAATGACGGCATGCCCGACGCCTGGGAGCGCGCGCGCGGGCTCGATCCGGTTCGCGCCGACGGCGCGGCAGATCGCGACCGCGACGGCTGGAGCAACCTCGAAGAATATCTGAGCGAATTGGCTGGCGACCCGAAACCCGCATCGCCGCCCGAAGTCGATTGACGAAATAATACTATTATATACCAAATTGCCGCAACGGTGATGCACCGCTTTTGGGGAGGATTCATCAAAATGAGAGCAGGTTTGACTCTATTGTCCGTACTGGCGGCCCTCGCAGTAACGCCGGTGATGGCGCAGACGAGCACGCCGCCGCTCACCGTTTCCGACAACGGTCGTTATGTCGAAGCTGGCGGCAAGCCCTTCTTCTGGCTCGGAGATACCGGCTGGCTCCTGCTCGGCAAGCTCAACCGCGAAGAGACCGAGGCCTATTTCGCCAAGCGCGCGAGCCAAGGTTACAATGTCATCCAGGTGATGGTGCTGCACCGGCCCGAAATGACGAACCCGATTGCCGGCCCCGCGCTGATCGACGGCGATGTCGCGCAACCCCGCGTCACCCCCGGCAACGATCCGGCCAAGCCCGGCGAATATGATTATTGGGACCATCTCGACTGGGTGATCGATCGTGCCGCTGCACACGGCCTCTACCTCGCACTGGTCCCCGCCTGGGGAACCTTTGCCGAGATGCGCATCCTCAACGTCGATACCGCGCCGGTATATGGACGCTTCATCGCCGAGCGCTACAAGGACAAGCCCAATATCGTCTGGTTGAACGGCGGCGACACCCATGGCGACATGGCTACCGTGACGTGGCAAACGCTCGGCAAGACGATCAAGGCGATCGATCCCAACCATTTGATGACGTTCCATCCGTTCGGCCGCACCGATTCTTCCTGGACGTTCCACAACGCGACCTGGCTCGATTTCAACATGTTCCAATCGGGGCACCAGAGCTACGAACAGGATACAACGCGTGGAGCCTATGGCGAGGACAATTGGGAATATATTCTCAACGATTGGGCCCGTAGGCCCGCACGCCCGGTGATCGACGGCGAACCATCGTATGAGAATATCCCCCACGGTCTCGATTTCGTCCCCGAGCCATTGTGGAAAGCACCCGACGTCCGCCGCTACGCCTGGTGGTCGGTGATGGCGGGCGCGTTCGGCCACACCTATGGCGAGAACAGCGTGATGCAGTTTCACGTGCCGGGGGCGAAATCGGCTTATTGGGCATCGACCCCGTGGCAAGAGGCCGTCGACTCACCGGGCGCGCTGCAGATGCAGCACCTCAAGACGCTGATCCTCTCGCGACCCTCCTATCTCGATCGGGTCGCCGATCAGTCGCTGATCATCGACAATGGTACCCGGTACGAGCGCGTTGCGGCGACGCGCGGCGCCGGTTTCGCGATCGCCTATAGCTACACCGGCAAGCCGTTCCGCGTGCAGATGGGCAAGATCAGCGGCAAGCGCGTGCGCGCCGCCTGGTTCGACCCGCGTACCGGCGAGACACAACCGATCGGTACCTTCGCCAATCGCGGCACGCGATTGTTCACCCCGCCCGGTACGCCCGCGCCGGGCAATGACTGGGCACTCGTCCTCGACGACGCGGCAACCCCGTCCGCACCCTGATCGCCTGATATGATTGCCACTGGGGGCGGCGCCGGTTTGTGGCGTCGCCCCCAGTTGCGCAAAGATCGGTTCGGCTTACGCCTCGCCCATACCTTCGGCGGGCTCAGGCGCCGTACCGCTACGCACCTGCTCTTCGATCCGTCGCCCGACATCGGCGTCGATACTCTTCCAGTAATCGAAGGCGCGGCCCAGCACCGGCTCGCGCACGCCGCCGAGCAGGCTGCCCGCCACCTGATCGACCAGCGCGGCACGCTGCGCATCGTTGAATATCTCGCGCACGAGAATGCCCGCCTGCCCGAAATCGTCGTCGTTGCTGCGCAGCGTATAGGCACTGCGCACCATGTCGCCGTCCGCTTCCCAGCCCTCGGGCATCGGACCGGTATCGTCGGCCCAGCTACGGTCGCCGCTGTTGGGCGCATAGACCGGCGCCGCGCCGCTATGCTCATACGCCATCTGGCCGTCGAACATATAGGTGTTCACCGGCACCTTGGGTCGGTTGACCGGAAGCTGGTGAAAGTTGGTGCCGATGCGGTTGCGCTGCGCGTCGGCATAAGCGAACGCACGGCCAAGCAGCATCTTGTCCGGCGACAGGCCGATGCCGGGCACGGTATTCCCCGGCGAGAAGGCCGCTTGCTCGATCTGCGCGAAGAAATTCTCCGGGTTGCGGTTGAGCGTCATCGTCCCGACCGGAATCAGCGGATAATCCTTGTGCGACCATGTCTTGGTCAGGTCGAACGGGTTGATCCGATAGGTCTTGGCCTCGGCATAGGGCATCACCTGCACCGACACGTCCCACACCGGATGCTCGCCGCGTTTGATCGCATCGAACAGGTCGCGGCGATGGAAATCGGCATCGCTGCCCGCCATCGCGGCCGCCTCGGCATTGCTGAAGAATTCCATGCCCTGACGGGTATGGAAATGATATTTGACCCAGAATTTCGCGCCCTTGGCGTTGACCCACATATAGGTGTGCGAGCCATAGCCGTTCATGTGTCGCCAGGTACGCGGCAAGCCGCGCTCGCCCATCAAATAGGTCACCTGATGCGCGGTCTCGGGGTTGTTGGTCCAGAAATCCCACTGCATGTGGTTGTCGCGCAGGCCCGAGTCCGGGAGCCGTTTCTGGCTGCGGATGAAGTGCGGGAATTTCATCGGATCGCGGATGAAGAAGATCGGCGTATTGTTGCCGACCAGATCGTAATTACCCTCGTCGGTGTAGAACTTCAGGCTGAAGCCGCGCACGTCGCGCCACGTATCCGGGCTGCCCATCTCACCAGCGACGGTCGAGAAACGGGCGAGCATGTCGGTCTTGGTGCCCTTCTGGAACAGCGCCGCCCTGGTATAGGCCGACACGTCCTCGGTCACGTCGAGCACGCCGAACGCGCCCGCGCCCTTGGCGTGCGGCTGACGCTCAGGCACCTTTTCGCGGTTGAAATGCGCCATCTGCTCAAGGAAGTGGACGTCGTGCAGCACGATCGGGCCGTCGGCACCGATCGTCAACGAATTGCGATCGCTCGGGGCCGGCGCGCCGGCGCCAGTGGTGGACCCGACAGCCTGTTTGGTGCGCGTGTCTGACATAGCGGTCTCCTTGCATCTGATGGCCGATAATCGGCGTCGCTGAATGGCATCCCGGATGCTGGCCGCAACCCGAGTAATTGGCAACGCCAATTAATTCACCCACACTGTTCGGAAATGCCACTTAACAACCGTGGGACGCGCCCTGTGCCTCGCAGATAGGCGTGTTTTCCACGCGCCACAGGCTATAGGCAGGACAATGCCACCGGGGGAGTTACGATGATGGCCGTCCGCTTCGCGTCGACCGGTCTCGCCATCGAGGGCGAGACTTGGCCGCACCACGTGCTGCACTTTCTCGACACCGTGCTGCGCGGGATCGGGCAGGTGATGTTGCAGAACAACGCTTATGCCGGGCTGCTTTTCCTGATCGGGATTTTCTATAACTCGCCATTGTTCGGGGCTGCGGTTCTGCTCGGCGCGGCGGTGAGCACCGCCACCGCGATGCTGCTGGGCGTGGATCGCGATGCAGTCCGCGCGGGGCTTTTCGGCTTCAACGGCGGGCTGGTGGCGATCGCGCTGCTCTATTTCCTGCAACCCGGTGTCATCACCTGGGGCTGCGTGATCTTTGCCGCGGCCTGCGCAACGATCGTTACCGCCGCGATGCGGACGCTGATGCAGGTCTGGAAGGTGCCGGCGCTCACCGCCCCGTTCGTCTTCACCTCATGGTGCTTCTTTCTCGCAACCGCGCGCTTCGGCCGCCTCGAATCGACGCATCTGTTGCCGACCGCGGGGCTTCCCAAGGCGGTCGCGGTCGAAGGCGTCGTCACGCTGTCGACGGTGACCGACGGGCTGTTCAACGGCATCGCGCAGGTATTTTTTCAGGGCAATGTCGTCACCGGCATCACGTTCACCGCCGGGCTGCTCGTCGCCTCGCGATTGGCCGGCGTGCTGGCGTTGGCGGGGTCGCTGACCGGGCTCCTCGTCGCCTGGGGGATGGGCGCCGCCGAGCCCGCGATCCGATCGGGCGCGTTCGGCTTCAACAGCGTGCTCGTCGCGATCGCCCTGGGGGGCGTGTTCTTCGTGCGCGACCGGGTGTCGGTCGCCTATGCCCTGCTCGCGACGATCGCCACCGCGATCGTGTTCGCCGCGGTATCGGCCGCGCTGGAGCCGCTCGGCATCCCCGCGCTCACCCTCCCCTTCGTACTCGTCACCTGGCTGTTCCTGTTCGCGAGCCCGGTCTTTCCCGCGCTTCGGCGGTGCGAGGATTAGTAGCTGTTCAGAGGCGGTACCGGCCCTCTCCTCGTTAATCGAACACCCCTAACCCCGCTCGTCGGGCGACGCGGGGGCTTCCCTGTCGCTTGGGACATTCGTCGAACCGTCGATCCGGTCGCGATACAGCGCCGCGCGGGCGAGCAGCATCAACGTGATCGGCGTCGTCAGCGTCACGAAGATCGCGATCAGGATTTCGTGGATCATCGGCCGCGAATGGAGCGTCGAAAAGCTGATCATCGAGGCCACGAGGATACACGCGGTTCCCAGCGTCGTGCCGAGCGTGGGCGGATGGATACGATCATAGAAATTGCCCAGCCTCAGCAGCCCGAGCGCCCCGACCAGCGTTATCGACGCGCCAAGAAAGACGAAGAAGCCCACCAGAATGGTGGCCCACAGCGGCAGATCCGGCGCCTGGATCATTCGATCACCTCACCGCGCATCAGGAACTTGGCGAGCGCCACCGTGCCGGTGAAGCCGAGCAACGCGATCACCAGCGCGCCTTCGAAAAAGAGCGTGCGGCCGGTCTGGATGCCGTAGGTGAGAAAGAGCAGCATCCCGGCGATGTAGAGGCTGTCCATCCCCAGCACCCGATCCTGAGCGCGCGGGCCGCGCAGGATGCGGAAGGCCGCACAGCCCATCGCCAGCGCCAGGATGACCTGCGCGCTGGTGATGACGAGGGCGAGCACGAGCGTCGTCATACGAAGATTTCCATCAACAGCCGTTCATAGCGATCGCTGATCAGCGCGATCCATTCGTCTTCATCGACCAGGTCGAGCACATGGATCAGCACCACATGGCGCCGCGCGTCATGCTGCACCCACAAGGTACCCGGCGTCGCGGTGATGATGATCGCGAGCACCGCCAGCGCATAGGGGCTGCGCAGCTCGGTCGGGAATTCGATGAAGCCCGATCGCTGCGCCGGCGGCCGGAACAGCACGATCCGGGCAACCGCGATGTTCGAGCGCACGATATCGGCCACGACAAGGCCGAACAGCTTGACGATCGCCGGGCCAAACCGGATCCGCACCGGTTCGGGCTTGAGCACCAGCATCACCCGCGACACGATCAGCGCGACCACCGCCCCCAGCAGCATGTGCCCCGGCGAGAAGCCAGTCAGCAGCACCCACATCACGAACAGCGTGGCCGCGAGCAGCGGATAGGGAACGACGCGCCTCACGACCCCACCTCGCCGGCGCGCGGGGCGTGGCGCACCGCATCGATATAGGCCGAGCGATCGGCGAGCGCGACGGCGGTCGTTTCCATATAGAGGAAGATCGGCCCCGCGCAGACCATCAGCGCAAGGCAGGTCGCGAGCAGCAACCCGATCGGCGCAACCTCGATCACGCTCAGGCGCGGCGGACTATCCTCGGCCGGAGTCCACAGCAGGTCGATCCCCGCACGGGTCAGCCCGATCAGCGTGGCGAGCCCTGAACAGATGATCAGCGCGATCAGCACCCAACTCGTCGGCGCGATCGCCATGGGTCGGAACAGCGCATCGATGATCGCGAATTTGGCGATGAACCCCGACAAGGGCGGCATCCCGGCAAGCAGCAACGTACAGAAGATGAAACCACCGCCGAGGATCGCGATCGTCCCCGGAATGACGATCCCGGTCTCATCCTCTTCCTCTTCGAGCGCGCCGGTATATTCGTCGTCGAACACCGGTTCGAGGATACCGGAGGCCTTGTCTTCCTCCTCCACATTGCGCCCCACGGGCTCGATGATGAGGTACAGCGCCCCCACCGCCAGCGTCGAACTGACGAGATAGAACAACAAGGCCGCTGTCACCGCTTGGCCGCCGATGCCGATCGCGGCCAGCAAGGTCCCCGACGACACCAGCACGTAATGACCCGCGATCCGCGAGAGTTTGCGCGCCGAGAGAATGCCGATCGTGCCGTATACCATCGTCGCGAACCCGGCCCAGACCAGCCAGGCGTCGGCAAAGCCCGCCGCCCCGCCCGATGCGTCACCGAACCACAAGGAGATGAGCCGCAGGACGACATAGATGCCGACCTTGGTCATGATCGCGAACAGCGCCGCCACCGGTGGGGCCGCCGCCGCATAGGTTCGCGACAGCCAGAAGCTGAGCGGCCAGATGCCCGATTTGACGAGGAAGGCCGTGCCCAGGATCGCGGCGCCGCTTTGCAGCAGGGCGAGGTCTTCGGACGGCACCTCGGCGATGCGTCCGGCGAGATCGGCCATGTTGAGCGTGCCGGTCGCGGCATAGATCATCGCAACGCCGATCAGGAACAGCAGCGAGGTTGCGATATTGATGACGATGTAATGCAGGCTGGCGCTGGTGCGCTCGGTGCCCGAGCCGTGGAGGATGAGGCCGTAGGACGCCGCCAGCAGCACCTCGAAGAACACGAACAGGTTGAAGATGTCACCGGTCAGGAACGCGCCGTTGATCCCCGCCAACAGCAGCAGGAACAGCACATGGAAGCGCGGCCCCGACCGATCCCATCGCGCCATCGCATAGAATAACGACGTGAAGCCGAGCACGCTGGTGAGCAGCAGCATCAGCGCCGACAGCCGATCGGCGACCAGCACGATCCCGAACGGCGCCGGCCAGTTGCCAAGCAAATAGGCGCGCGGCGCCGAGGCTGCGTCCAGCCCGAAACCATCGGTCACCAGCCACAGCAGCAGGATTGCGATTCCGACGAGCCCGGCCGCCGTACCAAGGCTGAGCACGCGCTTGAGCGTGCGCTGCCGCTCGTCGAACGCGAGCAGCAAACCGCTCACCCCCAGGGGCAGCAGGATCGGCGCGACGATCAGATGGTGCATCCAGCCGCTCACGGTTCGCCCTCTTCGCCATCTACATGGTCGGTGCCGGTGAGCCCGCGCGAGGCCAGCAGGACGACGAGCAGCAGCGCGGTGGTCGCAAACGAAATGACGATCGCGGTGAGCACCAGCGCCTGCGGGACGGGGTCTGCGTAGGACGCCGCATCGGCAAGCCCCTTGCCCACCACCGGCGGCGCATCGGTACGCAGCCGCCCGGCCGCGAGGATGAACAGATTGACCGCATAGGACAGCAGCGCGAGCCCCAGGATGACCTGGAAGGTGCGCGGGCGGAACAGCAACCACAGCCCCGACGCCGTCAGCGCGCCGATGGCGAGGGCAAGCACGATCTCCATCAGCCGGCCCCCTCGCCGCCATCATGCACTGGCTTCGGCGCGCGCGGCGAACGGATTGACTGGTGCGCAATGGCGACAAGGATCAGCGCGGTCGTCCCGACCACCACCGCGAACACCCCGATATCGAACAGCAACGCGCTCGCCACCGGCATCTCGCCGATGACCGGCAGGTCGAGATAACGAAAGTGGCTCGAAAGGAACGGGTAGCCGAACAGCCACGCTGCCATCCCGGTCGCGGTGGCACAGAGCAGCCCGACGCTGATCCAGCGAACCGGCCGCACCGTGAGGCGCATTTCGACCGAGCGCGTCCCGCTCGCCATATAGAGCACGATGATCGCGATCGAGGCGGTGATTCCGGCCGCGAAGCCCCCGCCCGGAAGGTCGTGCCCACGCACGAGAAAATACAGCGCACACGTCAGGATCACCGGGAAAAGCCACTCCATCAGGACGCGCGGAACGAGCAAATAATGCCGCACGGTATCCCCGCGATCGCGATCTTCGCGGGCATCATCGAAGGCATTCTGCTGGCGTTGTTGCTCGGGTATCTCGATGCTTTCGGCCGCCGGGCGAAATCGCCGCAGGAGCGTGAACACCGTCAGCGCCACGATCGCGAGCACGGTGATCTCGCCATAGGTGTCGAAGGCGCGGAAATCGACGAGGATGACGTTGACGACATTGGTCCCCCCGCCCCCCGAATAAGCGTGCTCGACGAAATAATGCGACAGGCCGCGCGGCGCGTCGCGCGTCATCATCGCATAGGCGATCGCGGCGATGCCGCCGCCGCCCGCCAACGCAAGCAGCAGGTCGCCGCTGCGTCGGAAATAGACCCGGAACGGCTTGCGCGCGTCGGGCCACCGCTCGGGCAGGCGCTTGGGCAGCCACCGCAGCCCGAGCAGCAGCAGGACCAGCGTGACGATCTCCACCAGCAATTGGGTCAGCGCCAGATCGGGCGCCGACAGCCACATGAAGCTGATGCACGTCACCAGGCCGCACACCCCGACCAGCACCAGCGCCGCCAGCCGGTGAAACTTGGCCTGCCACGCCGCCGCGACCGCGCACCCGGCGGCGAGCAGCCACAACACCGCGAACCCCGGATCGATCAGCGTTTCGGGGCGCGGCCCGCGGCTATAGCCGAGGTTGAGGAACGGCAGCACCCCCGCGACGACGACGGTGACGATCACCAGCCGCAACTGGACCTGCAACCGCCGGGTGCCGATCCAGCGGTGGAGGACGCGCGCGCCGTCGATGATTGCGGCCAGCACGATCTCGAAGGTGCGCCGTCCCTTGACATAGCCGATGATCGGCGAACGCGAAAAATTGTTCAGCCGCCCGCCAAACAGCACATAAAGGCCGGTCCCGGCGATCAGCGCGGTGGCGCTCATCAGCATCGGCAGGTTGAATCCATGCCAGATCGCAAGGCTGTACGCCGGCGTCGCCGCCCCCAATACCGACCGGACGGCAATGGCGAGGAACGGACCGATCGTGAGCGTGGGGATGATGCCGACGAGCAGGCACATCAGCACCAGTATCTCGATCGGCAGGCGCATCCAGCGCGGTGCCTCATGCGGCGCGCGCGGCAGATCGACCGGCGGCGGCCCGAGGAAGGTCTGGTGGATGAAGCGCACCGAATAAAGCACACTGAACGCGCTCGCCACCGTCGCGAGGACGGGCAGAACGCGATCGAGCAAGGTACCGCTGTGCGCCTGAAGCGCCTCGGCGAGGAACATCTCCTTCGACAGGAAACCGTTGAGCAGCGGCACGCCCGCCATCGCCGCGGCGGCGACCATCGCCAGCGTGGCGGTGATCGGCATGAACCGCGCCAGGCCGCTCAGCTTGCGCAGATCGCGCGTGCCGGTTTCGTGGTCGATGATCCCTGCGGCCATGAACAACGAGGCCTTGAATGTCGCGTGGTTGATCGTGTGGAAGATCGCCGCCACCGCCGCCAGCGGACTGCCGAGCCCGAGCAGCAGCGTGATGAGCCCGAGGTGACTGATCGTCGAATAGGCCAGCAGCCCTTTCAAATCCTGCTGAAAGATCGCCGCCCATGCCCCGATCAGCAAGGTGATGAGGCCGGTGGTGGTGACGATCAGATACCAGCTCTCGGTGCCGGCCAGCACCGGCCAGAGCAGGATCAGCACGAACACGCCTGCCTTCACCATCGTCGCCGAATGAAGATAGGCCGAAACCGGGGTCGGCGCGGCCATCGCGTGCGGCAGCCAGAAGTGAAACGGGAATTGCGCGCTCTTGGTGAAGCAGCCGATCAGGATCAGGACGAGCGCGGGCAAATAGAGATCGTGGCCGCGGATCAGATCGCCTGCCGCCAGCACCCGATCGACGTCGTAATTGCCGACGATGTGCCCGAGCAACAGGAACCCGACGAGCAGGCACACGCCCCCGAACGCGGTGACGACCAGCGCCATCCGCGCGCCATCCCGCGCGCTCTGGTTATGATGCCAATAGCCGATCAGCAGGAACGAGAAGAGGCTGGTCAATTCCCAGAAAAAGGCGATCTGGATGAGGTTGCCCGAGAGCACCATGCCAAGCATCGAGCCCATGAACGCGAGCAGAAACGCGAAAAAGCGCGGCACCGGATCGTTCGCGGACATATAATAGCGCGCGTACAGGACGACCAACGCACCGATCCCGAGGACGAGGATCGAGAACAGCCACGAAAAGCCGCTGAGCCGCAGCGTCAGATCGAGCCCGAGCGTCGGCAGCCAGGAAATGACGAGGCGGATGTTGCCACCATCGGCCAGCGCCGGATACAGGCTCGCCATGCCGACAAGCCCCCCCAGCGTGACGATGCCGGCCAGCATCGCCGCTCTGTTCTGCCCCCGCGTGGGCAGAAACGCCGCGCCCAGACTGCCCACAAAGGGGAGCGCGAGGATGATCAGCAGCAATCGCGCGTCCGTCATGGGCGGGTGCGTGTTTCCTTTTTACGTCGAATGCGTTCGCGGGAAGCTCGCCCTTCTATGATAGAAATTGGTCCGGGCGGGCAAGGGCCTAATGCCGATAATTGTCCTTTTGGTCCCCGGCAGGGTGCAATCGCCTCAGCCCTTTTCATCCCGTCGACGCACGATCAGCAGATCACCTTCCAGCGCCTCAACCAGTCGTTTGGCAGTACTGCCGATCAGCGCGTCGAACACCGCGCCACGGCCATGGCTGCCGATCACCGTCAGATCCATGTGCTGGTCCTCGACAAAATCGTCGAGCAACACCTCGGGAGAACCATGTTCGATCTCGACGCTGACACGGCTTCTGAGTGCCGGATCGATCCTTTCATCGCCCAGCACGCGGGCGGCGACTTCCTGTTCCATCGCCTGCAATTCCTTCGTGAAATCGCGATCGGTGACAAAACCAGCAAAGGGAATGTCATAGGCGTGGAACAGCGTCAGGCGGCTATCGGGAAACATCGCTGCGGTTTTGAGCAACGCCTGGAACGAGGCTTCTGAAAAATCGGTCGCGACGGTGATATTGCGATACGGCCGCGCGCCGCGATCCTGCACCATCAGCACCGGCGACGAGGCACCCCGGACCAGCCGGGTGATGGTGCTGCCCAGCAGCATCCGCTCGACCGATTCTTCACGCGCGGCACCGGTCACGATCAGGTCGCATTCTTCCCGCACGGCGATAGCCGCCAGTCTCTCGGCGGGCTCGCCCTCTTCGAGGACGACCCGCATCGTCTCGATCGCATCGGGGAGATCGCGCCTGATGCGCCACCGCATCCGTTCGAGCGGATCATGAATTTTGCGCCACCGGCGCCGCGACCGATCGAGATAATATTGCGGGGTATTCGCCGGATCGACGATGTGCGCGGCAACCAGTTCCACATTCCATTCGCGCGCGAGTTGGCTGGCGCGATCGAGCGCACGATCGCATCGGCTGGTAAGGTCGGTCGCAAGCAGGATCCGACGGGGCTTCGCGATCGGCGTTGCAGTCAAAAAAGCGCCTCACTGATGATGGGCCTGATGCCGCCAACATTGCCATCGTCCCC
Source organism: Hephaestia sp. MAHUQ-44 (assembly GCF_023806085.1). GTDB lineage: Bacteria > Pseudomonadota > Alphaproteobacteria > Sphingomonadales > Sphingomonadaceae > Sphingomonas. The sequence goes on from NZ_JAMSLX010000016.1 coordinate 46,295, forward strand.
TTCATAAACAAGCGGAAATTCGCATTTTGTGGGCAGGGAGCATCTCCTACAACAACGGGATCGGGTAAGACGCGAGGGCCGCCGCGCGATCGGGATGTGCGCCAGGTGTTTAGTCCCGGCATCGGGTGGATCGGATTGATGATGATCGGTCTGGGTCTGAAGTCCAGATTTCTGCGATGTATCCGTAAGCGTGAGATCATTGAAGGTTTTGAGCCTGCGGCCCAAATATTAGGCGGCGATAAAGTCAGCGGGGTGCGTTCGCAGTTGCTGGTGGCTTTTATAATGGAAGCGTTTGACGATCGCGTCTTGGATAGTGCGGTTCATCCGCTCGACCTGCCCATTGATCCATGGATGGTTCGGCTTGGTGAGCCGATGCTCGATATGGTTTGCCTCGCAGATCATGTCGAAGCGCATCTGTCGGGAGAAGGCGGTGTTCCGGTTGCGTGGCTGATCGACGAACCGGATGCCGTGATCGGTGAGGATCGTGTCAGATGCGGGATCGTGGGCTGCAGGGCATCGAGGCAGTCATCAAGCGGAGCAGGGTGCGTCGCCGGAATGCCACCCCATCGCTTTCTCCGTTTCGGTCAAGACAGCCAAGCACACAAATTATAGTTTACCCTGTTTAAATCAGCAGCTTAGCCTGCGAACAGGATATATTTTTACAAAAAACCAAGTTTCCTGTGAAAACCCGCCCCCGGAGGGGAGTGTATTTTGTAAATGAAATCAGTCGGATATGGTAGCGGAGGAGGGACTTGAACCCCCGACACGCGGATTATGATTCCGCTGCTCTAACCAGCTGAGCTACTCCGCCCCGGCCGTGAGGCGCGGGCTATAGAAAGCGACCGCCGGCCGGTCAAGCGAACATGTGACGGGAGAGCATTTCCCACGGGCCACCGTGATACCACCACGCCGCAAACCCGGCGATCGTGATCCGTCGTGGACGGAAATCGATGGTCAATTGGGCCAACAGGCGCCGTGCCTCGGCCGTCTGAACCTTGTTCTGCACGGTGACGTGCGGCCGCCAGCCGGTGCTATCCTGCGGTGTCAGCAATCCGGCAAACGCATCGGCCAGCCCGGTACGGATCGTGGCCAGACCGGGGGACTCGATTCCGTATGCAACGCCCCCACCCAGCGAATAAGGCACGCCCAGTTGCGCCTCCGGAGCCTGCTGCCCGCGCGTCTCCGCCTGCAACCGGTGTTTGAGTTCAGGCGCGATCGACGGCGGCAAATGATGAAATAACGTCAGATGTGCGGAAACTTGGTTGTGCGCGACCGGAAAATGGGCGCGGCGTTGACGCTCGAACCACGCCGCATCCTCGCTGCCGAACAGCGCCGTCACCACAATCGGTGCCGGCGCGCCGTTCAAATCTCTACCTGGCTGCCGAGTTCGACCACGCGGTTGGTCGGCAGGCGGAAGAATTCCATCGCGCTTTCGGCGTTGCGCAGCATCCACGCGAACAGCTTTTCGCGCCACAGCATCATCCCCGGCCGTTCGGCGGGTAGCAACGTCTGGCGGGCAAGGAAAAAGCTGGTGTCCATCATCCTGAATTCGCCGCCGCAATGATCCGCACGCGCCAGCGCGGCCGGCACGTCGGCTTCCTGCATGAAGCCATAGCGGACGATCAGGCGGTGAAACCCCTGCCCCATCGCCTCGGTCTCGATCCGCTCGGCATCGCCGACAAAGGGTTCATCGGCGATCTTGACCGTCAACAACACGACGCGCTCGTGAAGCACCTTGTTGTGCTTGAGATTGTTGAGCAGCGCATGGGGCACGCCGTCGGCGCTCGATGTCATGAACACCGCAGTTCCAGGCACGCGCGTCGCGGCGTTGGCGGCGGACTGGATGAACACCTTGATCGGCATCGACGCCGCACGCAGCCGCGCGATCATCAACTGGCGCCCCTTGGCCCAGGTGGTCAGCACAGTGAAGACGAGGAACCCGATCAGCAGCGGGAACCAGCCACCCGACGGCACCTTGGTGAGGTTGGCCGCAAAATAGACGCCGTCGACGAGGAAAAACACCCCGAGCAGCGGAATCGCGAAATAGGCCGGCCACTTCCACAACCGGAACAGCACTACCCCCAACAGGCAGGTATCGATCAGCATCGCGCCGGTCACCGCGATGCCATAAGCCGAGGTCAGGTTGGATGAGGTCTGGAAGAACAGCACCAGCAGGACGACCATCGCCATCAACAGCCAGTTGATCAGCGGGATATAGATCTGCCCTGCGGTCGACGCACTGGTATGCTCGATACGCAGGCGCGGGATGAAGCCGAGCTGGATCGCCTGCTGCGTCACCGAGAACGCACCTGAGATCACCGCCTGGCTGGCAATGATCGCGGCGGCGGTCGCAAGGAACACCAGCGGCAGTTGCAGGCTCTCGGGCGCGAGCATGTAGAACGGGCTTTCGAGCGCGGTCACTCCGTCGCGAAACAGCAACGCTCCCTGCCCCATATAATTGCAGATCAGCGCCGGCAGTACGAACACCAGCCATGAGACCCGGATCGGGTTGCGCCCGAAATGCCCCATATCGGCATAGAGCGCCTCGGCGCCGGTTACCGCGAGCACCACCGAGCCGAGCGCCAGGAACGCCCGCACACTGTCCGACAGGAAGAAGCGTACCGCATAGGTGGGCGAGAAGGCCCACAGGATACCCGGCGTCTGGACGATGCTGATGATCCCCAGCACCGCGATCACCGCGAAATAGCACAGCATGACCGGGCCGAAGAAGGCGCCAACCCGCGCAGTGCCGCTGCGCTGGATCGCGAACAGGAAAACGAGGATGACGATCGCGATCGGCAGCACGAGCCCGCCGAACGCAGGCGCCGCCACCGCCAGCCCCTCGACCGCGCTCAGCACCGACACCGCGGGGGTAATCATGCTGTCGCCGTAGAATAGCGCGGTCGCGAATACACCGAGCAGCACGATCCCGCTCGTCCAGCGCTTGGTCTTGGTTCGCCCCGATACCAGCGCGAGCAGCGCCAGGCTGCCGCCTTCGCCCTTGTTGTCGGCGCGCATGATGATCGAGACGTATTTGAGCGTCACGACGATCATCATCGACCAGAACATCAGGCTGACGACGCCCATGATGTGCGCCGCATCGAGCGTCAGCGGGTGGTGCCCGGCGAAGGTTTCGCGAAACGCATAGAGCGGGCTGGTGCCGATATCGCCGAACACGACGCCGACCGCGCCCGCGGCGAGTTTGAGCAAGCCTTGCTGGCGACGATGACCGTGGCCAGCCTCAGCCGCAAGAACGCCGTCGGGCACCGCGGGGGACGCCCCGCTGTCGTCGCTGCTCGTCACTGGAGAATGCTTCGTGCCCGATTGCCGAGGAGGTGATCCGGAGCCGGATCGTATGCCTTGCCCCTGTTCATCGGCGGCGCCTCTAGCATGAGCCCCTCCGCTTGCGCAAATACAACGAAACCCGGGTAGTTTTGCCCTGCACGACGCGATTTCTCAACGACGCCCCGGAGGCTGCACGCCGTACAGAACACACTCTTCCCCCTCCCTGCCGCGCGGTGGGTGTCGGGGCAAGCCCGGAGATCAGCCCGCACCGCCAAGCAACGCATCGGCCGCGCTGCGCGTCGGCACGGTGCGCAACACGAAGCGCGAGCTGATCGTGGTAACGCCAGGCAGCCGCCCGAGTCGCTCGCGGTGGAGGCGTTCGTAATCGTCGAGATCGCGGCAGACGACCTTGAGCCGGTAATCCTGCGCGCCTGACACCAACGCGCATTCGACCACGCCGTCGATCGCACCGACCGCCGCCTCGAACCGCGCCAGTTCCTCCTCGGCCTGCGTGCCCAGCGTAATGTCGACCAACGCGGTGATGTGAAAGCCCAGTTGCCGCGCGCCAAGCCCGGCGGCATAGCCCGCGATCATTCCCGCCGCTTCGAGCGCCTGGATACGCCGCGTGACCGCCGATTGCGACAGACCGACCGCAGCCGCGACACTGCTCACCGCCATCCGCGCGTCGGCGGCCAGCAGCTTGAGGATTCGACGGTCGATTGGATCGCCTTGCATGATTTTCTTCAGATAGCATGGATCGACTGGAATTCCATGCGCAGGCTTGTTACAAAGTAACCGTCTTTGCAGAGATTCTTACTTCGCAAGGCGCTATTCCTTACGCTACGAGAACGCCCACCCGATCGCCGCCTTCCTTCGAAGGCTGCGGCCTAGGGTGGTGAGGCTCCGGCGATGGAGCGGCACGTTTTCCAACGATGCGTGCCAAACTGACCCCCGACAACCCGGGACGACAGGAGAAAGTTGCGATGCGGATCGGCGTTCCGAAGGAAATCAAGAATCAGGAATACCGGGTTGGGCTTACCCCGCCTTCGGTTGCCGAACTGGTCGATGCGGGTCATGAAGTGATCGTCGAGACCGGCGCGGGCGCAGCGATCGATTTCGACGACCGCGATTACGGCGACGCCGGCGCGACCATCGTCGCCAACGCCGGCGCGGTATTTGCGAACGCGGAAATGATCGTCAAGGTCAAGGAGCCGCAGCCGCAGGAGATCGCGCTGCTCGAGCCGCACCACGTCCTGTTCACCTATCTCCACCTCGCCGCCGACAAGCGCCAGACCGAAGGGCTGATCGCCTCGGGCGCGACATGCATCGCGTATGAAACCGTCACCTCGCGCCGCGGCGGGCTGCCGCTGCTCAAGCCGATGTCGGAAGTCGCCGGTCGCATGTCGGTGCAGGTCGGCGCGCATTATCTCGAAAAGGAACCCGGCGGACGCGGTGTGCTGCTCGGTGGGGTGCCGGGCGTGGCCCCGGCGCGCGTCGCGATCCTCGGCGGCGGCACCGCGGGCATCAACGCCGCGCAGATCGCGGTCGGGATGCGTGCCGACGTCACCGTCTACGACATCGACAACGATCGCCTCGCCGAACTCGACATGTTCTTCTCCAGCCAGATCAAGACCGCTTATGCCAGCAGCGCAGCGATCGCGACGGCGGTCGAAAAGGCACATCTGGTGATCGGCGCGGTGCTCGTCCCCGGCGCGGCCGCCCCCAAGCTGGTGACGCGCGAGATGGTGCGCCGCATGAAGCGTGGCAGCGTGCTCGTCGATATCGCGATCGATCAGGGGGGCTGCTTCGAAACCAGCCGCCCGACCACGCATGACGACCCGGTGTTCGAGATCGATGGCGTAATCCATTATTGCGTCGGCAACATGCCCGGCGCGCTGGCGCGGACCTCCACCTTCGCGCTCAACAATGCGACCGTGCCGTTTGTGCGCAAGCTCGCTGATCGGGGCGCCGACACCGCGATGAAGGCCGATCCGCACCTCGCCAACGGCCTCAATGTCTCGGGTGGCAAGATCCGCCATCCCGCGGTTGCCGAGGCGCTGGATATGCCATGGGAAGCGTGGGTTCCGGCCTGATCGCCTTCAGCCGGGGTAACGTTCATACCCCGGCAGCGAGTCGAGCCCCGCCAGCCATCGGGGTGCGTCGGCAAGTTGCACGCGGCACGTCGGCGCATCGGCATCGGGATCGTCGAAGGTCGCCGATTGCACATCGACCTGCCCCGGAAAGATGGTTTCGCTGCGATAGAACAACCCGGTGCCGCACGCCGGGCAGAATTGCCGCTGCACATCGCCCGATGAATTGTAGCTCGCTACCTCGCCGGTCACGGTGAGCTTGTCGTCATCGACCACCGCCCAGCCGACCAGCGGGGCGCCTGCTGCACGTTGACAGTCCCGGCACGTGCACACCGCATGGCGCACCGGATCGCCCCGAAGGACATAACGCACCTTGCCGCAATGGCATCCGCCTTCGATCATGTGCTTGCTCCTCTCGCCGTCGTTCCCTACCTGTTCGCGTATGAGTCTTCCTGTGCCCCAGAGTGCGACAACGCCCGCCGACCCTCCCTATCTGTCCGGCCTCAACGCGCCCCAACGCGACGCGGTGCTGACCACCGAGGGGCCGGTGCTCGTCCTCGCAGGCGCGGGCACGGGCAAGACGGCGTGCCTGACCGCACGGCTCGCGCACCTGCTTTATACGCGCAAGGCATGGCCGTCGGAAATCCTCGCGGTCACCTTCACCAATAAGGCCGCGCGCGAGATGAAAGAGCGCGTCGGTCGACTCGTCGGCGACGCGGTGGAGGGGATGCCGTGGCTCGGCACGTTCCATGCGATCGGCGCCAAGATGCTGCGCCGCCACGCCGAACTTGTCGGGCTGCAATCCAATTTCACCATCCTCGACACCGATGACCAGCTTCGTCTGCTCAAGCAACTCATCGTCGCCGCCGATCTCGACGAAAAGCGCTGGCCCGCGCGCAGCCTCGCCGGGCTGATCGATCAGTGGAAGAACAAGGGGCTGACCCCACGCGATATCGATGCTGGCGAAAGCGAACGCTATGCGCAGGGCCGTGGCGGCGAGCTGTACGCGCAATATCAGGCTCGGCTCAAAGCGCTCAACGCCTGTGATTTCGGCGATCTTCTGCTCCACATGCTCGTCATCCTGAAGACCCATCGCGACGTGCTCGACGCCTATCAGGCGCGCTTCAAATACATCATGGTCGACGAATATCAGGATACCAACGCGGTCCAGTATCTCTGGCTGCGGCTGCTCGCACAGGCCCATAAGAACATCGCCTGCGTCGGCGACGACGATCAGTCGATCTATTCGTGGCGCGGCGCGCAGGTGGAGAATATCCTCAAGTTCGAGAAAGATTTCCCCGGTGCGGCGATCATCAAACTCGAACAGAATTATCGCTCGACCCCGCACATCCTTGGCGCGGCCAGCGGGGTCATCGCGCAGAATAGCGGCCGTCTCGGCAAGACCTTGTGGACCGAACTCGACGCTGGCGAGAAGGTACGCGTGCTCGGCGTGTGGGACGGCCCCGAAGAGGCCCGCCGCGTCGGTCAGGAGATCGAGGCCGCACAGCGTGACGGCACCCGGCTCGATGACGTCGCGATCCTCGTGCGCGCGCAGCACCAGACCCGCGAATTCGAGGACCGCTTCATCGCGACCGGCATGCCCTATCGCATCGTCGGCGGCTTCCGCTTCTACGAACGCGCCGAAATCCGCGACGCGCTCGCCTATCTGCGGCTGGTCCACCAACCCGCCGACGACCTCGCCTTCGAGCGCATCGTCAACGTCCCCAAGCGCGGGCTCGGCGACAAGGCAATCGCGCGAATCCACCAGCTCGCCCGCGCCGATGGCGTACCGCTTTCGGTCGCCGCCGCGCGCATCCTCGATACCGACGAATTGACCCCGCAGGCCCGCCGCAGCCTCGGCCTTTTCGTCGGCGACATCGCGCGCTGGCGCGACATGGGCCTCCCCCACCCCGAGCTTGCCCGCCAGATTCTCGACGAATCGGGCTACACTGCAATGCTCCAGGCCGACAAAAGCGTCGAGGCCGCGGGCCGGCTGGAAAACCTCACCGAACTCATCCGCGCGATGGAGGAATATGAGACGCTCGGCGCATTCCTCGAACACGTCAGCCTCGTCATGGATAACGACGCGACCGCCGACGAGGCGCGGATCACGATCATGACGATCCACGCTGCCAAGGGGCTCGAATTCGATACCGTATTCCTCGTCGGCTGGGAGGAAGGGCTGTTCCCCTCGCAGCGCGCGCTCGACGAGGGCGGTCTCGCGTCCCTCGAGGAGGAACGCCGCCTCGCCTATGTCGCGATCACCCGCGCGCGGCGCCGCGCGACCATCCTCCACGCCGCCAACCGCCGCATCTACGGCCAATGGACCTCGAGCATCCCCAGCCGCTTCGTCGGCGAGTTGCCGCCTGAACATGCCGAGCACGAAAGCACGATGTCGGGCGGCGAAAGCCTGTGGCGCGCCAATTGGTCCGAACGCGCCGATCCGTTCGCCGATGTCGGTCGCGGCACCGGTCGCGGCCCGGGCTGGCAGCGCGCGGCGGGCAATCTGGGGACAAAGCCGGGCGGTGAATGGACCAGCCGCACCTTCACCCGCGAGCCCACCCGCATCGTCGAGGCACGCGCCTCGGCGGTCAGCCTCGGCAACAAGGGCCGCGACGATCTGGCGGTCGGGATGCGCGTGTTCCACCAGAAATTCGGCTATGGCGAGATCGCCGAAATCGAAGGCAACAAGCTCGAAATCGATTTCGAGCAGGCCGGGCGCAAACGCGTGATGGACAGCTTCGTCAGTCTGGGGTGAGATTTTACCGGCGGAGGCGGCACCGGCCCGCTCCCCCACCCCGCCTCCCATTCAGTATGCTGCCGTTGGGAGGCGGGGTGGGGGAGCGGGCCGGTGCCGCCTCCGCAATAATGGAACCCACCTCTACGCGGCGCGCCCCCGCAACGCTGCAAAATCGTCCTCCACGCCAGCGGAAAAGGCGACATACAGCACTTCGGACAGGCTGCCCGCGTCGAGCTTTTCCATGATATTGGCGCGATAGACTTCGACCGTCCTCGGGCTGATCCCGAGATCGAGCGCGATCGACTTGTTCTGTTTTCCCGCCGCCAGCCCCTTCAAGACATCGAGTTCGCGCGGCGACAGCGAGGCGAGCCGCTCACGCGCGCGGTTGAAGCGCGGATCGGGCTGCTCCTGCTGCTCGAGTGATGCCAGCGCATCTTCGACCGCCCCGATCAAGGCCGAGGATTCGATCGGCTTTTCGAGGAAATTGGCCGCGCCAGCGCGTAACGCCCGCACTGCGGTTGCCACATCGCCATGCCCGGTAAGAATGATCGTCGCGATCGGCAATGCGCTCGCCTTGAGCGCATCGTGCACATCGAGCCCCGAAAGACCGGGCATTCGCATGTCGAGCAGCGCGCACGCCGGCCCGAACGCCGCCGCCCCCTCGAGAAAGGAAGCCCCGTCCGGCCATGGATGAACATCGTACTGCGCCGTGCGCAGCATCATGCCGACGGCGTCGCGAATTGCCGGGTCGTCGTCGATGACGTGGACCGTCCGTGCTTGCATGGCATTTCTCCGCGCTCCGCGCGCCGCAGGGTGAAATGAAGCTCGGTGCCGCTGCCGATCCGGGTGCTTGCCCAGATCCGCCCGCCATGCACCTCGACGATCGTCCGACAAATCGGCAGCCCGACACCCAGACCATTGGCCTTGGTACTGAAAAAAGTGTCGAACAGATGCACCTGTTCATCGGGTGAGAGACCCCGCCCGGTATCCGACACAATGATCTCGGCGGTATCGTCATCGCGCGCGACCGCGCTCACCACCACCTTGCGCACCGGCGCGCCGCACACCGCATCGACGGCATTGCGCAGCAGGTTGAGCACCACCTGCTGGACCTGGATCTTGTCGACCAGCACTGCCCCCAGCCCCGGCTCGATCGACAGGTCGATCATTTTCGTCAGCCGTGGATCGCCCATGCAGGCAAGGCTTTTGGCTTCGGCAAGCAGCCCGGCGAGATCCTCCTGCACGAATTCGATGTCGCGACGCGCCAGCATCTCGCGGGTGCGGCGGATGATCGTGGCCGCGCGCAAAGCCTGGCTCGACGCACCAGCCAGCGCCTTGTCGAGATCGCTCGCACTGTCGGGCTGCTGCTTGCGCATCAGGTTGCGTGCCGCGCCGATATAGCTTTCGACCGCCGCCAGCGGCTGGTTGAGTTCATGCGCGAGCGTTGCGGCCATCGTTCCCATCGCGCTCACCCGCGACATATGGAGGATCTGCGCCTGGAGCGCCGCCAGCCGCGCGCGCGTCGCCGCCTCGCTGCTGAGATCACGGATGAAGCCGGTGAATTGAACATTCTCCCCCACCGCCGCCCGTCCGACCGTGATCTGGATCGGAAACACCGTCCCATCGACGCGGCGTCCGATACCATATTGCGATCCTATCTCGGCGAGCGCGCTGAACCGGAGCGCGTGCTCCTGTGTTTCGCCCGCGACCGATTTGAGCAACATCGAGGCATCACACCCCATGATGTCGGCCTCGGCATAACCGAACAGCGATTGCGCGACGCCGCTCACCGAAACGATCGTGCCCGCGTTGTCGGTAATGATCGTCGCTTCGGGCACGGTGGCAAGGATCGAACGCAACTGGCGTTCGCGAAGTTCGAGTTCTTCGGCGGCGCGTGCCTCGTCGGTCACATCCTCCATCACCAGCCCGAATCCGCGCAGGCCGCCATCATCGTCTAACAAGGCCGTCAGCGTGATATCGGCGATGAAGATGCTTCCGTCCCTGCGTCGCCGGACATCGCGCGATCGGAACCGGCCCGATCGGCTCGCCGCCGCCAGCACGTGCTTCGCCTTGCCGGCGAGACGATCTGCACTGGTGTAAACCAGATCGAAGCTCTGACCGATCGCCTCGCGGGCGGACCAGCCGGTGATTCGCTGAGCGCTTGGGCTCCACAGGGTGATCGTGCCATCGGCGTCGAGGAAATAGATCGCGTGATTCGCGGCAGCGTCGATCAGCAACGTCAGTTCGTCGATCATGACGCGCGCGTCGGCGGCCTGTTTGGTGGCCTGCCTGGTCGCCAGTTGCTGATCGGCAATCGCCTTGTCACGCCAGGCGAGGATCTGCCGCGTCAATACGACGATCCCCACCGAGACGATACCGAAGACCACCAGCCCCGGAATGTTAGCGCCATCCGTTTTGAACGACGAGACAAAGATCGTTCCGGCGATCGCGCCCAGAACAGCTGCGAAAATCGCCGCGCGGGTACCACGAAACGCAGCAACGGCAAGGATTACCGGAAGGTAGAGCGTGTAGGGAACATGCGGATCGAGCCACGGCCCCAGCGCAATGCGGAGCAATGTCACGAGCAAAATCGCGACGACAGACCACGCATATCTATCGACCACCAAGCGCAGCGCTACCATACCACTGCGATCGATCCGATCTGCAATACTCAAGCCGCCCCTGTACACGGCCTTTACTTGCGGCATCGCCAATCCCCTGTTGTATGCGACACCCGCGACGCCTTACGTGACGCGCCGCTCATTGAGCACACCTTACGGCGATCTAGGGATCATTACCATCCGTGACTTTACGGATAGGCGCCTTCGACTTTCGGCCATAGGATTTGCACGGAAAAGACATCCGGAGCGTCGTTTGCAGGGACGGCGCACTCGTGGCCCGGCGCACGTGCCGGTTCGTAGGGGCAAAACCGGATATCCGGTCGCAACTGAATATCCGGTCGCGTCGGCATTGGCCGCCGGCGCGAGACGGCTGGCGTCGTTCGTTCGCAATTCGGCGCTGCACGATGACTGCACACGGCGGCGGTAACGGAGGGCTCATGCGTATCTCGTTCAAGTCGATTGGCATTCCGGCCACCATCGCGGTGCTTCTCGGTGTCGCGATCGCCGAGCCGAGCCACGGGCAGGACATCGTCTACCAGCCGATCAACCCCAGCTTCGGGGGCAATCCCTTCAATTCCGCGCATCTGCTCGGCGTCGCCACCGCGCAGAACAAATATAAGGATCCCAATGCGACCTCGTCACAGGATCCGGCATCGCAATTTCTCCGCACCTTGCAGAGCCGGCTGCTGTCGTCGCTCGCGACCCAGATCACCGACGTCATCTTCGGAGAGAATGCGCAGGACAGCGGCGTCATCCAGTTCGGCGATCAGGTGATTTCATTCGTTCGCGGGGTCGATTCGGTCACGCTGACGATCACCAACAACGCCGACGGATCGGTGACCGAGATCATCGTGCCGCTGTTGCAGGACAGCTCCGACGAGGGCGGGGTACTCGCTGGCCTCGGCCAATGAGTACCGCATCGGCCCGGCGCACCGCGCTCGCGGTGCTTGGCAGCGCGCTCGTGCTCACCGGCTGCGCGGCCAACAATCCATCGAGCTGGTCGAAGGCGCAGCCCACCAAGCGCACGCCGATGACAGTCAAGCTCGAACAGCTCCCCCTGCCGGGGGATCGGATCGCGGTCGCGGTCTACAATTTCGCGGACCAGACCGGGCAGTTCAAACCGACCGAAGGCGTCCAGACGCTGTCGCGCGCGGTGACGCAGGGGGCGACCTCGATCCTCGTCAAGGCGCTCCAGGAAACGGGCAATCACGGCTGGTTCACGGTGATCGAACGCGAGCGGCTCGACAATCTGCTACGCGAGCGCGCCGTGATCCGCGAGATGCGCGCCGCCTATCTCGGCGAGAAGACACTCAACCGGCAGGCGCTCCCGCCCCTGCTGTTCGCAGGCATCCTGCTCGAAGGCGGGATCATCGGCTATGACAGCAACACCAAGTCGGGCGGGCTCGGCGCGCGTTTTCTGGGTATCGGCGGCAGCACGCAATATCGCGAAGATACCGTCACGGTCTATCTGCGCGCGGTAAGCGTCAAGACCGGCGAGGTGCTGTCGACCATCAGCGTGCGCAAATCAATCGCGTCGATCGGGCTCGATACCAACACCTTCCGTTATGTCGCGTTCAAGGATCTGCTCGAACTCGAGGCGGGGGTCGCATATAACGAACCCGACGCGCTCGCCTTGCAGCAAGCGATCGAAGCCGCGGTCTATGGCATGGTCATCGAAGGCGCGAGCACCGACCTGTGGTGCATCGCGACCACGCCGGAGGGCGGAGAAGCACTGCTGCGATCCTATTTCGCGCAGCGCGACAATATCGATGAGGCCGCCGTGCTGCTGGCGCACCGTGCCGATGGCAGCACGATCACCGGCGCCTGCCCGCAGCGTTCCGCACTGCAACCGGCAGCGCGCGTCGCACAGCGCCCGATCGGTGCGGCGCTGGCCGCGGGAACGATGCCTGCCGGCGTATCACGCGCGACGCCGGCATACCGCATGCAATCTTCGCTCCGCAGCGCAGGCGCCACCACGGCGCCGGTGCGCGGGGCATCCCCATCGGTCGGGGTTTGGCCGTCGGGAGGCGTGGTGGCAGCCGCACCTACCCCGACGCGCCAGACGTCACCGGGTGGCGCCTCCGCGCCACCATCAACATCCGGTGGCCAGCGTACGCCGGTAGCTGGCGCGAGCCCCTCGGCAGAGCCCGGCACATCGGCAAAACAGCGCATACCAGCAGGAGGATGATAGCCGAACCGGCTCCGACCGGTTGCAAAGATCAGGTCCACCGACACCCCGATTTGGCATCTTGATGCCGGTGGGCCCGGAACGGTGAGGCTACGGGAGCCTCGCCAATCGTGAGCTACGCTCACCCCAGGATGGTGCGCCATCTTCGAGTGTTGCGCAAGGCGCGGTGACACATCCCGCTTCCCCGCCCGTGTGTCACCAACCCGCGCCCGCGAATTGTTGCTCCCGTCGTCAGTCAGGAGGCCGGTCCCGGCTGACGCGCGATCTCCGGCACTACGGGCGGCCAGTGTCGCCAGCGGGGGCGATGTCCGTACCCGCAACTAGGGAGAGTAAAGATGAAGAAGATGCTCATGGGCGCGGCATCGGTGATCGCCTTGTCGATCGCCGTGCCTGCATTCGCCCAATCGACCAGCACGGTGAACCAGTCGAACACCGGCAACGGCGCGGTTGTCGACCAGACCGGCTCGATTTCGGGCGGTGACTCGCTCGTCAATCAGAGCGGCGCCAACAACACCGCTGACGTGACGCAGGCCGACGACGGCTCGGGTTCCACGCCGCAGAACGTGTCCGATGTCGAACAGACGGGCGACAATAATTCGGCGACCGTCAATCAGGACACCAGCACGTTCGCGATCCAATCACGCTCGTATATCGAGCAATCGGGCGACAATAACACCGCCGACGTCACCCAGCTCGATGATTGGCAATCGTCCGACGTCATCCAGTCGAGCGACGGCAATTCGGCAACGGTGGTTCAAGGCGACGCGACCGCCGCGCTGACCGACGACAGTTATGGCAACACCAGCATGATCAACCAGGGCGGCGATGGCGGCCATGTCGCCGAAGTCACCCAGATCGGCCAGGGCAACGATTCGGATGTCACGCAAACCGGCCTCAACGGTGAAGCCTATGTCACCCAAAGCGGCGACGACAATACGTCCTACATCCTTCAGGATGGCGAAAGCGTGGTCGCCACCGTCGATCAATCGGGCAACGACAATAACAGCCTGATCGATCAGACCTCCCCCGGCGGCATTCGCCCGATCGATTCGTCGGCCTATGTCAGCCAGGCGGGCGACGACAATTCGTCCGAAATCTATCAGCGCGCCAATGACGGCTATGCCGAAGTCATACAGAACGGCACCGACAGCACGGCGATGGTGTTGAACTACGGCAATCGCTCCGATGCCTATGTTCATCAGCTCGCGGGTGACGATAACAGCGCCACGATCGAGCAGCGCGCCGAGGATAGCGATGCGTTGATCGAACAGACCGGCGATCGCAACACCGCCAGCATCAACCAGCGCGAAGACAGCCCGCCGACCGAGAATTTCTCGGCGCAGATCTGGCAGTCCGGCAATGACGGCCAGTCGACGATCGACCAGGATGGCGACAACAACTGGGCACAGAATGCGCAGACCGGCGATTTCGACGTATCGACGATCACCCAGACCGGCTCGGGCAGCTATGCCGGGGCGGGCCAATATGGCGACAACGATACCTCGACCATCACCCAGGCCGGCAGCGCGCAATATGCGCTGGTGCTCCAATATGGCGACAACAACAACTCGATGGTGGATCAGAGCGGCAACAACAATTCCGCTTACGTCACCCAGTGGACCGACGGGAACAGCTCGTGGGTGACCCAATCGGGGTCGGGTAACACCGCGACCGTCGCCCAATAGCCCCCTGAGGGTCCGGGGCTCCCCTCGCCCCCGGACCCTCATTTTTTACAGGAGGCCGTGCCATGAAATATTGCTGCGCGCTTGCCGCGCTGATGCTGCCGATCGCCGCGTCCACGGCCCGGCCCGCCGCTGCGCAATCGGTCTCCATCGATCAGACCGGCAACGCCAACATTGCCGACAGCATCCAGGACAGCCCCGACCAGCGGCTGCTGGCAGCGATGAACGGCGACCCGAGCGGCGCCAATATCGCCATCATCAGCCAATCGGGCGTCGCGAACACGGCCTCGATCGAGCAGGTCGCGGCGAGCGGCGCCGCCAACGAGCTGACGCTAATTCAGGACGGCAACGACAATATCGCGGCCTTGTCGCAACAAGGCGCGGGCAACCATCTCGATGTGCGCCAATCGGGCGACATCAATGATGCAGCAATCACGCAATCGGGCTATGATCTGGGGCTCGTGATCAACCAGAGCGGCGGCGCCGCGATCGCCGTCACCCAGACGGGCTTCTGACGATGCCGATGCCGGTCCCGATCATTCGCTTGTCGCTGGCGACAGCGCTGGCGACGAGCGCGCCCGCAGCGGCGCAGCAACCCATCGATCCGGCGCAGCAGCGCATCGACCCCTCACCCAACGCCGACCTCCAGACCGACCAGGATCGCACCATCGCGGTGCGGCAGATCCCGCAGGAAAGCACGACGCCGGCACGCCGCAACGCGGTCGAGCAGGTCGGCCAGGCCAAGAGCCCGCCCGCCGAGGTCGCACAACTGCCGGGCGACGCCGAGGCCCTGTCGACGGCAGCCGCGCCAGAATCCGAACTCGAACAGGCGACGCCCCGCTCTCCGCGCGCCGACCTCTATGCCGAGGTGGCCGCGGTGTGGGAGGTCATCCGCCGGCGCGGGCAGCAACCCACCCCCGAATTGATCGCGCGCGAGATCGGGCCCGACATGCTGGCGCGGTTCCTCAATACCTTTCCCGGCTCCGAAGGCATTTTCGGCATCGATTCGGACCGGCTTCCGCTCAAGCCCCCGCCGGATCTGCCCGCCCCCGCCCCCGAGACCGGGGACTGACATGCGGCCGGTCGCGGTTCTGGTCTGGCTTGCGGCACTGGGCGTCGCCTCGGCATCCATCGGCGCATCGGCACAGGAACGAACCATGGCAGCACCATCGAACCGCGCGGTCGACATGACCGTCACACGCGACAACAATATGGTCGTCGTCAACGTGGTCGGCCGCAGCGAGACACCCAAATCGGTCAGCTTCACGATCGATGTCGAGGGCGCCTCGACGACACGCAACCTCGCCCGCGGCACGATCGGCCCCGATTCAAAAACGCTGTCGGTGGTGCGTTTCGCGGACATCGCACCGTGGCGGGTCACGCTCGACGTCGACGAACAAGGCGCCGATCATTACACGCTGCACGTCTCCGACAAGACGCTCGACTGACGCCTTTCCGGGCCGATTTCCAGCCCGGACAGGCCTCGTTCGCGCCGCGCCGATTGCGCGAGCCCGTAACCGGATGAACGCGTTACGCCCCATGTCAAGATCAACAATCTCTTAGACCGGCCCTGTTATCGTCAGGTTGGTTTCTGCGTCGCGAACGATTACGGCGAGCCGGTCAAGGTGCGGGACACCCCCAATGTTCGCGCCTGATCGACCAAGGTGGCGCCATTCAGGCACCTCCATATTTCTTGCTACCGGACTCTCGCCTCATGAACATGCATCGTCGCCCGCCCACTGTCATTCCCGAGCATGCCGCCTTTTCGACGGTCGCGGTGCGGCGGGTCCATCATTGGAACGATCATCTGTTCAGCTTCTCGATCGAGCGGCCCGCAAGCTTCCGTTTCCGCTCGGGCGAGTTCGTGATGCTCGGGCTGCCCGGCGCCGAGCGCCCGTTGATGCGCGCCTATTCGATCGCGAGCCCGTCCTACGCCGATGAGCTCGACTTCCTGTCGATCAAGGTGCCCGATGGACCGCTGACCTCGAAACTCCAGCAGATCGAGCCCGACGATCAGGTCTATCTCGCGCGCAAACCCACCGGCACGCTGGTGAGCGAGGCGTTGCTGCCGGGGCAGCGGCTGTTCCTGTTCGCCACCGGCACCGGCCTCGCCCCATTTCTGAGCATCGTCCGCGATCCCGACATTTACGACGCGTTCGGACAAATCATTCTGGTCCATTGCGGTCGCCGGGTCGATGACCTCGCCTATCGCGACGTCCTCGAAGCACAACTCGCGGGCGATCCGCTGGTCAGCGATCAGGCACTGCTCCAGTTCCATTACATCCCCACCGTGACGCGCGATGCCTTCCACACCACCGGACGCATCCAGGGGCTGATCGACCAGGGCCGGCTGTTCGCCGCGCCGGTCAGCGGGCCGCAAGTGCTCGATCCCGCCAACGATCGCGTGATGCTGTGCGGCAGCACCGACATGATTCGGGATCTTTCCGGCCGCCTCGATGGCCTCGGCTTCACCGAGGGATCGAACGCGCGGCCGGGCGAGTATGTCGTGGAACGCGCCTTCGTCGGGTAGCGCCGGCCGCCCCGGTCGATCGGGAGCGGCTGGACACGCCATTGGGTTGCGCTATGAAACTCACATGAGCCTTCCGCCCATCCTCCGCTCGCTGCGGTTGCCGGTCATCGGCGCGCCGCTGTTCATCATCTCGGTGCCCGATCTGGTCATCGCGCAGTGCAAGGCGGGGATCGTGGGATCGTTTCCCGCGCTCAATGCCCGGCCGCAAGCCCTGCTCGACGAATGGCTGCATCGGATCACCGAGGAACTCGCAATATGGAACCGGGCGCATCCCGAGCGCCCGGCGGCACCGTTCGCGGTCAACCAGATCGTCCACCGCTCGAACGACCGGCTCGAGGCCGATCTGCAAACCTGCGCCAAATGGCAGGTACCGATCGTCATCACCTCGCTCGGCGCGCGGGAGGATCTCAACCATGCGGTGCATGGCTGGGGCGGCATCACCCTCCACGACGTGATCGACGATCGCTATGCGCGCAAGGCGATCGAGAAAGGGGCCGACGGGCTGATCGCGGTCGCCGCGGGCGCGGGTGGCCATGCCGGACGCCTCTCGCCCTTCGCACTCATCCAGGAAATCCGTGCATGGTTCGATGGCCCGCTCGCGCTGTCGGGGGCAATCGCCAACGGCGGCGCGATCCTCGCGGCACAGGCGATGGGCGCCGATCTGGCCTATATCGGCTCGCCCTTCATCGCCACCACCGAAGCCAATGCCATGGAGGGATACAAGCAGGCGATCGTCGACGGCCGTGCCAGCGACATCGTCTATTCGGACCTTTTTACCGGGGTTCACGGCAATTACCTGCGCGCCTCGATCGTGGCGGCGGGGCTCGATCCCGACGATCTGCCGCAGGGCGATCTCAAGACGATGAATTTCGGCGGCGGCAATTCGAGCAAGGCCAAGGCCTGGCGCGACATCTGGGGATCGGGACAAGGCATCGGCGCGATCGACGCGATCGAGACCGTGGCCGACCGGGTCGATCGGTTCGAGGTCCAATACCGCACCGCACGCGAGCGCCTGACGCTGGGCTAGAGTCAGATGACCTCATGCTGACCCGTATCCTGCGTTGAGCAGATAGTTGCGGCATTCTGCTGGCGGG
The DNA here is from genome assembly GCF_023806085.1 of Hephaestia sp. MAHUQ-44. Classification (GTDB taxonomy): domain Bacteria; phylum Pseudomonadota; class Alphaproteobacteria; order Sphingomonadales; family Sphingomonadaceae; genus Sphingomonas. The sequence continues at coordinate 64,525 of NZ_JAMSLX010000016.1, forward strand.
AAGGCGTCGAGCAAGGTGCCGATGCGTCGCCATGTTGTTTCGTGGGATCGTTCGGC
>NZ_JAMSLX010000011.1 GCF_023806085.1 Hephaestia sp. MAHUQ-44
TCCGCAGAGCGCCGTACCCGCAAAGCCCGTCCCCGAACCCCACCCGACAGCAGACCGCCAAACAGCCCGGCCATCACACCCAGCGACAGCGACCGCATCGGATAATCAACCAACGAATGCAACAGCAGTAGTGTCGATATTCCAACCGCCGAAATGCGTTGTCCCAGTTGGCCATGCGCGCAAATGTGCCTGGATGCGAGCGCCGTCGGGCATATCATTATCCTTCGATCGATGACCTATCTCCACCGTTGCCGGATTATGCCATGAAGGGTCCGGCCTCATTTGCCTTGAACGCCGAATTCTGCTCGCGTCGAACGCACCTAGCCCGTGGACGTCGGGGAATTGAGTGGGCGCGTCAATCTGTTCGCGATGCCATCCATCTGGAAATGCGACCATCTCGTGGCATAAAGGCTGCCGTTCGGCTGATCGGAGATAGGCGGACCGCCGTCGTCTGTAGAGGTAGCCATTGCCGCCGCGCTTGAAGGTGTGGTTTGAGGCGGCTAGGAAATCATAAGATACCGCCGCGTCGCGGTCATTGGAAAGATAGCGCTGGCGGCCCGCTTCGCGTCCATCAAGACGATTGAATTGACTGATGCCTAAATGACAAACCACCGTATCAATCCTTTGAGTTGTCATCATGGCCCCGACTGACATTCGCAGGACCGTAGGAGCGGTGGGGATCACGCTGGGGGCGATCGCGCTTGGGGTGATATGCTGGATGAGCGGCGTCGATCGCGCCACCGCGCAATCGACGCACCCCGGCGTATCCTTCTTTGGCGGTGAGGCCGCGGCCAAGGGCGCGTTCAGCGCTCTCGTGCAGGGCGATCCACAAACAGCGCTGGTCGATGCCAAGCGCGCGGTGCGCGCAGCGCCTGTCGATCCATCGACGACGTCAGCGTTGGGGAGCGCCTTGCTCGCGCTTGGTCGTGACGATGAGGCTCATGCGGCATTCACCGTGGCCGGGACGCTGGGTTGGCGCGACGTGCCGACGCAGTTTTATTGGCTGGCGCAGGCTGGGGCTGTGGGTGATGTCGGTGTTGTCGCACAGCGGCTCGACGCATTGCTGCGCCTCAACATCACCAATGAGGCGGTCGCGAACGCGCTCTACGGCCTCGGCCAAACCTCACTCGGTCAGCAGGCGCTGGCGATGCTTCTAGTCAAGAATCCTCCGTGGGAAGCGCGTTTCGTGGCGGAAATCAGCGATCTTGAGGAAGCCGATTTTGCCGGACGCATGACCGCGATCGACCTTGCCGCGACGCAGGGCGCGACGTTCGATTGCGAAACGGTTGGGATTGTCGCCGGTCGGTTGGTTCGGAGCGGTAACGCGCCGGCCGGTAAGAACCTCTGGCAAATCACATGCGACCGCACCGGCGGGGGCCTGCTGTCCGATGGTGACTTCGAGGGCGATCCATCAATAGCCTCGAGCAGTCCCTTCACATGGCAAATGCGTTCCGAAGGTGGACTCGATGCTGCCGTCCAGCCGGCACCTGCACCGCTCTCGGGCCATGCGCTTAGGATACAATCGTCCAAGACCGCGCGCATCGATGCTGCCAGCCAACTGACTACGCTTGGCCCCGGTCGATATCGGCTGTCGTGGATAGCGGCGGACGAAGGGGGCGGCCCCGGTAGCAGCGTCACGGTATCAGTGCGCTGCGAGGGGGCAGGGGAACTCACCGACACTTATGTCAGAGCGAGCGCGGTCGAGGGCAATCGGGTGGCGACGACCTTTACGGTGCCGTCGGAGGGATGCCCTGTCCAGACCATCGCGATTCAGAAAGCGGCGAGCGGGTTGGGCGAGACGCAGACCGGATGGATCGATGAGATTACGCTCTCGCCGATCAGTGCCCAAATCGCCGCGCAGAGGTCGTAGCCCGCTGCCGGAGTGAGTTTGGGTTATTGTGGGTCGATGCGCGGTGGCGCTCGCGCGCGCTCAGCAGGTTGCGGCGGGAGATGATGCCGATCGGCGCGCCCGATTGCGGATCGACGATGTGCTGACGGCCCATATTGTCGACGATCATCAAATTGGGGATTCGATCGCGCCGTCGGTCATGATGATCGGGTCTAACGGGTCGCCAGTGTCGATCGGCAATGCCGAGATGTAGGGACTTGAGGATGGCTTCGGTAGTCTCGGGAATGTCGTGGTGGCAGATCTTGTCCCGATCCGAACCACGCTATCAGGCCGATAACGATATTGCTCGCGATCGACATAGCGATGAGTGTATTTGTATCGTAATGCGACCTATAGCAAGCGGGCGCTTTCCATGGCATCATGCATCGTGGCCGACGATCCTCTTCGTGACAGCGATTACGCGGCGCTCGCGACCTTTCGCTACGAACTGCGCCGCTTCGCACGGTTCAGCGAGGAGGCTGCGGTCACCGCGGGATTGACCCCACAGCATTATCAGGTGTTGCTCACGCTCCGCGCGGCGCCCGAGGGCGCGATGCTGGTGGGGGCGCTGGCGGGGCGGTTGTTGCTGCGCCCGCATAGCGCGACCGAGCTCGTCAACCGGCTGGAGAAGTTGGGCCTGGTCGAACGGGGGCATATTGACGACGATCGCCGCAAGGTCCGTGTTGCGATCAGCGTGCGCGGGAAAGCGGCGATCACGGCGCTTGCCGAGCACCACCGCGCCGAATTGCGGCGGATGCGGCCGATGCTCGAGCGGTTGCTTGCGGCGATGTGATGATGGGAAATGCCCGATGGGTTTTCTTGTATGTCGCGAAACGATAAAAGCCTTTTTCGGGCATCGAGGCTCGTAAAGGGGGACAGCGCTGGAGGGATAATTGATTCTGCTCGACCGTTTGTTTCGTTCGTTGATCCAGTCGGGCCGGCTCGAGGTAACCTGGCCGGACGGCAAGCACTCGATCTATCAAGGTAGCCAGCCCGGCGATCGCCACAGCGCGGTGCGTATCACCGACAATCGCACGGCGTGGGCGATTCTGCGCAGCCCGTCGCTCGGCGCGGGCGAGGGCTTCATGGATGAGCGCATCGTCATCGAGGATGGCGATATCCGCCAGCTGCTCGATCTGATCATCTTCAACACCCGTTGGCAGCGCGGCAACGGCCATCGCAACCTGCTCGGCCGTCAGCGCGCCTGGCTCAAGACGATGCTGGAGCGCAACGGCGTCGGGCGATCGGTGCGCAATGTCGCGCACCATTACGATCTCTCCGACCGGCTCTACGATCTCTTCCTCGATGCCGATCGCCAATATAGCTGCGCATATTGGACCGATCCGGGGCACGAGACGCTCGAGCGCGCGCAAGCGGACAAGAAGGCGCATATCGCGGCCAAATTGCTGCTCGCACCCGGCCAGCGTGTGCTCGATATCGGTTGCGGCTGGGGCGGGATGGCGCTCTATCTCAACCGCGTCGCCGGTGTCGATGTGCTCGGTATAACGCTGTCCGATGAACAACTCACGGTCGCGCGGCGGCGGGCCAAGGAGGCGGGGGTCGCGGATCGGGTGCGGTTCGAGAAGATTGATTATCGCGACCTCGACGGGACGTTCGACCGGGTGGTCTCGGTGGGGATGTTCGAGCATGTCGGTCGGCCCAATTACGGGCGTTTCTTCGAGGTCGTCGCCGATCGAATGGCGCCCGACGGGGTGGCACTGATCCACTCGATCGGCCGCGCAGGTGGCCCCGGCGAGACCGATGCCTGGACACGCAAATATATCTTCCCCGGCGGCTATTCGCCCGCGCTGTCCGAGATCATGCCGCATGTCGAGGACGCGCGCCTGTGGGCGACCGACATCGAAGCGCTGCGGCTCCATTACGCGTACACGCTCGAGGCGTGGTACGATCGGACAATTGCCGCGCGCGCGCAGATCGAGGCGGTGTACGACGCGCGCTTTTATCGGATGTGGTGCTTTTACCTGGCGAGCGCGATCACCGCTTTCCGCCACGGCGACCATTGCAATTTCCAGCTCCAACTCGCGCGGCAGCGCGATGTGGTGCCGATCACGCGCGACTATATCGGCGAGACCGAGCAGCGCTATCGCGCGCTCGATGCTGAACCCCGCGCGCGGGCAGCCGAATAGCCTGCGCTATTGGGGGTGCTCTACCCTTCGCACCGCGATCGCGGCAGCGTGTCGAGCAGTTCGCGACGTAGCGCCGGATCGTCGCGGAAGTCGCCGAGCCAACAATGCGTCACCAGCGAGACGCCGTGCTGGTTGACGCCGCGGCTCGACATGCAGCCGTGGCGCGCCTCGACCACGACCGCGACGCCGCGCGGCTTGAGCACGTCATCGAGCGTATGCGCGATCTGGCTGGTCAGCCGTTCCTGCAATTGCAGTCGCCGCGCATAGGCATCGACGAGCCGCGACAGTTTCGAGATCCCGACCACGCTCGCGCCCGGCCGATAGGCAACGTGCGCAACCCCGGTGATCGGTGCGAGATGATGTTCGCAGGTCGAGACAACCGGGGTCGATCGCAGTGTGATCGTGTCCTCATAGCCCGCCGCTTCGGTGAAGGTGCGTGCAAGCAGCGCGGCGGGATCGATCGCATAGCCGGCGAACCATTCGCGCCAGGCGCGCGCGACGCGGGCCGGGGTGTCGAGCAGGCCTTCGCGATCGGGGTTGTCGCCGGTCGCCGCGATCATCGTGCGCACCGCTTGCTCGATGCCCGCGGTTGATCGGTGTGCGTAATCACGCGGTTCATCGGTGGTCGGGAAGTCCATCGGGGCACTGTCGTCATAATAATCCATGCGGTTCTTTCCGTGGGCCGTTTTCATCGGGGTACGCATCATTGGATGCCGCGTCCGCGTGAGGGTTCCCGAAGGACATTGTGTGGACGAGCGGGAACCTTCGTGCCGCGCATCGCATCGAACCTTGTACGGCCCCGGAACCGTTCCGGGGTATCCGACCCAAGGGACAAGGATCATGTTCAATCGAATTGCACTGTTCATCGGTGGCGCCAGCCTGATGGTGGCCGGCGCCGCGGCCTATTCGCAGGAAGCCCAGATTACCGATGCCCAGATCGCACACATTGCCTACACCGCAGGGGTGATCGACGTGGACGCCGGGCGGCAGGCGCTGACGAAATCCAAGAATGCGACGGTGCGCGCGTTCGCCGAGGAAATGGTGCGTGACCATCAGGCGGTGAACGATTCGGCGCTGGCGCTGGTCAAGAAGCTCGGCGTCACGCCCGCGGACAATGCGACCAGTGCGGCGCTCACCAAGCAGGCCAAGGTCGAGCACGATAAGTTGGCCGCGCTCGACGGGGCTGCGTTCGATCGGGCCTATGTCGCCAACGAGGTCGCCTTTCACGGAACGGTCAACGGTGCGCTCAAGGATGTATTGATCCCCGGCGCGCAGAATCCCGAGTTGAAGGCGCTGCTCGAAACCGGGCTGACGCTGTTCAGCGAGCACCAGCTTCACGCCGAGCACATTGCCGCGAGCCTGAAGTGATGGTGGACCGAGACAGGCGCGCGCTGTGCGCCGCCGTCCTGCTGGTGGCCGCGTCACCACTGGTCGGGGCGGCCGCCGCGCCGCCCGCGCCCAAAACCTACACCGTCATCATCGACAAGATGAAGTTCGGGCCCGTGCCGAGCGGATTGCACGTCGGCGACACGATCGTGTGGGTCAACCGCGACCTGTTCCGCCATACCGCCACGGCACGCGATCATAGCTTTGATGTCGATCTGCCGCCCGGAAAGAGCGGGCGGACGGTGTTGAAGCGCCCGGGGGCGGTGGCCTTCTGGTGCAAATTCCATCCCGGCATGAAGGGGCAACTCGCCGTCGCGCGGTGAGATGCGCGACTGATCCCGCGCGCGGCTGGGGGCCGCGCGCGCAGTGCCCCATCGTGGTGTGAGCCAAGCCCCCGCGCCCTTCCGCCAGCGTTCCGTCCAGTGATTGCCTGACAGTCCAGGTAGCGCTATCATTGCGAGGCGTTCTGATGGATGGTCGATAAACCTCAAGCAGTATGCACGATTATAGGGCCGTCTTGGCGGTGGTCCGGCAAGGCGGGCGCGGCAACGATGCGCGATACTATCCGTCCACCGAGCCACGATGCGCCGAGGAGAAGCGGCCGGTCGCGGGAGGGGAATGTTATGCGGCATGGACAATGGACGGCGGCGGTGTCGGCTCTTGCGCTTGCTTTGGCGAGCGCAAGCGGTGCGTCGGCGCAGAACGCTGATCGGCTCGCGCTTGGCAATGCGGGCTATTACGAGGCGCCGGCGGTCAATTGGCTGGTGTTCAGCAACTGGTATGACGGGCTGTTCGCCGATGCCAAGATCAGCGGCGTCGAACTGATCCAGCAGGGTGAGCGGATCGCGACCAACGGCGACGTACGGCTGGCGGCGACTCCTGGCCAATGGGATGCGATCGGGCGGCTGGTCGATCGCAAGGTCGATGCCGCGACCGGAACCGTGACCGCGACGCTTGAATATCCCGATTTTGGCTTCCGCTATGTGATCCGCACCGTACCGCGCGGCGATGCGCTGGAGATCAGTATCGATCTGCCGCAAGCCTTGCCACAGGCCCTGGTCGGCAAGGCGGGGTTCAACCTCGAATTTCTGCCTTCCGCTTATATGCGCAAGACCTTCATTGCCGACGGCAAGCCCGGCGGCTTCCCGCTCTATCCGGCGAGCGCGATGGAGCAGACGTCCCAGCGCAACGCGGCGAGCGGGCGCAGCGACGGCCCCGGCGCCGAGCCGCTGCCGATCGCCGAAGGGCAGCGCATCGTGCTGGCACCCGACGACCCGGCGCGTCGCGTGACGGTGCGGTCGGATGGTGCGGCGCTTGCGCTCTACGATGGCCGCAATCAGGCGCAGAATGGCTGGTTCGTGGTGCGTTCGCTGCTGCCGGCGGGCAAGACCGGGACGGTGCTGCGCTGGAGCGTCGATGCAGCCAGTGTGCCAGGCTGGGTGCGCGCGCCGGTGATCGGGCATTCGCAGCTTGGCTATGCGCCCGGCCAGGCGAAGGTCGCGACGATCGAACGCGATCGCGCCGACACAAGGCAGCCGCCGGTGCAATTGCTCAGGATCGGTGAGGATGGCGCGGCGCAGGTCATCAAAAGCGCCAATGCCGCCGATTGGGGAAATTTTCTGCGCTATCATTATGCGCGCTTCGATTTCAGCGAGGTGCGCGAGCCCGGCATCTATGTGCTGCGCTATGGCGACACGCGCACCGCGCCGTTCCGCATCGCCGATGACCTGTATGCCGATGCCTGGCATCCGACGCTCGACGTCTATTTCCCGGTCGCGATGGATCATATGTTCGTCAACGAGGCGTATCGCGTCTGGCACGGCGAGGCGCATCGCGACGACGCGCGGCAGGCGCCGGTGAACCACGAGCATCTCGATCTCTACGCGCAAGGCCCCACCACCGACACGCGCTTCAAGGGCGGCGAGCATATTCCCGGGCTCAATATCGGCGGCTGGTTCGACGCGGGCGATTTCGATATCCGCACGCAGAGCCAATATGCCGTCATCCGCTCGATGGTGCGCAGCTGGGAGGCGTTCGGGCTGACGCGCGACACCACCAGCGTCGATGAGGCGACGCGGCGCACCGAGATGCACGTTCCCGATGGCGCGCCCGATCTGCTCCAGCAGATCCGCCACGGCACGCGCCAATTGGTCGCGCAGTTCGATGCGGTGGGGCATGCGATCAACGGCATCGTCGCGCCCGATGTCGGCCAATATACCCATCTGGGCGATGCGGGCTCCAAGACCGACGGCAAGATCTACGATCCCACGCTCAAACCCTATGAGGTGAAGGGCGATCGCAGCGGGACGCCCGACGATCGTTGGGCGTTCACGAGCAAATCGTCGGCGCTCAATTACGGGTCGATCGCGGGGCTGGCGGCGGCGTCGCGGGCACTCAAGGGATTTGACGACGCGCTGGCGCAAGAGGCGCTGGGGATCGCGACACGGACCTGGGCCGAGGAGCAGGGCCATGCCCCCGATCTGTACCGCCACGGCAACACCACTGGCGGGCCGCTGGAGGCGGAGCAATTCGCCGCCGCGGTCGAGCTGCTCAAGGCGACGGGCGATGCGCGTTATGTCGAGGCGGTGACGGCGTTGTTGCCGACGATCACCGCACATTTCGCGCCCAATGCGGTGACCGCGGTCGATGCGCTTGCCGATATGCCGCCATCGTATCGCGCCGCGCTCGAGCCGGCGGTGCGGGCCTGGGCGGCGCAATCGGCCAAGATCGCGGCGGCCAATCCTTACGGCGTGCCTGTCACCACCGGCGGCTGGGCGGGGAATGGGGCGGTGATCGATTACGGGCTCACCGCTTACGCACTCCACAAGGCCTTCCCCGAGATTGTCGGCGCCGATCCGGTGTTCCGCAGCATCGATTTCCTGCTCGGCAATCATCCGGGGTCGGACATTTCATTCGTCTCTGGCGTCGGCACGCGCTCGAAGGAGGTGGCCTATGGCAACAACCGCGCCGATTTCAGCTTCATCGCCGGGGGCGTCGTGCCGGGGGCACTGATCGTCAAACCTGATTTCCCGGAGAATCACGAGGATTGGCCGTTTTTCTGGGGTGAGAACGAATATGTCATCCCCGAAGCAGCGGCCTTTATCGAGCTTGCCAATGCGGCGCATGATCTGGCGCAAGGCGTGGCAGGGGCGCAATGACGGTCCGCCGGGCAAGGTGGGCGTGCGTCCCTTGCCCGGCCGATGCACCGGTGACGAGCGCGGTGGGTATGATCGTGTTTCCGGCACCCCGGCTTTCGCCGGGGTGACGGTGTTGTCGAACGATCTTGTATCGCGCGCACGCGCTTCAGGTCAGGCGGCCGAGCCGGTGGTAGAGGTTGCTGAACTTGGTCGAGCGCGGATCGTCGGCGATCCGTTTGACGTGCTCGGCGACCGCTTCCTTGAGGAGCGCGAAATCCTCGTTCGAGAAGACGGCACGACTGCGTTGCGGTTCGGTGGGCATTTTTGTCTCCTTCGTCAGCGTGAGGGAAGTGAAAGTCAGGCAGCTTCTTTGGCGAACTGGGCGGCCTCGGTCGATTCACGGAGCGCGGTGGTCGAGCTGGCACCGCCGGCGATCGCCTGCGCGACGCTATCGAAATAGCCGGTGCCCACTTCGCGCTGGTGGCGCGTGGCGGTGTAGCCCGCGGCTTCGCTGGCGAATTCGGCCTGCTGAAGCTCCGAATAAGCGGCCATCCCGCGATCCTTGTAGCCGCGCGCCAGCTCGAACATGCCGTGGTTGAGCTGATGGAAGCCCGCGAGCGTGACGAACTGGAACTTGTAGCCCATCGCGCCCAGCTCGCGCTGGAACTTCGCGATGTCGTCCTTGTCGAGATTGGCTTCCCAGTTGAAGCTCGGCGAGCAATTGTACGCGAGCAGCTTGTTCGGGAACTGCTTGCGGATCGCCTCGGCGAAGCGGCGGGCATCGGCCATGTTGGGCTTCGAGGTTTCCCACCACAGTAGATCGGCGTGGGCGGCAAAGGCGAGCCCGCGCTTGATGCAATGATCGACCCCGGTGCCGTCCTTCAGGCGGAAGAAGCCCTCGGGCGTGCGCTCGCCGGTGAGGAATTCATGGTCGCGTTCGTCGACGTCCGAGGTGATGAGCTTCGCGCTTTCGGCGTCGGTACGCGCGATCACCAGCGTCGGCACCCCCGAGACGTCGGCGGCGAGCCGCGCGGCATCGAGGTTGCGGATATGCGCCTGCGTCGGGATCAGCACCTTGCCGCCGAGATGGCCGCACTTTTTTTCCGACGCGAGCTGATCCTCGTAATGCACCCCGGCCGCGCCCGCGGCGATATAGGCCTTCATGATCTCGAAACAGTTGAGCGGTCCGCCGAAACCGGCCTCGGCATCGGCGACGATCGGCGCGAACCAATCGCGCGTCGTGCCGCCTTCCTGATGCTCGATCTGGTCGGCGCGCTGAAGCGCATTGTTGATCCGGCGGCACAAAGCGGGGCCGGCATCGGCGGGGTAGAGCGACTGATCGGGATACATCGCACCGGCGGTGTTGGCATCGGCCGCGACCTGCCAGCCCGACAGATAGATCGCCTGCAAGCCGGCGCGCACCATCTGCATCGCCTGGTTGCCGGTCATCGCCCCGAGCGCGTGGATATAATCCTCGCTGTGGAGCAATTCCCACAGCCGATGCGCACCGCGCCGTGCCAGCGTGTGCTCGATCGCGACCGAGCCGCGCAGCGCCACGACATCGGCGGGGGTGTACGGCCGCTCGATGCCGTCGAACCGGTGGGGCGGGGCGGGGACGAGATCGTCGAAGGTCATTGTCGCTTCCTTTACAAATCGTGCCGAATCGACGGCGGGGATAGCGGCTAAGTTGACGAAGTTGACGCGATCGAACAGGTGGCACGGGGTGTCTTTGGGGTCATGGGGTGTGAATCCTCAGAGATGCGTTTGTGTTGATGTAAAGATATTGACAACTCTGTGGCATCGGGGCTTCCTGTCGTGCGAGATTTGAACGGTTGGAACAATAGCAGAACGAAGGCGTGTAGGACATGGCCAGCACCGCGTCGCGTCATGCCGGATCTGTTCCGGCATCCGACGTTCCGCACACTCGGGCGCGGGGGTGTTCGCGGCGCGTTGGACCCCGGAACAAGTCCGGGGTGACGGGTCGAGGGGCGGGCGTATTGGAAGGAGGCGTGGGTGGCCGATCGTAAGCTGTTTGCCGGGCACGCGGTGCGGCGGTTGCGGCGGCAGGCGGGGGTGACGCAGGCGGCGATGGCCGAGATGCTGGCGATCAGCCCGAGCTACCTCAACCTGATCGAGCGCAACCAGCGACCATTGTCGGCGACTCTGCTGTTGCGGCTCGCCGAGCGGTTCGATTTCGATCCGCGCGTGCTGTCGGGCGGCGAGCCGGGCGGGGGCGGGGAGGCGATGCGGCGGCGGCTGGCCGATCCGATGTTCGCCGACCTCGAGGTCGATCGCGCCGAGCTGGAGGAATGGCTGGCGGCGGCGCCGGCCGGGGCGGAAGCGTTCGCGCGCGCCTATGACCGGATCGGGCAGGGCGCGGCGCCGGTGGCGGGTGCCAGCGATCCGCTTGACCTGGTGCGGCGCGAGATCGAGCGCTGGCGCAACCATTTTGCCGATCTCGATGCGGCCGCCGAACTGCTGGCGGACGAATTGCGGCTGGGGGCGGGCGATCTGTACGGCGCGGTCGCCGAGCGGTTGCGCGTCAAACATCAGCTGTCGATCCGCATCCTGCCCGCCGATGTGATGCCCGATCGGCTGCGGCGGCTCGATCTGCACGCACGGCAATTGCAATTGTCCGAGATGCTCGATCCCGCCGCGCGGACCTTCGCGGCGGCGGATCAGCTTGCGCAGATCGAGGCGAAGAGCGAAATCGACGCGCTGGTGCGGGGCGCCGGTTTTGCCGATCGCACCGCCGAGCGGCTCTATCGGCGCCATCTGACGAGCTATTTCGCCGCCGCGGTGATGATGCCCTATGCCCGTTTCCTGCGCGCGTGCGAGGCGAGCGGGTACGATATGGCGTTGCTCCAGCGGCGGTTCGGCGCGGGGTTCGAGCAGGTGGCGCATCGGCTGACGACGCTGAGCCGGGTGGGCGCGCGGGGCCTGCCCTTCTTCATGATCCGGATCGATCGCGCGGGGCAGGCATCCAAACGCTATGCCGGGGCGAGCGGCGCGGCGCTGGTCGAGGCGCCGGGGCGGTGCCCCTTGTGGCGGCTGCACCATGCGTTCGACCGGCCGGGGCGGCTGGCGGTGCAACTGGTCGCGCTGGAAGACGGCACGCGCTGGCTGACGATCGCGCGCACGGTGACGCCGCAGGGGCAGCGGCCGGGGAGCGTCGAGGCCGAATTCGCGATCGGGCTGGGGGTCGAGGCCGGGCTGGCGGCCCCGCTGGCGGCGGCGCGCGGGATCGATCTGGCGGGCGAGGCGGTCCCGATCGGGCTCGGGTGCCGGGCGTGTACGCGCGCCGATTGCCCGCAACGATCGGCGCCGCCGGCGGCACGCGCGCTGGTGGTGAGTGAGCGCGAACGGGGGTTGTCGGCGTTCAGCTTTGCGGGGGAAGAGGGGTGAGTCGGAATGTGGCCGTCGACGCGGCGTCTAATCGGCGTTGTCGACTTTCCTGACCTCGACGGTGTTTTCATCGAAATCATCGAGCAAGCGCGCGTTGATGCCCATCTTGCCGAAATCTTCGCCAAGCGACTGCCAATGGGTTCCGCAGCCGCAGATCGGGCAATGGTGGATGCCGATCATGCGGTCGCCCCAGATATAGGCGGTCGTCTCGCCTGAAATGCGCACCTGATCGGGCGGGAAATAGGCCACGCGCCAGGCGAGCAGCCGACAGAGCGAGCAGTTGCACGCCGCGACCCACGCGGGCCTGGCTGGCACTTCGATCTGCACGTTGCCGCAGTGGCAGCTTCCGTGAATGCCCATAATGCTTTGTACGCGGTGAGGGGGCGGGCCCGCAATGCGGAAGCGGAGCCATGCTCAACCATATGGTTGACTAATGGCGCAGGGTGGTCATATACAACCACATGGTTGAACAACGACTCGATGCGACCTTTGCCGCGCTGGCCGATCCGACGCGGCGCGGGATGCTGGCGTGCCTTGCCAGGGGCGAGGCCAGTGTCGGCGACCTCGCGGCGCCTTATGCGATGAGCCTTGCGGGGGCGTCGAAGCATCTCGGCGTGCTCGAACGCGCCGGGCTGGTCGAGCGGCGGCGGGTGGGGCGGCAGCATCTGTGCCGGTTGAACCCCGCGCGGCTCGCCGAGGCGGACCGCTGGCTCAGGCAATGGGAGCGGTTCTGGAGCGTGAGCCTCGATCGGCTCGAGGTGATGCTCGCCGAGGAAAAGGCCGCGCGGGTAGAGGAGAGCGACAATGGATGACGTGATGACCGACGATCAGGGCGGGATGCTGCGCTTCGAGCGGGTGCTCGACGCGCCGGTGGAGACGGTGTGGGCGTGGCTGACCGAGCCCGAAAAGCGCAAATTGTGGTTCGCCGACGGGCCGATGGACCTGCGCGAGGGCGGGGCGGTCGAACTGGTGTTCGATCACGACCATCTGTCGGTGGACGATGTGCCCTATCCCGAGGACGCGATCCGGTGGAAGGGTGTCACGTCGCGCGAGCGGGTGGTGGCGATCGATCCGCCGCGGCTGCTCGCGATGACCTGGGATGGCGGCAAGAACGGCGTTGCGCGGTTCGAGCTGACGCCCGAGGGCGAGGCGACGCGGCTGGTGCTGACGCACACCGGCATCGGCGATCCGGGCCATCGCAAGGGCACCGCGGCGGGGTGGCGCTCGCACCTCGCGGTGCTGGCCGGGCGGCTTTCGGGGCAGCCGGTGCGCGATTTCTGGAAGCTGCACGCTGAATCGATGAAGGCGGTGTTTGGCGGGTAGGGGTTACTTACCCCTCCGGGGTGGGCCGGGGGGGGCAAGAAGAACGGCCCTTCGACAGGCTCAGGGCGAACGGTGTGCTTGTGTGCCGCCGTCAGATCGCGCCGGTGAAGGTGTCGCATTGCGCCGGATCGCCGGTGTCGAGCCCGCGCTTGAGCCATTGCATGCGATCGGCCGAGCTGCCGTGGGTGAAGCTGTCGGGGACGACGCGGCCCTGCGCCTGACGCTGGAGCGTGTCGTCGCCGATCGCGTTGGCCGCGGTCATGCCTTCCTCGATATCGCCGGGATCGAGCCGCGCGCGGTTCGCTGCACCCCATACCCCGGCATAGCAATCGGCCTGGAGTTCGAGCCGGACCGAGAGCGCGTTGGCCTGCGCCCGGCTGGCACGCGCCATCTGCCGCTGGACCTGCCCCGAAGTGCCGAGCAGATTCTGGATGTGGTGGCCGAATTCGTGCGCGATCACGTAATATTGCGCGAAATCGCCCTGCGCGCCGAAGCGGGTGGCAAGTTCGTCGAAGAAGCTCGTGTCGAGATAGATGCCCTGATCGCTGGGGCAGTAGAACGGCCCCATCGCCGATTGCGCCGCGCCGCAGCCCGACTGGCCGTTGCCCGCGTAGAACACGAGCTTGGGCGCCTGAAAGCGCTCGCCAGCGCGCGCGAAGATCGCTTCCCACGTATTGTCCGCCGAGCTGAACGCGTTGCATGCCGCGCGGCTGGCGGTGTCGGTCGCACATGCCTGTTGTGCGCTTGAGCCGCTGCCGCCGCTGTTGGGGACGGCGATCTGGGTGGTAGGGGCCTGGCCGCCGCCGCTGAGCAGCCCGCTCAGATTGCCGAGCCCGCCGAACACCGCGAACAGGATCAGCACCACGGCGATGCCGCCGCAGCCGAACCGGCTGCCGATCAGCGGCAACAGGCTGAACAGCAGGCCGCCGCCGCCCCCGCCGAACCCGCCGCCACCGCGGCCGCGCTGATCCTCGACGTTGATGTTGGGATCGAAATCGTCGAGCCGCATCGCCCGCCCCCTTCATTGTGGTTAGCGCCATGAATGCGCAAGGTCCGGGCAAGTTGCAATCCGTGCTTGATCTTGTTGCAGTGCAGCGCCATCTTTGACGGCAATGGCCGATGCCTCCCATCCGCGCCCGCGCCGCCAGGCGAAGGCGCTGCCGCTTCCCGATCAGGTCGCGCTGGTGCTGCAGGGCGGCGGTGCGCTTGGCAGTTATCAGGCCGGCGTGATCGACGGGCTCGCCGATTCGGGGATCGAGATCGACTGGGTCGCGGGGATCTCGATCGGTGCGATCAACGCCGCGATCGTCGCGGGCAACCCGCCCGCCGCCCGTGTCGAACGGCTGCGCGCCTTCTGGGACAAGGTGACGAGCACGCTGCCGAGCTTTCCGATCCCGCCCAACGACCAGTTGCGCGAATTCGTGCACGAATGGTCGGCGGGGTTCGTGCTCGCGACCGGGGTGCCGGGGTTCTTCAGCCCACGCATCGTGTCGCCGGTGTTCGCGGTCCCGGGGACGCCCGAGGCGCTGAGCTTCTACGATTCGGCGCCACTCGAAAAGACGCTCAACGAGCTGATCGACTGGGATCTGCTCAACGACGGGCCGGTGCGGCTGTCGGTGGGCGCGGTCGATGTGATGAGCGGCAATTTCCACTATTTCGATACCGATTGCGACCGGCTCGACGCGCGCCACATCATGGCCTCTGGCGCGTTGCCGCCGGGGCTGCCGCCGATCGAGATCGACGGGCGGCTGTGGTGGGACGGCGGGCTGGTCTCGAACACGCCGCTGGCGCATGTGCTCGATCATCAGACGCAGGAACTGCTGGTGTTTCAGGTCGATCTGTTCGCCGCCGCGACCGATCCGCCGCGCACGATCATGGATGTGGCCGCGCGCGAGAAGGAAATCCGCTTTTCGAGCCGCACGCGGCAGGTCACCGATCAGTTGATGCGGCGGCGCAAGGACCAGGAGGCGATGCGCGCGGTGCTCGCCAAGCTGTCGCCCGCGATGCGCGATGACCCCGATGTCGTGGCGCTTGCCGAGCGATCGGCCGAAAAGCCGGTCAATCTCGTCCACCTCATCTACCGCGCCAATGCCTGGGAAGGCGGCAGCCGCGATTTCGAATTCTCCGCGCGGACGATGCGCGAACATTGGCACGCGGGCCATGAGGCCGTCAGCGAGACGATGGCCAACGCACAATTGGTGGCGCAGAATATTCTCGACGGACGCAGTTCGGCGTTCGACCTGACCAGCCACCTGCCGCGTTCGCCCTGAGCGTGTCGCGGGGCCGTTCTTTTTTGGTCAACCGAGAAAGAGCGGTGCTTCGACAAGCTCAGCACGAACGAGACTCTGGAAAAGGAGAAGACCATGTTCCTCAAGGGTAAAACCGCCATCGTCACCGGGTCGACCTCGGGGATCGGGCTTGCCTATGCACAGGCGCTCGCCGCCGAGGGCGCGCAGGTGATGATCAACGGTTTCGGCGACGCGGGCGAGATCGAGAAGGAACGCGCCGCGCTTGAGAAGGCGAGCGGCAAGGCGCTGTACGACGCCGCCGACATGACCAGGCCCGAGGAGATCGCGGCGATGGTGCAGCGGTGCCACGACGAACTCGGCGGGCCCGACATCGTGATCGCCAATGCCGGCATCCAGCACGTCGCCAAAATCGAGGATTTCCCGCCCGAGAAATTCGAGGCGATCATCAAGATCAACCTGAATTCGGCCTGGTATCTGTATCGCGCGGCGGTGCCGTTCATGAAGGCGGCGAAATGGGGCCGGATCATCGCCACCGCCTCGGCGCACAGCCTCGTCGCGAGCCCCAACAAATCCGCCTATGTGATGGCCAAGCATGGCATCGCGGGGCTGACCAAGACGCTCGCGCTCGAGGTCGCGACCGATGGCATCACGGTCAATTGCATCTCGCCGGGCTATGTCTGGACGCCGCTGGTCGAGCATCAGATCCCCGACACGATGGCGTCGCGCGGGCTCAACCGTGAGAAGGTGATCAACGACGTGCTGCTCGACGCGCAGCCAACCAAGGAATTCGTGACCGCCGAGCAGGTGGCGGGCCTTGCCGTCTATCTGTGCCGCGACGAGGCCAAGTCGATCACGGGGACGAACCTGTCGATGGACGGGGGCTGGACCGCGGCTTGATCCGATTCCTCTCCCTGTAAGGGAGGGGTTAGGGGTGGGTGGAACCTCGCGCGACCGCCGCGAGGATCACCTGCACGACGCCGTCGAGATTATCGGTGACGTCGTTGTTCCAGAAGCGAAGCACGGTCCAGCCGCGTGCTTCCAGATAGGTCGTGCGTGCCTTATCCTGCTCGGTTTGCAGCGCATGATGGCCGCCGTCGAGTTCGATGGCGATGCGCGCCGATCGGCACGCGATATCGACGATGCGGTCACCGACGACCAACTGACGCGTGAAGCGCGGCCGGTGATGGCGCAGGGCTTGCCAGAGGCATCGTTCGGCGGATGTTGCTTCTCGCCTCAGGCGGCGGGCGTTCGCGGTGAGTTCGGCCGCGGTGCGCTGCATGGGGGTGAGAATAAGGGATGGTGCGCAAGCGTCCACCCACCCCCAACCCCTCCCTTGCAGGGAGGGGAGTCAGAGCGGGTACTCAATTCGCCCAGGCGGCGTCGTCGATGTGGAGTTCGCAGGTGGGACGGGCGCCCCAATCGTCGATCTTGACGCGGCCCGCGAGCCACAGGCGGCGATGCGGCGGGGCGCCGAGCAGGGCTTGCCCGAGTGCGGTATCGGCCTGGCGGAACGCGACCGCCTTGAGGCTGCCGCCGTCGTCGCCCGCCACGATCGCCCGGACATGGCCGTTACCGACCACATCGGCCTTGATGATGCGCACCGGCCCGGCGGCGACGCGCGGCGCAGGCCAGCCCATGCCGTAAGGGCCGCCGCCCTCGAACGCGGTGACGAGATCGATCGTCAGCCCGCGCGGCGCGAGCAAGGCATCGAGCAGCAGCGCGCGTTCGCCGAGCGCGCGCGTCACCGCGTCGGCGAGGCGATCTTCAAGGAAATCGGCCAACGTTTCGACCTTGTCGCCGTCGATCGTCAGCCCGGCGGCCATCGCGTGCCCGCCGCCCGCGACCAGCAGCCCGCTATCCTTTGCCGCGAGCACCGCCGCGCCGAGATCGACCCCGGCGATCGAGCGGCCCGAGCCTTTGCCGACGCCGTCGTCGTCGAGCGCGATCACGATCGTGGGGCGGCCGGTCTTTTCCTTGAGGCGGCCCGCGACGATGCCGATCACGCCCGGATGCCAGCCTTGGCCGGCGACCACCGTGACCGCGCGATTGCCTTTGGCGGCGACGATTGCCTCGGCTTCTTGCTGCACCCCGGCCTCGATCGCGCGGCGTTCCTCGTTGAGCATATCGAGTTCGGTCGCGATTCGGCGTGCCTCGTCGGCGTCGCGCGTGGTGAGCAGGCGCACGCCGAGATCGGAGCGCCCGACGCGCCCGCCGGCGTTGATCCGCGGGCCGAGCGCGAAGCCGAGATCGCTCGCGGTCGGCGCGCGGGTGAGGCGCGATGCCTCGATCAGCGCGTTGAGGCCGATGTTGCGGCGCTTCGCCATCACCTTGAGGCCTTGCGCGACGAACGCGCGGTTGAGCCCCTTCAGTTGCGCGACATCGGCGACGGTGCCGAGCGCGACGATATCGAGCAGATCGAGCAGGCGCGGTTCGGGCCGTTGCGCGAAGAAATTGCGCGCGCGCAGCGTGCGGATCAGCGCGGCGCCGAGCAGGAAGGCGACCCCGACCGCGGCGAGATGACCATGCGCGGCGCCTTCGGCTTCGTCGAGGCGGTTGGGATTGACCAGCGCGTGCGCGACCGGCAGCGCGGCGGCGCATTTGTGGTGATCGACGACGATCACGTCGACGCCCGCGTCCTTCGCCATCGCGAGCGCCTCGAACGCCTGCGCGCCGCAATCGACGGTGACGATCAGCGACGCGCCCGCCTGCGCAAGCCGCACCAGCGCCTCGCCCGAGGGGCCATAGCCCTCCATCAGCCGATCGGGGATATAGGGCGCGGCCTCGATGCCGAGATCGCGCAGCAGCAGGATCATCAGCGCCGCCGAGGTCGCGCCATCGACATCGTAATCGCCGAAGATCGCGATATTCTCGCCAGCCTGCACCGCATCGGCGATCCGCGTCGCGGCGCGATCCATATCGCGAAAGATCGACGGATCGGGCATGAAGCCGCGGATGCTGGGCGCCTTGTGCGCGTCGATCGCGTCGCGCGGGCAACCGCGCGCGAGCAGCAATTGCGTCACCAGATCGTCGGGCGCGAAGCCGGGATCGCGCGCATCGGCGGCGAGCGCGCGCCAATGCCACGGCTGGCCGAGGATCGATGCGGTGATGTTGAGAACGGCGGTCACGGCAGCGGGGGTAGAGGATTGCGCGGGGAGTTCAAAGGGGCGTGTGGCGTCCGCCGTCACGTGGCGGCGCGATGGCCACCGAAACCGCGTTCAGGGTGACGGTGGAGAAGGGGCTACATCCCCGCCTGGGCGAGCCAGCTCGCCTCGCGAAACCATTTGGTGATGATGTATTTCACGCCCTTTTCGACCGGCATCCCTTCGTGCAGCGTCATCGGGTTGGGGGTGCCATCGGGCTTCATGTTGTTCCAGACGAGCAGCAGCCCGCGTTTCGGCGCGACGCGGATGCCGGCGCTGGGGAACCAGGTGGCGCCGCCTTCGGCGACATCGTTCAAATAGATCATCGCCGTCCAGGTGCGCTGGCCGCCCTCGTCCTTCATCCGCTGCCAGTAATATTCGCTTTCGTGGAAATAATCGTGGTGCGCGCGGAAATGCTGGCCGGGGGCGTAGCGCTGGCCCTGCATCGTCTCGCCATTCTGATAGGCGATCCCCAGCAGATCGGCGATGGCTTCGTCGATCGGGCGGACATCGGGCGACCAGCGGCTCATGTCGCAGCTTTCGGAGGTGCGGAAGCCCTCGTCGGCGCGCTCGGACAGCAGCGTCGACGGGCGGCGATCGGCGTCGATCATCCGGATCAGCGCATCGCATTGGGGGCGATCGAGAAAATCGGGGTGGTAATAGAATTGGATGTCGTCGACCGCCGCCCGGGTGATCGCGGGATTGGCCTCGAGCCGCGCCGATACCGCGGTGGCGACGCGCTTGCGCGCGGGGGCCTTGGGTTTGAGCAATCCGAACATCGGGCTAGATTGCGTGGCCAATCGCGAAAGGCAAGACCCGGCGGTACGCCGTAGCGAACCGCCGGGCCCGTCGGGCGCGGGAGCCGATGCGCCCTACCTGATTGGCCTCACCAGAAGATGTCGTAGACGACATCGATCACTTCGCCCGAGTAGATATCGACCAGCAGCGCGTCGTTATAATAGCGCACCCAGCGATACGGGCCGTAGGCCGGCGGCAGGCGATAATAATAGGGGTCGCCGATCCAATAATTCGATCCGAACAGCATCGTATCCATCCGGAAGCCGATCGAGAAGCGGCGATAGCCGTAATTCCAGCCGTGTGGCGCGTAATAGCGCGGCAAATGGTAGGTCGAGCGGTTGCGGGTGCGATAATCGCGCCAATCGTAGCGGCGATCGTCGCGCCAGCGCCGGTTGAAATCGGTCCGGTCGTTGAAACGATCGTTGTTGCGGGCGTGATCGGTCCAGTCGGCGCGGCTGCGGTCCCAGCGATCGTTGCGGTCGCCGCGGTTGGACTGGTAGTGGCGGTCGTTGCGATCACCCCGGTTCCATTGGGGATTGCGATCGTTGCGATCGCCGCGGTTCGCCTGTGGCGGACGATCGTTGCGGTCGCCGCGGTTCCACTGTGGATTGCGGTCGTTGCGATCGCCACGGTTCGCCTGTGGCGTGCGATCACCGCGCTGCTGCCAGGTGGCGGGGCGCTGACGATCGGGACGCTGCTGGGCGGCCGCACCGGCGCGATAATCGGGACGCGCGCGGTTGGGATCGACCCGCTGGATCGGGCGCGTCGCGTTGCGCTGACCCTCGGGTCGGGCGACGCGCGCCGGGGTGCGCGTTTCGGGGCGTTGCGCCGGACGCGGCGCCGCGGCCGGGCGGGCGGGGCGCTCGATCCGCGCGCTGCGATTACCGCGATCGCCATCGCCGCGATCGTGGCGCTGCGCATTGGCGGCCATCGGCATCAGCACCGTCGAGAGCAAGGCTGCAAGAAGGGTCAAACGCATGGGGTCATCTCCCAGAGGGCAGACGAGGTGCCGGCCCGATCATGGACTAACCGTGCCACGGTGCCGGTGAGCCGATGCTGAATTGGCGTGTCAGCTTTGCGAAAGGATTGGGCGAAAGGATTGGGCGACAGGATTGGCGGGACCGATCACCCCGGCGGGGTGAGCGCGGGGACACCGCGCGCGGCCTCCGCCGGGTCGATCCCCGGTCGCGCGCCGGCGTTGATCGTCTCGTCACCGCTGAGCACGCGCCCTGCACGCTGGATCGCGCCGACCAGCCGGGGGTAGATGCCGCAACGGCAGATGTTGGTGATCGCGGCCTTGATCTCGTCTTCCGAGGGTGCCGCGTTCTTTCGCAGCAAGGCCGCTGCCGCCATGATGATGCCGGGGATGCAGAAGCCGCATTGCGGGACGTTGGCGTCGATAAAGGCGAGCTGGAGCGGATGGTCGCGCTCGCGCGCCAGCCCCTCGATCGTGGTCACGAACGCGCCCTCGATCTCGCCGATCGTCACCTGGCACGCGCGCACCGCGTTGCCGTCGATATCGATCGTGCACGCGCCGCAATGCCCGGTGCCGCAGCCATATTTGGCGCCGGTGAGGTTCGAGGCGTCACGCAGCGCCCAGAGCAACGGCGTCTCGGGCGGCAGGCGGTATTCGACCGGCTGGTTGTTGACGGTGAAGCGGGTCATGGCACCTTCTTGGCACACCCGGCGCAAAGCGGAAACGCCGTGTTTCCGATTGGAGCGTTGTGGCCGGCGGTGCGGGCCCCGATCTTTCGACCATGACGCTTCCTACCTTGTTCATTCCGCACGGCGGTGGCCCCTGCTTCTTCATGGACCCGGCGGGTGGAGCGCCCGATCCGATGTGGCGGCCGATGCAGGCCTATCTTGCCGGGCTGATCGCAACCCTGCCCGAACGCCCGCGCGCGATCCTGCTCGTCTCGGGCCATTGGGAGACGGCGCTGCCGAGCGTCCATCTGGGCGCGCAGCCGGCGCTGCTCTACGATTATTACGGCTTCCCCGAGCACACCTATCATCTGCGCTGGGACGCACTGGGCGCGCCCGAGCTTGGGCAGCGGGTTGCGGCGCTGCTCGCCGACGCAGGGATCGAAAGCGGCGAAGAAGAGGCGCGCGGCTGGGATCACGGCGTGTTCGTGCCGATGAAGGTCATGCTGCCCGCGGCGGATATTCCGCTGCTCCAACTCTCGTTGCGGGCCGATCTCGATCCCGCCGCGCATATCGCGATCGGCCGCGCGCTGGCGCCGCTGCGCGACGAGGGCGTGCTGATCGTCGGATCGGGGATGAGCTTCCACAATCTGGCCGCGCGGGGCCCCGCGGTGACGCCGGTGGCGCGCGAATGGGATGCCGCGCTGACCGCCGCCGTCACCGATCCCGACCCCGCATCGCGCGCGGCGCGGGTGATCGCGTGGGACAGGCTGCCGCACGCCCGGTTCGCGCACCCACGCGAGGAGCATCTGTTGCCGCTGATGGTGGCACTGGGCGCGGGGGGCGACGATCCGGCGCGGCTCGACTTCACCGGCGAGGTGATCGGCTGGCAAGTCTCGGCCTATCGCTTCGGGTAAGCCCTGAGGCCTTAGTTGCGCCAGCTCGTGTCGATCTTGTCGACGAGGCGGACCATCGCGTCGAAATCGGCCTTGCCCGCGCCGCCGGGGATCTGGACCTTGGAGAGGTCGCGCTGGTGGACCGCGACGACCTCGGGCGGGACTTCGAGCGGGGTACCCATCGAGGCGGTCGCGATCTGAATTTCGCACGCGCGCTGGAGCGACCAGTGCTTGATGAACGCCTCGGGCAGCGTGCGGCCCATCACGAGGATGCCATGGTTCTTGAGGAACATGACGCGCTTGTCGCCGAGATTGTCGATCAGCCGCGCGCCTTCCTCCGCGCGAACGGTGACGCCCTCGAAATCGTGATAGGCGATCTGGCCGGCGAAATTGCACGCGTAGAAATTGGTCGGCCTCAGCCCGCCTTCGACCGACGACACCGCCATCCCCGCGGTGGTGTGCGTGTGCATGATGCAATGCGCGTCGGGCAGATGGCGGTGGAACACGGCGTGTTGGGTGAAGCCGGCGAGGTTGACCGGAAAGGGCGATCCGTCGAGCTTGTTGCCGTCGATGTCGATCTTGACGAGGTTGGAGGCGGTGACCTCGGAAAAGTGCAGCCCGAACGGGTTGATCAGGAACGCGCCGTCTTCGTCGGGCACCTTGAGCGTGATGTGGTTGTAGATCATCTCGGACCAGCCGAGCATGTCGAACACCCGATAACACGCCGCGAGCTGCTGGCGCGCTTCCCACTCGGCGTCGCTTAGCTGCGTGTTGCGGATTGCCGTTGCCATCGGGCCTCTCCTTCAAGGTCGCTGTTTGCAGGCGAGTATCGCATGGAGGACGGGGAGGGGCAATGTTCGGGGTGGATGTGGGTGGTATGGCGGCGTCCAATGCCATAATGATAGGCCGAAGTCGGTCGTGTTGATCAAGCCGCTGATCGTAGGGTGCCCTATGCCGAACAAGCCCGCCGTGATGATGTCGACAGCGCTGATGGCGCTGTTCGCGGTTTCGGCATCGCCTGCCTTGGCCGACCCCCGTTTTTCCGATTTTCCAGCGCTGGAGGTTTTGGAGGGGGAGGCGGTTCATCCCGATTATGCGGCCGACGCCGCGATGTATCGCACCATGATCAGGCGCGGCATCGAGGACGGGCCCAATGCGGGCGGTCATTATGCGATCGTCCCGATCGGCTGCGGCGGGGGATGCTCGGTTGTCGTGATGGTCGATCTGCGCAACGGTGCCTTGCTGGACTTTCCCGTGGGCGGCGAGGAATATTACCAGCTCGCGCTTGGTTTCGAGCGCGATAGCCGGCTGATCGTTGCCGACTGGAAAGACCCTTCCGACGGCGCGTTCAATACATGTGTCCGGCGCTTTTACGAGATCACGGATGGCGACATCGCGCAGATCGGGGAAACGAGGCGCGCCGTTGGGGATTACACAAGCTGTTCGGAGTGATGAGCGGGCTTCGCATCACCTCTCTCTAACCGTCGGCCGGCGTCTCGCCCCGATCTGGCGCGACGAATCTTGGTGCCGGTGCCGGTTGGATGACGCCATCCCGCGCGATGAACGCACCGCGCGCGACATTGTGCGGATCGGCGGGGGCTTCGTCGAAATCGAGGACGGGGGCGACGCAGGCCTCGTGGCCGGCGAAGGCGGCGCACCAGGCGTCGCGCGGGCGGGTGCGGAAATGCTCGGCAAGGATCGCCTTGCGCGCGGGCCAGCGGGGGACGTCGAATTGCGCGTCCCATTCGGCGCCGCTCAGCCCCATCACCGCGCGTAGCGCGGCGTAGAATTGGGGTTCGATTGCACCGACCGCGAGATATTTGCCGTCGGCGCAGACGTAGGTGTCGTAGAAGGGCGCGCCGCCATCGAGGAGGTTGGTGCCGCGCTCGCCCGGCCAGCGACCGGTGGCGCGGAAGCCCCACATCATGCTCATCAGCAGCGCTGAGCCCTCGGTCATCGCCGCGTCGACGACCTGCCCTTCGCCGGTGGCGCGCGCGTGGAGCAGCCCGGCGAGCATCCCGAACGCAAGCAGCATCCCGCCGCCGCCGAAATCGCCGATGAGGTTGATCGGCGGCACCGGCTTGACGCCTGCGGTGCCGATCGCGTGGAGCGTGCCCGAGACCGCGATATAATCGATGTCGTGGCCTGGATCCTGCGCGCGCGGTCCCGTCTGGCCCCAGCCGGTCATGCGGCCATAGACGAGCGCCGGGTTCTCGGCGTGGAGTGCCGCCGGGCCGAGCCCGAGCCGCTCCATCACGCCGGGGCGGAAGCCTTCGATCAGGCCGTCGGCGTCATGCGCGAGGCGGCGGATGGCGGCGGCGCCCTCGGGACTTTTGAGATCGAGCGTTCGCGTCTCGGCGCGCGACCGCACCAGCGGGTCGCGCGGGTCGGACGGCGTGCCCGGGCGCTCGATGCGGATCACCTCGGCGCCGTGATCGGCGAGCATCATGCCGCAAAACGGGCCGGGGCCGATGCCCGCGATCTCGATGATGCGGATACCCGCCAATGGTGCCGTCACTGCCCCTCCTTTGTTCTTCGGCGCAATTTAAGTCTCCTAACGGTGCCTGAATCGCCGTTGGCTTTGCGCTTCAACCTAGCGCCAGGTGCAGGCTTTGGTAGATGCTAAAGCATACTCGCCGGCGAGGTGAGGAGCAGCGCGACGAGCCCGGCCTGGCGGCTGGCGCCGGTTTGGCGCCGCGTGCCGGCGTTGCCGCGATCAGGCTTTCGGTCGGCGTGAAATCGAACAGCGCCGCGAGCACGGGCGATGGGGCGGCCATATCGCCCCATGCGATCGAGGTGCAGGCCGCGAAGCTGGCGACGGTCAAGGTGGCTATGGCGGTCGTGTCGGTCTGCGCCTGCCTTTCTAAGAGCGGACATACGATATAATGATGCTAGTGGGACTGGCCTCGTGCAGGTGCACGGGGCCAGTTTCTTTCAGAACAGGGAACGTCCCACGCAATGACCAATGAGGCTCAACCAGACCCCGCGGTACCGCCCGCAGAATCTGCCAACGCAAGCAAGATCAGCGTGTCGCGAGGGCTGGGCGCGTGGCTGAAATCGCACGCGACCAGCCTTGCCTTTACCAGCTATCAGACGGGCCAGTTGTTTCTTGTCGGCGTGCAGCCCAACGGCACCGTCTCGTTCAACCAGCAGAATTTCACGCGGGCGATGGGGGTCTATTATCGGCCCGGCCGCCTCTATCTGGGGACGCATTTTCAGCTCTGGCGGCTGGAGAATATCCTGCAGCCGGGCCAGGTCGGGAACCAGCATTTCGATCAGGTTTTCGTGCCCCGCAATGCGCAGGTGACCGGCGACATCGACATCCATGAACTGGGCGTCACCACGAAGGGGCAGGTGGTGTTCGTCAACACCCGCTATTCCTGCCTTGCGACCCCCGATTCCACCCACAGCTTCCGCCCGATCTGGAAACCGCCGTTCATCTCCAAGCTCGCGGGTGAAGATCGCTGCCATCTCAACGGACTGGCGATGGACAAGGGCGAGCCGGCCTATGTCACGGCAGTGAGCAAATCGGATGCGCTGAGCGGCTGGCGCGACCGGCGCCACGAAGGCGGCATGCTGATCGACGTGCGAACCAACCAGATCGTCACCGACAAACTCTCGATGCCGCACAGCCCGCGCGTCCATGGCAAAAAGGTCTATGCACTCGATTCGGGGCGTGGCCAGATCGTCGAGATTTCGGCCCAGGGCGAGATCAGGGATATCGCCTTTTGTCCGGGCTTTCTACGTGGTCTTGCGATCCATGACGGCCATGCCATCGTGACCGTCTCGATGCCGCGCAACGGCGCGTTCAATGGCCTCAAGCTCGATGACGAACTGACCCAGCGTGCGACGACGCCGTGGTGCGGCGTGCTGATCGTCAACATGACCAGCGGCGACATCGTCGAATGGATCCGGCTGGAAGGGCAGATCACCGAATTGTTCGACGTGACGGCGATGCCGGGGGTGAAATGCCCGATGGCGGTTGGCCCGAGCACCCCCGAAATCGCGTCGACGATCACCTATAGCCAGCTCGACTAGCGCCCGAACCCTGGCGATAGCGGCGGTTGGATAGCGCGCGCTATCGCCGGGGCAACGGTGGCGCGGGCTGGTTGAGCACCAGATCGGCGTCGGAGAAGCGGATCGGGGTGCGTACGCCGGGCACCGTCGTGCCGTCGTCGCGCGCGATCGCGAGCGCCATGCCGCGCGCGATCACCTGCGGGTCGGCGAAGGCCTCGGCCACGGTGTTGATCGGCCCGGCGGGGACGCCCTCGGCCTCGAGCCGGGCGAGGAGGGCGTCGCGAGGGAAACGCGCCATCGCCTGCGTGACTCGCGTGGTCAGGGCGTCGCGGTGGGCGACGCGCGCGGGGTTGGTGGCGAAGCGTGGGTCGTCGGGCATGTCGCTTAGCCCCACGACCGCGCAGAAGCGGCGGAACTGGCTGTCGTTGCCGACCGCGAGGATCAGCCAGCCGTCGGCGGTGGGATAGGCCGCATAAGGCGCGATATTGGGGTGTGCGTTGCCGAGCCGCGTCGGCGCGACGCCCGAGACGAGATAGTTCATTGCCTGATTGGCGAGCACCCCGGTCATCACGTCGAGCAGCGCCATGTCGATCTGCTGGCCGCGCCCGGTCCGTTCGCGCATCGCCAGCGCGGCCTGGATCGCGATCACCGCGTAGAGCCCGGTGAAGATATCGACAAAGGCGACGCCGATCTTCTGCGGTGCGCCCGCGGGATCGCCGGTCAGGTCCATGATCCCCGACATGCCCTGAACGATGAAATCATAGCCTGCGCGGTGCGCATAGGGGCCGTCCTGCCCGAAGCCGGTGATCGAGCAATAGATCAGCGCCGGGTTGCGCGCCGCGAGGCTTGCGTAATCGAGGCCGTAGCGGGCGAGCGCGCCGACCTTGAAATTCTCGATCACGACATCGGCGTCGGCGATCAGCGCCTTGACCTCGGCCTGACCCTCGGGGGTGCGGAAATCGATGACGACCGCGCGTTTGCCGCGGTTGGTGGCGTGGAAATAGGCCGCGTCGCGGCTGCCGTCGGCATTCTCGACGAACGGCGGGCCCCAGGAGCGGGTGTCGTCGCCATCGGGGCTTTCGACCTTGACGACCTCGGCCCCCAGATCGGCGAACACCTGCCCCGCCCATGGCCCCGCGAGGATGCGCGCGAGCTCGACGATCTTGAGGCCGGTGAGGGGAGCGGGTTTCAAAACGCCGGAATGCCCGTGATCGCACGACCGAGGATCAGCGCGTGGACGTCGTGCGCGCCCTCGTAGGTGTTGACCGTTTCGAGGTTCATGGCGTGGCGCATTACCTGATAGTCGGCCGAAATGCCGTTGCCGCCGTGCATGTCGCGCGCGGCGCGGGCGATATCGAGCGCCTTGCCGACATTGTTGCGCTTGACGATCGAGATCATCTCGGGCGCGAACCGGCCCTCGTCGATCAGGCGGCCGATGCGCAAAGAGGCCTGCAAGCCCAGCGCGATATCGGTCTGCATGTCGGCGAGCTTCTTCTGATAGAGTTGCGTTGCGGCGAGCGGGCGGCCGAATTGCTTGCGATCGAGCCCATATTGGCGCGCGGCGTGGAAGCAGAATTCGGCGGCACCCATCGCCCCCCACGAAATGCCGTAGCGCGCCCGGTTGAGGCAGCCGAACGGGCCTTTCAGCCCCTCGACCTCGGGCAGCAGCGCGTCATCGCCCACCTCGACATTATCCATCATCACCATGCCGGTGACCGAGGCGCGCAAGCTCAGCTTGCCCTCGATCCTGGGCGCCGAGAGACCCTTGGTGCCCTTGTCGAGCACGAAGCCGCGGATCTTGCCGCCATGCGCGTCCGATTTGGCCCAGATGACGAACACGTCGGCGATCGGCGCGTTGCTGATCCACGTCTTGGCGCCCGACAGCGCATAGCCGCCGTCGGTCTTGACCGCGCGGGTCGTCATGCCGCCGGGGTCCGAGCCGGCGTCGGGTTCGGTGAGGCCGAAGCAGCCGATCCACTCGCCCGTCGCCAGCCTGGGCAGATATTTCCGCTTCTGCGCGTCGGTGCCGTAGGCGTGGATCGGGTACATCACCAGGCTCGACTGGACGCTCATCATCGAGCGATAGCCCGAATCGATCCGCTCGACCTCGCGCGCGACGAGCCCGTAGGCCACATAGCCCGCGCCAACGCCGCCATAGTCGGGGGGGATCGTCGGGCCGAGCAGCCCGAGCGCGCCCATCTCGCGGAAGATTTCGGGATCGGTGGTCTCATCGTTGAACGCGGCGATCACGCGCGGGGCGAGCTTGTCGGTCGCGTAGCTGCGCGCGGTATCGCGGATCATGCGTTCGTCGTCGGTCAATTGATCGTCGAGAAAGAATGGGTCCGCCCAGTCGAAGGCTGCCATGCCGGCCATGATGCTCTCCTTTGTCCTTTCGATGGCGCCGATCGGGCGGGTTTGTCCACCCCCGGCAATTGGGGCAGAAGGCCTGCCATGACCGAGTCGATCCGTCCGCGCCGCAGCGCGCTCTATCTCCCTGCCTCCAACCCGCGCGCGATCGCCAAGGCGCGGGGCCTGCCATGCGATGTGGTGATCCTCGATCTGGAAGATGCGGTGGCGCCCGAGGCCAAGCCCGCGGCGCGCGCGGCGGCACTGGTGGCGGCGCGCGAGGGGTTTGGCGGGCGTGAACTGGTGGTGCGGATCAACGCGCTCGATACCCCATGGGGCGCCGACGATCTTGCCGCGGTGGCGGAGGCCGGGCCAGAGGTCAGGATCGATGCGGTGCTGGCGCCCAAGATCACGCGGGTCGACGATGTCGCGCGCTATGACGAGGCGCTGGCGCGCGCGCCGGCGGCCATGGCCTTGTGGACGATGATCGAGACCTGCCGCGTCTTTTCCGAGCTTCAGGCGATCGCCGACATGGCGGCGACGACGCGGCTGTCGGGGTTCGTGATCGGCAGCAACGACCTTGCGATCGAGATGCGCGCGCGGCCGGGGGCGGACCGGGTGACGCTGCTCCCGTTCCTGACGGCGACGGTGGCGGCGGCGCGCGCGAGCGGAATCGCGGTGCTCGATGCGGTGTGCAACGATTTTCGCGATCTGGACCGCGTCGCCGCCGAATGCGCGCAGGGCCGCGCGCTGGGCTTCGACGGCAAGAGCCTGATCCATCCCGCGCAGATCGAGGCCGCCAACGCCGCTTTTGGCCCCGATGCCGACGAACTGGCGGACGCGCGCGCGGTGGTGGCGGCGTTCGCGCTGGCGGAGAATGCGGGCAAGGGGGTGATCCGGCTCGACGGGCGGATGGTCGAACGGCTCCATCTGCGCGAGGCCGAACGCGTGCTCGCGCTCGACGCCGCGATCGCGGAACGCGGCTGACCACATTGGTCTGTTGCATCGACGACACATTGTCGCGGTCATTTCACGCATTGGTATCGACCACCGCACAATTCTATTGTGAACGTTATCAGCTTCTGCTTTTCTAACTCTACCGCGTGGCGACTCGATCGTCGGCGGGACGAGGGAGGTGGATGATGACGGCACGAGGCAAGACGCTTCCGACGTAGCGCCGATCGGTGTGGAGGCGCACGAGACCGGCGTTCCAGGAATTTGTTTACCGCGTTTTCCGGCATGTCGGGTGGTTCGCTCGATGTGAGGCTGCGCCAGCGGCGCCCGGACCGCGGCACGACCCAGTTCAAGCGTAGAATCGACCGCCCGGCATGGCTCGAGGCGGATGGCGTGGTGCGCACCAGCGCGCCGCGACGAGGGGGAGTGTGCGTTGATAAATCGGCCCATGGGATGTGCGATCGCGACGCTGCTGCTGGGGACGGTGGCGATGCCGCTTGCCGCGCAGCCGGTGGCCGCGCCTGTCCCGGCATCTGCCCCGGATTCTGTCGTCGCGCCTGTCGCCAGCGCGGCGCGGGTGCGCGCGCAGGCGATCGTCGCCGAGATGACGCTCGACGAGAAATTGCTGCTCGTCCACAGCCTGTTTCCGCCCAAGACCAAGGCCGACCCGCACGGTGAACTGATCCCGTCGGCGGGGCATGTGCCGCCGATTCCGCGGCTCGGCATCCCGATCGTGCGCGAGAGCGATGCCAGCCTCGGCGTTGCCAACCAGGTCGAGCAGCGCAAGGGCGATACCGCGACCGCTTTGCCCTCGGGGCTGGCGACCGCGGCGAGCTTCGATCCCGAGATTGCACGCGCAGGCGGTGCGATGATCGGCGCCGAGGCGCGCGCCAAACGTTTCAACATACTGCTCGCGGGCGGGGTCAATCTGACGCGCGATCCGTGGAACGGCCGCAATTTCGAATATATGGGCGAAGACCCGCTGCTCGCCGGACGGATGGCGGGGGCGGCGATCGCGGGGGTGCAATCGAACCGGATCGTCTCGACGGTCAAACACTATGTGCTCAACGCGCAGGAAACCGGGCGGATGGTGCTCGACGCGCGGATCGGCGAGGCGGCGTTGCGCGAAAGCGACCTGCTCGCGTTCGAGATCGCGATCGAGATCGGGCGGCCCGGATCGGTGATGTGCGCCTATAACAAGATCAATGGCGATTGGGGGTGCGAGAACCCGCATCTGCTCACCGATGTGCTCAAGCAGGACTGGGGCTACGAAGGCTGGGTGATGTCCGATTGGGGCGGGGTGCATTCGACCGTCAAGGCGGCCAATGCCGGGCTCGATCAGCAATCGGGGCAGGAACTCGATCACGCGCTCTATTTCGGCGCGGCGCTTGAACAGGCGGTGGCATCGGGCGCGGTGCCGATGGCGCGGCTCGACGATATGGTGACGCGCATCCTGACGGGCATGATCGCAAACGGCGTGCTCGATGCGCCGATGTCCGAGACCGCGCTGCCGATCGATTATGCTGGCCATGCCAAGGTCGCGCAGCGTGCCGCCGAAGCGGGGATCGTGCTGCTCAGAAACGCGGGCCGTGTGCTGCCGCTGGCCCGTAGCGCGAAGCGGATCGTGCTGATCGGCGGCCATGCCGACGTCGGCGTGCTTTCGGGTGGCGGATCGAGCCAGGTCCGTTCGGTGGGCGGCGCGCCGGTCGAGATTCCGTTGACCGAGGGCGCGGCAGCGTCGTTCGCGCGGGTGACGTGGCACGCCTCGTCACCGCTCAAGGCAATCCGGGCAATGGCGCCGGGTGCCGAGGTTATTTACCTCGATGGCCGTGATCGGGCAGCGGCGGCGAAGGCGGCGGCGGGGGCCGATGTCGCGATCGTGTTCGCGACGCAGTGGACCACCGAGGCCGAGGACGTCGACAGCCTGTCGCTGCCGCACGATCAGGACGCGCTGATCGCGGCGGTTGCGGCCGCCAACCGCAACAGCGTGGTCGTGTTAGAGACCGGCGGGCCAGTGCTGATGCCGTGGCTCGACACGGTGCCCGCGGTGATCGCGGCCTGGTATCCGGGGCAGCGCGGCGGCGAGGCGATCGCGAACGTGCTGTTCGGCGCGGTCAATCCGTCGGGGCGTCTGCCGATCACCTTTCCCAAAGCGGCGGCACAGGCCCCGCGCCCCGCGCCGGTCGGGCGCGATGTGCTGGGCGCAGCGGGCGATGCGGCGGCCAACGCCGATGCGCCGTCGGATGCTGCGCCGGTGAGCTTTCCGGTCGATTATATCGAGGGCTCGGATGTCGGTTATCGCTGGTACGAGAAGATGGCGCGCCCGCCCGCTTTCTCGTTCGGCTACGGGCTCAGTTACACCGCTTTCGCGTATCGCAACCTCAAGGTGACGGGGGGCGACCGCCTGACCGTGAGCGTCGATGTGACCAACACCGGCGCCCGCGCAGGGGCCGATGTGCCGCAGCTTTATGTCGGGCACGGCGACACGCCGATGCGGCTCGCCGATTTCCGCCGCGTGACGCTTGGCCCCGGTGAGACGCAGCGCGTGACCTTCGTCGGCGAGCCGCGCGTGCTGGCCGATTACGACATCGCGCTGCCCGGCTGGCGGATCGCTGGCGGCCCCTATCGCGTCGCGGTGGGCCATAACGCCGCCGACCGCGCGCTTACCGCCACCGCCACTCTGTCCGAGCGTACCATGCGTCCATGATTCAACGAAAAAAGTAATCGAGGAGGAAGACATGACCAACCGAAAGGGAATCGTTGCCGCGCTGATGGCGACCACGGCCTTTGCCGGCCCCGCGTTCGCGCAATCGACCGATGTGGCGGCCACCGCCTCCGGACCGCAGACGAGCATCGACGATGCACAGAGCGCCACGATCGTCGTCACCGGCATCCGCGCGTCGCAGGAAAAATCGATCGACCTCAAGCGCGAGGCGACCGCGATTGTCGACGCGATTTCGGCGGAAGATATCGGCAAGCTGCCCGACGTGACGATCGTCGACGCGCTCCAGCGCATTTCGGGGGTGCAGATCCAGCGCAACGCGGGTGAGGGCGCCACCGTCAACATTCGCGGGCTGCCGCAGATCGTGACGCTGCTCAACGGCGAGCAATATCTGTCGCCGGGCAACCTCGGCACCGCGCAGCCCAACCTCAACGATATTCCCGCGCAGTTGATGAACGCGGTCGTCGTCTACAAGACCACCGACCTGCACAACGCCGTGTCGGGCATTTCGGGGACGATCGATCTGCGCACGCGCCGCCCGTTCGACCTCAAGGACGGTTTCACGATTTCCGGCACCGGCGAATATGCGCGCGGTCGCGATACCAAGGACAATGACTATCTGTTCAGCGGGCTGGCAAGCTGGCGCAAGGGCAATTTCGGCGTGCTGGCGTCGGGGGCGTACAGCAAGGCCAATCTGGGGAACAATTACGCCGGAATCTCGGGCGGGCCGTTCGGCAACAACGATTGGGGCGGCGCCGGCGACAACTGGATATCGCCGCACGGCTACGACACCTTCCACCGCGAGGTGGAGCGCGATCGGCTCGGGCTTTCGGGCGCGGTGCAATGGGAGATCGATCCCGGCATCACGCTGACCGGCGAGGTGTTCTACACCAAGCTCAAGGAACATAATCGTGCTGCGGGGATGAACATCTCCAACCGCTGGACCGGGCTGACCTGGACCACGCCGACGCAATCGAGCGATTCGGGCGTGATCAGCCACGGCAATGGCGGGCCCTGGCTCGATGTCGATCAATATGATCTCGATGCCTGGTGGGTGAACTCGTTCACCGTCAACCGCAGCACCGATTCACATACGACCGATTTCAACCTCCAGCTCGATTACGATCGCGGCGGGCCGTTCAGCTTCAGCTTGCGCGGCATCCACGGCGATGCCGATTATCTGAGCATGAACGGGCAGGTGCAGGGCGATCTCAGCAACTGGCGGCCGGGCGGGCATACGTTCACGCTGTTCCGCAACGCTGCCGATCCCACCCGCGGGACTTTCTATCCGGCCGATATCGCGGCGATGTATCCCGCCAGCCGCTACACCAACAACATCGTCGGCGCGAACGGGGGACGCTATGTCGATCCCAATCCGCTCGGCTATGGCGAAGACCCGCAGCTCCATATCGACGTTTCGGGACGCGATATCGTGTGGAGCGGTTTCGATACGCCGATCGCGGGCGGGCTGGGCGCCGGGCACGGCCTGGCCGATTATATGGCGAATAAGGACAGCTACACCGTCGCGGCCTATTCGTCCGAGGGCAACCAGCACAACAAATCGAACCTCACCGCCTTCCGGCTCGACGGCGCCTATGATTTCGAGAAAGCGGGCGGCGCGCTGTTCGGGCTGTTCCAGCGGGTCGACGTCGGGATGCGGGCGAGCAAGCGTTCGACCCAGATCGTCAGCTTCCACCTGTTCTCCGATTTCTATGCGGGCAACGGCGCCGCCGATCCCAATGGGTGCGCGGCGCAGTGGAAGGCGATCGACGTGGTGATGGACAACCCGCAATGTTCGGCGGGCGAGATGGTCCCCAACGCGGCCTTCAATCCGGCGCTTCCCGAAAGCGCGGAGAACCCGGCGATGGTGTTCCAGGGCTATACGGTCAACCGGCCGACCAAGATCGACGAGCATAACAACGTCTATTTCCTCGACGATTTCGGCTCGGTCACCAAGGGTTTCCCCGGCGTGTGGGTGGTCGATCCGCACGATTTCGACGACGAACTCGAATTCCAGAAGCGCGTTTTCGGCAACGCCTTCCCGGTGATCGTCCCCGGTGCGACCTATGACGTCGATTTCTACGAAAAGAGCGCGTACGCGAACGCGGTGATCGATTCGGGCCGGCTGCACGGCAATCTTGGTCTCAAGACGGTGTATACGCGCATCAGGGTGCGCCAGAACCAGACCGGCGACACGCGCGCTTATGGCGATACCAACCTCGATGTCGGCGATACCTTCAGCACCAACAGTTACTGGGACTGGCTGCCGTCGGTGAACCTGCAATATGACGTTACCGACAATCTCAAGCTGCGCGCCTCGTTCGCCAAGACGATGATCCCGCTCGATCTGGGCAATTACGGCGGGGGCTTGCAGATTTTCACCGCCGATTCGCAAGGGCCCACGCCCGAGAATCCCAATGCGGCGCCGCTTGGCGTGCGGCAGGTGACCGGCGCCAGTTCGAGCGGCAACCCGTATCTCAACCCGTGGCGGTCGAACAATTACGACCTCGCGCTCGAATATTATCTGGGCCGGGCGTCGATGTTCAACGTTGGCTTGTTCAAGCTCGACATCAACAGCTTCGTCACCACGGGGACCGACAAGGGCAGCTTCCCCGACCAGGACGGCGTGATCCGGCGCGAGGTGCCGGTATCGCGGCCGATCCAGGGCAAGGGCGGCACGCTTCAGGGGCTCGAAGCGGGGGTCAAGCTGGCGTTCAGCGACGTAGTGCCGAATGCGGGTTTCCTGCGCAATTTCGGCATCGACGCGAATTACACCTTCTCCGACAGTTCGCAGGAACGTCGTGGGCTCGACGGCAAGAAGCTGCCGTTCCAGGACAATTCGAAACACCAGATCAATTTTGCGCTCTGGTATCAGGACAGCCACTTCCAGGCGCGTGTCGCGTATAATTACCGCACGCCGCGCCTGTCGGGCACCTTCCAGCCCGGGACGACCTTCTGCACGGGCAATAACGACCCATCCTATTGCGTTCCGGCCGATCAGCCGGCGCCGGTGATCCCGATCTTCCAGGACACGGCACAATATGTCGATGTGAACGTCACCTATAATCTGACCGACAATTTCGCGATCTACGCCAACGCATCCAACCTGCTTGGCGAGATCGAGCAATATTACTTCCAGTTCGACAAGGACTCGAAGCAGTTCAATGCACGCAACGAATTCGAGCCGCGTTATTCGGCGGGGATTCGGGTCAAGTTCTGACAGTCTCCCACTGACTGGCCGGTGGCCTTGCGCCGCCGGCCGGATTTTTTAGGCTGATCGGTGGGTGAGGAGACCGACACAAGGCATGGATACACGTTCCCCGGAGCGCATCCGGCAACTCGTCATCGTCGGCGGGGGGACCGCGGGGTGGATGGCGGCGGCGGCGCTGGCCAGACATTTCGAGCGTACCGACCTGAGGATCACGCTGGTCGAATCGAGCGCGATCGGCACGATCGGCGTGGGCGAGGCGACGATCCCGACGATCCGCCGCTTCTACGCGCGGCTCGGCATGAGCGACATGGAGGTGATGCGCGCGACGCATGCGACCGCCAAGCTGGGCATCAGCTTCGAAGGCTGGGATCATCCCGGCAGCCGGTGTCTCCATCCGTTCGGGCTGTTCGGGCAGGATTATGGCGAGATCGGTTTTCATCACCTGTGGCTCGATGCGTGGGCGCGCGGCGATGAGACGCCGCTGACCGCTTATTCGCTGGGCGCGGGGCTGGCCAACGAAGGGCGGATGGCGCTGCCGCAGCCCAACCCGCCGACGCCGCTGGCGACCTATGACTGGGCGCTGCACCTCGATGCGAGCCTGTTCGCGCAGCATCTGCGTGGGTTCGCCGAGCGCGCGGGCGTGACGCGGATCGATGCGCGGGTCGAGCATGTCGAACTGGCCGCGGACGGGCGGATCGCGGCGATCCGGCTCGACGAGGGACGTCGCGTTGCGGGCGATTTCTTCATCGATTGCACCGGCTTCCGGTCGCTGCTGCTCGGCGAGGCATTGGGGGTCGATTATGTCGATTGGGGGCAATGGCTGCCGTGCGATACCGCGATCGCGATCCAGACCGAGAATGATCCCGCCACGCCGCTGCCGCCGCATACGCGGGTGATCGCGCGCGACGCCGGATGGCAATGGCGCATCCCGCTCCAGCACCGGGCGGGCAACGGGATCGTCTATGCGAGCGAACATTGGTCCGACGACGAAGCGCTGGCCGCGCTCACCGCCGATCTGCCGGGCAAGGCGGTTACCGAGCCGCGCCGGATACCGTTCCGCCCCGGTCGGCGGGCCAAGTCGTGGGAGAAGAATTGCGTCGCGCTGGGATTGGCGGCGGGGTTCGTCGAGCCGCTCGAATCGACCAGCATCGCGGTGATCGAAACCGGGATCGAGCGGCTGAAACAGCTCTTTCCCGACACGCGGCTCGATCCTGCGCTCGCGAGCGAGTTCAACGATGCCACCGGCCGGGAGATGGATCGATTGCGTGACTTTCTGGTGCTCCACTACAAGCTCGCGCGGCGCGGCGACACGCCGTTCTGGCGCGCGTGCGCCGCGATCGACCTGCCCGAGACGCTGCGTCACAAGCTTGCCGTATGGGATGCGTGCGGCGAATTCGTGCGCTATCGCTGGGAGATGTTCCATCCGTCGAGCTGGCTGGCGATCTATTCGGGCTTTGGCCGCCTGCCGCAGCGGCTGAGCCCGGCGCTCGACGGGATCGACCGAACGGCGCTCGACGCGGCGATGGCCAAGATGCGTACCAGCGTCGCCGAAACGGTGGTGCGCACCCCGAGCCACGCGCAATTCCTTGCGGCGATCCCGCAATGAACGGGGACCCTGCGAACGGCGTGCCCGGCCCGATCCGCCGCATCTGCATCGTCGGCGGCGGTACCGCGGGGTGGATCGCCGCCGCGGTGCTCGCGCACCAATATCGCGGCATGATTGCGGTCGACCTCGTCGAATCGGACGATATCGGCACGGTGGGGGTGGGCGAGAGCACGATTCCGCCCTTCATCCAGTTGCTTGCCGGGCTGGGGATCAGCGAGAGCGATTTCGTCAAGGCGACGCAGGCGAGCTTCAAGCTGGGGATCGGCTTCGAGGATTGGGGCGCGCCGGGGCATCGCTATTTTCATCCGTTCGGCACGATCGGGCAATTGGCCGACCCGCGCGATTTCTATCAGATCTGGCTGCGCGCTGCTGCTGCCGGCGAGGCGCCGCCGTTGCTCGCGTTCGCGCCGGCGCATGTGATGGCGCGCGCGGGCAAATTCATGCTGCCGTTCAAGGCGCGCGACACGCCGATCGCGGGGGCATCCTATGCGCTGCACGTCGATGCGAAGCGCGTTGCGCGCTTCCTGCGCGGCTTTGCCGAGGAACGCGGGGTGACGCGCCACGAGGGGATCGTCACCGAGGTGGCGACGCGGCCCGACGGCTTTGTCGAGCGCGTGATCCTGAACGACGGGCGATCGATCGCCGCCGATTTCTTCATCGATTGCTCGGGTTTCCGCGCGTTGCTGATCGGCAAGACCCTGGGGGTCGGCTATACCGACTGGTCGCACTGGCTGTTGTGCGACCGCGCGGTGGCGGTGCAGACCGAGAATGTCGGGCCGCCGCCGCCTTATACACTCGCGGTCGCCCAGCCCGCCGGGTGGCGCTGGCGGATTCCGCTCCAGCACCGCACCGGCAACGGTCATGTCTATTCGAGCGCGCATATGAGCGAGGACGAGGCGACCGCGTTGTTGCTCGATCAGGTGGTGGGCGAGACCGTCTCCAACCCGTTGCCGCTGCGCTTCACCAGCGGGGTGCGCGAACGCGGTTGGGACAAGAATGTGTTGTCGCTCGGGCTCGCCTCGGGATTTATCGAGCCGCTTGAATCGACCGCGATCCACCTCGTCTATCGCGGCCTCGAATATTTCCTCCGCTTCCTGCCCGGCACCGATTGCGCGCCCGAGCTGGCCGACGAATATAATCGCCGGATGACCGCCGATTACGAGGAAATTCGCGATTTCGTGATCCTCCATTATTGCCTGACCGGGCGCCGCGACACCGCCTTCTGGCGGGCGTGCAATGACATGGAACTGCCGCCGTCGCTGGCGCGGCGGATCGCGCTGTTCCGCGTCAACGGGACGATGCCCGAACATGTCGACGAACTGTTCCGCGCGGTGAGCTGGCAGGCGCTGATGGACGGGCTGGGGGTGCGCCCACGGACCCACCATCCGGCGATCGACCGCGCGGGGCCGGGCGATGTCCCACGCGAACTGGGTGCGATGGCCGATGCGCTGGCCGGGTTCGTCGCGACGCTGCCCGCGCATGAGGAATTTCTCGCCAGGCATTGCCCCGCGCCGGCGCCCGCCCCATAGCGAACACGCAGTAACTGGAAGGGTTTATGGGCCGCTCGCCGCGCCAGTCCGTCACGATCAGGCACGTCGCCGCCGAGGCCGGGGTTTCGCTCCAGACCGTGTCGCGCGTCGTCAACAACGAGCCCAATGTCCGCCCGCAGGTCCGCGAGCGCGTGATGGAGGCGGTCAACAAGCTCGGCTATGTGCCCAGCCTGGCTGCGCGGCGGATGGGTGGATCGCGATCCTATCTTATCCTTGCGCTCAACGACCGCGACCGCACGATCGAGGGCTGGCGCTTGGGGCAGGGCTCCGACTGGATCGACCAGATGCTCTATGGCGGGATGCTGGCGTGCGCCGAGCGCGGCTATCGCATGATCTTCGAGCTGATCGACACGCATTCGGCCGAGGTCGAGCGCGAGGTCAACGCCGCCCTGTCGTCGCTGCGCCCCGATGGCGTGATCCTGACCCCGCCGCATTCGGACAATCCCGCGATCACCGATCTGCTCGTCAAGCAGGGCGTGCCGTTCGCGCGGATCGGCTCGAACGATGCAAGCGCGGGGTTCGCGATCCGCATGGATGACGGTGCGGCAGCCGAGGCGGCGACCGCGCATCTGATCGCGCTTGGCCATCGGCGCATCGGCTTCATCACCGGCAGCGCCGAATATCGGCTGAGCGGCGCACGCACCGACGGCTATCGCACAGCGATGGCGGCGGCGGGGCTGCCGATCGCCGCCGGGCTGATCCAGCCCGGCGATTTCAGCTTCGAAGCGGGCGATGCGGCGATGCGCGCCTATCTGGCGCTCGCCGAGCCGGTGACCGCGGTGATCGCGAGCAGCGAGCAGACCGTGCTGGGGGCGCTCGACGTCGCGCGTGCCCGCGGCGTCGCCGTGCCCGGCGATCTCTCGCTGGTCAGTTTCGACGATACGCCGGTGGTGCGCTTTTCGGTGCCGCCGCTGACTGCTATCACCCAGCCGATCGCGCCGATGGCGGCGAAGGCGGCCGAGCTGCTGATCGATGCGGCGAGCGGCAAGGAGAGCGAGCCTGGCGTTCATGTCATCCCGTTCGCGCTTGCCGTGCGTCGATCCAGTGGCCCGCCACGCGACTGAGGGCACACGCTCCTGGCGGTTTCTGGCGCTGTATGCGCTGGCCAATGCGGGCGGGGTCGCCGCATTTCTGCCGCTGCTGACGCTGCTGCTGCCGCTCAAGGTGCAAATGGTGGCCGGCGACGCGCGGATGCTGACGCTGACGCTGTGCGCGTTGGCGGGCGCGGTGACGGCGAGCCTATCCAACATCCTGTTCGGCGCGCTGAGCGACCGGAGCTTTGCCAAGGCCCGCAACCGGCGCGGCTGGATCGCGGGCGGCCTGGTGGCGACGCTGGCGACCTATCCCCTGATCCATTGGGCGGCAACGCCCGCGCAGATCATCGCCGCGGTGCTGGTCTATCAGGCGGCGCTCAACATGATGCTCGGGCCGCTCTACACGATGATGGCGGACGAGGTGCCCGATCATCAAAAGGGCGTCGCGGGCGGGTTGCTGACGCTCGCCAGCCCGATCGGCTCGGCGCTGGCGGCGGTGCTGGTCGCCACCGCGCTGGGCGAGGGCGGGCGGTTCGCCTTGTTGTGCGGGTTCGTTGCGGCGTGCGTGGTGCCGATCCTGTTCGTCCGCCCGCGGGCCGTTGTCGCAGTGGCGCCGGCGCCGCTGGTGCGGGCGATCCGGCGTGGCGATCTTGCGCTGACGTGGGGGGCGCGGCTGCTTGTCCAGCTCGCGGTCAACGTGCTGTTCACCTATCTGCTGTTCTATTTCGAGAGCGTCGAACCCGATCAGGCCCCTGCCGTGCTGGCGCCGCGCGTCGGGCAGATGACGACGATCGCGTTCGCGCTGTCGATCCCGGTCGGCTTGCTCGTCGGTCGCGCGTCGGACCGGATCGGCGCGCGCAAGCCGTTCCTGATGCTGGCGACGATCGTCATGGCCGGTGGGCTGCTGGTGATGGCGCTGTTCCCCGAATGGCCGAGCGCGGTGGCGGGATACGGGGTGTTCGCGATCGGTAGCGCGGTGTTTCTCGGGCTGCATTCGGCCTATGCGATGCAGATCCTGCCCTCGCCCGCGCATCGCGGCCGCGATCTGGGCATTCTCAACCTCACCAACACGCTACCCGCGATTCTGGGGCCGGCACTGACCTGGGCGCTGGCGACCACCGAGCGGTTTACGCCGGTGCTGTTGGCGCTGGCGGTGCTGACGCTGCTCGGTGGGGCGATGGTGATGTTTGTGAGGAGCGAGCGGTAGGGAGGGTATCCCCCCGATCCGTTCGTGCTTCGACAAGCTCAGCACGAACGGAGGGGAATGGATCTTACTCCAGTTCGCCGTCGATCAGGCGCGGGAGGCCCAGCGGATTGGCGCGCTGGATCGCCTTGGGGAGCAGCGCGTCGGGCAGATCCTGATAGCAGACCGGGCGCAGGAAGCGCTCGATCGCCCCGGTGCCGACCGAGGTCGTGCGCGAATCCGAGGTGGCAGGGAAGGGGCCGCCATGCACCATCGCATAGGAGACCTCGACGCCGGTCGGCCAGCCGTTGGCGAGAATGCGGCCTGCCTTGCGCTCGAGGATCGGGAGCAGTGCGCGCGCGTCCTCCACATCCTCGTCGTCGAGCTGGAGCGTCGCGGTGAGCTGGCCTTCGAGCCCTTCGAGCACGCGGGCAACCTCGGCCTTGTCGGCGCAGCGGATGACGATCGAGGCAGCGCCGAACACTTCGTCTGCGAGCGCCGGGTTGGCGACGAACGCCGCGCCGGTGGTGCCGAACAGCGCCGCGCGGCCGCGGTTGACGCCGCTATCCTCGGTGCCGCGCGCGATCGTCTCGACATCGGCATGGCCGCTGAGCAGCGTGACGCCCTTGTCGTAATTGGCGTGGATGCCACCGGTGAGCATCACCTGCGGCGCGGCACCGCCCAGCGCCTCGGCCGCCGCATCGACGAAGCGGTCGAGATCGGGGCCGTCGAGCGCGACGACGATGCCGGGGTTGGTGCAGAACTGGCCCGCGCCCATCGTCAGCGAGCCGACATAGGCCTTGCCGAGATCGGCGGCGCGGGCGGCAAGCGCATGGGGAAAGAGTAACACCGGGTTGATGCTCGACATCTCGGCATAGACCGGGATCGGCTCAGGGCGCTTTTGCGCGATCGCGACCAGCGCGAGCCCGCCGTGACGCGAGCCGGTGAAGCCCACCGCCTTGATCCGGGGATCGGCGACGAGCGCGCCGCCGAGCGCGTTCGAC
This sequence comes from Hephaestia sp. MAHUQ-44, assembly GCF_023806085.1. Lineage (GTDB taxonomy): Bacteria > Pseudomonadota > Alphaproteobacteria > Sphingomonadales > Sphingomonadaceae > Sphingomonas. Next base: position 41,638 of record NZ_JAMSLX010000011.1, read on the forward strand.
GCGCCCTGGACGAGCGAGAACACGCCTTCGGGCAGGTCGCATTTCTTGGCCGCGGCCTGGATCGCGCGGCCGACCAGCAACGAGGTGCCGGGGTGCGCCGGGTGGCCCTTGACGACGACGGGGCAGCCCGCGGCGAGCGCCGAGGCGGTGTCGCCGCCGGCAACCGAAAACGCGAGCGGGAAGTTCGATGCGCCGAACACCGCGACCGGGCCAAGCGCGATGCGGCGCTGGCGCAGATCGGCGCGCGGCAGCGGCTGGCGATCGGGTAGCGCGGTATCGACCACGACGCCGGCCCAGCGGCCCTGACGCAGCAGCTTGGCGAACAGGCGGAGCTGGCCGGTAGTGCGGCCGCGTTCGCCGGTGATGCGGGCGATCGGCAGACCGGTTTCGCGCGCGGCGCGCTCGATCAGCCCGTCGACCGCCTCGATCTCGTCGGCGATCGCCTCAAGGAAGGTGGCGCGCGCCTCGGGATCGGTGTCGCGGTAGGTATCAAAGGCGTCGGCGGCGAGGCGGCAGGCCTCGGCGACATCCTCAAGCGTCGAGGTGGCGAAGGCGGGGTCGAGCGCCTCGTTGGTTGCGGGATCGATCGCGCGGAAGGTCTCGTCGCGCGTCACCGCGCGCGCGCCGATCAGAAAGCTGCCATCCATGAAATCGTTCTCCATCCTATTGTCCGACAAGTAAGCAAGCTGGGGTCTCGCTTCCCAATGACAAGGGAGCGATATCATTGGCAACCGCCGGTTGGTGCGAATCGCGATAAATTATTCGCTCAACCCGTGAATCGAACGCCGATCCATAGCGTGCGCGGCGTGCCGAGATCGATCGAGCCGCCGTCGTTGCGCGTCACGACTGCCTCGTCGAACAGATTCTCGGCGCGGCCGATCAGCGTGACGCGGCGGGTGAGGGGGAGGCTGGCGACCGCATCGACCGTCAGCGCGGCGGGAAGCACGTCGATCTCGCGATCGTCTTCATATTGCTTGCCGATGTAGCGGATCGTCGTGGCGAGGCTGGGGCCGTATTCTGGCGCCCAACGCAGCGTGCCGCTGGCGGCGTGGCGCGGGCTTTGCGCGGGGGCGAAGCCGTGGAGCGCGGCCGATGGCCCCGTCGCGCGGACGTGGCTGTCGCTATAGGCGTAGGAGGCCGAGAGATCGAACGCGGCGAGCCGCGCGGCGGCGGTGAATTCGACACCCCTGGCGACGATCGCATCGACATTGCGGCGCTGGCGCAGATTGTCGGCGATCGTGACATTGGCGATCGCATGGTCGAGCCGGTTCCAGAACGCGGTGACGCCGAGGTGCACACCGGCGCGTGGCGTTACGTCGAGCCCTGCTTCGACGCCCTTCAGGCGTTCGAGATCGAGCGCGGCATTGGCCTGGGTCGTCACCGGGAAAACGGTGAAGGGACGGTAGAGTTCGTTGAGCGTCGGCAGGCGGAAGCCGGTATAGCCCGCGGCGCGCAGCGCGAGCGCGGGGCTGGCGTGATAGAGCGCGCCGAGCCGACCCGTCGCCGCGACGCCGTCACGATTGGCGAAGCGTTGGTCGGTGACGACCGTGCCGGCGGCGTTGGTCTCATGGAAGAAACCGTCGGTGATCCTCCAGCGATCGACCCGGCCGCCGCCGGTGAGGACGAGCCGGCCGAGCTTCCAGTCGTCCTCTACGAACAGCCCGGCGGTGGTCGAGGCGCCGCCCGCGTTGCGGTGCGCGGTCGCGAGGCCGGTGGCGGCGCTGTACGGATCTTCGTAGAGTTCGCCCTCGGCATGGCGCCAATCCACGCCGATGCGCAAAGTGTGGTCGGCGCCGACCGGGGGGCGCAACTCGATCTTGCCGCCGAGCCCGGTCGAGGGCGTGTTGCGCTGATCGAGGACGAGCTTGTGGTTCGACGCGCTGATCACCTTGTTGGCGAAGTTGCGCGTCTGCAGATAGGCGAGCGCATCGAGTTGCCAGCGCCCGCGATGAACGAGGCGGATGCTCGCGTCGTTGGCGGCCGAGGCGCTGTCGGCGCCGGCGAAGCGCAAGGTGCGATCGTCGCGATAGACGATCGCGCGCGCCTGGATTTCGGTATCGGCGTCGATCGGGGCGACCGCGCGCAGCGAGGTCGACCAGTTTTCGTAGCGCGCCCGCACGTCGGCGGGGCCGCGTTGATCGGCAGGGGTGGTGAAGAAGCCGTCGCCGCGGTCGTAATGGGCGCCGATCGACACATAGCCGCCCCCCACATCGGGCGAGATGCTGGCCGAGGCCATCAGCGAATCGCGGCTGCCCGCGAACAGGCTGGCCTCATAGGGCGGCAGATCGTCGCGCGTGGCGCTGCCGAGTTCGATCGTGCCCGCGACCGCGCCCGCGCCGAACGGCCCCGCGCCGCCGCCGCGCGTGATCCGCACCACCGACAGCCGATCGGGCACCAGCGCGTTGAACGGGATATAGCCGAAGAACGGATCGGCCTGCGGCACGCCATCGAGCAGCACCAGCGCGCGGCTGGTGGCGTTGCCGCCCAGTGCGCGCAGCGTCACGCCTTGCGCGGTGGGGTTGGCGGCGCGGCTGTCCGCGCGGCGGAATTGCTGCACGCCCGCGACATCGGCGAGCACATCCTCGAGCCGGCCGCTGGCGTCGCCCGTCAGCCGATCGCGATCGATCGTGACCGAGCCATAGGCTGGCGTCCCCGGCGGCAGCGGCAGGCCCTCGCCGATGACGACGATGCCGGGCGCGTCGGTGGATTGGGCCTGCGCGGCGGCGGGCAGAATCAAGGCGAGCAGCGGCAGGGTGACGAGGACAGGGGGCAATGAACGGCTCCGGCGAAAGGGCACGCCCCGCCTAGCCGTTTGTCAGCGTAGCGAACAAGACTCAGCCGCGCAGTTTCTCGATTGTTGCTACGATTCGACGTTCGCGTGTCTCGGACTTTTTGGCGCCCTCGACCGCTTCGGCGGCCTCGCGCTGGCTGGTGTAGCTGAGCCTGGCCCACGCCGCGTCGAGCCCGGCGGCGTGGATCGCGACGGCGAGATCGGCAGGCGGCGTCACCGTGCGGGGTGCGGTATCGAGCGTCAGGGTGACCGTGATCGTATCGCCCTGTGCGACGCCGGCCGCCGCGCGGTGGCTGCGGCGCAGCGGCACAAAGGTGACGCCACTCATGATCGCGATCGTGCTGCGATAGCGGTGGCCGTTGAGCGTGACGATGACCGGTGCACGCGCCTTGCCGAACACCGTGCGCGGATCGAACGGTACGACAATCGCGCCCTCGTCGGTGAGCGTGACGGAGAAGGTGCGCGACGGATCGGTCACAGGCTGCGTCCGATCAGCTCCTTCATGATCTCGTTGGTGCCGCCGTAGATCCGCGTCACCCGCGCCGCGCGCCAGCTTCGCGCGATCGGATATTCATTCATATAGCCCGCGCCGCCGTGGAGCTGGAGGCATTTGTCCATCACCTCCCATTGCAGCTCGGTGTGCCACAATTTGGCGGCGGCGCCCTCGGTGGCGGTCAGTTCGCCCGCCAGATGCCGCGTGAGCGCCCAATCGAGATGCGCCCAGCCGATCTGGAGCTTGGCCTTGAGATCGGCGAGCACGAACCGGGTGTTCTGGAAATCGAACACCACCCCGGCAAACGCCTTGCGATCCTTGGTGAAGGCGACCGTCTCGTCGAACGCCTTTTGCGCCGATGCCTGTGCACCGATCGCAATCGACAGGCGTTCCTGCGGCAATTGGCTCATCAGATAGATGAAGCCCTTGCCTTCCTCGCCAAGGCAATTGGTGATCGGCACGCGCACGTCGTTGAAGAACAATTCGGAGGTGTCGGCGGCGTCCTGCCCGATCTTGTCGAGCTTGCGGCCGCGGCGGAAACCCTCGCGATCCGATTCGACGAGGATGATCGACATGCCCTTGTACGCGGGCTGGGCGCCGGGATCGGTCTTGGCGACGACGAGGATCAGATCGGCGTTCTGGCCATTGGTGATGTAGGTTTTCGAGCCCGAGACGACATAATGGTTGCCGTCTTTTTTGGCGGTGGTGCGGATCGATTGCAGGTCCGATCCGGTGCCGGGTTCGGTCATCGCGATCGCGGTGATCGTCTCGCCCGAGACGAGCCGGGGGAGCCATTGCCGCTTCTGCTCTTCCGAGCCGTAGGCGACGATGTAATCGCACACGATGTCCGATTGCAGCCCGAAGCCCGCGGGCACGCCGGCATAGCTCAATTCCTCATCGACCACCGCGTTATAGCCGAAATCGAGGCCGAGCCCGCCATATTGCTCGGGCACGGTGGGGCAGAGCATCCCGATCTCGCCCGCCTTGCGCCAGAATTCCCTGGGGACGAGACGGTTGGCTTCCCACGCGGCTACGTTGGGCACGCCTTCCCTGGCGAGGAAGCTGCGCACCGTTGCGCGGAATGCCGCGTGATCGGGATTATGGGCCGAGCGGCCAGGCACATCGTCGAGCGTCATGATCCGTCCTCTTGTGCAACCTTTCGTCAAGCTGCGCGGGATTGACGCGCACGTCAATCTCGGTTTGTCGGCAGTATCTTCGCGGGCGGAATGAATGCGGCTATGACGGCCCAAAGCGCACAGGAGATTCTATGAAACTCGCCAGCCTCAAGCACGGACGTGACGGCAAGCTGGTTGTCGTTTCGGAGGATCTCGCCTTTTATGCCGATGCCGGGCAGATCGCGCCGACCTTGCAGGCCGCGCTCGACGGTTGGGCGGGCATCGAGCCGCTGCTGCGCAACCTGGCGACCGACCTCGAACACGCGGTGATCCCGCGCGAACGCTTCCGCGAACATGAGGCCGCCGCACCCTTGCCGCGCGCGTATCAATGGGCCGACGGCTCGGCTTATGTGAACCATGTCGCGTTGGTGCGGCAGGCGCGCGGTGCCGATATGCCCGACAGTTTCTGGCACGATCCGTTGATGTATCAGGGCGGATCGGACGGTTTTCTGGGGCCGCGCGATCCGATCCCGCTCAAGGATGAAAGCTGGGGCTGCGATCTCGAGGCCGAGGTCGTTGTCGTCACCGGCGACGTGCCGCTGGGGGCGAGCCGCGCGCAGGCGCTCGACGCGATCCTGCTCGTCGGGCTGACCAACGATGTCAGCCTGCGCAACCTCATCCCCGGCGAGCTGGCGAAGGGGTTCGGCTTCTTCCAGTCGAAGCCCGCGAGCGCGTTTTCGCCCGTTTTCGTGACGCCCGATGCGCTGGGCGATGGCTGGCGCGACGGCAAGCTCCACCGCACCTTGATGGTCGATCTCAACGGCGAACCGTTCGGCCGGGCGCAGGCGGGCGAGGACATGACCTTCGATTTTGGCGCACTGATCGTGCATGCCGCCAAAACGCGGCGGCTGGGGGCGGGGACGATCATCGGATCGGGCACCGTTTCCAACCGCGATCGCGATGGCGGCCCCGGCAAACCGATCGCCGATGGCGGCGTGGGCTATTCGTGCCTTGCCGAACTGCGCACCGTCGAGACGATCCGCGACGGCAAACCCGCGACGGGGTTCCTCAAGGCAGGGGACAGGGTGCGGATCTGGGCCGAGGACGACCAGCGCCGCTCGATTTTCGGGGCGATCGAACAGGTGGTCGAGGGCTGACTTGTGCCTCCCCGGCACGCGGGGGCGGAACGGTGACTCGCCATGGCCGTTGAAATTTTATAACAAGAGGATGAAAGGCGATTCCAACGCCTTCACCGCGCGCCGCGCCGCGTGATGGTTATGGAGAGACTATGGCAAGCGATCCGCGCGCCAATTTGAAGCCCTTGTCGCTGCACGTCCCCGAACCGCGCTTCCGGCCGGGCGATGTGGTCGACTTTTCCGATATCGCGGTGCCCCCCGCCGGGGCCGGGCGCCGCCCCGATAGCGCCGATAATGCCGCGACCTTTACCGAGCTTGCTTATGGTCTTGTCCGCGTGCTCGACGAGGAGGCGCGCGCTGTGGGGCCGTGGGACCCCCGGCTCTCGCCCGATGTGCTGCGGCGGATGTTGCGCGCGATGGCGCTGACGCGCGCGTATGACGAGCGCATGTTCCGCGCACAGCGGCAGGGCAAGACCAGCTTCTACATGAAATCGACCGGTGAAGAGGCGGTGGCGGTGGCCGCCGCCTTCGCGCTCGACCGCGACGATATGTGCTTCCCGAGCTATCGCCAGCAGGGCCTGCTGATCGCGCGCGGCTGGGACATGGTCGACATGATGAACCAGGTCTATTCGAACCGCGGCGATCGGCTCGAAGGCAAGCAATTGCCGATCATGTATTCGACCAAGGCGGGCAGCTTCTTTTCGATCTCGGGCAATCTCGCGACGCAATATCCGCAGGCCGTGGGCTGGGCGATGGCATCGGCAGCGAAGGGCGACACGCGGATCGCGGCGACCTGGACCGGCGAGGGATCGACCGCGGAGGGCGATTTCCATTCGGCCTGCACCTTCGCCGCGGTCTATCGCGCGCCGGTCATCCTTAACGTCGTCAACAACCAATGGGCGATCAGCTCGTTTTCGGGCTTTGCCGGGGCCGAGGCGACGACCTTCGCGGCGCGCGCGATCGGCTATGGCATCGCCGGGCTGCGCGTCGACGGCAACGATGCGCTGGCGGTCTATGCGGCGACCGCCTGGGCCGCCGAGCGCGCGCGGACCAACGCCGGCCCGACGCTGATCGAGCATTTCACCTATCGCGCCGAGGGCCATTCGACCTCGGACGATCCGACCCAATATCGCTCGGCGGGCGAACCGACCGCGTGGCCGCTGGGCGATCCGATCGCGCGGCTCAAGGATCATCTGATCCAGCTCGGCGAATGGGACGAGGCGCGGCAGGCGGCGATGGACCTCGACCTCGCCGAAAAGGTGCGCGCCGCGCAGAAGGAGGCCGAGAAGAACGGCGTGCTCGGCCACGGCCTCCACCAGCCGCTCGATACATTGTTCGAGGGGGTTTACGAGGAGATGCCGTGGCACCTGAGGGAGCAGCAGCAGATGATGCTCGACGAGGAAGAAGCGAGCGGCCGGCCATGGGCGCGGAAGTGACGGAGTTTGCGTCGTGAGCGAGCTTATCGAACAACAGCAGCGCATCGCCCCCACGCCCGAGCATGAGGGTGACAGCGTGCGGATGAACATGATCCAGGCGATCAACTCCGCAATGGACGTGATGATGGCCCGCGACGCGGACGTGATCGTGATGGGCGAGGACGTCGGCTATTTCGGCGGCGTGTTTCGCGCGACCGCGGGGTTGCAGGCGAAATACGGCAAGCGCCGCGTGTTCGACACGCCGATCACCGAATGCGGCATCATCGGTGTCGCGGTGGGGATGGGGGCGTACGGGCTGCGCCCGGTGCCCGAAATCCAGTTCGCCGATTATATCTATCCCGCGCTCGACCAGTTGGTGAGCGAGGCGGCGCGGCTGCGCTATCGCTCGGCGGGCGAGTTCACGTCGCCGATCACGGTGCGCTCGCCGTTCGGGGGCGGCATCTTCGGCGGGCAGACGCATTCGCAATCGCCCGAAGGCATCTTCACCCACGTCTCGGGGGTCAAGACGGTGATCCCCTCGACCCCCTATGACGCCAAGGGACTGCTGATCGCCGCGATCGAGGACAATGATCCGACGCTCTTCTTCGAACCCAAGCGGATCTACAACGGCCCGTTCGACGGCCATTGGGATCGCCCGTCGAAGAACTGGTCTGGGCATCCCGGCGGCGAGGTGCCGACCGGCTATTACCGCATCCCGCTGAGCACCGCGAAGGTGGTGCGCGCCGGCGAGGCGCTGACGATCCTCGCCTACGGCACGATGGTGCATGTCTGCCGCGGGGTGATCGAGGAAGCAGGCGTCGATGCCGAGATCATCGATCTGCGCACATTGGTGCCGATCGATATCGACGCGATCGAGGCATCGGTGAAGAAAACCGGCCGCTGCATGATCGTGCATGAAGCGACGCGGACGAGCGGGTTCGGCGCCGAATTGTCGGCGCTGGTGCAGGAACGCTGCTTCTACCACCTCGAGGCGCCGATCGAGCGCGTCACCGGGTTCGATACGCCGTATCCGCACAGCCTGGAATGGGCCTATTTCCCAGGGCCGGTGCGGATCGGCGAGGCGCTCAAGAAGATCATGAAGGACGCATCATGAGCCGCTTTACCTTCAAGCTGCCGGATATCGGCGAAGGCATTTCCGAAGCCGAGATCGTCGCCTGGCATGTCGCGGTCGGCGATCGGGTCGAGGAGGATCAGCAGATCGCCGACATGATGACCGACAAAGCGACGGTGGAGATGGAAAGTCCGGTCGCGGGGGTTGTCGTCGAACTGGCGGGGGCGGTCGGCGAGCAGGTGTCGATCGGCGCCGCGCTGGTGGTGATCGAGACTGAGGGGGGCGAGCAACCGGGTGAGGGCGCGACGCTCAAGGTCGAGGCAGCAGCGCCGGGCAAGCTCGAAGTAACGTCGGAAGCAACATCTGCGTCGGAAGTTCCCCTCCCGCCTGCAGGAGGGGCTGGGGGAGGGCCTGTCGAGGCGCCTGTCCGGGAAAAAACAAGCCCTCCCTCGACCCCTCCCGCAGGCGGGAGGGGAGAGAGCCGGGTGCTCGCCAGCCCTGCCGTCCGTGCGCGGGCGCGCGATCTGGGGGTCGATCTGGCGCAGGTGCGGGCGGCCGAAGGCGATCGCATCCGCCATGCCGATCTCGACGCCTATCTGCGCTACGGCGCCGGCGAGGGGTATCAGCCGCCGCACATCAGCCGCACGCGGCCGGATGAAGCAATCAAGGTGATCGGGATGCGGCGGCGCATTGCCGAGAATATGGCGGCATCGAAGCGCGCGATCCCGCATTTCACCTATGTCGAGGAAATCGACGTCACCGCGCTCGAGGCGATGCGCGGCGATCTGAACGCGCATCGCGGGGCGCGGCCCAAGCTGACGATGCTGCCGTTCATGATCGTCGCGATCTGCCGCACGGTCCCTGATTTCCCGATGATCAACGCGCGTTACGATGACGAGGCGGGGGTGGTGACGCGCCACGGGGCCGTTCATCTCGGGATGGCGACGCAGACCGATGCCGGGCTGATGGTCCCCGTGATCCGCGACGCGCAGGACCGCAATCTGTGGCAACTCGCGACCGAGATCGGGCGGCTGGCCGAGGCGGCGCGCACCGGCAAGGCGAAAAGCGAGGAATTGTCGGGATCGACGCTGACGCTTACGTCGCTGGGGCCGCTGGGCGGGATCGCGACCACGCCGGTCATCAACCGCCCCGAAGTCGCGATCATTGGCCCGAACAAGATCGTCGAGCGCCCGATCTTCCACGACGACGACATTGTCCGTGCCAAGCTGATGAACCTTTCGATCAGCTGCGACCATCGCGTCGTCGATGGCTGGGACGCGGCGAGCTTCGTTCAGGCGCTCAAAAAGCTGCTTGAGACCCCGGTGTTGCTGTTTGCCGATTAATCGGCGAACGAACCGCGCCATTGGGGTGCGATGACAGCGATCATCTCCCTGGGGATGGCGATGTCGAACAGGTAATTGCCTTCCGAATGCGGGCCCGCGACGATCGAGGGGATCGAGACCGCGATCCGGCTGAATGTGTCGCTTGCCGGGCTAGCGAAGGCGAGCGTGATCTGATCGTCGAACGCAGGGCATTGCGTCGACCAATCGTCGGCGGTGCCCACGCTTCCGCCGCGCCGCGTGGCGCGTTCCTTGTTCAGTGCGTCGCAGAACGGCGTGCGGATCGCCGCCAACGCCTTGGCCTTGTCGGTGAACAGCGCATCGAACGGCACCGCGCGGTTCGCATGCTTGTCCCACACCAGCCCCTCGAACAGATTGTTGCCGTGCGCGCCGCCGGTGTAGACATAGCTGTGCGCGACGAGCGAGAGCAATTGCGCCGTTCCGCCCGCGACCGACCAATCTTTCTGAAGGCCATAGGGCCGCGCGGGGGCATCGGGCGGCAGGAGCGTCACATATTGGGCGTGGTCGCGCAGCATCGCCTCTTTGGCCGTCTTGGCGTCGGCGAGCAGGTGCGCGCGCAGGGCCGGAATCGCTGCCGCGTCGGCCGGAATCTTATAGTCGAAATCGATCGCGGTGGTCTTGTCGACGAGATGGATCGGCTCGGCGGGCGCGGCTGCCACGGCGTTATCCGGCGCTTCGCCACTGGCATTGGCGGCGGCGCTGTCGGCGGTGGGTTGCGAGGTGCAGCCGGCGATCAGCATGACGGCGGCGGCGAGGGCGAGCGGCAATCTGGTATCCATAACCGGTGCCAATGCCGGGCGGCGGCCAAGGTTCCCTCATTCAGCGCCGATCAACCGCCGCGCGGCTATGCCGCACGCTGGTTATGAGGGACTCGCGCTACACGAGCAGTGCGCCGGGGCCGCGGTTGGCGGGTGCCGGTGGCGCCGTGACGGCAACTGCGTTGCTGTTCGCGGCGCTGTGGATCGGGCTCGCGGTGCACCAACGCGTCGCCGATGACGCCGCCTTGCACGTGTTCGACGTGCTGCCGCCGCCGATCCCGGCGCCCGCGCCGGTGGAGCGATCGGCACAGCCGAGCGGCGATGCAGCGCCCGCGCATCGGCTGGCGCGGCCGGTGGTGGTGGCCGCCCCGACCCCGATCGTCCGCGTCACCGTGCCGCCCGTTGTCGCGGCGCCGGTTGTTGCCATCAGCATGGACCGCGCGGCGGGCGCCGCCGATGCGGGCATGGGGACCGGTGCGAGCGGTGCCGGGATCGGGCTGGGCGCAGGCGGAAGCGGGACGGGGACGGGGGGCGGCGCCATCGTTCGCGCGCGGCACGTCTCGGGGACGATCACCAACAAGGATTACCCCAAATCGGCGCGCAAGGCGGGGCATGGCGGGATCGTGACGGTGACGCTGACGATCGCTGCCGACGGCCGCGTGAGCGATTGTCTGGTCGCGCGGTCAAGTGGGGTGGCATCGCTCGACGAGACGACCTGTCGGCTGGCACGGATGCGCTTCCGCTACACGCCGGCGCGCGATGCGGCGGGGCGTGCGGTGCCCGATCTCGCGGGCTGGCAACAGCGCTGGTGGTTCGCGGGGCGCTGACCCGTGGGGTCAGGCGCCTGCGGCAGTGAGGCGGGCGAGCTGATCGTCGGTCAGCGTGAGATCGATCGACCCCATCAATTCGTCGAGTTGTGCCACGCTGGTTGCGCTCGCGATCGGGGCGGTGACGCCGGGCTGTGCGGCGAGCCATGCGAGCGCGATCTGCGCCAGCGTCGCGCCGGTCTCGGCCGCGACCGCGTCCATCGCCTCGAGCACAGCGGCCTTGCTGTCGAGCAGACCGCCGAGGCGATTGCCGCGGACCGATTTATCGAGATCGTCCCTGGTGCGATATTTGCCGGTGAGGAAGCCCGAGGCGAGTCCGTAATAAGGCGTGACCGCGATATTGTGCTCGACGCACAGGTCCTGAAGCTCGCCCTCGAATTTCTTGCGGGAAACGAGATTATATTCGGGCTGGAGCAGGTGATAATGCGGCAGGCCGCTTTCGCGGGCCACGTCGAGCGCCGATTTGAGCCGCATCGCGCCGAAATTGGAGGCGCCGATCACGCGCACCTTGCCCGCGGTGATGAGCCGGTCGAACGCCTCGAGCACGGCCTCTTGCGGCACGTCTTCATCGTCCTGATGCGCGAAATAGATATCGATACGATCGGTATCGAGCCGCATCAGCGAGGCTTCGCAGGCGATCGCGATGCGCATCGGCGCCAGTTTGGCACCGCCTTCGCCGGGCAGCATCCCCACTTTGGTCGCGATCAGCACGTCGTCGCGCTTGCCCGAACGGCGCAGCCATTCGCCGATCAGGCGTTCGGATTCGCCGCCGGTATGGCCCTCGACCCAGGCCGAATAGACGTCGGCGGTGTCGATCAGGCACCCGCCCCGATCGACGAACCGGTCGAGGATCGCGAAGCTGGTCTGCTTGTCCGCGGTCCAGCCGAACACATTGCCGCCGAGCATCAGCGGCGGTGTCTGGAGATCGGTGGCGCCGAGGCGGCGAAGCGTGGTCATCGGCTGGTGTCCTGATTGGTGACGGCATTGATCGCGACGCTGTTGGCATCGAGCATCGCGGCGGCTTCGTTCAGTTCCCGCGCCTGATCGGGGGTGACGCCGCCAAGGCCCGGATCGTCGGGCGACGGACCGCACGCCACGAGGCCCAGAGGCAGGATCAATATCGGCATGACCATCGGGATACGCATTCCATTCTCCCCCCAAACGCGCCACTTCCCCCAAACGAGAAAGGGCCGCATTCCGGGATGGAACGCGGCCCTTCCTCAAACGATCCGAGCCGGATCAGTCCTTGATGGCGTTGCCGGCATCCTTGAGCGCATCGCCGGTCGCATCGGCGGCGGCATCGGCGGTGTTGGAGATCGCGCTGCCGGCGTTGTCGATCGCGGTTTCGGCGGCGCCGAGCGCGTTGTCGGTGGCGGCATTGACGTCGTTGATGCCTTCGTTGGCGGTCGCTTCGGTGTCCGCGGCGATGGCGTTGGCAGCCTCAGCCGACTCGTTCTGCGCATTCTGGCTGCATGCGGCGAGGCCGACGGCGGCGAACACGGTGACGGCGGCGATGATCGACTTCTTCATGCGAAAACCTCTTTTCTGGATTGACCCCGAACGCCGTCGTCAACGGGCGGCGGCGCGCGAAGGTACCGATGCGTAACGATCCGTGCAACGGGCAGTTTCATCAAGCGCCTCGTTGACCTGATATAAAGATATCTTTATATGTATATCTGAAATGACCATCGCCCTCGACATTTTTCGCGCTCTTGCCGATTCGACGCGTCTGCGCATCCTCGCGCTGCTGCGCTCGATGGAACTGTCGGTCGGCGAGCTCGCGCAGGTGCTCGGGCAAAGCCAGCCGCGTGTCAGCCGGCATGTGAAGATCCTGTGCGATGCCGGGCTCGCCGAGCGCCGCAAGGAGGGAAGCTGGGTGTTCGTCGCGCCGGGCAGGGCCGAACTGGTCGAGCCGATCGCGGCCGCGCTGGCCGCGTGGCACAAGGTCGAGCCCGATCATTGGGCGGTCGCGGATGCCGCGCGGCTGGCCGCGGTGCGCGCCGATCGTGCGGCGGCGGCGCAGGCGTGGTTTGCCGCCCATGCGGGTGAATGGGATGCGATCCGATCGCTCCATGTCGCCGAAAGTCAGATCGAAGAGGCGATGGAAGCCGTGCTGGGTGACACCGGCATCGCGCAACTGATCGATATCGGGACCGGCACCGGGCGGATGCTCGAATTGTTCGCCGGGCAGGCCGAACAGGCGCTGGGGATCGATCGCAGCTCGGAAATGTTGCGGCTTGCGCGCGTCAAGCTCGCCGAGCGCGGGCTGGACCATGCCGAATTGCGCCAGGCCGATCTCTATGCGCTGCCGCTGGCCGATGGTGCGGCCGATGTGGCGATCGTTCACCATGTGCTCCATTTCGCGCAGCAGCCGGGGGCGGCGATCCGCGAGGCGGCGCGCGTGCTGATGCCGGGCGGGCGGTTGCTGATCGTCGATTTCGCGCCGCACGACGTTGAAGAACTGCGGACGCGCGATGCGCACGCGCGGCTCGGCTTTTCGGATGAACAGATGCGTGGCTGGTTCGCGGGGGCAGGCTTGCTGCCCGCGCGCACCGAGACGCTCGAAGGAGGCGAACTTACCGTGAAATTGTGGCTCGCGCGCAAGGCCGGGACCGGACTCAAGGAGGCGAAGGCGGCATGAGCCTGACTCTACCCGAACTCGAAGAAGCGCGCCGCGCGCTCGACGCGCCGCTTTATGCCGATCTCGCCGGCGACGCCGACGTGTCGTTCGAATTCTTCCCGCCCAAGAGCGAGAAGATGGAGGCGACCTTGTGGGAGTCGATCCAGACGCTGGCGCCGCTGGGGCCGCGCTTCGTGTCGGTGACCTATGGCGCGGGCGGCTCGACGCGCGAGCGCACGCACGCCACGGTGGCGCGCATCCAGCGCGAGACGCCGCTTGCCGCCGCCGCGCATCTGACCTGCGTCGAGGCGACCAGGGCCGAGATCGATGCGGTCGCCGAGCAATATTGGGCATCGGGGGTGCGCCATATCGTCGCGCTTCGGGGCGATCCGCCGCGTGAAGGCGCGCACTTCGAGCCGCATCCCGGAGGCTATGCGAACGCCGCCGCGCTCGTCGCGGGGCTGAAGAAGCGCCACCCGTTCGAGATTTCGGTTGCGGCCTATCCCGAATGCCATCCCGATTCGACCGACGTTCAGGCCGATATCGACAATCTGAAAGCCAAGATCGACGCCGGGGCGACCCGCGCGATCACGCAATTCTTTTTCGCGCCCGAGGCGTTCTTCCGTTTCCGCGATCGCGCGGCCGCGGCGGGGATCACCGCCGAGCTGGTGCCGGGCATCCTGCCGGTATCGAACGTCGCGCAGACACGGAAGTTTGCCGGCATGTGCGGCGCGGCGATCCCGCCCTGGATGGACCGGCTGTTCGAGGGGCTCGACGATCATCCGGCGGCACGCCAACTCGTCGCCGCGACCGTGGCCGCTGAAATGTGCCGCAAACTCTACGCCGGCGGCGTGCGCAGCTTTCACTTCTACACGCTCAACCGTGCCGAATTGAGCTTCGCGATCTGCCACCTGCTGGGGCTGCGCGCCAAAGAAGGCGTGAGCGTAGCGGCGGCATAGACTTTCGTATCCCGGCGTTGCCGGGGCCTCGTGCCGCAAGGGGCACGCCATGATTACCGGGAGACCTCGGCTTGCGTCGGGGTGACATTTATGACTGCACGTGACCAACTCAACGCCGAAGCCGCCAAGCGTATTCTGATTACCGACGGTGCGTTCGGTACCGAGATTCAGGCGTGGAAGCTCTCCGAGGCCGATTTCGCGGGCCATCTGGGGCTGACCAAGGATCAGAAGGGCAATAACGACATTCTCGCGCTGACCAGGCCCGAGGTGCCGGAGAAGATCACGCGCGCCTATCTGGAGGCGGGGTCGGACATCGTCTCGACCAACACCTTCTCGGCCAACCGGATCAGCCAGGCCGATTATGCCGCCGAGGCGCTGGTCGGGGACATCAATCGCGCGTCGGCGAAAATCGCGCGCCGCCTGGCTGACGAATTCGCCGCCAAGGACGGCCGCCCGCGCTTCGTCGCCGGCGCGATCGGGCCGACCAACAAGACGCTGTCGCTTTCTCCCGATGTCGAAGACCCCGGCTATCGCGAGATCGATTTCGACTATCTGAAAGAGGTCTACCGCGAGCAGGTCGATGCGCTGATCGAGGGGGGCGCCGACTTCATCCTGATCGAGACGGTGTTCGATACGCTCAACGCCAAGGCGGGGATCATGGCGGTGATCGAGGCAGGCAACGCGCTCGGCCGCGATGTGCCGGTGATGCTGTCGATGACGCTCACCGATCTGTCGGGGCGCAATCTGTCGGGGCATACCGTGGAAGCCTTCTGGCACGCGGTGCGCCACGCGCGCCCGGTGACGATCGGGCTTAATTGCTCGTTCGGCGCCGAGCAGCTTCGGCCGCATATCGGCTCGCTCGCCAAGATCGCCGACACGCTGATCATGGTCTATCCCAACGCCGGCCTGCCCAACGAACTCGGCGAATATGACGAAGCGCCCGAGCAGACCGCGGCGCTGGTCAAGGCCTGGGCCGATCTGGGGCAGGTGAACATCCTCGGCGGCTGCTGCGGCTCGACCCCCGCGCACATCGCGGCGATCGCCGCGGCGGTGAAGGATCTGCCGCCGCGCGTGCTCGCCCGCCCCGAGGTGCGTACCCGGCTGGCGGGGCTGGAGCCGATGATCATGGCCGCCTGAGCCGCCGCCCATCCCGACATTCCCTCCCCCGACCCCTCCCGCCTGTGGGAGGGGGGAAGAAGAACCCATGACCAAGACCACCAATGCCTCGTCCGCGTTCGTCAATATCGGCGAGCGCACCAACGTCACCGGGTCGGCCCGGTTCAAGAAACTGATCATGGCGGGCGATTACCCGGCCGCGGTCGAGGTCGCGCGCGATCAGGTCGAGAACGGCGCGCAGGTGATCGACGTCAATATGGACGAAGGCCTGCTCGATTCGGTAGAGGCGATGACGATCTTCTTGAAGCTGATCGCGGCCGAGCCCGATATCGCGCGCGTTCCGGTGATGATCGACAGCTCGAAATGGAGCGTGATCGAGGCCGGGCTGAAGTGCGTCTCGGGCAAGCCGATCGTCAATTCGATCAGCATGAAGGAAGGCGAGGAGGAGTTTCTCGCGCACGCGCGGCTGGTGATGGCGTACGGCGCCGCGGTGGTGGTGATGGCGTTCGACGAGACCGGGCAGGCCGACACCAAGGCGCGCAAGGTCGAGATTTGCGAGCGCGCGTACAGGCTGCTCACCGGCATCGGTTTCCCGCCCGAGGATATCATCTTCGATCCCAATATCTTCGCGGTCGCGACGGGGATCGAGGAGCACAATAATTACGCCGTCGATTTCATCGAGGCGTGCAAGGAGATCAAGGCGCGGTTGCCGCACGTCCACATTTCGGGCGGGCTGTCGAACCTGAGTTTTTCGTTCCGCGGCAATGAGACGGTGCGCCGCGCGATGCATTCGGTGTTCCTGTACCATGCGATCCCGGCCGGGCTCGACATGGCGATCGTCAATGCCGGGCAGCTCGATATTTACGACGATATCGACCCCGAATTGCGCACCGCGTGCGAGGATGTCGTGCTCAACCGCGATCCTGACGCGGGCGAGCGGCTGGTCGCGCTTGCCGAACGCTATCGTGGCAGCGATCCGGTGGCCGACAAGCAGGCGGCCGAATGGCGCGATTGGGATGTCAACAAGCGGCTCGAACACGCGCTGGTGAAGGGCATCGACGCGTTCGTCGTCGAGGATACCGAGGAAGCGCGGCTCCAGCATCCGCGCCCGATCGAGGTGATCGAGGGGCCGTTGATGGACGGGATGAACGTCGTCGGCGACCTGTTCGGATCGGGCAAGATGTTCCTGCCGCAGGTGGTCAAATCGGCGCGGGTGATGAAGAAGGCGGTGGCGCATCTGCTGCCCTTCATCGAGGCCGAGAAGGAGCCCGGCGCGCGCGGCAAGGGCAAGATCGTGATGGCGACCGTCAAGGGCGACGTGCACGATATCGGCAAGAACATCGTCGGCGTCGTGCTCCAGTGCAACGGCTTCGAGGTGATCGACCTCGGGGTGATGGTGCCGTGGAGCGATATCCTGAAGGCGGCCAACGACAATGACGCCGATATGATCGGCCTGTCGGGGCTGATCACCCCGTCGCTCGACGAGATGGTGACGGTCGCTGAGGAAATGACGCGCGCCGAGATGACGATGCCGCTCCTGATCGGCGGCGCGACCACCTCCAAGGTGCATACCGCGCTGCGGATCGCGCCGGCCTATACGGGGCCGGTGGTGCATGTGCTCGATGCGAGCCGCGCGGTGGGCGTCGCCTCGACATTGGTCAGCGACACCCAGTGCGATCCCTATGTCATCAAGATCGCCGAGGAATATGACGCGATCCGCAAGGCGCGCGAAGGCAAGGGGCAGAACCCGCTGCTGCCGATCGAGGAAGCGCGCGCGCGCGGTTTCACCGCCGATATGGCGCTCAAGGCGCCCGCGCCCAAACAGCCCGGTCTGCATGTGTTCGACGATTGGGATTTGGCCGATCTGCGTGAATATATCGACTGGACGCCGTTCTTCCGCTCATGGGAACTAGCGGGCACCTATCCCGCGATCCTCGACGACGCGGTGGTGGGCGAGAGCGCCCGCAACCTGTGGCAGGACGCGCAGGCGATGCTCGATCGCGTGGTCAACGAGAAGTGGCTGACCGCCAAGGCCGTCGTCGGCTTGTGGCCGTGCCGCCGCGAGATCGACGACGTTGTGGTGACCGAGCAGACCGCCGATGGCCCGCGCGATATCCGTATCCCGTTCCTGCGCCAGCAGATCGCCAAGCGCGAGGGGCGGGCCAATATGTGCCTGACCGATTTCATCGATCCCGCAGGCGACTGGATCGGCGGTTTTGCGGTGACCGCGGGGCATGGGATCGAGGCGCATCTGACACGCTTCCACGCCGACCATGACGATTATTCGAGCATTCTGCTGAAGGCGCTCGCGGATCGCTTTGCCGAGGCGTTCGCCGAGCGGCTGCACCAGCATGTCCGCACCGAATTGTGGGGCTATGCCGAGGGCGAGCAGCTCGACAATGACGCGCTGATCCGCGAGCAATATCGCGGCATCCGCCCCGCGCCGGGTTATCCCGCCTGCCCCGATCACAGCAAGAAGCGCATCCTGTTCGATCTGATGGGCGCCGAGGCGGCGACCGGGATCGAATTGACCGACCATTTCGCGATGGTGCCCACCGCGGCGGTCTCTGGCTTCTATATCGGCCATGCGCAGGCCGAATATTTCGGGGTTGCGCGGATCGGCGAGGATCAGGTGGAGGATTATTCGGTGCGGCGCGGGGTCAGCCTCGATCAGGCGAAGCGCTGGCTGCGGCCGAACCTCGAATAATCGGCGCGATGGCGGTGGGCGAACGCCCCGATCCGGGACAAATGCGCGCGGAATAAAGGTTTCGGCGGTCTGACGGCGCCGATTAACCTTCAATCGGCCTTTCGCGCGCGCGCGGCGGCGCGCAGCGTGCGTGCGAAAGGATTCCCCCATGCGCCTCGCCCCCATCGCCCTGTTGCTGCTTGCCGCCCCCGCCGCCGCTCAGAACGGTGCGCCGTTCACGATCGCCGAAACCGGCCAGACCTTCCACGACATCGACGATGCGGTGCAATCGGTGCGGATGGGGACCGCGACGATCCTGATCGCGCCGGGGGTCTATCATCAATGTACCGTGCAGGCGGGCGGGCGGATCACCTTCAAGGCGGCCCAGCCCGGCACTGTGATCTTCGACGGCACCGCCTGCGAGGGCAAGGCGGCGTTCGTGCTGCGCGGGCAGAGCGCGACCGTCGACGGGCTGGTGTTCCGCAACATCGCGGTGGACGACGGCAATGGTGCGGGTATCCGCACCGAGATGGGCGACCTCACCGTGCGCAACGCGATGTTCCTCGACAGCCAGGAAGGCATCCTCGGCGGCGAGCCGAGCGGGCAGCGGATCGTGATCGACCGGTCGACCTTTTCGGGGCTGGGCACATGCGACGCGGCGACCGATTGCGCACATGCGATCTATCTGGCCAACCGCGGCTCGGTGACGATCACCAATTCGCGCTTCGAGCGCGGGCAGGGTGGGCATTACGTCAAGCTGCGCAGCCCCCGCGTCTCGATCACCGACAACAGCTTCGACGACAGTCGCGGCCACAAGACCAATTACATGATCGACCTGCCCAATGGCGCGACCGGGCTGATCGCGAACAACACCTTTGTCCAGGGGCGCGACAAAGAGAATTGGTCGGGCTTCATCGTCGTCGCCGCCGAGGCGCACGATTTTTCGGCCGATGGGCTAATGGTGCGCGACAATGACGCGCGGTTGGCGCCGGGGGTCGAGCGCAGCCCCGCGTTTGTCGCCGATCTCAGCGGCGATACGATCACGGTCGCGGACAACCGGCTGGGGCAGGGCGTGCGGCGGTTCGAGCGGCGATAAAGGCCGCGCTTGCTCAAGGACACGTGCTCCCCGGCCCCGCATCGAGATCGAGGCAGCGGCCGTCCATCGCGGGGGCGCCGGTGGCGACATGCGCGAGCGCGGCCAGCGTGGGGGCGATATCCACCGTTTCGATCGCGTGCGGCTGCTCGAACCCGGTCATCCCCCTGCGCCAGAACAGGATCGGCACGCGGCGATCGTAATCCCAGAAGCTGCCGTGGGTCGCGACCGAACCGCGCGTCGGATCGGCGATCGGGGTCACGAGCGGCTTGAGTGCGACGATGAGGTCGCCCGAGCGGCCGGGGTAATAGGACGCCTTGGCGCGCATGATGAGCGGCCAGATATCGGGCGGGCCGGCGGGGTCGGGCGAGGCGGCGATTTCGGCGCCCGTGAACACCGCGGCGACTTGCGGCTGCGCGAGCAATACTTTCTTCGTTTCGGCGATGACGGCCTGCTTTTTGGCGGCGGGGACGTCGGGCGTCACATAGAAATTGCCGCTTTCATAGGCGAGCGGCTTGCCCGACAGACCCAGCGTCGCCGCTACCGCCTTGCCGATCGTGTCGGGATTGAAGCTCGCGGCCAGGCGTTCGGCCATCGGCATCGCCTGCTCGCGCTGGCGCTCGGGAAGGTCGTTGCCGCCATGGTCGGCGGTCAGCGCGACGGCATAATCGATCCCCATCGCGTCGAGTTGCGTGAAGAAATCGCCCAGATCGCGATCGAGCGAGGTGAGTTGAAGGCACATTTCGGTGCCCTCGGTGCCGTATTTGTGGCCGACATGATCGGAAACCGAGGCGCCGATGTCGATAATGTCGGTCTGCGGGCCCTTGCCGAGCTGCATCGCCTGGATCAGCCCCGCGGCGAGCGCCAGCGTCGCGCCATCCTTGGCGGGGGAGTCACCGAACGCACTCGCATCGCCCGCGGCGCGCGCGAAGCGGCCGGTGCCCACGGTCTTGTTGGCCCCCAGCGGGATCGCGCGATCCTTGGCGCGGCAGTAATCGGGCAGCGCGAGCGCCGGTTGCGCGCGCGCGATCTCGGCGGCCACCGCCTGATTGGTGCGCGCGACCACCGGGGGCGTGGCGCGGCCAGCATAGGTGACGAAGCTGTCGCGATCCCACCACCACATCTCATCGACCTTGTGGCCGCCCATCAGCACCGCCGAGCGATCCTTGCCCGCGACCGAAACGACGCGCGTTGCCGGGTTCGCCGTCTTCATCCGCTCGCCGAGCGTCGGCACCATCAGGTGATCGGGGCTGACGGTGTAGTTTTTGTGCGTGCTGCCGGGGACGCTTTCGTCCTCGACGCAGTAAATCTTCTTGTCGTCGAGCGGCGAGGCGAAATCGATCCAGTCGTTGGCGATGATCCCGGTGCGCGACGGGCGCATGCCGGTGAGGATCGTCGCATGGCCGACGCAGGTAACCGTCGCGGCATGGCTTTGATAGCCGGCGGGGAACACCGCGCCGTCGAGCAGGCGTGCAAAGCCGCCGGTAAAGCGGTTGCGATATTCGGCGAACAGATCGGCCGACAGTTGATCGACCGAGATGACGACGAGTAATTTGGGCGCGGTTGCCATCGCCGGAGCTGCGGCCGTCTGCGGCGCCTTTTGGGCGAGGCCGGGCATGGCGGCGGCGCTAAACGCTAGTGCGGCGATCGAGACAAGCGATTTCTTCACGGGCTTCCCCTATGGATCAGGCTGCGTCCCCGCTATTGAGCAGCGACGCTTTCGAGGCAAGGAAGTCCATTGCACGCGGTACGTTTCTGGTTGGTGACATGGCTCGCGCTGCTCCTCGGCGTGACGGCGGCGCATGCCCAGCTTGCGCCCGATCCGTCGGGGCCGCATCTGGCGATGCAGCTTGTCGCCGAAACCACGACCCCTGCGGCAGGCAGCGAGGTGACGCTCGCGATCGATGCCCGGCCGCAGCCGGGCTGGCACGGTTATTGGCAGAATCCCGGCGATGCAGGCTTTCCGGCCAGGCTCGACTGGACATTGCCCGCGGGCGTCACCGCGAGCGCGCCCGTCTATCCGATGCCACAGACGCTGCTGATCGCCGGGCTGATGAACCATGTGTTCGAGAAACCCTATGCGGCGCTGGTGACGCTGTCGATTCCCGCCGCTCTCGCGCCGGGAACCGCGCTGCAGATCGGGCTGCACACCAATTATCTGGTGTGCACCGATCAGATCTGTGTGCCCGAGGCAGCCGATCTGGCGACCAATTTGACGATCGGCGACGGTGCGATCGATCCGGGGGTCCGCGCGCGCTTCGATGGCTGGCGGCAGGCGATCCCCAAGCCGATCGGGTCGCCCGCGACCTATCAGGTTGCCGAAGGCCGGGTGCGGATCGCGGTGCCCTATCCGGCGACGGCGCCGCTGGGTGATGCGCATTTCTTTGCGATCACGCCGGACGTGGTCGCTTATGCTGCACCGCAGAGGGTGTCGCGCGACGGCGACCGGGTGGTGATCGAAACCAAGGCGAGCGGCGATGCCCGTGCGGAAAGCCTTGAGGGCGTGCTGCGGATCGGGCCCGACCGCGGGCTGAGCTTGACGGCAACGGCGGGTATGGTGGCCTCGGTCGACGCCGGAGCGGGCGGCGTCAATGCCGCGCTGCTGGCGTTTCTGGGCGCGGTGCTGGGCGGGCTGATCCTCAACATCATGCCGTGCGTGTTTCCGATCCTGAGCCTCAAGGCGCTCAGCCTCGCGCGCGCCGGGATCGACGAGCGACACGCGCGGCGCGAGGGGGTGGCCTATACGGCGGGCGTGGTGCTGACCTGCGTGGCGCTGGGCGCGATCATCCTTGGGCTGAGGGCGGGGGGATCGGCGATCGGCTGGGCGTTCCAGTTGCAGGATCCACGGATGATCGTGGTGCTGTTCGTGCTCGCGCTGGCGATCGCGCTCAACCTCGCCGGGGTTTTCCAGATCCCGACGCCGCGTTTTGTCAACCGCGCGGCGGGGAGCGGCGGGGCATTCCTGACCGGGGTGTTGGCGGCGTTCGTCGCGACTCCGTGCACCGGGCCGTTCATGGGCGCGGCGCTGGGCGCGGCGCTGGTACTGCCGACAGGAGCCGCACTGGCGGTGTTCGCCGGGTTGGGGCTGGGGCTGGCGCTGCCGTTCCTGCTGCTCGGGTTCGTGCCGGCGCTGCGGCGGATATTGCCCAAACCGGGGGCGTGGATGCAAACTTTCGAGCGCGTGCTGAGCGTGCCGATGGCGCTGACCGCGCTGGCGTTGCTGTGGGTGTTGTCGCGCCAGGCGGGCAATGCCGGTGTGGTGCTCGGGGTGATCGCGGCGCTGCTATTGGGCGGGCTGCTGTGGCTTGCGGGGCGGCGGCAGGCGCGCGGGCTCGCGGGCGGTGTGCTGGCCGCGGTCGCGCTGGTTGGGGTTGGCGCGGTGGGGGCGGCGGCGGTGACGCGGCTGCCGCATCAGGCGAGTGTGCCGGTCGCGGGGGCCGAGCCGTTCAGCGAGGCGCGGCTGGCGGCGCTGCGCGACGCCGGGCGACCGGTCTTTGCCTATTTCACCGCCGATTGGTGCCTGACGTGCAAGGTCAACGAAAAGGTCGCGATCGAGACCGGCAGCGTAGGCGATGCCTTCGCGCGGCACGATGTCGCGGTGCTGGTGGGCGACTGGACCGATGGCGATCCCGCGCTCGGGCGCTTCATCCAGGCGCACAATCGCGCCGGGGTGCCGCTCTATCTGTATTACGCGCCGGGCGCTGTCGAGCCCCGCGTGCTGCCGCAGGTGCTGACGCCCGCGATGCTGACCGGGTTGGTAGAATAGAGTGATTTCGAGCCAGATGGAAGCATCTGGCGGCTCGGAAGTAACGGCAAACAAAAGATAATTCAGCGTCGAGACAGTTCGATCAGAACCGGATCGACGCTGGAGCGCTGCGCTCAGGCCGGCGCGCGCGCGCGGACGTGCCGGGGAGCCAGGGCTTCCTCATCCTCGGGCAGCAGTTTCCACCC
Source organism: Hephaestia sp. MAHUQ-44 (assembly GCF_023806085.1). GTDB lineage: Bacteria > Pseudomonadota > Alphaproteobacteria > Sphingomonadales > Sphingomonadaceae > Sphingomonas. The sequence continues at coordinate 65,031 of NZ_JAMSLX010000011.1, forward strand.
CTGCGGCCCGAGCACCTCGATCGGGCGATAGCGCGTCTTATATTCCATGCTGCGCGAGCCCTTCACCCAATAACCGAGATAGATATAGGGCAGGGCCACCGCGCGGGCGCGCAGGATGTGATCCATGATGATGAAATTGCCGAGGCCGTGGCGCTCGGCATGGGCGGGATCGAAGAAGCTGTAGATCATCGACAGACCGTCGGCCTGCCGATCGGTGAGGCAGGCGCCGACCAGCCGGCCGATCTCGCCCGCCGGCGCGGGCTCGCGATATTCGATCACGAACGAGGAGACGGGGCTCTGCTCGACCATGTCGGCATAATCGCCCTCGTCCATGCTCGCCATGCCGCCGCCGGGGTGCCTGGCCGCGAGATAGCGGCGCAGCAGGTCGAATTGCTCGTCGGTGGCCCAGGGGCGGCAGGCACGTACGTCGAGATCGGCGTTGCGGCGCAGCACGCGGCGCTGGGTGCTGTTCGGGTGAAATTCGTCGGCGACGACGCGCACCGATTGGCACGCGGTGCAGCCTGCGCAACTCGGGCGATACGCGACCGCCTGGCTGCGGCGAAACCCGATCCGGCCCAACGCATCGTTCAATTCGGCAGCGTGCGGGCCCGAAAGTTCGGTGAACACCTTCCGTTCCTGCCGCCCCGGCAGATAGGGGCAGGGCGATGGGCTGGTTACGAAGAACCGCGGAAATCGGAATGGAGCGGTCACGGGGGCGTTCCTCTGGTCGTCGACGAAAGCGTTCGTCTTGGCACCAGTATGAATCGGATGAATCGTGATGAAAAGGCGCTTTACCATGAAAGAAGGTTAACGCGCTGTTTTTCATCGAAAAGACGGGAATGCGCGGGAGCCGCCACGCTCGAGGCGTGGCGATGCGATCCGACGGCGCAGTCCATGCGCGATCCCGGCAGGTTGCGACCCAAAACACCAAGAAGGCCCAGGATCGCGCACGAACCGCCACCAAAGATGCCCCCGGCAGCTTGCGGATATAGTGACTAACCCCGCACCAGCCAGTTTACGCTCGCGCGGGACTCGGCGGAAAGAGTCCCGCGACTCGCTTCGCCGCAGGCACGATTCCGTTCGTCACGTATTTGTAGTGGGTGAAGCCGCACCGGCCCGCTCCCCCACGTCGTATTTGTGGAAGATCCGCACCGGCCCGCTCCCCCACCCCACCTCCCAACGGCAGTATACTGAGTGGGAGGTGGGGTGGGGGAGCGGGCCGGTGCGGTCCTCAAACGAAACTGCCGCTCTCAAACAAAAACACCGCTCAGGCGAGTTCGACCTGGCTCACCTCATAGCCGCCGGTGCGCAGTGCCTCGATCAGCCGGTCGAGATGCTTGGCATCGCGCGTTTCGCACTCGATGTCGGTGATCAGGCCTTTGGCGGGCAGCGTCGTGAACACGCGCTGGTGATAGACTTCGATGATGTTGGCGCGCTGCTGATCGAAGATCCGCGCGACATTGTAGAGCGCGCCGGGCTGATCCTGGAGCCGGATACGCAGTCGTGCGAGCCGCCCCGAGCGCGCGAGATCGCGCAGCAGCACGTTGGCGAGCAGCCGGGTGTCGATATTGCCGCCGCACAGGATGATGCCGACGGTCTTGCCCTTGAAACGCTCCGGATAGGCGAGCAGCGCCGCGAGCCCCGCCGCGCCCGCGCCCTCGACCACGGTCTTTTCGATCTGGAGCAACAGGCTCACGGCCTCTTCGAGGCTGCGCTCGCTGACCAGCACGATGTCGTCGACCAGCGCCTCGACCATCTGGCCGGTGAGCTGACCCGGTTCCTTGACCGCAATACCTTCGGCCAGCGTATCGCCCGCGCACGCCATGCTGGTGCCGTTGATGCGGTTGTACATCGAGGGGAACAATTCGGCCTGGACGCCGACGACCTCGATGTCCTTCGGCCAGGCGCGCGCGACCGTCGCGATCCCCGAGATCAGCCCGCCGCCGCCGATCGGCGTGACGAAGGTGTCGATATCGGGCGCGTCCTCGAGCATCTCGATCGCGGTCGTGCCTTGCCCCGCAATCGTGCGCGGATCGTCGAACGGGTGGACGAAGGTGTAGCCGCGCTCGGCCTCGAGCGCGCGCGCATGGGCATAAGCGGCGTCGAACGTATCGCCTTCGAGGATGACGGTTGCGCCATGGCCTTCGGTCTGCGTCACCTTCACCGTCGGGGTGGTTCTGGGCATGACGATCGTCGAGGGGATGCCAAGGCGATGCGCATGATAGGCGAGGCCTTGCGCGTGGTTCCCCGCCGACGCCGCGATCACGCCCTTGGCGCGCGCCGCCGCGTCGAGCTGGAGCAAGGTGTTGAGCGCCCCGCGCTCCTTATAGGCGGCGGTGAACTGCAGATTCTCGAACTTGAGATAGACCTTGGCGCCGGTCAGCTCCGACAGCGTCCGGCTGACCAGCGTCGGTGTCCGCACGATCGCGTCGGCAATCCGCTGGTGCGCGGCGCGCACATCCTCGATCGAAACGGGAAGGACAGGGGCGGATGCGGTCGCGTGCGTTGCCATTCGATACTCCGGTCGGCCCGAACTCGTTGGATGGGCCATATTGCGTCCCCCGATCCGCCGACGAGCCCGGCGGTGCTTCGACAACCCCCATCAAAGGCGGGGACGAACGGAGGCAGGCGGTTCGCCTAGACCATCTGGCGCGTCGGCGGAACACCCCTTATGCGATGCGGCGTTGCTGACTCAGACCGCGCGGATGACGGCCGCGCTGGAGATTGCCCCCGTGAAAGCTCCAGTGAAAATCCTGTTCTCACGATCGATGGCAGCGCTGGCGGCGTTGCTGATGACCACGCCGGCGGCGGCCGATGCGCTGGTCGATAACGTCAACGGTATCACGCTCGACGAACATGGCGAGGTCGTCCGCTTCACCGGGTTGCTGATGACGACCGACGGGCGGATCACCAAGTTGCTCGGCCGCAAGGACAAGCGCCCCGAAAAGCTCGACTGGCGCACCGACATGCATGGCAAGGTGATGCTCCCGGGGTTCGTCGACGCGCACGGGCACATCATGGATCTGGGGTTCCGATCGGTCGAACTCGACCTGTCCGACACCCGCTCGCTGGCCGAGGCGCAGGCAAAGATCGCTGCCTATGCCGAGGTCAATCCCGAGCGGGCATGGATTTTGGGTGGCGGCTGGGATCAGGAGAAATGGGGCTTGGGCCGCTTCCCGACCGCGGCCGAACTCGACGCCCTGGCGGGCGGCCGCCCGATCGCGCTGACGCGGATCGACAGCCATGCGGTATGGGTCAATGCCGCCGCGCTCAAGGCGGCGGGGATCACGCCCGCGACCAAGGCGCCGCCGGGCGGACGGATCGAAAACGGTATCCTCACCGATGCCGCGCGACTGATGATCCTGAAGGTGGTGCCACAGCCGCTCGCACGCGAACGCGACATGGCGTTCATCCAGGCGCAGCAACTGCTGCTCGCCAGGGGCATCACCGCCACTGCCGACATGCGCACCACGCTCGACGACTGGCTGGTCTATCGCCGGGTCGCCGACAAGAACCTGCTGCGTATCCGCATCATGAGCTATGCCGACAGCATCCGGACCGCGAACCGCGCGGCGGGCGGGGCGCCCTCGCCGTGGCTGTACGAGGACAAGCTCAGGATGGGTGGGGTCAAGCTGTTCGCCGACGGCGCGCTGGGATCGCGCGGGGCGTGCCTCAAGGCGCCCTATGCCGACGCGCCCAAGGAGCGCGGGCAGTGCGTGCTCAGCGACGACCAGCTCAAGAATCTGATGAGCCGCGCCGCGATGGATGGCTTCCAGGTCGCGGTCCACGCGATCGGCGACAAGGCCAATGCCGAGGCGCTCGACGCGATCGAGGCGGTGTCGGATACGTATAAGGGCGATCGCCGCTGGCGGATCGAGCACGCCCAGATCGTCGATCCCGCCGATCTTTCCCGCTTTGCCCAGGGCAGCATCATCGCGTCGATGCAGCCGATCCATGCACTGTCGGATCGGACGATGGCCGAGGCGCGGTTGGGCCCCGATCGGCTGGCGGGCGCCTATGCGTGGCACGCGATGCTCGAAAACCACGTGCCGCTGGCGTTCGGATCGGATTATCCCAACGACGATTTCAACCCCTTCCATGGCTGGGTCGCGGGCTTCACGCGGGCTGACGGATCGGGGGCGCCGTTCGGTGGGTGGCAGCCGCAAGAACGCATCACCCGCGAACAGGCGTGGCGTGCCTATACGATGGGGGGCGCCTATGCCGGGTTCGCCGAGGATCGGATCGGCCGCCTCGCGCCGGGGCTTTGGGCCGATTTCATCATCGTCGACGCCGATCCCCTGCTCGCGACCGCGGGCGAACTGTGGAACATGCAGGTCGAACAGACCTGGGTCGGCGGCAAGATGATGTGGGAGAAGAAATAGCCATTTACACTTAACGTCATGCCGGACTTGTTCCGGCATCCAACGTGCCGCACACCGATGCCATGCGGGAAAGGCTGCCCTGCGTTTACATGATGGCGAGCGGCCATCTCGGTACGCTCTATGTCGGCGTGACCTCCAATCTGGTCGGCCGGGTCATGCAGCACCGCGAAGAGACATTTGACGGCTTTACTAGGCGGTATGGCTGCAAGATGCTCGTCTGGTACGATGTCGGCGAGACGATGGAGACCGTCATCGCGCGCGAGAAGGCGATCAAGAAATGGCCGCGCGACTGGAAGTGCAATCTAATCGAGCGCGGTAATCCGGAATGGAATGATCTTGCGGTGGGGTTGGGGCTGGAGCGGTTGAGCTAGCGTCCGGTCGCTCGTTGGATGCCGGAACCAGTCCGGCATGACGCTTCTCCCACAAAAAGAAGCGGCCGCGGTGCCCCCCGACACCGCGGCCGCCAGCTCGGGTGATCGGGTGTTACGCGACCGCCACCTGCGCTGCCTTCTCTTCCTCGGGCTCGCGCAGCACATAGCCGCGGCCCCAGACGGTTTCGATGTAATTGTCGCCTTCGCACGCCATGCTCAGCTTCTTGCGGAGCTTGCAGATGAAGACGTCGATGATCTTGAGTTCGGGTTCGTCCATCCCGCCATAGAGGTGGTTGAGGAACATTTCCTTGGTCAGCGTGGTGCCTTTGCGCAGGCTCAGCAACTCGAGCATCGCATATTCCTTGCCGGTCAGATGGACGCGCGAGCCATCGACCTCGACCGTCTTGGCGTCGAGATTGACCGCGAGCTTGCCGGTCTTGATGACCGACTGGCTGTGGCCCTTCGAGCGGCGGACGACGGCGTGGATGCGTGCGACCAGTTCTTCGCGGTGGAACGGCTTGGTGACGTAATCGTCGGCCCCGAAGCCGAAACTGCGGACCTTCGAATCCATCTCGCTGACGCCCGACAGGATCAGCACCGGCGTCTGCACCCGCGCGACGCGCAGCTTCTTGAGCACGTCATAGCCGTGCATGTCCGGCAGATTGAGATCGAGCAGGATGATGTCGTAATCGTAGAGCTTGCCCAGATCGAGGCCTTCTTCGCCCAGATCGGTGGTGTAGACGTTGAACCCTTCGGCCGAGAGCATCAACTCGATTGCCTTTGCCGTTGTTGGCTCGTCTTCGATCAGCAGCACGCGCATGCGCTTACCCCTTGTTGCCGTCGCGATGAGCCACCCACCGGCTCAGCATGTTTCGACATCTTCATTAACCAAAGAAGGTCTGAAGGCAAAAGGTTAATTTGGGCTTAATCCGCAGAATTGCGCGAGTCGCGCCATTTAGGAGGTTAGCGAATCGTTAGCGCCGCGTGCGCCGGCGCCGCGTTCGGCGGCCAATTCCTAAGATGGGGGGGCGGGCGGCGATCACGCGGCACGCGGGGCGGAATCGCGAAAACGCGCCGCAAGGAAATCGATCAGCGCCTCGACGCGCGCGGGCCTGAGCGGGCTGGGCGGCGTCATCAGGTGGAGCGCGATCGGCGGCGGACGCCAGTCGGGAAGGATCGCTTCCAAGGTGCCCGCGGCGATATCGGCGTCGACGATGAAATCGGGCAGCCGTGCAATCCCCAGGCCGGCGCGCAGCGCCGGCAGCATGGCATCGCCGCTGTTGCTCGTCAGCCGCCCGGTCGGCCGTACCGCGGCCTCCTCGCCGTCGGGGCCGGTGAAGCGCCACGTCGCGCCGGGGGCGTTGGTGTAGCCGATACATTCATGCTCGGCGAGCTGGGCCGGGTGCGTCGGGCGGCCGTGGCGCGCGAGATAGGAAGGTGCGGCGACGACATACACCGCGATTCCGCACAGACGGCGCGCGCGCAGCGATGAATCGGGCAGATCGGCGATGCGCAGCGCGATGTCGAACCCCTCGGCGACGATATCCACCCTGGCGTCGGAGAGGTTGAGATCGATTTCGATGTCGGGATGCGCGGCGAGGAATTCGGCGATGGCGGGGGCGAGATAGGCCATGCCGAAGGTCATCGGTGCGGCGACGCGGACCAGCCCGGCGGGCAGCGTCGCGCTGTCGCGCGCGGCTTCTTCGGCGGCCACGCCCTCGGCGACGATGCGGCGCGCATGATCGGCGAGCGCCTTGCCGCTTTCGGTGAGCGTCAGCCGTCGCGAGGTGCGGTGGAACAGGCTGGTGCCGAGTTGCGTCTCGAGCCGCGATACCGCCTTCGAGACGGTCGCCTTGGAAAGACCGATCGCCTCGGCCGCGCCGCTGAACGAGCGTTGCTCGACCACAGTGGCGAAGATTGCCCAGGCTTCGAAATCGGGTAGCCGCATTCCAGAAACAATCCGTTTCTAACGTTTCGATTTACGCTTCGATCATGCGCCCTATCTTGGGGTCAAGCAATCCTTCGGGAGATAGGAACATGATCGAGAAACGCAGTTTCGAGAGTCTCGGCCACGCCGATCACGGCTGGCTCAACGCGCGCCACCATTTTTCCTTCGCCGATTATTACGATCCCAACCGGATGGGCTGGGGCGCGATCCGGGTGTGGAATGACGATGAGATCGGCCCCAATTCGGGTTTTCCGCCGCATCCCCACCGTGACATGGAGATCATCACCTATGTTCGCACCGGCGCGATCACGCACCAGGATTCGATGGGCAATCAGGGCCGCACCGCGGCGGGCGACGTGCAGGTGATGAGCGCGGGCACCGGGGTGCGTCACGCCGAATATAATCTCGAAGGCGAGACGACGACGCTGTTCCAGATCTGGATCGAGCCCAGACGACAGGGCGGCAGCCCGTCCTGGGGCGCCAAGCCTTTCCCCAAGGCCGATCGCTCGGGTCAGTTCGTGACGTTGGCGAGCGGGTTCGAAGGCGACGAAGGCGCCCTGCCGATCCGTGCCGATGCCCGCGTGCTGGGCGCGACGATCAAGGCGGGCGAGAGCCTGACGCATAGCGTCGGTGAGGGGCGGCATGCCTATCTCGTCCCTGCAACCGGCGCGATCGAGATCGACGGCGTGCGCTTCGCGGCGCGCGACGGTGCGGCGCTGTCGGGCGGCCAGACCGTCACCATCACCGCGATCGACGATGCCGAAATCGTCCTCGTCGACGCCGAATAACCCACACCACACCCGTCACCCCGGTTGCGCCGGGGTGACGGGCCATCACATCAAAAGGAATCCCCCATGACCAAGGTTCTCGTCCTCTATTATTCGTCCTACGGCCATATCGAGCAGATGGCCGATGCCGTTGCCGAGGGCGCACGCGCCGGCGGGGCGGAGGTGGACATCCGCCGCGTGCCCGAAACCGCGCCTGCCGCGGTCGTCGCCGCAGCCGGGTTCAAGGCCGATACCGCGCATCCGGTGATCGAGAGCGTCAATGCGCTCGCCGTTTACGATGCGATCATCATCGGCGCGCCGACGCGCTTCGGCCGGATGCCGAGCCAGATGGCGGCGTTCCTCGATACCGCCGGCGGGCTGTGGGCGTCGGGCAAGCTCAACGGCAAGATCGGCGGCGCGTTCACCTCGACCGCGACCCAGCATGGCGGGCAGGAGACGACGCTGTTCTCGATCATCACCAACATGCTCCATTTCGGGCTCGCGGTGGTCGGCCTCGATTACGGTTATGCGGGCCAGCAGGGCGTCAAGGAAGTCCATGGCAGCACGCCTTATGGCGCCTCGACGATCGCCGACGGCGACGGCAGCCGCCAGCCGAGCGAGATCGACCTCGGCGGTGCGCGCTATCAGGGCAAAAGGATCGCCGAGATGGCGGTCAAGCTCGCGGCCTGATCAGGGGCCGGTCTGCCTCGTCGATCCGTTCGTGCCGGGCCTGTCGAAGCACCGTTCTCCCGCGCGCTCAGGCTGGGAAGCAAGAACGGCCCCCTTCGACAGGCTCGGGGCAAACGGCGGCTCAATCCGTTTCGGGCACCGGCGGCTGCGAAACGACGCGCACGACCAGATTGGGCAGGCGTGGCTTGGCGGGAAAGTCGGCGCGGGCGGTGGTGAACAGCATCCGTGCCGCGCGCGCACCGGGTTCGGTCGCCGATCGGCCCACCCAGCGCCAATGCCATGGTTCCCACGTCACGCTCTGGCTGTTCTTCCACGGGAACGAGAGTTCAAAGCCGTAATCGGTCGCGTGCGCGAGCAGCCATTGGCCGAGCGGGGTGCGATCGAAACAATATTCGACATCGTCGCAACCGGGCGACGGCCGGGTGGTGAAATCGATCGCGAAGCCGGTCGAATGCTCGCTATGGCCGGGCGGGGCGACACTCATCGCGCGGCGCGCGGGCTCGTTGCAGCGCGGTTGGCCTTCGGGATCGGTGGCACAGAATACCGCATTTTGGTGCGCCGCCGAGCGATAGCAGGATGCGGCCTGCACTGTCCCCGGCACCCCCGCGGCCTGTGCCGCGGCGATCAGTGCAGTCAGATCGGGCAACACTTCGGGGCGCAGCAGGCAGCGCCCGCGCACCGCGAACCCCGTTGGGGCCTCGACGAGCGTTGTCGGATCGGCATCGGGATAGGCGAGATGGCCATAGAGTCGTGGCGGCGCGGCCTGCCCCGCGAGAGCGGGGGCGGCCGCGATCAGCGTGACGGCGGTGAAAGCGAAGCGGAGCGGCATTATTCGTGTCCTGCGAGACGCGGCGGCTCTGGCATGCGGCACCGCTTGGTGGCAAGAGCGCGACCATGCTCAGCGACCGCGTGATTTTTCTCGATGGCGAGGCCATCGTCCTCGACAAGCCGTCGGGCCTGCCCGTCGATCCGCCGCGTGACGGATCGATCAGCCTCGAAAACCATCTCGAAAGCCTGACCTTCGGGTTCAAACGCTGGCCGCAGGCAGTGCATCGGCTCGATCGCGACACCTCGGGCTGCCTGCTGCTCGCGCGCAACCCCAAGGCGCATAAGCGGTTCCAGCGCGCGTTCGAGGAAGGGCGCGTCGAAAAACGCTATCTCGCGGTGCTCGAGGGTGTGCCCGACGGCGCGGAAGGCCTGATCGATCTCGCGCTCGTCAAGATCAGCAGCGCCGAGCAAGGCTGGCGGATGACGGGCGCGCGCAACGGCAAGCCCTCGCGCACGCGCTGGCGGGTGATCGAGACCAGGGACGCACGCACGCTGGTCGAGTTCATGCCCGAGACGGGGCGTACCCACCAGATCCGCGTCCACGCCGCCGAAGGACTGGGCGTGCCCGTGGTGGGCGATCCGGTGTACGGCAAGGGCGGGCGGGGCAGCGCGCGCGCGCCGTTCCTGCTGCACGCGGCGCAGCTTGTCATCGCTCGCGACGGCAAGCCGCCGATCGATGCGGTCGCGCCGTTTCCCGACCGGTTCCGCGCGGCGGGGTTCGATGGCTGAGATCGCGATCCCCGAGGATGCGATCGAAGAACGGTTCCTGGCCTCGACCGGGCCCGGCGGGCAGAATGTCAACAAGGTGGCGACGGCGTGCCAGTTGCGCGTCGATGTGTTCCAACTGGGGCTCGCACCCGACGTCTATCGGCGGCTGAAGACGCTCGCGGGGAGCCGGATGACCGGCGCGGGCGATCTGGTGATCACCGCGCGGCGTTTTCGCACGCAAGAGGCCAACCGTGCCGATGCCCGCGCGCGGATTGTCGAACTGCTCGCCAAGGCGCATGAACGCCCGGTCAAGCGGCGCCCCACCAAGGTGAGTCGCGCGGTCAAGGCGCGGCGCGTCGACGCCAAGAAAAATCGCAGCGCGATCAAGGCCGGGCGCGGCCGGGTGCGGCTGGATTAGGGTGGGGAGCGGGCCGGTGCGGTTATAGGAAGTACGATGTACCATTTCGATGTCACCGCCGGCTCGAAGACGGAGCTTTATCGTGACCTGCTGAGCGCGATCGACGCGCTCACCGCCGACGAGCCCGATGCGATCGCCAACATGGCCAATGCGGCTGCCGTCATCTGGCAATTCCTGCCTGATCTCAATTGGGCGGGTTTCTATCGTCTTGTTGGCGATGAACTGGTGCTCGGGCCGTTCCAGGGCAAGGCGGCATGCATCCGGATCGCGATCGGCAGCGGGGTGTGCGGCACCGCCGCGGCAAGCCGGACGACGCAATTGGTCGAGGACGTCAACGCCTTTGCGGGGCATATCGCGTGCGATTCGGCGAGCGCGTCCGAACTGGTGGTGCCGATCGTCGCGGGCGCGCGGCTGATCGGGGTGCTCGATCTCGATAGTCCGCATGTCGGCCGGTTCGATGCCGAGGATGCGGCGGGGTGCGAGGCGATCGGCGCGCTGCTGGCAACGCGGCTTTCCTGACCCAAATCGGGACTCGGCCAACTTTCCGCTCCAGCGCCGAAATGCTAGATATCGAGGCACGATAGCAGCGATAAAGAGGCGATATGCGCGGATTCCTGATCGCAATGGCGGCATCGGCGGCGATGCTCGCGACGCCTGCCCTGGCGCAACATCACGGCCATCGCGGTGTGGGTCATTGGCAGGGCAGCGGCCAGATTCATGGCCCCCAAACCCACGGCGAGTGGCGTGGCGAGCGTGGTGGTTCGTGGCATTGGAACGGCGCCGGCCAGCGCTGGGGCGGTGCGATTGAGGATCGCTGGTATGGCGGTGCGGGCGCGCCCGGCGGCTGGACGGCGTATCGCCAGCCGGTGCGCGGCGATGTGCTGCCGCCTTATTGGCTGTCGCCATCGTGGACGGTGTGGGACTGGGCCGATTACGGGCTGCCGCGGCCGCCGCGCGGCTATGTCTGGTCGCGTTACTATGACGATGCGGTGCTGATCGACCGCGCGGGGCAAGTCCGCGATCACCGTGGCGACATGGATTGGGGCGATGACGATCGGGGGTATGACGATCCGGCCTATGACGACGGTTACCACGCCGCGCCGCGCGTCGCGGTGCAGCCCGATGACGCCCGCTATCCCGCGCAGGTGGTGACGCGGTGCGTGGGCGATTGCGGGGGCGTGTTTGCCAATGGCTATTATTATCCGCCGCAGACCGAAACCACGGTCACGATTCCCGCGCGACCCCCGGTGGTGCGGACCATCACCACGGCCCCGGCAGGGCCGGCGCGGCGCTGAAATCGTCGCGCGCCCGGCGCCGAACGACGTCAAGACGGTTGCGTAACGGCCATTTCCGCGCCAAACGGAAGATCGGCGTCACGCCGCTTGCGTCTGCCCTTGCGGGCAGGCGTTTCTGGGGGGTCGGTCCGGCACGCTTCATTGTGCGCCGGACCGGCTTGCGGACATCGCGCGACCGGCACCAGCCGGGTCGCGCGCGCTGTCGGCGATACGGGTAGCGAATCGCGGATGCGCGCCTGAAAAGGGCGCCCGAGAACGACGCCGCGCGGCGACATGCCTGAGTATATGCCATCCCGCTTGCACGCAGCATGTCGACAACCGTTGTCGCGCGGTCAGCCGCGTCGGGGCCGCGCGAAGTTGACAAAGTTGACAGTTGCAAGGGGGTAGGCATGCCCCGGCGCCACGCCCTGCGCGCCCGTAGCGGTCCGCCTGTAACGATGCAGGCGCTCGGCACAGGGGCACGGACGGGTTCGTGCGGTCGCGAATGAGCCATGATCGTTCCTTCAAGCCTGGCGCCGTACCGATATAACCTAATAGGCGTTTGTAGGACATATCTATGTGCCGATATGGCTGATCGCGCCGAAGGGGCGGCCGAACGAGTGCGGGGCTTGACGCGTCATCAATTGCGTGATGGTATCACATTACATTGTCGGGAGGCCTTGATATGCGTCATCGTCCCGTTTTCGCCGCCCCGGCCGAGCCCGTGCCGGTGTTTGCGATCAATATCACCCCGCTGATCGACGTGCTGCTGGTGCTGCTCGTGATGATGATCCTCACCATCCCGACGATGATGCACGAGGTGCCGATCGACCTGCCGCAGCCGGGGCCGGTCGCCGTCGCTGACCGCGTGACGCACGAACTGGCGATCGCGCGCGACGGCGGCCTGACGCTCGATGGTGCGCCGGCGAGCGATGCGGCGCTGATCGGCCGGCTTGCGGTGCAGAGGGCCGATCCGGCGAACGAACTCGTCATGCGCACCGATCCCGATGCCCGTTACGATCGGTTCGCCCGTGTCCTCGCCGATGTGAAGCGCGCCGGGGTCACGCGGCTGGGCTTCGTCGGCAATGCGACGATGGTCGAATAGACGATCCGCGCGCGGACGGGAGCAGGCGCGGTGCGTCAACCCCGGCGGCACACCCGGCAATAGCGCCATGATGGACACGATTCCGGCAGCCCGGCCCGAAACGGACTCGGTTGGGCGCTGACCTGCAGCGCGCCGTCAACGATTTGGTGATGGCGGCACCGCATGATGGCGGGGGCAGGAGCGTGATGAAGTACGAACCCGAATTCCATCGCAAGCGGGCGCGGCGGTATCGGCGGCGCGGGCAGTGGGGTGCGCTGGGAGTGCGCGATGTTGCGCTGATGATGGCGGGCGGGATTGCGCTGGGGCTGGTGATTGCGGCGCCCGAGCGCGCCGGGCAGGCGCTGGGCACGGTGGCGACGACGGCCGATCGGGCCGCGACGGCGGCGCGCGCGCTGGTGACACTGAGGGGCGCGGGCACGGCGATGCCGGCGCGGCATTTCGGGCGATGCTTCACCGGCGGCGGCACCAATTGCGTGGTCGATGGCGATACGTTCTGGATCGACGGCGAGAAGGTGCGCGTGGCCGATATCGACGCCCCCGAAACGCATCCGCCGCGCTGCGCCGAGGAGAGGCGGCTGGGCCATGCGGCGACCGTGCGGTTGCAGGCGCTGCTCAACGCCGGGCCGTTCACGCTGGTGACGGCCGACCGCGATACCGATCGCTATGGCCGCAAGCTCAGGATCGTCGAGCGCGACGGTCAATCGCTGGGCGCGGTGCTGGTGGACGAAGGGCTGGCCCGCGAATGGGGCGGACGGCGCGCGCCGTGGTGCTGAGGGTATTATCCCGGCTGGGATGATTGCACTTTCGGTTTCGGCTCCGATACATCCCACTCGTTGAACGACGTTTTGTGTTGGCCAAGTGCATAATTGAAGGCGCCGTCATTATGCGTTGTGTGAAATCTCGCCGCGGCCGCAATGGAGGCAGTGGGATGAAATGACGCGCTTGCCGGGTTTTTTCATCGGATTAGGATATGGGATCATAAGCGGGGGCAATCGGTGGCCGGTAGAAGTTGGTTCGAAGCGGTAACAAATGCCGTCCGTCGCCACGTGGCAGAAACCGGCTCAGGCATATTCACGCGGCAAGCACTGATCGATTCCCAGCTTGATGCCATTGTAGCAGATACCGGGTCTGCCGGAGCCACACCGCATCAGACCTTGAGCCGTGAATTGCAGCAGTTGCGCGACACCGGGCTGATCGAGTTTCTTGATCAGGGCACCTACCGCTGGAGAGGGGCTGCACTCGATTCATTTCGAAACGGAGCGAGCAAAGGCATTTTCGTGATTGGATCGCATTCGATCTATCAGGATGAGCCGGAGCGCTTTTACCGCTTCCCGGAGCGATGGAGGGCAAATGCCTCAAAGATTCTGGGTAATTGGATCATCTATCAAGAGCCCAGACGTGCAGGCCGACGTGGGTATTACGCGGTCGCTAAGTTCGATAGGATCGTATCCGATCCGGCGAATGAGGATATGTATCTGGGGCTCATCGAGCCCGGCTCCTATCTGGAGTTCGGGCGCGACGTGCCTTTTCAATTGGACGGTCGGGCGGTCGAGCGTGGGCTTCTGAACCCCGACGGGCGTTTGAACAATGGGCGTGCTATTCAGTCCATTCGGACAATCTCAGATGAAGACTTCAATCGGATCGTCGATCTTGGGTTGGTTGATGAGGACGACCTTCTACCCAGGATCGACGACCACGAGCCGTCATCAAGCATGGTTCGCGAGGAACGTTTTGAGTGGGAAGGACCTATCGACAGAGCGACCATGCTGGTCAGCCGCACGGTCCGGGATCGGCAGTTTCGCAAGCGTGTTCTTGACGTATACGATTGTCGGTGCGCGTTGACAGGAATGAAGTTGATCAATGGCGGCGGTAGAGCTGAGGCACAGGCCGCGCATATCATGAGCGTGGGAGCCGGTGGGCCTGATGTGGTTAATAACGGGATCGCACTTTCGGGCACGGTGCACTGGATGTTCGATCGCGGGCTGATCACCCTGAGCGACGAGGGGGAAATCCTACTCTCGCGTAAGATCAACGATATCGAGGGCGTGTCGAAGCTGATTTACGGTGATCGCAAGGCGCGGTTGCCGGTTTCTGACGCCCATCGGCCGCATGTGCGTTACCTTGCGTGGCATAGGCGCGAGTGCTTTCAGGCGTAAACGAAGCTGGAAGCGGGTACTTAAACAGGCTCTCTGGACCATCGTTAACGGAGAATTGAAGGTGCCCGTCGCGGTGTTGCATGGAAAGTTGAATCTCTAGAGTCACTTAGCGCGATGTTGACTAACAGATTGATTCTGATACACTTTATTGATGGACATAACCTACAATCTCAACGGGGGGTTTAAGCCTACCCTGAAACGTTTTGCTGATCTCAATGGCCCTGATTTCTTTCCAACGCCTCCGTGGGCAACTCATGCACTGATCGACAACGAAAAGTTCGTCGGCGAGATTTGGGAAAGTGCGTGCGGTAACGGCGCTATGTCAGAAGTGTTGAAATTAACGGGCAATCCAGTCAGTAGCTCGGATCTCTATGACCGAGGGTATGGAGACGATGGAGTCGATTTCTTGGAAGGCGAGCGTCAATCATCAAATATAATAACGAATCCACCTTATAACGCGGCTGAAGGATTCGTGCGGGCTGGGCTTCGCTCAGCCGAGAAGAAGTTTGCTTTCTTGCTCCGACTTGCTTTTCTCGAAGGCGCCAATCGGCAGCGGACGATTTTCTCCGATACGCCACCTTCTCGAGTATGGGTTTTTAGCGAGCGGATAACCTTTTATCCTGCCGGGGCAGTAAAAAAAGGCTCGGGGACTACCGCTTATGCTTGGTTCGTTTGGGACAAAGAAGCCGCGAACGGGACTGAACTGAAATGGTTCAAGCCTGGCTACAAATCCCGTTATGCAGTCGGTACTTGATCGAGAAATTTTACCCCGGTGTCGGTTATCGTAATCTCCTCTGTAGAGGCATGATATGTGGCATAGCCTTTCGTGAACATGCTTGTAGTTGTGTCTCGATGGGAAACTAGATTTCGTACCTTCTGGCTAAAATGCGTGTCGTTGCGATCGTTCAATATCTCTGCGTCTATTCCATCTGGTTTAAATAATGCCTCAAGTTCCGTAATTAGTTTCGGCATAGAGATGGTCCCTCCTGCATCTCTGGCAGCGATCAGCGCTGGAATGACTAACTCTCGTTCGCGGACTCTTGCCATTTCCTCTTCTCCTCTTGATCTTTGTCTAATGTGAGTAAATCCCATGCCGTCGGTCGGCGCTTGGCGCGGCCGGCCGGGAGCGCGGATTAGCTTGCGCTAATCCGCTGCGCGACGCGCCTTACTCCGCCGCAATCCCCGCCTTGTCGAACATATCCTGCGGCGCTTCGCCGTCTTCGTTCGCGGCCTTGGCGTGGTTGGCTTTCTGGCGCTTGTCGAAGCTGTCCCATACCTCGTTCCAATTGCCGCGCGTGGCGGCCTTGGAATATTCGGTGGCGCGCTGTTCGAAGAAATTGGCGTGCTCGACGCCGTTGAGCAGCGGGGCGAGCCAGGGCAGGGGGTGCTCGTCGATCATGTAGATCGGCTTGAGACCGAGCTGGTTCAGCCGCCAATCGGCGATGTAGCGGATGTACTTCTTGATTTCCTTGGGCGTCATGCCGGGCACCGGGCCCATTTCGAACGCAAGGTCGATGAACGCATCCTCGAGCCGCACCGTCGTCTGGCACTGATCGAGAATGTCGTCCTTCACCGCGCGGGTCAGGCAATCGCGTTCCTTGCAGAAGGCGTGGAACAGCTTGATGATGCCCTCGCAGTGCAGGCTCTCGTCGCGCACGCTCCAGCTGATGATCTGGCCCATGCCCTTCATCTTGTTGAAGCGCGGGAAGTTCATCAGCATCGCGAAGCTGGCGAAGAGCTGTAGCCCCTCGGTGAAGCCGCCGAACATCGCCAGCGTGCGCGCGATATCCTCATCAGTATCGACGGTGAAACGCTGCAGATAATCGTGCTTGTCCTTCATCTCGGCATAATCGAGGAAGGCGCCATATTCGCTCTCGGGCATGCCGATCGTATCGAGCAGGTGGCTGTACGCGGCGATGTGCACCGTCTCCATGTTGGAGAAAGCGGCGAGCATCATCTTGATCTCGGTCGGCTTGAACACGCGGCCGTATTTGTCGTGGTAGCAATCCTGCACCTCGATATCGGCCTGGGTGAAGAAGCGGAAAATCTGCGTCAGCAGGTTGCGCTCGTGATCGGTCAGCTTCTGGGCCCAATCGCGGCAATCCTCGCCCAGCGGCACTTCCTCGGGCATCCAGTGGATCTGCTGCTGGCGCTTCCAGAAATCATAGGCCCAGGGATATTCGAAGGGCTTGTACTGCTTGCGGGCTTCGGTGAGTGACATGGAGCTTACTCCTTGCGAGATGAAACGGGTGAAAGGGTGCCCGAAGGCATGAGGCGGGGGGCACTCGTCATCCGACGCCCTCGAACGACAGCAAGGCGAAGGCGAAGATGCCGAGGATGAGCGCGAGCGCCGCCAGCATCGTGCCGATCAGCCGCCGCGCGTAGACACCCTGCTCGGTCACCACCGGGCGCGTGACGACATAGGCGGTGGCCGCCGCCGCCGCGGCCGCGGTCAGCCCCATGATGATTGGGGGAGCAATGAAAATGGCGATGGTCATCGGGGGTGCCTCGTGCGGACGTAGACGGTCGCGCCGCCCTTGCGCGCGCCGATCCCCAGGAAGGCGATCCCGATGAAATAGCCGAAATCGTACCAGCCGCCGTTGTTGGGGACGGCATAGATCGCGACATCGGACATGAACAACGACAAGACCCATGCGACGGGGAAGATGAAGCCGTGCCAGACGCCGAGCAGAAAGCCCGGCGCGGTGGGGGCGACGGCGGTCGTGACCTGCGCAGCGCAGGCGGCGAGGGCGGCAAAGAGCGGCAAGGCGAGCAAGCGCGGGCGCATCAGTGGCTCCTTGCGGTGAACAGCACGCCCACCCCGGCCAGCACGACGATGGCGACGGCCAGCAGCACGACGAGGCGCGGAATCGGTTGCTCGCGGCGGGTGCGCTTCCACGCGATCAGCACCGCGATCGCGGCGAGCGCGGCGATGACGAACGGCGCGATCATACAGCGGCGCTCCGGCCCGCGCCCCATGCATCCAATCGCGGGGCGGCTCGTTTGATCCCTGCACGCAGATGAGGAGGATCACGATGGTCGATGCCAGCAGCATCAAGGACAATATGACGGTGATCGGCGCCGACGGCGTCCATCTCGGCACCGTCGATCATATGGATGGCGACCGGATCAAGCTGACCAGGGCCGATAGCCCGCAGGGGCCGGGCGGCGAGGGTGCGAAGCATCACTGGCTGCCGATCGGCCTGGTCGCCGATATCGAGGGCGACACGGTGCGCCTCTCGGCCACCGCGCAGAACGCGCAGGATCTGTTCGAAGAGGCGGAATAGACCGCCCGATCGCGCCGCCAGATACATCGCCACCTCGGTCCGCAACGCGCGGGCCCGGAGGGGTGATATCTTGGCGGCATTCGGCACGGTCATTCTATCCACGCGGCCCCTGCGGAGGCGCAGGGGCGGTTGCTGTTTCCCAGGCGCACGCTTTTGCCGGGGAAGGTGGCACGAGCCCCAGCCTCCGCAGGGGCGCGAACGTCAGGCGCTTACTGGCACGCGAGACATTCGTCGTAATCGGTCGTCTCCAGCTCGAACTTCGCCAGATCGGGCGTGTTGTCCGCCTCGACCCCGCCGGCAAAGCCCGCGCGCTGGATCGATTTCGAGCGCAGATAATATAGCGACTTGATACCCAGTTCCCACGCGCGGAAGTGGAGCATCAGCAGATCCCATTTCTCGACATCGGCCGGGATGAACAGGTTGAGGCTCTGCGCCTGATCGATGAACGGCGCGCGATCGCCCGCGAGTTCGAGCAGCCAGCGCTGATCGATCTCGAAGCTGGTCTTGAAGCAATCCTTCTCTTCCTGGCTCAGGAAATCGAGATGCTGGATCGAGCCGCCGCGCTCGAGGATCGTGTTCCACACCGCATCGCTGTTCTTCGATTTCTCGATCAGCAGCTTTTCGAGATACGGGTTCTTGATCGACCACGATCCCGACAGCGTCTTGTGCGTGTAGATATTGGCCGGGATCGGCTCGATGCACGCGCTGGTGCCGCCGCAGATGATGCTGATCGATGCGGTCGGCGCGATCGCCATCTTGCACGAAAAGCGTTCCATCACGCCCTGATCGGCGGCGTCGGGGCACGGCCCGCGCTCATGCGCCAGCATCATCGAGGCTTCGTTGGCCTGCGTGCTGATGTGCTTGAAGATCCGAAGGTTCCAGCTCTTCGCCATCGCGCCTTCGAACGGCAGCCCGCGCGCCTGGAGGAACGAGTGGAAGCCCATCACGCCGAGCCCCACCGAGCGCTCGCGCGCGGCCGAATAAGCGGCGCGCGCCATACCGGGCTCGGCGCGATCGATATAATCCTGCAGCACGTTGTCGAGGAAGCGCATCACGTCTTCGATGAAGCCCTTCTCGTCCTTCCACTGATCCCAGGTTTCGAGGTTGAGCGACGACAGGCAGCACACCGCGGTGCGATCGTTGCCGAGGTGATCCTTGCCGGTGGGCAGCGTGATCTCGCTGCACAGGTTCGAGGTCGAGACCTTGAGCCCGACATCGCGATGATGCTTGGGCATGTTGTCGTTCACGTGATCGGCGAACACGATATAGGGTTCGCCGGTCGCGAGCCGGGTTTCGACCAGCTTCTGGAACAGCGCGCGCGCATCGACCGTGGCGCGCACCGAGCCGTCCTTGGGGCTTTTCAGCTCCCATTCGGCGCCCGCGCGCACCGCTTCCATGAACGCGTTCGGGATGAGCACGCCGTGGTGCAGGTTGAGTGCCTTGCGGTTGAAATCGCCCGAGGGTTTGCGGATTTCGAGGAACTCCTCGATCTCGGGATGCGAGATGTCGAGATAGCAGGCCGCCGAGCCGCGCCGCAGCGAGCCTTGCGAAATGGCGAGCGTCAGGCTGTCCATCACGCGGACGAACGGGATGATGCCGCTGGTCTTGCCGTTGAGCCCGACCGGCTCGCCGATGCCGCGCACATTGCCCCAATAGGTGCCGATGCCGCCGCCGCGCGAGGCGAGCCAGACGTTCTCGTTCCAGGTATCGACAATGCCTTCGAGGCTGTCGGGCACCGAGTTCAGATAGCAGGAGATCGGCAGGCCGCGCCCGGTGCCGCCGTTCGACAGCACCGGCGTCGCCGGCATGAACCACAGGTTCGAGATATAATCATAGAGCCGCTGCGCGTGGGGCGCATCGTCGGCATAGGCGCTGGCGACGCGCACGAACAAATCCTGGAAGCTCTCGCCCGGCAGCAGATAGCGGTCGCGCAGCGTCTCCTTGCCGAATTCGGTCAGCAGCGCGTCGCGGCTGTGATCGACCTCGACCGGATAGGGCAGGGGGCGGGCGCCGTGGCTCGAACTCGACGCTTCGGCAAGCGCCTCGCTGACGGCGGCGGTCGCGCCTGCGGCCTCGATCACATCGGTAGCCATGCTATCCTCACGCTCCTGATCCCTGAAATCCATCGCTACGGCTCCCGTCTCTGCGTTCCGGCGCGTGCCGGTCTATTCGAATCGGGGGACGAACCCCCATGCTACACCAAGGTGCCCGATCTGGAGAACAAAATGTGACCGCGCGCCATGATGCAGGCGCGAATCAAGGTCCGCCGCGACTCTGTGTCGCGAACGTCGTTCTACCAGCTATTGGGTCTGCCCCTCAACTCGACCACAAGAGATTGTGATAATCGCCCCGGCTAAGCAAGGGCGAAGCGCAAACTAGGCGATCCGTTCGTCGCTCACCAGACTCGCTTCGTCGATGGAACAAAATGCGGCGCCGCAGCGACGCGCGGGGCTGTGCGGGGTTCAGCGAATGCAAGGGGGTAAACCGGGAACACAAAATATTTTGTCGGCGACACCGGGGCGGCATCGGGACGATGGCGGTACGGCGGCACGTGTGACGCGGCGCCGGTCAGCCCGCTTTGCGGAGCGCTTTGGGGGCGGGCTGGTTGAGGCGTTCCATGTTGAAATGCTTGTTGAACTCGATCCCCGCCTTGCCCTCGGCGGCCCAGCGCAGCCGCGCGGGGAACATCTCGCCCTCGAGCAGTTCGATCAGCAACTCGATCCCGATCGCGTCCTCGCTCGCGTCGACCCCCTCGATCATCGCGCCGGTGGCGGAGAGGTCGCGGATGCGCACCTCGCCGACTTCGCCCGCCACCTCGATCCGGGCCGAGCGCAGCATCCGCGTGCGTGGGCTGCGGCTGACCTTATAGCCCATCGCGCGGGCCTTGCCGCCGCCCCCGAGCTGCTTGCGGACCTCGTCGCACCGCGCGGGCTTGCCGTAGATATAGCCCTGGATGTGGCTGCACCCCAGATTGCGGATCAGCGCGATCTCGTCTTCGAGCTCGACACCCTCGGCGGTGGTTTCCATGCCCAGCGTTTCGGCGAGCGTGACGATCGCCTTGATGATCGCGGCGTTGCGGTTGCCGGGAATCGCGGCGCCGCGGACGAACGACTGATCGATCTTGATCTTGTCGAACGGCGCTTTCTTCAGATAGCCGAGCGACGAATAGCCGGTGCCGAAATCGTCGAGCGCGAGCCGCACCCCGATCGCCTTGAGGTTCTTGAACATCTGGTCGGACGAGGCGGTTTCGTCGAGGAACACGCCTTCGGTGATTTCGAGTTCGAGCCGCTGCGGCGCGATCCCCGATTTGGCGAGCGCGTTGGTGACGATCGCGGGCAGCGCGGGGTTGGCGAACTGGATCGGCGAGACGTTGACCGCGACGCGCACATGATCCGGCCAGCGCGCGGCTTCGTCGCACGCGGTGCGCAGGACCCATTCGCCGATCGACTCGATCAGTCCGCATTCCTCGGCAATGGGGACGAATTCGGCCGGGGAGATCGCGCCGCGGGTCGGATGTTCCCAGCGGATCAGCGCTTCATAGCCGACGATGCGCTCTTCCCTGGTCGACACCACCGGCTGATAGGCGACGTAGAACTGGTTCTGGACCAGCGCATGGCGCAGATCGTCCTCGAGCGCCTTGCGGTTCTGCGCGCCGGCGAGCAGTTCGGCGCGATAGAAACGGTGAATGCCGCGCCCGTCGGCCTTGGCGGCGTAGAGCGCGAGATCGGCGTTGCGGATCAGGCTTTCCGAATCGTCGCCATCCTCGGGCGCGATCGCGATCCCGATCGAGCAGCCGATCGAGATCGACGACCCGCCGATGAAATAGGGCTGCGACAGCGCGCCGATGACCGATTTGGCGAGCTCCCCCAGCCGCTCGCGGTTGGTTTCGCCCGGCAGCACCACTTCGAATTCGTCGCCGCCCAGCCGCCCGACCAGCCCCTTGTCGCCGATCGCGCGCTGGAGCCGCTGCGCAACCTGTTTGAGCAATTCGTCGCCGGTCTGGTGGCCGAGCGTGTCGTTGACCGCCTTGAAGCGATCGAGATCGAGCAGAAAGAGCGTGGTCGGATGATAGGTGCGGGCCGAATGCGCGAGCGTCTGATCGAGCGAATGCTTCATCCGCTGGCGGTTGGCGAGCCCGGTGAGCCCGTCGAACCGCGCGAGCCGCGTGATCTCTTCTTCCGAGCGACGCTGCTCGGTGAGGTCGCTGCCCGAACCGATGAAGCCGACGAAGCGGCCGCGATCGTCGGTCACCGGGCGGCCCGAAATCGACCACCAGCGATCGGCCTCGGCCTTGTTGTTGGCGGCGACCGAATATTCGGCGAACGCGGTGCGCGAATTGAGGTGGAAGCCGAGCGTCCGTTCGGTCTCGCGCGTGCTGCCGTCCATGCGGAACACCGCGTTGAGCATCCGCCCGATCGGGCTGGCGCCATCGACCACCAGCGCACGCGCGACTTTGTCCGACAGATAGGTCAGCCGGCCCTGACGATCGGTCTGCCAGAACCAGCCCGAGCCGTGCGATTCGAATTCGGCGACCAGCCGGCTGGCGAGGCGGCCCGCATTGTCGCGCGCGGCGCGTTCGTCGGCGATGCGATGGTCGAGCGCGGCGAGGCGGTGCGTGACGAGCCCGAGACAGACCAGCAGGCCGAGCGCGAGCCCGGTCGCGACGCTCAGCCCCGACAGCGCGAAAATCGCCGCCGCCAGCCCGATCGCGAAGCCGAGGATCGCCGCGCGGATCGCGAACAAGGCGCTTGCCGACAGCCCGATCGCCCCGGCGACGGCGACGAACCCTGCGAGTTGCAGCGGCCCCGGCGGCAGCGCCGCGGTGGCGTGGAGCAGATAGAGCAGGCTCGCGGCGATCGCGACCGCGCCGCAGGCGATCGCGCGCGCCTGGATATGGGGCGCGAAACCGCGCCAGCGCCCGATCAGCAGCACCGCGAACACAATCACCCCGGCCGCCGTCGCCAGCCCGCCGGGGACGATCATCTGCGCGGCCAGCGCGCCGTAACCGGCCTCGATCGTGATCGCCAGGCACGCCGTCACCGCGACGATCTGCGCGATCATCGCCAGCGGCCACACCGCGCCCACCTGCCGCACGGGCTGGACGTGGTCGAACGCCGAGGTCGTCTCGTCTGGATCGACGAGCGAGAGCAGCACGGAATTCTCCCGCGCGGTGGCGGCGATGTTCATGGCCCGGCGAACGGAATCGGTCATGCGCCCGCCCTAGCAGCGCGCCCGTTTCGAAATCGTTTGCAAAATGAAGGCGGTGATTGCGCTTGGCTGCGTTGATTTCGGTTGTTCCCCGCGCCGCGCTGTGGGACGGACGCGGCGGCTGCGACAAGGACGGGAACGGGCATGATCTGGGCGTTGGTGCGTTTTGCCGGTTCGGCTGTGCTGGTGCTGGTGATCGTGGCGCTGCTCGCGATCGTGATCGTGCCGCGCTTCCTCGACCGGGTCTATTATCGCGGGCCGGTGAGCGACCATTTCGATGGCGCGCGC
Source organism: Hephaestia sp. MAHUQ-44 (assembly GCF_023806085.1). GTDB lineage: Bacteria > Pseudomonadota > Alphaproteobacteria > Sphingomonadales > Sphingomonadaceae > Sphingomonas. Next base: position 88,461 of record NZ_JAMSLX010000011.1, read on the forward strand.
TTCTTCAACCTTGACCGCGACGATATGCTGGCGCCGCCCACGGGCGGCAGCCGCGGCGGGTTCCTGCTGCGCTATCTGTTCGGGCGCGACGGGCGCCCCGCCTGGCCCGAACGGGTCGCGGTGCAGCCGTCGGTGCCCGCCGCGCGCGTCGAGGGCGAGCGGATGGTGGTGACGTGGGTCGGCCATGCGACGATGCTGATCCAGACGCAGGGGCTCAACATCCTGACCGATCCGGTGTGGAGCGACCGCGCCGGGCCGTTCGGAATGATCGGGCCGCGCCGCGTGACCGCGCCCGGCGTCGCGTTCGACGATCTGCCGCCAATCGATCTCGTGCTGGTGAGCCACAACCATTACGATCATCTCGATCTGGCGACGCTCGACCGGCTGTGGCGGCGCGATCGCCCGCGGGTCTTCACCAGCCTCGGCAACGATGCGATCATCGCCAAGGCCCGCGTGCCGGCGACCGCGCTCGACTGGGGGCGGAGCGTGGCGATCAAGCCCGGAATCGACGTGGTGGTGACACCCGCGCATCACTGGACGAGCCGCTGGTTCACCGATCGCAACCGCGCCTTGTGGTCGGGCTTCGTGGTGCGGCTGCCGGGGGGCAATCTGTACTATTCGGGCGATACCGGCGCGGGGGCGTTCGGCTGGGCCGACACGGCCGCGTCTTACGGGCCGATCCGGTTGGCGCTGCTGCCGATCGGCGCGTTCCGCTTCACAGATGGGCAGATGGCAAGCGGCGGGCATATGGGGCCGCTCGATGCCGTCGAGGCGTATCGCCGCACTGGCGCCGCGCGCGCGATCGTCGTGCATTGGGGCACCTTCCGCCTGTCATATGAGGGGTATGACACGCCCGCGCGGATGCTGGCGCCGGCGATGCGCTGCGCTGCGATGGACCCGGCGCGCTTCGACACCGTGGCGATCGGCGCGCCGATCGAGGTCGCGGCCTATCAGGCACCGCCCGCGACTGCCGAAGTGCCGCGCGCCGAGCGGCTGGCGTGCCTCGACACGCCCGAGGTGCGGGCGCTGCGCTAGAGGCGAATTCAGCGTTGCTGAATTCGCGCGGCACCGGCCCGCTCCCCCACCCCACCTCCCAGTCAGTATAATGTCTTGGGTGGTGGGGTGGGGGAGCGGGCCGGTGCCGGTTTCACATCAGTGGCGCAATATCAGACCCCGCGTCGGCCCGAGATCAGCTGCCAGATCACGGCGACGACCGCGATGACGAGCAGGATGTGGATGAGCCCGCCCGCGATGTGAAAGGCGAAGAAGCCCAATAGCCACAAGACGAGCAGAATGACGGCGATGGTCCACAACATGGCGTTGATCCTCCGGTTGGTGGAATGAGAACGTTGCAGGGCGACAGGGCGTTCCTCCCGCGTAACGACGGGGCGCGCGCGGCGCTCGCGGCGTATTTTTTGGCGCGGCGGCGCGAACGTGGTAAATATGCCGGTCATGGGGGAAACGGGGGCCGACGCGGGCAGCATGATGCCGCGCTATCAGATCACGCTCGATCGGGCGGGGCTCGCGCTCGCGGCGGGTGGGGTGCTGTACGGCGTGCTCGCGATGCTGCTCGCCGCGCGCGATGGCGGGCCGGGGGCGCTGCTGCTGATCGAGATCCTCGCGATCGCGACGCTGCTCGCGATGCTGGCGATCACCGCCACCTTCGGGCCGTTATGGCTCGCGCTCCACGCCAGCGGCCGGCGCGGCCCCGGCTATGCCGCCGCGTTGGGGGCGATCGTCGCGCTGATGCTGTGGATCGCCGCGGCGCACGATCTGCTCGCGAGCTACGCCTTTGCCGACCAAGGCAGCGCCGCGATCGGCTGGCTGCGCGCGATCGGCGTCGCGCTGATGTTCGCCGCCACCGCCGCCGCGACCGCGCTGGTGATGTGGCGGGTGGCGTATCGGCGGGTGGGGTAAAGTGTTCTTTATTTGTTCGGAGCGGCGCGCTATCAGGCATCGGCAACAGGGTCGGAGAAGAGTGCGGGGGGCGTCAACGTCGTCAATCGAGGTGGCGCGATCCTGATTGGCAGCACTGCATCGGGGTCCCATATCTGCGCCATGGCCATCCAGATCCGTACCAGCCTTGCCGAGCCCGACACCGGCGAGTCCTTCGTTCCGCACCGCCCCAACCGACCCGAGAAAGCGGAAGGCGGCAAGCGGTTCGAGATCGTCAGCGATTACGAGCCCGCGGGCGACCAGCCGACCGCGATCGCCGAGCTGGTCGCGGCGGCGCGGGCCGGCGAGCGCGACCAGGTGCTGCTCGGCGTCACCGGATCGGGCAAGACCTTCACCATGGCCAAGGTGATCGAGGCGCTGCAGCGCCCGGCGCTGATCCTGGCGCCCAACAAGATCCTCGCCGCCCAGCTTTATGGCGAGTTCAAGAGCTTCTTTCCCAACAACGCGGTCGAATATTTCGTCAGCTATTACGATTATTATCAGCCCGAGGCCTATGTGCCGCGATCGGATACGTACATCGAGAAGGAAAGCTCGGTGAACGAGGCGATCGACCGGATGCGGCATGCCGCGACGCGATCGCTGCTCGAACGCGACGACGTCATCATCGTCGCCTCGGTCTCGTGCCTCTACGGCATCGGCTCGGTCGAGACGTACAGCGCGATGATCTTCGATCTCAAGAAAGGGCAGAGCGTCGACCAGCGCGAGATCGTGCGCAAGCTGGTCGCACTGCAATACAAGCGCAACGACGCGGCGTTCGCGCGCGGCAATTTCCGCGTGAAGGGCGACAATCTCGAAATCTTCCCGTCGCATTACGAGGATACCGCGTGGCGCGTCTCGTTCTTCGGCGACGATATCGAGGAGATCGTCGAGTTCGACCCGCTGACGGGGAAGAAGGTCGCGAGCCTCGATTATGTCCGCGTGTTCGCCAATTCGCATTATGTGACGCCGGGCCCGACGCTCAAACAGGCGATGGAGGGCATCCGCCACGAACTGGCCGAGCGGCTGAAGGAGCTTGAGGCCGAGGGCAAATTGCTCGAGCACCAGCGGCTCGAACAGCGTACCAATTTCGACCTCGAAATGATTGCGGCGACAGGAAGTTGTGCGGGAATCGAGAATTATTCGCGCTTTTTGACCGGCCGTCTGCCGGGCGAACCGCCGCCCACGCTGTTCGAATATCTGCCCGAGAACGCGTTGCTGTTCGTCGACGAGAGCCACCAGACGATCGGCCAGATCAACGGCATGTCGCGCGGCGACCACAAGCGCAAGATCACGCTGGCCGAATATGGCTTCCGCCTGCCCTCGGCGATCGACAACCGCCCGCTGCGGTTCAACGAATGGGAGGCGATGCGCCCGCAGACCACCTATGTCTCGGCGACGCCCGGCGGCTGGGAGATGGAGCAGACCGGCGGCGTCTTTTCCGAGCAGGTGATCCGGCCGACGGGGCTGATCGATCCGCCGGTCGAGATCAGGCCGGTCGAGGAGCAGGTGCAGGATCTGATCCAGGAATGCCGCAAGACCGCCGAACTGGGCTATCGCACGCTCGTCACCACGCTCACCAAGCGGATGGCCGAGGATCTGACCGAATATATGCACGAGGCGGGGCTCAAGGTCCGCTACATGCATTCGGATACCGAGACACTCGAAAGAATCGAGCTGATCCGTGACCTTAGGCTTGGTGTCTATGATGTGCTGGTAGGAATCAACCTGTTGCGCGAAGGGCTCGATATTCCCGAATGCGGGCTGGTCGCGATCCTCGACGCGGACAAGGAGGGGTTCCTGCGCTCCGAAACCTCGCTGATCCAGACGATCGGCCGCGCCGCGCGCAACGTCGACGGGCGCGTGATCCTCTATGCCGATCGCATGACCGGCAGCATGGAGCGCGCGCTCAACGAAACCAGCCGCCGCCGCGAGAAGCAGGAGGCGTATAATGCCGCGCACGGCATCACGCCGGCGACAATCCGCAAGAATATCGGTGATATCATCGCGCATGTTGCCTCGAAGGATCAGGTGACGGTGCCGATCGACGAGGATCGGCCGCACATGGTGGGGCACAATCTGCGCGCCTATATCGAGGAACTCGAGAAGAAGATGCGCGCCGCCGCCGCCGATCTCGAATTCGAGGAAGCCGGCCGCCTGCGCGACGAGATCAGGGCGCTCGAAGCCGAAGAACTGGGGCTGCCCGAGGATCAACGCAAGGCGCCGGTGATGGGGCGCAGCAACGAAGGCAAGCCGGGCACGCGCAAGACCCGCTACGGCAAGCAGACCCAGATGCGAATGGGCGGCGGGCGGGGGCGTTGACAGTTTAGTGCTAAACGTACTATCGCTCTTTTCGGACGGAGGGCGAGCATGCAATCGATAGATATAGATTTCGATGTATTCAAAGAACTGACAGCCCGCCGGGCGCACGAAGGCCACACCTACAATGATGTGCTTCGCGAGCTTTTGGGCCTGGCCCGGCGCAAGCCTAATCCGTCTGAAGCGGTATCGTGTGCGTCGAGCCAGGATCGTGAGCGGCGAGGGTTCGCTTTGCGTGGGGGCGAGTTACCGCACGGCACGCAGCTACGAGCGATATACAAGGGCGAGGAATTTCGCGCGATCATAGAAGATGGCGAATGGCTTGACCGAAATCGGAAATCTCAAAGTAGTCCCTCTGCCGCTGCGAAAGACGTTACTGGTACCAATGTAAATGGATTGCGGTTCTGGCACGCAAAACGGCCCAGCGACCGTGAATTTCTTCGTTTAGATATTCTTTTTGCGAAGTTGCGATGATCCGCAGCATCGCCGATCGTGAAACCGAGTGCGTCTGGAGTGGACGTCGCAGCCGCAAGCTGCCGTCCGATATCCAGCAGACCGCGCGCCGCAAGCTGCGCCAGCTCGACAGCATCGAGTGCCTCGACGAGCTTCGCGTTCCGCGCGGCAATCGGCTTGAGCAGTTGAAAGAGATACGGCCTCCACGATATAGTATCCGGATCAACGACCAGTGGCGGATTACGTTCGGCTGGTCGGATGGAGGCGCAGACGATGTCCGGATCGAAGACTATCATCGCGGATGACGACCGGCTGGATAATGTCCATCCGGGCGATGTGCTGCGCGAGGATTTCCTGATCGGTAGCGACATCACGCTCGATGAGGTTGCCGCAGGGGCCGATTTGTCGCGCGATCGGCTGGCCCGGATCGTGGCGAGCCTGGACGACGTCGATGCTGCGGTCGATGCCCGGCTGACGCGCTATTTCGGGATGAGCGAAGGCTTTTTCCTGCGGCTGCAAAATAGCTACGATCTGGAGGAAGTGCGCCTGCGCGACGGTGACGCGCTCGATCGGATCGTGCCGCGCGCCGCCTGACGCGTTACCCCAGCGTCAGATCTTCGCGGTCCACGCCGTAATAGCTTGCGACGCGATCGGCATAGGCCTGGTCGAAGACGGGGGCGTTGTTCGACCAACTGGGGCCGCCTTCGAGGAGGCGGCGGTCGATCGTGACGCGATAGTCGTCGGCGACGGGATCGTAATCGAGCAGGTGGAAGGGCAGGGGGTAGAACGCCTTGCCCATGCCCAGAAAACCGCCGATCGAGAGGATAGCATAAGCCGCGCGGCCGGTGCGTTTGTGGATCATGAAGGCAAGGACGTGGCCGATCCGATCGCCGTCGCGGCTCAGGACCTTCATCACCTCGACCTTGTTCGACTGGATCAGGATCTGGTTTGCGGTCTCGGGGTTGGGGGTCGCCATCTCGGATTCCTTCTTGTGTCGAAGGCGAAACGGCGCGCGCGCGGTGCGGTTCCTCGCGCTGGGCGGTTGAGCGGCGGCCCGGCTTCGCCCATAAGCGGCCATGATGCGTAACATGCTTGCCCTTGCCGCGGTCGCGATCCTCGCCGGCTGTATCCCCGCCTCGCCGCCGCCCGTCGCGCCGGCGCCGCAACCCGCGCCGGCCCCCGCGCCGGTGCCGTCTCCGCCGCCAGTGGCGCCCGCGCCGGCCGGCGACTGGCACGATTGGCCGCTGACGCCGGGCGACTGGCGCTATCGCCAGGATGCGCACGGCAGCGTTGCAACCTTCGGGACGGGGGGCGCCGATGTGGCGTTTGCGCTGCACTGCGACCGCCCTGCGCAACAGATCATCGTCTCGCGTGTCGGAATCGCGCCGACTAGCGGGGCAATGATGATCCGTACCAGCAGCACCGCGCGCGCGCTGGCATCGCAGCCGAGCGGGGCGACGATGGTGAGCACGCTTGCCGCGCGCGATTCGCTGATCGACGCGATGGGTTATAGCCGCGGCCGCTTCATCGTCGAGCAGCCGGGGCTGCCGATTTTGGTGATCCCGGCTTATGCCGAAATCGAGCGCGTGGCCGAGGATTGCCGGTGATGAAGCGCCTGATTGCGGTGGCGATGCTGGCGGGGCTGGGGGCCTGCCAGCAGCACGCGCCGTCGAACACCGAGATGCCGGTGCCCGAGGCGAGCGGCAATTTGCAGGACGCGCACCGCGTGCCTGCCCCCTCGGCCGATGTCGGCTCGGCGGCTTTGCCCGCGCCCGAGCTTGAGGGGGTTGCCGTCGCGGCGGGGCAATGGCGTTTTCAGGTGTCGGCCAAGGGCGATCAGGCGGTGTTCGGCGACGCCGGAGAAGCCTCCGAATTCGCGATGCGGTGCGATCCGGAAACGCGCCGGATGGTGTTCACGCGCGCCGCCTCGGGCGGCACCGGCGCGACGATGCAGATCATTGCCGCCAACGGCGCGGCGACCTTCTACACCGAGCCGGGGCCGGGGGGCCGCACGCAGGCGAGCAACCCGGCGACCGATACCTTCCTTACCGATGTCCTCGCGACCGCGAAGGATCGGATCGGGGTCAGGATCGGGGGCGGGCCGACGCTGGCGATGCCGATCGATCCGGTCATCCGCCAGACCATCCTGCGGTGCGCGGCCCCGATCGGATAGCGCGGCGCGCCGTCGCCGCGGCGCGAAACGCGGATGGTTGCGCAGATGCGCGCGCAAAACAAGACTTGTTTCTGGGGCATCGCTGACTCACATTGGGGGTGTAGCCAGGGCATGGCTGCACAGTGCTTCAACTAGCGAAAGGAGGTGATCCGATGTCTCATGGTTCAGCAATGGGGTCGGTTCAGTTCGTTCGGGAGACGCGCCGCTGATCGCCACCGGGTGTCGCCGGGGGGTATTCTCCCCCAGCCAACGGCAGCACCCACAGGCATAACGGCTCGCATGGTCTCCCGGGCTGGAGCTTCCGGCCGCTGACCATGCGAGAGGCTGTCGGGCACCTCGGGAGAGGGCCCGGCAGCCTCTTTCATTTCTGGAGGACTGTTTCAGTTGCGCTGAACCAGGAGCGGTGCCGGCCCTTCTCCCGACCCTGGATCATCGCGCCCAGTTCGTCCCCGGACTTGATCCGGGGTTGTCGAAGCACCGTTCTTGTTTTCCATACGCAACGGACAAAAGCGGCCCTTCGACAGGCTCAGGGCGAACGGATCATATAAGGCTCGCCGCGCTAGCTGATCTCGTAAGCCTCGGCGTCGAAGCGGCGCATCAATTTGGCGAAGGCCCGGGTGTCGTTGCTCCAGTTATTGGGCATGATGCCGCTGCCGGTCTTGTACCAGCTCTCGCACCCGCCCGCCCAGGCGGTGGTGAGCAGGCGGTTCTGGAGGGCGCTGTTATATGCCTCCTGCGCCGTGCTGCGCACCTCGATGCGGCGCGCCTCGCCGCGCGCGAGCTTGAGGATCGCGGGCAGCGCGTAGCGCATCTGGCGCTCGACCATGAAGATGATCGAATTGTGCCCGAGATTGGTGTTGGGGCCGTAGAGGATGAACAGATTGGGGAAACCCGCGACGGTGGTGCCGCGATAGGCAATGGCGCCGTGCCGCCACACGCGATCGAGCGTGCCGCGTGGTCCGTCGATCACGATCGGTGCGAGGAAACCGTGGCTGGCGAAGCCGGTCGCCCAGACGATGATGTCGAGCGGGATCGTCTCGCCATCGGCCAGTTGCACGCCCTCGCGCGTGATCGCGGCGATCGCGCGCGTGTCGAGATCGACGCGGCGCCGCGTCAACGCGGGGTAATAATCGTCGGAGACCAGCGTGCGCTTGCAGCCGATCGGGAAATCGGGGGCAAGCTTCGCGCGCAGCGCGGCGTCGGGCACCTGCGCCTTGAGGTGATCGTGCGCGAGCGCCTCCATCTCGCGGGCCTTGTCGCCGCCAGGGGCGCCGATCGCGGGCCAGCTTGCCTCGAGCTTGCGCCAGATCAGCCAGCGGAACGCCCGGCGCAGCAGCGGGACGCGCGCGAACAGGCCGCGTAGCCGTGGCGAAAAGCGATGGTCGCCGCGCGGGATGATCCATGGCGGCGAGCGCTGGAACACCGTGAGGTGCGCCACCCTGTCGACGATCCCCGGTACGACCTGGATCGCGCTGGCGCCGGTGCCGATCACGCCGACGCGTTTGCCGGTGAGCGGAAGCGACGCATCCCAGCGCGCGGTGTGGAATTGCGCACCGGCGAAACGCTTGCGACCGGGAATGTCGGGGATATTCGGGTGGTTGAGCTGGCCGGTCGCGACGATCAGGGCCGGCGCGCGCCACGCGCGGCCATCGGCGGCGGTGACGCTCCAGCGATTGTCGGTCTCGTCGAAGCGGGCGTGCGTTACCTCGGTGCCGAGCCGCAGGTGGCGGTCAAGCCCCCGTGCCTTGGCCGTTTGCGTGAAATAGGCGAGGATTTCGGGTTGCGGCGCGAACATCCGCGACCAATGAGGGTTGGGCGCGAAGCTGTAGCTGTAGAGATGGCTCGGCACGTCGCACGCGCAGCCCGGATAGCGATTGTCGCGCCAGGTGCCGCCGACGCCGTCGCCTTTTTCGAGGATCACGAGATCGTCGATCCCGCGTCGTCGCAGCCGCATCGCCGCGAGCAACCCCGACATGCCGGCGCCGATGATGATGACGCGTGTGTCCTGGGGTTCGTGCATCGGGCCAGCCTAGCCTTGCCGGGCGCAAAGGTCACGCCGGGTACGCGCGGCGCCCCTTGTCGCGACGGCGATGGTGCCGCAGGATCGGCGTGCAGGGACTCGCGGCACGACGGATGCCGCAACGGGGGTGCGCCACGGAGGGGATTATGCGGTGTCTGCTGGCATCACTGGCATTGGCGGTCGCTGTTCCGGCGATGGCGCAACAGGCGCCGCGAATCGAAGAGGCCTCGATCGAGCAACTGCACGCGATGATGGCGCAGGGCAGTTCGAGCGAGGCGATCACGCGTGCCTATCTCGCGCGGATCGCGGCGATGGACCGCGCCGGGCCGACGCTGCGATCGGTGATCGCGCTCAACCCCGAGGCGATCGCGCAGGCGCAGGCGAGCGACGCGCGGCGCACGGCGGGCACCCCGCTTGGCCCGCTCGATGGCGTGCCGATCCTGATCAAGGACAATATCGAGACCCGCGATCCGATGCCGACGACGGCGGGCAGCCTCGCGCTCAAGGACAATGTCACCCGCCGCGATGCGCCGGTGGTGGCGCGGCTGCGTGCGGGCGGCGCGGTGATCCTCGGCAAGACCAATCTGTCGGAATGGGCGAACATCCGGTCGACGAATGCGATGAGCGGGTGGAGCGCGATCGGCGGGCTGGTGCGCAATCCCTACGCGCTCGATCGCACCGCGTGCGGCTCGTCGAGCGGCTCGGGGGCGGCGGTGGCGGCGAGCTTCGCGGCGGCGGCGCTGGGCACCGAGACCGACGGATCGGTGGTGTGCCCCGCCTCGATCAACGGGCTGGTCGGGTTGAAGCCGACGATCGGGCTGGTCAGCCGCACGCATATCGTGCCGATCAGCCACAGCCAGGATATCGCCGGGCCGATGGCCAGGTCGGTGCGCGACACCGCGATCCTGTTCACCGCGATGATCGGCAGCGATCCGGCCGATCCGACGACGAAGGACGCCGATGCGCACCGCAGGGATTATGCGGCGGGCCTGTCCGATACCGCGCTTAAGGGCGTACGGATCGGGGTGCGCCGCCCCGAGGGGATGCCGCCGCACCTGAGCGCGGCGTATGATCGCGCGCTTGCGGTGTTGAAGGCCGAGGGCGCGGTGCTGGTCGAGGTGGCCGAACCCAGGCTCGATGGACTGGGCGAGGCCGAGTTCACGGTGTTCAAGACCGAGTTGAAGGCCGATCTGAACACGTATCTGGCGACCACGCCGCCCGCGGTCACCGCGCGGACGCTCGCCGATCTGATCGCGTTCAACCAAGCCCATGCCGATACCGAGATGCCGTTCTTCGCGCAGGAGATTTTCGAGCAGGCACAGGCCACCAAGGGGCTAGATGACGCCGCGTACAAGGCCGCGCGGGCGACGTCGCTGCGGCTGGCGGGCGCCGAGGGGATCGATGCGATGCTCAAGGCGGCGGATGTGCAGATATTGGTCGAGCCCACCTACGCGCAGGCATGGCTCAGCGACCCGATCTACGGCGATCAATATAACGGGCCGAGCGCGTCGACGCTGCCGGCCGTGGCGGGCTATCCGCACCTGACCGTGCCGATGGGGCTGGCCGATGGGTTGCCCGTGGGGCTGTCGTTCATCGGCCCGGCGTATAGCGAGGCGCTGCTGCTCAGCGCGGGCTATGATTACGAACAGGCGAGCCACGCGCGGGTTCCGCCCCGCTATCTGCCGACCGCCGATGTCGGGGCGGGGCTAGAGGGCGCGGGGCGCCCTGGATTCTAGGCTGCGGCATCGGCCCTCTCCCCCGTCCCATCTCCCATGACATTATACTGATTGGGAGGTGGGGCGGGGGAGAGGGCCGGTGCCGCTCTCGCATCAAATTACGACAAGCGCCGGCCGAGGATATCGTTGCGCACATAGGTGGCGCGCAGCGACAGGCGGACCTCGACGAGGAACATGATGAGCCCCGACACCAGCAGCAGCATCGCCATGATGAACATCACCCCCACCACGGTGCCGATGTGGAGATGCGCCAGCTCGCCGACGAACAGCAAGGCGACCACCGAACAGGTCGCGATCGCGCTCGACACGCACAGGAACAGGGCGGTGTTGATGACCTTCATTCGCCAATCGAGCAGCCGCAATTCCCAGCCATGGTGAACGCGGTCCTCGCTGTTCAGAACGGGCTGAAGCCGCTCGAGCGCGCGCGCCCGATCGACCACGCGCGCGAGTCGCGCGACGAGCACGTTGAGGATCGCGCCGATGCCCGCGAGCATGAACACGGGGCTGAGCGAGAGCTGGATCGTCTGGGCGATCGTGGTGACGGCGGGGAACATTTCCATGGGTTCGCGCATGATGCGTGGAAACGCGCCGGATGCAACCCGGCGTGTAGGCAGGAACCCTCATCATGATCGATTATCGCACCGATCCCACCGACGGCGTCGTCGAATTCACGATCGACGGCCCGATTACCAAACCGGAATACGACCGCGTCGTCGCCGAGATCGATGGTGCGATCGCGCGGTTCGGCAAATTGCGCCTGATCGAGATCGTCAAGGACATCGGCGCGATCGACAGTTCGATCTGGTGGCCCGATCTCAAATGGGCGGCGAAACATCTCAACCATATCGCACGCTGCGCGGTGGTGACCGACAAGGGCTGGATCGGCGCGATCACGCGCGCCGCCGCCGCGGTGCTGGCGGCCGAGATCCGCGTCTTCGCGCTCGCCGATGTCGCCGAGGCGCGTGCCTGGGTACGCGAACGGCCCTAGGCACGCGACAAAACGGGCGTGTCATCCATCTTCTGGTAACCGTGGCGCTGCTAGAGCCGGCGCTGGATGACCGATTCCATGCCGCTCGATGCTTTCACCCGCCTGCCTGCGACGTCGCGGGCGATGACGCTCGACGGCCTGTCGGGGCTGATCGATACCGTCGCGGCCGAGGCCGCCGAATCGCACCGCTTCCTGCGCTTCCAATGGTTTGCCGCGGCGCTGGCTGCTTATGGCGGCGCGGCGCGCACGATCGTGGTCGAGCGCGAGGGCGATCCGGTGATCGCGCTGCCGATGATCGCGACCGGGCCGCGCTGGCTGGGTATGGCGAGCGTGCCGGGCAGCTATTGGCCGTTCCGCAGCTTTCCGATGAGCATCACCGCCGAGCCCGAACAGGTCGCGCTGCTGCTCGCCGAATTGCGGCGGCAGGTCCGCGTGCTCCGGATCGGCCCGGTGTGCGACGGCGATCCGGGGCTGGAGGCGATGATCGCGGCGGCGCGGGACCGGGGCTGGGTGGTGCTCGATCGCTTCGTTGCCGACAGCTATGTGCTCGATATGGCGGGCGGCAAGGCGGCGGGCACCTGGCCGCGCAGTTCGACGCTCAAGAAGAACCGCTTCCACGAAAAGCATCTGGCGACGCATGGCGCGCTCGACTGGCATTATGCGAGCGGCGATGCGTTGCCCGCCGCATTCGATGCCTATGCGGCGGTCGAGGAAAAAAGCTGGATCGCCGATCATGACGATGGCGGGCGCGATGCCAAATTCACCGCGACCGGGCACGGCGCCTTCTGGCGCGCGGCGGTGGCGGACCCGGTGCTTGCCGGGATGCTGTCGGGATCGCTGCTGACGATCGACGGGGCGCCGGTATCGTTCGCGTTCGACGTCGATGTCGGCCCGCTGCGCTATGCGATCGCCAACAGCTATGACCAGACGTTCGCCAAGCATTCGCCGGGGCGCGTGCTTGATTATCGCAGCCTGTTGCGCGGGCTCGATCGGGGAATCGCGCTGGTCGATTGGGGCGCGGGCGACAGCGGCTACAAGCGCGCGATCGGCGCCGAACGCGCACAGGCGATCCGCGACTGGCTGTTCATCCGCCCCGGCGTGTCGGCGGCGGCGGCGCGACTGCTCGCGGGGCGCTGGCGGCGATCGGGCAACGCGGGGCCGGCGCGCGATTTCTCGTCACAGGCGTAACAATATTCCTCCAAGGGTTGCGTGTGCGAACGTATCGGTTAATGCGCTCGCATGGCCAGCCAACCTCTGACTCTCTACGAGAAGATATGGAACGCGCACGTCGTCGAACGGCGCGATGATGGAACCTGCCTGATCTATATCGATCGCCACCTCGTCCATGAAGTGACGAGCCCGCAGGCGTTCGAGGGATTGCGGGCGAGCGGTCGCAAGGTGCGCCGCCCCGATCTGACGCTCGCGGTGCCCGATCATAACCTGCCGACCACCGCGCGGGTCGATGCGCACGGCAAGCGCCTGCCGATCGCCGATCGCGAAAGCGCGAACCAATTGGCCGCGCTCGAGCGCAATACCGCCGAATTCGGCATCGACTATATCGACGCGATCGCGCCCGAGCAGGGCATCGTCCATGTCGTCGGGCCCGAACTGGGCTTCACGCTGCCGGGCACCACGCTGGTGTGCGGCGACAGCCACACCTCGGCGCACGGGGCGCTGGGAGCGCTTGCGTTCGGGATCGGCACGAGCGAGGTCGAGCATGTGCTCGCGACGCAGACGTTGTTGCTGAGCCAGGCCAAGACGATGGAAGTCCGGGTTGAGGGCAGCCTCGGCTTCGGCGTCAGCGCCAAGGACGTGATCCTCGCGATCATCGGCAAGATCGGCGCGTCGGGCGGGACCGGCCATGTCATCGAATATACCGGCGGCGTGATCCGCGCGCTGTCGATCGAGGGACGGCTGACCATCGCCAATATGTCGATCGAGGGTGGCGCGCGCGCCGGGCTGATCGCGCCCGACGAGGCCACGTTCGCCTATCTGAAGGGCCGTCCGATGGCGCCTGTCGGTGCGGAATGGGACAAAGCGGTCGCGTGGTGGAAGACGCTGCCGAGCGATGCCGGCGCGGTCTATGACAAGAGCGTGCGGCTCAATGCCACCGACATTGCTCCCTCGCTGACCTGGGGCACCAGCCCCGAGGACGTGGTGGCGATTACCGATGTCGTCCCCGATCCCGAGAGCTTTGCCGACGCCTCGAAGCGCGCGGCGGCGCAGAAGTCGCTCGATTATATGGGGCTGGCGCCGGGGACGCGGATGCAGGATGTCGACGTGCAGCACGTCTTCATCGGCAGTTGCACCAACAGCCGGATCGAGGATCTGCGCGCGGCCGCCTCGGTCGCCAACGGGCGCCGCGTCGCCGATGGCGTGCGCGCGATGGTCGTCCCCGGCTCGGGGCTGGTCAAGCGCCAGGCCGAGAAGGAAGGGCTCGATCGCATTTTCGTCGCGGCGGGCTTCGAATGGCGCGAGCCGGGATGCTCGATGTGTCTGGCGATGAACCCCGACAAGGTGCCGCCGGGCGAACGCTGCGCTTCCACTTCGAATCGCAATTTCGTAGGACGGCAGGGGCCAGGCGCGCGCACGCACCTGCTGTCGCCCGCGATGGCGGCTGCGGCCGCGGTGACGGGGAAGCTGTCCGACGTCCGTGATCTGATGACGAACGACAGCCAGTAAAGGGGGTGGTCGCGATGAAGAAAGCACTAGCCTTGTTGATTGCCGGGGCGATCCTGAGCGGGGTCGCCGCTTATGCCGCGAGCGCGGCCGATCCGACCTATGGGGAGCCCGCCACCGCGGTGGCGCCGCGCTGATGGAGCCCGTTGTTCAGGTTTCGGGCGGTGCCTATCCGTGGGGCGCGAAGAACGTCGATACCGACGTCATCATCCCGGCGCATTGGCTCAAGACGATCACGCGCGCCGGGCTGGGCAAGGGCGCGTTCGAGACGGTGCGCGCCGAGCCCGGCAACATTTTCGACGATCCGCGCCATGCCGGCAGCCCGATCCTGATCGCGGGCGACAATTTCGGCTGCGGGTCGAGCCGCGAACATGCCGCCTGGGCGCTTGCCGACATGGGGATCAAGGCGGTGATCGCGCCGAGCTTCTCCGACATCTTTTCGGGCAATGCGTTCAAGAACGGCATCGTCACCGTGGTGCTGCCGCAGGCGGCGATCGATCGGCTGATCGAGGTGGCGCGCGACCAGCCGATCGCGATCGACCTCGAGACGATGACGGTGACCACCCCGTTCCAGGATCGCTTCACCTTTGACCTCGATCCCTTCCGCCGCCAGTGCCTGATGCAGGGGCTGGACGAGATCGGCCTGACGCTGGCACAAGATACCGCGATTTCTAAATACGAATCCGGGCTCAACGCGAGTCGGCCCTGGATCGCGAAAAGGAGCGGATATGCGAGCGTTGCTGTCGAGGGCGCCGGGCGGACCTGAAACTCTGGAATTGAGTGAGGTCGCCGATCCTGTCGCGGCTGAAGGGCAGGTTGTCGTCGCTGTCCGCGCGTGTGCGATCAACTATCCCGACGTGCTCGTCATCGAGGATAAATACCAGTTCCGGCCCGAACGCCCGTTCGCGCCCGGCGGCGAGATCGCGGGGGTGATCGAGCAGGTCGGCGCGGGCGTCGACGGCTGGCAGGTGGGCGACCGCGTGATCGCGGTGATCGGCAACGGCGGGCTCGCCGAGAAGGTCGCGGTCGATGCGGCGCGGCTCTATGCGCTTCCCGAAGGGCGCGATTTCGCCGAGGGCGCGGCGTTGCTGCTGACCTATGCGACGACGATCCATGCGCTGGTCGATCGTGGGCGGCTTGCGCGCGGGCAGACGCTGCTCGTGCTGGGCGCCGCGGGCGGGGTAGGGCTCGCCGCGGTCGAACTCGGCAAGGCCTTTGGCGCGCGCGTGATCGCGGCGGCCTCGTCCGAGGAGAAAGCGGCAGCGGCGCGCGCGGCGGGCGCCGACGACGCGATCGTCTATCCCTATGCGCCGTTCGACAAGGCGCAGTCGAAGGCGCTGGCCGAGCGCTTCAAGGCGGCGGTGGGGCCGCAGGGGGCCGATGTGATCTACGATCCGGTCGGCGGCGATTATGCCGAGCCCGCGTTGCGCGCGATCGGCTGGGAAGGGCGCTATCTGGTGGTCGGCTTTCCGGCGGGCATCCCGAGGCTGCCGCTCAACCTCACCCTGCTCAAGAGCTGCGATGTGTGCGGCGTGTTCTGGGGGGCGTTCGCGGCGCGCGATCCGGCCGCCAATCAGGCCCATGTCGCGCAATTGTTCGATCTGTGGCGGGAGGGCCGGATCGCCCCGCGCGTTACCGAGACCTTCGCGCTCGCCGACGGCGGCAGGGCGATCGCGCAAATGGCCGCGCGCAAGGCGATCGGCAAGCTGGTGGTGACGATCGGCGCTTGAGCCCGCGCGGGCTCCATCCGGGGGCCGCGCGCGAAATCTTCGGTCGGGATGACGACGGTGCGTCTGGCCCGTTGCGCGGGTGCCTCCGCCCTCCTATCTCGATGCCATTGTTTGTCGCCGCAAGGGAGCCGCACATGACCACCTTCGACGATCGCCAGCGTGCGTTCGAAGCGAAATTCAGCCGGGACGAGGAAATGGCGTTCCGTGTGATCGCCCGTCGCAACAAGCTTGTCGGCCAATGGGCGGCCGAGAAGATGAAGCTGACGCCCGAAGAGACCGAGGCCTATGCCCGCGCCGTCGTCCATGCCGATTTCGAGGAAGCGGGCGACGAGGATGTCGTGCGCAAGGTCGTGGGCGATCTTACCGCGGCGGGAATCGAGATCGACGATTCGACGGTGCGCACGGTGATCGGCGAAAAGAAGGTCGAAGCGCGCCGCCAGCTCATGGCGGAGTCGTGATCGCATGGCGATGCAGGCCGATGAGATCGAGGCGCTGATCCGGAACGCGTTCCCCAACGCACAGATCGAGATTACCGACCTTGCCGGCGACGGCGATCATTATGCCGCGCGCGTGGTGTGCGAGAGTTTCCGGGGCCAGTCGCGGGTGATGCAACAGCGCGCGGTCTATGCCGCGCTCGGCGGGCGCATGGGCGGCGAGCTTCATGCGCTCCAGCTGACCACCGCGCTGCCCGATTGAAGGAGTGATGACGATGACCGACGATGTGAATGCCCGGATCGACGAGAAGGTGAAAGCGAGCGAGGTGCTGCTGTTCATGAAAGGCAGCCCGCTTTTCCCGCAATGCGGCTTTTCGAGCCGCGCGGTGTCGATTCTCCAGCATCTCGGCGTCGAATTCGACAGCGTCGACGTGCTCCAGGATCAGGGTATCCGCCAGGGCATCAAGGCCTATTCGGATTGGCCCACGATCCCGCAGCTTTATGTGCACGGCGAATTCGTCGGCGGTTCGGACATCATGATGGAGATGTACGAATCGGGCGAACTGGCCACGCTGCTCAAGGCCGAGGCCGGCACCGAGGGCTGAACCCGACGCGGGCCTCGTCGCCCCACCCATCGTAAAATCGCATAGGCGCAGCGCCCGGCGACGTGGCGCTGCGCCTATGCGTGCGAGTCGAGCGCGGGTGCCGTGCGGGATGGTGGAGGCCGGGTCGGGTGGGCCGGTGCGAGATCGGAAAGCAACCAGCCCACCCTGCTGAAGCGTTGGAACGCTCGGCGTGCTTGTGACGATGCAGCCCGCGTGCCAATTGTGCATGGCCCGGCATTTCTGCGCGATATCACGGTTAATCGCGCTGAGGGCGTCGCCGAACTGTAAGGCCAGCCGACACTTTGAGCGCCGCTTTTCGGCACCATGTTCCGCGATGGAATGCTGACATTCGATATTGACTACAGGCGTAATCGGTGCGATTACACGTGTAGTCAAAGGAGAGTGCCCGTGGCCGAGCGGATCAGCGATGCCGAACATGCCGTGATGGAGGTGTTGTGGGACGAAAGCCCGCTCACCGCGCAGGATGTCGCCGAGCGGATCGCGCCCGACCGCGACTGGAGCGCCAACACCGTCAAGACGCTGCTCGGGCGGCTGCTCGCCAAGCAGGCGATCGGGCATGAAGCCGATGGCCGCCGCTATCTCTATCGCCCTTTGATCGCGCGTGAGCGCTATGTCGCGGGTGAATCGCGGCGGCTGATGGATCGGCTGTTCGGTGGCCGGCTGGCGCCGCTGGTTGCGCACCTTGCCGAGCGCGATGCGCTGACCGACGACGACATCGCCGAGATCGAGGCGCTGCTCAGGGAACTCAAGCAGTGAGCGCGGGGCCGCTGATCGCGTGGGGCGTCGAGACGCTGATCGCCACCACGCTGCTGATGCTGCTCGTGCTTGCGTTGCGCGGGCCCGTGCGGCGCCAGTTCGGATCGCCGGTCGCTTATGCCTTGTGGGCGCTGCCCGCGCTGCGGCTGTTGCTGCCGCCCTTGCCGTCGGACTGGCGCGCGGCGGCGGTCGCCCCGATCGCGCAGGCGAGCGAGACGATCACCGTGCTCGTGGTCCAGCCGCTCGGGCTCGATGCCGGGGCGCCGGGCGCTGCGTCGGTGCCGGTGGGGCTGATCCTGCTGGCGTTGTGGGGCGCGGGCGCGGCGGGCTTCTTCGGCTGGCATTTCGTCGCGCACACGCTGTTCTGTCGCCGGATGCTCGCGGGGCGGGTGCGCGAATCGATCGCGGCCGACGGTATCCGCGTCGTCGAGACCGACGCGGCGACCGGGCCGCTCGCCTTCGGGGTGCTGCGCAAATATATCGCGTTCCCGCGTGATTTCGCCGAGCGGTACGACGCGGACGAACGCGATCTCGCGCTGGCGCACGAGCGTGGCCACCACGCGCGCGGCGATCTGATCGCCAATTGGGCGGCGCTGTTCGTGCTGGCGGTCCACTGGTTCAATCCGATCGCCTGGCGCGCTTTCCGTGCCTTTCGCGCCGATCAGGAAATGGCAAACGACGCGCGCGTGCTGGCGGGCAAGAGCGCGACCTTCCGCCACGTTTATGCCTGCGCGATCGTCAAGGCTGCGCATGGCGGCGCGGTCTCGGCGGCATGCCATCTGCACACGATCAACGATCTGAAGGGGAGACTGAAGATGCTGTCGACCAGAAAGACCTCGCGCGCGCGGCTCGCCGGCGGGATCGCGGCGGTGGCGATCGTCACCATGGCCGGGCTTGGCGTCACCGCCTCGGGCACGCAGGCCGCCGAGACGCTGCGCACCCGGGTGAGCAAGACGATCGGCGTCGATCTGCCGCAGAGCGGCGCCTTGTGGGCGATCGCGCCGCTCAGCGCGGTCTCGGGCGGGGTGCAGGATCCGCCGCCGCCACCCCCGCCGCCGGTCGAGGCCGTGCCCGCGGCGCCGGCGAGCGTGCCCGCGCCTCCGGTGCCCCCAGCGGCGCCCAAGACCTGGACGTGGACCGCCGAGGACAGCACCGCCGCCGACGGCCAGCGCGTGGTGAAGCGCATCAAGGTCATCAAGGACGGCCAGGTCGTCACCGAGAATGTGATCGGTGACATTCCCGAGGTCAGTTCACGCAATTGCACCGTCACCGACAAGGGCGATGATCTTGTCATCAACGACAATTCGGGCGCGCGACCTCGGATCATCATCTGCACCGATCGGATCGCGAAGGTGAGCGCGGATGCCGCCAAGGTGGCGGCGAACAGCGCGCGGATCGAACGCGATGCCTATCGCTCGGCGCTCGATGGGCTGCGCAAGGCGCGCAGCAGCATGGCGAGCAACGCGCAATTATCGGCCGAGGCGCGCAGCGAGGCACTGGCCGCGATGGACGAGTCGATCCGCGACCTCCAGCACGATCTTGATACGGCCGGTACCGACAACTGAACGATCACGGGGAGGAGCGAGGCCGGTACACGCGGCAGCGTGGCCGGCCCCTGCGGGATGCCACCACCCTTGCCAAGGCCGTCTGCAACCGCCATCTCGATAGGTATGGACGTCCCCCCGACCGGCGAACGCATCGCGCTCGACCCCTTGGTGGCGCGGGTGCTGGCGCCCAATTCGTCACCCTACACCTATACCGGCACCCAGACGCATCTGGTGGGCACGCGCGATCTGGCGGTGATCGATCCGGGCCCCGACGATCCCGCGCATCTTGACGCGCTGCTCCGCGCGATCGACGGCCGACCGGTGACCGCGATCCTGGTCACCCACACGCATCGCGACCACAGCCCGCTCGCGCGCGCCTTGAAGGACGCGACCGGCGCGCCGGTCGTCGGCTGCGCGCCGCTCGCGCTCAATGATCTCGGGCCACGCGCCGATGTCGCGTTCGATCCCGATTATGCGCCCGATCGCGTGCTGGCCGATGGCGACCGCGTCGAGGGCGAGGGCTGGACCTTGGTCGCGGTGGCGACGCCGGGGCACACTTCGAACCACCTCGCGTTCGCGTTGCCCGAAATCGGCGCCTTGTTCTCGGGCGATCATGTGATGGGCTGGTCGACCACGGTCGTCTCGCCGCCCGATGGCGATATGGCGGCGTATATGGCCAGCCTGATGAAGCTTCAGCAGCGCGACGACCGCATCTATTATCCGGGGCACGGCGAGGCGATCGAGAATCCGCGCCGCTTCGTGCGCGGGCTGATCGGCCATCGCAAGCAACGCGAGGGCCAGATTCTGCGGCTGATCGGGCGCGACGGCGTGCATGACGTGCGCACCATGGTCGAGCGGATGTATAGCGGGATCGATCCGCGGCTGTTCGTCGCTGCCGAGCATTCGGTGCGCGCGCACCTGATCGACCTGCGCGATCGCGGGCTGCTGATCGAGGAGGGCGAGACATGGCGGATGGCGGCGTAAGCGAGACACCGGTTATCGCCGAGACGCCGCGTCGCGCGGGTATCGGTGGTTTCCTCGTCAAGTTCGCGGGCGCGATCGCGATCCTGATCGTGGTCGCGTTCGGGCTGATGTGGGCGGCGCAATCCTATGTCGGCAAGAAGCTGTCGCCCAACCCGGTGACGATCGCCAACGCGAGCCTGCAGGGCTTGCAGGAGCAGAACCGGCTGTCCGCCTTCGCGGCGCGCTATGTCGCGGTGGTGACGTCGAAACAGACGCGGCTGGGGCTGACCGCGGAAAAGACGATGATCATGCCGGGCATGGTCCGTTACGAGGTCGATCTCGGCAAATTGAGCCAGCGCGACGTGACGTGGGATGCCGGCACCAACACGCTCGGCGTGCGGCTGCCGGCGGTCGAGGTCGATCAGCCGCAGATCGATCTGGCGGCGATCCGCCAATATGGCAGCGGCGGCGTGCTGATGACGCTGACCAGCGCCGAGGCCGATCTCGATGCCGCCAACCGCCAGCAGGGGCAGGCCGAACTGCTGCGTCAGGCGCGCGCGCCGACGATGATCAGGATCGCGCGCGATGCGACGCGCAGTGCCGTCGAACGCAGCTTCGCGATGCCGCTGCGCGCCGCCGGGATCGACGCCACCGTCAAGGTGACGTTCGCCGACGAGGGCAGCACCGAGCGCTGGGATGCGTCGCGATCGTTGCAGGAAGTGCTGGGCGAGGATCGCGCCAAGCGGTGAGAGTTTCGCCTACGCATTTTCCACTATTGGGCTGATCGTTTCGCTGGAGTATCGTTCTTCGCCTGTGGCTGGGGGAGTGCTGCAATGGCGACGGTTCTTTCCGCTTCGGCTCCGCGCACGCGTGAGCCCCGGTTTTTCTTCGTCTCGGCCTGCGTCATGGCGGCGACGATCGTGGCGGGGTTTTCGCTGCACTGGCTGATGGGGCGCTCGACATTCCGGGCGCCGCTCCACGTCCATGTCCATGCTGTGGCTTTCATGGGCTGGACTGCGCTTTACGTGTTCCAGACCCATCTGATTACCAGCGGTGCACGGGCGCAGCATCGCCGGCTGGGCTGGATCGCCGCAATCTGGGCGAGCCTGCTGGCGCCGATCGGCATCTATACCACCATCATCATGGTGCGCGCAGGCCATACGCCGTTCTTCTTTACGCCCGCGTATTTCCTCGCGCTCAACCCGATCGGGGTGCTGACCTTCACCGGACTGTTCTGGGCGGGGGTCGCGATGCGACGACGCACCGAATGGCACCGGCGGCTGATCTATTGCGCGATGACGATGCTGCTCGCACCCGCATTCGGGCGCCTGCTGCCGGCGCCGTTGATGATGCCATGGGTCGGGCTTGGGATATGCGGCGCGCTGCTGCTGTTTCCCTTGGCCGGGGTGATCGCCGACTGGCGCACGCGCGGCCGCGTCCATCCCGGCTGGTGGGTGGGGATCGGCACCATCGTCGCGGCGCAACTCCTGATCGAGATCATCGGGCGCAGCGCGCTCGGGCTCGCTTTTGCGCAGGCGGTGACCGCCGGCAGCGTGGGCGGTGCGCTGCCGCTCGATGCCTATCCGCCGTTTCCCCTGTCCTGAGCCCCTGTCCTGATCCCATGTCTTGATCCCGTGGCCTTGCCGCGCCACATGGGCACAAAGCCAGCACGGGGATTTGGGACGCAATGGACGCACGGAACGGCATCGGTGGCAGCCTGACGGGGCTGGATCTGCGCGCGGAGATCGATCGGCTGCGCAAGGAACGCAACGCCGTCATCCTCGCGCATTATTACCAGAAGCCCGAGCTTCAGGACATTGCCGATTTCGTTGGCGACAGCCTCGATCTGTCGCGCAAGGCGGCCGCGACCGATGCCGATGTGATCGCGTTTTGCGGCGTGCGCTTCATGGCCGAAACCGCCAAGATCCTGAGCCCCGACAAGATTGTGGTGCTGCCCGACATGGATGCCGGGTGCAGCCTTGAGGATTCGTGCCCGCCCGACGAATTCGCAGCGTTCCGCAAGCAGCATCCCGACGCGATCGCGCTGACCTATATCAACTGTTCGGCGGCGGTGAAGGCGCTCTCCGACGTCATCGTCACCTCGTCGTCGGCCGAGAAAATCCTAAGCCAGATCCCCGCCGACCAGCCGATCATCTTCGGCCCCGACCGCAACCTTGGGGGTTATCTGGCGCGCAAGACCGGGCGCGACCTGATCCTGTGGCCGGGGGTGTGCATCGTCCACGAGGCGTTCAGCGAAACCGAATTGCTGAAGCTGCGGGCCGAATATCCCGATGCGCCGATCGCCGCGCATCCCGAATGCCCGGCGGTGATCCTCGATCACGCCGATTATGTCGGCTCGACCAGCGGTATCCTCGCTTATGCCAAGGACATGCCCGGCGACACGCTGATCGTCGCGACCGAGCCGCATATCATCCACCAGATGGAAAAAGCGTTTCCGAACAAGACTTTCATCGGCGCGCCGGGGGCGGACGGAAACTGCAATTGCAACATCTGCCCCTATATGGCGCTCAACACGATGGAGAAGCTCTACATCGCGTTGCGCGACCTCGAACCGCGGATCGAGATCGAGGAAGGGCTGCGGCTTCAGGCCAGGAAGAGCCTCGATGCGATGCTCGCGATGGCGAGCGGCAGCGTCGGCATGGGCGATCTCGGCCCGGTCAAGGTGACGGGGGACTGAAACCCACCGTCATGCCGTTCGTGGGATGACGGCGACGGTCAGTCGGCTTTCTCCCCGCCCAGCACGTCGGCGATCGCGCGCAGCACCTCGGGCTTCAGCTGCACCCCCATGTGGCTCGATTGCACTTCGATGCAGCGCCCCGCGCCATCGGCTTCCGAGCGGCAGATCATGCCGTTGACCAGCCCGTCGCTGCGGCTCCAGATCGCGGTGGCGGGAACGGCGAGCGGCGCCGCCGCCTCGGCGAGCAGCGCCTGGTGGCGCGGCGAATCGACGCGTTCGCCGGTCAGCCATTCGTAGGTACGCCAGAGGTTGGTCGCGTGCGGGTCGCCCGCAAAGGGCGAGGCGACGGTGATGACCTCGCGGACATGTTCGGGCCAGCGCTGCGCGGCGAAGCGCGCCATGATCCCGCCCAGACTGACCCCGATCAGCGTCACCGGTTCACCGGTCTCTGCGACGATCCCGGCGATCCGCGCGCCGAGCTTTTCGCCGTCGGGGCCGATCGTGCGCAGCGAGAAATTGTGCCCGAGCCCCCAGCCGAACGCGCGATAACCGAGCGCCGACAGATAGCGCCGCATGATGAAGTTCGAGCGGTCGGACACGAACAGCCCCGGAATCGCGAGCACCGGCCGGCCGTCGCCCTTGGGCGCCGCCGCCAGCATCTGCTGCGAAAAGGCGTGGCTGGTGATCGACCA
Organism: Hephaestia sp. MAHUQ-44; assembly: GCF_023806085.1. Lineage (GTDB taxonomy): Bacteria > Pseudomonadota > Alphaproteobacteria > Sphingomonadales > Sphingomonadaceae > Sphingomonas. The sequence continues at coordinate 112,207 of NZ_JAMSLX010000011.1, forward strand.
GATCGCGCGCGGCAGTTCGGCCGCCAGTGCGAGCTTCGAAGGGGCTGCCCTGTCGTCGGCATGTGTCGCCATCAAAACCATCCCATCACGGTCGCGGGAAACGGAGTCCACGCACCGACACGAACCCCGGCGTGGCGCAACGCCGCTCCCGTCCAGGCGTTGCATGTCATCAAAGCGTCATAGCGCCCTTTTGCTCCATAGAAGGTGTCGAAATCCTGATAGCCGCGTGAAATCCGGGGCATTTCACCCGGCGCGGCATCGATGCTCGCGCGGATGAAGGCGACGAGGCGGCGATATTCGGCGGTGCCGAGCACGATCGGGCGGACGCTGACGGTGGGGCGGGGCCGGGGCAGATAGGTGACATGCACCAGCGTCGCGTCGCTGCCGAATGCGGCGCGCAGCACGGTCAGCGGGCGGACATCGGCCCAGGTGGGGGTTTCGAGATAGAAATGGCGCTCGCCCCAGCCGAAGGCGAGATGATCGAGGCGGGTATAGCGCGGGTCGCCGAAATGCTCGGGGCGCACCAGCCGCGTCCAGTCGATCCCGGCGGCGCGCTTGGGCAGGATCAGATCGGTGTGGACGCCGTTGGTCTCGACATAGATCGTGATTCCTGTCGCGGGTGGTCGCCAACGGGCATTGGCGGGGATCGCGCCGCCGACCAGCCCGGCGGTCACGTAAACGGCGGTCAGCAGCGCGACTCCTGTCGCCAGCCAGAGGATCGCCCGCCTCAGAAAACGCCCGTATCGCATCGCGCGATATTCGCGCATCCCGCCCAATATGCTATGCTCTTTCGATGGCAGCAGACACGCATGTCCTCGACAAGCCGCCCGAAGGCGCCGCCGCCGACTGGACGATTCCGCAGCATTGGGCGCATTACACGCCCGAGGAACATCGCACCTGGGATACGCTGTTCGAGCGGCAGGCGCGGCTGCTGCCGGGCCGCGCGTCGGACGCCTATCTGCGGGGGCTCGACGTGCTCAAACTCTCCAAGCCCGGCATCCCCGATTTCGCGGAATTGTCCGAACGGTTGATGAAATTGACCGGCTGGCAGGTCGTCGCGGTGCCGGGGCTGGTGCCCGACGACGTGTTCTTCGATCACATGGCCAACCGCCGTTTCGTCGCGGGCAATTTCATCCGTCGCCCCGATCAGCTCGATTATTTGCAGGAACCCGACGTGTTCCACGACGTGTTCGGGCATGTGCCGATGCTCGCCGATCCGGTGTTCGCCGATTATCTCGCAGCCTATGGTCGCGGCGGGCAGCGCGCGATGGAATTGGGCGCGCTCAAGCATCTCGGGCGGCTCTATTGGTACACGGTCGAGTTCGGGTTGATCGAGGAGGCCGGCGCCTTGCGCATCTATGGCTCGGGGATCGTCTCGAGCTTTTCCGAAAGCCGCTTCGCGCTCGACGATCCGAGCCCCAACCGCCTCCGCTTCGATCTGAAGCGCGTGATGCGCACCGAATATCGGATCGACGATTTCCAGCAGAATTATTTCGTGATCCCAAGCTTCGATGAGCTGCTGCGCGTCACGGTCGAAAGCGATTTCGCGCCGCTCTACGACGAGATCATGGCGCTGCCCGACATTGCGATCGCCCAAATCCTGCCCGAGGATAACGTCATTACCGAGGGCACACAGGCCTATGCGCGCGCCAGGGCGCCCGCGGTGGTGGGATAGGATCACCTGCGCGTCACGGGGGTGGGAATTTTCACCAACACGTGGCGTAGGCTCCATTGTCGCGTGGCGTGCCATCGCCTGATGCCCGGCCGGGCGCCCGGAATTGCGTGCCGTCCTCTTTTTGGCACGTGCTTTGCGAAGCCTCCTGCAATCGCGCCGACCCCGGTCGGCCCGCTCACAGGAGGTTCGCGTGCAGAAGCAATCCTATTGGTCGCTGTTCAACCGCCCCGACACGCTGTTCGGGGTCTGCGAAGGCGCGGGGCAGGATCTCGGCATCAGCCCCAATCTGCTGCGGCTGGCGTTCGCGGTGGCGATGGTCTGGAATCCGGTCGCGGTGCTGGCGGCTTATGCGCTGCTCGGCGTCGGGGTCGCGGTGTCGCGCTGGATCGCGCCGATGCCCGTCGCGCCGCCGCTGGCGGTGGTGGCCGAAACGGAACATCACGACGTGGACGCGCCCGTCTTTGCACAGGCTGCCTGAACCGCCCGCGATGGCATCGGCGGGGTGATCCGGCTATCGCTCTGCCGATGCGCAACGTCTCCAATATCGTCATCCTCACCGGCGCCGGGATTTCGGCCGAAAGCGGGCTCGCGACCTTTCGCGGCCCCGATGGGCTGTGGGAGGGGCACCGCGTCGAGCATGTGTGCACCCCCGAGGCGCTGGCGCGCGATCCAACCACGGTGCACCGCTTCTACGACGCCCGCCGCGCGGCGCTGGCGACGGTCGTGCCCAATGCGGCGCACGAGGCGCTGGCGCGGCTCGACGCGGGGTGGCCGGGCGAACTGCTGGTCGTCACCCAGAATGTCGACGACCTCCACGAACGCGCGGGGGCCCGGCGGCTGCTCCATATGCACGGCGAGTTGCGCTCGGCGCTATGCGCGTCGTGCGACGCGCGGCAGGATTGGCACGGGCCGATGGGCGAGGGGCGGCACTGCGCGGCGTGTGGCGCGCCCGCGCTGAGGCCCGACATCGTTTTCTTCGGCGAGATGCCCTATCACATGGATCGCATCGAGCATGCGCTGGCGCGCGCCGATCTGTTCGTGTCGATCGGCACCTCGGGCGCGGTCTATCCCGCCGCCGGGTTCGTCCAAGCCGCGCGCCATGCCGGCGCGCGGACGCTCGAACTCAACCTCGAGCCATCGGCGGGCAGCGGCTATTTCCACGAAACACGGGTGGGCCCTGCCAGCGCGTTGGTGCCGGCATGGGTGGAAGAGATGCTGCGCGCCTGATCGGCTTGGCCGCTCAATCCACCCAGTCGAGCCCGAGGTCGCGATAGATGCTGCGATCCTCGTCCCAATTCTCCTTCACCTTGACGTGCAGGTAGAGGTGGACGGGATGGCCGAGCAGAGCGGCGAGTTCGGCGCGGGCCCTGGCGCCGATTTCCTTGATCCGGCTGCCCTGCTTGCCGAGGATGATCGCGCGCTGGGTGGGGCGGGCGACGAGGATCTGCTGGTGGATCTCGACCGAACCGTCCTCGCGCTCCTTATACGCCTCGGTCTCGACCGCGCTGGCATAGGGCAGTTCGGCGTGGAGCTGGAGGTAGAGCTGTTCGCGCGTCACTTCGGCGGCGAGCATCCGTTCGGTGACGTCGGACACCTGGTCCTCGGGGAAATGCCACGGCCCCTCGGGCATCGCGGTGGCGAGCGCGGTCTTGAGTTCGGGGACGCCGTCGCCGGTGGTGGCGGAGACGAAATAGGTTTCGACGAACGGCGTGATCGCGTGGAGCCGCTCGACATGGGTGAGCAGCCGCGCCTTGTCGGCGATGTCGACCTTGTTGAGGATCAGATATTTGGGCTCTGGGCGCTGGGCAAGCGCCTCGGCGATACTCGTCACCTTGGGGCCGAGGCCGCCCTTGCCGTCGACGACGAACGCGATCACGTCGGCGCCCTCCGCGCCGCCCCAGGCCGCGGCGACCATCGCGCGATCGAGCCGCCGCCGGGGCTCGAAAATGCCGGGCGTATCGACGAGCAGGATTTGGGCATCACCTTCCAGCGCGACGCCCATCAGTCGCGTACGCGTGGTCTGCGCCTTGGGGCTGACGATCGCGACCTTCTGGCCGACCAGCGCGTTGACGAGCGTCGACTTGCCCGCATTGGGAGCGCCGACGACGGCGACAAGGCCGCAGGATTGGGTCATGATTGAGAAATCCGGGAACAGGAGGGTGGGGTTACGGATCGGGCACTAGCCGATTTTGGGCCCGGGCGCCTTACTCTTTACCGTTCGCCCTGAGCTTGTCGAAGGGCCGTTCTTGCTTTTGGCCAACGTGCTGATTGCGGCCCAATCGCTTCGGATTAACGCGAGTTTTTTCGCGCGGCTCCAGCCTTTGATCCGCCTTTCAGCTTCCAGCGCTTCCAGTCGCGATGGAAAGGCCTGACTCCAGACGAGCGTCACCGGGGTGTATTTGCGCGTGAAACCGGGCGTCAGGCCGCTTTGATGCTGGGCGAGGCGGGCTTCAAGATTGTCAGTATGGCCTGTGTAGAACACACCGCCCCGGCAATGGAGCATATAGGCCCAGAAGCTCATGTTGGTGGCTTACGAAGAAAAACGGTGCTTCGACAAGCTCAGCACGAACGGGAGGTCAGGATAGCTTCTCCAGCAGCGCCGCGGCCGCCGCGGTTTCGGCTTCCTGCTTGCTGGTGCCGGTTGCGGTCGCATCGGCGAGATTGTTGATCGAGACCCTGATCGTGAAACGCGGCGCGTGGTGCGGGCCCGAACGATCGACGATCTCGTAGAGCGGGGCCTTGCGGTTGTGCGCCGCGGCCCATTCCTGGAGCGCGGATTTGGGGTGCTGCGGCGCGGCGCTGTGGGTGCGGACGCGATTGCCCCAGGCGCGATGGATGAAAGCGCGCGCGGGCTCCAGCCCGGCTTCGAGATAGAGCGCGCCGAGTAGCGCCTCGACCACGTCGCCGAGCACATTGTCGCTATCGGCGGCGCCGTCGTCGCGCGCCTGTTTGCCGAGCTTCAGATAATGGGGCACGCCGATGGCGCGGGCGATCTCCGCGCAGACCGCGCCGGTGACGAGCGCGTTGAGCCGCTTCGAGAGCGATCCTTCGGGCTCGGCCGGGAAGGTCTCGAACAGCCATTCGGCCATCACCAGCCCGAGCACGCGGTCGCCCAGAAACTCGAGCCGTTCGTAAGTGTCGCGGGTGTGGCTGCCGTGGGTCAGCGCCCGCTCGAAGCGCGCGAGATTATCGGGCGCACGGCCGAACGTGGCCGTGAGCCAGCCGGAGAGATCGGTCAAAAGCCGCTCCCGATCCGGCTCCAGCGTGCCGCCGTTATCCAGGTCCACGGCTTGATCCATTCGGCCGAACCGTCGGTCGACCAATAAGTGAGGATCGCCTTGCCTTCGAGATTTTCGATCGGAACGTAGCCGATGCCGCCCGCTTCCTGGCTGAAGCGGCTGTCCTCGCTGTCGTCGCGATTGTCGCCCATCATGAAGACATGGCCTGCGGGCACGGTGTAGACGCCAGTATCGTCGGCGGGCGAGAAGCCGCGATCGATCGTGTCGAAACTGGCCCCGCCGGGCAGCGTCTCGCGATAGCGGACATAGCGGCACACCGGCGCCCCGGCGGCGTCCACATCCTCGAACGCGGCGTCACAATGATAATTGGCGGATTGCGGGATGATGAAATCGGCGATCTTTTCGCGCGGCACCGGCTGGCCGTTGAGGATCACCTGCCCCCCGCGCATCTGGATCGTATCGCCGGGCAGGCCGATCACGCGCTTGATGTAATCCTGCTTGTCGCTCGGCGGGGCCTTGAACACCACGACATCGCCGCGTGCCGGCAGTCGGCTGAAGATCCGCCCCGGAATGAGGGGCACGCTGAACGGCAGCGAGTGTTTCGAATAGCCGTAATTCCATTTCGAGACGAACAGATGGTCGCCGATATAGAGCCGCGGCAGCATCGATTCGGACGGGATGCTGAACGGCGCGAAGACGAAGCTGCGGATCACGAACACCAGCACCGCCAGTTTGAGCAGGAACACCAGCGTGTCGGCGGTTTCGGAGCGCTTCTTGCGCGCCTTGGGCGCGGCAGCAGGCGCGGCGGCTTGTGGGGTCTCGGCCATGTTTCAGGCTTTGCGGCGCGCGCGGCGCAGCGTCAAGCCGGGCGTTTCGGGTGGCAAGCCGGCGGCGGCATCGGTAGAGGGAGCGAGACTTCCGATCCACCCGCCGAAGGAACCCCGATGGCCAACCCCGACTGGAGCGCGATCGATGCGCTCGACTCGCCCCGACTCGACACCCTGTTCGCCGAGGATGGCGACCGCGTCGGGCGCTTTTCGGTCGATGTCGCGGGGCTCCATTTCGACTGGTCGAAAACCCATCTGACCCAGGCCGCGGTGCAGGCGTTCGCCGCGCTGGCCAGGGCGCAGGATCTGGCCGGCAAGCGCGAGGCGATGTTCGCGGGCAAGCCGATCAACGTTACCGAGGATCGCGCCGTCGAGCATAGCGCCGAACGCGGCGAGGGCGCGCCCGAGGCGGTCGCCCGCGCCGCTGCATTCCACGCCCGGATGCGCGCGCTGATCGACGCGATCGAGGGCGGGGCACTGGGGACGATCCGCCACATCCTCCATGTCGGCATCGGCGGATCGGCGCTGGGGCCGGACCTGCTGATCGATGCGCTGGGCCGCGACGAGGATCGCTACGACGTCGCGATCGTGTCCAACGTCGATGGCGTCGCGCTCGAAGAGGCGTTCGCGCGGTTCGATCCCGCCGCGACGCTGCTCGTGATCGCCTCCAAGACCTTCACCACCACCGAGACGATGCTCAACGCGACCAGCGCGCTTCAATGGATGGCCGAGGCCGGGGTCGAGGATGCCTATGGCAAGGTAATCGCGCTCACCGCCGCGCCCGACAAGGCGATCGAATGGGGGGTGGACGAGACGCGCGTACTGCCGTTTTCGGAAAGCGTCGGCGGGCGCTATTCCTTGTGGTCGTCGATTGGCTTTCCCGCCGCGCTGGCTCTGGGCTGGGATGCCTTCGCCGAACTGCTCGATGGCGCGGGCGAGATGGATCGCCACTTCCGGCTCGCCGCGCTCCACGAAAACGCCCCCGCGCTCGCGGCGTTCGCGGACCTGTTCTACACCCAGGTGCGCCACGCCGAGACGCGCGCGACCTTCGCCTATGACGAGCGGCTGCGGTTGCTGCCCTCGTACCTCCAGCAGCTCGAAATGGAATCGAACGGCAAGGGGGTGACAATCGAGGGTGCCCCCGTTGGGCGGCCGACCGCGCCGATCACCTGGGGCGGGGTGGGCACCGACGCGCAGCATGCGGTGTTCCAGTTGCTCCATCAGGGCACGCATCTGGTGCCGGTCGAGTTCGTCGGCGTGATCGAGCCGGGCGACGTGCTCGCCGACGATCATCATCGCCAGTTGCTGATGAACATGTTCGCGCAAGGTGCCGCGTTGATGCGGGGGCGCGCCAATCCCGACGATCCCGCGCGCGCCTATCCGGGCGACCGGCCGAGCTCGACGATCCTGCTCGAGATGCTCGATCCGCGCACGCTGGGGGCGCTGATCGCCTTTTACGAGCAGCGCGTGTTCGTGCGCGCGGTGCTGCTGGGGATCAATCCGTTCGATCAGTTCGGAGTTGAGCTGGGCAAGGAAATGGCCAAGGCGGCGGAAAAGGGTGGGCAGGATTTTGATCCCTCGACCACCGATCTGATGCGCCGCGCTTTCGGATAATTCCAATCGTCCGGTCACGCTGAGCCGGTCGAAGGGCCATTTTTCTGTGGCAAGCCCTTGAAGAAGAGCGGTGCTTCGACAAGCTCAGCACGAACGGTTTGTTTTCTTTGCTCCGGAGCCCCCGACCATGCCCCAATATGACTATGATCTTTTCGTCATCGGCGGGGGTTCGGGTGGGGTGCGGGCGTCGCGGGTGGCGGCGGCGCACGGCGCGACCGTCGCGATCGCCGAGGAATATCGCGTCGGCGGCACCTGCGTGATCCGCGGCTGCGTGCCCAAGAAGCTGCTCGTCTATGGCGCGCATTTCGCCGAGGATCTGCACGATGCGCGGCGCTTCGGCTGGAACGTGCCCGATTGCAGCTTCGACTGGACGGTGCTGCGCGATAATGTGCTGGGCGAGGTCGATCGGCTCAACAAGGCCTATACCGAGACGCTCGAAGGCCACGGGGTCGAAGTGATCCTCGAGCGCGCGACGATCGCCGGCCCGCACGAGGTTGCGTTGGCCGGCGGGCGCACCGTGACCGCCAAAATCATCCTGATCGCCACCGGCGCGACCCCGCACGTGCCGTCGTGCCCGGGGCACGAACACGGCATCACCTCGAACGAGGCGTTCCATCTCGATGCGATCCCGAAGCGCATCCTGATCGCGGGCGCGGGCTATATCGCCAACGAATTCGCAGGGATTTTCAACGAATTCGGGTCCAAGGTGACGCTGATCAACCGGTCCGACGTGATCCTGCGCGGTTACGATCATTCGGTCCGCGACCGGCTGCTCCAGATCTCGACGATGAAGGGGATCGATTTCCGCTTCAACGCCGATTTCCGCGGGATCGGCAAGAATGACGACGGCAGCCTGACGGTCGAGATGACCGGGCACGAACCGATCACCGTCGATTGCGTGATGTTCGCCACCGGCCGCGTGCCCAATACCGGCGATCTCGGGCTCGAGACGGCGGGGGTCGACTGGGATGCGAAGGGCGCGATTGTGGTCGATGCCGACAATCGGTCGACCTGCCCGAGCATCTATGCGGTGGGTGACGTCACCAATCGCGTCCAGTTGACCCCGGTTGCGATCCGCGAGGGGCAGGCGTTCGCCGACAGCGTGTTCGGCAACAAGCCGACGCGGGTCGATTACGAGAATATCCCGAGCGCGGTGTTCTGCCATCCACCGATCGCCGGCGTTGGCATGACCGAAAGTCAGGCGCGCGAGAAACTGGGCTCGATCAAGGTCTACACCGCCGATTTCCGCGCGATGAAGAATGTGCTCGCGGGGCGCAACGAGCGCGCGCTCTACAAGATGGTGTGCGACGGCGAGACCAACCGCGTGGTGGGCCTGCACATGATCGGGCCGGACTCGCCCGAAATCCTTCAGGCTGCCGCAGTGGCGGTGAAGGCCGGGCTGACCAAGCAGGCGTTCGACGAGACCGTCGCGCTCCACCCCAGCATGGCCGAGGAACTGGTGTTGATGAAATAAGGGGCGCGTCGCCGCGCCCGTTATGCGTCACCCGACGCGGTGGGCGACGAGATCGTCGACGACGCCGGGGTCGGCGAGGGTTGAGGTGTCGCCGAGGTTGGTGGTGTCGCCCTCGGCGATCTTGCGCAGGATGCGGCGCATGATCTTGCCGCTGCGGGTCTTGGGCAGGCCGGGCGCGAACTGGATCGCGTCGGGGGTGGCGATCGGGCCGATTTCCTTGCGCACCCATTGCGCCAGCGTCTTGCGTAGATCGTCGTCGGCGGTGACCCCGACGTTGAGCGTCACATAGGCATAGATACCCTGCCCCTTGAGATCGTGCGGGAAGCCCACCACCGCGGCCTCGGCGACCAGCGGGTGGAGCACCAGCGCGCTTTCGACCTCGGCGGTGCCCATGCGGTGGCCCGAGACGTTGATGACGTCGTCGACCCGGCCGGTGATCCAGTAATCGCCGTCCGCATCGCGGCGGCAGCCGTCGCCCGAGAAATAATAGCCCGGATAG
>NZ_JAMSLX010000035.1 GCF_023806085.1 Hephaestia sp. MAHUQ-44
TCACGCAGGTCCATCGAATAAGGTCGCGCCATGCTCGCTGGCCTCCATGCCCAGCCAGCATCTTGAATCACATCTATACGCCCTCGTGAATCCCCTATCGATTCAATCCCACGTCATCCCGCTCTAACCAGTTGGCTCGATCTTCAGCGGTCAAAGCTCTCGATGCGAGATGGCGTCTGGCGTTGGGTTGGGAACAAAATATGTCCCATCAGTCGCAATGTGCGATGTGTTTTTCACTTGGTCATGACGGCCGAGGAGATGGAACATGGGACACTCACGGTTTGACCTGGCGAGGCAGCGCCGGGGTGCATAGAATAGCCTCATGAACCACCGCCAGCTATCAACGACCTGACTGGCTCCCTTGAACGACTGCTCTGTTCGCGGACAAGAATGGCTAGCGCAATATTTCTCTGACCAGCGAAGGCTTTTTGGCGATCATCGCGAGGAGTACCTGCGCCGGTCCGGTGGGGCGTCGACGACCATGCTCCCAGTTGAGCAGCGTCCCCTTGGCAACGCCGATGCTGCGCGCGAACGCGCCTTGTGAGAGGCCGGTGCTGGCGCGGATCGCGGCGACATCGACGGCGGGCACTTCTACCTGATGGATACGAGCTTCGGCTTCCTGACCTTCCGCAAAGGTCAACGCTTCGCTCAAACCCTGCCTGATACTATCATAGGCGCTCATTTCCGGTCTCCGTAGCGTGCAAGCAAGGCTTTGCTCATGGCGATCAACTCCGCCTGCTCGACCTTGGTCAGATTATCCCTTTCGTTCTTGGCGAACACGGTGACGAGGAAGACTGGCATATGCGCGCCGCCGAACACATAGATGGTCCGGTAGCCGCCGCTTTTGCCGCCGCCCGGCCGAGCGATACGGACTTTGCGAAGGCCGCCGCCCAGCGAGACACCCGCTTCCGGGTTGGCGGCAATATAGTCCACCAGCGCAGAGCGATCCTCATCCGACATGATCGCCTTGGCCCGCCGCAGAAACTCGGGCAGTTCCACCACGGTCTGCAAGTTGGCTATGCTTGCAGCGTTTATGCGCCATTGGCATATGCGTCAATGGCGCATAAAAGGTTTCGTCGCCGACGCGCGGCATATCATCCGGTAATCTCTGGTCGGCCATTCCGGCCATCGGAGAAGCACAATGGGATACTCAGACCTGGACCCTGCCGTGCACGAACGGCGCCCCTGGAATGGGGGTCAAAACGTTGGCCCCAAGCGTCCGCTAAAGCCCCGCGATATCTGGGCCATCCGGTTCTATCTCGATGAGCACAGGCGATTGCGCGACCGGGCGCTGTTCGACCTCGCCATCGACAGCAAGCTGCGCGGCTGCGACCTCGTGAAGATAAGGATCGGCGATGTCGTCAGCGGCGGAAGCCTCCGCAACCGCTCAACGGTCATTCAGCAAAAGACGGGCAGACCTGTGCAATTCGAGATCATGTCTGAAGCACGAAAGAGTCTGACCGCTTGGCTCGAACGCCGACGCGGCACGATCCACGACTTCGCTTTCCCGAGCCGCATCGACTATCTCGGACACCTGAGCACGCGGCAATACGCGCGGCTGGTCGACGAGTGGGTCTCGACCGTGGGGTTGGACAAGCGCGAGTACGGCACCCATTCGCTTCGCCGCACGAAAGCATCGCTAATTTACAAGGCGACTGGCAATCTTCGGGCGGTTCAGATCCTGCTGGGACATACCAACATCGAGAACACGGTGCGGTATCTGGGTGTCGACATTGACGATGCACTGACCCTTATCAGAACGCACCGAAATTTGACCTCACCGGCTCCGCGATCGTCTCGGGGAGCCGGTTCGTCTATGTGAACGATCGACAGGTAACGAAGGACCGCCAAGGCGTCACGAACGGCGGCTATGTCGGCGGCGTCCGCCCTACTATTGGTCGTTCAGCGGCAGTAGCAACAACTAGCCCGCAAGCGCTCGATCTAAGCCTGGTTACGCAATCACCGACGCAGCGATAGGAACGATACAACGGTCGAAATGAGTCCGCCAATGGCCAAGCTGATTGCGATTTTTCCAATGTTGTTCTGACACACGGAAACCCCCAGTGCGACCAGCAGCGGTACAATCAGAAATGTAAGCTCGAGTCGAGTGTGCAGGCGGACAGGTTTGCCGACATTCACCATCGAGTGGATGAGCTTGGCCTGCTCAACATTGTAACCCGCATCGAGAAAGCGATCGATCTCGTCATCACCCGGATCGTCATGGATGATCTGCCCCCCGCTGAGTGGCCCAGAGACTATGATAGTCTGGACCACGAAAGGGACGACGAATGCCGAGCAAGAAGCATAAGCCGGAAGAGATTATCGGCAAGCTGCGTGAAGTTGAGATTGTGC
>NZ_JAMSLX010000046.1 GCF_023806085.1 Hephaestia sp. MAHUQ-44
TTGTCGAGGTGGAGCGCGGCGACCTTTTCGTCGAGGTGCTTGGGGAGCACATAGACGTCGTTCTTGTACGCCTCGGGCTTGGTGAACAGCTCGATCTGCGCCAGCGTCTGGTTGGTGAAGCTCGACGACATGACGAAGCTGGGGTGGCCCGTGGCGCAGCCCAGATTGACCAGCCGGCCCTTGGCCAGGACGATGATCTGCTTGCCGTCGTCGAACTCGACCAGATCGACCTGCGGCTTGATCTCGGTCCATTTGTAGTTGGACAGCGCCGAAATCTGGATCTCGCTGTCGAAATGGCCGATGTTGCACACGATCGACATCGGCTTCATCGCCTTCATGTGATCGGCGGTGATGACATCGGCATTGCCGGTTGCCGTCACGAAGATGTCGGCGCGCTTGACCGCCTCGTCCATCGTCACGACCTCGAAGCCTTCCATCGCCGCCTGCAATGCGCAGATCGGGTCGATCTCGGTCACCAGCACGCGCGCGCCGCCGTTGCGCAAGCTCTG
>NZ_JAMSLX010000030.1 GCF_023806085.1 Hephaestia sp. MAHUQ-44
TCATATGCGTGCGCTGGCGGTCTAATGAAAATCCCGCGAGCGCGGCAGGATGCGGACGTCGCGGGGATGACCGTGCCTGCGGACGGGCGGGTGTGGGGCCTCGTCAGCGCGAGGACTTTCGGACAGGCGGTCGAGCTCGGCGGTGCGGTCGACGATGCGCGTCGCCATCAGGTGGACGACACCCTCGCGGCTCCTTTGCACCTCGCCTTCGACCAGCATCAGCCGCGACGCCATCACCGCACGGCGATAACGTTCGAAATGGCGCGCCCAGAGCAGGATGTTGGCGATCCCGGTTTCATCCTCGATGGTGATAAAGATCGCATTGCCCTTGCCGGGCCGCTGGCGGATCAGGACGACGCCGGCGCAGCGCACCCGCGCGCCGTTCTTCGCCGCCCCCGCCTCCGCGCAGCTCAGCACGCCCTCGCCTTGAAAATGGGAGCGGAGGAAGGCCATGGGATGCGCTTTCAGCGACAGCCGCGTCGTCTGGTAATCCGCCACCACATGCTCGGCGAGCGGCATGGCCGGGAGGCCGGCATCGGGCTCCTCGCCAAGCTCCCGCGCCCTCGCGGCGGCGAACAGGGGCAGTTCCCCTGTCGGCGTCCGGCGCGCCTCCCACAACGCCTCCCGCCGATCGAGTCCGATAGAGCGGCAAGCATCGGCATCGGCGAGCAGCCGCAACGCGCGCGGCGGAAGCCCAGCCCGCCGCGCCAGCGTTTCGACACCGTCGAAGGCCTTGGTCCGCGCCGCGACGATCTTTCGCGCCCAATCCTCCCGGAAGCCGTCGATCTGCCGGAAACCGAGTCTCAGCGCGAGCGCGCCGTCCGCCCGCTTCTCCAGGCTGCTGTCCCACAGGCTCGCGTTGATGTCGGCGACGCGCACCTCCACCCCATGCTCGCGCGCATCGCGAACGAGCTGCGCGGGCGCATAAAAACCCATCGGCTGGGAATTGAGCAGCGCACAGGTGAAGACCGCCGGATGGTGGCATTTGATCCACGCCGAGACATAGACCAGTTTGGCGAAGGACTGGGCGTGGCTCTCGGGAAAACCGTAGCTGCCGAACCCCTCGATCTGCCGGAAGCAGCGTTCGGCGAAGTCTTGGGCATAGCCTCGCACCACCATGCCGTCGATCAGCTTCTCGCCATATTGGTCCATGGTGCCGACATTGCGGAAGGTCGCCATCGCGCGGCGCAGCCCATTGGCCTCGTCGGGCGAGAAATCCGCCGCGACGATGGCGAGCTTCATCGCCTGCTCCTGGAACAGCGGCACGCCATAGGTCTTGCCGAGCACCTCCTTCAACTCGTCCGGGTCGTGCGGCGGCGCGGGCGAAGGCAGGATCGCCACCTCCTCCCCGCAGCGCCGCCTCAGATAGGGATGGACCATGTCGCCCTCGATCGGCCCCGGCCGCACGATCGCGACCTGGATGACAAGATCGTAGAACTCCTTGGGTCGGAGACGCGGCAGCATGTTGATCTGGGCCCGGCTCTCGACCTGGAAGACGCCGATGCTGTCGCCCTTGCAGAGCATGGCGTAGGTCGCCGGGTCCTCAGGCGGAACGCTGGCAAGCACATAATCGCCGAGCCCTTCGACGCGCATCAGTTCGAAGCTTTTGCGGATGCAGGTGAGCATGCCGAGCGCAAGCACGTCGACCTTCATCAGGCCGAGCGCGTCGATATCGTCCTTGTCCCATTCGATGAAGGTGCGGGCCTTCATCGCCGCGTTGTGGATCGGCACCGTCTCGTCCAGCCGGTCCTCGGTCAGCACGAAGCCGCCGACATGCTGCGACAGATGGCGTGGAAATTCGAGGAGCTGATCGACCAGTTCCTTCAGCCGCGCAATCTCCGGATTGTCCGGATCGAAGCCCGCCTCGGCATAGCGTTTTTCGGGCATTTCGCTCGCATAGTTTCCCCAGATCGTGCTCGCGAGCCGCTGGGTGACGTCCTCGGAGAGCCCCAGCGCCTTCCCCACTTCGCGCACCGTGCTGCGCGATCGGTAATGGATGACTGTGGCGGCGATCCCGGCGCGGTGGCGGCCGTACCGCTCATAGACATATTGCATCACCTCCTCGCGCCGCTCATGCTCGAAATCGACGTCGATATCGGGCGGCTCCCCGCGCTCTTCCGAAAGAAAACGGGTGAACAGCAGGTTGTTCGCGATGGGGTCGATCGCGGTGATGCCGAGCAGGTAGCAGACCGCCGAATTGGCCGCCGATCCCCGCCCCTGGCAGAGGATGGGCGGATCCTGCGCCCGCGCGAACCGCACGATGTCGTGGACGGTCAGGAAATAGCAGGCGTAGTTCTTGCTACGGATGAGGGTGAATTCCTCGTCCAGCACCTTCACCAGCTTCGGCGGCAAGCCGTCCGGATGGGCCTTATGCGCCGCCTCCATGACGAGATGTTCGAGCCAGCCCTGCGGCGTCCAGCCTTCGGGCACCGGCTCGTGCGGATATTCGTAAGCGAGTTCGTCGAGCGTGAAGGTGATGCGGGGCAAAATGTCAGCGGATGCCGCCACCGCCTCCGACCACCCCCCGAACAGCCGCGCCATCTCCTCGGGACTTTTCAGATGCCGCTCGGCATTGGCGGCAAGCCGCCTGCCTGCCTCCATGATCGTCGTCTTTTCGCGGATGCAGGTGAGGATATCGTGGAGCCGGCGTTGCTCCGGGGTCGCATAGAGCGCGTCGTTGGTGGCGAGGAGCGGTACCCCTGCCTGCTTGCCCAGCCGCGCCAGCCTCTCCAGCCGCCGGCGGTCAGTCCCGCCGCGCGGCATGGTGACGCCGAGCCAGACCGCCCCCGGCCGCGCCTCGGCCAGCCGGCGCAGGACGAATTCGTCCCCTTCGCCTGCCATGACGATCAGCAGCAGGTCTTCGCTATGGCCGAGAAGATCGCCGCAGTGCAGGATGCAGTCACCTTTCTCGGCGCGCAGATTGCCGGTGGTGAGAAGGCGCGTCAGCCGCCCCCAACCGAGGCGGGTCGCGGGATAAGCGATGACATCCGGCGTCCCGTCCGCGAACACCAGCCGCGCGCCGACGACGAGCCGGAAATCGATATCCTCGCCCAATTCCTTCTTCGCCGCGACCCGCGCGTTTCTCAGCGCGACATGGGCGCGCACCACGCCCGCGACGCTGTTGCGGTCGGCGATGCCGATGCCGGTCATGCCAAGCTCGATCGCCCGCGCCACCATGGCCGCCGGGTGGGATGCGCCGCGCAGGAAGGAATAATTGGTCGCGGCGACAAGCTCGGCGAAGCGCGCGCTCATGCGAACAGGCCGTGGATATACCAGTCGGGGTCCGCCTTTTCCTCGTAGAGGCCGTGGCGGAAGACCCAGAAGCGGCGGCCGCGCGCATCCTCGACCCGGTAATAGTCGCGGGTCAGCCCCTTGCCGTCCTTGCGCCGCCACCATTCGGCGGCGATCCGCTCGGGCCCCTCGAAGCGCCTCACCTCGTGCAGCGCGCGCCGCCAGCGGAAGCGGTGCGGCGGGCCATCCGGCACCTCGGCGATCACCTCGATCGGCTGGGGCGGGTCGAAGAGGTGGATGGGCCTTAGCGACGGTTCGCCGAGCGCGGACACGGGCCATATGGCGGGTCCGCTCGCCTCCACCGCCGGTAGGGCAAGCTGCGCCTGTTCGGGGATATGGCTGTCGCACGGGGCGAGCCGCTGCACCCGGCCCCGGCCGAGCCTGGTGCTCAGCCGGTCGACCAGCGCCGCCACCGCCGCCTCGCCGACAGCGCCGCCCTCGAGCTTCAACTGGGTCGCCGCCAGCGGCTCGATCAGCGGCACCGACAGCCGGATGAGGTCGAAGCCGAAGCCGGGGTCGACGGGGTCGCTCAGCCGCTCGACCCGGTCGCCGAACAGCCGCATCACCCTTTTGGGGTCGCGCGTCGGCTGGCTGGTCTCGATGCCGAGCGTCCGGGTGAGGCCGTCGCTGCGGAAGAAGACGGCCTCGAAGCGCCGCCCGCCGTATTTGCCCTCCTCCAGCGCCCGCCCCGCCTCCCCGGCCAGTTCCTCCAATATGGCGAGCGCATATTCGGTCCGCGCCACCGGCTCGGCGAAGCGGCGCTCGACGATGATCGACGGCGGTACGCGGCGTGGCACGATCGGGCTGTCCGCTTCCCCCAATAGCCGGCGAAGCGCGGCCACCGCCTCGCCGCCGAAGCGCGCCGCGATCGTCACCATCGGCCGCGCGGCGACGTCGCCCACCGTCTTGAGGCCGGCGCGCTGGAGGCCGAGCGTCGCTTCCGGCTCCAGCCGTAGCGCCGCCACCGGCAGTCGCCGGATCGCCGCCGCCTCGTCAGCCGCGGGCAGCGCCTGGTAGCGGGCGAGCGCATGGGCGGCATCGGCGGTGTCGGCAAAGGCATGACGCAGCGTCATGCCGAGGTGCGCGCATCGCATCTCGATGTCGGCCGCCAGCCCCGCCTCCCCGCCGAAGAGATGCGCGCATCCGGCGATATCAAGCAGCAGCCCGTCCTCGGGGTCGATTGCGACCATCGGCGTATAGCGCCCGCAGCCGTCCGCGATCCGTTCCAGCCAGTCCTGGTCGGCATGTTCGTCCTGGTCGAACACCAGAAGGTCCGGCACCCGCGCCCGCGCATCAGCAAGCGCAAGCCCCACCTCCAGCCCCAGCGCGCGCGCGCGCGCATCGACCGCCACGAGCCGGAGCGCGCCCTTCACCTTCTCTATGCAGGCGATGGGCGCGTCAGGCCGTGCGGCGAAGCGCTCCGGCTGCCGGATCCTCAGCCGATCCGTGGGAAGGAAGGGGAACCATAGCGCCAGATAGCGCCGGCTCCCGGAAGGCACATCGGTCACGGTCCCACTCCAGGCGCCACCGCATGCCCGACGGGCCGGCGCGGCGGCGCAGCAATTCGATATCCAGCATCACAGGACCGGGGGCATTGGCCTCCAGCCCGTCGGACGGCGCCGCCACCACCCGCCAGCGCGTGTCCGCCGCGCTCGGCACTGGCTCGGCACCGAGGCGGAGCATCAGCACGGTGACGCCCGACTTTTCCGCCGCCAGCGCCAGCCGCCGGCTCGCGGTCAGATCCAGTGCGGGGAGTTTGCCCCACCCTTCGACCACGAGAGCGCCCAACCCCGCGCAGCGCGCCGCATCCGCCGCGCTCCGGAGCAGCGCGACCGGATTCGGCGCCGTCACCAGCAAGAGCGCGTCGGGATCGCCGCCCAGTTCGGCGAAACCCGGCCCATGGAAGCGCCCGCACCGCCGCTCGGCATCGTCGGTCCTCAGCCACACCACCGCCGATCCGGCTGTCCGCGCACGGATCGCCAGCATCGCCCCAAAACCTGTGACGCTGCCGGCATCCTCCGCCTCGGCCGCGAACATCTCATGCAACCGCCCCCGCGCAAGGCCGCCACCAAGCACGGCATCGAGCCCCGCATGACCGAGCGGGAACGAGCCCTCACCGCCCTCACCGCCAGCCCCTTCGCCCCCGGCAAGCCGTCGCAACGCGGCGAGATGTTCGATCGACTCGTTCATTTCAAATGTTCTCGCTATGTTCCTTATAGCGCTTTGGACCTGTTTTTTGTCAAGCGATCAGCGCAGGACTGCCAACA
>NZ_JAMSLX010000026.1 GCF_023806085.1 Hephaestia sp. MAHUQ-44
CCGAACGATCCCACGAAACAACATGGCGACGCATCGGCACCTTGCTCGACGCCTTCCCGCCAGCAGAATGCCGCAACTATCTGCTCAACGCAGGATACGGGTCAGCATGAGGTCATCTGACTCTAAATTATGTCCGTTTACCTGACGGTTCTGAAAATGGTAAGAAATGCTATCCCATTCGTGGAGACTCAGCAAGTATCAAGAAGCATAGTTATGTGTGGCGGCCGCGAAGCGATCGAAGAGATCGAGATAGCGCTGAGAAGCGCAGGCGTCCTTGACTTGCGCGGGCACCGGACGCAATTGAGCGGGATCTAGCCAGCGGTCGAGTGCGGCGGCGAGCGCGGGCGGGTTATCTAGGGGGACGACATTGCCTTGCGAAGCACACGTCACGATTTCGCGAACGGCGACGCTGGAATCGGTTGTGACGACGGGCGTGCCCAGCGACAGCGATTCGCGCAGGACGCCGGGCACGCCCTCGTAATCGGAAACCAACGCCACCACAGAGGCGCGGCGCATCGCCGGACGCGGATCGAGCCGATGGCCGGGCAATGATACGCGATCCTCAAGGCCATGCTGCGCAACCAACCATTCAAGCGCAGGCCGCATGCTGCCCTCGCCGAGGATTACCAAAGTCGCGTCGATCGCGCGGAGCGAGCGCATCGCCAGAATCAGGCGGTCCCAGCGCTTCTGCCGTTCGAGCCGGCCGATGCCGAGGATGAAGCGGCCCTCGGGGAGCCGTAGCGGCGCCGGATCGACGGCGTGGCGGGCGAGCGGATTGGCGATGACGCTGATCCGGTCGGCGGGGAAGCCCATGAATTGCCTGGCTTCGTCAGCCATGCCGCGAGTCATCGCGACGAGATGATCGATGAAGCGCGGGTGAAGATGGGACCATGCCCGATAGCCGCGCGCGACCAACGCGGCGTGATCGGCCCGCGCCACGGTGTTCGACAATTTGGCGACGACCGGCGGGCAGGCGGCGCCGAGTTCGAGCCACGCCCATGCCGCGACGCTGGTATAATGGTTGCCGGGGCAGAACAGCACGTCGGGAGCGAGCGCGGCGATGTATCGGGGCAGGTCGAACATCGCCAGATACGAGGCGGCGCCGCGCTCGATCAGGCGCAGGCCGGGAGGGATTTCGTTGGCCAAAGGGCCACGTGACGTTCCCAGGATCAACGTCACCCGGCGCCCCGCCGCCAGCCAGTCCGCTGCCAGCCGTAACTGCGCGCTCTCGACGCCGCCGCCGTCGAGCGATTGCGCAAAGGTGAGGATGTGCTCCGCCGTCATCGCGCGAGATCGGCGTAGCGCGACACGGTTCGGTCGCGCGCCATCGCGCTCAGCGTGATGTCGATGTTGGCGAGCAGCCTCGGCACGCTGGTATCGCCGGGATGGACCGCCACGCGCGCCACGCGCTGGCCGTACAGCAGGCGCGGCGCCAGCGCCGCCACCGCCAGTGAACTGGCGATCCGCGGCCGGCTGCGGCTTGCCCAGGTGATGACGGGGCCGCGTGCGACGATCGCGCCGGTCGCGGGCCGCCAGACGCGCATATGGTCTTCTGCGATGGCGAAACCGGCGTCGGCCAAAGCGGTGCGTGCGCCATCGCCATAGAGCCAGGCCGGCGCGACAAAACCCGCAGCCGGCACGCCGATGGCATCCTCGATCAACCGGCGGCCGTCCACCATTCGGCGCAATGCTTCGGCGTGGCCGAGGCCGAGGAATTCGCCTTCGCGGGCGGTCATGTGTCGCGCCTTCAGGCGGGCGATCGTACCCTCGTGCCTGCTGTCGTCGCGGTGGAACCAGCCGTGGACGAACATCTCGACGCCGGCTTCGGCCCAGCCCCGCAGCTTGGCCTGATAGGCGCGATTTGCCGTCAGCGGCGCTTCGCCCCAATGGTTGGGCACGACGAGCATCGCGAAGCGCGTCTGCCCGAGCAGGCGCGTAAGCCGGTCGACCAGCGCGTCGACCTGGCTTTCGAAGCGCGGGCCGACATCGTGGATCGAGACGAGCAACTGGCGGTCATGCGGCATCGGCGACGCCTCCGACCAACTGCGCATAGCGCGCGAAAAGTGCAGCGAAATGATCGTCCATCGAGCGCAGCTCGCGGGCGGCGTCGGCGGCGCGCGCGCGGTGCGCGGCCGGATCGTCGGCGAGGAATTGCGTCAGCGCTTGCGCCAGCGCCTCGCCGTCGCCGCCGCGATAGAGCGCGCCCATGCCTTCACGCCAATGATCGTGCGCGCCGCCGCTGTCGGGCACGATCACCGGCAGGCCACTGGCGCGCGCCTCGGCTGCCGTCATGCAGAAGGTCTCGGCCTCGCAGCCGTGGACCAGCGCGTCGGCCGAGGCGAGGATGCGCGCCAGCGCCACGCGGTCGCGGACGGGCTGGACCAACCGGATATGCGGGCTGCCGAACGCGGCGCGCGCGATATAGTCCCGCTCGCGCCCGTCGCCAATCAGCATCAGGCCGACCGGCTGCGCCAGTCCGGCGCGCGTGACCGCGTCGACGACCATCGGCCAGCGCTTTTCCGGCGCGAACCGGCCGACGCCGATCAGCAGGATCGCGTCCGACGGCAGGTTGCAGCAGCGGAGGAGCTCGGCGCGCAGCATCTCATCGCGGTTGGCGGGCGTAAACAGGCTGGGCTCGACCCCCATCGGCTCGGTAACGACGCGGGTGAGGCCGCCCGCGGTCAATCGCTGCGACAGATCGTGGCTGGCGCAGACGATCAGGTCGAGCGCGGCGTCCATGCGGCGCAGGTGCCGCCAGTACCAGTCGAACCGCCGGTCGATCGTCGCGCGATCGGCGATCGCGCCGAACCAGCGATAGGCATAAGCGGCGAGCGGATCGGCGTGCATGATCAGCGCGCGCGGCGCGGCGCCGCGCCAGCGCGCCACCATCGCCGCGCTGGTCCAGGGCGACGACACCTCGACCATGTCGGGCGCAAGCCTGTCCAGTGCGGCGTGCAGCGCCGGTTCGTCGTCGAAATAATGATAGGCGCGGTCGAGCGGAAACGGCGCGGCGGCGATCGTGACGATCCGGGCACCGCGCCCGAAATGCCGCACGCCGTCGTGCGCGCCCGGCGCCAGGATGGTGATGTCGTGGCCCGCGTCGGCGCCTGCGCGCAGCTTGCGCTCGACATAGGTGCGCACCCCACCGCCGCTCGGCGTGTAGAAGGCGCAGACGTCGACGATACGCATCAGCGCGCGCCCTTCAGCGGGCTGAACGAGAACAGGCCGTGGCGATAGTTCATCACGATGGCGATTGGGGTCGGCCCGTTGCCGGCATTGGCGCTGGCCTTATCGGCGGTGGGCTTGGACCAGCCGAGTTTGGGGTTGCCGGCAAAGCCGATGCCGTCGCTCGACAGACCGAACTTGCGGTTGCCGTCACGATCGTGGAGCAGGCTGACCGCATAGCGCCCGGCATGCGGCACGCGAATACATAGCTGAACGGCACCGCTCGGCGGCGTCGGCGCCTCGACGCGGCGGAATACCTTGCCGGCGGCGATCAGTTTGTTGTCGTCGGCGAGGAAATCCTCGTCATCGTCGGGATAGACTTCGAGCTTGAGCACGCCGCGCCGGTCCTTCAGGCCCGTGACGGTGACGAGGAACGACGGGCCAGTTTCGGGCGAGCGGCAGCGCGCCGCCGCCTTGCCGAGATCGGGGGTCGAGGGCAACGACGCCTGAGCCGCGAGCAGGCCGACGAACAACGGCGCGATCATACCACCGCCTCCCGGCGGATCAGCCCCGCCGCGCCGAGTGCCGAGCCGACAAGTAAATGAGTGAGCAGGATCAGCCCGCCGATCATCGCGATCATCGCCGCGACGTCGCCATCACGCCCGACGACGAAGATCGCAAGGCTGACGAAAGCCAGATCCTTGTTGGGCATCAAGGGCAGACGCGACAACAATTGCCGCAGCGTGGCGAGGATCAGCCACCAGACCAGCCCCACCGCCGACAGGACGAGGTGCCACATCAAGGCGGTCAGCCCGATCGTGGCGAGGATGCGCGCGAGGTGGATGGCGGCGATTCGCCACAATTCCGGGCGTGGCAGCGTGAACAGGCGTTTGCGCAGCAGTAGCATCGCAAACGACGTCACCGCCAGCACGCCGAGCGAGTAGAGCACCGCCTTGCCGCCGAGATTGAGCTGCAACAGGCCGAAGAAGGGTATCGCCGCCGCGAGCATCGCCAGCGTCACCGCGTTACCGGTCAGCGCAGAGAGGATCGCGACATCCTTGATCGCTCCGAACGGCGCGCTTCGCGTGATCAGACCGGTGCGGCGCACCCAGGCGTAGAAATAGACCTCGCCGAGATAGCCGAGCACGATTTCGTTGGCGACGCGCTTGCGCAGCAAGGCGATCATTCCTGATGTCGGGATCGACCACAGGTGGTGATAGATCACCCATTCCGACGCCGGCGTGACCAGATAGGCAATCACGAACACCAGCCAGAACGCGGGGTTATGCGGCACCAGCGCGAGGATATCGGTGACCCGCGTGCCGTGGAGCTGGTACAGTGCCGTCGCAAGAATCGCGAGTGAGATCAGCGTGCTGCCGATCGTCGTCCAGCGCCGACCGATCGCCGGCAGCACGCCGGTCATCAGGTCGGAAGGCGCCGGTGGGTGAAAAGAAAGCGATGGAACAAGGGCCGGTTTATCGGCGGTCGGTGCTGGCATAATCGATCCGAACTGGTCACCCGACCCGACGACGACACCGAAGCCTCGTCGCCACAGTCGGTTGGCGTAAAAATTTTACCAGTCGAAGCGCAGCGACGTGACAACAGTGCGGGGCGTGAGCGGGGTATATTGCCGTCTGTCGCGGATCGAGAACGGATTGCCGAACGCGAAGCTGTCGCCAGCGGTGTCGAACAGATTGTCGACCCGCAAGGTGAGGCTCCAGCGGTCAACCGCCGCGCTGGCGCCGGCGGCGAACACGGCATAATCGCCCATGCGCCGGTCGAGCGTGGGATCGAAGCTCAACCTCGCGCTGCCGATATAATTGCCCTCGCCCGAAAGCCTGACGGTCCAGTTGCCGAGTGCGAAGCGATAGCCGACAAGGCCGCGTGCGGTGATATTGGGTACGACCGGCAGCCGCCGGTCCTCGAAACGAGCCCCCTTCACGGAGATCAGTTCGGCGCTCTCGGCATTGAGCCCGGCGCTGAGCGACCAACCGCGGCCGAGCTTCCAATCCACGCGGGCGTCGCCGCCGACGATCTGCGCATGGCCGGCATTGCGCGTCGAGATCAGACCGTTGTCGAGCAGGTAATCTGATTGAATGGCGTGCCAATCGTAGAAATAGAGGCTCGACGCGATCGCGAGCGCCCCATCGGCGAGCGTCAGCCTGGTGCCGCCTTCGAGACTATCGAGTTCGTCGGAATCGAAACGCCCTTGCGCATCGCCGGCACCCGCCGCCAGCCCGCCGGGGCGGACGGCACGCGCATAGCGAACAAAGAAATAACGATTGTCAGTTGGATGCCAGGCGAGCGACAGGCTGGGTGCGAACCCGAGCTTGCGGCGTTGCCGGTCGGCCGCGCCCATGCGTTCGGCTCGCTCATCGGCCGTGTCGGTCAGCGACAGGCGGCCGCCGGCGGTCAGGCTGAACCGGCCGAGGGGAAGCGTGGCCTCACCGAAGGCTGCGTATTCAGTGACGTTCTGATCGATCGATTCGACTGCGAACGGGCTAACGTCCGGCGCGGCGATCGTACCGTCGAGACTGCTCGACGCGTGGAGGTAAGCCAGCCCCGCCACCCAGTTGATGCGGCCCGCCGCCATCGGCGACAGCCTCACTTCCTGATTGAAAATCGAATATTGTCGGCTGTCGGCAAACACCGCCGGCGCCGGTACGCCGAAATCAGCCGCTGCGGCGCTAGCGTCGAGACGATAATCGACCGACTGCGTCACATAACTGGTGGCGGAAACAAGCCGCAACGCGCCGACGCGCCCGGCGACATCGAGGTGCGCCTGCGCGAAATCGTTGTCGGCCGGCTCGGCGATGGGGTGGTCGCGGACCAGCGTCTCCGACGAGCCAGTGACATATTGGCTATCGCGCGCGTCTATCGATTGCACCACGCCGCCGAGGTCGATCGTCCAGTCGGCGTCGGGCGCCCAGCGCAGCGCGATGCGGCCGCCCTTGGTGGTCGACCTGTTGGTGTCGCGCGCGCCACCCGCGGTATCGAGCCAGCCGGGATAGGAACGATAATAGCCGATCGCACGCGCCCCGAGCCTGTCCCGCGCGAGCGGGAGGTTGACCAGCGCGTCGCCACCTCCGCCCAGGCCGCCATGCGCGCCTGCCTCGCCGACCAGGGTCGCCGCGCCTGATGCGGCATCGAGCGCAGGCGGATTGGTAACGATCCGAAAGATGCCGCCGAGCGCGCCCGAGCCGTAGAGCGGCCCTTGCGGCCCCTTGAGCACCTCGACCCGCGCGACGTCGAGCAGCAGCAGATCGGGATCGGGCGAATCGTAGCTGATCCTGCTATTGTCGAGCACCACCGCGACGGTCGACTGGCTCGGGCCGTTGAACGGGCTGTCGGCGACGCCGCGAATGAAGGCGCGGTTGCGGCCTGGCCCGAGGTTGGTAAAGGCCAGCCCGTCGATTCCGCTCGCAACCGTCGCGCTGTCGGGCGAGGCGACGCCAGTAGTGAGCCGGTCGGGAACGAAGGCGGCTGCCGATATCGGTAGCGTTCCGAGCACTTCCGGCCGCTTGGTCGCGGTGACGACGATATCAGCCGGGGGCGCTTCGATATGGGGGATCGGGCGATGATGCCGACGCCGCGGCACGGAATGTTCGACCGCGTGACGTTCGAGTCGGAACAGGCCGACGCCGACCGCGATCGCACGAAACCCGGTTCCCGCCAGCATTCTGTCCAGCGCGGCAGCCGGTGTCAGCAGACCGCGGACCGCTCGCGTGCGAACCGCGGGCAGTGCCGTCGTCGCGCCTATCGACTGCCCGGTGATGCTTGACCAATGCGCGAGACTCGTCGGCAGCGGCCCCGCGGGAATGTCGAACCATTGTCTCGCTTCGTCGGCATCGGTGGGCGCGCGCGCTTCAGCTGTGTTTTGGAGACAGCACGACGCGATCAGCGCTGCGCTCAACAGCAAGATCCGCGACGGCGGCGAAATCGGAAACCAGATGCGAACCGTCGCCAATGACGAGCACTCCCGAAAAGCCGCGATCGCCGGCAGTTACGGCAACGGTGATTCGCTCGCCAGTATAGCGGCTGATGTCTCTCGCCACCGTCGCCAAAGCGACATTATCGTAGAGCAGTCGCCCGTGCCGCCAACTCGCTACCGCATCGGGCACGACATTCGCCCTGGCGAGTGAGCCATCTCGGTTGCCGGTTACGGCGTCGCCGGCTTCGAGGCGCATCGGCTCGCCGGCAGGCGGCGCGACAATGACCATACCTTGAGCCACTGCGATCGACACGTGTTCGCCCGCCAGATCGACCGAAAACCGGGTGCCGATATCGGCGATGCGGTAGCCATTTGCTTCCACGATGAGCTGTCGGGCCGGATCGTGCCGTACATCGAAATAGACCGCGCCGCGCACGATCGTGACGCGGCGTTGACGATGATCGACACTGACGGCCGTGTCGGCAGAAAGAGCGAACCGTGAGCCGTCGTCGAGAGTCACGCTGCGCGTCGTGCCGGGGCTGGTTTCGTATGCGACCGGCCGGGTTTGCTGCGACTGGATCAGCGGCAGCCCGACCACCAGCGCCAACGCGGCGGCAATTCCGGTGCCAAGGAACCACCGGCGCCCGGTCGAACGATGTTCAGTCGCCTCACCCGTGTCATCGCGAGCGCTAGGACGCAACAAGGTGCGCAGGGCACCGCGATGCGTGTCGACCGCGCTGTCGATCAGCGCGATGTCGTCGAAGGCGTCGCGATGGCGCGAATCGGCCTCGAGCCATTCGGTGAAGGCTGCCCAGTCCACGGCGTCACCCGCAACCGCCCGTTGCCAGACGACGGCGCGCTCAACGATTTCGCTGTCGCTCTCTTCCATCACCATCCCATTGCCTTGCCCTGATGACGGTCTCGTGCCCACATCACCTCAGTCCGCCAGCGCGCGGCGAAGATGCTTCATCGCCACCGCCATGTGCTTTTCTACTCCGCTTCTGCTGATCCTAAGTCGTGCGGCGACTTCGGTATGGCTCAGACCGTCGACCTTGTGCAGTTCGAACACGCGCCGCGCACCGGCCGGCAGCGCCGCGATCGCCGCGGCTAGCCGTCGCGCCTCCTGGTCCGCCTCGATGGCGTGGTCGGGGGCGTCGGCCGGATCGACGATCTCCGTCATTCCGAACGCGACGCCGTGGAGGCTTTCGGTCCAAGTGCGGTCGCGAAGTTCGCGGCGGCGTCGCGCGCGCACGCGGTCGATAATCAGGTTGTTCGCGGATCGAAACAGATAGGCGCGCCAATGTTCGACGGTCGCGGCAGGGGCCGCACCCGCGCGCAGCCACAGTTCCTGCAAGATATCCTCGGCCTCGGCCACGTCCCCGGTCCGCGCCGTCACGAACCGTAGCAGCTCGGCGCGGTGATGCTCGAAAAGACTGGGTAGTTCGGGGTCGACGTTCACCCGTTTCGTGTAGCGTCCTGATGCGATATTGTCGCCATCCCACGACAATCGTTTCGTATGATCGCCATGCCGGTCGGTATGGGCCGAGAGGACGGCTCGCGCTCGGCCCGGCGGCGCGTCCGGCCCGCCAACGCGATGGCGACACACCAGGCGGGTATCGCGACCAGCAGATAGAGACCAACAAGCAGCGCGATGGCCCATATCATATAGCCGCCAGATATCTCATCGGCGGGCGCAAGCCGCATCGGTTGGCGAGCGGAGCGAAAAACCTTCGACGACATTGGGGTGTCTCCTCCATCGTGAGACGGCAGCGAGACACCTGCACCTCAGTCGCGACAGGGTGATGACGACGTCAACGATGGGACGGTGGGAGGAACAGGGTGAACGGAGTCGCCGGCACCGCGGTGGCGGTCCAGCCCTGTCGCCGCGCTATGGCCGCCAACGCGGCGTCGAGCCGGTAGTCGCCGCTCGTCCAGCCTGCCTCGCCGCCGGTAACGATCGCCGCTGGCGGGCATCGCCAGAGTTGCGCGGCGGCGTTCGCCCGACTGATCAGCGTGAAGCGGCGCTCGTCGTCCGACGACAGCAGGCCATTACTGCGAAAGAAGAACGGGCCGGTCGCGAATCGCGGGTCGATCGGCCGCTCCGTCGGCGCGATCAACTGAGGCGACAGGGTAGCGATCGGGCCGGTGACGTGCAGCCGATCCATCGTCGATCGCAGTGCACCGCTATAGGCGATCGCGGCGAAGACTGGCGGTCTTGTCCGCACCGCCTCGACCAGCGCGATCGTCGATGGAACGAGACCAGCGACGACGAACACCGCCGCGGCGATACGCAGCCCTCTCGCCGGGCGCTGCAAGGTGGGCGTTAGCGACAGCCGGACGAACAGCGGCAGGATCATGACAAGCAGATATTGCCGCCAGGTCGGCGCCGGCAGGATCGCGGCGATCAGGCCGGCGACGATCATCACGTCGAGCATGACGGCAAGCCGGCTGCGGCGACGAAAATCGGCAAGGACGACCAGGCTCGCCAGCAGCGCGGGGCCGAGCGCGAGGAATTTGAGGATATCAAGCGCGCGGCCGGGTACGCCGAGTTTCCCGGCGGCATGGATCGCATAATATTGCTCGGGCGCCGCCGTCGGGAAGCGCAGCACGTCGAACGCAAACGCCGCAGGCGCGCCCGCCCATGTTGCCGCGACCAGCAACGCCGGGGGTACGGCCCCGAGGAGCAGCCAGCCCGGCCGATGGCGATGGTCAGTCAGCGCAAGGCCGCCATAGACCAGCGCGGGCAGCGCATAGGACAGTTTCGCAGCGGTCGTGGCCGACAGCAGCAAGCCGATCGCCACAGCCCTGCCGGCGGCGCCACGCCCCTCCGCCTGCATCACCATCAGCCACAACGCGGCTGCGAACAGGCATGCGGGCAGCATGTCGTTGCGCGCGACCGCCGCGCCGAACAGGAAGCTGTCGCAGCACGCCAGCAGCCCAGCCGCCAGCAGCGCATTGCGCTGCGATGCCCCCGCCCTGCGGCTCGCGGCATAGACGAAGCCGATGCACCCCGCCGCGAGCAGCGCGTTGAACAGCCGCAGCTCGATGAACGCCCGGGCCCCGACAAACGGCGCAAAAAGCAGCGGCTGGAGCGGCGTTTGGAGATAGGCGAAATCGCGATAGATCAAGCCGTGCCGCGCCAGCAGCGTGGCGGCGACATATTGGCTCTCGTCATGATCGAGCGGGCGGACGAAGGCGAGGCTCGCCAGAACCAACGCGACGCCCACCAGCCACCAGATCGGCCGACGGCGGAGATGGCGCCAGAGCATAGGGGCGTTCACGAATGTGTCCGCCGTTGCAGCCCCAGCACCATCGCCGGCAGGAACAACAGCACCAGCGGCACGGCGGCGGTGAGGCCGAAGATGATCGCGGTGGCGAGCGGCCGTTGCAGCCCCGCGCCGCGGCTGACGCCGAGCGCCAGCGGGCTGAGTGTCAGGATCGCGATCAACGCCGACATCAGGATCGGGCGCAGCCGCTTGGCGCCAGCCTCGCGGAGCTGCGCGAGATCGAGCGGCTGTGCGCGATCTATTTCGGCAAGGAAGAAGATCACCAGTTCGGTGACCATGCCGACCACCATCGTCAGCCCCATCAGCGCCGAAATATCCAGCTCGATCCGGGTGATCCATAGCCCGAGCAGCACCGCGGCGGCCGACAGCAGCACGGTGACGATCGCCGCCAGCGTCCAGGCGAGACGCTCGTAAAGGAACGTCAGCAACAACGCGGACAGCAGCAGCGCGGCGGCGAACACCATCGACAGGTCGGCGAAGCTCTTCTGCTGTTGCTGATAGAGGCCGCCATATTCGATGCGGATCGACGACGGCAGGTGCAGCCCCGCGATCGTCGAGCGCACCGCCTTCATCCCCGAGCCGAGGTCGCGGCCTTCCAGCCGCGCCGTCACGTCGATGAACGGCGCGAGGTTCTCGCGCGTCAATTGCTTCTGCCCCGCTTCGACCGACACCCGCGCCACCTGCGACACGCGCACGCCGTGCCCATCGGGCGCGACCAGCACGAGTCGGCCAAGCTGATCGGCGCGTGTCCTGAGATCGGCCGGCGCGCGGACGCGCACCGTCACGAGTTGCTCGCCGATGCGGACCTGAGTGGCGGGATTGCCGCCGATTATCGTTTCCAACTGACTGGCGACGTTGTCGGGATCGAGCCCCTGCTGCGCGGCGCGCGCGGGATCGACCTTGATCGCGATGTCGTCACCAGCGACGCGCAGGCCATCGACCACTTCGACCACGCCCTGCACCTTGCCGATCGCCTCGCCGACTCGCTTGGCGGCCTGTTCGAGCTGGGCGTCGTCGTCGCCGAACAGCTTGACCTCGATCGGTTGCGGAACGGCGGTCAAATCGCCGATCAGGTCTTCCATCAACTGTGCGGTCTCGATTTCGATACCGGGCACGCGCGTCTCCACGCGCTGGCGGATATCGGCCATCACGTCTTCGATCGGGCGGCGCGATCCGCCCTTCAGCCGGATGAAATAATCGCCCTCGTCGGCTTCGGTCAGGCCGCCGCCGAGTTGCAGCCCGGTGCGCCGCGAATAGCTGACGACCTCGGGCGTCGCCATGATGACCTGCTCGACCTGTTCGAGAATGCGATTGGTGTCGCTTAGCGCGGCTCCCGGTTGCGCCTTGTAATCGAGGATGAAGCCGCCTTCATCCATCGCCGGCATGAACCCCGATGGAACATGCTGCCAGGCGACGTAGCCGAGCACCGCAAGCCCGAGGCCCAGCACCAGCGCGAACAGCCCCGGCCGCGCCATCGAGCGTTCGAACGCCCTGCGATAGCCGCTGCTCAGCCGCCCCATGAAGCCGCCGGCTTTCTCCGCCGCTTCGGCATCCTTGTCGCGCAGCCAATACGCCGAGACGAGCGGAATGATGAACCGCGCATAGAGCAACGACAGCCCCAGCGCGGCGACCATCGTCAGCGCCAGCGCCTTGAAGAAGCCCCCGGTCACGCCGCTGATGAAGGCGAGCGGCAGGAACACGATGATCGTCGCCGAGGTCGCCCCCAACAGCGGCGTGCCCATCTCCGCCGCCGCTCCGAGCACGCCGCGCACGCCGCGGGCGGCGCCTTCCTGCATGCGCCGCATGATGTGTTCGAGCATGACGACGGCATCGTCCACGACGAGCCCGACAGCCGCCGCCATGCCGCCCAGCGTCATCATGTTGAAGCTCATGTCCAGCGCGAGCAGGATCAGGCAGGTGCCGGCGAGCACCATCGGCAGCATCATTCCGGTAATCACCATCAACCGGCTCGAGCGCAGGAACAGGAACAGCACCAGTCCGGCGAGCAGCGCGCCGAGCAGGATCGCGTCGCGCACGGCGTTGGCCGCGCCAGTCACCAGTTCGGACTGGTCGTAGAAGGGCGTCACCTCGACGCTCGGCGGCAGGCCGAGGCTGGCGAGCCTGGCGTTGACGTCGTGCACAATTCGCACGGTGTCGCCGGTCAGCGACTGGCGGATGTTGACCAGCACCGCGCGTTGGCCGTTCGAGGTGACCGCGGTGAAATTGGGTTCGATCGAGGGGTTGATCGTCGCGATCTGGCCGAGCGTCACCACGCCCACGCCATCGCCGGTCGCTGCCTTGATCGGGGTGGCGGAGAGATCAGCCATCGAGGCGATCCGGTCTTGCGCGAGCACGAGGTAGAGCCGGTGCTTGTCCTCGATCCGGCCGAGTCCGCGCACGACATTGGTCTTGCCGAGCGCCGTCGCGATATCGTCGACGCTGACGCCAAGCGCTTGCGCGTGTGCCGGATCCACATCTACCGCGAACTCACGCGGCGCGCCGCCCAGCACGTCGACCGCCGCGACGCCCTGCACAGCGGTCAACACAGGACGAATCTTGAGATCGGCTACCTGGCGCAACGCCTCCTGATCGAGCGATTTCGAAGTGAGCGCGATGCCGAGAATCGGGAAGATCGTCGGGTCCGATCGCCGCACGTCGAACCGCGTGCCTGTGGGCAGGTCGGGCAAAGTGGTGGCCAGCGCGCCCTGCGTCGCCAGTGTGGCGGCGACCATATCCTCACCCCAGCCGAAGTTGAGGTCGATCTCGGCCGAGCCGCGGCTGGTGGTCGATCGGATCTGGGTGACGCCAGGCACGCCGCGCAGCGCGCGTTCGATCGGCCGCGTGATCTCGGCGGTCATCTGCGCGGCATCGCGCTCGCCGGCGTCGATTGACACGACGACGCGTGGATAATCGATGTGCGGAAACAGGCTGACCGGCATCTTGAGCGCGGCAACGAAGCCGCCCAGCGTCAACAGGATCGCCGCGAGCCACAGCGCGCGCGCATGATCGGCGATCGCGCGCTTCACCGGATGCGGACCTTCATACCGTCCTCGAGCGCGGTGCCGCCTTGGGTGACGACCTTGTCGCCGGGCTTGACCCCCTTGGCGATCACGATGCGATCGCCGCTGGTCGCGCCGGCCTGGACGTCGTGGCGATGCGCGACGCCCCCGGCGACCACGAACACATAGGGCTGGCCGCCGTCATCGAGCAGCGCAGCATAGGGCGCTGTTAGCGCCTTGCCGCCGGAGCCGGTGTCGATCGCGCCGCTCAGCGTCTCACCGGCGGCGAGGCCGGCGTTGTCGGGGAGTCTGGCATAGATCGACGCCAGCCGCGTCTGCGGATCGACCACCGGGTCGATGGACTGCACCGCGACTTCGATCGGCGCGCCGCCGTCGCTTGCCGTAATATGTATGGGCGTTCCGACGCGGATGTCGCGCGCCACGTCCGGATCGACGCCGAAATGCGCGCGCAGATCGTCAAGGCGTGCGATCGTCGCTACACTGGTTCCCGCCGGCGCCAGGTCGCCGACCCGATTGGCGATCGCCTGCACAACGCCCGCCGCCGGGGCGCGCAGCGTCAGGCCGCCGGCCCGCGCGCGCATCGACCGCGCCAGCGCATCGGCGCTTTGCGCAGCGGCTCGCGCAGCCTCGACATCGGCGTCGCTGGCGAGCCCGTCGCCACGCAGCCGCTGCGCCCGTGCCAGCGCCTTGTCGGCAGCGACCGCGTCCGACGCCGCTTTGGCGAAATCGACGCGCGTCGTCGGACTCGGCGTCAGCAGCACCACCGCCTGGCCTTCGCCGACATGCGTACCGACGGGCGTGACGATGCGCGACACTATAGCCTCAGCCGGGGAGGTTAGCGTCAGCGTTCCCGATGGCCCGGCCTCCACCGCCCCGTAAAGATTGACGGTGCTCGTCACTGGTCCCTGCTCGACCGTGCCGAGCGCGACCAGAGCAACCGGAGCGACCGGAGCGACCGTATTGTCGGGCTGATCCGCGCCGCCCGAGCAGGCCGTGACCAGCAGCAACGGAGCAAACACGGTTAATCGGGTCAATGCGGCCATGTCTGCCTCGGCGTTCCGGTGAGGAGTTCCAGCGCGATCGTCTGTTCGCGGATCGCTTCGTCGCTCGCCGCGAGCAGCGTGTGCTGGTCGCGCAGCGCCTGTCCGGCGGTTTCGGCGGCGGCGGTCGAAAGGTCACCGCGATCGGCCGCGCGCCGGCTGGCCGCCGCGTAGCGTTCGAGCGAAGGCAGGCTTGCCTCGGCCGCGTCGCGCTGCTTGCGGGCGATAACGATGCCCTCCACCGCGGTGGCAATGTCGGCGCGGGTCTGGAACAGCCGCGCGTCATATTCGGCCTTGAGTTGCGTGCGAGTCGCGCGTTCGAGGGCGATGCCGCCGCGATTGCGGTCCCACAGCGGCAGGGTGAAGTCGACCGTCGGGCCGAGGATCTTGTTGCCGGTGGTATCGCGGGTCGCGTCGAGCGTCAGGTTGAGCGCTGGAAACTGGTCGAGGATCGCCTTGTGCACCGCTGCTTCTTGCGCTGCATAACCAGCGCGCAAGGCCGCGAGATCGCCGCGCTTGTCACGCGCCAAAGCGAACAGCGCGGCAGGGTCGGGGGGCGACGCGGGCAGTCCAGTCTCGATAAGCTGGAGCTGCGTCGCTGGCGGCAGGCCGAGCAATTTGTCGAGGTCGCTGAGCGCCGTGGCGAGGCTAGCTTCGTCGGTCCTCAGCTTCGTCTCGGCGTCATAGGCCGCGGTGCGCGCGGCTTGCGCGCGGTCGGCCGCGATGTCACCGCGACCGAGCGCATCGAGTGTATGGCGCAACAAGGTCTGCTGGGCGGCCAGCGTCTGCCGGTCGAGCGCCACGCTCTTTTCGAAACCGAGGACGCGCACCGCCTGGATCCGCGCCTGCCCCGCCGTCTGCCATTCCGCCCAGGCGAGATCGAGCCGCGCCTGCTCGGCCTGCGCGCGCGCTTGCTGACGCCGCACGCCGCGCGTGCGTAACGCGTTGACGTCGAGCCCCAGTGCCCCAACCAGTTCGGTCAGCGGATCGGGGCCGGACAGAATGGGGTGCGCGCCGATACTGAAGGTCGGATCGGGCAGCAGCCGCGCGGCGAATGCCTGCGCGTCACTCACCCCGGCCTTGGCGCGCAACGCCTTGAGGTCGGGATTGGCGATCACCGCGATCGTCGCCACCGCATTGAGATCGAGCGGCGCGGCGAGGTCGATCGTCGCTGGCGCGAGATACGGCCGGATGATTCCCGCCGCCGCCTGTGTCAGCGCCGCCGAGGTCGGCGCGTCGAGCACCGCCGGCGCATCGCCGAGCGGATGCGGTGCATAGCTCGCGCACGCGGCCAGCGGCAGCGCCAGTAGGATCGGCCACATCCTCGTCATTCGGTCAGTCTCGGCAGTGTCATCGTCACGCGCAATCCCTGTTGATTGTCGTCGATCGCCACCGTGCCGCCATGTGTCTGCGCCACCGCGACGACGAGATTGAGGCCCAGCCCGTGACCCGGCGTTGCGCGACTGCTGTCGAGCCGGACGAAGCGGCGAGTGATGCGCTCGCGATCCTCGGGCGCGACACCGGGGCCGTTATCGGCAACGGTCAAGCGGACGGTCGCGGCATCGCCGGCGGCGGCGATAGTGATGCGGGCACCCGGCGGGATATGGTGCTGGGCGTTGTCGAGCAAATTGACCAGCGCCTGCGCCAGCAATTCGCGGTCGCCGCTCAGCGCCAGGCCCGGCGCGGCGTCGCAGGTGAGCGTGCGGCCGCCGTCGGCCACCGCCGGGGCGAAACTGTCACACAGATCGGTGACGAGATCGTTGATATCGATGCGCGCGAAAGTGCGCTTTACCGCGCCGTCTTCGACCTCGGAAATGCGCAGGATCGCGGCGGACAACGCGAGCAGGTCGTCGCTCTGCACGATCGCGCGCTTGAGACCAATGCGGTAGGCGGCACTGTCGCGCGGCACATCGAGCGCCGCTTCGAGTTGCCCGCGCAGTTGCGCCAACGGGGTGCGCAGGTCGTGCGCCACGTCGCTCGACACCTGGCGGAGATTTTCGAGCAACTGAGCGATGCGATCGAGCATCGCGTTCAGCGCCAGCGCGAGTTGATCGAACTCGTCGTGCCCGTCGCTGACCGGCATGCGGGAATCGAGATCGCCGCCGACGATCGCCCGCACCGGGGCGCCCAGCCGTTCGAGCCGGCGCCGCAGATAGCCGCCGAGCAGCAGCGCCGCGCCGACGCCGAGCAGCACGATCAGCCCGAACGCCACGCCGAACAGGCTGAGGATCGTATGGTCGAACCGTTCGATGTCCTCGGTATCCTGCGCGACGACGAGGCGATAGCCGTGCGGCAGATCGGTCGTCAGCGCCCGGACGACGTCCGGCCCCTCGCGGGGATCGATGGAAGGAATCGTGCCCAATCCGGGCCCCGGCCCCCGCGTCCGCAACGCGCCGGCGACGCGTTGGCCGTCGCGACCGAACAGCGCATAGCCGAGTTTGCCGAGCCCGCGCGCGACAAATCCGGCGGTTTCGGTATCGTCATCGGCGAGCAGAACGCGCATCGAGCGGTGTCAGTCCTTGTCGTTGGCGGGTTCGTATGCGTTTTCGACGATCTTGCTGGTATTCGGATCGACCCCGATCTCGTGAATGCGCTTCCCCTGACGGATGTCGAACGAATAACGCCAGGTGCCATTTTCCTTCTCATATCCCGCCTCGGCGACGGCGCCCGGCGCGGCTTTGAGGGCTGTTCCCAGACGTATCGGACGCACCAGAGGCGGCCTGAACTCGAAACTCCATGCCGTGTGCGATGGCAAAGGTCGGCCGCTGATCATGCTACTGAGCGAAGGCCAGATGAGCGACTATAAAGGTGCCGCCCTCATGCTCGAGGCTCTGCCCAAAGCGAAAGCCCTGCTTGGTGACAGAGGCTATGACGCTGACTGGTTCCGCGCGGCTCTGGCCGACCGCAAGATCGCCACCTGCATCCCCCCAAGGGCCAACCGAAAGGTGGCCATCCCGCACGACGCTATACTCTACCGCCAGCGCCACAAGATCGAGATCATGTTTGGCAGGCTCAAGGACTGGCGGCGCATCCACACCCGCTATGATCGCTGCGCCCACACCTTCATGTCCGCTATCTGTATCGCCGCAACCGTCATCTTCTGGCGCAATTAATGGGTCATCGTGTAATTTGTGGCTGCTTCCTCGGGCCGGCTGAGCGGCGCACACTTCTGGTTGTCGAAGCCTGAAGGAAGGAAGCAGCCATGAAGCACTATGCCGGGATCGACCTGTCGATGGAAACGTC
>NZ_JAMSLX010000045.1 GCF_023806085.1 Hephaestia sp. MAHUQ-44
CTGATGAAGGATAATTTGATGTTCGCCCAGCATAATCTGGCGACGGACGGTTCCTTTAATGAGTTTCATGTGATTTTGTGCCGCAATGTCATGATTTACTTCGATAACCGGCTGCAGACTCACGTGCACAGCCTTTTCCACGGCAGCTTGGTATCCGGAGGGTACTTGGGCTTGGGCAAGAAAGAATCCATCCTATTCGTACCGGAGGGTGTGAACTACGAGGAGTTTGTTCCGCAGGAACGCATATACCGCAAGAAATGAACCGCAGGGGACTTCGAATGAAGAGCCCAAGCGGTTTTTTGCTGTTGTTTCGACCGCAGATCAGGCGGTTAATTTACTTCTAGATTGTATTTTGATATGAAAAGAGGGATAACGATGGGGAACGAGAAGAGACGGACCGGTGAGCGCATGCCGGAGAAATTGTTAAGAGAGCTGGATAACGAAACCGATGCCAAGCTGAATATCGAGCAGTTAGCCCGGATCACCGCCATGGTTCGCGAGTATCAGGGAAACAT
>NZ_JAMSLX010000039.1 GCF_023806085.1 Hephaestia sp. MAHUQ-44
CCGAACGATCCCACGAAACAACATGGCGACGCATCGGCACCTTGCTCGACGCCTTCCCGCCAGCAGAATGCCGCAACTATCTGCTCAACGCAGGATACGGGTCAGCATGAGGTCATCTGACTCTAAACTGAAGCGGATCAGGGAATGATCCGGGGGATCATTTCCCCGCTGAAGCCGTCGGCATCTTTGCGGAGATGCCGCGGTGAAGTTCGCCTTTATCGAGCAGCATGCGTTCACCTGGCTGGTGAACGTCATGTGCCGCATGCTCGGCGTGTCGCGCAGCGGCTATTACGACTGGCGCGGTCGCTCGCCGAGCGCGCGGACGACGGCCAACCTGGCGCTGCTGGACGATGTGCGTCGGCTCCAGACACGCCATCAAGGGCGATAAGGCAGCCCAAGGATCATGCCGCCCTGCGGGCGGAGGGGCATCGATGCAGCCGTGGCCGCGTCGAACGGCTGATGCGGCGACATCGTATCCGTGCGCTGGCCGGACGCCGGCTCCGGCCCTGTACCACCGACAGCCGCCACTATCTGCCGATCGCGCCTAATCTGCTGGCGCAGCGCTTTTCGGCGCCCGCACCGAACCGGATCTGGCTCGCCGACATCACGTATATCACCACCGGTGAAGGCTGGCTGTATCTGGCCGCTGTGCTCGATCTGGCGACGCGCAAAATTGTCGGCTGGGCGATGCGTGACCATATGCGTACCGAGTTACCGCTCGCAGCTTTGATGATGGCCGCGCAACGGCAACGACCCGCACCCGGCCTCATTTGTCACTCGGATCGTGGATCGCAATACGCGGCCGGTACCTATGTCGAGCATCTGGCCCTGATCGGCGCCACGCCCTCGATGAGCCGTACCGGCAATTGTTACGATAATGGTAAGCGTGTTCTGTAGGCCGCCTTGCCGCTGAGGGGATTGCTGCGATGCTTGTCGCTGGCAGCGGAGCGGCGCGTTGGATCAGGAAGTCATAGCGGATGAGAGTAGTCATACGAGTAGTCGTATGG
>NZ_JAMSLX010000029.1 GCF_023806085.1 Hephaestia sp. MAHUQ-44
ACGCAGGTCCATCGAATAAGGTCGCGCCATGCTCGCTGGCCTCCATGCCCAGCCAGCATCTTGAATCACATCTATACGCCCTCGTGAATCCCCTATCGATTCAATCCCACGTCATCCCGCTCTAATATGTCGCGTTCCATCCGTGCTCGGCCCAACTCGCGCCGCAGCCGCGCGATCTCGGACGCCTGATCTGCCGGCGATGCCATCGTCGATACTGGCGGCTTCGCCGCCGGGTTCGCGGGCACGCCCCCCTCCTGTAACTTGCGCTGCCAGCGACGCAGCATCGTCGGCATGATCCCAAGCTCGCCTGCCACCTCAGTCTGCG
Source organism: Hephaestia sp. MAHUQ-44 (assembly GCF_023806085.1). Classification (GTDB taxonomy): domain Bacteria; phylum Pseudomonadota; class Alphaproteobacteria; order Sphingomonadales; family Sphingomonadaceae; genus Sphingomonas. The sequence goes on from NZ_JAMSLX010000029.1 coordinate 326, forward strand.
GGCGACCGCTCGTCTCCCAAAGCGCTACCGCCTCGCGCTTGAACTCGTCCGTGAACCGACGCTTCGTTGCCTTCGCCATCAAAACACCTCCTGGCTCCGCAGAGCCTATCATTGGTGTCCGTCAAACCGGGGGAAGATCAACATTGCCCGGTAGCCAGGTTCTGTGCCGGAGCCAGCGGGCGCCCGGGTCGCCTTGAAACCATACTGACGTAGGGTCTTAAGCTTGAACCGCCGCCATAGAGACCGTCCTTAAATACTGGCTTGTCGGCGATCTCGACTGCGGCTGGAAGCGTGATAACCGATTTGCCGGCGCGTAAAAGGCGGAAACAAGGGCGTCCTGCCTGGGCCGGAATTGTTAAGATCTGCAGGCCGGCGCCCACAGATTGCCTCCAGACCTTCCCATTAAGTTCAATTTGTAGAATGCCTGGCTCTTCGAGAAAGCCGATCAACTCGATGTTATTGGAAATCGGAGTTGAGCCGCGGAGTTGATATTTCTGCCCGATAGTCGTTTCTGTAGGATCGAAAATCTGACTACGAAATGTATAAAAAAGCGCGTCTCTTTTTATGTCAGGAGGCTGTCCATTCTTGAACCAAAATATGTAATAGGCCGCCAAATCATAGAAAATGAATTGCGTTGTGCTCGATGGCGCGATCTCGGTTGCTTCCGAATAATCATTCCAGGTGATGACGTGCACCCATGGCGCCTCCGATTCAATCGCAGCGCTCCACTGGCTCCGGAACGTCTCGCTATTGCGCGCCTCCCATAACAGCCCGGATTTGGGACGGAAATCCTGAGGGGCGACAGGCATCATCACGGGGAGGCCGGTCACACGCGTTAAGTGACGCGCTTCGGCCAGTTGGGATGGGCCGCTTGAAGGAGTTCGTTCCCCCCAGAAAGTCAAACCATCCGCGACAGGCACGAAGGTTGTCAACTGCGCAATCGCAAGAGTTTCGGGGACCAGCGCAATAGGTTGGCCACGCGCGTCCATACGGGCCTTTAGTTCCCTCCAGAACGAAAGCGGCCGGTTGTCCGGCTTGAAGGGAACGACCAGCAACCGGCCATCGTCCAGCCGAAATCCCGCAGGGTGACGGTAGAAAATATCCAGCGTGGTAACGAGATCGCTTACGGTCGCGTCTGTAAGTGCGTTCATATCGGGTTCGACTGCGATACGGAAATTCGATGAAGATGCCGCGGCTGCGTCAAGCAATAGCATTGTCCATTCCCAATGCTGTCCCTTCGTCGCGATCAAATCGACCAGGAAGCCATCAAGTCCAATCCGGGCGGCTCGTGTGACCTCGATCGCCGCGTTGATCGCGAACGCCCGATTTTGCGGCCAAAGTTGCGTTGGTAACGGGCGCTGCCAAACACCGAAGCGCTGCACCAATTCCGAATCTTGCTCAGCGCCCGTTGGCAAGAGGCCGCTATACCTATCGTCGGTAGGTGGCTTGTTATCGAATGAGATGGGCAGTGACGGCATGTAGTCGGCCAAGACGGTTCGGTCTTTGTGTCCTGACTGATCCACTATAAACGGAAAATTCCCCTTCGGACTTTCGCGCTTGACGAAGCTCTGCGCGGTGATGGCGATCTGGCGCCAGTCTTCTGCCGTAAGAGTGGGCTCTGTGGGCGCCGACCTTACCATTCCTAAGCCTACCGCCGGCCCTGCCATAGCCAGTAGCATCGCTGGAAACCACAGAAATACTCTGTTCATCACCGCTGTTTCACGCCCACATATGTATCAGCCCATGCGACGGGTTTCGCTTGATCCGCGAATGCGTGTTCGCATATCGCAGAATATCAAACCCTAGTGCGCGGGAATAGCTGCACGAAATCGGCATAGGCGACCCAATGGTTTTCAGGTTGTATTTTTACATTGGCTATTATGCTATAAACCTCCTTACGTTAAAGGACAAGGTTGCTCTCATAGTCACGCTGCCAATGTTTTTCCTCGTATTGCTTAATGTTTCTAGAATAAAAGACAAATATTTTACAGTTCAAGATATAATTTCTCTTCTGATATATTTATTTTTTGTAATTGAGCCTCTGCAAATGATAGACCACGGGAGGATTGGAGTATCCGGCCCCGTCAGCAGGGTTGTTTACACCAACGTAGAGCTTGTTACTGCATCATCTATTGCTTTAGTATTTTACGCTATATTCATTATAACTACGAATTATTTGTCGAATCCTAAGGTGCCCATCAAGATATTTCTGATAGAAGATAAAAGATCTATATTTGTATTTATTTCCACTGTATTTGCTTTTTCAATATTTGTTTGGTTGAAGGGTGGATTTTCTGGCGTTTTCGCTTCGCGCTATGAGCGCCTCGCAGAGCTTCAGAGTCAAACGAGTGAAAATGCTATCGGCGCCCTAATAATGGTATGTGCTGGCGTGATAACAATGGGAGCAACTATTCTTGCTGCACTGACGAAGCCAAGATTAAATCTCACACTCATATATTTTATAATTTCTATATCAATTGTATTAATTTGCTTCAACCCGTTCAACACATCAAGATTTGCACTTTTATCGGCATATGTTCCGATTGTCCTCGTGTTTACGAGGGGTGAGATTAGGGCAATTGCGTTCTATGTGGCATCGATGATCGGCGTCGTCGTAATTTTTCCTATCCTTAATATAACAACTCGTTTTGGCGTCGGTGGTTTAGCCGAGCATAGGGAAGAAATAGCAACGGATATATTATCTATTAAGTTTATGGATATTTATGATCTTTTAGCAGAGTGCGTGAGATACGTTAACATCCACGGGCATGATTATGGAGAGAAGCTATTCGCGAATCTGGTAAGCTTCGTTCCGAGGGTCTGGTGGCCAGAAAAGCCGGTCATTGGGGGGCTCGACATCGGATATGAAATGTTTTCAAACGGCATATTCGGAACGGCTAATGTCTCTCAGATGATCGCGGCAGATGGATATATGGATTTCGGATTCTTTGGTGTATCTCTGGTGGCCGTATTAGTCGGAATATTTGTTCATACATTCGTGTTCAAAAGAAGGTACATCATCAACGGCCACAATTTGTTTGGTTATATTTTTATTGCCGCTCTTCCTATTCTGCTCCGCGGCCCGCTCACTGCTGTATACCTGACATTCCTTGCGCAGGTTGCGATGTTGATGATCGCGCGGAAGCTATGGGCTCGTGAATTGCCGCTCCCGGACGGCACTCGACCTTCTGGCGTGAATGCTGCCATTCCTATAAGGCCCTCCGGCAAAGCTACCGGGAATTCCAACCTGTTTACGCGAACGTATCGTGCGACACATTCACGCTGACGAGCTTTCTAGAAGGCTGTGTGGAATTCGACGGCACCCGATGTCGACCACTAGCTATCTGCTAATGTCGCATTCGATCTGGGTCATAAGGTTGGCCGCAGCTGCTTCGATTGTAAAACGAGCAAGAAAACTTTCGCGCGCTCTTTCACCCATTCGTTTGCGTTCCGAGCACTCCAGTCCCAGAAAGCGCGCCAACAGCCGGCATGAGCCCTCATGGGTGTCCGGTTCGACCAGCCCAGCTTTGTCTGCGGCCACCTCTCTCCATATATTAACCTTGTCGGAAATCAGGACCGGCTTGGCACAGGCCAGCGCCTCGGCAACGACGACCCCGAAATTCTCCTGATGCGAAGTCAGTACGAAGGCTTCACATCCTCGAAACGCCCCCCATTTCTGATCGCCTTGCAGCATCTCTGGGAAATGGACCCGATCTTCGAGATGAAGGTCACCTACCTGCGCCTTGAGGCGATCCACGAGCCCCTCATGGTCGGGGCCTGCGATTACGAGATCCAAGTCCGATGCCCGATCAGCGATTGAGGCGAAGGCATCAATCAAAAGATCGCATCCCTTTTTGGGATGCACACGACTTAAAAACAAAAGATAACGTCGCTCGCCGAGTGCTGGGACGGCATGCCGAAACGCTGCAATCTGCGCAGTAGAGTTCCCGCTTACGTCCGCAGTGCCATAGCCCACCACGCGCGCGTTCGCACGATAGGGCCAGAATGCCTTATCCGCGAGCATGCGCTCCTCCTCAGTGGTGAAGAGGACCCCGCGCGCATGCCGCAACAGTGGCCCTTCACTGCCAAGCCAGAATAGCTGCTTGAGCCATCCCTTGAGCGGATAGGTTTTGCGGAACCAAGGGTCGAGCATGCCATGCGTGAACACAAAATAGGGAGTTGGCCCGCCGGCAAGTGCCAAGCGCGCTGCCATCGACGAATAATTCCACAGGCCAGCTACAATCACGGCATCATAGCGCGGCGCGTTTGCCTTGATCCATTCCACGACCCCCGGTGCATAGCGATAGCGAGACCACGGTGTCCGATTGCGAGGCTTCCCTAATGCGTGAACTACGGCAGGAACATCGGCGAGGAACGATGCGTCAGGCGCGTCCAGCGTCATGAGTTCTTGCTGATGGCCTTGCCGCGACCACATCTCTCCAGCACGGAGCGCCCCTTCGACCGGACCGCCATCTCGCGGATCGGCAGAAGCGAGAATGTGCAATATCCTGGTCAAAACGCAACTCCGCTCTGGCTAATAGGGGCTCTCGCCCTTTATCGGCATTTTGAACGCGCGATCGCTCCATCCACTTTGTGCGCCGATCTCCGGGTTGCGGCGATCCCCTGTGGCTGGCATGAGCCGCGCTGACGGCTCCCCGGTGGGCCGCCTTCGTTATGGAGTATCGCATGGCTGGAACTGCCCAATCGATCAAGGAGCATTTCTATCCCGAGGCGGCCGTTGGCGGTTTCAGCCGTGTGGACGGATCGATCGAATTCTATACCCGCATCGCCGCGTTGATACGGCCGACGGACCGGGTTCTGGATTACGGTGCGGGGCGAGGCGCCCAGATCTCCACCTCATCCTCAGGCTACGCGCGTTGGCTCAAAACGCTCAAAGGGCGGGTCGCGCATGTCGAGGGATGCGATGTCGACCCCGTCGTGCTCGAGAATCCCTATCTCGACCATGCGGAGATTTTCGATCCGGCAAAGCCCTTGCCTTATCCCGACGCCAGCTTCGATCTGATCTATTCGAACTGGGTCTTCGAACATGTCGCCGATCCCGAGCAGGTTTCTCGCGAGTTGTTGCGGGTGACCAAGCCGGGTGGCTATATCTGCGCGGTGACGCCCAACAAATGGGGCTATATCTCGCTTGCCGCACGGCTTGCTGGCAACAGCCGCCATGTGCCGATGCTCACGCGCATCCAGCCGGATCGTTTCGATGTCGATGTTTTCCCGACATGCTATCGGTTGAACACCCCTGGGGCGATCCGCAAGTATTTTGGAAAATCGACAAAAGTAATAGTCTACGGCATGTCATCAGAGCCATCTTATTACTTCAACAACAAGTTAGTTTATCGAATTTTTAATTTAATTCACAAAATTACGCCTGCTCGTTTCCATACAGCGCTGTTCATTTTTCTCAGGAAAAATACGGAAGACTAGATTTCGTCTTGAGATTTTGAACTTGATCTATCGTCGATGCGGCAGACTAGAGTCAGATGACCTCATGCTGACCCGTATCCTGCGTTGAGCAGATAGTTGCGGCATTCTGCTGGCGGGAAGGCGTCGAGCAAGGTGCCGATGCGTCGCCATGTTGTTTCGTGGGATCGTTCGG
>NZ_JAMSLX010000024.1 GCF_023806085.1 Hephaestia sp. MAHUQ-44
TCACGCAGGTCCATCGAATAAGGTCGCGCCATGCTCGCTGGCCTCCATGCCCAGCCAGCATCTTGAATCACATCTATACGCCCTCGTGAATCCCCTATCGATTCAATCCCACGTCATCCCGCTCTAGCCTGATCCAACTCGCTCGCCTCATTTTGGGGTTTCGATCCACGCCTCCGCGCGGGAGGCGACCGATCCACCGTCGATCACCTGCACATGCGCCAGAGTTTCGATCCACGCCTCCGCGCGGGAGGCGACGACTGGCCCCCGATCGAGCCCACCGAAGCGCCACCGTTTCGATCCACGCCTCCGCGCGGGAGGCGACGTGGTATCAATAGCCGGATAGAAGCGTCTGCGTCGGTTTCGATCCACGCCTCCGCGCGGGAGGCGACCAGATGTCAGTTCACCTGCCGCCGCCATGACGCGTTTCGATCCACGCCTCCGCGCGGGAGGCGACCGGCGATCAGGTCGAGGCACTGGCGCGGCGTCGGGTTTCGATCCACGCCTCCGCGCGGGAGGCGACTGTCGGACAATGGTTTGGAGTGTTCACCGCTCTAGTTTCGATCCACGCCTCCGCGCGGGAGGCGACCCTTTGGATCGCTCCCCAAAGCGCCAGAGCGTCGTTTCGATCCACGCCTCCGCGAAAGGTATCACATAGATGATGCGCCGCAGGCCGTGTGCAGCGGCATGGCGCATCGCGAAGCTCAGCGACGTCAGCGTCTTGCCGCCGCCGGTCGGCACCGTGAGGGTGAACAGGCCCGGCGGCAGCGCTGCCTTGGCATTGGCATGATCGAGGATCTCGGAGCGTAGCCGATTGACCGGCGTATCGTCGCGCCGGTGCCGCGCCACGAAATCGCGCACGCACTCGATATGCCCTGGCATCAGAGTGCCGCCACGCGGCGGCGGCTCGTCGCCCCGCGACCGCGCGTAGAAGGCTTCAGTCTCCAGAAAATCGGCATCGACGAGGCAGGAGAAAAGCATCCGCGTCAAAAAGGCAGGCGAAAAGGCCGGTTCGATGTGATTGCGGTCCAACGCCGGCAACCCGGCACGCAACGCCTCGGCCGTCGGCAAGCCCGCGACGTGGTCCTGCCAGCCGGCATAAGCCTCGACATCCTTCGCCAGCCGAGCGTTCAGATTACCGCCCTCATGCCCCGACCCATCCATCAGCCCCGCATGATGGCCAGCGACGCCAAACGCCATCATCCGGCCTAACTGCGGGCCGTAAAGGGCGGCGGCTTCCTGCGCGCCCGCGCTGCTGTGATCCGGGCCTTTCGGACCGCTCCGATCGGTCGGTCGGCGGATATACAGTTGATAGAGGCGCGCTGCCTTCCCGATATCGTGCAGCAACCCCATGGCCCGTGCGATCGTCGCCGCCCCGAACCATCCGGCGAAGTCAGCACTTGTCCGGCCGACCGCCGCGAGATGATGTGCCAAGAGTTCCCAACGCCCCTCTGGTTGCCCTTCCACGGAATGCGCGAATTTCTCCATCGGACACCCCCTACGTCATCCGACACGAACACGATTGTCGCCTATAACACCAGCGCACGAGGGATCAGAGGGGGATCATTTTCCTCAAGTGGCACCCCAAGGAATGCCGTGAGTATATTCGGCTAGCGCGACCGGAACTCCTCGACGCACACCTGGTCAGCAGTCATCAAGAATCAAGGTAATCACCCATGGCCAGCCGGCAGCCTTGCTGGTCGCCTGATCGAGTTCCGCACCACGCAGGGACATTTTCTGCATTGCCCACTGACCAATCGGTCGGTAGGTTGAGAATGACGCTCAATATGGGCCGAGATTGATAAATAGCTTCGCCGATACCCGCGGCTTGTCTTCGTGGCCAACATTTGCGTCGCTTCACATGACGCAGGCCGGGGATATCAGTCGCCGGCTCTTGGGCGGCGTTGTGGGGAAGAGGATCGACATGAAATATTTTCCCTTGATCGGAGTCCTGGCAGCGTCGGTATCAATGACATGCCTCTCATCGTCCGTTGCACAGGCGCCCCTTGTCGAGGCGTCCCCTATCTCGATCCGTGGCTCGGTGTCGGCCGGCCATGCTGCAACGCTGGCGGCCAATGGCGCGGACAGCGCCATCGGTGCGCAGCAAAATGCCCCCGCACGCCAGCCGAATGTGGTCGTGATCCTCGCGGATGATCTGGGATATGCCGACGTGTCCGCTTACTATCCGGGCCGGTTCAACACACCCAATATCGATCGGCTCGGCCGGGAAGGCGTGACCTTCACCCAGGGCTATGTGGCGGCACCCGTGTGCGCGCCATCGCGCGCCGGGCTGTTGACCGGGCGCCAACCGCAACGTTACGGCTTTGAATATCTGCCGGACGGCGCGACGCGCGCGGTGCAGGAGCATCTTGGCCTTGCCACCGGCGAAAAAACGATCGCCTCACTGCTCCAGGAGGGCGGGTATCGAACCTCGCTCGTGGGAAAATGGCACCTGGGCCTGAGCGAGGAATTCTACCCCACGCAGCGTGGCTTCGACGAATTCTGGGGATTCCTTCCGGGCCAAACAAATTATATCGAGCCCACGGCGGCCGACGCGGTGAATATCGCCCCGGCCAGCACCACGAAGGCGCTGAAAGGCAATCTCGATGTGCCCCGCAGCGACCTCAATGAACTCAACACCGTTATTACGGGGCCGGATCGCAAACCGGTTGACCTCGGCGACGGCTATCTGACCGACCAGATCACCGACCACGCCACTGATTTCATCAAACGCAACAGCACCCAGCCCTTCTTTCTGTACGTTTCCTATAGCGCGCCGCATTCGCCATTTCAGGCAACCCGTAAATATTACGACCGCTTTCCGGACATCGCCGACCGGAAACAGCGCATTTATGCCGCGATGATCAGCGCGCTCGACGACGGCGTGGGCCAGATCCTCGACACGCTGGATTCCAACAATATCGGCCGCGACACGATCGTGATCTTCCTGAGCGACAACGGGTGCGCCGGCTATAGCGCTAGCCTGTGCAGCGACAAGCCGGTGTCGGGCGCGAAGCTGACGCAGCTCGAAGGCGGCGTGCGGGTGCCGTTCATGATGCGTTACCCAGCCAGGGTTAAACCCGGGATGCGCGAGACGCGGCCGGTCTCCAGCCTCGACATGGCACCGACGATCATCGCGGCTGCCGGCCTGTCGTTGCCGCAGGACCGCGTCTATGACGGCAGAAACATCCTGCCGGCCAAATCGGGACGCCCGCTCGTTCTGAAGCCCCAGCCGATCTTCTGGCGGACGTTGCCGCTCAAGGCCGTCCGCGATGGCGACTGGAAATATCACCGCGATTATGACGGGAACGAGTTTCTCTACAATTTGCGCAACGATCCGACCGAATCGACCAATCTCGCGACCAAGATGGCTGGCAAAATGCAGGCCATGCGGCAGCTATACGCCCAATGGGAAGCCGACAAAGAGGCACCAAGCTGGACCGCATCGAAGCACATCGAGTTCGACTTCGGCGGACGCCACTTCAAGTTCAATCCCTGACGAACCGGTGACGCTGCGGCACCTCGCGGCGTCACCGTTCCTGCACTGGCCGCGTCAGCCCGATCGCGTCCCGGCCACGATCAGCCGCTTGAATCCCTCGATGGCGTCATGCACCGGCGGCACCACGATGCAACGCCCGTCATCTTCGGCGACATGGTGGAATCGATGCGACCCGAAAATTCCGGCAACCTTGCCATAGCCCGCGCGGATGACGTTGGTCAGTTCGCCGGCGGCGACGAGGGTGGACGGATAGGGATGTTCAAATCCGGGCTGGCCGGCAAAGGCCTGGCTGGCCGCGTCGAGCAACGGTGGTGAAACACAAAGATAGCGCTGCGGGTCGACGCTCGGCAACGGGCCGAGCGTACCCAACAGGTCGTGCCAATCGCGCGCGGCAAGATTGGCGCCGAGATGCAGCCACATAGCGGTCTCGGCAGGTTTCGGCACGGCGGTTTCCAGCGCGTGCTCTGCCCCCAGATTCTCATATTCGTGGCCGGTATTGCACACGAAAGCCAGATCGTGACCACGCAGATCGGCCGCGGCCCAGCGCGCAAGCGCAAGCCATGCCGCAACCCCGCCACCTCGCTCCCCTGCACAGGTGAACCAGCCGGAGCGTGGGGTCGAGACGACAAGCCATCGGCCGTGCCCACGATCGAGCCTGCCCACGAAGTTGAACGCACGACGCCGGCCGCTGGTGCCGGTGACCGTCAACGTCGCGCGACGACCACCCGATGCCGCGTCGATCAGCGCCGCGGACCGGTCTGGCGCGAGCAGGGCGACCGGACGCGGAAAAAGCGGCGCCCGGCCGTCGCTGTTGAGAGCGATCACCTTGCCCGTCGGCCCGGTCGTGATGACCACGACGGCGGCAGCGCCCGCAGCGATCGCCGCATCGATCGGCGCCCGGATCGGCTTGGCGAGCGCCGACGACCAACGGCCGAACGGCAGTTCGAGGAGCGCGATGGCACCGGCGAGTGCGTGCTCGCTCCTGCCTGCATGGTCGATCGCGACCAGGGGAGCGGCAATGCCCGTGGCCGGCGTCGGCACCACGATCGGCAGCGGCAGGACGGGCGTAATTTCGCCGTCAATCGCCAGACTGGTCGTCACGGGCGTGAAGAACGGCGCATCGAAGGATTGGCGGGCAATCGTGAAACCCAGCGCGGCGAGCGATTCCGCCAGCCACGCGCCGACGGCGGTATCGGCCGCCCCGCCAGCCGGCTTGGGACCGAAATCGACATAGCGCTTCAGATCGGCAGCAACCTGATCGTCGCCCTCGCTCGTGGTGACAGGGTGCGCCGCCGCGCTCGTAGACGCGGCAGTCGCACCGAAGGCGAGCGCAGCTGCGAGTATCTCGCGCCGGTTCGCATCGGTCATTGCCGAGGCTCATTGGCGAGCATTGTGAAGCGTTCATCCGCAACTGCCGCCTTGGTTCGCGCCACATCGGCGGGATCATTGCGATCCTTCATGACGGCCCGAACGAGCACGAAACCCAGGCGCGACGGCGATACGACATAGGCGTTGGCAGGCTCGCGGCTACGCTGGTCGGCCGTGCGAATGATCAAGCGGAATGGGCCCGGACCCGTTGCACGGTCATTGGCAACGAACAGCGTGTCCGAATTATGCCCGAATACCGTGACCGACCAATATTGCAGGTCGGTTGGCACATCCGCCTCGAACAGTACAGGGCCGTTAGCCAGATCATAGATCACCCGCCTGGAAATCATGTCGGGATTGGCGAGCGGTACCACGTCCTTCTTTGCCACCGGATAGCCCGGTTGCCCCAGCACGTTGCGCGTAACCCCCGTCCGCTCCATCGTTCGCCAGATCGTGTCGCTGGCGTGAAACGGGATCATATGGAGCGCCGCGAAGAATCCGATCACGCCACAGCCGCACATCAGGGCGGCGATGCCGATAGGCCTGATCATGCGCATGCGAGCCTCGTTATACTGGCCAGGGGAACCTGTTCGGGAACCGCGGTTCGCGCCGGATCAGGCTGATAGAGGCGGGTCAGCAGATGTACCTCGCCGGGCTTGTCGCCGAGCGGCAACCAGTTTCCGGGTTGCGGCGTCCGTGACACGCGAATGGTGTACCCGCCATCGGCGTCCTGCGCGACGTTGGTCTTGGTATAAGAATAGCGGCCCTGCGGGCTATCGACGAAATGATAGTCGACATACGCGCCGATCGACCACCAGCGTGACGGCAGATCACCACGCCCCTTGAGTTCATAGGTGCACCGCGCATCGAGCGGCCGACCGGCATCATCCTTGCCGGTCAGGAAATAGATCACTTCCGACGGCGGCAGCGCCCATAGCCCGGTGCGCGCGACGGTGGCGCGCGTCAGCATGTCGGTCGAGGAATCGCCGATCTTCGCCGCGGTGCTCCACGGCCCCGGCCCACGCCCCTCGACCGTCTGTGCCGATCCGGTGATGAACCACGCGATGGCGGCGCCGCCGGCGCTGGCGGCCACCGCTCCGGCCGCCAGCGCCAGCACACAGGGTAGCCGCCGCATCTTACACCGGCACCGTCATGGGCGTGCCGCACACATCATATGTCACCATGCTCTTGGTCGGCCACCGCGGGTCGGACAGATCCTTGCGCCATGTCTCGATCGCGTCTTCCAGTTCCTTGACCTTGTCGGGGTGCCGGGCGGCGAGATTATGCTTCTCATTGGGGTCCTCGGCCAGATTGAAGAGCATGGTGTAGTCACCCTTCGTGTGTTTCCACAGCTTCCAGTCGCCCTTGCGGATCGACAGCAGCGGCTCGCGCTTCCAGTAGAGCGCATCATGGGGCGGCCCCTTCTTCGCACCGGTCAGGAACGGCAACAGATCGACGCCGTCATAGGCGCGGTCCTTGGCCAGCGCGCCGCCAGCCGCCGCGAGCGTGGTCGGGAAGATGTCGAGCGTCGACACGGGCTCGCGGAACCAGCTGTCCGCCTTGATGGCATCGGGCCAGCGGATCATGAACGGCACGCGCACGCCGCCTTCATATTGGGTCAGCTTGCCGCCGCGCAGCGGCTCGCACGAACACAGGCCGGGGATGTAGGAGGCGCAGCCGTTATCCGACAGGAACACGACCATCGTGTTATCGCCTTCGCCCGATTTATCGACCGCATCGAGCACCCGCCCGACCTGATCGTCTAGCGCCGAGATCATCGCCGCATAGACGCGCATCTGCTTGTCCTCGATCTGCGGGAAGCGGTCGTAATATTTCTGCGTCACCTGAAAGGGCGAGTGCGGCGCGTTGAACGCGAGATAGAGGAAATAGGGGGCATCGGCCTTGGCATTGCGCGTGACGAACTCGACCGCACGATCCCCGAAATAGTCGGTCAGATACTGGTTCTCATTGTTGACCCGCTTTTTGTCCGGGCCTTCATAAATCGCATTCGAGGACCCGCGCAGCCCGGCCTTGTCGATACCCTCGCCCGCACCGGTGTCGGCCCCAGGGATGGTCCAGTCGACATAACCCGGCGTGTTACTGGCCATATAGGGGGTGGCGCCAGACAAGAAGCCCACGAATTCCTGATAGCCGCGCTTCATCGGATAGAATTGGTCGTTCGATCCCATATGCCACTTGCCCACCATGCCGGTGTGATAGCCCTCTGCTTGCAGCGCCTGGGCGATGGTGATCTCATTGACGTCGATGCCCAAATTCTCGGCGATGTCGCGCTGGACACCACCGTTGTTGAATTCGAAGCCAAAGCGCTGCTGATAGCGCCCGGTCTGCAACCCCGCGCGCGATGGCGAACATACCGGCGCGGAGGCGTAACCGTCGGTGAAACGGGCACCTTCCTTACCGATCCGATCGATGTTGGGAGTCGAGATGCGCTCGAAGCCGTAAGCGGACATGTCGGCATAGCCCATGTCGTCCGCCAGAATCACGATCACGTTGGGCCGAGGCGCCTTGCCCCCTTCGGCCGCCTGAGCCGAATCCGACGGCAGCATCTTTATCGCAATGCCGACACATAACACGATGGCCGCCAGAAGCCCGATTGACCAGCGCAGCATCCCCACTCTCCTTTACGACGGGTCACTCGGACTCCGATTGCCTATCGCTTACCGATCGGTAAGTTACTTGGCAATCTTAAAAGTTTTCGTGGACTTGCGGTGAGCCATCGACTGCGATACCGACCGATCGGTAAGCGATGTGACGATCGTGAGCGGGAGGGGAGTTATGACAACAGCGCGCGAACTCTTGGATAGCGATTTCGCCACCGTCGCGCAGATGGTTGCCGCGCACGCCCGCGAACGTGCCGACCAACTCGCGCTGGCCGACGACACGGCGCGGCTGACCTATGCCGATCTCGACCGGATGATAACGAGGATCGCGGCCGGATTACACCGCGACCTTGCGGGCCGCCCATCCACCGTCGCGATCCTGGGCAGAACCTGCGTCGCCGATGTCGCAGTGCTGCTCGGCGCCCTGCGCGCCGGCATGACGCCGGTCTTGATCTCTCCTTCGTCGACGCCCGCGCAGGTCGCAACCATGCTGGCCGACAGCGCGGCGACGATCGTCTTCGTGGACCCGGCGCACACATCGTCGGTCGATGCGGGAGCGACCCCGGTGGTGTGGCTCGACGCCCTTGACGCGTGGTGCGCCCCTGGCAGCGCCCCGATCGAATCCCGGCCGATCAAACCCGACGATCGTTTCAACATCATCTATTCGTCGGGAACGACCGGGACGCCCAAGGGCATCGTCCACACGCACGGTACGCGCTGGACGCAGGCAATCGCGTGGACGCCGCTTGGCTTCGATCAAGCCGTTTCGCTGATCGCGACGCCCTTGTGCTCGAACACGACCCTGGGGTGCGCGCTGCTGCCGACGCTGGTGCATGGCGGCACCGTGATCTTGCTCGGCAAGTTCGACCCACGCCGCTATCTCGAGACCGCCGAGCGCGAACGCGTTACCCATAGCGTGCTTGTACCCGTCCAATACCAACGGATCATGGCCGATCCCGAATTCGACCGCTTCGATCTGTCGACGTTCGTGTTGAAGATTGTCACCGGGGCGCCGTTCGCTGCCGACGCCAAAGCCGACGTCGTCCGCCGGTGGCCGGGCGAACTGCTCGAAATCTACGGGATGACGGAAGGCGGCGGCGTCTGCACGCTCTACGCGACGCAATATCCGGAAAAGCTGCATACCGTCGGCAGCCCGGCCCCCGGCACCGACATTCGCCTGATCGACGAGGATGGGCGCGAAGTGGCACCCGGCGAGATCGGCGAAGTCGTCGGCCGGTCGGGCATCATGATGCAAGGCTATCATGGCCGCCACGATGCCACCGGCGCGGCCGAATGGTTCGACGCCGACGGCAATCGCTTTCTGCGTCATGGCGATCTGGCCCGGTTCGATGCCGATGGGTTCCTGACGCTGCTCGGACGCAGCAAGGACATGATCATCAGCGGCGGCTTCAACGTCTATCCGATCGACATCGAAGCGGTGGCTGCGCAGCATCCCGACATCGTCGACGTCGCGGTCATCGGCGTACCGTCGGCCACATGGGGCGAAACGCCCTTCGCGTTCTTCGTGCCACGCGCCGATGCCGCGATCGACAACGATTCGCTGCTTGCCTGGATCAATGCGCGCGTCGGCAAAACCCAGCGTCTGGGGGGCGCCGCCGCGATCGATACATTGCCGCGCAACGCGATGGGCAAAGTTCTGAAGCGCGATCTGCGCGATCACTTCATCACCACCGGCACCGCTGCTTAGGCAAGCACCGCCACAAAAAAGGAAACATCATGTCTGTTTTGGGTCGCGTCGCGATCGTTACCGGTGCGGGTGCCGGGCTGGGCCGTGCACATGCATTGTTGCTGGCACGTCGTGGCGCACGAGTCGTCGTCAACGATCTGGGCGACAATGCCGATAGCGTCGCCGCCGAAATCATCGCCGCGGGCGGTGAAGCGATCGCCGCGAAGTGCTCGGTCACCGACGAAGCCGCGGTCGCCGCGATGATCGACCAGGCACGCCAACGCTGGGGCCGCGTCGACATCCTCGTCAACAATGCCGGCATCCTGCGCGACAAGAGCTTCGCCAAGATGGCGATCGACGATTTCCGGGCGGTGGTCGATGTCCACCTGATCGGCGCGGCGATCTGCACCAAGGCGGTGTGGGAGATCATGAAGCAGCAGGGTTATGGCCGCATCGTCTTCACCACCTCGTCATCGGGGCTTTACGGCAATTTCGGCCAGGCCAATTACGGCGCCGCCAAAATGGCGCTGGTCGGGCTGATGCAGACGCTGAGCATCGAGGGTGCTAAATACGACATTCGCGTCAACTGCCTCGCGCCGACCGCCGCAACCGCAATGACCGACGGCTTGCTGCCTGCCGAGGCCGAAGCGCTGTTGCGGCCCGACGCGGTGAGCCCGGGCCTGGTCGCGCTGGTGACCGCCGATGCGCCGACGCGCGCGATCCTGTGCGCGGGCGCCGGCCATTTCAAACAGGCCTATGTCACGCTGACCAAGGGAGTCTACGCGGGGACCGGCGACGACATCACGGACGATATCGCGGCGCAATGGGATGCGATCGGCGATCGCGACGGTGAGAGCATTCCGACAAGTTGTGTTGCCCAGATCGAGCGCGAACTTGCCGGGGCAACGAGCGCCAGCGCCCCGCCCGGCCGCTGATCGGTGGGAATGATCGGTCGACACATGACGCAGGAGTGATAGGCATGGCACTGTATGATACCGCCGACAAGCCGTCCCGCCGGGCCTGGGGCCTGCTGGTCGCGCTCCTGTTGCTCAACATCCTCAATTTCGTCGACCGCATTCTTCCGCAGGCCTTCATCGTCGACATCACCGACGATGTCGGGATCAGCTACACGACCTTTGCGCTGATCGGCGGCCCCATCTTCGGCATCATCTACGCCGTGATGGGGCTGGTGATGGGCGGCCTCGCAGACCGGCTGTCGCGCCCGCGACTGATCGCCGTCGGCATGACGCTCTGGAGCGTGATGACCGCCGCCACCGGCTTTGCGCGCAACGCACTGCATTTCGGGCTCGCGCGCAGTGCGGTAGCGATCGGCGAAGCCAGCCTGTCACCCTCGGCGCTATCGATGCTCGCCGACGTGTTCCCACGGTCGCGCCAGGGGACAGCCGCTTCGCTTTATTACCTGGGCATATCGATCGGTAGCAGCGCGGCCTATCTGATCGCCGGCTCGCTCGGTGCCTCGATCGGCTGGCGGGGCTGTTTCATCGCGCTTGGCGTCCTCGGCGCGCTGTTGGCATTGCCGGTCTTGCTGCTGCGCGATCCGCGCCCACGCGACCAAACCGCCATCTCGCCCCAATCGCTACGCAGTGTGTTCGGCCAGATGGCGCGTGACGTGCCCGCAGCCCTGCGTGGGCCGCGATCGCTCAAGTGGGTGTTGCTCGCGATCATCCTCATCCAGTTTTCGCAAGGCGCCTCGATCCTCGATCAGGCCTGGCTAGTGCGCGAGGTGGGTCTGGAGAAGGCATACGCCCAGACGCTGGTCGGCATGATCTTCATGATCGGCAGCATCGCCGGCGCGCTCCTTGGCGGTGTGATTGCGGACTGGTTCGCGCGTCGCTGGGCAACCGGGCGAATCCACTATGCCATGGTCGCGCTATTAATCCTCACACCCGCAGCGTTGGGCCTGCGTATCGTGACGCCCTTGTCGCCCATGTTCATCACCTTCCTGCTGATGGTCTCGGCCGGTTACACGCTTTTTTACGGCGCCTTTCTGCCTCTGGTGCAAGATCTGACGTCGACAAAGGTGCGGGCATCGATGATCGCGGTGACACTGCTGTCGATGGCGTTGCTGGGCACCGCGCTCGGCAATGTCTTTGCCGGCGCGCTCGCCGATATCTTCGGTGCATGGGGTGTGCCGACCCCATTGCGGATGGCGTGCATCGTGACGAACGGCATCGCTATACTGGCGCTGCCGTGTCTGGCGATTGCAGCGCGCACCTTTACCGCCGATCGCGAGCGCTACGGCGATAACGACGGCATCTAGGCCAGATATTGCGGCTTCACGGCAGAGCGAACAACCATTTCGGCGACCTGATCGGCGATAGCATCGAGGCCGATCGGGCCGTCGGGGTGATACCAGCGGCCAAACCATACGATCATACCGAGGATGCTGAAGGTGGCGACCGATGGATCGACGTCGATGAGCTTGCCTTGATCGCGTAGTTCGACGAGCGTCGCCCGCACGAACCGGAAATACCGGCTCTTCTGCTCGGTGATCACCGCGCGTTTGTCATCGGACAGCCCCGCCGGTTCGTCCAGAATCACCGTCAGTGGATTGCCGCGCCCCGTACGCGCCGAACTACGCCCGATGTTGAGCATATGGTTGCACGCGATGAACCTCAGGCGCTCGAGCGGATCGGCAATCGCGCGGGCGGGCACCGTCACGTCCTCGTCGAGGACCGCCATGCCCCATTGCATCAGCGTGAAGAGCAATTCCTCCTTGTCGGACACGAAATGGTACAGCCCGGCCTTGGTGATGCCCACCGCCTTGGCGATATCGCTCATCGAGGTCGCGGCGAAACCGCGCTCGAGAAAGAGATAGGCGGCGTGGAAGAAAATCTGTTCCCGCCGCCCATGCAATTCGCCGTGCGTCGCATCGCCCCGATCGAGCGACAGCGTGCGAATCGCCTCTTCGGCCGTGCCCGAACGACGCGCACTGGTTCGCTGCGTGGAGCCTGCATCTGCAACGTCGGTCGGTCGGACAGTCATAATCAATCTCGTTCCGTAATGAGTTTAAGGACAGGCGCGCGCGGGAACAACCGTTGTGATCGATAGCCTCGGCTTATGAAGGCGCCTTGCCGGGCGTTGGTAGCCGATCGTAGACGAGACGAAAGCCGACATTACTCGCGCCCAGTCCGGGATCGCGCGCCGAGCGCGCGGCAGCACGGTAACGCCGGCAATAATTGGGCGCACACAGGTAAGATCCGCCCTTGATGACGCGCGGTCGATAATCATCGGCTCGAGGCTGGACGATGCCCGGATCGTCGGGTGATCGTTCCTGATCGGCGCGCGACACACGGTGGCGTGCGCTATAAAGATCGGCCGTCATCTCCCAGACATTACCGATCATGTCGTGCAGCCCCCAGGCGTTGGGACGGAAGCAACCGACCGGCGCGATGGTGACGAAGCCGTCGGTCGCCTTGTTATCGATCGGGAAAGCCCCCTGCCAGCTATTGGCATCGGTCGGCTGGTCGACCAACGGCGGCCCGCCGGCGCGGGCCGCATATTCCCACTCGGCCTCGCGCGGTAACCGCCCGCCCGCCCAGCGAGCATAGGCCAGCATGTCGGCGAAGCTCAGATGCACGACCGGCTCCTCGTCGCGTGCCGTAACGCCGTTTGGGCCATAAGGTCGGCGCCACTGCGCACCGGGGGTATAGGCCCACCAGTCGGCGAACCGCGGCGACGGGACAAGCGGCGCGGTGAACACCGCCGATCCCGGTTTGAGCAGATCGGGCGGGATCTGATCGCGCGGGACATCGAACATCTCCGGGTCCACCGGTTTCTCGGCGGTCGTGACATAGCCGGTCGCACGCACAAATGCCGTGAACTGGCGGTTGGTCACCTCATGCGGATCGATCCAGAACGGCGCAACGGTCACGACATGCACCGGGCCTTCTTCGGCATAGACGCTCTCATCGCCCATCGCGAACTGCCCCCCGACCACCCTGATCGGATGATCCGAAAGGCGCGCGCACTGGCGGCCGGGTTCCTGCACGAACACCGGCTTTCCCGGCACGGCGGCGCCCCCGAGCATCGTCGGCTGATCGCCGGCGCCCGTCGCAGGCCGGTCGCACGTGACGAGCAGCATCGAGGCGGCCAGAAGCGCGACGCTTTTCATTCTGCCAGCAGAATGCGCAGGAAGGCCGCATCCGACCATTCCAGTCCATCGACGGGTGCCACCTCACGCGGCAACGGCGCCTGACGAACGATCACCAGCCGACGCGACGGAATGACGTAGAGGCGCTGGTCGCCAGACCCCGCCGCGATGCGGATATCGCCGGGCACAACATCGCGTGCCTCGGCCAGATGCCAGGCCGGGCGTTGCGCCTCGGCCACGGTCTCTCCGCCCGGAGCGGGCATCAACCACCAGGTGACCCCATAGGCCGGGTTGGCCGGCGAGCCGGCGAATTCCGACAGCAAGGCATCACGATCGACCAGCGGCTCGCCCCGCCAACGCCCGTCTGCGAGGATCAATTCGCCAAAGGTGGCCCAGGACTGGGCATCAAGGGCGCCGTGGCCGGGCAATCCGGCATCGCCACCCGGCACCCGCCCCCACAGCAGGGTGATGCCGATCGGATCGAGCACGCGCCGTTGCAGATAATCGACCGGGTCAGGCTCCAGCCCGCGCGCCGCCAGCTTGCGGGTCATCACCTCGCCGAAGATCTGAAAGGGATTGGGGCCATATTGATAGCGCTTGCCGGGCACGGCGCGCATCTCCGTGTCGAGCGACGCGGCGAACCCCCGGGCGCTGCCGGAAACACCGCCACGCACACCGCTCGTCAGGTTAAGCAACTGCCGGATGGTGATGGGCGCGCGCGCCGCATCGTCGCGCCATTCGGTGATCGTGTCGGCGACGGGTTCGTCGAGGCGCAGGAGGCCATCCTGCACGGCCGCAGCGGCCATGGTGCCGACGAAGCTCTTGCTGCCCGACGCGATCGGATACCATTGTGTTGCGGTCGCGCCGTTGCTCGTCGTGTCGCAGACGGTGCGGCCGTCCTCGTGCACGACGACGCGCAAGCCGCGTCGCGCTTCCGAATAACGCGTCGCCTCATCACAGCGCGCAGTCCAGTCCCGGGCCGTGGCGGGAGCCGCACTGACCGCAGACCACAGGATGGCCAGCGCAAGAAGATGGAGCAGGCGCACGTCGATTTCTCCTAAGCCAGGATTCCAAGCCGCGTGAGGTGCGGGACCATCATCCCCGCGGTCGCGCCTGCGCGGGCCGCCGCAACCTCGGCGAGGTGGCGGGCGTCGGTCACCAACCGGCCGTCGTGGCGCAATCGCTGCCCGACCCGCTCTATTCTATGCCAGGCGGCATCGAAATCGCCGCCGACCATCGCCAGCAAGGCCAGCCGATCGGCCGGCGGCAACAGCAATTGCGTGCCGGCAATCGGCGAGGCGAGCGGCAAGGGGCCGGCAGATTCGATCTGTTCGTCGAGCAACAGGCGGTTGAGCCGCGACGGCATTCGTAGCGTCGCCCCCGGCGCAACCGGCGATGCATAAGGACGCGGCAGCAGATGGACGAGTTTGGTCGCGACGAGCATCTGCAGCGCGTCGACCGTCGACGCAATGCTGCCCCCGTCCCTCGATCCGGCCGTCACGACTTCGGCGACGGTGATCGCCCGACCGTCGATGAGGCGAAGCAGCGACGCGAAGCGATCGGCGGTGAAATCGACACCGCTCGCCTTGCTCAGTTTCGCGCGCTCGTCCGTCAAGGGACCGGTTGACAGACGATCGACGACCAGCCGGCCCGCCGCGTCAGCGAAGCCGACGGTTGGCACGGCGGCGCGCGCATAGACGTCCATGCGGCTGTGCGCATTGCGCATCGCATCCATCTGCATTTCGCGGGTCAGCAGCGGCGCCGACGCGAACGCCTCGGCAAGCGCCGCCGGGGCGACCAACGCCATATGGTTGAGTTCGATCTGCGCGTTGGCGACGAAGGCCAGATCGTGCACCCCAGCCTCATCGGCGACGTCGCGCACCGACAGCGACGTCCGTTCAGCGTTGAGGACTTCGTGGGCCATCGCGGCGGCATCGTCGTCCTTGGCGGTGTCCAGCCACGCCCGCGCATAAGGGTTCGCCCGGAAGAACGCAGCATTGGCCGCGGCAAGCCGACGCATCGTTTCGACGGCGGCGGTAAATCGCGCGACGCTATCCCCCGGCAGCGTCGCCGCTGTCTCGCGAATGAGGGCATAGAGGGGATCGATCTGGCTGTTTCCGGGCAACGCGGCATAGTGCAGAAACACCAGCCCTTCCGGTGTGAGCGCCCGCGCAATCCAGGCCAGCGCCGCCTGACGAAGCGCGGGCGGCAACCACGAATAGATGCCGCTCATCGTCACGAAGTCGGCGCGGGGCAGCGGCAGGGCGGCAAGATCGGCAAAGCTCGCCTGATGAAAGGTGACGTTGCGCAGCCCCGCACGATCGGCGAGCGACCGCGCCGTGGCGACATGGCCAGGGTTCAGATCGACACCGTGAAATTCGGCGTCGGGATAACAATCGGCCAGCACGCACAAGGTCAGCCCCGCGCCGGTGCCCAGGTCGCAATAGGTGAAGGGCCCGGCGATCGCCGGGCCGCTTCGCCCGCCGATCGCCGCAGCATGGATCATGTGCACCGGCGCCTGGAACGCGCCGAATGCCGACGGATAAGCGACGTCGACCGTATAACCCGATGGGGGAACAGCCGCGTCGGTCATCCTCGTGCCCTACCTACCATCTAAACCTCAGGCTAGCCTCCAATGTTCTCGGACTATTGATACGATAGTCCGTGCCGATGCCGGGCCGCGTTTCTGGACCCGATTGATTGAGAAAATACCGTGTATTGGTCAGGTTGTTGACCCGAAAAGCCAGTTCCCATGCCCGCCATTCGATGCCGGCACGCGCATTCACGCGATGCACGTCATCGAGGATATAGCTGTTATCGGGATCCTGGAATCCACCGAGTTGACGGATGTAATTACCCGCTACGAACAACCGTGCACCCTCGGCGACACGCATACGCCACAGGGCGTTGGCGGTGATCGACGACGGGCGCAAGCGCGGGATCCGGTTATCAAGCGCGATCGCGACCCCAGGCTTGACGTCGGTGAACTTGCCGTTCTGGTGCGCATAGCTCGCATTGACGCGCAACGTCCCAAGCCCGCTGGGCAGTTTTGGGTTCGCCGACATCTCGATCTCATAACCCCAGGCCTCGGCCCGGCCGGCATTATCGAGGAACATCGCCCCGTTGAGCGGGTCGACCATCGGCATGATGCCATTGTTCAAATTGGCGAGAATATCGTCATATTCGATGAAATAGCCATTCGCATTGAGCGTCAGACGATGATTGAACCAGCTCGTCTTGACGCCGAGTTCGTAGTTGATCGAATGTTCTTCGTCATAGGATGGCGGCACATCGACCAGGTTGCAGGTCGTTCCGGGAACCTCCCCCGGATCGCAAGGATTGCCCAGTTCCGAGTTGAAGCCGCCGGCGCGATAAGCGGTCGCGACGCGCGCGAACGCCAGAACAGCCTCGCTGGCATGAAAGCTTGCCGTCACGCCGTAGCTGAAGTTGCGGAACGTATTGTGCGGCATCGTCTGCGGACTGCCCGGCGGGAAATCGCTGTAGCGCGGCGTACCATCAGCACGCTTGGCGTCGATCAGCAGATCCTTCTTGTCGATACTGTATCGGCCCTCAACCTCGATCGCAAAGCGATCGACCGGCCTGTATTCCAGCGACCCGAAGGCGGCATACCCCGTCTGGCTATAGTCCGTCGCCTGCGTGAAATTGGGATTGACCGCCGCCATCGCCATTGTCGCCGGCTTGATTTCCCGCCCCTCCTGGTGCTGGTCGTAGAAATCGCGAAGGTAGAACAGGTCGGCGCCGACCAGCCAGTTCAGCCGGCTGCTCGAGCCGCTCGCGCGGAGTTCCTGGAAAAAGGTCTCCGCTTTGTCGAAGTTCAAATTCTGCTCGACCGCGACATCCGTAGCATCGTTGTCGAAATGGCCGAAACTATCGCGATGCCGATAGTTCGACACCGACGTCAGCGTTGCCGCGCCAACGTCCCATTCAACGTTGAGCGACACGTTGAGCTGGCTCGCGCCACGCCGCTCTATGCCATTTCGCGGCAGCAGAAAAATATCGCCATCGGTATCGTCGCGAGAAATTATCGCCGCGAAGCCGCCCTTTTCATCGGAGTAATCGCCCTGCAGGACGATATCGAGAACCTCGCTGGGCTTGTAACGCAGCCCCAGGCGGCCCCCGGCATAATATTCGTTATCGTAGACCGCGCCGGTGTCTGACCGGCGATAGAACCCTCCGTCCTGCTGCCTGAAATCGCCCCCGACCCGGATCGCCACGTTATCCGACAACGGCATGTTGACGATCGCCTGGCCGCCGTAGGATTCCTGGCTGCCGCCGATCAACCGCACCTCACCCTCGTTCGTGAACTGCGGCTTGCGGCTGATGACGTTGATGGCACCACCCACGGCATTGCGGCCATAGAGCGCGCCCTGAGGCCCGCGCAGCACTTCGGTACGTTCGAGATCGAACATATCGAAACGCTGGAAAGTCCGCCCGCCCAGATTGCCGCCGACGATATAGGCACCGTTGCGATACAGGCCCACAGCGGCATCCGAATTCGGCAATCTCGCCGGGCCAGCCCCTCGAATATTAGGCTCTGCAATCGGTGCATTGGCCCCTTCGATGAAGGTAATGCCCGGTGACAACGCTACGAGATCGCGCGCGTTCTGGATCCCTCCCAGCGCGTCTGCGAGTTCGCCCGTGACCACCGAGACCACCGTGGGAACGTCTTGCAACAGTTCGTTGCGCTTGCGGGCCGTGACGACGATGTCGCCCACTGAATCCTGCGCATCCATCGCGGCCTCAGCCTGCTGTAATTCCGCAGTCTGCGCCATTGCCGGCGTCGCAATCGTGACCATCGCACCGACCGACGCACCGATGAAAAGGCCTGCCTTTCGCATCTCGAATATCCTCCCCTATCGCTGCGACATTGCACGCGTGCAGCTCAATACCCCTGTACCTACCGGCCGGTAAGTAAGTCAAGCGTCTCTCTTGCTGACCCTTGGCGCGTCAGTCGCCCGCCCGGACGTCGACACCTGCCATCGCGGCGATCGTCCGCTCGACATCGGCAGGGTCGGTGCGATCGTGTGTGACCCCACGGAAAATGACGAAGCCTCGATCGGTTGGCGACACCACATCGGCATCGGCGTCCGCGCCGGTCGGGCGCGGTTGGCCAGAGCGCCGGATCACGACGCGATAGGGACCGGCGCCCGTCCGCTGATCGTTGGCCACGAACAGCGTATCGGTGTTGTTGGCAAAGATCGATAACGACCAATAGGCCAGACCGGCGGGCACATCGGTGTCGATGACCAGCGGTTGATCGGCAACGTCGTAGATGATCGAGCGCGTCACGGTGTCAGAGTTGTCCATCGCAACGAGGTTGCGCCGGGCATCGCGCAGCCGAGCGGGCACCACGGTGTTGACCGTGCGGCCGGCGGCGAAGAACTGACGAAACAAGTCGTCGGTGACAATCGTCGGAATCGCCCGGATCATCAGTCCCCAGCCGAGGCAAAAAAGCCCTGCGATCAGCCCGATACCCACCATCGGCCGTATCACGCGCATGCGACCCTCCGGATGGTTGGAAGCGGCACTTTTTCCGGCGCCGCGGCAATGGCCGGATCGGGTTGGAAAAGACGCGTCAACACCGAGACGCGCCCCGGCTTATCGCCAAGCGGCAGCCAGTTGCCCGGCTGCGGAGTCGCCGACAGACGCACGACATAATCGCCGCCGGACTCGCGCTCGAGGTTGGTCGACGAATAGGAATAGCGATCCAAGGGATTGTCGACCCACCGGTAATCGACATAGGCGGCGATCGACCACCATCGCGCCTTCAACTCCCCGCGACGCTTAAGCTCGTAGCTGCAGCGGGCGTCGAGAGGCCGTCCGTCATCATCGGTATCAGCCGTGAAATATACGACTTCAGATTGGGGCAGCGCCCAGATTCCAGTGCGCGCAATAACCGCGCGGTCGAACGCCGAATCGCTCGCTTCACCCGTGCCGCTCGAGGTTTTCCACGGCCCCGGACCACGCCCGTCGAGGTTGGTGCTGCGCCCGGTCTGTACCCAGGCGGTGCCAGCCCCGGCGGCCAGCGCAAGCACGCCGGCCGCGCCCCAGGCAAACAATGCACGACGCATGGGATCAGACCGGGAGCCGCAGCGGGGTACCGCATACGTCATATTCGATCATCGTTTTGGTCGGCCATTTCGGATCCTGCAGATCCTTCGACCATTGCTCGATCCCTTGTTCCAACTCGCGCAGCTTATCGGGATGGCGTTCGGCGAGGTTGGTCTGTTCGTTGGGATCGTCGCGCAGGTTGAACAGCAAGGTGAAATCACCATCGAGGTGCTTCCACAGCTTCCAGTCGCCCTTGCGGATCGACACCATCGGCGCACGCCGCCACATCAGCGCATCGTGTGGCGTGCCCTGCTTCTCGCCGGTCAGGAACGGCAGCAGATCGACGCCGTCATAGGTGCGGTCGTTCGCCAGCGCGGCACCGCCCGCGGCCATTGCCGTGGGGAAGATGTCGAGCGCCGTCACCGGCTCGCGATAGACCTGCCCGCCCGCCATCGCCCGCGGCCAGCGGATCATATACGGCACGCGCACGCCGCCTTCATAATGGGTAAGCTTGCCGCCGCGCAGCGGTTCGCACGCGCACAAGCCGGGGAAATAGGCCGCGCACCCGTTGTCCGACAGGAACACGACCATTGTGTCGTCGGCCTCTCCCGAACGCTCGACCGCATCGAGGACCTGCCCCACCTGATCGTCGAGCGCGGAGATCATCGCCGCATAGATCCGCATCTGCCGATCGGCGATCTGCGGGAAGCGGTCGTAATATTTCTTGGTGACCATGAACGGGTCGTGTGGCGCGTTGAACGCGAGATAGAGAAAATAGGGATCTGCCGCCTTGGCGTTGCGGTCGATATAATCGACCGCGCGCCGGCCGAAATAATCGGTGAGATATTCCTTCTCATTGTGAACGATGCGCTTCTCGGCGCCCTCGAAAACCTGGTTGAACTCGCTCCGGCGCATCAGGCCGGCGCCGTTAATCGACGCGTCGCCACGCGGATGATAGATTTCGACGCCCGGGACGTCGGGGTCGATATAGCTTGTCGCACCGGTCAAAATGCCGACGAACTCGTCATATCCCCGGTTGGTCGGATAATAATCGGCATTGGAGCCGAGATGCCACTTGCCGACGATCCCGGTGTGATAGCCCACGCCCTTCAAAGCCTGGGCGATGGTGATTTCCTTGGGGTCGAGCCCCAGATTCTGCTGGGCATCGCGACGGCCCGGGCCGTTATTGAATTCGAAGCCGAAGCGCTGCTGGTAGCGCCCGGTCTGCAACCCCGCGCGTGACGGCGCACAGACGGGCGCGGAAGCATAGCCGTCGGTGAACTTGACCCCCTCATTACCAATGCGATCGATGTTGGGGGTCTTGATCCGCTCGACGCCATAGGCCGAGATGTCGGCATAGCCCAGATCATCGGCGACGATCACAATGATATTGGGCCTGGCACGCGATGCGGCCGCAACATCGGCGCGCGATCCGGACGAAACCGGCGCGCAGCCCGCGACAATCATGGCCATGCCAACCAAAATCGCAACCGCCCGATCAAGCACAGATTCTCTCCTTTAGAGGCTGGATACCGACCGATCGGTAACTAGACAAGCATCGATACACGCAACGTCCTTGGCAGCGCCTAGTTGGCGAGGTTCAGGGCCTGCTTCAAAAACTGCGTATCCGACCAGCGCGAATCGACCGCATCGGGCTGGTTCTGTGCCCGCACTGCACGCTGCCGACGCTGCGGCCCTATCGTCGCACGGGCGGCCTGGCGCACGATCACAATGCGCTCGTCAGGAACGATATACAGCCGCTGGCGTCCGGCACCGGCCGCCAACACGATGCCTTTCGGCAGTTCGTCAGCATGGGCCGACAAATCTATCGCAGCCCGCAACTGGCGCGGACGGTCCGCCGGTGCAACCGAGGCGGCCAACCACCAACTGATGCCATAAGCGGGATTGACCGACGAGCCATGAAACAACTCGGCAAGCGTGCGTGGATCGACAAGCTGTTGCCCATCCCATACACCACCCAACCGGACGAACTCGCCAAATGTCGCCCATTGTCGAGCGGTCAGCGCGGCCCCTGCAGCCATCATGGGATTACCATCGGGTGCGCGACGCCATTGCACCGGAGCGATACCGATCGGCGCCAGTACGCGCCGGGTCAGATATGCTAGCGGGTCTGCCGGTTCGCCGCGGGCCGCAAGCTTGCGCTTGACCAGTTCACCGAAAATCTGGAAAGGCACCGCACCATATTGGAAGCTTTCGCCGGGTGCGACGACAGGAATCGCTTCGATTGCCTCAGTATAGCTTGGCGTACGAGCATCTTTCCCGCTGGCGATGCCACTGACCAACCCGAGCAATTGACGAATAGTGATCGACCGGCGCCGTGGGTCATTCTGCCACTCGACAATGGTAGCGGAGACGGGTTCATCGAGAGAGAGAAAGCCGTCTTGCGCCGCGGCGGCGGCGATGATGCCCGAAAAGCTCTTCGTGCCCGACGCCAGCAGATTAGCCGAATCAGCCTTGCCACCATTCGTATAATCTTCGCATATCACCTTGCCGTCGCGAAGCACGAGATAGCTGACCCCGTCGCGCTTCGCTGAATAAGCAGCGGCGCGTGTACAATCGAACGGATCAGACGCAGCCTGTGCCGCAATCGGCATCATGGCGACCAGCACAGCAGTGACAGCCAATACGCGCATCCCGATATCCTCTCTTTCGCGCAACGTACCGAACGATCGGTAAGTGTCAACGGTCTTTGTATTGTCAGGTCTTTGGTCCCGGCATTTGACCTGCCCCCACCGAGTGGACCGGTTGGTTTGTCAGTGGACTACACGGTCCGTCATTGAGCCAAGCCGACCACACTTTGACTGGCGTTTTTCACCCACTTGACGTGACCTCCGTTTTTTCCTCCAGTTCGAGTAGAGTCCGGCCCAACCAAGGGACGGACAAATAAAGCGGAAGCGGTTTTCAGAAGGGAGATTATCGGCATCCTGAAGGAAGCCGAGGCGGCCGCGGCGGTCACGGATCCGTGCCGTCGTTACGGCACGTCGAGCCCGACCCATTACGCGTGGAGAGCCAAGTTCGAGAGCTTCAAAACGGTCGTAAGCGTGGCCTGGAGGCCGCGGTTCAGGCGGCTTGAGCGATGGGCTGATCGACAGGTGGCTGCCAATTCCATGGGAGCAGTTCGTCCCAGCGGGTGGCGGGCCAATCGGCTGCGATCTTGCTGAT
>NZ_JAMSLX010000040.1 GCF_023806085.1 Hephaestia sp. MAHUQ-44
TAAGATCAGGACTCATTGATTGAGCCAGAAGATGACGGTGGCGGCAATGCAGATGGCGGACATGAAGGTGTGGGCGCATCGGTCGTAGCGAGTATGGATGCGCCGCCAATCCTTGAGCCGGCCGAACATGTTTTCGATCCTGTGGCGCTGGCGATAGAGCACAGCATCGTGCGGGATCGGGACCTTTCGGTTGCGTTTGGATGGGATGCAGGCGGTGATGTTGCGTTCGGCGAGTGCCTTGCGGAACCAGTCGGCGTCATAGCCTCGATCGCCGAGCAGGGCCTTGGCCCGAGGTAAGGCATCGAGCATCAGGGCTGCTCCCTTGTAGTCGCTCATCTGCCCCTCGCTCAGTAGCATGACCAATGGCCGGCCCTTGCCATCGCATACGGCATGGAGCTTCGAGTTCAGGCCACCTTTGGTGCGTCCGATACGTCGGGGAACAACCCCTTTTTGAGCAGACTGGCTGCGGTCCGGTGTGCCTTGAGATGCGTCGCGTCGATCATCAGTTGGTCGGGCTTGCCGCCCTTTGCCGAAAGGGCGGAGAAGATCTTGTTGAACACCCCGAGCCGGCTCCACCGAATGAAGCGGTTGTAGATCGTTTTCGGCGGACCATAGTCGGCAGGCGCATCGCGCCATCGCAAACCGTTCCTGATCACGAAGATGATGCCGCTGATGATCCGACGATCATCCACCCGTGGCACGCCGTGGGACAGCGGAAAATATGGCTCGATCCGCCGCATCTGCGCATCCGAAAGCCAGATCAGATCATTCATGGCAACGCCTCCTCACGCCGCCATTGAATCAACCAATCGCCTTCCCGGCAAGAGATTTAATAGGTCCTGATCCTA
>NZ_JAMSLX010000007.1 GCF_023806085.1 Hephaestia sp. MAHUQ-44
CACGCAGGTCCATCGAATAAGGTCGCGCCATGCTCGCTGGCCTCCATGCCCAGCCAGCATCTTGAATCACATCTATACGCCCTCGTGAATCCCCTATCGATTCAATCCCACGTCATCCCGCTCTAGAACCGGATCGACGCTAAGCATGGGCTGCGCCTTTCCTGACGCCAAGACAAGATCTTACGCTTGTCGCGGGCGCCCAGGGCCGATCGACATTGGGGTCAGGTCGAGCCGAAAATGGTGGCTTTTCGTGACCCGGAGCGCAGCGTACCTCCGGTACGTGAGCACCGGAAGCACGGGAAGCCGCCATTTGCAGGCCGGCATGAGCCGAATGTCGGTCGGGCCCTACGGCGTCTGGCGCTCTTCGGCGGCACGCTCGCGATTCTCGCGCTTGGCGCGGCGGGCCTGCTGGGTGAAGCAGCCGGTCGCGCCGCCCACGCCCACCGCCGAGCAGCTGCCGATCCCCGCGCCACCGGTTTCGAGCACCGATTCGTTGCGCGCCGCCCAGCTTTCGTTCTCGGGGGTGATCTTGAGCTCGCGCAATTCCTTGGGAATGCGGAATTGTTCGTCGGCGTTGCGGCGCTTGCAGACGACGATCTCGCTGCCGTTCGAATCGGTCGGGCATTTCTGGTCGCCATAGATCACCAGCACGCCGTTTTGCGGCGCGTTCTGCGCGGCGGCGGGCATCGCTGCCGCCAGCCCGGCCCCGGCCACGACGAGCGCGGCGATGCCCTTGGCGATGTATCGAGCCATCATATGTCCACTCCGTTGGCCGTCATCAACGCATGAAGCCCCTGACTTGTCCATGCGCTGAACGGCTCAGATCCGCTTCGCGGTCGCGATCGCGATCCGGCAGCCCAGCCGGATCAGCCCGCTGAGCAAGGGATAAGCAGGGGCACGCTCCGCACCGCTCGCCAGCGCGATGTCGCGATGCTCGAGCTCCTCGGCCTGAAATTCGGCGATCGCGGCCGAAAGCTCGGGATCGTCCTCGCCCAGCGCTTCAAGCTGCTCGGTATAATGTTTGTCGATCTCGGTTTCGACCGCCGCGGTACAGGCCATTGCGGCTTCGGGGCCGATCGCCGCGGTGGCGGCCCCCAGCGCGAAGCCGGCGACATTCCACAGCGGCTGGAGCAAGGTAGGGCGCACCCCGCGCCGCGCGATCATCGCATCGAAGAACGCCTGATGGCGATCCTCCTGTGCCGCCATCCCCGCGATCGATCGCGCCATCGGATGCCGGTCGCCCATCACCGCGAGCTGCCCCGCATAGATGCGCGTCGCGCCATATTCGCCCGCCTGATCGACGCGAACCATCGCCTTGATCGCGCGCTTGGGATCACCCGGCCGCCAGCTCATATCCTGGGTCTCCGCAACCGCATCAGCAGCGTGATCAGCGCCGCGCCGCCGAGCGAGAACAGCGCGTTGAACCCCGCGAGCGAGACCCCGAACAACGTCCATTGCGCGCTGTCGCAGCGCACCAGCGGGGCGTTCATGATCTGCGCCAGCAAATCGTCGCCGGTGCCAGAGAACGGCGCGGTGCAGGCGGTCGCGCCCGCCCACCAATGATATTCGACCCCGGCGTGATAGATGCCGATCGCGCCGCTCAGCGCGATCGCGGCCGCGGCAAGCCCGACCAGCCAGCGCTGGTTGACGCGCCCCGGCACCCCGAAGGCGAGCAGCGCCAGCACCAGCGCGGCATAATGCGGCCAGCGCTGCCAATGGCACATCTCGCACGGATAGAGGCCGAAGAAGAGCTGGCCGATCCACGCGCCGCCGAGCAGCGCGGCGGGCAGCAGCAAAGCGATCCAGCGCGCGGGGCGGAGATAGGTTTCGCCCATCGCCGCGCTCACCGCTTCGGCTTCGGCGCGGCGGCCCTGGCGGCATCCGGGGCGGGCGGCTTCGAGCTGGCCGCGGCAACCTGTGCCGGGCCGCCCAGCCGGGCGATCGTCTTGACCGCATATTCGAGCTGGAAGTCCTTGATGCCCTTTTTCTCCAATTCCTCGGCGGTCGCCGAGAAGCGCGGATCGTCCTTGCTATCCTCGCTCAGGATCGGATCGTCAGCCTTGACCTCGTTGATCAGGTGGCGGCGCAGATCGTTCTCACGGAACACGGGGCGCGTCTTGTAATCGGGGTCGCTCAATTGCGGCACGGCGATATCGGGAACGATGCCGCCTTCCTGCACCGACCGGCCCGAGGGGGTGTAATAGCGCGCGGTCGTCAACCGAAGCGCCGATTTTGGCCCCAGCGGCAACAGCGTCTGGACCGATCCCTTGCCGAAGCTGCGTTCGCCCATCACCAGCGCGCGATGCTGATCCTGAAGCGCACCCGCCACGATCTCGGAGGCCGAGGCGGTGCCGGCATTGGTCAGCACCACCAGCGGCAGGCCGTGGGTGAGATCGCCCGGAATCGCCGATTCGCTGTAATAACGCTCGATATCGGTCGCTTCGCGGCCGCGCTGCGACACGATCTCGCCGTGATCGAGGAACGCGTCCGACACCGCGATCGCCTCGGTCAGCAACCCGCCGCCATTGTTGCGCAGATCGATCACATAGCCGAGCGGCCGATGCCCCAGCGCCTTGTCGATCGCGAGGATCGCCGCCTTGGTATCGGCGCCGGTGGTTTCGGAGAAGGTGTTGATGTTGAGGATGCCGACCTCGCCGCGCACTTCCCATTTGACCGGCTTCTGGACGATGATCTCGCGCGTCAGCGTCACCTCGATCGGCTTGTCGCGGCCGGGGCGCACCAGCGTCAGCGCGATTTTGGTGCCCGGCTTGCCGCGCATCAGCTTGATCGAATCGTCGAGTGACGAACCGTAGATCAGCTTGCCGTCGATATGCGTGATATAATCGCCGGCCTTGATCCCGGCGCGGTCGGCGGGGGTGTCTTCCTGCGGCGCGATGATCTTCACCACGCCGTCTTCGGCGGTCACCGTCAGCCCGAGCCCACCGTAATTGCCCTCGGTCTGGATCTTCAGATTCTCGAAATCGAGCGCATCCTCATAGCTCGAATGCGGGTCGAGCGAGGCCAGCATCCCGTCGATCGCGCCCTTGATGAGCTGCTCGTCGGTGACCTTGTCGACATAATCGGCCTTCACCCGGTTGAACACGTCCATGAAGGTGTCGAGCTGGCGGTAGCTTTCGGTATCGACCCCGGCCATCGCGCTGGTCGCGATCGGGACGAGAGCAAGCGCGCCGACGATAGCGGTGGCCTGGAGAAGGGAACGCATAGGCACGCTGATCTTCCGCTGGATGAAGAGGTTGACGCGGCCACGATAGCGGCTTTCGCCCGGCCGAGTAAAGCAACGTCGCGCGACTCCATGCGTCGCGCGCAGCGCCCGCGCGATGGGGTTCAGCCGAGCAACGGGGTGATATTGATCGGGCGACCCTTGCGGCGCAGCTCGACGGTGACGCGCGGCGCGGCGCCGTCGCGCATCGTGCCGGCGTGGCCGATGGCATCGCCCTGCGCCACGACATCGCCGGGGCGCACCGACAGCACCCCGAGCCCGGCGACCAGCGTGGTCCAGCCCGCGCCGTGATCGATGATGACGATCGGACCATAATCGCGAAAGGTGCGCGCGAAGGCGACCGTCCCGGCGGCGGGCGCAATTACCGGCGCGCCGTCGGCGGGATCGATCGTCAAGCCGCGCGAGCGCACGCCTGCGGCCGACATCGCACCGAATCCGGTCACCAGACGCCCGGCAACGGGCAGCCGATACGGCGCGTCGGCCGCAGTCCAGGGGGAGCCGTCGAGCGTCGAGGCGACCTCGCCGGGGCGCAGCGGCCGTGCCTCGGGGGCGGGCAAGGCAGCCAGCGCGGCGCGGGTCACCGCATCGTCCTGCGCCTGATCCATCAGGTCCACCAACGCGCGGGCCCGTTCGCCGAGCGCGATCGCCTGATCCGATGCCGCCAGCGCATCGCGGCCCAGCGTGCGGGCGCGGGCACGATGCGTCGCTTCGAGCCGCGCCAGCGCGAGCCGGCGGTCGTCGAGCCGCGCGCGCGCGCCCTCAAGCGCGGTCAGCGCGGTGGCCGCATCGGCCTCAAGCGCGCGCAGATCGGCAAGGTCGCGGCGCACCGTGGCGGTACGCGCATGAATCACCGGCGTCACCGAGCCGAGCACCGCGCGGATATGGACCATGTCATCGACCGACCCCGGCTGCGCGACGGCGATGATCGCCGGGCGCGACGCCATCGATTGCAGCGCGGCGAGCAACCGCACCACCGGGCCCTGCCGTGCGGCAAGCCGCGCGCGCTGCCGGTCGAGCGCGGCGCCGACGATCGCGCTGCGCGCCTCGGCGGCGGCAATATCGGCTTCGGCGGCCTGGAGCCGGGCGACGGTCGCCGCTTGCTCGGTGCGTGCTTTGGCGGCGGCGTCGCGCTGCGCGGCGGCTTCGGCATCGAGCCGCTGCGAGCGTTGTTCGGCGGCGGCCGAGGCGCGCCGGGCGTCGGCGAGCCGCTGCGCCTGAAGGTCGGTCGCGGGCGCAACCCCGACCGGCGCCGCGAGCGCCGCGCCTGCTACCCCGATCGTGGCAATCACCCAGCCGCGCATGGCGGCTATCCTTCGCGGTGATAGGGATGGTTGGCAAGGATGCTGGTGGCGCGCCACAATTGCTCGGCGAGCATCGCGCGGGCGAGCAGATGCGGCCAGGTCGCACGGCCGAACGAGAGCAGCAGATCGGCCTCGGCGCGCGCGGCATCGTCGAAACCGTCGGCGGCACCGATCAGAAACCGCGCCTCGCGCACCCCGTCGTCGCGCCAGCGCCCCAGCGTCGCGGCGATCTCGCGCGATGGTAGCACCGCGCCGGTCTCGTCGAGCAGGACGCGCTTCGTCTGCGGCTCGATCGCGGGCATCTTGCCCCCGGTATCGGGCAGTTCGGTCATCCTGAACGGCCATGACAGCCGCCTGGCGTAACGATCGACCAGCTCGGCCTCAGGCCCGCGACCGATCCGCCCGCGCGCGACGATATGCAGCAGCAAGAGTTACGCGCTGGCGGCGCCGGCTGGCGTATCGCCGAACGCCCACATCCGCTCCAGATTGTAGAAGCTGCGCACTTCGGGCCGGAACAGGTGGATGATGACGTCACCGCCGTCGATCAGCACCCAATCGGCGGTGGGCAGCCCCTCGATGCGCGCGACATGGCCGGTTTCGGCCTTGATCCGCTCGACCAGCTTGGTCGCCATCGAGGCGACCTGACGCGTCGAGCGGCCGCTCGCGATCACCATATAATCGGCGATTGTCGATTTGCCCGCGAGCGGGATCGAGATCGTATCGACCGCCTGATCGTCGTCGAGCGAGGCGAGGACGAGCCGATGCAGCGCCTCGGCACCTTCGGTGTCGGGCGGACGCGGGGCGGAAACGGGTGCAGGCAAGGGAACTCCTGGGTTCAAGGTGCATCGGTGGCATAGGGTGGCAGGAAACGGCGCTGCCACGCGGGGTCGGCCTCTCTCAGCCGGGTCGCGGAAGTCGGATCGGGGCGAAAGCGCAACAGCACGAGCGCCGGCAATCTCCACGTCGTCCAGTGCCGAGCCGTGGCTGCGGGATGGACGAAATGCCGCAGCCAGTGCATCGCGGGTGCGCGATACGCCGCGCGATCATATCCCGGTCTCGCGATCACCGCAATCGGCATCGTCCGCGCGATCCGCCGCCAGTCGCGCCATTGGTGGAACTGGGCGAGATTATCGCTGCCCATCAGCCAGACGAAGCGGTGGTTGGGGTAGCGCCGCACCAGCGCCGCGAGCGTATCGACGGTGTAGCGCGTGCCCAGCCGCGCCTCGATATCGGTCGGCCGAATCGGCGCGTGACCGCTGATCGCCCGCGCCGAGGCGAGCCGCACCGCCAGCGGCGCCATCCCCGCTTGCGGCTTGAGCGGATTGCCCGGCGAGACCAGCCACCAGATTTCGTCGAGATCGAGCGCCGCCAGCGCCGCGAGGCTGATCGCGCGATGGCCCTTGTGCGCGGGGTTGAACGATCCCCCGAGCAGGCCGACGCGGCGCCGGCTCATGCGTTTCTCACCGATTCGCCGCGCCAGCCGGCACAGGCGCAGGCGTCACGGCCGGGTCTGGCCGGTGCCGCGCACCTGCCATTTATACGTCGTCAGCCCTTCGAGCGCGACCGGCCCGCGCGCGTGGAGCCGCCCGGTCGCGATCCCGATCTCGGCGCCCAGCCCGAATTCGCCGCCATCGGCGAACTGGGTCGAGGCGTTCCACATCACGATCGCCGAATCGACGCGCGCAAGGAAATCCTCGGCCACCGCCGCATCCTCTGCCACGATCGCGTCGGTATGCCCCGAGCTGTGGCGGCGGATGTGGTCGAGCGCGGTCTCGGGCCCGTCGACGATCGCTGCCGACAGCACGGGCGCGAGATATTCGGTATCCCAATCCTCGGCGGTCGCGGGCACGGCATCGGGCACCAGCGCGCGAATCGCGTCGTCACCGCGCAGCTCGCATCCGGTCGCCGTCACGGCATCGAGCAACGCGCGCGCGCCGGGATAGGCCGCATCGATCAGCAGCGTCTCGAGCGCACCGCAAATCCCGGTCCGCCGCATCTTGGCGTTGACGACGATCGCCTCGGCCCTGGCCGGATCGGCCGAGCCGTGGACGTAGAGGTGATTGATGCCGTCGAGATGCGCGAGCACGGGGACGCGCGCTTCGGCCTGTACGCGTGCGACCAGGCTCTTGCCGCCGCGCGGCACGATCATGTCGATCAGCCCCTCGGCCTGGAGCATCGCGCCCACCGCGGCGCGATCGGTGGTGGGAACGAGCTGGACCGCATCGGCGGGGATGCCCGCGCCCGCCAGCGCCTCGGCCAGCACGGCGTGGAGCGCGCGGTTGCTGTCGATCGCCTCGGAGCCGCCGCGCAGGATGACGGCATTGCCCGCCTTCATGCACAAGGCGGCGGCGTCGGCGGTCACATTGGGGCGGCTTTCGTAGATGATCCCGATCACGCCGACGGGCACGCGCACGCGGCGCAACTCCATCCCGTTGGGCCGCACGGCGGTGTCGATCACGTCGCCAACCGGATCGGGCAGGTCGGCGATCGCCTCAAGGCTCGCGGCGATGCCGTCGATCCGGCCGTCGTCGAGCGCGAGCCGATCGAGCATCGCCTCGCTCAGCCCCTTGTCGCGGCCACGCGCCATATCCCTGGCGTTGGCGGCGATGATCGTCGGCGCAGCGGCGCGCAGCGCCCGCGCGGCGGCGCGCAAACCCGCCGACTTCTCGGCACTGGTCTTGCGGGCGAGGTCAGCCGCGGCGGCGCGCGCGCGCGCGCCCATGTCGGCGATCAGGTGAGCGGGATCCTTGGTCGTATCGAGCATGGCGCCACGCCTATCACGCCGCTTGGCCAACCGCAAAAAACGGTCGCTTGGGGGCCGCATAGCCGTTATCGTCGCCGCCGCATGACAGGGGGCATCGACGCCGCAGGCGATATCGCCACCGGTGCGCTATTGGGCCGCGCCGCCGAGCCGCGCGCGGGCGAGACGGGGCACGGCGACCACCCTTCCATTTGCCTCAATTGCGGCGCCGCGCTGATCGGCGATTTCTGCCACCAATGCGGGCAAGCGGGGCATATCCACCGCTCGCTCGGCGCGATTCTCCACGATCTCGCGCACGGCGTACTCCATTTCGAGGGCAAGATCTGGCGCACGCTGCCGATGCTGCTGTTTCACCCCGGCGCCTTGACGCGGCGCTACATTGCCGGGGAGCGCGCGCGCTTCGTATCGCCGCTCGCCTTGTTCCTGTTCCTCGTGTTCGTGATGTTCGCGATGATCCACGTCCTCGCGGGCGAGATCGACGCCAATGTCCCCGCGGCGATGCAGGAACAATCGGTCCACCAGATCGACGCGGAGATCGCCAAGGCCGAAAAAGGCGCCGCGACGGCCGCGACCGCCGACGACCGTGCGCGCTATCAGGATTCGATCGCGGGCCTGAAAATCGCACGCGAGTCGATCGCGCGCGGCGGTGAGACCTTCGAGACGGCCAGCGTCAACACAGGCTGGTCCCGGCTCGATCACGCCGTCCACAAGGCACAGGAGAATCCGGGGCTCGCGCTCTACAAGCTCCAGATGAACGCCTACAAATTCTCGTGGGCATTGATTCCGATTTCGGTGCCGTTCGTGGCGCTGATATTTCTCTGGCGCCGTCGGTACAAGCTTTACGATCACGCGATTTTCGTGATCTATTCGCTCGATTTCATGACATTGCTGGTGATCGCGCTCAGCCTGCTCGGGGCGATCGGGCTCGGTTCCGATCTGATCGCCTTCGCCGCGATGCTGCTGCCGCCGATCCACATCTACAAGCAGTTGCGCGGCGCTTATGCCCTTAGCCGCTTCTCGGCGGGGTGGCGCACGATCGTGCTGCTCGTCTTTGCCCTGCTCGCGCTCACCTTCTTCTTCATGCTGATGCTGGCGATGGGCCTGATGGGCTAGAGGTCGATCCACTGACGTGGAAGCGGCACCAGCCCTCTCCCCCACCCCTCCACCCAAGACATTATCCTGACTGGGTGGAGGGGTGGGGGAGAGGGCTGGTGCCGCGCCCGGATTCAGCAACGCTGAATCCGGCTCTAGAGCAAGGCCAAGCGCGTTAAACCACACCCGTTCGCCCTGAGCTTGTCGAAGGGCCGTTCTTCGTGCCGTGCCCGTTCGTCGGGCCGCGCAACACTCCGGTACCGATAAAAAGGGCGGCGCCGGTTCCCCGACGCCGCCCGATTTTCATCTCCCCGAACCGGCGGTTACGCGCCGAGCGGCTTGGGTGTCCCGAACGGTCCCTTGGGACGCCGCGTCTTGGGGATCGACGTGCCCGCGGCGGCAACCGGCTGCGCGCTGGCGTTATCGTCGGGCCGGCCGAGATCCTCGCCGGCGATCAGCTTCTTGATATCGTCGCCCGACAGCGTCTCATATTCGAGCAGCGCACCGGCGAGCGTATGGAGCTGGTCGATATGCTCGGTCAGCACCGTCTTGGCCTTGGCCAGCCCGCCTTCGACAATCCGCCTGATCTCATCGTCGATCAACTGCTGCGTCTGGTTCGACATCCGCACCGGCTGCGACGACGAATAGCCGAGGAAGCTCTCGCCTTCGGGCTGTGCATATTCGACCGGGCCAACCTTGTCCGACATGCCCCATTTGGTGACCATGTCGCGCGCGAGGCCGGTGGCATATTGGATGTCGCCGCTCGCGCCGCTCGATACCTTGTCGTAGCCGAAGATGATCTCCTCGGCGACGCGACCGCCCATGCTGACGGCAAGGTTCGCATACATCTTGTCGCGGTGATAGCTGTACGAATCGCGCTCGGGCAGGCGCATCACCATCCCCAATGCGCGACCGCGCGGGATGATCGTCGCCTTGTGAATCGGGTCCGACGCGGGCTCGTGGAGCGCAACGAGCGCGTGGCCCGCCTCGTGATAGGCGGTCATGCGCTTCTCGTCGTCGGTCATCACCATCGACCGGCGCTCGGAGCCCATCATCACCTTGTCCTTGGCCTCCTCGAACTCGGCCATCGCCACCAGCCTTTTGCCCTTGCGCGCGGCGAGCAGCGCGGCCTCGTTGACGAGGTTGGCAAGGTCTGCCCCCGAAAAGCCCGGCGTGCCGCGCGCGATCACCCGCGCGTCGACATCGGGCGCCAGCGGCACCTTCTTCATATGGACCTGGAGGATCTTGATCCGGCCCTCGATATCGGGGCGCGGCACCACGACCTGCCGGTCGAACCGGCCCGGCCGCAGCAGCGCGGGATCGAGCACGTCGGGGCGGTTGGTCGCGGCGATGATGATGATGCCTTCGTTCGCCTCGAAACCGTCCATCTCGACGAGCAACTGGTTGAGCGTCTGCTCGCGCTCGTCATTGCCATTGCCGAGGCCGGCACCGCGATGGCGGCCGACCGCGTCGATTTCGTCGATAAAGACGATGCACGGCGCCGATTTCTTGGCCTGTTCGAACATGTCGCGCACACGGCTCGCGCCGACGCCGACGAACATTTCGACGAAATCCGACCCCGAAATGGTGAAGAAGGGCACGCCCGCCTCGCCCGCGATCGCGCGCGCGAGCAGCGTCTTGCCGGTGCCGGGCGAGCCCACGAGCAGCGCGCCCTTGGGGATCTTGCCGCCGAGCCGGGCGAATTTGGTCGGGTCCTTCAGGAACTCGACGATCTCTTCCAGCTCCTCGCGCGCTTCATCGATGCCCGCAACATCGGCAAAGGTCACCTTGCCTTCCTTCTGCGTCAGCATCCGCGCGCGGCTTTTGCCGAACCCCATCGCGCCCGAGCCCGAATTCTTCTGCATCTGCCGAAGCACGAAGAAGGCGATGCCGAGGAACAGCAGGAACGGCAGCGAATTGTAGAGCATGATCATCCAGATCGACGGGCTCTCTTCGGGCCGCGCGGTGATCGTCACCCCCGCCTTGCGCAGGCGATCGGTGAGCTGGGGATCCTGGATCGCATAGGTGCGGAAGGCCGAATCGTTCTTGAGCGTGCCGGTGATGACCTCACCGGCGACGTTGACGTCCTTGACGCTGCCCGACTCGACCTTGTCGAGGAATTGCGAATAGGCGATCGTATCGCCGGCCGGCTGGGCGGTGCGGCCGTCGAGCAACGACACGACGAGCGCCAGCCCGACCAGGATTCCCACCCAGATCATCAGGCTTTTCATCCAGGGATTGCCCCCGCCGTCGTTGTCGGGGCCCTGTTGCTTGTCGTTGTCGTTCATGAACGCTGGTACCTTTCCTGGCCCAAGATAAGAGCGGGCAGGTTAATGGCAATGGAACAAAAGCGACTCAGGCGACACGCCGGGGCGGCGCGGGGCTGAAATCGACCCTGAGCCCCGCGGCGCGATCGTCGTCGCTTTCGATCAAGACGCTGCCCAGCGTCGCGCGGAACCCCGCACCGCCATCGCGGGC
The DNA here is from genome assembly GCF_023806085.1 of Hephaestia sp. MAHUQ-44. GTDB lineage: Bacteria > Pseudomonadota > Alphaproteobacteria > Sphingomonadales > Sphingomonadaceae > Sphingomonas. The sequence goes on from NZ_JAMSLX010000007.1 coordinate 10,874, forward strand.
CGCGGCAATGGCGCGCACCAGCCGCATGACCTGCCCCCCCCGCGGATCGGCCGCGGAATCGACCTTGGTCACACACAGCAACACCAGGCGTCGTACCAATTCCACCGGCTGATCGTCGATGATCAACGTCGCGCGCTTGTCGCCGAACACGCAGCATTGCGCCGCCAGCCGCCGCGTGGCCCAATCGAGCGCGATCTCGGCATCGCCGAGCGCGGCGGCGCTGTGCCCCCATTGCGCGGCATCGAGCCACCCCGCCTCGGCGAGCACCTTGCGCAGCCGCGCGCGATCGAACCGGTCGTCGACATTGCTCGGATCCTCGATCGCGGTGATGCCGCATTGCGCGACGAGCGCGGCAAGCTCGGCCCGGCGCCAGCCCAGCAGGGGCCGGATGATGCGCCCGCCGACCGGCCGGATACCCGCCAGCCCGGCAACTCCCGAACCGCGGTTGAGCCGCATGATCAGCGTTTCGAGCTGATCGTCGGCGTGATGCGCGGTGGCGATTCGCGTCGCCCCGATCGCGCGCGCATGGTCCTCGAGCAAACGGTAGCGCAGCGCGCGGGCACGCGCCGACACATTGGCGGTGCGGTTGACGCGGGGCGGCATTGGTGCGGTGAGCGTCGCGTGGGCGACCCCCAGCGCGGCCGCCAGCCGGGCGACCGCTGCGGCCTCGCCCGCCGCCTCCGGCCGGAGCCCGTGATCGACGGTCGCCGCATGGCACCGGTTGCCCAAAGCGGCGTGCGCGAGCAGCAGCAGCGCAGTGCTGTCCGCTCCGCCCGAGACCGCGAGCAGCACAGGATCGCGGCCCGAAACGCCCAGCGCCGCGAAATCCTCGCGAAACCGCGCGACGAGCGCCGCGTCGGGGGTCAGCGCGTTATTTGCAGCCGGCGCGGTCACGGCCCGCCGCGATATCGACCTTCATCGTCGCCGAAATCTTGCTGCCGTAAACATCGGTCAACTCGGAATAGACCTTACAAGCATCCTGCGGCTTCTTGAGCTTCACCAGTGCATCGGCGAGATAATAGAGGCTGTCGGGAGCGCGCTCGCCGTCGGGCATCTTCTTGTAATTATCGTAGAAAGCGATCGAGGCGAGGCTCGGCTTGCCCTCGTCGAGATAGGCGCGGCCTAGCAAATTCTGCGCGAAGCTGGCTCGGCGATGCTGCGGATATTTCTGGACCATGGCTTTGAGCGCGGTCTCGGCCTCGGGATAGAGCTTCGCCGACCACAAGCGGAAACCATAGATATACGCATCCTCGGCCGGATCGCCGCTGACCGGCTTTTCCACCGCGGCGACGCGATCGGCACGGGTCGGCCCGCCCTGGCTGGCGGGCAATTGCAGGCCACTGCCCCCGGCGGGCGGCGCGCTCGCCGCCGGATTGCCGCCCAAACCGGCGTTAGCGGCGGCCCCCAGATCGCTTCCCGACGCGGGCGCCGGCGGCGGCGCGGCGCGGTCACGCTTCAGGGCGTCGACTTCATCGCGCAGCAGCCGCAGCTGGTGCTGGCCTTCCTCGACCTGGTTGGTCAGGCTCTGGAGCTGCATTTCGAGCGAATTGACCCGCACCGTGAGGTCGGTGACCGGGTTGGACGAGCCCGGCCCGGTGTAATTGGGCGTCTCGGCGGGCGTGATCTGCGGCTGAATCCATTGATCCGACCCGCCTGGAAACACCTTGCGCTGGACAGCGCGCATCTGGCCTTCGAGCCGATCGACCCGCTGGACGATCTGGCCCGATTCCTGCGCCACGGCGGCGTTCGCGCCGAATCCGAGGCTGGCCGCGGCAGCGGCGATAACGATGGTGCGGCGCATGGCTCTCCCCCGAGCTGATCTCGATTGCCTGCGCTATAGCTGACAGAGCGCTGCTGTCGCCACCATTAAGGATGACAAGCGCCGTATTCGCAGCGCTTTTCGTCCTCGGGCCTACGCCCCCGCGCCTGCCTGCCGCGCCTTCACCGCCTCGGCGCTGACGCCGATGTCCTTGAGCGGCCGCGATCCGTCGCCGAGCGGCGGCATCAGGGTGTCGTTCAACCGCACTTCGAGCTTGTCGGGACGGCCGACGTTGATCATCGGATTCTTGGCATCGGTGGGCACCTGATAACGATCCCCGGCCTGCATCGTGTTCTGGAACAGGCTGTTGCCGTCGGCATCGTACACCCGCAGCCACACCGCGTCGGTCGCGGTCAGCGTGACCTGCTCGACACGAGGCGCGGGCGCTGCCGCCGGCGGCGCGACCGCAACGCTGTCGCCCGCGGCAGGCGTGGTCGTGGCGACCGCAACAGGCTGGTCGGCGCCGCCCCGGAACCAATCGGTCCCGAGCCAGATCCCGGCGCCAATCACCAGCACCAGTGCGAGCAGCACGCCGAAGATCGCGATCCCGGCGGGCGGCAGGCGCGCAGGGTCCGCAGGCTCGTAGGGCATGGTTTCCATCGTGGGGCGGCGTGGCACGCCCGCTTCGGCGCGTACCATCCGGCCGATCTCGGCTTCGTCCACATCGATCGCGCGCGCATAGGCCTTGGCGAAACCGATCGCATAGGTGGGCGACGGCAGTTCGTCATAATGACCCTGCTCGATCGCTTCGAGATGGCGGATCGGCACGCGCGTGCGCTGCGCGATGTCGGCGATCGACAATTTCTGTTTTTCACGCGCAGCGCGCAATGTGTCTCCGGCCGATGCGGGAAACAATGTCGCGTCCTCGCGCGGGGTGTCGGTCATCCGGCTCTCCGGCGGGAGGGATGCGGCCCTGATTTCTCCCGCTTGCGCGCGAGGTGTTTCAAAGCGGGCGCCTGCTGTCAACGCTTCGTGCCCGTCGAGCGTCAGTTTATCGCCTGCGCCCCTCTCCCAAAGGGGCGGGCCGCGCGTTATGCGAGGTCGATTCCGTGATCGACCGCCCAGTGCGCGAGCGCGTCGCGCAGATCGCGCGACGGCCGCATGAGCAGCCGCTCCATCTCGGCCATCACCGCGGCGCGATCGATCGATCGGATCATCGCCTTGATCGGACCGACCGCAGCCGGGGTGATCGACAACCGCTCGATGCCCAGCCCGATCAGCGCCAGCGCTTCGAGCGGCCGTCCGCCCATCTCGCCGCACACGCCGAGATCGACCCCGGCCTCGTTCGCCGGCCCGACGATCCGGCGGATGAAGCGCAGAATCGACGGACTGAGCCAATCATAGCGTTCGGCGAGCTTGGGGTTGGCGCGATCGGCCGCGAACAGGAATTGCGTCAGATCGTTGGTACCGATCGAGAGGAAATCGAGCTTGGGCAGCAACAGATCGAGCTGTTCGGCCAGCGCCGGCACTTCGAGCATCGCGCCGTAGCGGATCTGCGACGGCAGCTTGCGGTTGCGCGACGCGACCCAATCGCGCTGCGCTTCGAACAGCGCCTTGGCCTCGTCGAACTCCCATGGTTCGGAGACCATCGGGAACATGATGTTGAGCGGGCGGCCATTGGCAGCGTCGATCAGCGCGCGCGCCTGCGCCTTCATCAGCCCGTCGCGTTCGAGCGCGAGCCGGAGCGCACGCCAGCCCATGGCCGGGTTCTCCTCGTCGCTGCCGTTGCCGTTCAGATAGGGGAGCGCCTTGTCGCCGCCGATATCGACCGTGCGAAAGGTCACCGGCCGATCGCCCGCGACATCGAGCACATCGCGATAGAGCCGCTGCTGGCGCTCGCGCTGGGGCAAGGTGGCCGAGACGAGAAACTGGAATTCGGTGCGAAACAGCCCGATCCCGTCGGCGCCGGTGAGGTCGAGCGCCGCCACGTCGTCGCGCAGCCCGGCATTGACCATCACCGTGAGGCGATGCCCGTCCTTCGTCACCGGCGGTTCGGATTTGAGCGCGGCAAAGACCGCGCGGCGTTTCTGGCGGAGCGCGAGCTTGGCCTCGAACGCCTCCTCCATCGCCGCTGTCGGCCGCACCGACAGCGTGCTCGAATTGGCATCGAGCAGCAACAGATCGCCTTCGCTGATCTGGCGGCGCACGTCGCGGACGCGGCCGAGCACGGGAACGCCCATCGCACGCGCGACGATCGTGACGTGCGCGGTCAGCGAGCCTTCTTCGAGCACGACGCCCTTCAGCCGCCGGCGATCGTATTCGAGCAGCTCGGCGGGGCCCAGATTGCGCGCGATCAGGATCGTGTCCTGCCTGAGCCCGAGTTGCGCGGCGGTGCCCATCTGGCCCGACACGATCCGCAGCAGCCGGTTGGAGAGATCTTCCAGATCGTGCATCCGATCGGCAAGCAAGGGATCGTCGATCTGACGCATCCGCATCCGCGTGCGCTGCTGGACGCGCTCGATCGCCGCCTCGGCGGTCAGCCCCGAATCGATCGCCTCGTTGATCCGCCGTGACCAGCCCTCGTCATAGGCGAACATCTTATAGGTCTCGAGGATCTCGCGATGTTCGCCATCGACGCCGAATTCGGCCTGGCTCGTCATCCGGTCGATCTGCTCGCGCATCTTGTCGAACGCGCCGTAGACGCGGTGGCGCTCGGCCTCGATATCCTCGGCAACGGTGTGCTCGATCGTGATCCGCGGCTGGTGGTAGACGGCGTGCCCCGCCGCCATCCCGTCGACGAGCCGCAGGCCAAGGATCTTCTTGGCTGCGGTCGTCTGCGGCCGGGCATGCGGCGCGCCGGTCTGATCGATCAGACCGGCATTGGCGATCAGTTCGGAGAGCACCATCGCCACCGTCTGCAACGCCTCGATCTCGACATCTTCGTACCGATGCGATTCGGTATGCTGGACCGCGAGCACGCCGACCGCCTGTTCGCGCCGGATGATCGGTACGCCCGCGAAGCTGTGGAACCTGTCCTCGCCGGTTTCGGGGCGATAGGCGAAATCGGGATGCGCGGCGGCTTCGTCGAGGTTGAGCGTTTCGACATTGGCCGCGATCGTCCCGACCAGCCCCTCGCCGGGTGCGAGCTTGGTAACGTGGATCGCGGTCTGCGACAGCCCGCGCGTCGCGAACAGTTCGAGCAGACCGTCGCGCAGCAGATAGATCGAACAGACCTCGCTGTTGAGCGCCTCGCCGATGATCTGGACGACCGCCGCCAGCTTGGCCTGCGCCGGGCTGCGCGATCCCATCACGTCGTGAAGACGTGTCAGGATTTCGCGGGCGGCGGCGGGCGCGGAAAGCGACATGGATGCGCGCTACCAGATCGGCCGCGTCCACGCCAATCGGCAATACGCCGGAATGCCCCTAGAGCCGGTCCGATTCTAATAGAACCGGACCGGCTCTGGATGATCTTTTGTTGGCCGTGATTGCCGAGTCGCCAGAAGATTCCATCCGGCTCGGCATCACTCTAAGGCATGGTGAAGATGGCGGGATCATAGCCGATGTCGGGCGTCGTGCCGGGGGCAGCCGGCGACGCGGCCGTCGCCACCACGGTGTGCGGCGCAACCGGATGAAGCGCCACCGCCATTCGATTCGCCTGCCATTGCGCGAGCGCGACGCGATACGCGTCATAGGCGCCGAACAGATCGACAAAGGGTCGATCGAGGTCGGCGATCGCACCGACAGCGAAGGCTTCGGCCGTCGCCGGCGTCACGCTCGCCGATCGCACGATCACGCCGGCCGCGGCCGCACAAAAGGCATCGTGCGCACCGGGGTGCGCCCAATAATTATAGAGCCGCGTCATCGCGTCGTCGAACCCGGCCGCGCCCTGTGCCGCAACGAGCGACTTATGGGCGGCCGCAAGTGCTGTTCCGGCGGTCTTGAGCCAGCCATTGTAGCCGGCGATGACGGTCGCTTCATCGGTGCCTCGACAACCGAGCGCCGCGACGTTGAGCGCGGTGCGCACGTGCCACAGCGCAGCAGGTGGGGTAAGCCCGGTGTTGGGGGTCGCATAACGGCCATCGGCAAGCCGTGGCGGCACGGCAAGCCCGGCGCCCGTCCCCGGTGGTGCTTGCGGCATCGGCTGTGGCGTCAGCACGGGGGGCGCAGGAGGCGCGACCGCGACCTCTTTGGGGCGCGATGCACAACCGGCTAGCGCCAATCCCGCGACGATCCCCGTCCAAAGCGACCGATTGCCCAGCATAACAACTCCTTACGCGCACTGCACAACAGGAAGCTGGCCCAATAAGGTTAACGAATCATTAGGGATGTTTCGCGGCTTATCGCGCGCTCGGGGCGCTCCGACTCAAACTGCGCGTTTGGCCAGTGCGGTGGCGGCCTCGGCCATCAGGGTCGCGATGATCTCGGCCACCGGTTCTTCGCGCGTCACCATGCCGACCGACTGGCCCGCCATCACGCTGCCGTGCTCGACATCGCCCTCGATCACCGCGCGGCGCAACGCGCCCGCCCAATAATGTTCGATCTGGAGTTGGGCCTCGCCCATCTCGATCGCACCGTCGTCGAGCGCCTGCGCCACTTCACGTTGCTTCGCGGTGAACAGCTCGGCGCCCTTGTTCCGGAGCGCGCGGACCGGGATGACGGGCAATCGCGGATCGATCTGGACGCTGGTGATGGCGTCGCGCGCCGAAGCGCGGATGAAGGCCTTCTTGAAATTGGCGTGGGCGATCGATTCGGTCGCACACACGAAGCGCGTCCCGAGCTGAACCCCGGCGGCGCCCATGTCGAGATAGCCCGCGATCGCTTCGCCCCGGCCGATCCCGCCGGCGACGAACACCGGCACCTGCGCGGCCACTTCGGGCAGGATTTCCTGCGCGAGCACGCTCGTCGAGACCGGGCCGATATGGCCGCCCGCCTCCATGCCTTCGACGACGAGCGCGTCGACGCCCGACCGGATCAGCTTCCTGGCCAGGCTGAGCGCGGGGGCAAAACAGATCAGTTTTGCCCCCGCGGCCTTGATCGCCTCAAGGCTGCCGCGCGGGGGCAGGCCGCCCGCGAGCACGATATGGCCAACCTCATGCCGGACGCAGACCTCGATCAGCTCGAACAGCATCGGGTGCATCGTGATCAGATTGACGCCGAACGGCTTCGTCGTGAGCGCCTTGGTGCCCGCGATTTCGGCATCGAGCAGCTCGGGGGTCATCGCGCCGCACGCGATCACGCCGAACCCGCCCGCATTGGAGATCGCCGCGACGAGGTGACGTTCCGACACCCAGGACATCGCGCCGCCGAGAATGGCGACCTCGCAGCCCAGAAAGTCACAGCCCCGCGCCATACGGCGCTGCAGGCGCTCGGCGCCGATCGAATGCATCTCGCTCATCTTTGCCCCGTAGCGCCGGGTGGCACCGCGGGGCAAGCATGGTTCGCCGCGACGGAAACGCCTGCGCTCAGGCGGGCTGGTTCAGATCGACGTAGCGCAGATACGGCTTGAGCGTGCGGAACCCCTGCGGGAAGCGCGCCTTGGCGTCATCGTCCGAAAGCTTGGGCGAGATGATGACCTCTTCGCCGGGGTTCCAGTTGACCGGGGTCGCGACCGATTGCGCGTCGGTGAGCTGGAGGCTGTCGATCGCGCGGATGACTTCGGCGAAGTTGCGCCCGGTGCTCGGCGGGTAGGTCAGGATCAGCCGCACCTTCTTGCTCGGGTCGATCACATAGACCGAGCGGACGGTGACGATCGGATCGGCTTCGGGATGGATCATCCCGTACAGCGCGGAGACCGTGCGGTCCGAATCGGCGATCATCGGGTAATCGAGCTTCTGGCCTTGCGTCGCCTCGATGTCCTTTTCCCAGCCATGGTGCGAATCGACCGGATCGACCGACAGCCCGATCGTCTTGACGCCGCGCTTGTCCCATTCGGAGCGCAGCCGCGCGACTTCGCCCAGTTCGGTGGTGCACACCGGCGTGAAATCCTTGGGATGGCTGAAGAACAGCCCCCACGACTCGCCGAGCCACTCGTGAAAACGAATCCGCCCGTGGGTGCTATCCTGTTCGAAATCGGGGGCAATCTGACCAAGCTGAAGCGACATATTCGTATCTCCTTCAACCGCCACCATGCGCCCCGGCCCGGAACCGGGCCAGCAAGCGTTGCTTGGGGGCGTTGCAGAGATGCTTGGCCGGGAATGCTCCCACGTATGTGGAAGCGGTGCCAGCCCTCTCCCCCACCCCGCCACCCATTGAGCATAATGTCTTGGGTGGCGGGGTGGGGGAGAGGGCTGGCACCGCACCAAAACTTACGCCGCGTCGTCTTCCGCATCGAGACCGTAAGCGGTGTGGAGCACCCGCACCGCGAGCTCGGTGTAATCTTCCTCGATCAGCACGCTGACCTTGATCTCGCTGGTGGCGATGGCGAGGATATTGATCCCGCGCTCGCCGAGCGTCTGGAACATCTGCGCGGCGACGCCGGCATGGCTGCGCATCCCGACGCCGACCACCGAGATCTTGGCGACGCGGGTATCATGCTTGAGCTCGGTGAACCCGATCCGGTCGCGCGCGCCGTTGAGCACCTCGATCGAGCGCGCGAGATCGTTCATCGGAACGGTGAAGGTGACGTCGGTCGAATCGCCCGAATGCGCCACATTCTGCACGATCATGTCGACATTGACGCCGGCATCGGCCAGCGGCGAGAAGATCGCGGCCACCGAGCCGGGCTGGTCGAGCACCGCGGTCAGCGTGATCTTGGCGTCGTTCTTGTCGTGCGCGATACCGGTGATGAGCTGGCGTTCCATTACGTCGATTTCCTCCTCGCCGACGATCAGCGTGCCGGGCTCGGCGCCCCCATCCTCGTCGAGGAACGACGAGAGCACCTGAACGCGGACCTTTTCCTTCATCGCGAGCCCCACCGAGCGCGTCTGGAGCACCTTGGCCCCGACGCTGGCGAGCTCGAGCATTTCTTCATAGGTGACGTGCTTCAACTTGCGCGCGCGCGGCACGATGCGCGGGTCGGTGGTGTAGACCCCGTCGACATCGGTGTAGATATCGCAGCGATCGGCCTTCATCGCCGCGGCCATCGCCACCGCCGACGTATCCGAACCGCCACGCCCCAGCGTCGCCACGCGCTCGCCCATCGCGACACCCTGGAAACCGGGGATCACCGCAACCTCGCCGCGCGACAGCGACGCGACCAGCGCGGTCGTGTCGATCTCGGCGATCCGCGCGGAACCATGGCCGTCCGACGTGCGGATCGGAAGCTGCCATCCCAGCCAGCTGCGCGCCGGAACGCCGGCGGCCTGAAGCGCGATCGCGAGCAGCCCGCTCGTCACCTGCTCGCCCGACGAGACCACGACGTCATATTCGCTGCGATCGTAGAGCGAGCTGGCCTCGCGGCAGAAATTAACCAGCCGATCGGTCTCGCCCGCCATCGCGGAGACGACCACGGCAACCTGATTGCCCGCCTCCACCTCGCGTTTGACGCGGGCGGCCACGTTACGAATGCGCTCGATCCCGGCCATCGAGGTGCCGCCGAACTTCATCACGATGCGCGCCATCGGGGGAGAAACTTTCCTGTGTGGGAGGGAGAGGTCGGCGCGCCTGATAGAAACCAAGCCCGCGAAAGGCAAGCGATCTGCCCAATCATGTCGGCCTGGAGCGGCGAAAGGCGACCTTTATTTCGCGCGCGGCACCGGTTGCGCAATCGACCTGCCGTCCGGGCTGGCCTATGACCCGGCCTATGGCGGAGACGACAACGATCGATGCGGCCGAGGCCGCGCATTTCGGCGCGCTGGCGAGCGACTGGTGGAATCCGGCGGGATCGTCGGCGATGCTGCACCGGCTCAACCCGGCACGGCTTGGCTACATTCGCGCACTGGTCGATCGCCACTGGGGCGGCGACGCGCAGGGTTTTACCCCGCTTGCGGGCAAGACGGCGCTCGATGTCGGCTGCGGCGCGGGGTTGCTTGCCGAACCGCTCGCCCGGCTCGGCGCCCAGGTCACCGGGCTCGACGCTGCACCCGAAAATATCGCGGCGGCCACCGCTCACGCGGCCGAATCGGGGCTCGATATCGCCTATCGCGCGGGCGAACTGGCCGGGCTTGCCGGCACCCGCTTCGACCTCGTCACCTGTCTCGAGGTGATCGAACATGTCGCCGATACGCCCGCATTCGTGCGCGGGCTCGCCGATGTGCTCGCCGATGACGGCCTGTTGATCGTATCGACCCCCAACCGCACCGCGCGCTCGCGCCTCGCGCTGATCACGCTCGGCGAAGGCAGTGGGCAGATTCCGCGCGGCACGCACGATTGGGACAAGTTCGTCACGCCCGAGGAACTGACGGCCCTGTTCGCAGATGCGGGATTGTCGGTGATCGATCGCCGCGGGCTCACGCTGTCGCCCGCCAAGGGCTTCGTGCTCAGCGACGATCTCGGGCTCGATTATTTCCTCGCGGCTGTGCGGGGATAGGTTTCCCCCCTTAATGTGGAAGCGGCACCAGCCCGCTCCCCCACTCCACCTCCCATTCAGTAGACTGCCGTTGGGAAGTAGGGGAGCGGGCCGGTGCCGCAACCAAGACGCCTAAACCGATTCACCCATCAGCAGCCGTGGCAAGTCCCCCGATTCGCCGCGCGCCTCGGCCATGAAACGGTCCTTCAGCGGCGGGAAGCGATCGACCGCCGAAATGCCGAACCGCCGGATCGCGCTTGCGGTCTTGCCCGGCACGCCGAACAGCCGCGTCAAGATGTCGGTGGAGGCGGCGACCATCAGATTGTCGAGCCCGCGCCAGCGCTGATAGCGGGCGAGCACCTGCGCATCGCCCAGGTCCATCCCGATACGCCTGGCCTCCACCAATATCTGCGCGAGCGCGGCAACGTCGCGGAACCCCAGATTGAGCCCCTGCCCCGCGATCGGATGGATGCCGTGCGCGGCGTCACCCACCAGCGCCAGCCGCTGGTCGACGATCTGCGCGGCGTGGTGAAACCCGAGCGGATAGCTTGAACGCGGCCTGAGATTGGTGAGCGCGCCGAGAAAGCCCCCCATGCTCTTTTCGGCCGCCGCAAGGAAACCGCGATCGGACAGTTTGAGCATCCCCGCCGCATCACGGGTGTGGACGCTCCACACGATCGCCGAACGGTGGCCGGCATCGTCATCGGGCAGCGGCAGCAGGGCGAACGGGCCGGCGGGATAGAAGATCTCGCAGGCGATATTCTCATGCGGCAGCGCGTGGTTGAACGCCGAGATGATCGCGGCATGATCATATTGCCAGCGCGCGACCTGAATGCCCGCGGCGACCCGCGTCGGCGAATGACGGCCCTCGGCCGCGATCAGCAGCGGCGCCGACACCGTCTCGCCAGTCGACAACCGCGCGGTGACGCCGTGCGCCCCGCGTTCGACCTGATCGGCACGCGTCTTCATCCGCAGATCGACCCGGCCCGCATCGCGCGCGGCGTCGTACAGCGCACGCCGCAACAGACGGTTCTCGTACATCGTCCCCAACGCGCCATCGTCGGCATCGGGAATGAAATCGAGCTTGCCCGGCGCGAGCCCGTCGGAAACCCGGATATGGCGGATTTCGCAGCCCTTGCCGGCAAGCGCCGCCCCCACGCCGATCGCATCGAGCATCCGCCCGCTCGAACTCGACACCGCCGAGGCACGGCCGTCGAAATCGGGCGCGAGGATACGCTCGGGGTCGGCCGGATCGACGACGATCGCCGACAAGCCGTGCACATCGAGCGCGATCGCCAGCGCGCTACCCACCAGCCCACCGCCCAGAAGGATGACATCTGCCTGTTGCATCCTTGCGATGTAGACCGCCCGATCGCGGCCTCCAACCCTCTCATTGGCCCCGGCGACCATCAGACTCGGCCCACCGCGCGCCTTCTTGACGCCGGACTCGCGAGCGGGGACAATGGAACATTGGGTGTACGGCCGCAGCCATGCGGCGTTTCGGGGGTCGAATCATGGCCAGTCGCGCGCAGCCGTCGCTATGGCGGGAATCGGTAAAAGCGGGCGCGGTGCGCTCGGGCGCGCTGTTCGCCGCGATCGCGATCGCGCTCCTCACGCTCGCGCTTGCGCTCGCGCTCGCCACCTACAATCCGGGCGATGCGGCACTCAATACCGCCGCCGGCGGGCCGACGCGCAACCTGCTCGGAATACCGGGCGCGTGGGTGAGCGACCTGCTGCTGACGATCGCGGGGCCGCCGATCGCGCTGGCGCTGCCGATCGGCCCGATCATCGCGAGCCGCTTGTGGCGCGACCGGCCGGTCGGCCCGTGGCGGCGGATGATGTGGGGCACGATCGGGGGCGCGGCGCTGATCGCGATCGCGGCCGGCTTCGTGGTCGGCTCGACGCAGATGTGGCTGCCCGCGGGATGGGGCGGCGTGCTCGGGCTCGCCGTCAGCCGCTCGGCGCAATGGGCGCTGGCCTATATCGGCGACGCGACGATTCGCGATTGGGCGACGGTGCTGCTCGCGGTGATCGCGGGGCTGAGCGGGCTGGTGATCTGGCTGCGCAGCCTCGATCTCGACCTGTCGGACCGCCAATGGCGCCGGCGCCGCCCGCGGGCCAGCGACGAGGACACCATCCTCGACAGCGACGATAACGACGCATTGCCGGTGCGCGATACGCTCAAGCGCACGCCGCAGCCGCGCCCGGTGGCGGTGCCCGAAAGCCGCCCCGCCCCCGTCATCGCCGATCGCCAAACCGCGCCCTCCCCGGCCGCGCGCGCCAAGGCCAAGCAGGCCTCGCTCGATCTGCGCGACAATTACCAACTGCCGTCGATCGAACTGCTCAAGCCGGGCCCTGCAAGCGGCAAGACGACGATCGACAAGGCCGCGCTCGAGCGCAACGCACGGCTGCTCGAGAGCGTGCTCGACGATTTCAACGTCAAGGGATCGATCGTCGAGGTCCGCCCCGGCCCGGTGGTGACGATGTACGAGCTCGAGCCGGCGTCGGGGATCAAGGCGAGCCGCGTGGTCGCGCTGGCCGACGATATCGCGCGCAACATGTCGGCGGTGTCGGCGCGCGTCGCCACGATTCCCGGCCGCAGCGTGATCGGGATCGAGCTTCCCAACGTCAAACGCGAGATGGTCAATCTGCACGAACTGGTCGCGAGTCAGAGCTTCGAGGATCTGACCGCGCAATTGCCGATCATCCTCGGCAAGAATATCGCCGGTGATCCGGTGATCGCCGATCTGGCGCCGATGCCGCATCTGCTCGTCGCGGGCACCACCGGCTCGGGCAAGTCGGTCGGGCTCAACTGCATGATCCTGTCGCTGCTGTATCGGCTGACCCCCGATCAGTGCAAAATGATCATGATCGATCCCAAGATGCTCGAACTGAGCATGTACGAGGACATCCCCCACCTGCTCGCCCCGGTCGTCACCGAACCGCCCAAGGCGGTGCGCGCGCTCAAATGGGCGGTCGAGCAGATGGAGGATCGCTATCGCATGATGGCCTCGGTCGGCGTGCGCAGCCTTTCATCGTTCAACGACAAGGTGCGGGCGGCCAAGATCAAGGGCCAGCCGCTCGGCCGCAAGGTACAGACCGGCTACCATCCCGAGACCGGCCAGCCGGTCTATGAGGAGGAACAGCTCGATTATCCGGCGCTGCCGCAGATCGTCGTCATCGTCGATGAGCTGGCCGATCTGATGATGACCGCAGGCAAGGAAGTCGAATTCCTGATCCAGCGGCTGGCGCAGAAGGCGCGCGCGGCGGGCATCCATCTGATCATGGCGACGCAGCGCCCCTCGGTCGACGTCATCACCGGCGTGATCAAGGCCAACCTGCCGACGCGGATCAGCTTCCACGTCACCTCGAAGATCGATTCGCGCACCATTTTGGGCGAACAGGGCGCCGAACAACTGCTCGGCAAGGGCGACATGCTCTACATGCCCGGCGGCAAGCAGATCGCGCGCGTCCACGGCCCCTTCGTGTCCGACGAAGAGGTCCAGGCGGTCGCCAATCACTGGCGGTCGCAAGGCAGCCCCGATTACATCCAGTCGGTCACCGAGGAACCCGAGGACGGCTTCGCGCTCGATGGCGCCCCCACCGGCGAGGATTCGGCCGAGGACCAGCAATACCGCCAGGCCCGCCAGCTCGTCGCCGAAAGCCAGAAGGCCTCGACCTCATGGCTCCAGCGCCAGTTGCGCGTCGGCTACAATTCGGCGGCGCGGCTGATCGAGCGGATGGAGAAAGAGGGACTCGTCTCCAAACCCGATCATGTCGGTCGCCGCGAAGTGTTGATGGATCAGGACGGGCGACCGCTCTAAAGCACATCAAGCTGAACGACCCCGGTCGCGGGGGTTCACCGCATGTTCAATGCGCTTGTGTAACAACCGCCGCCACGTCGATAAGGAGCCCCTCCCCGTGAAGGTCCGTTTTCTTACCCTTGCCGCCGCGCTTGCCGCGCCGGTGGCGATCGCTGTCCCCGCCACAACCGGAATCGCCGCGCCCGCAGGCGACCTCGCTGCCGTCCAGGCCTATCTGGGATCGCTCGACACGATGACCGCGCGCTTCATCCAGACCGATCGCGCGGGCAAGGTGCTCACCGGCACGCTGAGCCTGAAGAAGCCCGGCAAGATTCGCTTCCAATATGAAAAAGGCGTGCCGATCCTCATTGTCGGCGACGGCAAGGCACTGTTTTTCATCGATTATTCGGTCAATCAGGTGCAACGCTGGCCGATCGGCGATTCGCCGCTGTCGGTGTTGCTCGATTCGAAGAAAGATATCGGCACGTTCGCGCGCATCGTCCCCGGCGGCGATCCGCGGGTCATTTCGGTCGAGGCGAGCGACCCCAAGCATCCGCAATATGGGCGGATCACGCTGGTCTTCGCGCGCAACGCCGCCGCGTCGGGCGGGCTGATGCTCCAGGGCTGGGTCGCGCTCGATTCGCAGAACAACCGCACCACGGTCCGGCTCAGCGATCAGAAAACCAATGTCCCGGTCTCCGATAATACGTTCCGCTGGAACGACCCGCGGAGAACGACGCGCGGACGATGAACCGGCCATTAATGCTGGCGACAGCTTTCCACCGCTAAAACACGATGGCGGATTCGGGGTAATCCGGGATTCCCCCCTGTTGCCCGGATGCTTATGCCCCGCTTCCCGCCTGCGTGACGAACGCCAGGTTGGCCCCCGTTCCATGCCCCCGGAGCGGGGGCCTTTCTTTTTGCCGGAAGTGCGGTGCCTGTTTGGTACGGCGCCGGCCCGCTCCCCACCCGGCCACCCAACGCTGGTATTCTATGAGTGGCCGGGTGAGGGTGTAGCCCCGCAAAGTAATACTCCCGCGGGGGAGCGGGCCGGTGCCGTTCAAACAACCAAACCCCCGCACTGGCGCGCCATGATCGATATGGCTACATCGCGCCGCATGGCCGACACGCTCAAGATCGTTTCCTGGAACATCAATTCGGTTCGTTTTCGCATCGAGATCGTCGAGCGCTTTCTCAGGGAAGCGCAGCCCGACATCCTCTGCCTCCAGGAAACCAAGGTCATCGACGGCGACTTCCCCACCGCCCCGTTCCGGCGGCTGGGCTATGAGCACATCTTCCTCCACGGCCAGCGGATGCATCACGGCGTTGCGATCCTTTCGCGGCTGCCGGTGGTCGAGGATGACCGGCTCGATTGGCAGGCCAATGGCGAGGCGCGGCATATCGGCGTGCGGCTGCCGAACGGGATGCGGCTCGAGAATGTCTATGTGCCCGCAGGCGGCGATATCCCCGATCGCACGCTCAACCCCAAGTTCGGCCAGAAGCTCGATTTCGTCGACCGGATGACGCGCTGGTCCGAAACGCTCGAGGTGCCGACCATGCTCGTCGGCGATTTCAACATCGCCCCGCTCCCCAGCGATGTGTGGAACCACAAGCAGCTGCTCAAGGTCGTCAGCCATACGCCGATCGAGGTCGAGGCGCTCGATGCCCTCAAGGCCAGCAATTCGTGGGTCGATCTCGGCCGCCATTTCCATCCCGCGCCCGCCCGGCTCCACACCTGGTGGAGCTATCGCTCGCCGGACTGGACCCGGAACGACCGCGGCCGCCGGCTCGATCATATGTGGGCGACGCGCGAGATTGCCGACAAAGCCGTCGCACACCACGTGTTCGAGGATTGCCGGAGCTGGCTCAAGCCGTCGGACCATGTGCCGATCATGACCGAGCTTGCCCGGTGACCGATAGCGCCAGCGCGCGCGCCGCGGCCCGGGCGATCGATGCGCTGCGCCGTGGCTGGCCGGTGACGATCGCCGCCGGCAATGCGGCGCTGCGCCTGCTCGCGATCGAAACCGCCGACCCCGAACGCCTCGCCGGCTTCGATCCCGAAGCAACGGCACCGGTATTGCTGTCGGCGGGCCGCGCGACGACGCTCAAGCTCGCCAACCAGCGCGAGGCGGCGACCCCCGACGCACCGGTGATGGTCGATCGCGCGCCCTGGCTCGATCTCGCCGTTGCCACCGCGCTCGCCGATCCGCAACTCGATCTCGCGACCCCGATGAAGGGACCGTTCGCCGCGATCCCCGTTGCCACCCCCGATCTTGCCACAGCCGCGCTGCAACTCGCGCGAATCGCCGGAATCCTGCCTGCTTTCTTCGTCCGCACCGACGCCGCCGACACCGAGGTGACGATCACCCCCGCCGCCATCGCCGCGCACGAGGATGCCACCCGGCTGACGATTGCCGCGCGGGCACGGCTTCCCGTCGCGGGCGCCGAAAACGCGGAGATCGTCGCCTTCCGCACGCCCGAAATGCCCGGCGAGCATGTCGCGCTGCTGATCGGCGCACCCGACGGCCGGCCGCCGCTGGTACGGCTTCACAGCGAATGCCTGACCGGCGACGTGCTCGGCAGCCTCAAATGCGATTGCGGGCCGCAATTGCAGGCCGCGATTGCCGAGATCGAACGCAGCGGCTGGGGCATCCTGCTCTATCTGCGACAGGAAGGGCGCGGGATCGGGCTGATCAACAAGCTGCGCGCCTATGCGCTCCAGGATCAGGGATTCGATACGGTTGACGCCAACACCCGGCTCGGTTTCGCGATCGACGCGCGCGATTTCGCGGTCGCCGCGCGGATGCTGACCCTGCTTGGACAGCGCGAGATCCGGTTGCTGACCAACAATCCGGCCAAGGTCGCCGGGCTCGACGGTGCCGGCGTGCGCGTGATCGAGCGCGTGCCGCATCACCTGCCGCCCAACCCCCACAACGAACGCTATCTCGCGACCAAGCGCGATCGTACCGGCCACCAGCTCTGACGATGGCGCACCCGCTCGATCGCCCGATCTGGACCGCGCTGACCACGCGGCAGGCGGGGTTCGCGGTCGGCGACGCGCAGGCGCTGCGCTTCGATCCCGAGGTGGCGCTGTTTGCCGCCGCGGCGGATTCGTCCCCCGACAGCCGTGCGGCGCTGGTACGGCTGGTGCCCCCCGGCGGCACGATCGGGTTGGTCGAACGCGGCGAAACCACGCTTCCCGAGGGGCTTCGCATCGTCAAACAGGCGGCGTGCGTCCAGATGCTCGCGCCGCAGCTATCGGTTCCCGAGCCGACGTCCGATGTCCTGTCGCTGGGCGAGGCGGATGCCGCCGCGATGCTCGCGCTGGCGACGCTGACCGAGCCCGGCCCGTTCTTCGCGCGCACGCACACGCTGGGCGATTTCGTCGGGGTCAGCGAGGCAGGCCAACTCGTCGCGATGGCAGGCGAGCGGCTCAAGGTGCCCGGCTTCACCGAGGTCAGCGGCGTGTGCACGCGGCCCGGTTGGCGTGGGCGCGGCTATGCGGCGGCATTGCTCGGGCTCGTTGCACGGCGGATCGTCGCGCGCGGCGACACGCCGTTCCTCCATGCCTATGCCGATCACGCCGCGACGATCGCGCTCTATGAACGGCTTGGCTTCGTCGTCCGGGCGCGGATGACCTACACCATTCTCGCGCGCTGACCGCGTCAACCGATCCCGATCAGCCGCGCTACGCGTGCGAAATCGCCGGCAATCGCATCGACGCCGATGGCGAGCAGCCTGTCGGCATGGCCGGGCGAGCAGTGCCGCCCCGCACACAGGCCGATCACGCTTGCGCCCGACGCCACCGCACCGGTCACGCCGACGGGCGAATCCTCCAGAATCGTACAGCGCGCGATCGGTACCCCGAGCGCGGCGGCGGCATGAAGGTAGATGTCGGGCGCCGGCTTGCCGCGCGCCACATGCTCGCGCCCCGAAAACACCATCGTCCCGAAAGCATCGCGCAGGCCGAGATGTTCGAGATGCGTCTCGATCCACGCGGTCGAGCTCGACGAGGCGATCGCGCGGGGCAGATCACGCGGCAGGCCACGGACGAACGCGATCGCGCCCGCGACCGGATCGATTCCCTCGGCGAGCACGCGGGCATCTTCCTCGGCTCGCGCGGCAGCGAAATCGCGGGGCAGCGCGTGGCCGATCCGGTGTTCGATCGCGGCGATAAAATCGGCGCCCGCCAACCCCATATAATGCGCCATGGCTTCTTCGGGGGTGTGCGGATGGCCGATCGCGGTCAGATAGCGCGCGATCTGCGCATTGCCGACATATTCGCTTTCGAGCAGCACGCCGTCGAAATCGAAGATCAGCGCGTCGGCCGTCAGCACCGGCGCTTGCTGGCGGGTGACCGCTTCGGCCGCGGTCATGCACGCGCACCGAACAAGGCGGTACCGACACGGACATGCGTCGCGCCCAGCGTCACCGCGGTCGGATAGTCATTCGACATCCCCATGCTCAGCCCGGCCACGCCTTCATCACGCGCGAGCTTGGCGAGCAACGCGAAATAGGGTGCGGGCTCAAGCTCGGCGGGGGGAAGGCACATCAGCCCGGCGACCGGCAGATCGACGCCGCGCGCCGCCGTGAGCAATGCTGGCAGATCGGCGATCGCAACCCCGCCTTTCTGCGCTTCGGCGCCGATGTTGACCTGAATGAAGCAGGCGGGTCGCCGCCCGGCCTTGTCCATCGCCTTGGCCAGCGCAGTGACGAGCGAGGCGCGATCGACCGAATGGATCGCATCGAACAGCGCCACCGCTTCATCGGCCTTGTTCGACTGGAGCTGCCCGATCAGGTGGAGCGCGATATCGGGCGTGGAATCTCGCAACGCGGGCCATTTGCCCTCGGCTTCCTGAACGCGATTCTCACCGAACACGCGCTGGCCGGCGTCGATCAGCGGCTGGATCGCGGCGGTGGGATGCGTCTTGGAAACCGCGATCAGCGTTACTGCATCGGGCTTGCGTCCGGCCGACCGCGCGGCCTTGGCGATAGCGGCATGAACCTCGGCGAGGCGGTGGGCAGGGTCGTCGTTGGGCATGCGCGCTGCTATAGGCATCGCCGTGCCACGCCGCCACCCACCTCGCCTCTGGCTGATGACCGACGAGCGGCTCGGCGATGGCCTGTGGACGGCGATCGACAAACTGCCGCCCGGCGGTGGCATCGTGTTCCGCCATTATCGTACCCCGCTGGCCAAACGACGGCGGCTGTTCGCAGCGATCCAGGAGATCGCCGATCGGCGCGGGCTGCTGCTCGTCCGCGCCGGCGCCGATCGCCTCGCCGCGCGCGAGGACGGCCTCCACAATGCGGCCCGCCGCCCGGAGCACGGATTGCTGTCGCGTGCCGTCCATTCGCGGCGCGAGGCACTGGCCGCCACCCGCGCGGGCGCCGATCTGATCTTCGTATCGCCGGTGTTCACCACCAGATCGCACCCCGGCGCCGCTGCGCTCGGCCTCGCGCGCGCGCGCGCGATCGCACGGCACTTCCCCGGCCCGACGATCGCGCTCGGCGGCGTCACACCGGCGCGCGGGCGACGGATGATGCGATTCGGATTTTACGGTTGGGCGGCAATCGACGCCTGGATCGCCGACTAACGACGCCAGACGTCAGAAGCGGAAAGCGGTGCCGATATAGACGGCCTGGCTGTCGTGCCGATCGTCGGCCAGCCGCTGGAGCCGATCACGATCATGCTCGGCCTTGTAGCGCACGCCCGCGGTGACATCGAGGTTGCGCGTCAGCGAATAGGAGCCGCCGACATCGATCGAATAGCTCGGATCGTCGGCGATCAGGCGCGGCGTATCGGCGAGCGGGCGCGTCGAGGTCGCCTTGACGCGGCCCGAGGCACGGCGCCCGGTGTAGCTCAGCCCCATGTCGATCGATTGGACGCTGCCCGGCTTGCCGCCGAGATCGACGTGCGTGACGTCGCCCGACAGCGCGAATCGTTTCCAGCCCACCGCCACGCCCAGATTATAGGCGATCGGCGCGACGCTGACCGTGCTCGCAGGGGCAACCGTGCGCGCATTGCTCTCATCGCTGCTGCGCGAAATGCGCTTGTTGACCGCGACCGTCACCCGGTGCTGCGACTCCTTGCTCGCCTCGGACGGCGTGAACCGGAAGCCGTTGGCGGTGAGGCCGCTGCGCGCGAGCACCGCGGCAAGCTGGGGATCGGCGGAGGCCGGAGTGAACGATCCGATGCCGCTTTCGATGCCGATCGAGAGCGAGCGAGGCGGCGCTGCGCGGTCTTGGGCGCCAAGGGCCGGAGACACGGCGATCCCGGCAGCGACAAGCGCCACCAGTCCCATGCCCCCGAGGACTCGACCAACAACCACGTACAGACCCTTCGTTATCGCTATCGCGCCTACCACGATTCACGCCTGCGGTTCCACCACCAAAGAGTCGTTTCTATCCAAGTGTTGCCTCTTCTCCACAACAGCGCCGCGCTTGCGACAATCGCGGACCATCTATAGAGGCGTAGCAACCCCCAATTCGCTCAGGGAACCGCCAATGAACCGCCCGTTGCGCACCGCGATCGTGGTCTCGCTGCTTCTACCACTGGTTGCCTGCGGCGGCCGCGAGCGTCCCAAGGCCGATCTTGCCGCTGCCCGCACCACCACGATCGGCGTCAACGCCTATCTATGGCGCGCCAGCCTCGAT
Source organism: Hephaestia sp. MAHUQ-44 (assembly GCF_023806085.1). GTDB lineage: Bacteria > Pseudomonadota > Alphaproteobacteria > Sphingomonadales > Sphingomonadaceae > Sphingomonas. Next base: position 31,536 of record NZ_JAMSLX010000007.1, read on the forward strand.
ACCTTGTCGTTCATGCCGCTCCTGCAGACCGATTCGAACGGCGGCGTCATCGTCACCGACTGGTACGTCAATCCGAACACCCCCGCCGAGCGGATGAAGGTGACGGTGACGATCCTCGATCAGGATCTGCGCGCCGATGCATTGCGCGTCGCAGCACTTCGCCAGATCAACCAGGGCGGCACCTGGGTCGACGCGCCGGTCAAGGCGGCGACGACGCAGAAGCTCGAAGACATCATCCTCACCCGCGCCCGCGACCTCCGCCGCGCCGCCATCAACTAACCAGAGTAAATCACCCCATGGCCTCTCGCTTCAACGCGCTGAAGGCGGACGCGGCCTGGCAAAAGGTGTGGGACGACAACCACACCTTCGCCGCGCGCAACGATTCGTCCAAGCCCCATGCCTATGTGCTCGAGATGTTTCCCTATCCGTCGGGGCACATCCATATGGGGCATGTCCGCAATTACACGATGGGCGACGTGCTCGCGCGCTTCAAGCGGATGACGGGGCACGAGGTGCTCCACCCGATGGGCTGGGACGCGTTCGGGATGCCCGCCGAGAATGCGGCGATGGAAAAAGGCGTCCATCCCGGCGGCTGGACGCGCGCCAATATCGCGACGATGAAAGCGCAGCTCAAGCGGCTGGGCTTCGCGCTCGACTGGACGCGCGAACTCGCGACCTGCGACCCCGATTATTACGGCCACGAACAGGCGCTGTTCCTCGATCTCTATGCGGCGGGCCTCGTCTATCGCAAGGAATCGGCGGTCAATTGGGACCCGGTCGACATGACCGTGCTTGCCAACGAGCAGGTGATCGACGGGCGCGGCTGGCGCTCGGGCGCCTTGGTCGAGAAGCGCAAGCTGAACCAGTGGTTCCTCAAGATCACCCAGTTCGCCGACGAACTGCTTGAGGGGCTGAAAGCGCTCGATCACTGGCCCGACAAGGTCAAGCTGATGCAGGAAAACTGGATCGGCCGGAGCCGCGGGCTGACCTTCGGGTTCAAGCTCGCCGATGGCATTGAGACGATCGAGGTGTTCTCGACGCGCCCCGACACGATCTTCGGCGCCAGCTTCGTCGCGGTCGCGGCCGATCACCCGATCGCGCAGGCGCACGCCGCCGACAGCCCCGAGGTCGCCGCGTTCATCGCCCGCTGCAAGCAGGGCGGCACCACCGCGGCCGAGATCGAAACGCAGGAAAAGCTCGGCTTCGATACCGGGCTCAAGGCGATCCACCCGCTCGATCCATCGATCGAACTGCCGGTCTATATCGCCAATTTCGTGTTGATGGAGTACGGCTCGGGTGCGGTGATGGGCGTGCCCGCGCACGACCAGCGCGACCTCGATTTCGCGCGCAAATACGGGCTTGCGGTGCGCCGCGTCGTCGCCGAGGGCGACAAGACGGGCGCGGTGTTCGAGGGCGATGAGGCCTATTCTGGGCCCGGCGCGCTGGTGAATTCCGGCTTTCTCGACGGGATGCCCGTGGAAGAGGCCAAACGCGCCGTCATCACGCGCGCCGAGGCCGAAGGCTGGGGCGAAGGCTCGACCGTCTATCGCCTGCGCGACTGGGGGGTGAGCCGCCAACGCTATTGGGGCACCCCGATCCCGATCGTGCATTGCACCGCCTGCGGCCCGGTGGCGGTGCCCAAGGATCAGTTGCCGGTGACGCTGCCCGAGGACGTCAGCTTCGACGTGCCCGGCAACCCGCTCGATCGCCATCCGACGTGGAAGCATGTCGCCTGCCCCGCGTGCGGCACACCCGCGCTGCGCGAGACCGACACGCTCGATACGTTCGTCGATTCGTCGTGGTATTTCATCCGCTTCGCCAGCCAGCCCGACGACAAGCCCTTCGATCGGGCGACCGTCGAGAAGTGGCTGCCGGTCGGCCAGTATATCGGCGGGGTCGAGCACGCGATCCTCCATCTGCTCTACGCGCGCTTCTGGACGCGCGCGCTCAAACATCTCGGCATGATCGACGTCGACGAGCCGTTCGCCGGGCTGTTCACGCAAGGGATGGTGACGCACGAAACCTACAAATCGAGCGAGGGCCGCTGGCTCGCCCCGACCGAAGTCGATGACGGAATCGAGATCGCCACCGGCCTGGCCGCTACGGTCGGCCGGGTCGAGAAGATGTCCAAATCGAAGAAGAACACCGTCGATCCGGGGCCGATCGTCGATCAATATGGCGCCGATGCGGTGCGCTGGTTCATGCTCTCCGACAGTCCGCCCGAACGCGACCTGCCGTGGAGCGAATCGGGAATCGAGGGCGCGTGGCGTTTCGTCCAGCGCTTGTGGAGGCTGTTCGAGGACGAATCGTCGGTTGACGATGGCGCCCGCGACGCCGCGCTCGACCACAAGCTTCACCAGGCGATCGCGGGCGTTGCCGAAGATATCGAGGCGCTGTCGTTCAACAAGGCCGTCGCCAAGCTTTACGCGCTGACCGGCATCATCGAAAAGGCCGCGCCCTCGGCTTCGCGCAGCGAGGCGACGCGGACGTTGATGCGGCTTGTCGCACCGATGGTCCCCCACGTCGCCGAAGAAGCCTGGGCCGCCGCGGGGCATGAAGGACTCGTCGCCGATGCCGCCTGGCCCACGGTCGATCCCGCGTTGCTGGTCGAAAACGACGTGACGATCGCGATCCAGATCAACGGCAAGCTGCGCGACACGCTGACGCTGCCCAAGGGAATGGATCGCGCCGATGTCGAGGCTGCTGCGCTCGCCAGCGACAAGATCGCCCGCGCGCTCGATGGCAAATCGCCGCGCAAGGTGATCGTCGTGCCCGACCGGCTGGTCAATCTCGTCGCATGATCGCGCGCGCCGCCCTGTCATTGGCGCTGCTGGGCCTGACGGGGTGCGGGCTCCAACCGCTCTATTCGGGCGGCAGCAGCGGCCCGGTCGCCACCGCATTGGCCCGCATCGAGGTCGCCCCGATCGCGGGGAAATCGGGTTGGCTGGTCGCCAATGCGCTGCGCGACCGCTTGCCCGAAAGCGACGGCAGCACGCCACTCTACCGCCTTCAGGTCACGCTCGACGACCAGATCTCGGGCCTCGGCGTGCGCCGCGATGACAGCGTCACGCGCGAGCGCCGCACCCTGCGCGCGCGCTATCAACTTGTCGCACTCGACGGCAGCAAGGTCGTGATCGACGATACCGCGGGTTCGGATGCCGGGGTCGATGTCGTCGGCTCCGAATATGCGACCATCGCGGCTGAAAATACCGCGCTCGAACGCCTGTCGGAAACCGTTGCCGACCAGATCGTGACGCGAATTGCGACCTATGCGCGGGCGCCGCGTTCGGCCCCGTGAAGGCCAACGCCAACCAGATCCGCGCCGCGCTCGACGCCCCCAGCGCCGATATCCGCCTTTTCCTGCTCCACGGGCCGGACGAAGCCGGCGCGGCCGAGCTCGGGCTGCGCCTCGCGCGGGCGATGGGGCCAGAGGCGGAACGCATCGACCTCGAGCCCGCCATGCTCAAGAGCGATCCGGGGCGGCTTGCCGATGAGGCCGCCTCGATCTCGCTCTTCGGCGGTGCGCGCCACCTGCGCGTGCTGGGCGCGGGCGAGGATACGCTCGAAGCCTTCACGCTGTTGCTCGGCGCCGAACAGGCAGGCAATCCGGTGATCGCGATCGCCCCCAATGTCAAAGCCAGCGGCAAGATCGTCAAACTGGCGATCCAGTCCCCGCGCGCGATGGCCTTCGCCTGTTACGTCCCCGACGGCGCCGATGCCGACCGGATGGTGGCACAGATCGCGCGCGACCATGGCTTGCGTACCACCGGCGACACCGCGCGACGCCTCGCCAGCGCAAGCGGGGGCGATCGGGCGATTGTCGCGCGCGAAATCGAGAAGCTCGCGCTCTATCTCGACGCCGGCCCCGACCGCCCCGGCGAGATCGATGACGCCGCGCTCGACGAGATCGGCGCCGACCTCGGTGAAGCCGAGATGAGCCGCGCGATCGCCGCCGCGGTGGGCGGAGACGTCGCCGTGATCGGCCCCGAACTGGCGCGCTTGCGCGATGCCGGCGTTTCACCAATCCCGTTGCTGCGCGGGCTGGTCCGTCGGCTAATGACGATCGCCGCGCTCCGTGCCGAAATCGACGCGGGCGGCGCCATCGACGCCGTGATGGAGCGCAACCGCGTATTCTTCCGTGAGAAAGCCGCGACCGCGCGTGCGATCCGTACCTGGTCGCCGACACGAATCCAAGCCGCGATCGATCGCATCCGCACCACCGAACGCGCCATCATGGCCCCGGGTACGGCGGGCGACATTCTCGCCGAACAGACCTTCCTCAGCGTCGCGCGGCTGGCAGCTAGAAACCGTTAAGCTACGGGTATTTATTGATAATATATCTAGCGCCTGCTGATTCTGGATTATCTTTTGTTGGCCGCGATTTCCGAGTCATCAGATGATTCCATCTGGCTCGAAACCACTCTAGATCGTCTCGCCGCTGAGCCGCTGGCAGATCATATCGAGCTGATCGAGCGTCGAATAAGCGAGCGTCAGCGTGCCGCCCTTGTCGCCGTGGGTAATCTTGACGTGAAGCCCGATCAGATCGCCCAATTGCCGTTCGAGCGCGGCGATATCGGCGTTCGGTTCGCCACGATCGCGCGGTGCAGCATTCGTACCCGCGCCGCCGGTCTTGACCTCGCGTGCCAGCTTTTCGGTCTCGCGCACCGACAGATCGCGATCGATGACTTCGGCCGCGAGCCGTTCGGGATCGCGCGCACCGATCAGCGCACGCGCCTGTCCCATGCTCAACCGACCATGAGCGACATGGTCGCGCACCGGCGCGGGCAGATCGAGCAGGCGGATCAGATTGGCGATATGGCTGCGCGATTTGTGCACGAGCTTGCCCAGCGCTTCCTGCGTGTGCCCGAACTCCTCGATCAGCTTGTGATAGGCCTCGGCCTCTTCGATCGCGTTGAGGTCTTCGCGCTGGATATTCTCAAGGAGCGCGATTTCGAGCGTCTCCGAATCTCCAAAATCACGAACGATTACAGGAACTTCATGTAGACGTGCCCGCTGCGCCGCCCGCCAGCGGCGTTCGCCTGCGACGATCTGATAGGCATGGCCGTGCGGCCGGACGACGATCGGCTGGATCAACCCGCGCGTTGCGATCGACTGCGCCAGTTCGTCGAGCGCATCCTCGTCGAAATAACGGCGCGGCTGATCGGGATGCGGCGCGAGCGAGGCGACCGGCAACGTGCGGATGCCCGCCACGCTCGGCGCACCATCCGGCGTCACCGGGGCTTCGATGGCGATATCGCCCATCAGCGCCGACAGCCCACGGCCGAGGCCCGAGCGCGGTTTGCGCGTGCCCTCGCTCATGCCGCCTTGGCCGGCTTGGGCAGCCGCCCGATCAGCTCCCGCGCCAACGCGATATACGCTTCCGAGCCCGCGCAGCGATGATCGTAGATCAGCGCGGGTACGCCGTGGCTCGGCGCCTCGGACAGCCGGACGTTGCGTGGAATCACGGTTTCGAACACCACCCGCCCGAGCACCGCGCGAACGTCGTCCGACACCTGCTCGGTCAATCGGTTGCGGCGGTCATACATCGTCAGCACCACGCCGAGGATCGACAACCCCGGATTGAAGCGCGAGCGGATCCGTTCGACCGTATTGAGCAGCTGGCTCAAGCCTTCGAGCGCGAAGAATTCGCACTGGAGCGGCACCAGCAGCGAATCGGCGGCAACCATCGCGTTGAGCGTCAGCAGCCCCAGCGACGGCGGGCAATCGATCAGGATGACATCCCACGCGCCGTCATCATGGGTCAGCACGCGATCGAGCCGATGCGTGCGCGCGTCGAAATCGACCAGTTCGATCTCGGCGCCCGACAGATCCTCGGTCGCGGGAATCAAATCGAGCCGCGGGACGCGCGAGGCAATCGCCGCGTCACGCAGCGAAACCTCGTTGATCAGCAGATCGTAACTCGATTTGGTGCGCTCAGCACGCGGTACGCCGAGCCCGGTCGACGCATTGCCCTGCGGATCGAGATCGATCAGCAACACGCGCAGCCCGACCGCCGCCAGCGCGGTACCAAGGTTGATCGCCGTCGTCGTCTTGCCGACGCCGCCCTTCTGATTTGCCACCGCAATGCAGGTCATCGGGGGTACACGCCTCTCGCCACGATGATCAGCGCGTCCGGATCGGTCACGCTGCGTTCCACGTGAAACGAACCATGCCATGCTTGGCGCGCGGACGCTACCTCTTCGCGCGCGCTGCGCCCTTTGGGAAGCACCCAGATCGTGTTGCGCGCGGCATTATGGGACGCGGCAGCGAACAAATCGGGAAGTGCCGCGACCGCACGCGCGGAAATGACGGCGAACCGCCCCGTCAACGCCTGCACTTTCGATGCCGCCACGGTCACGCGATCACCGATTCCAAGCGCGGTTGCGGCATCGTCGAGAAAGGCGGCGCGGCGCTTGCGCGGCTCGCACAAGGTCACGGCCCGATCGGTGAGCAGCGCGACGATCATCCCCGGAAATCCCGCGCCTGCACCAATATCGAGCCAGGAACCTTCGGATGTGGCATGATCGAGCAATTGCGCCGAATCGACGACATGGCGTGCCCAGATCGACTCGAGCGTCGACGCGGCGATGAGATTTTGCCGGATCGATTCGGCACGCACCAAATCGCAAAAATGCGCAACCGACGTTTCACGTGGAACACCATAACGGTCGCGCACCCAAGTGCGGGCCTCGTCCTCGGTCATGCCGCGCGACGACGAACGTGGAGCAGGATCGCCGACAAAGCCGCAGGCGTTACCCCGCGCAGCCGCCCCGCCGCGCCCAAGGTGGCGGGGCGTGCGGCGCCCAGCCGCTCGACCATTTCATTCGAGAGCCCGGCGATCGCCGCGTAATCCAGCACGGCGGGCAGCCCGATCGCATCGCTCGCGCGCATCTCGGCAACCTCCGCGCGCTGGCGTTCGAGATAGGGCGCGTAATGCGCGTCCTCGATCGCTTCGGAGACAAGACCCGGATCGATACCCGCAAAGCCTTCGGGCACGAGGTGATCGAGCGTGACATCGGGAAAACGCAGCCATTCTGCAAGCGAACGGCGCACGCCGTCCTGCTTCACCGGCGCGCCCTTTTGCGCGAGTTCGCTCGGGCTCGCGATGGTGGCAAGCCGTTGATCGATGGTCGCGCGCTGGTGCACCCGTGTCTGCTGATGCCGCAACCGTGCCTCGCCCAGACACCCCAGCGCCGCCGCGATCGGGCCGAGCCGCGTCTCGGCATTGTCGACCCGCAAGCGCAGCCGGTATTCGGCGCGCGCGGTGAGCATCCGATAGGGTTCGGTCACACCCTGCAGCACCAGGTCGTCGATCATCACGCCGATATACGAATCGGCACGATCAAGCGTCAGCGGCGCGAGATCACAGGCGGTTGCCGCGGCGTTTACGCCAGCGACCAGCCCCTGCGCCGCCGCTTCCTCATATCCCGTGGTGCCGTTGATCTGGCCCGCGCAGAACAAGCCGGGCACCGCCGACACTTCCAACGTCGGCGCCAGCGCACGCGGATCGATATGATCGTATTCGACGGCATAGCCCGGCACGACGATCCGCGCGTATTCGAGCCCCTTGATGCTGGCGACGAGCGCCGCCTGGACGTCGGGCGGCAGCGAACTCGAAATGCCGTTGGGATAGACCAGACCGTCGTCGAGCCCCTCTGGCTCGAGAAACACCTGATGGCCGTCGCGGTCACCGAAGCGGACGATCTTGTCCTCGATCGACGGGCAATAGCGCGGCCCCAATGCCTCGATCGCCCCCGAATAAAGCGGTGAGCGATCGAGCCCGCCGCGAATGATGGCGTGCGTCCGGTCGTTGGTGCGCGTGATCGCACAGGCGAGCTGGGGCAACGGCCGCCCCACGCTCATCGGCGACATCGTCCATCCACCACCATCGGAAGGCTGCCGCTCCAACACCGCCCAGTCGATTGTGCGCGCATCGAGGCGCGGCGGCGTCCCCGTCTTGAGCCGCGCCATCGGCAGGGCGAGCCCGCGAAGCTGATGACCGAGCGCGGTCGCCGCCCGATCGCCGGTGCGGCCACCGATCCCCCGCTCCTCGCCGCAAAACAGCCGCCCGCCGAGAAACGTACCCGTAGCAAGGATCACGGTCGGGGCCCGCATCCGCATGCCGTCCGCGAGTGTAATGCCCGCCACGCGCCCCCCGGCGAGATCGAGCGCCACGGCCTCACCCTCGATCACCGTCAAACTGGGCTGTGCGGCAACCATCGTCTGCACTGCCTGCGCGAACCGGCGGCGATCGGCCTGGACGCGCGGCCCCTGCACCGCGGCGCCTTTGCTGGCGTTGAGCATCCGGTAATGGATCCCGCCGGCATCGGCCGCGCGTGCGATCAGGCCGTCGAACGCATCGACTTCGCGGACGAGATGGCCCTTCCCCAAGCCCCCGATCGCCGGATTGCAGGACATTGCCCCGATGGTCGCGGCGTCGAAGGTCAACAGCGCCACCCGCACGCCCCGCCGCGCGGCAGCACAGGCCGCTTCGGTACCGGCGTGCCCGCCGCCGACGACGATAACATCGAAGCTGGTCATGCCGCGGCGCTATGCTTCCTGGGGTGGAAAGTCAAAATCGTTCCACGTGGAACATCTCACTTCCCGATGCAGAAACGCGAAAAAAGCGCGTCGAGCATATCCTCGGTACCCGCACGGCCGGTGATCCGGTCGAGCGCAACGCGCGCCCGACGAAGCCGCTCGGCGACGATCAGTGGATCGTGAACATCGCCGATCACCGCCAATTCGTCATACGCCAGCCGGCACAGATCGCGCTGACGCTGGTTGAGAACCGGCTGATCGAGACGCGGCAGAAGCGCCGTCGCCCGCGCCGCGAGCGCGTGCCACAACGCAATGATGCCCTCCCCTGTCGCAGCAGAAACCACGAGCCGCCCTGAAGGCGGCGACTTCCGCTCGGGCATATCGACGCGTGCATGGATCGGCAGTGCATTCGCATTTGCCGGCGGCGGGGCATCATCGAGCCACAACACGATGTCCGCCGCCTCGATCGCGTCGCGTGCACGATCGATCCCGATAAGTTCGATCGGATCGTCGCTGGTGTCGCGCAGCCCGGCCGTGTCGGTAAAGACATAAGCGATACCGTCGCGTGCCACCGGAATCTCGATCCGGTCGCGCGTCGTTCCCGAGATCGGCGACACAATCGCCGCTTCGCGTTCAACCAAAGCATTGAGCAGGGTCGATTTTCCGGTGTTCGGTGCGCCTGCCAGCACAATGCGGATACCGTCGCGCAGCCGTTCGATCGTCGGCGCATCGAGCAAGGCCGCCATCTCGTCGGCAAGTGCAATACCATCGGCAGTCACCCCCGTCAGATCGACGGCAACATCATCCTCGTCCGAGAAATCGATCGCCGCCTCAACCTGCGCTGCAAGCACGACCAGTCGGCGGGTCCATCCCGTCACCGCGCGACTGATTGCCCCTTCGGCCGTAGCCATTGCGGCGCGGCGCTGGGTTTCGGTCTCGGCGGCGAGCAGATCGCCAAGCCCCTCGGCCTGCGCGAGATCGATCCGGCCCGCAGCAAGCGCACGACGGGTGAACTCGCCCGGCTCGGCCCGTCGCACCCTCGCATGACGCAGCAGCGCCGCTTCAACCGCGGCGACCACCGCGCGGCCACCGTGACAGTGAAATTCGACCAGATCCTCGCCGGTCGCCGTTGCCGGGGCGGCAAAAGCAAGCACCAGCGCCCGATCGAGCAACATGCCATCGTGGCCTCGCAGCCCCCGCAACACCGCTTCGCGCGGTGCGGGCAACGGCCCTGCCACCGCCGCCGCCACCGCGAAGGCATCGGGACCGCTCAGCCGGATAATGCCGATCGCCGCCGGTGGCGCACCGCTCGACAGCGCAACGATCGTATCAGCCGCCAGTGCCGCCATTCTTACCCTCGAACATCCGTCGCCAGAACGTCATTGCTCCCTCGCCCATCGGCGCCCAGCTCCGCATCATCTGCTCGATCAGTTCGGGATGTGCAGCCGGGTCCATCATGTCGCCCATCGTCGCGACATATTTCTCGTGCAGTGGTGTCAGGTCCGGAAGCCCCATCACCCGGCGCGCCTCTTCGGGGGTGCATTCCACCTCTACGTTGATCTTCATTGCCCGTCTCCGCTTGAGCGCATCGCGCCGAGGCTGCATAACATGCGCCATGTATGCGCAGGACCAGGCGGTGATCGCAACGCCGATCGGCGCGGTGCGGATCATCGGCGACGATCGGACGATCGCCCGCATTGCCATCGGCGGCACGGCGGCGCCCTTGACGGGGCACGCCGACGCCGTGCGTACCGCCGCCGACCAGTTGAGCGCCTGGTTTGCCGGTAGGCTGACGACGTTCGATCTTCCCCTCACCCCCGCCGCGACGCCGCGCGGGCAGGCGTTGCGCGACGCGATGATCGGCATCGGCTATGGCGAGACGATGAGCTATGGTGCGCTCGCCCGCGTGGCCAATTCAGGCGCGCGCGCGATCGGGCAGGCCTGCGCGCGCAACCCCTTCCCGATCATCGTCCCATGCCACCGCGTGCTGGGCGCCGGCGGCGCGCTGGGCGCCTATTCGGCAGGCGAGGGCCCCGCCACCAAGCAATGGCTGCTCGATCACGAGCACCGAACCAAGGGAACGCAAGGATGACCGAGATGCTGACGATCACACCATTGGATGGCGCGGGTAGTTTCATGGCCTATTGTGCCCGGCCCGCGAGCGCCCCCCGTGCAGCGATCGTCGTCATCCAGGAGATTTTCGGGGTCAATGCCGGCGTCCGCCGCAAGTGTGACCGGCTGGCCGAGGCCGGCTATCTCGCGATCGCGCCCGATCTGTTCTGGCGGCTCGAACCGGGGATCGAACTCGATCCCGATGTCGCCCCCGAATTCGAGCGGGCACTGGGGCTGATGGGCAAGTTCAACCAGGATGCGGGGGTCCGCGATATCGAATCGACGATCCGCGCCGCGCGCGCGGCGCTGGGCGGCACCGGCAAGGTCGGCGTGGTCGGCTACTGCCTCGGCGGACGGCTGGCCTATATGACCGCGGCGCGCACCGATATCGATGCCAGTGTTGGTTACTATGCGGTGGGTATCGATAACCTGTTAGGCGAAAAACACGCGATCGCGCACCCGCTGATGCTCCATATCGCGGGTGCCGACCATTTTGTCGATGCCGCCACGCAGGCAAAAATGCACGCGGGGCTCGACGATCATCCCAAGGTGACACTGGTCGATTATCCGGGTGAGGATCACGGTTTCGCGACCGAGTTCGGCAAGCGACGGTCGGAAGCAGCGGCCCAACGCGCCGACGAACGCACCGCGGCATTCTTCGCAACGCACCTCGGCTGACCGTGAGCGGTATCCAGCTTCCCTGAAACAGAGACGGCACCAACCCGCTTCTCCACCTCACCTCTCAAGCAATCATGCTGGGTGAGGTGGGGAAGCGGGCCAGTGCCGCTACCTCAAATAAATCTACATCAGTCGCCCGATCAGCCCCAAATGGTGGTCGAGCAGCCCTTCATAGATCATCCGGAACGCCACCCAGACGATCACCGCAAGCCCGACATAAGCGATCCAGCGATACCGGTCGACGACACGCGCGATCAGGCTTGCGGCAAGCCCCATCACCGCAACCGACAGGATCAGCCCGAACACGAGGATCGACGGATGGTCGCGCGCCGCACCCGCGACGCCCAGCACATTGTCGAGGCTCATACTGACGTCGGCGAGCGCCACCGCCCAGGCCGCCCTGGCAAAGCTCTTGGGCGGCGCGGTAGCCGTTTCGTGATCCACGACATCGTGCGCACGCAGATCGCGCCACATCTTCCACGAAACCCAGAGCAGCAACAGCCCGCCTGCAAACAGCAACCCGACGATCTGAAGCAGTTGCGTCGCGATCAGCGCGAAGATGATCCGCAGCACCAGCGCGGCGCCGACCCCGACCAGCACGACCTTTTTCTGCTGCGCACGCGGAAGCCCGGCCGCGAGCGTGCCGACCACGACCGCATTGTCCCCCGCCAGCACCAGATCGATCATGACGACCTGCACGAACACGGCAAAGCCGGCAGGTGTGAAGAACGATGCGATATCCATGCCGGCCCCCAGTGCGCCTCACCGGCGCCGGGATCAACCCACCCGCCCGAAAATCCGCACGCGCGTCATGGCTGCCGGTATCGATCAGATCGCCTGCCCCGCCGTCTCGAGCACACCCGACAGGACCGCTCCGCCACGAACGCCCGCGATCGCAGCCTTGACAGGTGTATTATCTTAACAATACAGACGGGAAGAGGGAGGCTTACATGAATAACACACCTGCTCACGGCACGGCGCTGTTCCTCGCATCGCTCGCAACCCCCACGGCATCGGCGGCGGACGAGACCCCGACCGCGCAAGCCTTCCAAACCTATCTCGACCGCTGCCATGCCGCGCATGTCTGCAACGGCGCGTATCTGGCGGCGCGCGACGGCAAGACGATCTTTATCGGAGCGGTGGGTGATGCCGGCGACGCCGCGCGGACGCCGCTGACCATCGACAGCGCCTTCGACATCAACAACGCGCAGGACGACAGCGTCGACGATCATGTCGCCCTGCTCGCCGCGCTGGCGATGGGCGAGCCGGCATCGCCCGTCCGCCCGTCAATCGCCTGGGCCTTGCCCGAGCGGCTCGACAAAGACGATGCCCCATCGATTGCCATGTGGTTCGATCGCGAGCTTGCCGCCACGCCGCGCCGCTACGTGATCGACGACCGCGATCTCAACCAGCTCGGCTACGATCTGTTACGGCACAAGCGGCCGGCGGATGCAGTCACGGTGTTCGGCCTCCTCACGCACGCTTATCCCGAAAAGCCCAATGGCTATGACAGCCTGGCCGATGGTTATGAAGCGCTCGGCAAACGCGACGCCGCGATCGCCGCGATGCGCAAGGCGGTATCGTTCGATCCGGCCTCGGTCCAATATCAGCGCCACCTCGCGGCGCTGACCGACGGAAAGGACTGAATCCTCTACTGGTTCATCGAGTCGAAGAAATCCTCGTTGGTCTTCGAATCCTTCATCTTGTCGAGCAGGAATTCCATCGCGTCGATGGTGCCCATCTGCATCAGGATCCGGCGCAACACCCACATTTTGGAGAGCTTGGCCTTGTCGACCAGCAGCTCTTCCTTGCGGGTGCCGGACTTGCCGACGTCGAGTGCCGGGAAGATGCGCTTGTCCGCGACCTTGCGATCGAGAACGATTTCCGAGTTGCCGGTGCCCTTGAATTCCTCGAAGATCACTTCGTCCATGCGGCTGCCGGTATCGATCAGCGCGGTGGCGATGATCGATAGCGAGCCGCCTTCCTCGATGTTGCGCGCCGCGCCGAAGAAGCGCTTCGGGCGCTGAAGCGCGTTGGCGTCGACGCCGCCAGTCAACACCTTGCCCGAGGACGGAACAACGGTGTTGTAGGCACGGCCGAGCCGGGTGATCGAATCGAGCAGGATTACCACGTCCTTCTTGTGTTCGACCAGCCGTTTGGCCTTTTCGATCACCATTTCGGCGACCTGGACGTGGCGGTTGGCGGGCTCGTCGAAGGTCGAGGAAACAACCTCGCCCTTCACCGATCGCTGCATGTCGGTGACTTCCTCGGGCCGCTCGTCGATCAGCAGCACGATCAGGAAGACTTCGGGATGGTTGTCGGTGATCGCCTTGGCGATGTTCTGGAGCATCACCGTCTTGCCGACGCGCGGTGGGGCCACGATCAGCGTGCGCTGCCCCTTGCCCTGCGGGCTGACGATGTCGATGACGCGCGCCGATTTGTCCTTGACGGTCGGGTCCTGCGGATCGAGCGTCAGTTTGCTCTCGGGATAGAGCGGCGTCAGATTGTCGAAATTGACGCGGTGGCGAACCACATCGGGATTGTCGAAATTGATGCTGGTGAGCTTGGTCAGCGCAAAATAGCGCTCGCCATCCTTGGGCCCGCGAATCTCGCCTTCCACCGTATCGCCGGTGCGCAAGCCGAATTTGCGAACCTGATTGGGCGAGATGTAGATATCGTCGGGGCCGGCGAGATAGTTCGCCTCGGGGCTGCGCAGGAAACCGAACCCGTCGGGCAGCACTTCGATCGTGCCGAGCCCCATGATCTGATCACCAAGATCGGCCTGCTCCTTGAGGATACCGAACAGCAGATCCTGCTTGCGGAGCGTCGACGCACCCTCGACCCCCAGCGCCTCGGCCATTTCGACCAGCTCGGCGGGAGTCTTCTTCTTGAGGTCTTTGAGATGCATGGGAAAAGTCCGGTGCGGGCTTGTGATAGAGGCGCGTCGGTCGACGGAAGACGACGATGCGAGAAAGGAGGGCCGGCAACGGGGTGGTCCACCGCGTACCGGATGCTTCGCGAATTAGGAGGCGTCCCCCGTCAAGTCAAGCGCGCACGCGCGGTTCAGAACGGCCGCACGATCACCAGGATGACGATCAGAACAACGAACAGCGCCGGGATTTCGTTGGCGATCCGCAATTGCCGGTCCGACAACCGCGCTTCACCGCGCGCAAGCTTTTTCGAATAGCCGACCGCCCAGCCGTGATAGCCCGACAGGATGAAAACGAGCGCGATCTTGGCATGGAGCCACCCAAGCCCCGCGAACCCGTCGAACAGCCCTATATTGACCGCCAGCAGGGCGCCCAGCACCCACACCATCAGGATCGAGGGGGTGATGATCATCCGGCGCAGCGTGGCCTCCCGATCGATCCACAGCTTCTCCTGTACCGCATCGCCGAGCGCCTGCTGATGATGGATCAGATAGCGCGGCAGGATGAACATCGACGCCATCCAGAAGATCACGAAAACGACGTGCGCCGCTTTCACCCACAGATAGCTGGCGCCGAGAAAACCGGTCATGCTGCTCCCCTTACCCGCGCCAGCAATTGCTCGACATGCGCGATCGGCGTGAACTGGCCGATGCCATGCCCCAGATTAAAGATGTGCGGACGATCCTGGAACGCGGCAAGAATGCGGTCAACGCCCGCGTCGAGCGCGGCACCGCCGGCCAGCAACGCCAGCGGATCGAGATTGCCCTGCACCGGTAGCCCCTCAGGTAGGATCGAGTCGGCCCAGACCGGATCGACCGTCTCGTCGAGCCCGATCGCATCGATCCCGGTCTCCCGCGCATAGGCGCCAAGCTTGCCCCCCGCTCCCTTGGGAAAACCGATGATCGGCGTATCGGGATGGCGCGCCTTCAGCCCGCGGACGATCGCCACCGTCGGTGCGATCACCCAGCGTTCGAACTGTGCCGGCGAAAGGCTTCCCGCCCAGCTGTCGAACAATTGCACCGCCTCGACACCCGCGTCGATCTGGCCGGCGAGATAATCGATCGTCATCGCCACGATCGCATCGATGATCGCATCGAATTTCCGGGGATCGCCATAGGCAAGCGCGCGCGTCTCGGCCTGATCGCGGCTGCCCTGCCCGGCAACCATATAGGTCGCAACCGTCCAGGGCGATCCGGCAAAACCAAGCAACGTGGCGTGCGCGGGCAATGCCGCCGCCACGCCGCGCACGGTGGCGTAGACCGGATCGAGCCGCTCGGGGTGGCGCGCAAGACCATCGAGCGCGGCATCGACCAGTGGCGGGGCCAGCCGTGGTCCCTCACCCGCCTCGAACCGCAGATCCTGCCCCAGCGCCCAGGGAACGATCAGAATGTCCGAGAACAGGATCGCCCCGTCCATCGCGAACCGGCGAATCGGTTGCAGTGTGACCTCGGTTGCCGCCTCGGGATCCATCGCCAGTTCGAGGAAGCCGCCCTTGGTTTCCCGCAGCGCGCGATATTCGGGCAGATAGCGTCCGGCCTGGCGCATCATCCAGATCGGCGGCACCGGCTGACGGGTACCGTTGAGAACCGCGAGCAGCGGCTTGGTTTCAAGCGAGCGGGACAGTCTGGATACTCCCTACTTCTATCTAAGAGATAAGATTCTAAAAGGATGTAGATGTAGATGGCGGGTTAATGTCGGGGCTTATGCGGTCGTGCCCGATATGCCAACAGCTTGACCGCGCGCAGGCACCACAGCCCGGCGATTCGATTCACTTTTCCCCGTTATCCACAGCCTGTGCACCGAACCCTGCCCTGTCGACGACATTGTGGATGAATCGAACCTTATCCGCAGCGTTTCGCTCGCTTGGCGGGCGCGGCATGTTGCGCTAGCGGTTGCGGGCATGTTGTCCACAGATTCATGCCCGTGACGCGGCTGCACCTTCATCTGCTGTCCGATTCGACCGGCGAGACGCTGGAGAACATCGCCAAAGCCGCGCTCGCGCAATATGACGATGTCGAAACGATCCGGCATTTCTGGCCGATGGTGCGCACCGAAGCGCATCTCGAACGTATCCTGCAAGAGATCGCCCAGAATCCAGGCCTCGTCATCTATACGCTGGTCAACAGCACGACGCGGCGGATTCTCGAACAGCGCTGTCGCGCGCTCGGGCTGCCCGTGGTGGCGCCGCTCGATCCGGTCAACGATGCCCTGTCGGCGATGCTGGGCCAGCAGGCCAAGGCGCGCCCCGGCCGCCAGCACGTGCTCGACGCCGCTTATTTCGCGCGGGTCGATGCGATTCAGTTCACGATCGCGCACGATGACGGGATCGGTGCGGAGGATTGGGAAGAGGCCGATATCGTGCTCGCGGGCGTCTCGCGCTCGTCGAAGACGCCGACCTCGATCTATCTCGCCAATCGCGGCTTCAAGACCGCCAACATCCCGATCGTGGTCGAAAGCCCGCCGCCGCCGGCGCTGTTCTCGCTCAGGAACCCGCTCGTCGTCGGGCTGACGACCAGCGCCGATCGACTGATCCAGGTCCGCCGCAACCGCCTGCTGTCGCTCAACCAGGCGCCCGAGACCGATTATGTCGATGCCGATGCGGTCCAGCGCGAGGTCGCGTTCGCGCGGCGGATGTTCGCCGACAACGGCTGGTCGGTGATCGACGTCACCCGGCGCTCGATCGAGGAGACGGCAGCGGCGGTGATCGCGCTCGTCCAGCAACGTGATGCCCTATGCGTCTGATCCTCGCCTCCAAAAGCGCATCGCGCCGCGCGATGCTCGATGCCGCCGGGGTGCCCTATGAGGCGCTGGCGGCGAACGTCGACGAGGACTCGGTCAAGCGTGCGATGCGTGCCGAAAACGTCAAACCGCGCGACCTCGCCGATGCGCTCGCCGAACTGAAAGCGATCAAGATCGCGCAGGCCATGCCGGGGGCGCTCGTGCTGGGGTCGGATTCGCTGGTCGCGCTCGATGATGGGTCGATGCTCGACAAGCCTGAAAGCCGTGAGCAGGCCGCCGCGCATCTGCGGGCGATGTCGGGTCGGCGCCACGACCTGATAAGCGCGGCGGTGATCGCGGAGAATGGCCGGCCGGTGTGGCGGGTGGTTGATCGCGCCAAGATGTTCGTGCGGCCGCTGTCGGAAGCGTTCATCGCCGAATATCTCGATGCCGAATGGCCCGCGATCGCCGGTTGTGTCGGCTGCTATCGGATCGAGGGGCCGGGTGCGCAGTTGTTCAGCCGGATCGAGGGTAGCCAGTTCACCGTGCTGGGCATGCCGTTGCTGCCGGTGCTCGACTATCTGCGGACGCGGGGAGTGTTGACGTCATGAGTTACGCCGAGGTGATCGGAGATCCGATCAAGCACACCAAATCCCCGGTGATCCACAATTTCTGGCTCGATGCGCTCGGGCTCGACGCCAGCTATCGTGCGACCCACGTCACCCCCGAGGGGCTGGCTGCGTTTTTCGATGAGCGCCGCGCCGATCCCGCATGGCGTGGCTGCAATATCACGCTGCCGCACAAACAGGCTGCGCTCGATCTGATCGAGGATCGCGGCGGTGTCCGCGATACGATCGGTGCGGTGAACACCGTCTTCCGTGCCGAAGACGGGGCGCTGGTCGGCACCAACACCGATGCCGGTGGTTTCTTCGCGCCGATCGCCGAACTCGATCTCGAGGGCGCGCCGGTGGTGGTGGTCGGCGCGGGGGGCGCCGCGCGCGCGATCCTGTTTGCGCTGTCGAAGATGCAGGTCGGCCGCGTGACCTTGCTCAACCGCTCGCCGCTCAAAGGCGCCGCGTTGCTGGCGTCGTTCGGGTTGAAGGGCGAGGCGCTGCCGCTTGATGCCAAACTGCCGCCGGCCGCGCTGCTGGTCAACACCAGCCCGCTCGGGATGGTCGGCCAGCCGCCGCTGGTGCTCGATCTGGCACCGCTTCCCGACGATGCGGTGGTATACGACATCGTCTATGCCCCGCTCGAAACCGAGTTGCTGGCCCAAGCACGTGCCCGCGATCTCGATACGGTCGACGGGCTCGACATGCTGGTCGGGCAGGCCGCGCTCGGCTTCGAGATCTTCTTCGGCGCCACCCCTCCGCGCGATCGCGACGACGAATTGCGCGCGCTGCTGACGGTATGACCGCCCGGCCGCTGACGATCGGCCTGACCGGCTCGATCGGGATGGGCAAAACCACCGCCGCGGCGATGTTCGCGGCCGAAGGCGCGCCGGTATTCGATGCCGATGCCGTGGTGCACGCGCTTCAGGGCCCCGGCGGGCGGCTGGTCGCGGCGATCGAGGCGCTGTTTCCCGGTACGACCGGTCCCGATGGCGTCGATCGCGCCGCGCTTGGTGGCGCGGTGCTCGGCGATCGCGAAAAATTACGCCAGCTCGAGGCGCTGGTTCATCCCGCGGTTGCCGAGGAACGTCGGCATTTTCTGGCGACCCATGCCGATGCACCGCTCGTCGTGCTCGATATTCCATTGCTGTTCGAAACCGGGGGCGAGGCGCATGTCGACAAGGTCGTCGTCGTCTCGGCACCCGAGGCGGTGCAGCGCGCGCGCGTGCTCAAGCGTCCCGGGATGACCGAGGCACGGTTCGCGGCGATTCTGGCGCGCCAGACCCCCGATGCCGAGAAGCGCGCGCGCGCCGATTTCGTGATTCGCACCGACTGTCCGATGGATGCGACGCGCGCGCAGATTCGCGCGGTGATTGCTTGCCTCCGGCAGCCTTCGGGGCAATAGTATCGGGATGCGTGAAATCGTCTTCGATACCGAAACGACGGGGCTTAGCTTCGGCGGTGGCGACCGGCTGGTGGAGATCGGCTGCGTCGAACTGATCAACCGCGTCGAGACCGGCCGGACCTTCCATGCGTATTACCATCCCGAGCGGTCGATGCCCGCCGAGGCGCAAGCGGTCCACGGGATCAGCGAGGCCTTTCTTGCCGATAAACCGCTGTTCGCCGATGCGGTCGAGGAATTGCTCGATTTCCTCGGCGACAGCCCGCTGATCGCGCACAATGCCGGGTTCGATTTCTCGTTCGTCAATGGCGAACTCGGGCGCTGCGGCCGGCTTGCGATCGGCATGGAACGGATGGTCGATACGCTTGCGATCGCGCGCCAGCGCCATCCCGGCGCCAAGCATACGCTTGACGCCTTGTGCTCGCGCTTCGGGATCGATCGCAGCCACCGCGTCCTCCACGGCGCGTTGCTCGACGCGCAATTGCTTGCGCAGGTCTATGTCGAACTCACCGGCGGTCGCCAGATCGGCCTGGGGCTGGTGGTCGAGCCCGACACTGTATCGGAAACCGTGCGCGTCACGCAGACGCCCGCGATCGTGCGTCCACCACGCACCTTCGTGCCGAGCGATGCGGAACTTGCGACGCACGCGGCGTTTCTGAAGGATATCGTCAATCCGCTCTGGAACTCCGGCGCACCGGGTTGACGATTCCGGGGGACGTGCCCACGTCCCTTATTCAGGTTGGAGAAGATCGCTATGGATATCCGGGTTTCGGGCCATCAGGTCGATGTCGGTGAGGCGCTCAAGCAGCAGTGTCGAGATCGACTCCTGGGAATTTCGAGCAAATACTTCTCACGCGCGATCGCGGCACAGGTCACATTCGGCCGGGGCCCGCACGACAACCGCTTCACCTGCGACATCGTGGCGCATGTGATGCAGGGGCTGGTGCTCAAGGGCTCGAATGACGGTACCGACGCTTACGCCGCATTCGACGGCGCCGCGCACAAGATCGAGAAGCAATTGCGCCGCTACATGCGGCGGCTCAAGGATCGCAATCAGGGCGAAGCCTTGGCCACAGCCGATTCCTTCTCGTACGATAACGCCGGCTATACGATCTTCTCCGAAGTCGAAGGGGAAGAGGAGATCGAAATCGATCATCCGCTGATCGTCGCCGAAACCCGCGCCAATATTCCCGAGGCCAGCGTATCGGATGCGGTGATGATGCTCGATCTGCGCAACACCGCGGCCTTGCTGTTCAAGAACAGCGGCACCGGGGTTTACAACATGGTCTATCACCGCGGCGACGGCACGATCGGTTGGGTCGAACCCAACCGCGCCGGCTGAGGGCCGCAACCGGCACCGCAGCTTCCTGTCTTCATGGCCGCCGCCCGACATTTGGATGCGGGGGGCGGCCATGCCATACCATATGGTATTTAAATGACTGATTTCAGCGATATACTCTCTGCCGATGCGGCGCTTGCGCAAGTGTCGGCGCCCACCAAGAAGCATTTGTTCCAGACGCTGGCGACGGCGGCGGGCGAAAGCTACGGGGTCGATCCGCAGGCGGTGGCCGAAACGCTGGCCGAACGCGAGAAGCTCGGTTCGACCGGGTTCGGTGGCGGCGTCGCGATTCCGCATGGCCGGCTCGATGGGCTCGATCGCGTGGTTGGCGTCGTCGTCCAGCTTGCGCAGCCGATCGATTACCAGGCGATCGACGATCTGCCGGTCGATCTCGCGTTCATGCTGCTGTCACCGCCACAGGCGGGCGCGGCGCATCTGAAGGCGCTCGCGCGCGTGTCACGCGGGCTGCGCGACGGCGGTTTCGTCGCCAAGTTGCGCGGCGCCGGTTCGCCCGACGCGCTTTACGCACTCCTCACCGACAGCGGAGCACGCGATGCCGCCTGACGCGCTGGCGGGTGAGGACGCGCATTTCCGCGCGCTCGAATCGCTTTACGCCGCTGCGCCGATCAATGGCCTGTTCGATTCCCGGCTCGAGATCACCGCGCCGGGTATGTCGCGAATCCACTTCACGATCGAGCCCCGCCATTTCCACGCTGCCGGCGCGGCGCACGGCACGAGCTATTTCAAGATGCTCGACGACGCTGCTTTCTATGCCGCGAACAGCCTCGTCACCGATCGCTTTCTGCTGACCACCGCTTTCACCTTGTTGTTCACCAAGCCGCTGCGCGAAGGGCCTGTCACCGCCGAGGGCCGCTGGGTGAGCGGGCAGCGACGCGTGTTCGTCGCCGAGGCCCGGCTGATCGATGCCGATGGCGAGGAAGCGGCGCGCGGTACGGGCACCTTCATGCGCTCGCGAATCCCGCTCGCCACGCTGGCGGGTTACGGCACTGGCGCATGAGTGCGCGGTTGCCGAGCGGGGTCGTGGTCGGTGCGCTGCTCCGCCGGGTAAACGATTCCGGTGGGCTCGGCATGGTGCTCGCCAGGGGGGACGCGCAGGCGGGTTCCATTCTCGTTTTGACACGGAAAAATGGCGGAAATCCGCGCTTTCTGGAGCGTGGAATCGGTTTTGACGGAACCGAAACTCTGGTGGTGTCCGGACCTCAAGATACTGATAACGAACAGGAAATTATGGAATATTGCGCGCGCCGGCGCCGGTCCGACCCCGATTTGTGGGTGATTGAACTGGATAGCCCGGCGGCAGAACGGTTCGCCGCTGAAACGATCCTCGGGCGTTGACTCTTCTGCGGCGCACAATCAGGAGCTTTTTCCAGCAAAAAAGCACGCGTTGTGCCGTCGGGGTCAGAGGCCGCCGGTGACGCAGTCGGGGGGTTACCCGGCGGATCGATTGTTGAAGGCATGATCGTTCCGGCCGTGAGCCAACCGCATTCAAATCGTGATCATGACCGTATCTCAACGCGTCGCGGCAGCCGCGGCGTTTCTTCTTTGCGTGAGCGGTATTGGCGCCCTCACGTCTCCGGGTGCCGCGTCCGAGCTGGCCAGTGCCGCGCTCGACGGATCGAGCCCCGCATCCGATCTTGCCAACGTCCCGACATCGATAACGGTTCCCACGCTGAATCTCACCACCAGGCCGGTGCCCGCCCCCGATGGCGTGCAGGTGCAGATGATTCCCGTTGAGGACGCGGTCGCCGACGCCGATTATGCATCGCTCGCCGAGGCGGTTGCCGCACAAGCAATGCCCGATGAGGTCGATCCGCAACTCAGCTGCCTGGCCGGCGCGATCTATTTCGAATCGAAGGGCGAGCCGCTCTCGGGCCAGCTCGCGGTCGCCAATGTCATCATGAACCGCGTCGAATCGGGTCGCTTCCCGTCGACGATCTGCGGCGTTGTGACGCAGCCCGGCCAGTTCTCGTTCGTACGCGGCGGCAAGATTCCGTCGATCGATCCTGCCCGCAAGGCGTATCGTACCGCGATGGCGGTGGCGCAGGTCGCGATGACCGACGATTGGAGCAAGGACCCAGCGCCCGACGCCTTGTTCTTCCACGCCAAGCGCGTCCGCCCCGGCTGGGGCAAGGCCCAGGTCGCAACGATCGGCCACCACGTCTTCTATCGCTGAGACTGTTTTCAGTTTCTGCCGACACCACGCCGGCCCGCTTCCCAACCGGAGCGGGCCGTTTTGACGTGTAGAATCCGTCTTCCATGGGGTTGGTGTCGTTCGCGTCTTGTTCTATCATTGCCGCGATGATCGCGCCGCCCGCCTCCTGCATCGATGATCCGCCATCGGCATTGTGCGCGGCGGATGTCGCGCGCGGGGTGACGCGGCTGCTGTTGCGCCACGGGATGATCGCGATGGGTGAGGTGCCGCTGGAGGGCGGGCGCCGTGCCGATCTGATGGCGATCGATGCCAAGGGCGAGATCGTGATCGTCGAGATCAAGGTATCGCGCGCCGACCTGCTCGGCGACGGCAAATGGACCGACTATCTCGATCATTGCGACCGCTTCTTCTGGGCATTGCCGGCGGGGTTCGATGCGAGCCCGCTGGCGGGTGCCGCGTTCCTGCCCGATCGCGCGGGGCTGATCGTCGCCGATCGTTACGATGCGGCGATCGTGCGCGATGCCGATCGGGTCGGCGTGCCCGCGCATGTCCGCAAGCGCTGCACGCTCGCCTTCGCGCGCCGCGCTGGCCGGCGGCTGATCGCGACGCTCGATCCCGAGGCGGCGGCGCTGTTCTAGTGGGCCGGTACCGGTCTCGGCTCTAAAGAGTCGGCCCTGAAACGGCAGTGCGGCCGGGGCGTTCGGTGGTTTCGATCGCCTGGAGCAGCGCCGGGCTGCGCTTGTCGTTGCGCGCGTAATCGCGCGCCGACAGCCCCGCGAGGTGATCGGCCTGATCGGGGTTGGCTCCCGCCTTGAGCAGCGTGCGCACGAGATCGAGGTTGCGCAACTGCACCGCACGGATCAGCGGGGTCTCGCCGCTGCCGTTGGCGAGGTTGACGTCGGCGCGCTTGCCCCCCTTGGGCGGATTGAGCAACGCCGTGACGCAAGCTGCCGCATTCTGCGTAATCGCGAGCATCAGCGGCGTGGTTCCCTGGTTGTCGCGGATGTCGGGGTTGGCGCCGTGCTCGAGCAGGAAGCGCACATAGGTGGGGTCGTTGCGCTTGATGACGATGTGGAGCGCGCCCTCGCCGGATTTGCGATCGCGTGCGTCGATCACCGTTGTCCCCGGCTTGGCGAGCAGATCGGTGACATCCTGCCCCTTGGCGTCGCGCACCGCCTCAAGGAATTTATAGCCTTCGGAATAATTGAGTTGCGCGTGCGCTCCTGTCGCTGCGGCGAGCAACGCGCCTGCAAATGCGATCCGAATAAAGCCCAGCGACATGATGCGTCCCATCCCATACTCTTGCGCCATCGGTCTTAACCGATCATGGCTGGCGGCGCCATGAACCAGCTACGCCCCGCCTTTTTTTCCGCCCTCCTCCTAGCGGTTGCCGCCTGTTCGCCGCAACCCGACGCGACCAACACGGTCCAGGCCGATCCGCCGCTGGAAGGCGCTGCCATCGGCGGTCCGTTCACGCTGATCGGCGAAGACGGCAAGCCGGTGAGCGACAGCGCGTTTGCGGGCAAATATCGGATCATGTATTTCGGCTACACCTTCTGCCCCGATGTGTGCCCGGTCGACATGCAGAATCTGGGCGCGGCGATGCGGCTGCTCGATCAGAACAATCCCACGCTGTCGGCGAAGATCCAGCCGATCTTCGTAACCGTCGATCCCGCGCGCGATACCCCGGCGGTGCTGCGCGAGTTCACCGATGCCTTCTATCCGCGGTTGCTTGGGCTGACCGGTGATCCCGCAGCGATCGCGGCGGTGACCAAGGAATATGCGGTCTATTCCAAAATCCATGCCCCCGGACCGGGCGGCGGTTATCTCGTCGATCACACGCGCACGGCGTATCTGATGAGCCCCGAGGGCAAGCCGCTTGCGCTGCTGCCCGTCGAAGGACCGCCGCAACCGATCGTCGACGAGATCGAACGCTGGGCGAAATGAGCGCGCGCTTCTGGGAAGACGTGCCGCTCGAAAGGCTCGATCGCGCTGAGTGGGAGGCATTGTGCGACGGCTGCGGCAAATGCTGCCTCCACAAGCTCGAAGATGCCGACACCGGCGAGTTTGTCGCCACCAACGTCGCGTGCCGCCTGCTCGATCGCACCAGTGGCCAATGTTCCAATTACCGCCACCGCCGCGCCTTTGTCAGCGAATGCGTGCGGCTAACGATGGCGAACGTCCGCGATATCGCCTGGTTGCCCAGGACCTGCGCCTATCGGTTGCGCGCGGCGGGCGAGCGCCTGCCCGAGTGGCATTATCTGGTGTGCGGCGATCGCGAGGCGGTGCACCGTGCCGGTGAATCGGTGCGCGGTTGGACGGTATCCGAGGACGTGGCCGGCGATCTCGAACACCATATGGTCGATCGCGAGCTGTAACGCCGTGGCACCCGCGATCCGCATCGTCCGTCATGCGCGGGCGCGGCGTGCGCGGCTCTCGATCGACCCCACCAGCGGCGAGGCACGGCTGACGGTGCCCGCGCGCGGCTCGGTCAACGCCGCGCTGCGCTGGGCCGAGACGCAGCGCGCATGGATCGCCGCGCAGCAATCGCGGCTTCCCGAGCCCCGGCCGTTCGCGCCTGGCGCCGAGATTCCTTTCGGCGACACCAGGCTTATCGTCGATTGGGACGCCGCGCTGCCGCGCCGTGTCACGCGCGACGGCGATCGTCTCGTCTGCGGTGGTCCGGCCGACGGGCTCGCGCGGCGGATCACGACATGGCTGCGACGCGAAGCACTCAACATACTCAGCGGCGACACCGCTTATTATGCGGCGCGTGCCGGCGTCGTCGTCACGCAGGTCACGGTGGGCGATCCGCGCGGGCGGTGGGGAAGCTGCGCGGCGTCGGGCGCGATCCGCTATAGCTGGCGGCTCGTTCTCGCGCCCGAGCATGTCCGTCGCGCTACCGTCGCGCACGAAGTCGCGCACCGGCTCCACATGGATCACAGCCCCGCCTTCCACGCCGCCGCCGCACGCATCCTCGGCGATGATCCCGCCCCGGCACGCGTATGGCTGCGCACCCACGGCGCCGCGCTGCATTGGATCGGACGGGACGTTTAGCGCTGGCCCGCGCTAATTCGCGCGTGGGCGCTCGGTTGGCGGAGGACTGCGCGGCGGAACCGGTGTCCGCGCGGGTTCGGGGGTGCGGCCGAGCGCGCGATCCATCCACGCCTGGTCGAGCCGTTCGGACGGCTGCTGGATCGCCGGCTGGCGCGCCGTCGGGTCGCCCTCGGTCGGCGGATAGGTGCCGCCGGGATAGGCGTCGGGATAATTTTCCTGCGGCGCCGTGGCAGGCGGCGTGTCGCCCGGATAGCTGCTGGGGCCGATCGGATTGCCGTTCTCGTCGACGAACATGCCGTTGTCGGGCTGGCCGAAATAGCTCTCCTCGTCGGGTTCGAGTTCCCATTCGGGCAGCGTGACCTGCGTGTCGAACTGTTCGACCGGGCGGCCCGCGACCGCCTTGATCATATAATCGTGCCACGCGCGTGCGGGCGCGCGACCGCCGGACAAGCCGGGGACGCGCGCGGCATTGTCCTTGCCCATCCAGACGCCCGTCGTCAGCCCACTCGAAAAGCCGAGGAACCAGCCGTCCTTGTTCGAGGTCGTGGTGCCCGTCTTGCCCGCGACCGGGCGCCCGATCTGCGCCGCGCGGCCGGTGCCGGTGGCGACCGCGGTCTGGAGCAGGTCGGTCATCTGCGCGGCGACATAGGGGGCGACGAGCACATGGCTGCGATCGACCTCGTGGCTGTAGATCGTCACGCCGTTGGCGGTCACCTTGGTGATGCCGAAGGGGGTGACGGCGACGCCCTTGTTGGCGACGCTCGCGAACGCACGCGTCATGTCGATCAGGCGGACGTCGGAGGTGCCGAGCACCATCGCGGGGGTGGTATCGATCGGCGTGGTGATGCCGAACCGGCGCGCCATGTCGGCGACGGTATTGAAGCCGACATCCTGCCCCAGCTTGGCCGCGACGGTGTTGACCGAATAGGCGAGCGCGGTGCGCAGCTTCATCGCGCCCGAAAAATGCCCCGAATCGTTGCGCGGGCTCCAGCCCTGGATCGTCACCGGTTCGTCGACCACCATGTCGTCGGGCTTGTGCCCTGCTTCGAGTGCGGCGAGGTAGACGAACAATTTCCACGACGAGCCGGGCTGGCGCACCGCGGTGGTCGCGCGGTTGTAGATCGACGAGACGTAATCCTTGCCGCCCACCATCGCGCGCACCGCGCCATCGCGATCGATCGAGACCAGCGCGCCTTGCGTGCCGTTGGGGACATTGGCCCTGATCGCGGCATCGGCGGCGCGCTGCATCGAGAGGTCGAGCGTCGTCCACACGTCGAGCGG
Source organism: Hephaestia sp. MAHUQ-44 (assembly GCF_023806085.1). Taxonomy (GTDB): domain Bacteria; phylum Pseudomonadota; class Alphaproteobacteria; order Sphingomonadales; family Sphingomonadaceae; genus Sphingomonas. Next base: position 58,378 of record NZ_JAMSLX010000007.1, read on the forward strand.
CGCGTTGGTCTCGTCGATCAGCATCTCGAGCTGGGGCAGTGCCCAATCGGTAAAATAGCGCACGCTGTTCTGGTGCGGTTCGGGCGCGAGCTTGACCGATTTGGGATCGGTCGCGGCCGCCTGTTCGGGGGTGATCGCCCCGGTTTCCGCCATCAGCGACAGCACCACGCCCGCGCGGCCGACCGCGGCTTCGGCATCGGCAGTGGGCGAATAATGCGACGGCGCCTTGACCAGCCCGGCAATCACCGCCGCCTCGCCCAGGCTCAACTGCTTCGCCGAATGGCCGAAGAACTTGCGCGACGCGGCGTCGATGCCATACGCGCCGCCGCCGTAATATACCTTGTTCATGTACAGCTCGAGCAGCTGATCCTTGGTGAATTTGCGCTCGAGCGCAAGCGCGAGGATCGCTTCCTGAACCTTGCGCGATACCGTGTATTTGTTCGACAGGAAGATCGTTCGCGCGACCTGCTGGGTGATCGTCGAGGCGCCCTGCATCCGTCGGCCGGTGCCGTAATTCTGGATCATCAGCTTGATCGAGCGCAGCACCCCGATCGGATCGACGCCGATATGCGATCGGAAGCGGCGATCCTCGACCGAGACGGTCGCGTCGCGCATCACCTTGGGGATCTCGTCGTAGCGCAGCCATTCGCCATAGCTCGGCCCCATCGATACGATCACGGTGCCGTCGGCGGCATGGACGCGGATCATCTGGCCGTTGGGCGAGGATTTGAGCTGGTCGTAACTCGGCAGCTGCGCGCGCGTCATATAGACGGTGACGACAAGCGCGATCAGCCCCAACGCCCCGAGCACCCCCAGGATCTTGAGCGCGAGCATCAGCCGGCGACGCCAGCGGCGCGGGGGCGGCTTTCTTTTCGGGGAGGACGCGCGGGCCATAAGGTCGTTTGGCGGGATAGCGCCTTAACCTGCGCCGAACAAGCGGCCCGGCATGGGAGGCGGGGTGGGGGAGCGGGCTGGTGCCGCCTCCACGAAAGTCGAATAAACCCTATTCCTCGCGGGCGTGGAAATCGAGCGAGAGCGAGTTCATGCAATAGCGCAGCCCGGCAGGCGGCGGACCATCGGGAAAGACATGCCCGAGGTGCCCGTCGCAGCGCGCGCAGCGCGCCTCGGTCCGCGTCATGCCGTGGCTCGAATCGTGGTGCTCGCTGACGCGGTCGGCGGCGATCGGTGCGGTGAAGCTCGGCCAGCCGGAGCCCGAATCATATTTGGTGGCGCTGTCGAACAAGTCGTTGCCGCAGCCCGCGCAGCGATAGAGGCCGTCGGCCTTGTTATGGTAATAATGGCCGGCAAAGGCGGGTTCGGTTCCGGCCTCGCGCAGCACATGATATTGAGCCGGCGAGAGTTTGGCGCGCCATTCGGCTTCGGAAAGCGTGATGTGATCCATGGCGGCCTCTTTCGAATCTGGGAATGCCTGCATTACATGGGGATCGACCCAACCCGGGTCAATCGCGCGACCAGCCGCACCAGCCATGGGCAGGTTGCGGCGGCGATGACGAGCGGCGGTGCGGTGACCGGGCTTTCGGCCAGCCGCCGGACGCCCCCCGCGACGCGCATCGCGCCCGCAATGTGGCGCGCGAAACCCGGCTGCCACGCCCCCGAGGCATCGTGGCCGTCGCGCAGATAGGCCTGCGTCGCCGCCGCCGCGCCGGCGATCGCGATGCCGATCCCTTCGCCCGCGAGCGACGGGATCACCGCTGCCTGATCGCCGAGCCGGAACAGCCCTGGAAGGCCGCGCGTCGCGCGCCAGCCGTAGGGAATGTTGGCGACCGCATCGATTGGCGCGGCTCCCCTCCACGCGAGCCGTTCACCGAGTGCCGGATTCTCGATAGCGAGCCGATCGAGCAACGCGGCCGGGCTGCCCGCGCCCAATCGCGAGCGATGCACCGCGAGGCAGCAATTGGCGGTGCCGTCCTCCAGAAGCACGATCCCCGCATAGCCGCGATCGAACAGATGCAGCTCGATGCGATCGCCGATCAGCCGGTCGAGCGCGGGGGCAGGGCCAAGCCGGGTGCGCAGCCCGAGCACGCGATCGGTATCGCGCGCGGGCACCGGCCGCGCCGCACCGCGCAGATCGTGCTTGCCGGTGGCGAGGAACAGCGCGTCGGCGGTGATCTCGCTACCGTCATCGAGGCGGATACCGCCGTCGATCGTCGCCCGCGCGCCGATACCGCGCTCGATACGCGCCCCGGCGCGGGCGGCATGGTCGAGCAGGAGCGTATCGAGCCGGTGCCGCGACACCGCAGCGGCGGCGTGCGGCAGCGCGACGATCGCGCGCCGCGTGCCCGCAAACAACGCGACCTGCGTCACGCTGCGCGCGCCGAGCGCGTCACCCTCGATGCCGAGCCGGGCGAGTACCGCCAGCGTTCGCCAGCTCAAAAACCCGCCGCACAGCACGTCCCCGGTTTGGGCCTGTCGCTCGATCAACAGATGCGGTGCTCCGGCGCGTGCGAGCAGCAACGCGGCGATCGCCCCGGCGGGGCCGCCGCCGACGATCAGCGCAGGCGTTCGACGCATAATCTGAACGGAAAGGCACGAAACACGCGCGCCTGCTCGATCCCCGCCTCGGCCAGGATCGACGGCCATTCGGCGGGGCGATAGGCGCGCGCGATCGAGAGCGTCCCGTCGTGCCGCACGATCTCGTGCCAGCGCATCGCCCGCGCGAGCAGCGGAAAGGCGGCGTGCGCGAACCCGTGGCGGTGGAGGTCGTTGACCAGCCAGCCGCGCGCGGCCTCGGCCTGCATGAAGCGCAGGAAGGCGACCAGCTCGGCGTGCGTCATATGGTGCGCGACAAGGCTCGAGATGATGACATCCCACCCGCCGCCGGCCAGATCGGCATAATCCCCCGTCACCCAGCGGATCGGCAGACCGGGAGGGGTGTGCAGCCGCGCCGCGCGCGCGCTGCGCGGGTTGAGATCGACCCCCACCAGTTCCGCCGCGATCCCGCGCCGCGCGGCCCAGCGCGCGATCCGACGCAGCATGTCGCCATCGCCGAACCCGACATCGAGCACGCGCACCCGCGTCATTCCGCGGGTCGCGCGCGCAAGAAAGCCAAGCGTCGGCCGCGCCGCCATCGTCACGACGTTCACCTTGGCGAGATCGCCGACCACCGCGGCATAGGTGTCGGCGTCGAGATCGTCGGCGTCCATCCGTTCCTCGGCGATCGCGCGGACGACGAGGCTCATCGGCTGGTTCCGATCATCGGGCGCTCGCAAAGCCGAAGCCCTCGGCGGCCAGCCCGGGGCCGAAGGCGAGCGCAACGCCGTTCTGGATCGGCGGCCCGTCGAGCAACCGCGCCAGCACGGCCATCAACGTCGTCGACGACATATTGCCGTAGTCGCGTAGCACCCCGCGCGAGGCTGCAAGCGCGTCGGGCGGCAGATCGAATGCGTGCTCGACCGCATCGAGGATCGAGCGCCCGCCGGCATGCACCGCCCAGCCATCGATCGCCGATGGCGCCCGTCCCCCGGTCGCGGCGGCGGCGAATGCGGGATCGGCGAGCCCGGCGGCGATCCGCGCCGGCACCTCGCCCGACAGATGCATCGCGAAGCCGTGGTCGGTGATCGTCCAGCGGATCAGGCCGTCCGAATCGGCCAGCGTCGTCGCGAAGGGTCGGCCCAAGGCGAACCCGCCCGATTCGCTCGTCACCAGCGCCGCGGCGGCACCGTCGCCGAACTGGAGCATCGCGAGCAGCGGCTCGAGCGCATTGTGGTCCTGAAGATGGAGCGTCGACAGTTCGACCGTGAGCACGAGCACGCGCGCGCCGGGTTCGGAGCGGACGATGTGGCGCGCGCTCCGCAGCGCGGTGATCGCGGCATAACAGCCCATAAACCCGATCAGCAGCCGCTCGACGCCGGGATCGAGCCCGAGCCGCGCGGCGATGATCTGGTCGATCCCCGGCGCAACGAAGCCGGTGCAGCTCGCCACGACGAGATGGGTGATCCCGTCGAGCGCCACCTGCCGGCGCAAGGCGTCGATCGCGGCGAGCCCCAACGCGGGCGCGGCGTCGGCATAAAGCGCCATCCGCGCCGCAGTGCCGGGCATCCCCTCGGCATAGAAACCGCCGGGCATGATCGGCGAACCGCCATCGCGTGCGCGCGCCAGCACCGACCAGCGATGCGCAATGCCCGATCGCGCCGCCATCCGATCGAACAATTTCGCCGCGCGCGGATCGTCGATCCGGTCGCGCGCCCAGTCGATAAAGGGCTGGTGGATGTCGTGATCGGGGATCGCGGTGCCGATCGCATGGAGATAGGCGGGATAAGCCACGAACACCTTTCCGTCGGTGTAGGTCGGCCGGACGGAGCATCCCCGCCGACCGCGCCAAAGCGCGCCCGCATTCTACGCGTTCCGTGTGCCGCCCGATAGCGTTTCCGCACGTTGGCCCCCACAAGGGGAGACATTCACTTTGTCAGGAGATGGTGCGGTCGAGAAGACTCGAACTTCCACGGGCTTTCGCCCACAACGACCTCAACGTTGCGCGTCTACCAGTTCCGCCACGACCGCACGTGAATTGAGCACCGGCGAGAACCGCCGGTGGCTGGCAGGCGCGAGCCCCTAGCATCGCGTGCGCGGGCTTGCAACCGATTGCTGAGGTGTTCCCTGGTGCGGCGCCGGCCCGCTCCCCCACCCGGCCACCCATAGGATAATCGCATTGGGTGGCCGGGTGGGGGAGCGGGCCGGCGCCGCCTCGGAAATCGCTCTTTCGCGATTACCCGAACAGCAGCTAAGCAGCGCGTCCCATGGCCGATCGCCGCTTCCTCACCGCCGAGACGCGCCGCATTCTCGCGCTGGCCTGGCCCGTGGTGCTCACCAGCCTCAACTGGACGATCCTGCACGTCACCGACATCGTCGTCGTCGGGCTGGTCTCGACCGAGCAGGTCGCCGCGCTGGGAGCAAGCCGCACGCTCACCTTCATCCTGATCGTGGCGGCGCTGGGGGCAATGTCGGGGGTGCTCGTCTTCGTCGCGCGCGCCGATGGCGCGGGTGATCTCAAACGCACCGGGCGCGTGTTGCGCGAAGGGCTGGTGCTCGGGCTTGGATTCGGCATGGCGGCGTGGTTCGTGCTGTTCGCCTTCGCCTCTCAATTGCTCGTGGGCGTCGGGGTCGCGCCTGCCTTGGTGCCCGATGCCGCGCGCGTCGTGCGGGTGATGGCGTTCGGCTTTCCGTTCCAGCTCGTTATCGTCGCGGCGAGCTATTTCCTCGAAGGGATCAGCCGCCCACGCCGGGTGATGGTGGTCAATCTCGGCGTGCTGCCGTTCAACGCTGTGCTCGCCTGGGTGCTTGCGGACGGCCTGCTCGGTTTTCCCGAGATGGGCGCGGTGGGAGCGGCAACCGCGACCGTGATCGCCTCGGCATTGGGGGCGGTGGCGATGCTGGTCGCGGTGTGGACGCTGCGCCACGCCGACGCGCGCGGGGTCCATGATCTCGGCCGCGCGGCCTGGGCGGGGGCCGGGCGCGGCGCGGCGGCGCTGGCGCGGTTCGGGCTGGTGCCCGCGATCGCCTCGGCGCTCGAACTGGCGGGCTTCTCGATCCTGATCGCGCTGTCGACCCAATTGGGCGATGCGACCGCGCACGCCTTCCAGATCGTGTTCTCGGTCCATAACGTCACCTTCGGGCTTGCGCTCGGGCTCGGCTCGGCGGCCGGGGTGCGCACCGGCAATGCGGTGGGCGAAGGCCATCCCGAAGCGGCGATGCCGCGTGCGGGAATCGCGATCGGGCTGGCGGGGGCGGCGATGGCGGCGCTGGCCGGGGTGCTCGTGCTGGCGGCGCCGATGATCGTCGCCGGCTTTCCCGCGACCGCAGAGGTTCACGCGCTGGCAGGGGCGATGCTTCCCGTCTGGGCACCGTTCATCGTCTTCGACGGGTTGCAGATCGTGCTGGTCTACACGCTACGCTCGCTCGGCGATCAGGTGGTCGCCGGGGTCAACTCGATCATCGCCTATTTTCTCGTCACCGGCGGGCTCGGCTGGGCGCTGGTCCATCACGGCGCCGGGCCGATGGGGCTGGTTTATGCGTCGGGCACCGGGATGCTGGTTGCCGCCTTGCTCAACGGCAGCCGTTTCTGGCGGCTCAGCCGCCGCTTTCACCGGCAAAGCTGAGTTCGAGCATCTTCGAATTGGCCGGCACATCGAGCTTGCCCGAGTTGAATTCGATCGTGCCGCGCGGGCCCAGCGTGCGCTGTTGCGGGGTGATCGTCCAGCTATAGACCAGTCGCCCCTGCGCATCGCGCAGTTCGGCGCGGATGTCGGGCACGCGCTGGCGCTCGGCGGTGGGGTTCACCACCGTGCCCGAAACCGCGAACAATTCGGCGCCCGAGGGCAGGTTGCGGCGGTCGATCGCCTTGTCGGCGAAGCGCAGCGGCGTCTCGACCGGGCCGATCGGAATCCCCAGCCCGGCGACGATTCCCGGCGCGCCCGAATAGAGGATCGCCCCCGTGCCCGCGAGCAGCACGATGCCGGTGGCGACCGCCGCGATCGTCCAGCGCCGCGCGGGGTTGCGGCGCGGGCGGAACGGTGGCTGGTGTGCAAATGCGTCATAATCGCGTTGCGTCGCGGGCTTGGTATAGCCGGGCTCCTCGCCGAACACGCGTGGCGCGGCGGGGGCCACCGGGGCAGCCGCCCGCGGCGGTGGTGCGGGCCGGGCGCGCGGGGCCGGTGCTACTGGTGCGGGCGCTGGCACCGCGTCGTCGTCCGCAGGCGCGGGCGCCTGATACCAGCTGAACTTGCAACTCGCACAGCGCACCGTGCGGCCGTCGGCGCCGATCGCGCTGTCGGGGACGAGGTAGCGGGTGTGGCATTCCGGGCATTCGAGGATCATGGGAAGACGGTTACCTGTGAACGCGAGATACGGCCAGACCGCGCCGTATGCGCGCCTTGAGGCGAATCTAGTCTGGGCGCGGCCACGCGCGCAAGAGGCGCCGGCGCGCTTGAAGCGCATCGCGGCCCGTGCGATGGCACCAAAAGGATCAGCAATCGAACCGAGAGCGTCTGCGCCGCATGGCGAATATCGTCCAGTTCGAAAATGTGGGACTGCGCTACGGCACCGGGCCCGAGACGCTGTCCGACATCAGCTTCACGCTGGAGGCGGGCGCTTTCTATTTCCTCACCGGCACCAGCGGCGCGGGCAAGACCTCGCTGCTGCGGTTACTTTACCTTGCACAGCGCCCCAGCCGGGGCATCATCAGGCTGTTCGGCGAGGATGCGGTGATGCTGCCGCGTGGTCGCCTGCCGGGGTTCCGGCGGCGGATCGGCGTGGTGTTCCAGGATTTCCGGCTGGTGTCGCATCTGTCGGCCTATGACAATATCGCGCTGCCGTTGCGGATCGCCGGGGTGCCCGAACCCGATATCGACGTACCGGTGCGTGAGATGCTCGCCTGGGTCGGTCTGTCCGATCGGATGGAGGCGCGCCCGCCGACGCTGTCGGGCGGCGAGCAGCAGCGCGTGGCGATCGCGCGCGCGGTGATCGGCCGACCCGAGATCCTCGTCGCCGACGAACCCACCGGCAACGTCGATCCCGCGATGGCCGAACGGCTGCTCCACCTGTTCGATTCGCTCAACCGGCTCGGCACCACGCTGGTGGTGGCAACGCATGATATGAACCTGATCAGCCGGATCGCCGACGCACGGATGATGCGGCTTGACAAGGGGCGGCTGAGCGACCCCACCGGCGCGCTGCGCTTTCCGCCCCGGCGCGACGAATCGTGAAGCTCGGTATCCTCACCCGGCCCGCCGACCGGCGCGTGCTCGACGACGATCGCCAGACTCGCGCGATGCGCTGGATCATGGCGGTGATGCTGTTGCTGACGGTGCTCGCCGCCGCGCTCGGGCTCGGTACGCGCGGCGCCGCGCACTTGCTCGATCGCCAGCTTGCCGGACGGCTGACGGTGCAGATCGTCGAGGCGGATGCACGCGATCGCGAGGCGCATGCCGCGGCGGCGCTGGCACGGCTGCGGGCAATGCGCGAGGTGGCGTCGGCCACTGCAGTTGATCGTGCGGCGCTGGCCGAATTGCTCAGGCCGTGGCTCGGCAGCGATGGCGCCGATCCCGATCTGCCGATTCCCGCGCTGATCGATGTCGATCTCGCTGATGCCGGCGCGGCCGCGATCCAGCGGGTCGAGGCCGCGATGGCGCGTATCACGCCGGCCGCGCATGTCGATCGGCACCAGCGCTGGATGTCGCCGGTCAGCCGTTTCATGGACACGCTGGTGTGGCTCGCGCTAGGTCTGGTCGTGTTGATGGCGGGCGCGACCGCGGCGGTGGTGATCCTGGCCGCGCGCGCGGGGCTGGAGGCGCATCGCGACACGATCGAGGTGCTGCACATGATGGGATCGACCGATGTTCAGGTCGCGCGACTGTTCCAGCGCCGGATCGCGCTCGATACGCTGGCCGGCGGAATCATCGGCACGGTCGTCGCCGTCGCGGTGATCGCGCTGGTCGGCTGGCGGATCGCGGCGCTGGGATCGGATCTGCTCGGCGGCGTTGCCCTGGGCGCAGGCGAATGGGTTGCGCTCGTGGCGCTGCCGTTCGCCTTCGCCTTGCTCGCGCTTGGTGCGGCTCGGGTTGCGGTGCTGGTCGCGCTGGGGAAACGGCTGTGATCGTTCGCGCGCTCGGGCTCGTCGTCCTCGTCTGGACGCTCGGTTTCGCGGTGTTCATGCTGACGCTGCCCGCCCCGCTCGATCCGGCCCGCGCCACCGATGCGATCGTCGTCCCCACCGGCGGCGCGGGGCGAATCGATCGCGGTATCGCGCTGATCGAACACCGCGCCGCGAAGCGGATGCTGGTCAGCGGCGTCGCGCCGACGGTGCGCCCGATCGAACTCGCGGTCGAATACAAGACCCGGCCCGCGCTGTTCGAATGCTGCATCGATCTGGGGCACGAGGCGGTCGATACGCGCTCGAATGCCGAGGAAACGGCGGCATGGGTCCGCAACCATGGCTATCGTTCGGTGCGGCTGGTGACGTCGGATTGGCACATGGCGCGCGCGCGGATGGAATTGCGCCACGCGCTCGATGCCGATGTCGATCTGATGTCCGACGGTGTCCCGCAGAAAGAGCCGGGCCTGTCGCTGCTGCTCGCCGAATATAACAAGCTGATCCTGCGCCGGATCGCCTTGTGGACGGGGGTCGGCGGATGATCGCACGGGCGCGGACGATTCTGTTCCTGATCGTCTTCTATACCCTGTCGGTCGCCATCGTCGTCGCCGCACCGGTCCCCGCGTTGATCGGGCAGCGTCAGATGATCGGCTATGCGCGGATATGGGCGCGCCTCCATCGCTGGACGACGCGCTGGATCCTCGGCATCCGCACCCGCGTCGAGGGCATGTCGCCGCCGCCGCCGGTGCTCTACGCCGCGAAGCATCAGGCGATGTTCGAGACGATCGAATTCGCGTTGATGCTCGACGCACCCGCCTTGGTGATGAAGGCCGAGCTGGCGCACATTCCGATCTGGGGGTGGGCGGCGCGGCGCTACGGCATCATCGTCATCGATCGCGGATCGTCGGGTGCGGGGCTGCGGCGGATGATGCGCGAGGCGCAGGCGACGATCGCCGCCGGGCGCTCGGTCGTGATCTTTCCCGAGGGCACGCGCGTCGTGCCCGGTGCGCGCCCACCGCTGCGTTCCGGCTTCGCGGGCCTTTACCGCGCGCTGGGGGTCGATGTGGTGCCGATCGCGCTCGATTCGGGCCGGCTGCTGCCCAGGAAGGGGGTGAAGCGCGCGGGCGTGGTACGCTTCCGGTTTGGCACACCGATTCCTCCCGGTCTGTCGCGCGCCGAGATCGAACAACGCGTCCACACGGCGATCAACATTCTGGATTGAGGCGGTCGGTGTCGCGATTCTGGACCATCGCGCCCATAATCCAGATCACCACCATATTCCGTTCGTGCTGAGCTTGTCGAAGCACCGTTCTTCCTCGCACGAAAGAGCAGCCCTTCGACAGGCTCAGGGCGAACGGGTTATATTAAGGCTCGCCGCTCTAGTCGTGCGTCCGGCCGAAATCGGGCTTGGCGTCGTCCTGCCCCTGCTCGACGATCCCGCGACGGATCGCGCGGGTGCGCGTGAACAGGTCGAACAATTCGTCGCCCTTGCCCCAGCGGATCGCGCGTTGCAGCGCGGTCAGGTCCTCGGAGAAGCGCTGGAGCATCTCGAGCACGGCCTCGCGGTTGGTGAGGAACACGTCGCGCCACATCGTCGGGTCCGACGCGGCGATGCGCGTGAAATCGCGGAATCCCCCGGCCGAATATTTGACGACCTCGCTCTCGGTCACGGCCTCGAGGTCGCTCGCGGTGCCGACGATCGTATAAGCGATCAGATGCGGCAAATGGCTGGTGATCGCGAGCACGCGATCATGGTGGTCGGCCGCCATCTGTTCGACCTCGGCGCCGAGCAGACGCCAGAAGGCAGCGACGCGCGCGATCGCGCCGGGGTCGGTGCCCTCGGGCGGCGTCAGGATGCACCAGCGGCCGTGGAACAGCGAGGCGAAGCCCGATTCGGGGCCGCTCTGTTCGGTCCCCGCCACCGGATGCGCGGGCACGATCACCGCCTCGGGCAATGCCGCGCGCAGCGCCGCGGCAACGGCTTCTTTGCAGCTGCCGACGTCGGAGACGATCGCCCCGGCCGGCAGCGCATCGGCGATCGCGGCGGCGGCGCCCCCCATCGCGCCCACCGGCACGCACAACACGACCAGATCGGCGTCGGTGACGCTCGCGCCGGCCGAATCGGCCACATCGTCGCAAAGATCGATCGCGCGCGCGGTGTCGCGCACCTCGGCGCTGGCGTCATAGCCCGTCACCTGCACGCCGGGCATCCGCGCGCGCACCCCGCGCGCGATCGACGAACCGATCAGCCCGAGGCCGATGACGGTGACGCGCGCAAAGGGCGGCGGCGATCCGCCTTCAGGCGATGTATCGGCCATCAGGCGGCGACCAGTTCGCGGATCGCCTGCGCGACGCCGCGGGTCTCGTTCTCGGTGCCGATCGTGATGCGCAGCCCGTTGGCGAGCCCCTGGCCGGGCAGCCAGCGGACGATATACCCCTTTTCCATCAGCCCCTTATAGGCGTGCTCGGCGGTCACATCGCCCTCGAACAATACGAGCACGAAATTGGCCTTGCTCGGTACCACGCGCAGGCCGGCATTGCCCAGCTTGCCGATCTCGTCGCTGAACCACGCACGCCACCGGCTGTTGTGCGCGCGGGTGTGATCGACGAACGCCTGATCGCCCACTGCCGCCACTGCCGCGCGCTGGCCCGCGATCGTCATGCTGAAGGGCAAGCGGATGCGGTGCATCGCCTCGATGATGTCGGCATGGGCATAGCCCCAGCCGATCCGCTCGGCGGCAAGGCCATAGATTTTGGAGAAGGTGCGCGTGACGAGCACGTTGGCTGCGCGCGCGGCCAGTTCCATGCCGCCGTCCTCCTCGCCTGCATCGAGATATTCGGCATAGGCATGGTCGAGCACGAGCAGGACGTGGCCCGGCAACGCTGCGTGAAGCCGGGCGATCTCGGCGCGCGGCGCGAAGGTGCCGGTCGGATTGTTGGGGTTGGCGATAAAGACGATCCGGGTGCGCTCGGTGACGCTGGCGAGCACCGCATCGATATCGGTCGCATAGTCCGTGTCGGGGGCGATCACCGGGGTCGCGCCCACGCGCCGCGCTGCGATTTCGTACACTGCAAAGCCGTAATGGACGAAGATCACCTCGTCGCCCGGCCCGGCAAAGGCGCCCGCCGCCAGGTGCAGCACCTCGTCCGAGCCGTTGCCATAGATGATGCGCGCCGGATCGAGCCCGTATTTTGCCGCGATCGCCTCGCGTACGATTGCGCCTGAGGCATCGGGATAGCGTTCGAGTTCGTCCGCGCCGGAGGCAAAGGCGGCGCGCGCGGCCGGGCTGGTGCCGAGCGGATTCTCGTTCGACGACAGCTTGGCGACCTTGCGGCCGTCATCGGTGGTCGAACGGCCGGGAATATATGGCGCGATGCCCATGATCCAGGGCTTGGGTTGCGGTGCGGTCATGGTTCCGGCGCATAGACCCCGCGCGTCTGCGTTGACAAGGCGACGCGCGGCTTCCAAGCGCGCGGGGGTATGGATGAACGTTTCGGCCTCGATCGCCATGTGACGCTGCCCGGCCCGCTCGTGCTCGATAGTGGCGCGGTGCTGGCGCCTGTCGAGATCGCGTATGAAACCTATGGCGCGCTCGATGCCGATGCGTCGAACGCGATCCTGATCTGCCATGCGCTGACCGGCGATCAGCATGTCGCCTCGCCCCATCCGCGCACCGGAAAGCCCGGCTGGTGGGCGCGGATGGTGGGGAGCGGGCTGCCGATCGATCCCACCCGTCACTTCATCGTCTGCGCCAATGTGCTCGGCAGTTGCATGGGCACATCGGGCCCGGCGAGCACCAACCCCGAAACCGGCGCGCCTTATGGCATGGCGTTCCCGGTCATCACGATTCGCGACATGGTGCGTGCGCAGGCGATGCTGCTCGATCATCTCGGGGTGCATCGGCTCGAGGCGGTGGTCGGCGGCTCGATGGGCGGGATGCAGGCGCTGTCATGGCCGGCGACCTTTCCGGATCGCGTTGCCGCCAGCGTCGTGATCGCGGCGACCGCGCGGCATTCGGCGCAGAATATCGCCTTTCACGAGGTCGGGCGGCAGGCGGTGATGGCCGATCCCAACTGGCGCGACGGCGCTTATTACCCCGCCGATCCTCCCGCTGCCGGCCTCGCGGTCGCGCGGATGGCGGCGCATATCACCTATCTGTCGGAAGCCGGGCTCACCGCCAAATTCGGCCGCAAGCTTCAGGATCGCGGCGCCAAGACCTTCGGCTTCGATGCCGATTTTCAGGTCGAAAGCTATTTGCGCCATCAGGGGCTGTCGTTCACCGATCGATTCGACGCCAATGCCTATCTCTACATCACCCGCGCGATGGACTATTTCGATCTCGCGGAGGAACATGGCGGGATGCTCGCCCATGCCTTTCGCGGCACGCAGACGCGCTTCTGCGTCGTCAGCTTCGATACCGACTGGCTCTATCCGACGCGCGAATCGCGCACGATCGTCCAGGCGTTGAACGCCGCGGGCGCGCGCGCGAGCTTCGTCGAATTGTCGAGCCCGTTCGGCCATGATGCTTTCCTGCTCGAATCGCCCGAATTGCGCGCGATCGTCGATGGCTTCCTGCGGGCGCGCGCATGAGTCTCCGCCCCGATCTCGCGATCATCGCCGATCATGTCGAACCGGGCGCGCGGGTGCTCGATATCGGCTGCGGCGACGGCGCGCTGATGGCGGCGCTGCGCGATGCCCGCCAGATCGATGCGCGCGGGTTGGAGATCGATCCCGCCAATGTCTCGGCGGCGATCGCACGCGGGCTGTCGGTGGTGCAAGGCGATGCCGATGTCGATCTCGCGGGCTATCCCGACAAGAGCTTCGATTACGCGATCCTCAGCCAGACGCTGCAAACCGCGCGCAGCCCGCATCTGGTGCTCGATCAATTGCTCAGGATCGGCGAGCGGGCGTTCGTGTCCTTCCCCAATTTCGCGCATTGGCGCGTGCGCGCCTCGTTGCTCTGGGGGGGCCGGATGCCGGTGACCAACCTGCTGCCCGAACGCTGGTACGACACGCCCAACATCCACCACGTCACGATCGACGATTTTCGGGCGCTGCTCAGGGAGCGCGATATCGCGGTCGAGGGGGCATGGTTCCTCAACCGCGGCCGCCCCACCAGTTCGGCCGCCGCCAATTTCCGCGCCGAACACGCGGTGTTCCTGCTGAAACGCTAGGGTTTTGTTTAGCGGCGCCGGCCCGCTCCCCCACTCGGAGTCAGCAGCGCTGACTCCGAGTCAGCCTAATCCTAGAACGGCACGTCGTCGTCGAGATCGTCGGCGAACCCACCGCTTTGGCCAAGGCCGGTCGAGCCGCCGCTGCCGCCGCCGCCTGAGCGCCCGCTGCCGAAATCGTTGCCGCGACCGCCGCCGCTGCCCCAATCGTCACGGCTGCCGCCGCCCCCGCCGCCCGGGCCACCGCCGGGCGCGCCGTCGAGCATCGTCAGCACGCTGTTGAAGCCCTGCAGCACGATCTCGGTCGAATACCGGTCCTGCCCGTTCTGATCCTGCCATTTGCGGGTCTGGAGCTGGCCTTCGATATAGACCTTGCTGCCCTTGCGCAGATAGCGTTCCGCCACGTTGGCAAGGCCTTCGTTGAAGATCGCGACCGAATGCCATTCGGTCCTTTCCTTGCGCTCGCCGGTGTTGCGATCCTTCCACGATTCGGAGGTGGCGATGCGCAGGTTGACCACCTTGCCGCCGTTCTGGAAGGTCCGGCTTTCGGGATCGCGGCCGAGATTCCCGACCAGAATCACCTTGTTTACACTGCCGGCCATGTCGTCTCCCGTTTCACTACAAACCGATTGCTGATGCGATCCAGTATGTAGCGCCCGATGCGATGTAGGCCAGCACAAACAGATAGCTCACCATGAAGGCGGGCCACTTCCATCCGTTGGTTTCGCGGCGCGTGATCGCGATCGTCGAGATGCATTGCGGCGCGAACACGAACCACACCAGAAAGGCGAGCGCGGTCGGCAGCGTCCAGCGCTTGCGCAGATTCTCGATCATCGTGTTCTGGCCCGAGGGGGCTTCGGGATCGTCGATCGCATAGACCGTCCCGATCGCTGCCACCGCCACCTCGCGCGCCGCCATTGCGGGGATCAGCGCCAGCGTGATGTCGCGGTTGAAGCCGATCGGCTCGAACACCGGGGTGATCGTGTTGGCGATCCGGCCAGCGACCGAATAATTGACCTCGGATATGTCGCTTCCCACCGGCGGCTTGGGAAAGCTCAGCAGCGCCCACAGGATGATCGTCGAAAACAGGATGATCGTGCCCGCGCGGCGCAGGAAGATCCACGCGCGTTGGTACAGCCCGATCAGCACGTCGCGCAGGCGCGGCCATTGATATTTGGGCATCTCCATCATGAAGCCCGACGAGGCGCCCTTGGTCACCGTCCGCCGCAGCACGAGCGCGGCGACGAACGCGCCGAGGATTCCCATGATGTAGAGCGAAAACATCACGAGCCCCTGCAACCGGACGAAGCCGAACACGGGGGTATTGGGAATGAAGGTGCCGATGATCAGCGTATAGACCGGCAGCCGGGCCGAACATGTCATCAGCGGCGCGATCAGGATCGTCGTCAGCCGGTCCTTCTCATCCTCGATCGTGCGCGTCGCCATGATGCCGGGCACCGCGCAGGCAAAAGACGACAGCAGCGGGATGAAGGCACGCCCCGACAGCCCGACGGCGGCCATGATCCGATCCATCAGGAAGGCGGCGCGGACCATATAGCCCGAGGCTTCGAGCAGCAGGATGAAGAAGAACAGGATCAGGATCTGCGGCAGGAACACCACCACCGCGCCCACGCCCGCGATCACGCCGTCGACGATCAGCGATCGCAACAGCCCATCGGGCATCGCGGTGCGGACCACATCGCCCAATTGGCCAAAGCCGGCATCGATCGCGTCGGCGGGCACGATCGCCCAGCTGAACACCGCCTGGAACATCAGAAACAGGATCGCGGTGAGCAGGATGACCCCCGCCACCGGATGCAGTGCGATCGCGTCGAGCGTGTGCGTCCAGCGGCGAACCGGCGTTTCGGAGACGGTCGCGGCGATCGCGATCGCCCGTGCCCGGCGCTGGAGCGTGACGATATCGTCGGCGACGCTGCCGTCGCTGGCGGCAAGCCTTACCGCCGCGCCGGGGCGGATCACGCCGGCAAGCGCCGCGCGCAGCTCGTCGATCCCGCGGCGGCGGACCGCGACGGTCGGCACGACGGGGACGCCCAGCTCGCGCGCGAGCGCTTGCGGGTCGAGCGTCAGGCCGTCGCGCGTCGCCAGATCGATCATGTTGAGCGCGACCACCACCGGCAGCCCGAGCGCGATCAATTGCAGCGCGAAGCGCAGATGATTGTCGAGATTGGCGGCGTCGACGACGACGATGATCGCGTCGGGCAGGCGTTCGCCGGTCTGCGCGCCGGTGATGACGTCGCGCGTCACGCGCTCGTCGGGGGACGACGGCTCGAGGCTGTATGCGCCGGGCAGGTCGATCAGCTCGACCGGGCGGCCATCGGCGAAGGCCATCCGGCCGACATGGCGTTCGACGGTGACGCCGGGATAATTGCCGACCTTCTGCCGCGCCCCGGTCAGCGCGTTGAACAAGGCGCTCTTGCCGGAATTGGGGTTTCCGACCAGCGCCACCAAAGGGGCGGGCGTCATGCTAGCCGGCGGTCGAAACGTGGATCGCGCTGGCCACCGCGCGCCGCAGCGCCACCGTCATCCGCCCGATCCGGCACGCGATCGGGCCGCTGCCCAAAGTGGCGCGGTGGAGCACTTCGACGGCGACGCCCTGGTCAAAACCGAATTCGCGCAGCCGCCGCGCCTCGGGCACCGCGAGCTTCGTCCAGTCGATGTCCGCCACCGTCGCAGGTTGGCGGCGTGGCAGCTTGGCAAGGGTCAGCGGAATCATTGCGCTTCGGGCCATATCCATACTGCGAGTGATTATCAATAACGATGTGCGAAGGGAAGCCCCGTCCTCGCGCCCAGGCAGGACGAATTGTCACACCACCGGATAGCGCAGCCGGCCGATGAAGCGCGACAGGCTCGGGCGGTGTTCGACGCGCTTGAGGAAACCGGCCTTGGCCTTTTCGAATCGCATGATCCCCTCGATCCGGCGCGCGAGGAAGCCGCGCGTGTCCGCCCAGCCCGCGCTCTCGTCGTTGACGAAGACGGTGATCGTCGCGGCGTAGATGCCGCCCAGCATCGCGCGCTTGGTATAATGGTTGTAATCGGTCGCTGTGTCGCCCGCGGCGCGCCACATCGCGTTGGCGGCGCGCCAGCCGAGCGTGGCGGCGCGTGTCACGTGCTGCGGCAGCGCCAGGATCGCGAGCGCGCGCCGCAGCGATTCGCGGTTCGGCGCCAGCAAGGTAAGCCGCGCCTCGACCAAGGCGGTGATCTTGCCGCGAACCTTCATCGCCGCCAGTCGTGTGGGCGGGACCGCCGCCAACATGTCGCGGTCGATGCCCGCAAACCATGCATCGATCATGTCGACCGCGCCGCCCGGAAAGGCGAGCCGCGCGACATCGGCATCGATTCCCGCCGCTTGCGCCGCAGCGGCGACCGCCGCGTCGCTCCAGCCGTCGAACGCAGCGTTCGCGGCGATGCCCGGCGCAAGGCCGTCGCGGATTTCGTCGAGCGTCGGATCGGGGGGAAGGCTGGTCATCATGCGTCTCCTGCGCGCCCTTCTACCCGCTCGCCTCGCGCGAAGTCGAGCGATCGGCGGGGGCGCCGGTCTCGTCGCGTTCGCATCCCACCGGGGCAAGCTGGACCGGCGCGGGTGACCGGCGGCGCACCAGCACCAGCGCGAGCCCGACCAGGATCGCGCCGACGAAATCGGGGGCGCCCAGCACCTCGTCATAGGCGAACCAGCCGATCGCGCCCGACACCACCGGCTGGGTCAGCAGCGCGATACCGATGACCAGCGGCGACAATTTGCCGAGCGCGTAGATCATCAGGCTCTGCCCCACCACCTGGCTGAGCAGCGCGAGTGTTACCAGCGGCCCCCAGTTGGTGGGCCAGATCTTTTCACCCAGCGCCAGCGCGAACAGCAGCAGCGGCAATGTGCTGACCAGCGACGACAACGCCAGCGCGGGCAGCGGCGCGGTGGTCGCGCTGACGCGGGCCATGATGATGAAATAGCCAGCGTACAGCACGCCCGCGAACATGCAGAGCAGGTCGCCCGCGAAATTTTCGGGCGACAGATCGTAGCTGCGGCCCATCAGCAACGCGCCGCCGGCCAACGCCATCAACAGCGCCAGCCCCTGCATCCGCGTCGGCCAGGCGCGCGCGATCAGAAAGCCGTAGATCGGGTAGATCAGCGTTGCCGAATTGCCGAACAGCGTGGCGTTGGCCATCGTCGTCTTGAGGATGCCGACATGCCACGCGCCGAGGTCGCCCGCGAAGCACAGCCCCGCGAGCGCGAGCGGGAACCACGTGGCGCGGCGCATGGTGCGTGGGCGCCAGTCACCGGCAACCGCGCCCGCGAACAGCAACGGCACCGCGAGCGACAGCCGCCAGAATCCCGCGGCGACGGGGCCGACATCGGTCAGCCGCACGAACCAGGGGCCGAACGCGAGCGCGATATTGCCGACGATCAGCGCCGTGATCGGCAGCAGGCTTGGCCGGTCGGTAGTTTTTCTTGAAGCTGTTGCGTCGTGCATGACGCCTCCCAGCGCCTATCTGAGGCGGCTAGTAGCAAAAGGAAACTCGATGCCAAGCCTCTTTGATCCGGTGCAGCTCGGCGCGATCGCTGCCCCCAACCGTATCCTGATGGCGCCCCTGACGCGCGGTCGCGCGACTCGCGAGCATGTGCCGACACCGATCATGGCCGATTATTACGCCCAACGCGCCGGCGCGGGGCTGATTATTTCGGAAGCGACCGGGATCAGCCGCGAAGGCCTCGGCTGGCCCTATGCACCCGGGCTGTGGAGCGACGAACAGGCCGAACATTGGGCCCCGATCACGCGCGCGGTCCACGATGCCGGCGGCCGCATTTTCGCGCAGCTCTGGCATATGGGGCGCATCGTCCACCCCGATTTCCTCGACGGGGCAAGGCCGGTCTCCTCCTCGGCGACGACCGCGCCGGGCGAAGGCCATACCTATGCGGGCAAACAGGCCTATGCCGAGGCGCGCCCGCTCGACGTGGCCGAAATCCCGCGCCTGCTCGACGATTACGCGCGGGCGACGCGCCATGCGCTCGCCGCCGGGTTCGATGGCGTCCAGCTTCACGCCGCCAATGGTTATCTGATCGACCAGTTCCTGCGCGACGGCACCAATTTCCGCAACGACCTTTACGGCGGCAGCGTGGCGAATCGGATCCGGCTGCTGATCGAGGTGGTCGAAAGGATCGCGGGCATCGCGGGGGCGGATCGCACCGCGGTGCGCTTCTCGCCCAATGGCGATTCGCAAGGCGTGAAGGATAGCGATCCCGAATCGGTGTTCGTCCCCGCCGCCAAGGCGCTCGACGAGATCGGCATCGCGTTCCTCGAACTGCGCGAACTCGGCCCCGAGAGCACCTTCGGCCGCTCGCGCCAGCCCAAGATATCGCCCGCGGTGCGGCAGGTCTTTACGCGCCCGCTGGTGCTCAATCAGGAATATGGGTTCGCCGATGCGCAAGCTGTGCTCGATTCGGGGGTGGCCGATGCGATCGCCTTCGGCCGCCCGTTCCTCGCCAACCCCGATCTGCCCGAACGCTTCCGTCTGCGCGCGCCGCTCAACCCCGACGTGATGGCGACATGGTACAGCCGCGGTCCCGAAGGCTATACCGATTATCCGACGCTGGCGGTGGCGGCGGAATAGATCCTTCGCGACCGTTCGCCCTGAGCTTGTCGAAGGGCCGTTCTTCTTCTCTCGCGTCGGAAGAAAGAACGGTGCTTCGACAGGCTCAGCGCGAACGCGATTCGTGGGCCGCCTTGCCCCCGCCGCACGCGCCACGCCTCGGCATGGGTCAATGCGCTGCCCATATACAGCGTCGTCTCGGTATCGTCGGCGAAGCCGGCGTATCCGTCGCAATCGTTGCCGTTCAGCCGGCGCAGTTCAGCCGCCCGGTCAACGGCACCGGCAGGATCAGCCGAACCGGCCCTGCAGCGCGAGCATCGCCAGCGCTGCCTTGGCGGCCTCGCCGCCCTTGTCCTTCTCGTCGGGGCGTGCGCGCGTCAGTGCCTGCGCTTCGTTCTCGACCGTCAGGATGCCGTTGCCGATCGCGAGGCCATCCATCGACAGCGCCATCAGCCCGCGCGCGCTTTCGCCTGCGACGATCTCGAAATGATAGGTTTCGCCGCGGATGACGACGCCCAGCGCGACATAAGCGTCGTAATTGCCGCTCTCGCTCGCCAGTGCCACCGCACCGGGAATTTCGAGCGCGCCGGGCACCGTCACGGTTTCGTGGCTGTGCCCCGCCGCGTCGATCGCGGCGCGGGCGCCTTCAAGCAGCAGGTCGTTGAGATGCTCGTAAAAGCGTGCTTCGACGATAAGAATCTTGGCCATATATGCTCCGTTGGTCCCGCCTGTGTCGCAGGGCCGGTCTGATCGCAAGGGTGGGCGGCGCCCGAACGGGTCTACGCGTCAGTCGATCGGTCGCTCGCCCACGATCGACAGGCCATAGCCGTCGAGCCCGACCAGAATGTGGTGCGAATTGGTGAGCAGCACCATCTCGCCGATGCCGAGCCCGGTCAGGATCTGCGCCCCCACGCCGTAATCGCGCAATTCGTCCATGTCGGCGGGCGGCAGTTTGCCCGCATTGGCCTGCACCGCGCGGGTGAAGGTGTCGCCGCGCTGGCTGGCGAGCAGCACCACCACGCCCGCGCCTTCCGCGCCGATGATCTCCATCGACCGGCGCAACATGTCGCCGCGCTGGCCCTCCTCGCCGAAAATGTCGGAAAAGGGCGACAGCACGTGCATCCTGACCAGCGTCGGCGTGGTGGGGTCGACCTTGCCCTTGACGAGCGCGATCTGATCGGTGCCCTCGGCCTTGTTGAAAAAGCTGATCGCGCTCCACTCGCCGCCCCAACGGCTGTTGAAGCGCGTCTCGGCGCGGCGCTCGACGAGATGGTCGTGGCGCCGGCGATAGGCGATCAGGTCGCGGATCGTGCCGATCTTGAGCGCATGGCGCTGCGCGATCGGCACCAGATCGTCGAGCCGCGCCATCGTGCCATCCTCGTTCATGATCTCGCAGATCACGCCCGAGGGATTGAGCCCGGCCAGCCGCGCGACATCGACCGCGGCCTCGGTATGCCCGGCGCGCACCAGCACGCCGCCCTCGCGCGCGACCAGCGGAAAGACGTGGCCCGGCGTCACGATCTCGTCGGCGCCCTTCGAGGCGTCGATCGCCACCGCGACGGTGCGCGCGCGATCGGCCGCCGAAATGCCCGTGGTCACCCCCTCGCGTGCTTCGATCGAGACGGTGAAGGCGGTTTCGTGCCGCGTGCTGTTCTTGCGGCTCATCAGGTCGAGCCCGAGCGCATCGACGCGCTGCTTGGTGAGCGCGAGGCAGATCAGCCCGCGGCCGTATTTGGCCATGAAGTTGATCGCATCGGGGGTCGCCATCTGCGCGGGGATGACGAGATCGCCTTCGTTCTCGCGGTCCTCGTCGTCGACGAGGATGAACATGCGGCCGTTCCTGGCCTCGTCGATAATCTCTTCGGGGCTCGACAGGAAGGCGTGGCGCAGGTGCGCGAGCGCGGGGTTAGGCTTGGCCACGATAATGCTCCATGCGTTGCAGATAGCGGGCAAGGACGTCGATCTCGATATTGACCGGTCGGCCGGGCTCAAGCGCGCCCAGCGTCGTCACTGCCTGCGTGTGCGGGATGATGTTGACGGTGAAATGGGTGCCGTCGGCGCGATCCGCCACCGCGTTGACCGTCAGCGACACGCCATCGAGCGTGATCGAGCCCTTGGCAGCGACGAACGGCGCCAGGTCGCGCGGCAAACGGACGCCGATCCGCTTCGAATCGCCGTCACGGACGATCTCGATCACCTCGGCGACACCATCGACATGGCCGGTGACGATATGGCCACCCATTTCGTCGCCCAGCTTCATCGCCCGTTCGAGGTTGAGCGCGGCGCCCTCGCGCCACTGGCCTTGCGCGGTGCGGGCGAGCGTCTCGCCCGACACATCGACCGCGAACCAGCCCGTGTCGCCCGCCGCCGCCTTGTCGACCACGGTCAGGCACACCCCCGAACAGGCGATCGACGCGCCAAGGTCGATGGTTGCGGTGTCATAGGCGGTCGCGATGACGACGCGCAGGTCGCCGCGCTGCTCCAGCGCCGTGATGGTGCCGATGTCGCTGATGATTCCGGTGAACACGCTGGTCTCCTTAACCGCGCTCGTAGACTTCGAGCCGGTCGCTGCCAAGCTGGCGCGCATCGGTCTGCCGCCAGCGGCCATGCGCGTCGGCCAGCGATGTCAGCCCGATGTCGCCCAGCGCGGGCAGGCCGCCCCCGATCAGGATCGGCGCGCGATACAGCAGCAGCCGGTCGATCAGATCGGCGGCCAGAAACGCGCTTGCCGCGCCCGCGCCACCCTCGACGAGCAGATGATCGACGCCGGGGAGCGAGGCGATCTCAGACGGCGCATTGATCCACGCTACCTCGTCACCCCCGCCCTCGCGGGGATGACGGGAGGACAGGACGATCCGCCGCGGCGCCCGCGCCTCGAGCCCCGCCAGCCGTACATCGAGCGCGGGCGCATCGGTTTCCCACGTGCCGCGCCCCACCAGAATCGCCTCATGCCGCGCGCGTTCGAGATGCGCGTGCGCGCGCGCCGCGGGGCCGGTGATCCAGCGGCTCTCGCCGTCGGCGCGTGCGATCGCGCCATCGAGCGAGGTGGCGAGCTTGAGCGTGACATGCGGCCGCCCCAGCGCCTGCCGGGTCAGGAACCCCGCCATCGCGCGGCGTGCCTCATCGGCAAGAACACCGGGCGTCACCGCGATTCCCGCCGCCTCAAGCTGGGCGTGCCCGGCGCCATCGGTGCGTGGATCGGGATCGGTGATCGCCGAGACGACACGCGCGATCCCCGCCGCGATCAGCGATGTGGCGCAGGCGGGCCCGCGCGCGCTTTGGTGCGCGCACGGCTCGAGCGTGGTATAAACAGTTGCGCCGCGCGACTTTTCCTCGGCCTCGCCCAGTGCCATCGCTTCGGCGTGCGGGCGACCGCCGGGCTGCGTCCAGCCGCGCCCGACCACGCGCCCGTCGCGAACGATCACGCAGCCGACATTGGGGTTGGGGGCGGTGCGCCCGCGGCCGCGCGCGGCAAGCGCCAGCGCGGCGGCCATCCAGCGCGCGTCGGCTTTGGTCAAAAGCCCCACGCGGTGAGTTGGTTGTCGATCCGCTCGAACTGGGCGCGGCGCTTCTCGCGCGCGGCCTCGAATTCGGCGATCTGCTTGGCCTTGATTTTCATGTCGATCTTCTGCTGCGCCAGGATTTCGGCATCGCTGCGATCGGCGCGCCATTGCTCGACATAGATGATGTTGCGTTTGTACGGCTTCTCGAAGTGCGAATCGTGGTAGAAACCGCCCAGGATCAACCCCGTCACCACGATCGCAAGCAGGCCGAACAGCACTTGGTGCGGGTGGCGCTGGCCGAGGAACAGCCGAAGATCGCGATACGCCCGCAGCGGCGACATGAAGCGGAGAATTTTCACAACCCGCTAGATAGGCCCCCGGCGCCGGTCATGCCAGCCCCGGGGGGGGGGATTGCGTGGAGGCTATGGCCCTAATCGCTCAACACGAAGCGGACCGTTCGGGTAACCCAGCTTTCCTGCGCCATACCGCCGCGCGTGGCGGGCTTGAAGCGCCAATGGCCCAGCGCCTGGCGCTGCGTCGCCTCGAAAAAGGCATCGCTCGTCGCCGACACGCGCTCGACGCGCTTCACCCGGCCATCGGTGCCGATCAGAACCTTGACGACGACCTGCCCCTCGCGATTGGCGCGGCGCTCGGCCGAGGGGTAAGCCGGCTGGAGCGCGGCGGCGTAGCGCGGATCGGTTTGCGCCGGGATCAGCGCGGGAAGCGGGGGTGGCGGCAGATCGACCGCCACCGGATCGGCGCCGGTGCCGGTCGTCGTGCCCGTCGTCGGGCCGATGGCGATCACCAGCGGGCCGGGATCGGGGCGCGTCACCGCGACCTCGATATGCTGCGGCACCGTGATGTGTTCGGGCATTGGATCGGCGCTGGCGCGCCGTTCGGGGGTCGGGATCGGCTCGGGCGGTGGCGGCGGCGGTACTTTGATGTTGTAAATGTCGATCGGGCCGGTGCCCGTGATCGTCTCGATCACCGGTGCCGAAAAGACCAGCGCGCCCATTACGGCGGCGTTGATCGCGATCGCCAGCCCCATGCCGACGGGGTTGAGCCGGTGGTGGCGCGTATAGCGGTCCGCGTACATCTGCCTCTCCTTCGCAACGTCTCGGGGCGGCGCGCGTCGTGGGCGTCTACCGTATAGGTATGTTACAACATATCGTCACGATAAGGAAGCGATCGTTTCGGGCGGCAGGCGGCACGTCGCGACGCGGCAGGGTTCAGGCGATCGTCAGCCGCGCCAGCGCTCGCGTGCGGCCGATCAGCGGCAGCAAGTGCGCCATGTCGGGCCCCGAGTCGCGGCCGGTCAGCGCGCGGCGCAGCGGCAGGAACAGCGGCTTGCCCTTGCGCCCGGTCGCCTCTTTCAGCGCGCCGGTCAGCGCGTGCCAGGGGTCGGCTGCCCAGTCGATCGTGTCCGCGATCCGGTGGGCCTCGGCCAGGAAGGCGCGGTCGTCGGCATCGAAATCACAGGCCGCGATCGGCCCTTCGACGACGTGCCACCAATCGGCGGCGTCGGCGACGCGCGTCAGATTGGGCCGCACGGTTTCCCAGCCCGCAGCGTCCATACCCACGGGCAGCACATCGGCGACGCGCTCATAGGCAAGCTGGTGGACGATCCGCGCGTTGAGCGCACGCAATTCCTCGTCGTCGAACCGCGCCGGTGCGCGCCCGAAGCGCGCGAAATCGACGCGCGCGACCAGCGTGGCGACATCGGTGATCGGCTCGACCGGATCGCTGGTCCCGATCCGCGCGAGCAGCGCCCGCACCGCCTCGGGTTCGATTCCCGCCTCGCGAAACGACTCGACTCCCAGCGACCCGAGCCGCTTCGACAGCTTGCCTTCGCTGCCGGTCAGCAGCGCTGCGTGCGCGAAGGCGGGCGCCGCCGCCCCCAGCGCCGCGAACATCTGCAATTGCAGCGCAGTGTTCGACACATGGTCCTCGCCGCGCACGACATGGCTGATCCCCATCGCGGCATCGTCGATCGCCGAGGGCAGCATATAAAGCCACGATCCGTCGGCGCGCCGCACCACGGGGTCGCTCATCGTCGCGGGGTCGAAATGCTGCGGCCCCCGGATCAGGTCGGTCCAGGTGATCGGCGCCTCGTGATCGAGCCGGAAGCGCCAATGCGGCTTGACGCCATCGGCCTCCAGTGCCGCGCGCTCGGCGTCGCTCAGCGCCAGCGCGGCGCGATCATAGACCGGCGGCAGCCCGCGTCCGAGCTGGATCTTGCGCTTGAGCTCAAGCTCCTGCGCGGTCTCATAGGCGGGATAGACACGCCCCGCCGCGCGCAATGCGTCGAAACGCGCCTCGTACAACGCGAACCGCGCCGACTGCCGCTCCTCGCCATCGGGGATCAGCCCCAGCCAGTCGAGATCGGCGCGGATCGCGTCGACATGGCGCTCCTCGCTGCGCTCGGCATCGGTATCGTCGATCCTGAGCAGGAAGCGCCCGCCATTCTTGCGCGCCCACAGCCAGTTGTGGAGCGCGGTGCGGATGTTGCCGACGTGCAGCAATCCGGTGGGCGACGGCGCGAAACGCGTGATAACGGTCATGCCGCCGCTCTAGCACCCGGCCCGGCGGCGGCAATGCCCCCTTTTCGATTCCGATCCCGCCGCCTAAGGGGAGGGCCGGGTACCGAGGGAGCTTCACGATATGAAATTGATGGCCGGCAATTCGAATCTGCCGCTTGCGCGTGCGATCGCCGACTATCTCGAGATTCCGCTCACCAAGGCCAATGTCCGGCGCTTTGCGGACGAGGAAATCTTCGTCGAGATCCTCGAGAATGTGCGCGGTGAGGACGTGTTCGTGCTCCAGTCGACGAGCTTCCCCGCCAACGACCATCTGATGGAATTGCTCATCATGGTCGATGCGCTGCGCCGCGCCTCGGCCAAAAGGATCACCGCGGTGATTCCCTATTTCGGTTACGCCCGGCAGGATCGCAAACCCGGCCCGCGCACGCCGATCTCGGCCAAGCTGGTCGCCAATCTGGTGACGACCGCGGGCGCCGATCGCGTGCTCTCGGTCGATCTCCATGCCGGCCAGATTCAGGGCTTCTTCGATATCCCGACCGACAATCTCTACGCCGCGCCGGTGATGTCGGCCGATATCAAGGCGCGTTTCGCCGATCACAATCTGATGGTGGTGTCGCCCGATGTCGGCGGCGTGGTGCGCGCGCGCGCGCTCGCCAAGCGGCTCGATAACGCCCCGCTCGCGATCGTCGACAAGCGGCGTGAGCGCGCTGGCGAATCCGAGGTGATGAACATCATCGGCGATGTCGAGGGGCGCTTCTGCATCCTGATCGACGATATCGTCGATTCGGCGGGGACGTTGTGCAACGCGGCGGCCGCGCTCAAGCAGGCCGGCGCCGAGGACGTGATCGCTTATTGTACCCATGGCGTGCTGTCGGGCGGCGCGGTGGCGCGCGTCGAGGCCTCGCAGCTGCGCGAACTCGTCATCACCGATTCGATCGGCAATGAGGAGGCGATCGCGGGCCCGTCCAACGTCCGCCATCTCACGATCGCGCCGCTGCTCGCCGAGGCGATCCGCCGCATCGCCGACGAATCGTCGGTCTCGAGCCTGTTCGACTGAGATCCTGTTATTGCGGCACCGGCCCGCTCCCCTGTTCCTCGCTCAGCCGCACGAGGTGGTCGAACACCGCGGGGTGGAGCGGGTTGGTGAACGCACAGCCGTAATGCAGCCCGTCGCGCCACGCGACCGTCGCCTCCAGGCTCGATAGCCCGGGCAGCGTCAGCCACACGATATGGTCCGGCCACAGCGTGAAGCTCGTCTCGGCGCGAAAGCCGGTGGTCGACAGGTCGAGGATATCGATCTCGAACCTGGTGGTGCCGCGATCGCGCAACTGAGCCTTCAACCGCACCGGCTTGCGCAGTGCGTGGCGGTTGTCGCCGCTCCCGTCGGACCCGCCCGGTGTTGATACCATCGGTGCTACTCTGAAACCTTCCCTCCCCCGCCTAGCCGCGATCGGCGATGGCGCCAAGATGCGGGATCATCCCCGCCACGGCCGCAAGAGGCCGCGTCATGGAGGCGGGATTGCCGCTGTCCGAACGTGGTCGTCCCGGCCCATGCCCAATATTGAGAACGCGACGCAATACCAACAACCGATCAAATTGCGGCCGTGGGGGTGGATTTGCCCGCGCGGCTGTGCTTAAGCGCCCCGCAAACCGTTCCGTCGTGAAGGACCGATCGCCGATGAACATCCACGAATATCAGGCCAAGGAATTGCTCGCGAAGTTCGGCGTGCCGGTGCCCGCCGGCTATGCCGCGTTGAGCGTCGAGGAGGCGGTCGAGGCCTCGAAGAAGCTTCCGGGCCCGCTCTACGTGGTCAAGGCGCAGATCCATGCCGGCGGTCGCGGCAAGGGCAAGTTCAAGGAACTCGGCCCCGATGCCAAGGGCGGTGTCCGCCTCGCACGAACCGCGGAAGAGGTGCGCGCTGCCGCCGCCGACATGCTCGGCAACACGCTGGTGACGGTGCAGACCGGCGACGCGGGCAAGCAGGTCAACCGTCTCTACGTCACCGACGGCGTCGATATCGCGCACGAATTCTACCTCGCGTTGCTGGTCGATCGCGTCACCGGCCGCGTCGCGTTCGTCGTCTCGACCGAGGGCGGGATGGATATCGAGACCGTCGCGCACGATACCCCTGAGAAGATCCACACCTTCGACGTCGATCCCGCGACCGGCT
The DNA here is from genome assembly GCF_023806085.1 of Hephaestia sp. MAHUQ-44. Taxonomy (GTDB): domain Bacteria; phylum Pseudomonadota; class Alphaproteobacteria; order Sphingomonadales; family Sphingomonadaceae; genus Sphingomonas. The sequence continues at coordinate 85,973 of NZ_JAMSLX010000007.1, forward strand.
TCATGCCGCACCACGGCCGCGCGGTCGCCAATGCGCTCGGCCTCACCGGCGATCTCGCCAAGCAGGCACAGCGCCTCGCGGGCAAGGTCTACGATACTTTCCTCGGCACCGATGCCGCGCAGATCGAGATCAACCCGCTCGCCGTCACTGATGACGGGAAGCTGATGGTACTCGACGCCAAGGTCGGCTTCGATTCGAACGCGAGCTTCCGCCACAAGGATCTGCTCGACCTGCGCGACGAGACCGAGGAGGACCCGCAGGAGCTCGAGGCGTCGAAATACGACCTCGCCTATATCAAGCTCGATGGCAATATCGGTTGCATGGTCAACGGCGCCGGGCTCGCGATGGCGACGATGGACATCATCAAATTGAACGGCGAATTCCCCGCCAATTTCCTCGATGTCGGCGGCGGCGCCAACAAGGAAAAGGTGACCGCGGCGTTCAAGATCATCCTGTCCGATCCGGCGGTGAAGGGCATTCTGGTCAACATCTTTGGCGGCATCATGCGCTGCGACATCATCGCCGAAGGCATCGTCGCCGCGGCGAAGGAAGTGAATCTGTCGGTGCCGCTGGTCGTGCGACTCGAAGGCACCAATGTCGACAAGGGCAAGGAAATCCTCGCCAATTCGGGGCTCGCGATCGTTCCCGCGAACGATCTGGGCGATGCGGCGAAGAAGATCGTCGCCGAGGTCCGCAAGGCGGCGTGACCCCGGCCGTGCGATACCGCGATCAGGGGGCTCGGGCGGATACGTCCGGGCCCCTCGTCGTTTGAAGCGATGATATGGGCGGGGTAGGATACGGCTGCTTTCCATACCCGGCTTGTGAAATTGACGATTTATCGCCAAGGGGGCGCATACCGCGCCCAAGAATGGCGACAGAACCGACGAACGGAGGAGGCTCGAGATGAAAGTCCTGGTGCCGGTCAAGCGGGTGCTTGACTATAATGTGAAGCCTCGGGTGAAGGCGGACGGGACGGGGGTCGATCTGGCCAACGTCAAGATGAGCATGAACCCGTTTGACGAGATTGCGGTCGAAGAGGCGATCCGGCTGAAGGAGAAGGGCGCGGTCAGTGAGATCGTGGCGGTCTCGATCGGCGAGGCGAAGTGCCAGGAGACGCTGCGTACCGCGCTGGCGATGGGCGCCGACCGCGCGATCCACGTCCAGACCGACGATCGCGTCGAGCCTTTGGGCGTCGCCAAGATCCTCGCGAAGATCGTCGCGGAGGAGGCGCCTGAGCTGGTGATCCTCGGCAAGCAGGCGATCGACGACGACAACAACCAGACCGGCCAGATGCTCGCCGGGCTGCTCGGCTGGGGCCAGGGCACCTTCGCCTCGAAGGTCGAGATCGCGGGCGGCGTCGCCAAGGTGACGCGTGAGGTCGATGGCGGGCTCGAGACCGACGATCTCAAGCTGCCCGCGATCGTCACCACCGATCTGCGCCTCAACGAGCCGCGCTATGCGTCGCTGCCCAACATCATGAAGGCCAAGACCAAGCCGATGGCGGCCAGTACGCCCGCCGATTACGGCGTCGATGTCAGCCCGCGCGTCACCGTCACCAAGGTCGTCGAGCCGCCCAGGCGCAGTGCCGGGGTCAAGGTCGCCGATGTCGATGAACTGGTCGCCAAACTCAAGGCGATGGGCGTCGCCGGTTAACCCCAAACCGTTCGTGCTGAGCTTGTCGAAGCACCGTTCTTCTTTACTCCACCGGCAAAGCGGCCCTTCGACAAGCTCAGGGCGAACGGTGGGGAGGCAACGAAAGGTTTCTGAACATGAAGACTTTGGTTTGGGTCGAGCATGACGGCACGGCCGTCAAGGACGCCACGCTCGCCGTGGTCACCGCGGCGGCGAAGCTGGGCGAGGTCCATCTGCTGGTCGCCGGGCAAGGCGTGGACGGCGTTGCTGCCGCGGCCGCGGCCATCGCCGGCGTGGGCAAGGTCCATGTCGCCGACGATGCGGCTTATGCGCACGCGCTGGCCGAAAACGTCGCGCCCTTGGTCGCCGATCTGATGGGGCATCACGACGCGTTCCTCGCGCCGGCCACCACCAATGGCAAGAACATCGCGCCGCGCGTCGCCGCGCTGCTCGATGTGATGCAGATCAGCGATATCCTGTCGGTCGAGGGTGCCGACAGCTTCACGCGCCCGATCTATGCGGGCAATGCGATCGCGACGGTCAAGACCAGCGACAAGAAGCTCGTCATCACCGTGCGCACCACCGCGTTCGACAAGGCGAGCCCCACCGGCGGCGCGGGCAGCATCGAGGCGGTCGCGTCGACCGGCGACAAGGGTCTGTCGAGCTTCGCAGGGGCGGAGATCGCCAAGCTCGAACGTCCCGAGCTGACCAGCGCCAAGGTGATCGTCTCGGGCGGCCGGGCGCTGCAATCGAGCGAGAATTTCACCACGCTCATCGAACCGCTCGCCGACAAGCTCGGCGCCGCGGTCGGGGCTTCCCGCGCGGCGGTCGATGCGGGCTATGTCCCCAACGATTATCAGGTCGGGCAGACCGGCAAGATCGTTGCGCCGGAAGTCTATATCGCGATCGGCATTTCGGGCGCGATCCAGCACCTCGCCGGCATGAAGGATTCCAAAACCATCATCGCGATCAACAAGGACGAGGACGCCCCGATCTTCCAGGTCGCCGACATCGGCCTCGTCGGCGATCTCTACAAGATCGTCCCCGAGTTGATCGAGAAGCTCTGACGATGCGCGCGGGATAGCCAGCCTATCCCGCGCCACGCCCCGCCGCACGCTTCGTCACCCCGGACTTGTTCCGGGGTTCAGGCCGCCGCACGCACCAATCCTTGCGACGGCGCGAGCCCGTCCGGCCCGACAAACCGGGGCAACCCCGCCCCTATGAATGTTGGAAAATTGCTGTCACACCGTCGGTCATGCGCGGCCGGTCGACTCCCGTTTCCGCTATTCTACGCCACGACAGGGCTTTTTCAGCCTCGCGGCGTCACCCCCTCCAGAGCGTCAACTTTGTCAACTTAGGCCACTGGAAGCGCCTGTTTCCAACGTCTTACCAAAAGCGGTCCGCATGACCCCCAGCGATTCGCTCCACGTCGTCACCGGTGGCCCCGGCTCGGGGAAAACGACGCTGATCGACGCGCTCGCCGCCAGCGGGGTCGCCACTTCGCCTGAGGTGGGTCGCGCGATCATCAGGGAAGAAATGGCATCGGGCGGCACCGCGTTGCCATGGCGCGATCACCGCGCGTTCGCCGAAAAGATGCTGGTACGCGAGGTCGCCGCACACCGCGCCGCGCTTGCGATGGCGACCACGGTGGTGCTCGATCGCGGGGTGCCCGATGTGATCGCCTTCCTGCGCATTTCCGGGCTCGCGGTGCCGTCGCCGATCGACCGCGCGGCGCGCACCTGCCGTTATAACCCCCGCGTGTTCATCGCGCCCTGGTGGGACGCCATCTTCACCACCGACGCCGAGCGCAAGCAGACTGCGGACGAGGCGCGCGCCGCGTTCGCGGTGATGGCCGAGACCTATCGCGATTACGGCTACCACCTCGTCGAGCTGCCGCGCGCCAGCGTTGCGGCGCGGGTCGCGTTCGTCCGCGATCGGCTCAGCGACTTGCGATGAACGTGCGGCGGCTTGCCCCAAAAAGTAAGCCCCGTCGCGTTGGCGGCGGGGCTCCCTTTGATGATCCTCGGCGCAAGGCGTCGGATCGATCAAATTGCCTGGTCTTTCGATCAAGCCCATCATCAACGCGCAGGCATGCACGCGGTTCCCCCGGTGCGGAAAGAATCGTGTCGTCAGCGGCCGCGTGCGAGCTTTTCCTTGAGCCCCGCGAGCGCACCCAGCGGCCGCGCCTGCTCCTCGCTCAGCACCCCTGCGGCGCGCAACACCGCCTCGGCACCCGGCGCGCGCGGGAAGGGATCGAGCGCCAGCGCTACCGTCTCGGCGGCCGCCTCGCCCAGATCGATCGCCCCGCCGGTGATCGCGATCGTGTCGAGCGCATCGTCGCTCAACTCGATCTCGTCCTCATCGGGCTCCACGCCCTGGACGAACCGCAGCGCGACCGGTTCGTCGACCATGGCCGGGACCGGTTCGCCGGTGACGACGCACGCCTGGCTGACCGCGGCCGAAACCTTGCCCTTGGCGACGATGCCATCGGCCTCGCGCTGGAGCGTGAACGTGGCGGCAAGCCGGTCGATCGCGATCAGCCCGAAGCGTTCGGCAAGCGCCGCGCGCTCGGTGGCGTCGGCTTCGATCGCGATCCGGCGGGGCTGCTCGCCGATCGTATCGAGCCGGATGGGGCGCGAGAATTCGGGGGTCACGGCAATTGCCCCGCGAGCAGCGCCGCTGTCGGTTGCGCGTCGAGCGCGGTGCGCAAGACGACCAGTTGGTCGCGCGTATGGGTGAGCGCGGCAGCGGCGGGGGCGTTGTCGCGATACAGGTTGCGCACCAGCGCGGGGCCGAGATCGCCCTCGGCAAGCCCGGTGCGATACGCGCCCAGCCGCCCGCCGAGCATGCTCATCATCCGGCCGATGTGCTTGCCGACGACGACGTCGCCGATGCCGAGCTCGCGCAACTGGCCGTCCATATCGTCGACGAACCGTTCGGCGAGCTGCGTACTCGGCAGCGCGGCCGCCGGATCGGACTCGAGCCGCAGCAGCACCATCGTCAGGATCGCGGCGACCATATCGAACCGCCCGTCGACCGAATCGGGCACGCCGCCCTCGATATACCAGTGCGGTGCGCGCGCGCGGGCGACGATGGCGGCATAAAGCGCCGCCGTCGCGCGGTCGCCGCGTCTGCCCAACAGCCGGTCGATCAATCCCATCACATTACTCTTTCGACATACCTGCGGCCTTGTTCGGCTGGCCGGCAGCGCATATTGAGGCGATCGGCGCGCGATGCAATCCGCGTCGCGTTCCACCACGCCCGGGAGATCGGCATGCGTTTCAGTTCTACCCTCCTGATGGGCGCGGCGCTCGGTCTGGCCGGCGTGATGGCAAGCGGGTGCACCCCGCTCCGGTCGCATCAGGGCTATGTGGTCGATGTCGATCTGGTCAATTCGGTCCAGCCCGGGGTCGATAATCGCGAATCGGTGCTGGCGACGCTCGGCACACCCAGCTTCACCAGCCAGTTCAACCAGGGCGACTGGTATTATGTCGCACGCGACAGCCGCAACCTTGCCTATAACAATCCGCGGCCGGTCAACCAAAACACGCTCCAGATCAGCTTCGACAATGCCGGGACGGTGAGCAGTATCCGCCGCATCGGGCTCGAGCAGGTCGCCTCGATCCATCCGATGGGCAAGAAAACCCCGACCCTCGGGCGCGAGCGCGGCTTCTTCGACGAATTGTTCGGCAATATCGGCGCGGTCGGTGCACCGGGGGCGGGCCAGGTCGGGGGCGGCGGGCGCGACACCCCCTGACGCTAAGCGGAACTGTCGGGTCGCTTAAGACCTCATTCGCGCGCCGTTCAGCGTGCGCTGCCCATAAGGCTCTCTCATGTCGTTGGAGGGAGACTTGTATGTGTAAATTCCTCATCCTCGCGCTCGCTGCGGCGGTTGCCGTCCCGATGGCCGCGACCCCGGCGGCGGCGCAGCATCGCGACCATCCGGGCTGGCAGAATCGCGATCGCGGCCATCATTACGGCCGCGACGATTGGCGTGGCTGGCGACAGCAGAATCGCCAGACCTTTGCGCGCGGGCATTGGCAGGCGCCGTTTCGCTATGCCGCATTCCGGCCGGGGGTACGGATCGACCGTGCCTATTACGGCCCGCGCTATCGGATTGCCGATCCCTATCGCTATCATCTGCCGCGTCCCGGCCGGTATCGTCACTGGGTCCGGCATTATAACGATGTGCTGCTGATCGACACGCGGCGCGGCGTGGTGATCGACGTGATCCGCGATTTCTATTGGTAAGGGCTGGGGTGGCCGCGCCAATGATACGCTTTGGCGCGGCCGGTGCCTGTAACGACAGGCACCAGTCCCGAAAGGGAAAGGACCAATTTTAGAACGCCCGGCACGCGTTTTGGTTACCGCACCGTGAAAAGAACCTGGTCGACGACCGCGCCGTCCAGGTCGACGAGCCGCAACCGGTGCTGGCCGGGGCTCGCGAAGACCAGCGGTGCATCGGCCGCCGCCCCCAGATCGCGCCCGTCGAGCGTCAACCGGTGCGCGGTCACGTCGCCCGTTACGCGTATCCCCAGCCGCTGGCGGTCGATCGGAATGTCGGGATCGATCGCATAGACGCTGCCCGACACCGGATTGGCGATGCGCGGTCGCCGCGCGATCTCGGGCGCGGTCACGATCCGGCGCTGCCCGGTGCCGGCGATGAAATAATCGGTGCGGGGTTGCTCGCTGGTTCCCGCGAAGCCGACGCGCTCGGCCACCACTGCTTTGGGCCGCGCCGGCGCCGCTGGGCGCGCGTGCTCGTGGATCGCGAGCATCACGTCGCGCCATACCGGCGCTGCCCCGCTGGTGCCCGAGACGCCGCGCATCGGATCGCCTTCCTTGTTTCCCACCCACACGCCGACGGTGTAGCGGTCCGAATAGCCGATGCACCAATTGTCGCGCATCGCCTTCGAGGTGCCGGTCTTGACCGCCGCCCAGAACGGCAGCCTGAGCGCGCTGTCGATCCCGAAGGTGGCGACGCGGGCATTGGGATCGGCCAGCATGTCGCCGACGATCCACGCCGCCGCCGGGGTGGTGATCGCATGGGGGGCGGGCGGCGGATCGTCCTCGGTCAGCCTGAGGGCCGACCAGCGCCCGCCCTCGGCGAGGCTGCGGAACGCCGCGACCTGCTCCATCAGCGTAACCTCGGCTGACCCCAAAGCGAGCGAATAGCCGTAATATTGGCCGTCCTCGGTCAGCCCGCGAAAGCCGGTATCCCACAGCCGATCACGGAACTGATCGACCCCGACCAGCACCAGCGCGCGGACCGCGGGCACATTGAGCGATCCGGCCAGCGCGGTGCGCGCCGACACCGGCCCCTTGAAACTGCGGTCGTAATCCTGCGGCACGTAGAGCCCGCTCGCGGTATCGAGCTGGACGGGTGAATCGTCGAGGATCGAGGCGGCGGTCAGATAGCCTTTCTCGATCGCGTCGGCGTAGAGGAACGGCTTGAGCGTCGATCCCGCCTGGCGATAGCTGTTGGCGCCATCGACCGCGGGTGCGGTCGATTCGCTACCCGCGCCGCCGACATAAGCAAGCACATCGCCGGTCGCGTTATCGACGACGATCACCGCGCCGTCGCGCGCGCGCCCGGCGAGTCCGTGGAGCTGGCGGGCAAGGCTCGCGGTCGCGATCCGCTGCACCCGCGCGTCGAGCGTCGAGGTGACGCGGAGCCCTGGCCTGGTCAGCAGCCGGACCGCGAGATGCGGGGCCAGTTCGGGGTCGAGCTGGAGGCTGCGCGTTGGCCCGAGCATCCCCCAGGCCGCGGCCTGAAGCCGGTCGCACGGCACGCTGCCATGGCCCAGCGCGCAGGCGCGGCGCGCGATCGCGTCGGCCGAACCTTGCGGGTTGGGCAGCAAGGCGGTGAGCAGCAGCGCGTCGTCATGGCCGATCGCGTCGGGGGTTTTGCCGAACAGCCCCAGCGCGGCGGCGCCGATCCCCTGCGCCTCGCCGCGAAAGCCGGCGAGGTTGAGATAGGCTTCGAGGATCTGGTCCTTCGACCAATGCGCCTCGATCGTGCGGGCGGCGCGCATCTGGCGCACTTTGTCGAACCAGCCGCGCGTGCCCGGCGCGGCGATATCGGGGGCGAGAAAGCCCGCGAGCTGCATCGTCAGCGTGCTCGCGCCGCGCCCGCGCCGTCCCGCAATCCGATCGCGCGCCGCGCCGAACAGCGCCAGCCAGTCGATCCCGTGGTGGCGTCGAAAGCGCTGGTCCTCGGCGGCGATCAGCGTGTCGCGCATCACCGGCGACACCGTGTCGAGCGGCGTCCAGGCGAGCCTGCGGACCTGAAAGTCGACGCGCACGCTATCGATCAGCACGCCGTTGCGATCGTAAAGCCACGCTTCGGAAGGATGCCACGCCGCCTTGACCGCCTTGTACGACGGCAGCAGCGGCGGCCGGGTGACATAATCCCCCACCGCCACCAGCGCGGCGATCAGGAGGATCGCGATCAGCGCGATCCGGGGTCCATTCAACCACCGTTCGCCCTGAGCCTGTCGAACGGCGGTTCTTTTGCGCCACCGGCGGAACGACGAACGGTGCTTCGACAGGCTCAGCACGAACGGCTGAAGTGACAGCCTCACCGCTGGCGCACCGTCACCGGCTGGTTGGGCAGATCGGCATGGATTTCGGGCGAGTACATCGCCTCGACATGCGTCGGCGGCAATTGGAAGTGGCCCGCGCCATTCAGCCGCACCAGATACGAGACCTCGAACCGGCCGCGCGGCACCCAGTCGAAATAGGCGCGCCACGCATCGTTGCGCCGCTCGATATAGGCGGCCTGCACGCCGGCCTGCACGTCCCACAATTTACCGGAGCCGTCGGTCGCGAGGAAGCGGATGCCGCCGCCGTCGCTGCCCTGTTCGGCGAGCATCTGCGATTGGCCGCCGAGATCGCCGATGATCGTCGCGCCGGCGGGGATCGGGTCGCTCACCACCACCCAATTGCGCTCGGCGGTCGCCTCGACCTGGATCGTGACCTTGAGCACGTCGCCGCGTGTCAGCACGCCTTTGGTGCGCTGGCTGACCGCCGAGACCTGGCGCTTGACCTGATAGCCCGCCGCCAGCGGCTTGGTCAGCGGCACCGCCGCCGATACCGACACCGTTGCCCATGGTCCCTCGCCGCCGGTCTGGCGCAGCACCAGCGAGGTCTGCCGCGCCGGCAGCGGCAGCGCGATCGCGCGCGCGTCGCTCGCCAGCGGCCAGTCGCGGCTCACCGTGCGCGTGCCCAGCGTCAGCGTGGTCGTGCCGGTGATCGCGGTCGCCGGATAGAGTTGCGCGAACTTGCGCACCGCAATCGCACCCCAGGCGTTCGATGGCGTTGTGTCCCAGCGCCCGCGGAGTTGGCGCTGCGCGACGCCGACCATCATTTTCGGCGCATCGTCCTGCCAGCCGGGGCGGCCGAGCGTCGCGATCAGCGCCTTGATCGCGGCCTCGTCGTTCGACGACATCAGCCACCACGGCGCCTTGCTGCTGTCCGAAATGTCGAGCCGCGTGCCTTCGTAGACCAGCCTGGTGCGCAGCGCCGCGGCGACGCTCGCCTTGAGATCGGCGCCGTTCGCGAGCCCCTCGATATGATCGAGTGTTATCAGATAATCGGCAAGCACGCCGGTGGGCATCTCGCCCGGCGGCATCCCGATCTGGCCGAGCATCGCCGGGCTGGCCGCGCCCGCGCGCGCCAGCGCCGCCAGCGCGGCCAGCCGGGTCAGCCGCGGATCGCCGTAGCTTTGGTTGCGCAGCCGCCCGTCGATCACCGCGCCCAGCGCCTCGATCATCCGCGTCCGCACGCCGTCCGGCAGCGGCAGCCCGGCTTCGCTGCTGATCGACAGCACATAGGCAGTCAGCGCTTCGGAGCCATCGAGCGTGTCCGACGGGAAGTATCGCAACAGCCCGTCGGGGGCCTGATAGAGCGGCAGTTCGGCGGCCAGGCTCTGCCACGCGGCCTGATCGTCGAGCACGATCGCGCGCGAGAGCAATTGCTCGATGCAAACATACGGATAGGCGGCCATGAACGCGCGCACCCCCGCCATCGGCGGCGCCAGCGTGTCGCTGAGCCTGATGTCGATCGTACCACGCCCCGGCAGCGCGCCCGCGGGTGCGGCGATCGGAATGTTCCCACCCGAAACCCGCGTCAGCGTCGCCGCCCAGACCGAGACCGGCACCGCGGGGATCACTTCCTGATCGACCGTGAGCTGATCGGTCTTGCCGTCGGTCGAGCGTGCGGTGACATGCCATTTGAGGTTGGACACCCCTTCAGGCGCGGTCAGATTCCACGCGATCGGCGCGGCGCCGCCCGCCGGAATCGTCAGCGTCAGCGGCTTGCCGGTGGCGACGCGCGGTTGCACGTCGACCGTCGCCGTCACCGTCATCGGCTTGTCCGATCCGTTGCGCAGCGTGAAGCCGGCAGCGAAGAAATCGCCGCTGCGCACCAATGGCGGCAGCCCCGAGTAAAGCGACAGATCCTGCGCGGTTCGCACGCTCGTCGATCCGGTGCCGAACAGATTGGCGCCCTCGGTCGCGATCGCGACGAGTTTGAACGATGACAGCGAATCGGACAGCGGCACTGCGATCCGCGCATGGCCCTGCGCATCGAGTGCGACATGCCCCTTCCACAGCAGCACCGGCTGGAAATTGGTGCGGTTGAGCCCGGAAAGGTCGCCCTCGCCGCCGCCACCGCCCGGTGCGAGCGCCTTGCGCCCGTAATGCCGTTTGCCGACGACCTGCATCTGCGCGGTCGAGGTGAGGACCGACAGCGGCCGCTCGCCCATCATCGCGTCGAGCACGTCCCAGCTTGGGTTGGGCGCGAGCTGCAACAAGGCTTCGTCGACCGCGACGAAGGCCACATCGGCAGCCCGCGCCGGCGTGCCGTCGGGGCGCTTGACCTGCACGTCGACATTGGCCGTCGCCCGCGCGGCATAGCGCTCGCGATCGGCCTTGACCGCGACCTCGAGCCGATGCGCTTCCCAGCCCACTTTCACCTTGGCGATGCCGAGGCGATAGGCGGGCTTGGCGAGATCGACCGTTGCGGTGGGCCTGGTCGCCACCGGCGACCCGAACGGCAGCCCCCATTTATAGGCGAGGTGCGACAGCCACGACCAGAAGCCGTCGACGCGCCCGCGCACCGCGAGCACCGAGACATAGACGTCGGGCGCATAGCTGCCCGGCAGCTTGACCTCGATCACCGGGTCCTTGCCCGAAATCGCGGTGACATAGCTCGCGAGCACGCCCTCGCGCTCGACCGTCACCAGCGCGTGCGCGGATCGGAACGGCATCCGCACCTGGAAGCGCGCGGTTTCGCCGGCCTTATATTCTTGGCGTTCGGGGATGACGTCCATCCGGTCGCCATTGTCGCCGCCGAACCACCAATCGTCGTCGCCCGCCAGCCATACCGATCGTGTCGCGCGCGCCTGATTGCCCGCGCTGTCGGTGGTGGTCGCGACGACATAGACCTCGCCCGACACATCGGGGGCGAGGGTGCACCAGGCGAGCCCTTGCGCGTCGCTCGTCGCCGAGCAGCGGGCGTCGAGCCTGGTCGTCTGCATCTGGTTGTCATAGGCGTAGAAGCCGCCGATCAGCCGCCGCCGCGCGGTCAGGATCTGGCGGCTGTAGACCGCGACCGAAATCTTGCGGCCCTTGACCGGCTTGCCCGCGGTATCGAGCGCGACCAGCCGCAGCCGCAGATCGTCCTGCTTCATCATCCAGCCGTCGGTCTTGACGCCGAGTTGAATCGCCGACGGATAGAGCGCGATCTGCTGCGAGGCGGTGAGCGTCTCGCCGTTCGCGTCCTGATAATCCATCTCGACCCGCATGCTCGCGGGGCCGTCGAGGCTCTGCGGCACGTCGACCGCGCTGCGCGCGGTGCCGTCGGCACCCAGCGTCAACGGGATCGTCTGCGTCGGCGGCAGCGGGCTCGCGGTCTCCTCGCCATCGGGGTTGAGCGGCTTGACGCCCTCCACCACCTTGGCGCCGCCGAAGCTGTAGCCGTCATAGCCTTGCGGCGATGGCACGCTGTCGAACCAGCCGACCCTGAGGCTGACCGGCAGGCGCGAGGCGCCGCCGCCCGAAAGATAACCGACGAACAGGTCGAGCGGCACCGATTTGGGTTTCACCTGCGCTTCTTTGGGCCCGGTGATCGTCGCGCGCATCGTCGGCAGGCGATATTCGTCGACGCGGAAGCTCTGGTCGGTCCAGACCGTGTTGTCGTCGGTAACGACGGTGAGATCGTAATCGCCCATCGGGGCGCCCTTAGGCACCACCCATGAGGATTCGCCGGTGCCGTTGGCGTCGATCTTGAGCGGTAGTTCGAACTGGGTGTCCGATCCACGATGCGACAGTTTGAGCGTGCCGGTGAAGGCGGGCGATGCCGCGAAGCCGGTGGCCTTGGGCTGGCGCACGATATGCTTCATGTGGATCGTCTCGCCCTGGCGGACGAGCGCGCGGTCGAACACGGTATGGAACACCGGTTCGGTTGCTGAATAACCATAAGGCAGGTCGAAATCGTATGGGCGGATGCCCTCGTCCCAGCCGGTCAGGACGAAGCTCATGTCGTCGCCCAGCCGCGCGCTGACGATCAGCGGGTGGGGCGCGCTCTGGCTTTCGCAATTGCCGTAATTTTCGGGTTCGGGCAGCCCGGCGGGAATGTTGAGACCGCCGCTGCGATCGGTCACACCCTTGGCGAGCAGCGTGCCGGTGCAACTGTCGCTGATCTGGACGCGCGCATTGGCGATCGGCTTGCCGGTGTCGAGCGCGGTCACCCAGACGAGCGAGCGGTCGCGGCCCCATTTGAAATGCACCGACATGTTGGTGACGAGCGCTGCCGCGGCGACATAGCGCGGTGCATCGCGGCCGAGCAGCGCCTTGCCGAGCGCCGGACTCGCCAGTTCGACGACATAGAATCCGGGTTGTTTCAGCGGTATCCCGACAACTTCGAAAGTCTTGCCCTTGCCCGGCAGCGCGAGATTCATCGGCGTGCCCGTTCCATCGCTCAGGATCGGTTCGGCCCCGGTGTCGTTGATCCGCACGCGCTCCTTGCCGCGCGTCTCCTCGTGGCTCTTGTAATTGTCGGCCTGGTCGACCTTGCGCAGCCATTCGGCGATCTCGCGGTCCGATCCGTTGACGCGCAGGCGCTGGCCGCTGATTGCCACGTTACGGCCCTGTAGCGCGGGTTCGACGTTACGGACCGTGACGGGCAAGACGCCGCCCTGGCTCGCCTCGAGGATGCCGAATCCTGCGGCAAATTTTACCAGCGGCGGCGCCTCGTCGATACGCACCTCGAGCGGAAAGCGTTCGGCGTTCGACAGCATCCGGCCGCTTTCGTCCTTGATATCGGCGGGCAGTGTCAGCTTGGCGGTAACCGCGGGGGGTAACGGTGCCTTGAAGGTGAGGTCGGCGATCGTCGCCTTGCCCCTGGCGCTCTTGTCGATCGTCGGCGCGATCTGCGCGCCGTCGGGCATGACCAGCCGGATCGCGTTCGCTTGGTCCATCGCGATCGGCGCCGAGAAGCGGACATGCGCGTCCTCGACGGGGTTGCAGCCCGCCTGCGGGTTGACGCGGCCGCACTCGAAGCGGGCCGCGAAGGCCTTGCGCACGGTGAAGTCGAAGCGCTGTTCGGCACCGGCAGTCTTGCCGTTGGCACCCTTGATACCCGCGCCCCAGACCAGCGCCATGTCGCGCCCCGGCGGTAGCGGGCGACGGCATTTGAGTGCAGTCACGCCGGCAAGGAGTTGCTCACGCTGGCCGACGTCCTCGGGCAATGTCTGGGGCATGCCTGCCTGATCGAGGAAGTGACCGATCTCCCATAGATCGGTGCCCATTGCGCCGAGCAGCTTGGCGGGCACCGATCTGTCGAGCACGTCGACGGCGATTTTCTCGCCGATGCCGTCGACCGCGCAATAGGCGCCCGTGGCCACCGATTGCGGTGTCGCGGGCATATTCGCGGCGACGAGGAACACCTGATCTTCCTCGATGTCGCCGCCATAGCGATAAGGAAGCACGGCGCGCGCGACGGGGCCGCCGCTATCGACGGTGAAATGGCGCTGGCCGCCGATCGCATAGCCCGACAGGCTTTTCAGATCGTCGCGCAGATCGAAATTGCACGTGACGCCACCCGGCAGCGGGCGTGCGAATTCATGGACGAAGGTGGTCTGATCGACCCAGCGCCCCTGCCCCTCGACCGGGCATTTGACAGTGAAGGGCGTGGCCGCGCGCGGATCGCCCAGCGGCACCATCGCCTGATTGAAGCGCACCGTGAATCGTTCGATCGCGCCGTCGCCGATCCCAGGTGATGCCATCACCACCTGCGGTCCGCTGTCGCCGAGTGCGGCAAATGGAGCGAGCATGGCAGCAAGCAGCGCCGCGCGAGCGAAAAGCTTCATCGGTCGTTCCCCGTTCTGCGCGCCCCAAACGGACAAAACTACCCTGCGAGACCGGCAAGTCCAGCGCAAGTTTTTCGCATAATACGAAAAACTTGCTTAACGTCTTGGGTAGCGCGACCATCAGGCTTTCCGACTCGGGGGGAGGCTCGGAAGCCGTGGACTGGGGCTGGGTCGTCTGGGGGCTCGATGCTGTGGTGCGTGAGGCGATGCTGTTCGCAGCGGTCGGCTTCCTGATCGGCGGCATTGATGATCTCGCGATCGATGCCATCTTCTTCGTCCGCACTGGCTGGCGTCGGGCAACCGTGATGCGTCGTTACGCGCGCGCGCGGCTCGCCGATTTCGTCGTCGCGCAGGACGCCGACCGGCTCGTCATCTTCGTTGCCGCATGGGACGAATCGCGCGTGATCGGCGCGATGCTGGACACCGCATTGGCGCGGATCGATCATCCCAATTACCGGCTCTATGTCGGCGTCTATCCCAATGATCGCGCCACCATTGATGCCGTGGCCGAAATCGCAGCGGGCGATGGGCGTGTACGGCTGGTGATCGGCCCGCGGCCGGGTCCGACGACCAAGGCCGATTGCCTCAACGCGTTGTGGCGGGCGCTGCTGCGCGATGAGACGGCCGAAGGAGGACGCGCCAAGGCGGTCGTGCTCCACGATGCTGAAGATGTCGTCCATGCCGGTGAGCTTGCGATCTTCGATCGCCTGATCGATCGGCATTGGGTCGTTCAACTCCCCGTTCTCCCGCTCCCCGACCAATGTTCGCGGTTCGTCTCGGGGCATTATCTCGATGAATTCTCGGAGGCGCACACCAAGCAACTGGTTGTCCGTGAAGCATTGGGCGCGGGACTGCCGCTCGCCGGGGTCGGCTGCGCGATCGCGCGCGCCGCGCTCGATGCGATCGCGACGCTGCGCGGTGGCGTGCCGTTCGACGAATCGAGCCTGACTGAGGATTATGAGTTCGGGCTGCGCGTCGGTGTGCTCGGCGGCAGCGGTATTCTGGCGCGTATCCCCGAATATCCCGGCGGGCCGGTGGTCGCGGTCCGCGCCTATTTTCCCGCGACGCTCGACGCGGCGGTGCGGCAAAAGGCGCGCTGGCTGGTCGGCATCGCGCTGGCGGGGTGGGATCGCACCGGCTGGGGGCAGCGGCGCCATCTCGGCGAGCGCTGGATGCGGATGCGTGATCGCCGGGCGCCGCTCGCGGTGCTGGTGCTCGCGGCTGCTTATTTCGCGCTGGTGGTGTGGGGCGCGGCAACAGCCCTCCATTGGTCGACCGGAATCGCGCCGCCGCGGCTCGATGGGATGTTTAGTCTCCTGCTCTCGATCAACGCGATCCTGTTGGTGTGGCGGCTCGCGATGCGCGTCTGTTTCACCGGGCTCTCTTATGGTCGTCGCGAGGCATTGTGGGCACTGCCGCGCGCGTTTGTCGGCAATGTGATTGCAATGTTCGCGGTGCGCCGCGCGATCTGGCGCTATCTCGGGATGCTCGCAGGGCGTGCGCCACGTTGGGACAAAACGGCGCACCACTTTCCCACAGACGATGCGACCGAGCCGGTGCTGTGAGCGCCGGTGGCCGCCCGCTGCGCTTTCTCGCGATTGTGCTGGGTGGCTGGATCACGCTGCGGGTGGTGATGCTGTGGCCGGCGCTCAAAACCCCCGCTGCTGCCGTCGCCGTCTCCCTCCCGTACCGGGTGACCGCGAAGATCCCCGATCATGCATTCGTACCGCACCCGCCGTCCCGACGCGTCGAGGATCGGCGGCCGGGGGCGAGTCCGGTTTGGATGCGCCGCCGCGGGGTCGCGGTGCGCGCGCCGATCATCGCGGCATTGCGTCTTCCGCCTTCCGAGGTGGCTCGATCGTTGTCCAACACGACGGATACGCTCGCGCTTGCCCAGCGTACCGGGCATGACCCCGCCAGCTTACCGCTCGCCCCGCGCGCGGCGGCACCCGATTCGCGCTGGCTGGCAAGCGGCTGGATCGTACTGCGCGGCGATGGCGCGCCCGGTGCGGCGTTTGGCGGTAGTCAGCTTGGCGGCAGTCAGGCTGGCGCGCGGCTCGTCTATACGATCGATCAGCGCCGTCACATTGCGCTGGTCGGGCGCGTGGCGACGCCGCTCCGGGGGAACGGGCGCGAGGTAGCGCTGGGGGTTGAGTGGCAACCGATCCGCGCGCCAGTTCGGATGGTTGCCGAGCAACGGCTCGCCATCGATGGCGGCAAGGGCGGCCCGACGATCGGTGTGATCGGTGGTGTTGGTCCGGTAGCGGTGGCGCCGGGTGTGACGCTTGAGGCTTATGGCCAGGCCGGCGCGATTGCTCGTCGCGGCGGAGAGGGATTCGCCGATGGTGCGGCGCGGCTTGCGCATCGGGTCGCCACGATCGGGGGTGTCGGTATCGATCTTGGTGCAGGGGTTTGGGGTGCGGCGCAGCGCGACGCGGCGCGCCTTGATGCAGGCCCCTCAATGGCTGTCGATCTGTCGCTGGGGCAGCGTGCGCATGTTCGCCTGTCGCTCGATTGGCGGGCCCGGCTGGCGGGGGATACGCGGCCGGGGTCGGGGCCGGCGCTATCGCTCGGCACCGATTTTTGACGCACCGCGACATGCCGATGCTATCGCCGCGACGACGAACGCGATACCATCGGGGATGGACGTCTACCTGCCCATCGCCAATCTCTCGGTAAATGCGTTCGTGATCGTCCTGCTGGGCGGCGGCGTCGGGATATTGTCGGGGATGTTCGGGGTCGGCGGCGGCTTTCTCACGACTCCGCTGCTGATCGTCTACGGTATCCCGCCCACCGTCGCTGCGGCGACCTCGGCCAGTCAGGTCACCGGCTCCAGCGTTTCGGGTGTTCTCGCGCATGTCGGGCGTCAGGGCGTCGATATGAAGATGGGGGTTGTGCTCGTTACCGGCGGCATCGTCGGGACGGTTGCGGGCGGCTGGTTGTTCGCGTTGCTCCAGGCCACCGGTCAGATCGATACCGTGATCGCGCTGATCTACGTCGTGCTGCTCGGTGGCATCGGCGGGATGATGGCGGTCGAATCGCTGCAGGCAATCGCGGTGGTGCGTGGCGCCACGCCGCGTCGGCCGCGCAAGCGCAGGCATCATCCGATGATCGCGGCATTGCCGTTTCGCACGCGTTTCTATGCCTCGGGGCTCTATATCTCGCCGCTGGGGCCGTTGATGCTCGGCTTCTTCACCGGTATCCTCACGGTGCTGCTCGGCGTCGGCGGGGGTTTCATCATGGTGCCGGCGATGCTCTATCTACTGGGGATGAGCACTGCGGTGGTGGTTGGTACATCGTTGTTCCAGACCCTGTTCGTCACCGTGATCGCGACGATGGTGCACGCCACTACCACCAAGGCGGTCGATATCGTGCTCGCGGTGCTCCTGTTGATCGGATCGGTGGCGGGCGCGCAGATCGGCGCGCGGCTGGGGACGCGGATCAAACCCGAATATCTGCGGCTGCTGCTCGCGGTGATGGTGCTCGCGGTCGCGGTGCGTATGGCGGTCGGGCTCGGCTGGCGGCCGCCCGAACTCTATTCGGTCGACCTGCTGTGAGGCGGCGTATCTGGCCGTTGGTGCTGCTCGCGCCGCTGCTGATCGGGGCCGAGAAACCGACTCTGGTGCCCGATGTGTCACAACGCGATATCGAGATCGCGTACAGCTTCACCGGCGCCCAATTGCTGCTGTTCGGGGCGATCCTTTATCCCGGCGGGCGCGTGCCCGACGCGAAGGAGACGCCCGCCGAGGTGGTGGTCGTCGTCAAGGGCCCGACCCAATCGATCCTGCTGCGCGAGAAGCAGAAGATCGCCGGCATCTGGATCAACGCGGCAAGCATGCGTTTCCGCTCGGCGCCGTCCTTCTATGCGATCGCCTCGCCCGAGCCGATCGAGAAGCTGGTCGATGCGCGCACCCGCGCGATCTACGAACTCGGGCTCGACAGCCTCCAGCTATCGCCCGCCTCGACCGCGCCGATCGCCGAGCAGACGCGGTTCGCCAAGGGGTTGGTCGACGTGCGCCACCGCACCGGCCTCTATGTCGAGGAACCCGCGGCGGTCGAGATCACCGATGGCGTGCTGTATCGCGCCCGGATCGCGATCCCCGCGCGCGTCCCTGTCGGCAAGTTCACCGCCGAGACTTTCCTGATCCAGGACGGCCGCGTGCTCGCCGCGGCGGTGCGCGAGATCGATATCCGCAAATCGGGCTTCGAGCGCTTCGTCGCCAGTGCGGCCGAGCATGCCTCGATCCTCTACGGCCTCACTGCCGTTGCGATCGCGATCGGGCTCGGCTGGTTCGCGGGCTGGATCGCGCGGCGGATTTAGAGTGATGTCGAGCCGGATGGACTCATCTGGCGACTCGGAAGTAACGATAAACGAAAGATAATCCAGGCGCTGGCCTTAAGCCGCCTGCCCGGCAATCCACGTCCGTTCCACCGTCAGCGCGTCATCGGCCAGCACCAGGTCGGCGGCGAAGCCTGCGGCGATCGCGCCGGTGCGATCGGCCAGCCCGAGAAACGTCGCCGGGGTCGCCGACGCCATCGCGACCGCGGTCCTGAGCGACACCCGCCCTTGCGCGATCATATTGGCGACCGCTCCCGCCATTGTCAGCGTCGATCCCGCGAGCACGCCGTCGGCGCCGCGCAGGATGTCGCCCTCGCGCCGGATCGTGCGACCTTGCAGCAGGAAGGTCGCTTCGGTCGAACCGACACTCGGCATCGCATCGGTGACGAGCATCAGCCGGTCGGTCCGCTTGGCGCGCACCGCGACGCGCACCGTCGCGGGATGGAGATGGTGGCCGTCGACGATGATCCCCGCCCAGGTCGCATCATCCTCAAGCGCGGCGCCGACCATGCCCGGCGCGCGGTTGGCGAGCTGCGACATCGCGTTGAACAAATGGGTGAAGCCAGTCAGTCCGGCGTCGATCGCGCCGCGCACGGTCGCATAATCGGCGTCTGAATGCCCGGCCGAGACGATCACCCCGGCCGCCACCAGCCGCGCGATCTGCGCCGGTGTCGCGCGCTCGGGCGCCAGCGTCACCAGCGTGCGGCCGCGATGCGGGGTGGCGAGCAGATCGATCAGCCCGTCCTCAAGCTGGCGCAGCTTGGCTTCGGGATGGATTCCGCGCCGCAGCGGATTGAGGAACGGGCCCTCGATATGGATGCCCAATATCCCCGGCACGCCTTGCGCGATTGCCGCGTCGATCGCCGCGATCCCGCGTTCGACCACCGACAGATCGTCGCTGATCAGCGTCGGCAGCAGCCCCGTGGTACCGAAACGGCGGTGTGCGGCGGCGATCGTGGCGATCGTCGCGACGCTCGGATCGGTGTTGAACAGCGCGCCGCCGCCGCCATTGACCTGACAATCGATGAACCCCGGCAACAGCAATTTGCCGCCAAGGTCGACGATCGTCGCATCGGCGGGCGGCGACGAGGAGATCTCGCGAATGTGCGCACCGTGGATCACGACGCAAACATCGTCGCGCAGCCCCGACGGCAGCAGCACGCGAGCGTTGCAAAGCGCTATTGCCATCAAACGGTCTCGGTAACCTTGGCCAGATGCGGCGGCGAATCGGGATCGTGCCCGCGCGCGAGCGCGAGCGCGTTGGCGAGGCGGTAGAAGCTCTCGATCATCAGCAGCGGCTGGATCGCGGGGTCGGCGTCGAGCACGGGCAGCGCCATCCCCGGCGCATCGCCGAGCCCGGCGTGGAACAAGGTCGCGCCGCGTGCGGCAAATTCCTGCGCGAGCGCGGCAACGCTCGGGCGGGTCGCATCGTCCTGCGCGAACAGCAGGACCGGGAATCCCTTGCCGACCAGTGCCATCGGCCCGTGACGGACCTCGGCGGCGCTGAATGCTTCGGCGTGGAGGCCGCACGTTTCCTTGAGCTTGAGCGCGGCTTCCTGTGCGATGCCGTAACCCGGCCCGCGCCCGACGACATAAAGGCTCGTCGCGCGGTCGAGCGGGCCGAGCGCGGCGCCCCAATCGCAGTCCCAGGCACGACCGAGTGCATCGGGCAGCGTGTCGAGCACGCATGCCAGCGACGTATCGTTGCTCCAATGGGCGACCAGATCGAGTATTGCCGCAAGGCTCGCGACGAACGATTTGGTTGCCGCGACGCTGCGCTCGGGCCCGGCGTGGAGCGGCAGCGAGAGATCGGCACCGGCGGCGAGCGGCGATGTTTCGGCATTGGTCAGCGCGATGCCGTATGCGCCGCGCGCGCGCGCCGCCGCGAGCCCGCTCACTAGATCGGGGCTTTGGCCCGATTGCGAGATCGCCAGCATCACCATCTCGGCCATATCGGGCGCGGCATTATAGACCGACGCGACCGAGGGCGGCACTGAACTGGTCAGCACCCCGAGCCGGGTTTCGATCAGATAGCGCGCGAAAGTCGCCGCATTGTCCGAACTGCCGCGCGCGAGTGTCGCCACCGCGCAGGGGCGCCGGGTACGCAAACGCTCACCCAGTGCCACCAGCGCCGTACGATTGGCGTCACGCTGCCGCTGCACCACCGCGCCGGACTCGGCGGCTTCGTCGAACATCAGCGTGCGATCGGGGGAGGAGGGCAAGGACGCGAACTCCGGGTTCAGGGATAGCTATACGGGGCCGACGCTCAGCTCGGCCACGAAATCATAGGCGTCGCCGCGATAATAGGATCGCGTGAATTCGACCGTGCGCCCGTCCTGCGCGAAGCCGCGACGTTCGATCTCGAGCCCCGCCGAGGCCGGCTTGATCCCGAGCAACTCGGCCTGCTCGGGGGTGAAGAGCACCGCGCGCAGCCGCTGGAGCACGCGCACCGGGCGGTTGGCACCGAGCGCTTTGTAGAGCGAATCGGATACCAGATCGGGTGAGGCGAGCGCGCGCGCGGGGATCGTCGCATGTTCGAGCGCCATCGATTGGGTGTCGGCGTAGCGGATGCGGGTGAAGCGATAGACCGGGCTGCCCGGGCTCAGCCCCAACGCCATTGCTTCCTCGGGCGTGACACTGCCCTCGGAACGCGACAGCCATTCGCTGCGCGGCGCGCGCCCCCGCGAGAGCATGTCCTCGGTGAAGGATGAAATGGTGGCGAAATTCTTCTCGACGCGCGCAGCGACGAAGGTGCCCGCGCCCTGCCGGCGCGTCAGCAGCCGCGCGTCGACCAGCCCGTCGAGCGCCTTGCGCACCGTGACGCGCGACACCTTATAGGCCTCGGCAAGATCACGCTCCGGCGGCAACGCCTCGTCGGGGCCGAGCACGCGGTGTTCGATCGCCTCGCGCAAGACGCGCTGAAGCTGAAGATAGAGCGGCGCCGCGCTCGCCGTGTCCAGCCTGCCGATCCGTTCGACAATCATGTTCATCGCCCCCTGCACCAGCGCACCTTAGAGCGAGATGTAATGCCTATTCAATACCAAAATAGAAAAAAAGCACATTGGCATCATTTTTGGTATTGCATTCGGCGGTCGATCCGCGCCTTATGAGGGGGCAGAAGGCCGATCAGAGCCCGAAGGCGCCGAAGTGCGTGGGTTCATCGACAAGGTTGGTCGTATTTTGGTCCTGTCCATTGGGCGGGGCCGGAGAAGGGGGAGAGGACATGTTGCACACCAGCAGGATGATGTTCGCCGGCACCGTGAGCGCGCTCGCGCTCGGTATGGCCGCGCCAGCCTATGCGCAGGACACGACCGGCGCCGCGACCGCCAACCAGGGCGATGCACCGGGCGAGATCGTCGTCACCGGCATCCGCGCCTCACTGGAGGCCGCGATCGACGCCAAGCGCAACGCCAATGCGATCGTCGATTCGGTATCGGCCGAAGACGTCGGCAAATTCCCCAACACCAACGTCGCCGAGGCGCTGACGCTGGTGCCCGGCGTCACCGTCGATCGGGCGTTCGGCCAGGGCGAGAAGGTCTCGATCCTCGGCACCGATCCTGCGCTCAACCGCACCTTGCTCAACGGGCAGACGGTCGCGTCGGCCGATTGGTTCATTCTCGATTCGCCGGGGCGCACCTTCAACTACGCGTTGCTCGCACCGCAGCTCGTCAACCGCGTCGATGTCTACAAGTCGCCCGAGGCGCGGATCGACGAGGGCTCGATCGGCGGCACCGTCAACGTCGTCACACGCAAACCGCTCGATCTCGATCCGTTCACGGCGGCGGCGGCGGTCGGCTATCTCTACAACGACCGCTCGAAAAAGGGCGATCTGCAAGGCTCGGCGCTGCTGAGCTGGCGCAACGAGGCCGGGACGATCGGCCTGCTCGCGTCGTTCCAGCGCGCCAAGGATCGGCTGCGCCGCGACGGGCTCGAAAGCTATGGCACGATCACCGCCGATTTCTGGGATGGCAAGAACGACGCCAAGGCCGGCTCACGGCCGCAGGACGCCTATCCCGTTCCCACGAATCCTGCTGATACGAGAATATCGGGGTCGGGCAATTGCACCGATGCTTGCGCGTCGACGCTCGCTGCCAATCCCGGCGCGCGTTTCCCCAATGCGTTCGGCACCAGCTATTTCGAGCAGGAGCGCGAACGGCTGACCTATTCGGCGACCGCGCAGTGGAAGCCGGTCAGCCAGCTGACGCTCACCGCCGACTGGCTCAGGATCGACGCCGATTACAACAATTTCAACCAGTCGCTATATGCGTTCCCCGGCAATACCTGGAACAGCGCCAACAAGCTAACCGGGCTCAATGTCGAGGATGGCATTGTTACCAGTGCCAGCTTCACCAACGCGCTGTCGGTGTTCGATGCGCAATATCGCATCGCCTCGATGCATTCGGAGACATGGCACGGCCAGGCCGAGTGGGAAGACGATCGCTGGGCGCTCAACGTCGAGGGCGGCAGTTCGAAGGCCGATGGCGGCAGCAAGCACCAGGTGTTTCTCGAATTCCTCAACTGGTCCGATTACACGGTCGATATCGGCGGCGCCCCCAAGGCGCCCGGCACGATCAGCTATCCCGGCGACGTGCTCGGCAACCCGGCCGCGTTCGCGACCGATCCGGGTTGGAGCGGCAATCTCGTCGACAAGCCGACGCGCGACAAGGAACGCTATGGGCAGGCCGATCTGACGCTCAAGTTCGACGGCAGCCTCAAGAGCATCCAGCTCGGCTACAAATATCGCGACCATCAAACCAGCCAGGCCTATGCGGGCGTCACCGTCGCCGGGGTCAGCGCGCCAGCGTCGCTGTTCGATCCGAGCGGGGCGGGCAGCAATTATCTCAACGGCTTCGACGGTGTGAACGATCAGATGACCGGGCGATTCAAAATCGATGGCGGTGCGATGGTCGATTATGTCGAGGGCGGGGACTGGCTCGCGCCCGGCGCGGCGTTCCCGGTGCCGTCGATGTTCGCCGCGGCCGAATTCACCGCGGGCAATTGGGACGTGAAGGAGAAGATCCACGCGGCCTATGCACAGGTCAATTTCGAACAGGGCGCGCTGCGCGGCAATGTCGGCGCGCGCTATGTCGATACCAAGAGCGCCAGCGCGGGCTTTGTCTGCAATCCCGGCGCGCCGTGCAATTCGGAACCCGACTGGACCTGGCAGACCACGTCGAAACATTATTCGAACGTGCTGCCGAGCGTGAACGTCGCGATCAACCTCCAGCCCGATCTGATCGTCCGCTTCGCTGCCGCGCAGGTGATCGCGCGGCCGAACTATGCCGACATGACCAATTATTTCTGGCTGTCGGATCAGATCCTCACCGGCGGCGGCGGCAACCCCAATCTCGATCCGTACGAATCGAGCAATTACAACGCCTCGCTCGAATGGTATTTGGCGCCGCGCGCGATCCTGGCAGCGGAGGTGTTCTACAAGGATGTCGGTAATTACATCCTTCAGAAGACCGCGCCCGAGGATTATTTCAATCAGTCGCAAAACATGGTGACGACCTATCAGATCAGTCGCCCGTACAATGCGGGATCGGCCAAGGTGAAGGGTTTCGCGATCGCCTATCAGCAGAGCCTGCCGATGGGCTTCGGCGTGCTCGCCAATTACACCTATTCGGACGGCAGCGGCCAGAACGGCGCCGACCTGCCGTTCAATTCGCGGCATCAGGCGAGCCTCAGCCCGTTCTTCGAAAGTGGCCCGGTGGCGGTACGCGGCACCTATACGTGGCGGTCGAAATATTTCACCGGCATCGATCGCGGCGACCAGATGTACGTTCGCGACAGCGCCAATCTCGACGTGTCGGCAACGTATAATTTTACCCGCAACGTCGGGCTGACGCTGTCGGGCATGAACCTCACCGACAGCCAATATTATGCCTATGCCAACACCCCGCGGCTGCCGCGCGGGGTGTACAAAAGCGGGCGCAAGTTCATGGCCACGGTCAATTTCAACTTCTGATCGTGCAGCGGCGGCGGCGTGTACCATCACGCCGCCGCCCGTCATCGCCGGGCCGGTCCACCGCGGGCCGGTACTTGGCATTAGCGGCGCCCGGCGCTTTCGCGGTATGGCGTCGATCGGCATGTCCGCTTGAAGGGGTTTCCCAGATGCGTACCATATTCGCCGCGGCCGCGCTGTCGCTGATCCTGCCGGCGGCGGGGCACACCCAATCGAGCCTGCCGCTGCTGCCGATGCCTGCCAGCGTGACGCCGCAAAACGGTTTTTTCACGGTGGCGGGGGCCGGGATTGCGGTGGTTGATGACGGCAGTCTCGCGGCGGCCGGGCGCCTGCGCTCGCTGGTCGAGCGCACCGGCGGGCCGGATCTGGCGTTGACCCGAACCGGGCGTATCCGCTTCGCGCGCGATCCCGCCATCAAGGGTGCCGAAGCCTATCGACTGGTGGTCACCCCCACCAGTGCCACCATCTCGGCCTCCACCGACGCGGGGCTCTTTTACGGCGCGGAAACGCTGTGGCAGTTGATCGCCGCGAGCAAGGACGGCCGGATCGCCGCGGTTACGATCGACGACACGCCCGCCTTCGCCTGGCGCGGCGTGATGCTCGATTCGGCGCGCCACTTCCAGCCGCCCGCCTATATTATGGCGCTGATCGACCGCATGGCGATGGCCAAGCTCAACACGCTCCACTGGCACTTAACCGACGATCAGGCGTGGCGGATCGAGATCGATCGCTATCCCAAGCTCACCGAGGTCGGCGCGTGGCGGCAACCCGCGGGCGCGGCGGGGGTGGATGCCGCGGGCAATCCGGTGCGCTACGGCGGCTTCTACACCAAGGCCGAGATCCGCGACATCGTCGCTTATGCCACGCAGCACCACATCACGATCGTCCCCGAAATCGAGATGCCCGGCCACGCGACCGCGCCGATCGCCGCCTATCCCACGCTTGCCTCGACCTCCAACCCGCCCACGGCGCCAAGCCACGACTGGGGCATCTTGCCCAACCTCTACAATGCCGATGACGCCACCTTCACGTTTCTGAAACATGTCCTCGATGAAGTGATGGCGCTGTTTCCGGGGCGCTATATCCATGTCGGCGGTGACGAGGCGGTCAAGGGTCAGTGGAAGGCCAATCCCGCGATCCAGGCGAAAATCACGGCGCTCGGGCTCAAGGACGAGAACGCGCTCCAGGGCTGGTTCACCGCCCGGATCGGGGCGTATCTCGCGAAGCACGATCGCAAGCTGATCGGCTGGGACGAAATCCTCGACGGCGCGGTGCCTGCCGACGCCACGGTGATGTCGTGGCGCGGGATCGACGGCGCGATCACCGCCGCCAGGGCCGGACACGATACCGTGCTCTCGCCGGCGCCGACGCTGTATTTCAACTATCGGCAGAGCGTGTCGCCCGACGAACCCGGTGGCCCCGGCGAACTGGTCGACTGGCGCAAGCTCTACGCCTTCGATCCGGCGCCCGCCGCGCTGACGCCTGCCGAGCGCAAGCATATCCTCGGGCTTCAGGGCAATCTGTGGACCGAGCATCTCAGCACCACTGCTTATGCCGATCGCATGATGTGGCCGCGCGCCGCGATTCTGGCCGACATGGCCTGGTCCAGCGCGCCGCGCGACTGGGACGGGCTGTCGGATCGGCTGGTCGCCGCGTTCGGCCGCTGGCAGCGCATGGGGCTTGCCTACAACGTCACACCGCTGGTCCCGCTCGCCCGCTTTGCCGGCCGGGGCGATGCGATCGAGGTGGTGCTGGATCAGCCGGCTGGGATCGGTACGGTGCGAGTCACCACCGACGGTAGCGCGCCGACGGCGACGTCGTCCGCCTATACCGTCCCGCTGAAGCTTGCGTACGGCACGATCGTGCGTGCGCAAAGCTTTGCCGGCGATGTCGCGCTGGGCGATGAAATGCGCTGGGCGGTGACGCCCGATGTGCTGCGCACGCGCGCCGCCGCCGAAATGGATCTATGCTCCAACGCGATTCCTCTGCGGCTTGAGGATGACGGCGTGACCGATGGCGTCCGCCGCATCCACTGGGTCGATATCATGAAGCCGTGTTGGATCTGGAAAGACGCGCCGCTCGATGGTGCGACGCGGATCACCGCCGAGGTGGGGCAGATGCCGTTCAACTTCGCGATCGGTGACGACATCAAGCACATCACCCACGAAGCCCCCGCAACACCGGCGGGCGAATTCAAGGTGCGGCGCGATTCCTGCGACGGCCCGGTGATCGCCACCGTGCCGCTCACCGCCGCCCTCGCCAGCGCTGGCGTCACCACGGTGTCGGGCAGTATCGCGCCGCAACCGGGGACGCACGATCTGTGCCTCACCTTCGCGCAAACCGGGATCGATCCCTATTGGGTGCTCGATCGGCTGACGCTGGGCGCGCCCGAATGATCCCAATCGCGAGCCCGCTCGCCGGCTGGGTGACGCCGCTTGCCGAGGTTCCCGATCCCGTCTTTGCCGATCGCATGCTGGGCGACGGGGTGGCGATCGACCCGATCGACGGGCGGCTGGTCGCACCCGGCAATGGCGTGATCGACAGCGTCCATCCGGCGGGCCATGCGGTGACGATCACGCTCGATACAGGGCCGGTGCTGCTGCTCCATATCGGGCTCGATACGGTCGGGCTCGATGGCGATGGCTTTACCCCCGCCGTGCATGCGGGCGATCGCGTGGCGACGGGCGATCTGCTGGTCACGATCGATCTCGACGCCGTGGGGCGGCGCGCGCGCAGTCTGGTGACGCCGGTGATCGTCACCAATAATGACGCCTTCGTGCTCACCGCCTTGTCCGAGCCCCGGCTGATCGCGGCGGGCCAGGCGCTTTACGAGCTTCGTGCTGTTGCCCCCGCCTCGACGGTCGCGTCTGATGTCGTGGCGATCGCCGAGCGTACGCTGCGGTTGCCGCTTGCGCATGGGCTTCACGCCCGGCCCGCCGCGCGCGTCGCCAAACTGGCTGGTGCGCACGAGGCGGTCGAACTGATCGCCGCCGATGGCCGGACCGCCTCAACGCGAAGCGCGGTCGCGATGCTCGCGCTCGCGCTCCGCCATGGCGATACGGTTACGGTGCGCGGGGCGGAAGCGGGGGTGGCGGCGATCGCCGATCTGCTCGAAACCGGGATGGACGAATATCGCGCGGTGGCGCCTGCCGCGCCCGCACCGGCGCCCGTGCCCGCGATGGTGCTGCCCGATCGGCTGACCGGCGTGGTCGCGGTGCCCGGCATGGCGATCGGCCGCGCCTACCGATGGCGCGATACCGCGCTTGCCGCCGCCGAAGCCGGGGAAGGCCCCGCGCTCGAACGGCAGGCGCTGGCCGCCGCGCGGTTCAAGGTACGCGCGGCGCTCCATGCCGCTGCGCTCGGCAAGGGCGACGGCGCCAGCGTCGCGGCGGCGCATCTCGCCTTTCTCGACGACCCAGAGGTCGAGGCGGCGGCCGAGCGTGCGATCACTGCCGGCAAAAGCGCGGGCTTCGCATGGCGTGCGGCGATCGAGGGCTTTATCGCGCCGCTGCGCGCGGCGGGCGATCGCCGCTTCGTCGAACGGATCGACGATCTGCGTGATCTCGAACGCCGCGTGCGCGCGGCGCTGGCGGGCGAGGAAGCGCCCGCATCTGCCTTGCCCGAGGGCGCGATTCTCGTCGCGGACGAACTCTTTCCCTCGCAATTGCTCGCACTCGAGACGCGCCCGGCGGCCATCGCGCTCGCGCAGGGCGGCGCGACCTCGCATGTCGCGATCATCGCCGCGGGGATGGGCGTGCCCATGCTCACCGGGCTTGGCCCGGCGCTCGCACTGGTCGAGGACGGCGTCGATCTGATCCTGGCCGATGGCACGCTGACGATCGCGCCCGCTGCCGCGGTGATCGCGGATGCGCGCACAGCCGTGATGGTGCGTGCGGCGCGGCGCAAGGCAGCCGAGGCGCGCGCGCATGACCCGGCGATGACGCGCGACAACGTTCGAATCGAGGTGGTCGCCAATCTCGGTTCGGCCGCCGATGCGCGCGCGGCAGTGGCGGCAGGCGCCGAGGGATGCGGGCTGTTGCGCACCGAATTCCTGTTCCTCGATCGCGCCGCGCCGCCCGACGAGGCCGAACAGCGCGCGGCGTATCAGGCCATCGCCGACGCGCTGGGCCCGCGCCCGCTGATCGTGCGCACGCTCGATATCGGTGCCGACAAGCCCGCGCCGTGGCTCGCATTCGCGGCCGAGGAAAATCCGGCGCTCGGGCTGCGCGGCATCCGCCTCCAGCTGGCGCGCACCGATCTGCTCGAGACGCAGTTTCGCGCCTTGCTCGGTGTGGCGCATCAGGGCGCGCTCAGCATCATGCTGCCGATGGTCGCCGATCGGGCCGAACTGGGCGCGGCACGCGCGTTGCTGGGGCGGCTTGCCGGGGAAGCCGGCGTCGCCGCGCCCGCGCTCGGCATCATGGTCGAAACACCCGCTGCCGCGCTGTTCGCCGCAAGCCTTGCCGAAGATGCCGCTTTTTTCTCGGTCGGCAGCAACGATCTCAGTCAATATACGCTCGCGCGCGATCGCACCAATCCGGCGGTGGCCGCGGGGCTCGACGGGCTCCATCCCGCGGTGCTGCGGCTGATCGACGAGACGGTGCGCGGCGGCGCGATCCATGGCCGCTGGACCGGGGTGTGC
Source organism: Hephaestia sp. MAHUQ-44 (assembly GCF_023806085.1). Lineage (GTDB taxonomy): Bacteria > Pseudomonadota > Alphaproteobacteria > Sphingomonadales > Sphingomonadaceae > Sphingomonas. Next base: position 114,924 of record NZ_JAMSLX010000007.1, read on the forward strand.
GGCGGGCTGGCCGCCGAGCCCGAGGCGGTGCCGGTGCTGCTTGGGCTCGGTGTCATCGAATTGTCGGTGCCGCCCGCCACGATCGCCGAGATCAAGGCGCTGGTGCGCGGGCTCGACATGGGGCGCTGCCGCGATCTCGCGCGCGCCGCGTTGCTCGCGCCCGATGCCGGGGCGGTGCGCGCGCTCAGCCGATCGTTGATGGAGGATGCCGCATGAGGCTCTCGTTGCAAGCGCTCCAGCCGCTCGGCCGGGCGCTGATGCTGCCGATCGCGGTGCTGCCGGTGGCGGCGCTGCTGCTTCGGCTCGGCCAGCCCGATCTGTTCGACGTGCCTTTCGTCGCGGCGGCGGGGGCGGCGATCTTCGACAATCTGGGATTGCTGTTCGCGCTCGGCATCGGCGTCGGGCTCGCCAAGGACAATAATGGCGCGGCGGGGCTGGCCGGGATCGTCTGCTTCCTCGTCGCGACGCGCGGGAGCATGACCTTGCTCTCCGTCCCGCCCGAGGCGCTCGCCGGGCTGTCGGCCGATGCCAGCGCGCTTGCCGCCGAGGCGTGGCGGACCAAGGCGATCGCCAAGCTTTCGGTGCCGGTCGGGATTTTGTCGGGGCTGATCGCGGGGGCGTTCTATAATCGCTATGCGACGATCCGGCTGCCCGAATATCTCGCCTTTTTCGGTGGACGGCGGTTCGTACCGATCCTGTCGGGGGTGGCCGGGCTCGGGCTCGCTTTGGTGTTCGGCGGGCTCTACACGCCGATCGATGGGGGGATGGATTCGCTCTCGACGCTCGTGATCGGTTCGGGCGAGGTCGGGCTGTTCTTCTACGGGCTGCTCAACCGGCTGCTGATCGTCACCGGGCTGCACCATATCCTCAACAACCTCGCCTGGTTCCTCGTCGGCGATTTCCACGGCAGCACCGGTGATCTCAACCGCTTCTTCGCGGGCGATCCGAAGGCGGGGGCGTTCATGGCCGGGTTCTTCCCGGTGATGATGTTCGGCCTGCCCGCGGCGTGTCTCGCGATGTATCGCTCGGCCTTCCCCGAGCGGCGCAAGGCGGTGGGCGGGATGCTGCTGTCGATGGCGCTGACCGCGATCCTGACCGGGGTGACCGAGCCGATCGAGTTCAGCTTCATGTTCTTGGCACCGCTGCTTTATGCGCTCCACGCGGTGCTGACCGGGCTGGCGATGGCGCTGATGGACCTGCTCGGGATCAAACTCGGCTTCGGCTTTTCGGCGGGGCTGCTCGATTACGCGCTCAATTTTTCCAAGGCGACGCGGCCGCTGCTGCTGGTGCCCGTCGGGATCGTCTATTTCCTGCTCTATTACGGCGTGTTCCGGTTCGCGATCCTCCGTTTCAATCTCAAGACCCCCGGCCGCGAGGATGAACCCGTGGGCGAGGAGATCGCGCCCGTCGCGGGATCGCGCGGCCCCGCCTTCGTCGCGGCGCTCGGTGGGGCAGCGAATCTTGCGAGCATCGACGCCTGCACCACGCGGCTCAGGCTGGTGGTCGCCGATCAGGGCGCGGTCGATGAGCCACGGCTACGCGCGCTGGGCGCCAAGGGGGTCGTGCGACCTTCGGCACAAGCGCTGCAAGTGGTGCTCGGCCCCGAAGCCGATCTGGTCGCAACCGAGATGCGCGCGGCAGCAGGGCCGCTCGGTGCCGCAGCGGTGATCGAGTCGCCCAGGGCCACGATTACGCCCATCGCCGACGTCACCGCTTGGCTGACTGCGCTCGGCGGCCGCGACAATCTCGCCGAGGTCACCGCCAATCCCAGCCGGCTGATGCTGCGGTTACGGGACGATGCAGTCGATGATGCAGGGCTGGCCGCGCTGGGCGTCCGCGCGGTGGCGCGCACCGAAGGCATGCTGCACCTGATCGTCCCCGACGCCGAACCGATCGGCCGCGCCCTCGCAGCGTGACTGGACATCGCAGGCCAGGTCGTGGACGTAATCGAAGCGGCAGAAGCGCCCACTTGCAGACATATCCAATCTCGATCAGTCTCGGGCCGTGAACATCCGATCCCTAGCTGCGCGCGCGGTCGCCATTGTGCTGATCGGCGGAGTAGCCGGTTGCGATCCGGGCGTTCACGTGGCGTGGAAGAAGGACTTTAGCGGCACTGTCGATTACGACTGCATTGAGCAGGCGCTGCGTGCCGTTGCGCCGGATGTGAGACGAGGATCGTATCAGTCGGATGGGAATGGGCCGCGTGGATTTGAGCGCGGGATCACCGTCACGCAGTTCAACTATTCCGATCCATCTCTATTGGGAGCCTACACTCTCGATGTCGGCGTGAAATCGAATGGCAGCACGCATTATTGGCATGAGTGGGGCAAGATTGGGACTAAGATACCTGTGGAAGAGCAGCGTCTGGTTGTTCCTCTCTTGGTGCGCGCGAACCGATCGGTAGAGCGACGATGCGGCCTATCGTTCGCCGGGACAGCACCGACGCTTGGGGACGGCTAGGTCCGCTCCCCCCAACAGCGGCCATCCCCATCGGTGAGCCTGCTGGTATCCTAAAATTTAGCCGCGCTCGGCGAGCGTGCGCTCCCAGGCGAGCGCATCGGTGACGATGCGATCGAGATCGGCATAACGCGGCCGCCAGGGCAGCGTTTCAAGGATGCGGCGGTTGTCCGAGACGAGCGCATCGGGGTCGCCCGCGCGGCGGCCTTCGATGCGGCGCTCGATCGTCACATTGGTCACCCGATCGACCGCGTCGAGCACCTCGAGCACCGAATAGCCGCGGCCATAGCCCGCGTTCATCGTCAGGTTGCGCGCCGGTTCGGCGATCAGCGCGGCGAGCGCATCGACATGCGCGGCGGCGAGATCGCTGACATGGATATAGTCGCGCACGCCGGTGCCGTCGGGGGTAGCGAAATCGCTGCCGAACACCGCGACATGCCCGCGCTTGCCCGTCGCCGCCTCGACCGCGACCTTGATCAAATGCGTCGCACCCGCGGTCGATTGACCCGATCGGCCTTCAGGGTCGGCGCCTGCGACGTTGAAATAGCGCAGCGCCGCATAATTGATCCGATGCGCGGCCGCGGTGTCCTTGAGCATGATCTCGGTCATCAGCTTGGACATGCCATAGGGATTGATCGGCCGGGTCGGGCTGTCCTCATGCACCGGCACGACCTCGGGGATGCCATAGGTCGCGGCGGTCGAGGAGAAGATGAAATGCTTCACCCCCGCGGTTACCGCGCTGTCGATCAGCGTCCGGCTCGCGGCGGTGTTGTTGCGATAATATTTGAGCGGATCGGCGACCGATTCGGGCACCACCACCGATCCGGCGAAATGCATGATCGCCTCGACCTCGTGCCCAGCGATGACATCGCGCACGCGGCTATCCTCGACCGCCATCTCGACGAACGCGGCGCGCGGGTCGATCGCCCAGGCGAAGCCGGTGACGAGGTTGTCGATCACGACCACGCGGTGCCCCGCATCGAGCAGCGCCAGCACCGCATGGCTGCCGATATAGCCCGCCCCGCCCGTCACCATCACGCTCGCCATCGGTTTTCCTTTGCGTTTCGCCATCCTATCTTGTCTCCCAAGAACGGAAGGAAAGAGCGATGGCAAGCGAAACGGCGATTCTGGCGGGTGGATGCTTCTGGTGCACCGAGGCGGTGTTCAACGACGTGATCGGCGTCGAAAATGTCGAAAGCGGCTATATGGGCGGCTCGACCGAGAACCCGACCTACAAGCAGGTGTGCAACGGCGATACCGGCCATGCCGAGGCGATCCGCATCACCTTCGACGCCGATTCCGTACGCTATGCCGATCTGCTCGATATTTTCTTCGCGACGCACGATCCGACCCAGCTCAACCGGCAGGGCAATGATGTCGGCACGCAATATCGCTCGACGATCTTCCCGCAGGATCAGATGCAGCATCACGCCGCGCTGGCCGCGATCGAACGCAATCAGGCGGAATGGCCGCAGCCGATCGTCACCACGATCGAGCTTGCCGACCGTTTCTGGCCGGCCGAGGACTATCATCAGGAATATTGGGAGGGCGAGGGCCAGCGCAATCCCTATTGCATCGCGCATATCCCGCCCAAGCTCCAGAAGCTGCGCAAGCGCTTCGCCGATCGCGCCAAGGAAAGCGCGCCCGCCTGAGAGTCGCGTATAGACGCCGTGATGGGGCGCCGGCACTTCGGCGCTCCCACCACGGATCGATCAGAGCGGTTCGCCCGTCACATCGGGGCGTTTGCCCGAATCGGCGCCAAGCGTCTTGTAGATGAGGCCGCCGAGCACGCCGCCGACGATCGGGGCCACCCAGAACAGCCACAATTGCTGCAATGCCCAGCCGCCCGCGATCAGTGCCGGGCCGGTGCTGCGCGCCGGGTTGACCGAGGTGTTGGTCACCGGGATGCAGATCAGGTGGATCAAGGTCAGCGACAGCCCGATCGCGATCGGCGCGAACCCGGCGGGCGCGCGGCTGTCGGTCGATCCCATGATGACGAGCACGAAGAACAGGGTCAACACGATCTCGAGCAACAGCCCCGACGTCAGCGAAAAGCTCTGCGGCGAATGCTCGCCGAAGCCGTTGGCCGCCAGCCCGTTGGTCGCCAGCGAATAATCGGCCTTGCCGCTGGCGATCAGATAGAGAAGCGCCGCCGCCGCGATCGCGCCGATGACCTGTGCCGCGACGTAAAGCGGAATGTCTTTCGCCGGAAAGCGGCCGCCGGCCCACAGGCCGATCGTCACCGCGGGGTTGAGGTGACAGCCCGAAATATGGCCGATCGTGTACGCCATCGTCAGCACCGTCAGCCCGAAGGCGAGCGCGACGCCCGCATAACCGATGCCGACACCGGGCACGCTGGCGGCCAACACCGCAGCACCGCAGCCCCCCAATACCAGCCAGAACGTCCCGATAAGTTCCGCTAGCCCCCGTTGTACGTTGGTCATGGCACCCTCCTGTCTCCCGCGTCTCGAAGCATGGCGGGATCGAGGCAGCCTAACCGTCGTTGCGCTGACGTAAAGACCGTTATCGGTGTGCGGCGCGGCGCAGCCGGTCGTTGATCGCGGCGCCGATGCCCGCAGTGGGCACGGGAGCGACCGCGATGCGGGGGCGGGGGGATGCGTCGGCGCGGTACAGCGCATCGAACAGCCGCGCCGCCGCCTCGATCGGATCGCCCGAGGCCGAGAGCGTGTCATCCCCGGCGATCGTGCCGAAACCGATCAGCCATTCGTCGGCAGCCGCGTCGATGGCGTTCAGCCGTACCGGCTTCGCGGGCGCATAATGGGTCGGAAGCTGCCCGGGCGCCTCGACTGCCGATCCCGGCGACGGCCGCTGTCCGGCATCGCTATCTTGCGTCACCGGGGGCTTTTCCTCGCCGGGGTGGTGACAGTGTCGGAGATCGATCTCGGCAATCGGCCCCGGACGAAGGATCGCCCCGTTCTTGACGATCGTCGATTCCAGCCCCGCCGCGGTCGGGCCGTCATCGACAATTAAGGGGATACGCCCATCGAGCGTGGCCAGCACATGCGCCGCGCGCGTCGGGCTGATGCGATTGCTGGCATTGGCCGATGGCGCGGCGAGCGGCTTGCCGGTCGCCTTGAGCAGTGCCTGCATCGCGCGGTGGCGTGGCACGCGCAGCGCGATCGTCGTCAACCCGGCGGTCACCAGCGCCGCGATTCCCGCATCGGGGCGCAGCGGGACGACCAGCGTCAGCGGTCCCGGCCAGAAAGCCTGTGCCAGTGCGCGTGCATCGGCGTCGAACATGCCGATTCGTTCGGCGGCGGCGAGATCGGGGACATGGACGATCAGCGGGTTGAAACTCGGCCGGCCCTTGGCAGCATAGATGCGCGCCACGGCAGCGGTGTTGGTCGCGTCCGCAGCGAGTCCGTAGACCGTCTCGGTCGGCACCGCGACCGGCTCGCCCGCTGCGATCAGCGCTGCCGCCTCGGCGATCGCGGCCGGGCCGTAGCGTAAGGTGCGCGTCGTGACGACGAAGTTTGGAGCGGTCATTTCGTCGCGCTATATCGCGGCGACGTCCAAGCACAAAGAGAGGATGCCGATGCCCTTCACGCCTGCGCTCGCCGATCAGCGCTTCGTGCTCGATCACATCGTCGACATCGCGGCGCTGGCCGATACGCCGCGCTTCGCCGGGGCCACCCCCGATACGATCGACGCGGTGCTCGACGGAATCGGCGCCTTCGCCGTGGGCGAATGGGCACCGCTCAACCGGCTGGGCGATACCGAGGGCGCACGCTGGACCCCCAATGGCGTGTGCATGCCCGATGGCTTCGCCGCCGCCTACAAAGCTTATGTCGAGGGCGGCTGGGGCACGATCGGCGTGCCCGAGGCGTGGGGTGGGCAGGCCTTGCCGTTCACGCTCCAGACCGCAGTGCTCGAAACGCTCGGCAGCGCCAACATGAGCTTCGCGCTCGCGCCGACGCTGACGGTGGGCGCGATCGAGGCGCTGCTCCATCACGGCACCCCGGCGCAGCAGGCGCTTTATCTCCCCAAGCTCGCGACCGGCGCATGGACGGGGACGATGAACCTCACCGAGTCGCAGGCGGGCTCGGATGTCGGGGCGCTCAAGGCGCGGGCGACGCCGCGCGGCGACGGCACCTGGTCGATTCAGGGCACCAAGATCTTCATCTCGTTCGGCGATCACGACATGGCCGACAATATCGTCCATCTCGTGCTGGCGCGCACGCCCGATGCGCCCGCGGGGACGCGCGGCATCTCGCTGTTTCTCGTTCCCAAATACCGGCCCGACGCCGACGGGAATCCGGGTGAGGTCAACGACGTGCGCGTGGTTTCGATCGAGCACAAGATGGGGCTGCACGGCTCGCCCACCTGCGTGCTCGCTTTTGGTGACGAGGGGAACTGCGTTGGCGAGCTGATCGGCGACGAGCTGGGTGGGATGGCGGCGATGTTCACGATGATGAACAACGCGCGGCTCAACGTCGGCTTGCAGGGCGTCCAGATCGCCGAGGCAGCGACGCAGCAGGCGGTCGCTTATGCGCGCGAGCGGATTCAGGGGCGGCGCGAGGGACATCCGGCGGCGATCATCCAATTCCCCGATGTCCGCCGGATGCTGATGCGGATGACCGCAGAGACGCAGGCCGCGCGCGCGTTGGTCTATTACGCCGCCGCGCAGGTCGATCGCGCCGCGCTTAGCGACGAGGGCGCGCGCGGGCGGCTCGAATTGCTTACCCCGCTCGCCAAGGCGCACGCGACCGAGATCGGCTGCGTCGTCACCAGCCTCGGCGTGCAGGTGCATGGCGGGATGGGCTATATCGAGGAGACCGGTGTCGCGCAGTATTTTCGCGAGGCACGGATCACGCCGATCTACGAAGGCACCAACGGTATCCAGGCCGCCGATCTGGTCGGCCGCAAGCTACCGATGGCGGGCGGTGCCGTGCTTGCCGCGCTGATCGCCGACATGCGCGCCGAAGCCGAGGCCCCGGCCCTGCGCGCGCTGATCGACGCGTGCGAGGCGACCGCGCAGACGTTGCTGGATGCGACCGACGACGATCGACTCGCGGGCAGCACGCCGTTCCTGACGATGCTGTCGGTCGCGGTGTGCGGGTGGCTGATGGAACGCAGTGGTCGTATGGCCGATGCGGCAGGCGATCCGGCGTTCAGCACGCTCAAGCGCGCGGCGGCGCGTTTCTATGTCGAGCAGATTGTGCCGGAGGCGTTGGGGCTCGTCGCGGCGGCGGTGGCGCCCGCGGAGGCGCTCTACCCGGTCTGACGTCTATACCGCCTGGCAGGGGAGCGCGGTGGCGATCGCCGCCTTCACCGCGCTCGCGGCCGATTCCGTGCGCCGTTCGGGATGCGCGGTGAGATAGGCGGTGACGAGTTCGGCGGCCTTTTGATTGGTGATAGCGGCGCGGCAGATCGTCTCGTCGCCGGTGCGCGCCTCGGTCAGGAACACGCCGTCGATCACCCCGGCGACGTACATCGAACATTGGCCGTTATTGGGTCGTGCACAGATCTCATAGAGCGTCTGCGCGGTAAAAAAGGCTGGAATCAGCGGCGGTTCCACCGGCGTCTGCGCGGCGGCGCCCAGCATCAGCAGCATGTTCAGCACGTGCATCTCCCATCGGGATCGACCCCTTCGGCTTGGACGAAATCGGAAGCGAATTCAAATCGGCAGCGGCGAGTGATGGCACGTCTCCGTCAGCTTGAAGGCTTGAATTCAGCGACGAGATCGTAGCGCGTGCCGGGAAAGACCTGGCGGACATAGGTGACGAGCGCACCGCGGCGCCATGTCCAGCGTTCGAGGCTGAGGCACGCCTCTCCCGCGGTGAGATCGAGCGCCGCTGCCGCGTCCGGATCGGCGCCAACCGCCGAAATGCGGTGGCGCGCGTCGCTCCACGGCACGTGCGCGAGCAGCCATGATCCGGGCGCGATGGCGGTGAAGTCCTGCGCCGCGGTCTCGGGCGCGGCATGGATCGCGATCCAGCGGCGTTCGAAGCCGAACGGGGCGCTGTCGGCCTGGTGAAGCCCGGTCACCGCGAGGATCGGGCCGACGCGGCCGATCTCGGGCACCTCGGCCCCGGCGTGGCGGCGCTGTTCGGTCAGCGCCCAGCGATACGCCTCGCCGCGCGCCTCGATCACCGCGCGCAGATCGGGCACGTCGAGCACCGCGGCGTGGATCGGCGGATGCGCGACGAAGCTTCCCGCGCGTCGGCGCCGCTCGATAAACCCGGCGCGCGCGAGCGCCCCCAGCGCCTTGCTGACGGTCGCGCGCGAGCAGCCATAGGTCTCGGTCAGTTCGTGCTCGAACGGGATGCGGTGCCCCGGCGGCCACGCCCCCGATCGGATGCGGGCTTCGATATCGGCCCGGATGCGCGCGTCGAGGCTCATGCGAGCAGCCGCGTGAGCGTCGTGCGGTAGCGCGCAGCCACGGCGTCGCGTGCAACGTGGCGACCGTCCACCACCACCTGTCGCCCCCCGCGCCAGACATGCTGGACGGCGTTGCGGCTGGCGAAGATCCAGCCGTCGAGCAGCGCATCGCTGCTGCGCCCGATCAGCGCGGGATCGTCGGCATCGAGCACCACCAGATCGGCGGGCGCGCCGACCGTGAGGCCGGTCGCGACTCCCAATGCTTGGGCGCCGCCTGCCAGCGCGCCGCCGAACAATCGCGCGCCGGCCGACGGCCGATTCTCGTCCGCCAGCACATTGCGTTGGCGCTGTATCAGCCGCTGGGCATATTCGATCGCGCGCAGTTCGTCGGCGGCGTTGATGCGGATGTTCGAATCGGTGCCGGTCGCAAACGCGCCGCCTGCCGCGAGATAGCGGACGGCGGGGAAGATGCCGTCGCCCAGATTGGCCTCGGTGACCGGGCACAGCCCCGCGACCGCGCCGCTCGCGGCGAGCGCGTCGCCTTCGGTATCGGTCAGGTGGGTCGCGTGGATGAGGCACCAGCACGCATCGACTCCCGCATTGGCGAGCAGCCATTCGACCGGTCGCGCGCCGGTCGCGGCGAGGCACGCTTCGACCTCCTTCACCTGCTCGGCGGCGTGGATATGGATCGGGCCGTCGCCCGCGAGCGGCAGGATCGCGGCCAGTTCGTCGGCGGTCACCGCGCGCAGCGAATGCGGGGCGATGCCGATAATGACGTCATCCGGCAGCAGCGCGCGCGACGCGTCGACCAGCCGCGCGAAGCCATCGATGTCGGACACGAACCGCCGTTGGCCCGGCGTCGGCGGCACGCCCCCGAAATCAGCGTGCGCGTAAAAGACCGGAAGCAAGGTCAATCCGACCCCCGTCTGGTCGGCGGCGGCGACAATGCTCGCGGCGGTCGCGGCGGGATCGGCATAACGGTGGCCATCGACATCGTTGTGGAGATAGTGAAACTCGCCGACGCGCGTGTAGCCGGTCTCAAGCATCTCGACATAAGCGAGCGCGGTGATCGCGGCGATGTCGTCGGGGGTCAGCCGGTCGAGAAAGGCGTACATCACGTCGCGCCAGCTCCAGAAATCGTCACCGGCGCGGCCGCGGCGTTCGGAAAGCCCCGCCATCCCCCGCTGGAAGCCATGGCTATGCACGTTGCACAGCCCCGGCACGCCGATCGCGTGCCGCACATCGCCGGGTTGCGCCGCGCCTACCTCGATCGACGCAATCCGGCCGTGCTGCACGCCCACCCGCACGCCGGTCGCCCAGCCGTCGGGAAGCAGCGCCGTCTCGAACCATAGATGCATACGCGTCGCCCTCGCCGATTATGTCTAGACATAATAGCGCGGCGTGACGAGGATGGCGACATGGATCGCACGGTCGACCGACTCTGGCATCATGCGCGGCTCGCGACGATGGTCGGCGCGGGGCTGGGGGTGATCGAGAACGGCGCGATTGCCGCAAAAGACGGGCGTATCGTCTATGCCGGCGCGGCCGAGGGCGCGCCGTCCGACTCGATCGAGCGGATCGATTGCGGCGGGCGCTGGATCACGCCCGGACTGGTCGATTGCCACACACACCTCGTCTACGCCGGCAACCGTGCGCCCGAATTCGAGCAGCGGCTCGAGGGCGCGTCCTATGAGGAGATCGCGCGCGCCGGCGGCGGGATCGCCTCGACGGTGCGGGCCACGCGCGCCGCCGACGAGGGCGCGCTGATTGCCGAGAGCCTGCCCCGGCTCGACGCGCTGATCGCCGAAGGCGTGACGACGATCGAGATCAAGTCGGGCTATGGCCTGTCGCTCGATGCCGAGATCAGGATGTTGCGCGCGGCGCGGGCGCTTGGGGGCCGGCGTGGGGTTCGCGTGGTGACCAGTTTCCTCGGCGCACATGCGGTTCCGCCCGGCACCGACGCCGACGCGTACCTCACCGAGGTGTGCGATCGGATGATCCCCGCGATCGCCGAGGCAGGCCTCGCCGATGGGGTCGATGCCTTTTGCGAGACGATCGGCTTCACCCCTGCGCAAACCGAACGCGTGTTCGCAGCGGCGGCGGCGCACGGCCTGCCGGTCAAGCTCCACGCCGAACAACTCTCGAACAGCCACGGTGCCGCGCTCGCGGCGAAATACGGCGCGCTCTCGGCCGACCATCTCGAACATCTCGACGCCGCCGGGATCGCCGCGATGGCGGCAGCGGGGACGGTGGCGGTGCTGCTACCGGGCGCCTTCTATTTCATGCGCGACTCGCACGTCCCGCCGATCGCGGGGCTGCGCGGTGCCGGCGTCGCCATCGCGCTCGCGACCGATTGCAACCCCGGCACGTCGCCGCTCACCTCGTTGCTGCTGGCGATGAACATGGGCGCAACGCTGTTCCGGCTCACCGTTGCCGAATGTCTGCTCGGCGTGACGCGCGAGGGCGCTCGCGCGCTCGGCCTCGGCCACGAGATCGGCACGCTCGAGGCGGGCAAATCTTGCGATCTGGCGATCTGGGACGTCGAGACTCCTGCCGAGCTCGTCTACCGGATCGGGTTCAACCCGCTCCATCGCCGTGTCTGGAGAGGCCAATGACGATCACGATCCGGCCCGGCGCGATGGCGCTCGCCGATTGGCGGGCGATCTATCGCGGTGCGGCGGTAATGCTCGATCGCGCGGCCGATGACTCCATTGCGGCGAGCGCGGCGGCGGTGGCGCGCATCCTTGCCCGGCACCAGCCGGTCTATGGCATCAACACCGGGTTCGGAAAGCTCGCGAGCGTCAGGATCGGCGACGACGAACTCGAGATGCTCCAGCGCAATATCGTCCTCAGCCACGCCGCCGGGGTGGGCAATCCCACCCCCGCGCCGGTGGTGCGGCTGATGCTCGCGCTCAAGCTCGCGAGCCTCGCGCAGGGTGCCTCAGGGGTGCGGCCGGTGACGATCGCGATGCTCGAAGCGATGCTTGCACAAGACCTGCTGCCGGTGGTTCCGGGCCAAGGCTCGGTCGGGGCGAGCGGCGATCTCGCGCCGCTCGCGCATATGGCCGCGGCGATGATCGGCGTCGGTGAGATCATGCGCGGCGGGCAGACCGGCCCCGCCGCCGCGATGCTCGCCGAGGCCGGGCTCGTCCCGCTCACGCTCGGCCCCAAGGAAGGGCTCGCGCTGTTGAACGGCACGCAATTCTCCTGCGCCTTCGCGCTCGCCGGGTTGTTCGAGGCCGAGGCGTTGCTGCGCGCGGGGTTGGTGACCGGCGCGCTCTCGACCGAGGCGGCCAAGGGATCGGATACCCCGTTCGATCCGCGCATCCACGCGCTGCGCCGCCATCAGGGCCAGATCGAGACCGCGGCGGCGCTGCGCGGCCTGATGACGGGCTCGGCAATCCGCGCGAGCCATGCCGTCAACGACGAACGCGTGCAGGACCCGTATTGTCTGCGCTGCCAGCCGCAGGTGATGGGCGCATGCCTCGATCTGCTGCGGCAGGCAGCGGCGACGCTGGCGACCGAGGCCAATGGCGTCACCGATAATCCGCTGATCTTCGCCGACGCCGACGCGGCGCTGTCGGGTGGCAATTTCCACGCCGAGCCGGTCGCGTTCGCCGCCGATACGATCGCGCTCGCCTTGTGCGAGATCGGCAGCATCGCCGAGCGCCGGATCGCGATGCTGATCGATCCCGCTTTGTCGGGGCTCCCGGCGTTCCTCACGCCCCGGCCGGGGCTCAATTCGGGGTTTATGATCCCGCAGGTGACCGCCGCGGCACTGGTGTCGGAGAACAAGCAGCGCGCCTATCCGGCCTCGGTCGATTCGATCCCGACCTCGGCCAATCAGGAGGATCATGTCTCGATGGCGGCGCACGCCAGCCGGCGGCTGCTCGCGATGGCGGACAATCTCGGCCATGTCCTCGGCATCGAATTGCTCGCCGCGGCGCAAGGCTGCGATTTCCACGCCCCGCTGACGTCGAGTGTAGCGCTTGAGGCGGCGCGCGCGCTGCTCCGCGCCGAGGTGCCGATGATGCACGACGATCACCATGTCGCGCCCGACATGGCCAGGGCGAACGCGCTGGTGCGATCGGAGCGGATTGCGGGCGTCGCCGCCGATCTGCCGGGGGTGGCGTGAGCGGCTGGCTCACCGTCGCACGCGGCGATGCGCCGCTGATCGTCAGCGTGCCGCACGCGGGCACCGACATCCCCGCGCCGCACGATACCGGGATGCGCTCGATCGCGCTGTCGCAGCGCGATGCCGATTGGCATGTCGACCGGCTCTATGCGTTCGCCCGCGATCTCGGTGCGACGATGATCCGCACGGCGGTGTCGCGCAGCGTGATCGACCTCAACCGCGATCCAAGCGGCGCGTCGCTCTATCCCGGGCAGGCGACGACCGGGCTGTGCCCTATTACGACGTTCATGGGCGAGCCGCTGTACGAAGCAGGGGCCGAGCCCGATGACGCCACGATCGCGGCGCGGCGCGCGGCTTATTTCGATCCTTATCATGCCGCGCTCGCCGCCGAGATCGCGCGGCTGCGCGCCATGCACCCCCGCGTGGTATTGTACGATGCGCATTCGATCGTCGGCGTGGTGCCACGGCTGTTTGCCGGGGTGCTGCCGCAGTTCAATATCGGCACCAATGATGGCGCGACGTGCGATCCGGCGTTGACGGCCGCCGTCGCCGCCGCCTGCCCCGAACCCAGGATCGTCAACGGCCGCTTCAAGGGCGGCTGGATCACCCGCCGTTACGGGCGCCCCAAAACCGGCGTTCACGCGATCCAGATGGAACTCGCGATCCGCGGCTATGCCGACGAAGCGGCGCCCGATCGCTGGGACGCCGATCGCGCCGCGCCGATGCAGCAAACGCTGCGTGCCGTACTCGGGGCGTGCCTCGATTTTGCGAAAGGACGCGCATGACCCGTCTCGACAACAGCCGCATCATCAAGGCCGCGCGTGGCACCGAGATAACGGCGAAAAGCTGGCTCACCGAGGCGCCCTTGCGGATGCTGATGAACAATCTCGACGCCGAGGTCGCGGAAAACCCGCACGAACTCGTGGTCTATGGCGGCATCGGCCGAGCCGCCCGCGATTGGGAGAGTTTCGACCGGATCGTCGCTGCGCTGCGCCGGCTCGAGGCCGATCAGACGCTGCTCGTCCAATCGGGCAAGCCGGTCGGCATTTTCCGCACGCATGAGAATGCGCCGCGCGTGCTGATCGCCAATTCCAACCTGGTGCCGCATTGGGCGACCTGGGCGCATTTCCAGCAGCTCGATCGTGCCGGGCTGATGATGTACGGCCAGATGACCGCGGGATCGTGGATCTATATCGGCTCGCAGGGCATCGTTCAGGGCACGTACGAGACCTTCGCCGAAGTTGCGCGGCGTCACTTTTCGGGGGACGCCTCGGGCAAATGGATACTGACCGCGGGGCTGGGTGGAATGGGCGGCGCACAGCCGCTCGCAGCGGTGATGGCGGGGTTCTCGTGCCTCGCGATCGACTGCCAGCCGAGCCGGATCGAGATGCGCTTGAAGACCGGCTATCTCGATCGCGCGGCGCGCACGCTCGACGAAGCGCTCGATATCGTCCGTAACGCCAGCACGCCGGTCTCGGTCGGCCTGCTCGGCAATGCCGCCGATATCTATCCCGAGTTGGTGAAGCGCGGTATCCACCCCGACGTCGTCACCGACCAGACTTCGGCACACGATCCCGCCAACGGCTATCTGCCGCAGGGCTGGAGCCTCGATCGCTGGGCGCGAGAGCGTACGAGCAATCCCGATGCGGTGACCAAAGCAGCCAAGGCATCGATGGCGGTGCAGGTCCGCGCGATGCTCGATTTCCACCATGCCGGCGTGCCGACCTTCGATTACGGCAACAATATCCGTCAGATGGCAAAGGATGAGGGCGTCGCCGATGCCTTTGCTTTTCCCGGCTTCGTGCCCGCCTATATCCGCCCGCTATTCTGTCGCGGCGTGGGGCCGTTTCGCTGGGTCGCGCTCTCGGGCGATCCGCAAGATATCTACAAGACCGACGCCAGGGTGAAGGAACTGATCCCCGACGATCTGCACCTCCACCGCTGGCTCGACATGGCGCGCGAGCGGATTCACTTTCAGGGCTTGCCGGCGCGGATCTGCTGGGTGGGGCTCGGCGATCGCGACCGACTCGGCGTCGCGTTTAATGAAATGGTGGCGAAAGGCGAGGTGAAGGCGCCGATCGTGATCGGCCGCGATCATCTCGATTCGGGGTCGGTCGCGAGCCCCAATCGCGAGACCGAGGCGATGAAGGATGGCAGCGACGCGGTGTCCGATTGGCCGCTGCTCAACGCGCTGCTCAACACCGCCTCGGGCGCGACCTGGGTATCGTTTCACCACGGTGGCGGCGTCGGCATGGGCTATTCGCAGCACGCCGGGATGGTGATCGTCGCCGACGGCACGCCCGAAGCGGCCGCGCGTCTCAAGCGCGTGTTGTGGAACGATCCCGCCACCGGGGTGATGCGCCATGCCGATGCCGGCTATGACGAGGCGCTGCGCTGCGCCGACGAGCGGGGGCTCGATCTGGTGCGGTAAGGGCGCCGGCTTGTGCTGGTGCTATTGCCCGAACGCGCCCCGGCGGTAGAGCAAGGTGATTGCGACGCGGCGGTTGCGCGGATCGGCGGCGTTGTCGGCGATCATCGGTTCGCGCTCGGCGACGCCTTCGATCCGCTCGAAGCGCGCCTCGCCCAGTCCGCCCGCTGCGAGCCGGCGGCGCACGGCTTCGGCGCGGCCCGATGAGAGCATCCAATTGTTCATGTTCGCCGGATTGCCATAAGCGAGACTATCGGTGTGGCCGCGGATCATGATCGGGTTCTGGCTCGGCTTGATCGCGTCGGCGACCAACCCGATCAATTTGTCGGCTTCGGGCTCGAGCGCGGTCGTGCCCAGCGCGAACATCGAATAATCGGCATCGTCGATCAGGTCGATCCGCATCCCGTCGCGGGTCCGCACGAACCGGATGTGCTTGGAGAGTTTGGACAGTTTGCCGTTGATCGCGATCTCGCTCATCACCTGGCGGCGCATCGCCTCGAAATTCTTGCGATCCTCGGCCGCCAATGCCTCGCGGCTCGTATTTTTGAGCGATCCCTCGCGGCCGCTGCCGGTATCGGGACCGCCGGCGGCGCTGAACGGCACCGTCAGCGCGCGCGTGCCCGTTTGCGACGCTTTGTGCTGGTAATTATCCCGATCGACGATCGATTCGCCGCCGAACAGCCCGTTCGAACCGGCGCTGTTCTCGCGCAGTTCGACCAGCGTCGGCGCGAAATAATCGGCGATCGACTTGCGTTGCTTTTCGGTGGTCGCGCCGAGGATCCACAGCAGCAGGAAAAACGCCATCATCGCGGTCACGAAATCGGCATAAGCGACCTTCCACGCGCCGCCGTGATGCCCGGCGCCATGGCCTTCGACATAGACTTTGCGGACGATGATCTTGGGCGGCTGGTTCGAGCCGTGCGGCGCGCGGGCGGCCATTTATTCGGCTCCCTGCCGTCGCAGGCCGCACCAGCCCACTCCCCCACCCGACCACCCACGATCGTACACTGAATGGGTGGTCGGATGGGGGAGTGGGCTGGTGCCGCTATGGCGAAGCCATACCATCAATCAACGCCCCCGCAGGCCGTCGAACACCTCGGCAAAGCCGGGCTGGTTGACGTTGGCGATGCCCGAGCGCGCGGCTTCGATCACCAGCGGTTGCGGGTGGCCGTGGAGCGAGGCGATGATGATCTGCTTGACGGTGTGGTAGATGGCGGCGTCGGCATCGATCACCTGTTGCAACCGCGTCGCGAGCGGGCCGACCAGCCCGTAGGCGAGCAGCACGCCGAGAAAGGTGCCGACCAGCGCCGAGCCGATCATCGCGCCGAGGATCGCGGGCGGCTTGTCGATCGAGCCCATCGTCTTGACCACCCCCAGCACCGCGGCGACGATGCCCAGCGCGGGCAGCGCATCGGCGAGGCTCTGGAGCGAGGTTTGCGGCCGCTGAACGCTCTGGTGGTGCGTTTTGATCGCGTTATCCATCACCTCTTCGACCGCGTGGACGTCGAGCGTGCCCGACGACACGACGACCAGGCGGAGCGTGTCGGCGATCAGATTGACCAGCGTATGATCGGCGAGCAGCCGGGGGTATTCGGCGAAGATCGCGGAGGATTTGGGGTCTTCGACATGCGGTTCGAGCGCGATCGGCCCTTCCATCCGCAGCATCTTCATCAGCTTCGAGACGAGGAAGATCGTGTCGAGATAATCCTGCTTATGGTATTTCGGCCCCTTGAACACCTTGGCGAGCCCGCCGCCGAGTGCCTTCAACTCCTTGCCCGAATTGCCGATGATGAGCGCGCCCGCGGCGGCGCCGCCGATGATGATCAGCTCGTGCGGGATCGCTTCCATGACGGGGCCGAGCGCACCACCGGTGAAGACGAAGCCGCCGAATACCATGACGAGAAGGACGACGAGGCCGATTGCAGGAAACATGGTGTTGCTTTTTTCCCCCTTGGGCTCACGCGCGCTTGCTTCAGATAACGACCGCGACGCCCGAGGCTTGACCTCATTTTGTCGCTAATTGGTTACCGGCGCCGTAATTAGGTTCAGATTCATGGCCGGCAATGGCCGTGACGGAGCGGATTTTGGCGCAGGAGTAGGAGCGAGAAGGGAGCGATGCAGTAGCATCGTGACCGACGAGGGACGCCCTTCCTGCACCAAAATCCGCCCGCCGCTACGCGGTTGCCCACAGCAGGCCGCTGGCTACGTTACTTGCTTGCGCGTAGCGTCGGCTACGCGTCTGCGCTGCGCTCCTTGCCAGCGGCCTGCTGTGCGCAATCACGACCGTTGCCGGCCATGAATCTGAACCTACTTGATGTAATTGAACAGCGAGAGCTGGGTAAGCTGGGTGAAGGTCGCCTGCGTCGCCTGCAGAATCGTCATCGTCTTTTGCAACTCGGCGATCGCCGTCGTGATATCGGTATCCTCGATCGCCGAACGATCGATCTCGCGCGCATGGGCGGCATCGGCGGCGCGCGATTGTTCGAGGTCGAGCCGGGCGCCGCGCGCGCCGATCGAGGCGCGCACGCCGGTCAGATGATCGACCGATGCCTTGAAATCGCCCAGTGCTGTCGCGGCCGCGGCCCCCACGTCGCCACCGCTTTCGAGCGTGTCGGCGAGCGCGCCGATGATCGCGAACACATCGGTGGGCCCGCCCGCACCCTCGATCCCGCCGAACACGCGTTGGGCGCTGTCGGTGGGCTGGATCTGGACGGTGTCCGACACCGGGATCGCCATCGGATCGCCGGTACCGGCGAAGCTGACGCTGCCGTCGGTCGCGCGGGTGACGCCGGTCTGGGCCGAGCCCGCACCGAACAGGGGCTGGCCGCGCGCATCGGTGGTATTGGCGAGGTTGACGAGATCGTCGAGGATCGCGCGCAATTGCACCGCGATCGCCTTGCGATCGGAATCCGAAAAAGTGTCGCTGCCCGCCTGCACGGCGAGTTCCTGCGCGCGCTGCACCTGATCGAGCACGCTGGCAAGCGTCGCGTCCGATTGCTGGAGCAAGGTCTGCGCAAGCTGGACGTTGGTCGCATAAGCGGTCGCGTCGGCGCCGGTCCGCGCGATTCCCTGCAAGCGCTGATAGGCGATGATATTGTCCGACGGCGCGGCATATTTCCTGGTCGTCGAGATCTGCGCCTGCAGCGTGTCGGCATGCGCGGACAGCGTCGCCATTTGCGACGTCGAGCGATCGAAGAACAGACGGGTGCTGATCTGCATGGGGCTAGCTCACGTTGAGGATCGACTGGAAGATTTCGCGCGCGACCTGGATCACGCGGCTCGATGCCTGATAGGCCTGTTGGTAGCGCATCAGATCGACCGCCTCGGAATCGAGATTGACCCCCGACATCTGGTCACGCGCGGCGATCGCGCCGTTATGGATCGAGGTCTGCGCTGCCGCCACCGTCCGGCGCGAACTGAGCGCGGCGCCGTTATCGGCGACGAGCGCGGTGACGGCGCCTTCCGCGCCGCCCGAGCTGCGCAAGGCGTCGAACCCGGCAAGGTTGGTGTTGTCGCGCGTGCCACCGCCGGGCGTGGCCGCGGCGATCCCGCGCGGGTCGGTCAGCGTCATCGCGATACTCGCGGCGTCGGTGCCGATCGTGAACATCGGTGCGCCGGCATTGCCGTCGAGCGTCTCGCCCGCCGCCTGCACGGCGTTGACGCCGTTGACGAATTCGGTGACGACGCGATTGATCGCATCGGTCGCCGTGGCGAGCCGCTGCGCCGAATCGGCGATGCCGGCAAGCGCGCCCCCCGCGGGCGATACCGACTGGCTGACGCCATTGCGCCGCATCGAAAAAGAGACCGCGCCGTCGGTGTTGCGGCTGTAAAGCACCGTGCCCGGTTCCAGCCCGGGCGCGACGAACACCGGGCCGTTGGCATTGCCCAGCTTGACCGTCGCGCGACCGGCGACATCCATCGTCACGCTGATGTCGCTGAGCGCGCTCATCTGTTCGAGAATCTGGTCGCGCTGGTCGAGCAATTGCGCGCTGCCCGTCGAGCCGGGGGTGGCACGGCTCAACCCGTCGTTGACCCGCGCGAGCCCGGCGGCGAGATCGTTGAGCGTCGTCACCGCATTGCCCGCGGTGGCATCGAGATCGCGGCCGAGCTGCGCAAGCTGCGACGCGGTACCCTTGAAGGCATCGACCAGCCCCGAGGCCGAATCGAGCATCGCGAGCCGCGGCGCGCTCGCGCTCGGATCGGCGGCGATCGCCTTGGTGGCGTTGAAAAAGCCGGTGAGCGCGCTCGACAGCCCGTTGCGCGTCAGCGCCTGCTCGATCTGGTCGAGCCAGGTGACCGCGGTCTCGCTGCGTGCCAGGTCGGCGCCCGCGGTGCGCACCGCACTCTGGCGCAGTTCGTCGCTTTCGCGCGCAATCCCGCTGACGACCACGCCCGAGGCGACCAGCGGCGCATTGCCGTTGATCCCGTGCGAGGCGGCCGCGACCTCGTTCATGTTGGTGGTGCGGCGGACATAGCCCGCGGTGCCGGCGTTCGCGATATTCTCGGACGTCGTGCTGATCGCGGTCTGATAGGCGCGGACGCCCGAAGCGCCGATGCCGAGAAGGTCGGTCATGCTGCGTCACCCCCCTGGTTCGACGGCGCGGCCGGCGTCCCGGGTGCAAGGCCGCTGTCGGCACGTGCGAGAAACTCGACCATCGCCTTGCCGATGCCGATCGGGGCGTGGGACGCCATCGTCTCGGCGATTTTCTGGTCCTGCATCTCGCGGAACGTATCGAGTGCCTTTGAGTCGAACAGATCGTCGGCGAGCTTCGCGGCGCGCATCGATTTGAGCATCATGCCGGTGAAGATCGCTTCGAACTTGTCGCCCGCGGCGTCGAGATTGTCGCGCGTCGCCAGCCGACGCGTGTCGGTGGAGACGGTGGGCGTGAGCCCGGCGATCTGGGAGGCGACGCTCTCGACCATCACAACACGATCAGGTCGGCTTTGAGCGCGCCGGCCTCCTTGAGGGCCTCGAGGATCGCGACCAGGTCCGCCGGCGACGCGCCGATCGCGTTCACCGCCTTGACGATGTCGGCAAGCTGCGGGCCGGGATCGAACAGGAACATCGGGCGCACCTCCTCGTCGACCGCGACGGTGCTGTTCTGCTGGAGCGCGGTCTGGCCCTTGCTGAACGGCGCGGGCTGGCTGATCTGCTGCTGCTCGTCGATCCGCACCGTGAGCTTGCCGTGGCTGACCGCGGCCGGCCCGACGCGCACCGCATTGTTGATGACGACGGTGCCGGTGCGCGCATTGACGATCACGCGCGCGGGCGGATCGGCCGAGATCACGTCGAGATTCTCGATTTCGCTCATCAGCATCGTACGGATGTCGGCGCCCTGCGGCGCGGCGATCGCGACCGACACGGCGTCAACCGCTTCGGCGCGCCCGTTGCCCAGCCGGCTGTTGATCGCGGCGGCGACGCGCTGCGCGGTGGTGAAATCGGCGCGCGTCAGGTTGAAGGTGAGGCGCGGCGTGGTGGCAAAACCGGTGTTGACCGCGCGCTCGACGGTCGCGCCCTCGGGGATGCGGCCGCTCGACGGGATGTTGATGACGATCTTCGAGCCGTCGGCGCCCTGCGCGCCCAGCCCGCCGACCGCGAGATTGCCCTGCGCCATCGCGTAGATCTGGCCGTCCGCACCGTAGAGCGGGGTCATGATCAGCGCTCCGCCGCGCAGGCTCTTGGCCTTGCCCATCGACGAGACGGTGATGTCGAGCCGCTGGCCCGGCTTGGCGAAGGCGGGCAGCTCGGCCGTCACCATCACTACCGCGGCGTTCTTGAGCGCAGGGTTGACCCCCGGCGGCAATTGCAGCCCGAAGCGCGAGGCGACGGCCTTCATCGACTGGATCGTATATTCGAGATTGTCGTCGCCCGTCCCCGGCAGCCCGACGACCATGCCATAGCCGGTGAGCTGGTTGGTGCGGATGCCCTGAAACGCGCCCAGATCCTTGATCCGGTCAGCATAAGCGGGCTGGGCGATCAGGAGCGCTGCAAGAAAGGCGAGGAAGATGCGGGCCATTGCCGGGCGCTCCGTCAGAAGGGGCTGATGATCTGGAAGAACCGGCTCAGCCAGCCCTGCCGGCTGGCGCGGGCGATGTCGCCCTTGCCGGTGTACGAAATCCGCGCGTCGGCGACGCGCGTCGAGGCGACGCGGTTGTTCGCATCGATATCGGCGATGCGGACGATGCCCTTGATCTGGACGAACTCGTCGCCGCGATTGAGCGTGACGCGCTTCTCGCCCTGGACGAGCATCGTGCCGTTGGGAAAGACCTGCGCCACGGTGACGCTGATCTCGCCCGACAGCGCATTGGCTTGCCCCGCGCTGCCCTTGCCGTCGAAGCCGCGCTTGCCGCCGAGCGTTGCATCGCTCTCGCTGAACAGCGACAGCGCGCCGGTGGTCGGCGGGACGAGCCCGAACTGGCCCTTCGAATCGAGCTGCGATGTCGACGATTTGGTCGCGACGGTGCGCTCGACGAGCACGATCGTCAGCGGATCGCCGACGCGGCGCGCCTTCCAGCCTTCGTGAAGCGCGGCATAGCCGTAATCGGCCTGGAAGATCGCGCCGTCGGCTGGCGGCGGCGGCGGCGGTGGCGGCAGCGTGAGGCTGTAATCCTCGTGCGGCTTCTTTTCGGCGTGCGCGGGCGTGGCGCCCGCAGCGACGAAGGCGACGGCAGCGATGCCGAGCGACAGGGCGGAAAGCGTGCGCATCAGATGTTCTGATTGACGTATTTGAGCATGTCGTCGGTCGCCGAGATCATCTTCGAATTGACCTCATAGGCGCGCTGCGTCTCGATCATGTCGACCAACTCCTCGACGACGTTGACGTTCGAGCCCTCGAGCATCCCCTGGCGGATGTTGCCGCGGCCCTCTTCGCCGGCGATGCCGATGCTGACCGGGCCCGAGGCCGCGGTCTCGACCAGATAATTGTCGCCGATCTCCTGCAGCCCGCCCGTATTGGGGAAGCTCGCGATCTGGATCTGGCCGATCTGGCTCGGTTCGGTCTGGCCGGGGATCGTCGCCGAGACGGTGCCGTCGGTGCCGATCGTGATCGAGGTCGTGCCCTCGGGCACGGTGATGCCGGGCATCACCTGATAGCCTTCGCTCGTGATCAGCAGCCCCTCGGGCGAGCGCGAGAAATTGCCCGAGCGCGTGTAGCCGAGCTGGCCGCCGGGCAATTGCACCTGGAAATAGCCGTCGCCGTCGAGCGCGAGGTCGAGCGCGTTGCCCGTGGTCTGCATGTCGCCCTGCGTGTCGATCCGGGCGGTGCCCTGGATCTTGACGCCGGTGCCGAGGTTGAGGCCGGTCGCGTATTTGCTCTCGGACGTGCTCGCCGAACCCGGCGCGGTGATCGTCTGATAGGCCAGCGTCGCAAACGCGGCACGGCCCTTCTTGAACCCGGTCGTGTTGACGTTGGCGAGGTTGTTCGAGATCACCCGCATGCGCGTGTCCTGGGCGTCGAGCCCGGTCCGCGCGATGTGCATGGCTGCGCTGCTCATATCCTAAATCCTCAGCTGGGCATGCGCATCACCGATGCGCCGCTCTCGTCCATGTTCTTGGCCTCTTTCAGAAGGTTGGCCTGTACTTCGTAGCTGCGCTGGTTCTGGATCATGTCGACCAGTGCCTGCGTCATGTCGACGTTCGATCCCTCGAGCGCGCCGATCTCGATCTTGGCGTCCATGTCCTCGGGCAGCGTACCGCCGCCGTTGACGTGGAGCAGGTTGTCGAGCCCCTTGAGCGTGTCCGAACCTTGGGGGCTGACCAGCTTGAGCTTGTCGATCACCTGCATCTCGGTGCCGCGTTCGGCGCCCAAAGGCAGGATCGAGACCGTGCCGTCGGCGGCGATCTGCACCTTGTCGGCGGGCGGCACGGTGATGGGTCCCCCCGAACCCATCACCGGGAAACCGTCACCGGTTTCCAAGACGCCCGACGCCGCGATCGCGAGATCGCCACGCCGCGTATAGGCTTCGCTGCCGTCGGTTGCCTGCACCGCCAGCCAGGCATCGCCGTTCATCGCGACGTCGAGCGGGCGGCCGGTTTGCTGGACGCTGCCGGGGTTGCGATCGGCGTCGATCACCTCCTCGGAGGTGGGGCGGCGCGTTTCGAGCCCCTGGCCGATCAGGGTAAGCTGGTCGAACCGGACGCGATCGGCCTTGAACCCGGTGGTCGAAGCGTTCGCCATATTGTTCGCGATCGCCGCCTGCGCCGCCATGTGCGCGCGCAGGCCCGATGCCGCGGTATAGACCAGCTTGTCCATCTATCGTCCCCGGTTCCCCCTGCGTCGATCAGCGGATGTTGAAGATCGTTTCGGAAATCTTGCTCGACGTATCGAGCGCCTTGGCGTTGGCCTGGAAGTTGCGCTGCGCCGCGATCAGGCTGACGAGTTCCTCGGTGATATCGACGTTCGAGCTTTCGACCGCGCCCGACATCAGCGCGCCGAGCCCGTCGGCATTGGCCTGCCCAAAGGTCGGTTCGCCCGAAATCCCGGTCGATGCCCAGGTCGAGTTACCGAGTTGGCGCAACCCCGAGGGATTCGAGAAATTGACCAGAGCGATCTTGCCGAGCACCTGGTTGTCGCCGTTCGAGAAGCTCGCCTTGACGAAGCCGTTCTCGTCGATCGTCACGCCCTGCAATTCGCCGACGGGCACGCCGTCCTGCGTCTGGGTCAGCACCTCGCCCGCAGCGGTGCGCTGGGTGGTGCCCGCGAAATCGATCGTGATCTGCTGGTTCGACGCGGTGTTCGACGGCGTGAACACGCCGAACTGGGTCGGGGTGGACGGCGCGGTGAGCGTGCCGGTGGCGTCGAAGGTAAGCTGGATGAAATCGCCCGTTCCCGACTGCATCTTCTGGTCGCCGACGAAGGTATGGGCTTCCCACGTGCTCGACAGATCGGGCGCCGCCGGCGGCACCGTTGCGATCGGCGCTGAGACACGCTTGTAATAGGTCGTCATCGTCATCGGCGAGCCGTTCGAATCGTACACGGTCGTCGTGACGGCCTTGTTGTAGCTCGACGCATCGAAGCGATCGAAGGTCGCCTTGGCGGGAACCTCGGTGGTGGCGCCGAGATTGACTGCGAGTGCGACGTTCTGTGTCGCGCTGGGCGTGCCGCTGGTGGCGGGCAGGCGCAGGCTGGTGAGCGCGCTCGCGCTGGTCGCGAAGACATTGCCCGATCCGTCGACCGGATAGATCTGCACATGGTTGCCCTGCCCGTCGACGACGTAGCGGTCGGCGTTGACGAGGAAGCTGCCGTTGCGCGTGTAATTGATCTGCGTGCCGCCCGCGGCCGGCTTGACGGCAAAGAAGCCGTCCCCGGTGATCGCGAGGTCGAGCGAGGATTCGGACTGGACAAGATTGCCCTGGCTGAACTGCTGGCGGATCGACTTCACGACCGTGCCCGAACCGATCATCTTGGTCGGGTTGACCGACACGCTCGACGCGATGACATCGGCGAATTCGGTGTCCGAGCGCTTGAAGCCGTTGGTCGAGACGTTCGCGAGGTTGTGCGAGATCGTCGACATTTCGGTTTGCGAGGCCTTGAGGCCGCTGAGTGAGGTGTAGAAGGACATGCGTGGTGCTCCTTGACGAAGGGATCAGCCGACCTGGCGGATATCGGAAACGGGAACCGAGCCGAGGCCCGGCAGTGTGAGGAGGGGCTGGCCGGTGGCGGGCAGCGACACCGCCGCGACCGGCGCCCAGACGAGCGGTTGGCTGGCGATTTCGGCGCTGCCGTTGATCGCCATCGCGGTCACGAGGAACGGCCCGTCGCCGGCGGCTTCACCGGTTTCGGTGGTGCCGTCCCAGTCGAAGGCGACGGTGCCCTTGT
Organism: Hephaestia sp. MAHUQ-44; assembly: GCF_023806085.1. Classification (GTDB taxonomy): domain Bacteria; phylum Pseudomonadota; class Alphaproteobacteria; order Sphingomonadales; family Sphingomonadaceae; genus Sphingomonas. The sequence continues at coordinate 140,104 of NZ_JAMSLX010000007.1, forward strand.
GCTGTGCGCCGAGCGAGACGCTCCTGAGCACCTCGCCATCGGCATTGGCGATCGTCACCACCACGTCGGTGGCGTCGTCGCCAAGCTCGACCGCGCCGGCGATGCCGCCATCGGTGCGCCCGTAAGCGACATGGCCCGGCGTCAGCACGGTGCGGCCGACATAGGAGAGCGCGTCGCTGGTCGAGCTGCCGGCAAGCTTGTCCGAGATCGCCTTGAGCGTCGTGTTCATCTCGGCGATGCCCGCGACGCTTGAGAATTGCGCCATCTGGGCGACCATCTGCGTGTTGTCGACGGGGCTGAACGGATCCTGGTTCTTGAGCTGCGCGGTCATCAGCTGGAGGAAGTCGGACTGGTCGAGCGTCTGCTGCTGCTGGCGCGTCTGCACCGCAGCCGCATTGCCCGAATTGGTCCGGCCGATGCCGAGGCTGGCGAGCGTCGAATCGAAAGCGGTGGTCATGATCAGCGTCCGAGCTTGAGGGTGTCGAGGATCAGCGACTTGGCGGTCTGCATGACCTCGACATTGTTCTGGTAGCTGCGCGCGGTCTCCATCATGTCGACCAGCTCGCGCGTCTCATCGACCGCGCTTTCCCAGATGTTGCCGTCGGCATCCGCCATCGGGTTGGTGGGGTCGTAGCGCCTGGTGGGCGCCTCGCCCGCGCTGACGATCCGCTCGACATTCACCGTCGCAAGGCCGGTGGCATTGTCATATTGGGTACGGAAGACGGGCTTGATCGTCTTGTACGCGGCGTCGGCGCTCGATGCGATGCCGCCGGCATTGGCGAGGTTCGACGCGGTCGTGTTCATCCGCACGAGCTGCGCGGACATCGCGCGGCCGGCGACCTGGAAGATGGTGAGCGGAGAATCGGCCATGGCTTATTCTCCCCTGAGCGCGCGCGAGATCGTGGAGAGCCGCCCGTTCAGGAACGACAGCGTCGTCTGATACTGGACGGCATTCTCCGCGAACGCGGTCTGCTCGGTCGACAGGTCGACGGTGTTGCCGTCGAGCGATGGCTCCAGCGGCACGCGATATTTGAGCGCGCCATCAAACGCTGCCGGGCTGCCGGTCTGCTCGACGGCGGCGAGCGCGGTCTGGAAATCCACGTCGCGCGCCTTGAAGCCGGGCGTCGAGACGTTGGCGATGTTCGAGGCGAGCAGCCCCATGCGCTTCGAACGCACTTCGAGCGCTGCTGCGTGAACGCCGAAAAGAGTGTCGTTTGCCATGGGTGTCCCCGTTGCGCGAATATGTCCGCCCCCTTTCCAGCAAGGTGCGTGCCAATTGCGCGAAGGCGGCTCGGGGGCGGTGCTTTGCGGGTTTGCGGCACGGTGGGCGGCAAGATGGCACGGTGGGCGGCAAGATGTTGCCGGTCGGCGGCAAGCCCGCGCCGCGCCGTTGCCGATTCCACGGGTGCGATGCGCGGCATCGCGCGGCTGCCCGGTTTGGCGCGAGGCTTGCAACGCTCCCGCGCAATGCAAGGAGCAACGATGAGCACCACCCTCACCTTCACCCCGATGCTGGGCGCCTATCTCGATCCGAGCGCGATCGCGATCGTCGTCGGCGGCACCGCGCTCGGCACGATCCTGAGGACGCCGCGTCGCGATCTGGTGCGGGCGCTGTCGGCGTTGCGCATCCTGTTCCGCCGCCGCTTCGACGCCACCGGGCTGCTCGCGCAGATCGCCTCGCTGGGGCGGATCGCGCAGCGCCACGGCGTGATCGCGCTCGATCGCTCGGTGATCCGCGATCCCGATGTCGCGGTCGCGGTCGCCGCGATCGTCGATGGCGCCGGGCCCGACGAGATCGCCGCACTCCTCACCGAGCAGCGCACGACCCGCGACGAACGCCACGCCACCGCCGCCGATGTGTGGGCCGCCGCCGCCGAGCTCGCGCCCGCGATGGGGATGATCGGCACGCTGATCGGGCTGGTCGGCATGTTCACCGCGATGGACGATCCGCAATCGATCGGCGGCGCGATGGCGATCGCGCTGCTCACCACGCTCTATGGCGCGGTCCTTGCCAGCCTGGTCGCGATGCCGGTTGCCGCGCGGTTGCGCCGCGCCGCGTGCATCGAGGCGAACGAACGCAGCCGGATCGACGCGCCGCTGATCAGCCTCGCCGAGCGCGAACGCCCGCGGCTGCGCGCCGTGCCCAGCGAGGCCGCGGCATGATCGCCACCCATGCCCCCGATCGCGCCGCGCGGCCGATCTGGCTGACCACGCTCGCCGATCTCGGCCTGCTGCTGGTCGGCTTCTTCGTGTTCGTGCAGGCGACGCAGAATCTCGACAAGCGCGCGCTCGCCAACGGCTTTCGCGAAGGCTTTGGCGCCGCGCCCGCGCCGGCCGCACCCGATCCGATGCCCGTTGCCGCCGCCGCGATGCTCAATTTCGCACCCGGTTCAGCCACGCTGCCGGGGGCGCCCGATGGCCTTGTCGCCTGGGCGCGCGCCGCGACCGGTGATCCGCGCGTCACGCTTAGGATCGCGGGCAGCGTCGATGGCAGCGCCGCCGATGTCGATGCCGCCACCGGCAGCGGCGCGGTGCTCGCGGCCGATCGCGCCCGCGCGGTCGCCGCCGCGCTCGCCCGCGCGCGCGTCGCGCCCGGCCGGATGACGATCGTCAACGCCCCCGACCGACCCGGTCAGGGCCGCCGCCAGGTGCTCGTCACGCTCGGCTTTGCCGGAGACCCTTCATGACCCGTTCCAGCCCAAGGGAGACCATCATGTTTCGCCTGATCGTGCCCGCGCTGCTTATCGCCGCGCCTGCTGCTGCCGCCGATTTCCAGGATACCGCCGCGCTCGATCGCGCGGTCGCCTCGTTCACCGGCCACGGCGTCGGCGAGGATGGCGGCGCGCGCGCACCCGTCGACAAGCGGCTCAAGCTCGCGCAATGCCCCACCGTCGCGCTGTCGTGGCGCACCGATCGGCACGATGCCGTGGTGGTCGCGTGCTCGGGCCCCGATTGGCGCATCTTCGTGCCCGTCCAGCGCAATGCGCCGGTGGCCATCGCCGCGGTGAGTGCGCCCGTGCCCGTAGCACCCGTCGTCAAGCAGGCGCCGGTGATCAAGCGCGGCGATCCGATCGTGGTCGCGGCGGGCACGCCCGGCTTTTCGATCTCGCGGGAAGCGATTGCGATGGGCAATGCCGCGCCCGGTGAACGCTTCATGGCCAAGGGCGATGGCGACAAAACGCCCTTCCAGGCGATCGCGATCGAGCCCGGCCGCGCGACCTTGCCGGGCTGGGCGGATTGACGGTGCGAAAAATACGCTAAAGCATTCGGCGGCACGGTCGTTGAATGCGATGTCGGCATAACAGAAGGCTGCACTAAGATGATTGCTCCTGTCGGTTCCAAACCGGTTTTGCCCGTCAACGGCCTCGCGCCGCTGACGAAGGCGGCCCCGGTGCGCCCGGCGGGGTCGAGCGTCGGCAGCGCCGATGAGACGGTCCGCTCCGCGATCGCCAGCCTTGCGCACGACATGGCGGCCAATGCCCCGGTCGATGCCGATCGCGTCGCGCGCTTTCGTCAGGCGATCGCCGACGGCAGCTTTGCGGTCGCGCCCGATGCGATTGCCGATCGGCTGCTCGCGATGCGCAACGACTGGAATGGCCAATGACCCGGCGTGACGCCCTGATCCGCGTGATCGATTGCCTTCATGCCGAAATCGCGGCGCTCAAGGCGAACGACATCGCCGCGCTCGAGCGCGCGACCCGCGACAAGCTGTCGGGGATCGAGGTCATCGCCGCCAATGACGATCAGGCGCCGCCCAGCGCCGAAATCCGCGAACTGGCCGAAGAGGCCAACCGCCTCAACGAGACCTGCCGGATCTACGTCAATCTGATGACGGCAAATGTTCGCCGCCGCCTGCAACAATTGGCCGGCACCACCGGCAATGCCTATGGTCCCGGCCCGGGCGCCTACGCCTGCGCGTAAGGCTGTCCTCCCCGGCGAGGCCGGGGTTTTGACCGTTTAAGACTCCGGCCACCCGCGGGGATGACGCTTTCGAGGTTCTGGCACGATCCTTGCTGATCTTGTTCGCGATAGCGACAAGGCAGTCAGAATCTGATGAGCGTTCCTTCGATACCGCCCACGGGCAGCGTCCAGTCGGCGATTGCGCTGGCCAGCCGCAAAACCGGAATCGATTTCAACTATCTGCTGGGGCAGGCGCAGGTCGAAAGCGGGCTGCGCCCCCATGCGCGCGCCGGCACGTCGAGCGCGACCGGGCTCTATCAGTTCATCGAACAAAGCTGGCTCGCGGTGGTCAAGCAGCACGGCGCCGAACACGGGCTGGGCTGGGCGGCCGACAGCATCTCGGAAGCCGGCGGACGACTGACCGTAGCCGATGGCGCGACCCGCCAGGCGATCCTGGGCCTGCGCAACGATCCGACGATCGCGTCGCTGATGGCGGCCGAACATGCGTCGGACAACAAGACCGCGCTCGAAGGCGTGCTCGGCCGGCCGGCGACGGGCACCGATCTTTATATGGCGCACTTCCTCGGCCTCGGCGGTGCGCGCAATTTCCTGGCGACGATGGCGAGCGATCCCGATCGCGGCGCGGCGAGCCTGTTTCCGGCGGCGGCGCGCGCCAATCGCGGCGTCTTCTATACCGCCGACGGCCATCAGCGCTCGATGGCCGACATCTATCAGCGCTTCGCCGCCAAGCTCGATCGCGGTGCCGCCGCGGTCGGCGGCACCGGGCGCGCGTCCGATTCGGTCGGCGACGGTTTTGCCGCGCAGGTGCGCGCGCTCGGGCTGGGGGGCGATTCCACCGTGATCACCGGTAACGGTGTTGCGGCCGATGACGCGGTGCAATGGGCCGCCGCCACGCTCGATCGGTTGAACGGCAAGACGCAGCTCGCCGACGCCAATCTGCTGCGCCCGACGCCCCGGACCGCACGGCTCGCTTATATGATGCTCGCGAGCATGGGGGGCTGATCGGTGGCTGCATTCGCGCTCTCACGGGGGAACATGGCCCCGATCTTTCGTAACGCCGCGCTGCCGGTCGGCACGCTGCTGCTCGTGTTGCTCATGGTCGTGCCGATCCCGGCGGCGATGCTCGACGTGTTCTTCATCATGAACATCACGATCAGCCTTGCGGTGCTGATGGTCGCCTTGAACGCGCAAAAGCCGCTCGATTTCTCGGCTTTCCCGACGGTGCTGCTGTTCGCGACGCTGTTCCGGCTGGGGCTCAACGTCGCCTCGACGCGCGTCGTGCTCGTCCACGGGCACGAAGGCGAGGCGGCGGCGGGCCATGTCATCGAGGCGTTCGGCACCTTCATGATCGGCGGCGATTACGTCGTCGGCCTGTTCGTGTTCGCGATCCTCGTCATCATCAACATGATCGTCGTCACCAAGGGCGCGGGCCGCGTGTCCGAAGTGTCGGCGCGCTTCACGCTCGATGCGCTGCCCGGCAAGCAGATGGCGATCGACGCTGATCTCAACGCCGGGCTGCTGACGCCGGACGAGGCCAAGGCGCGCCGCGTCGAAGTCTCGACCGAGGCCGATTTCTACGGCTCGATGGATGGGTCGTCCAAATTCGTAAAGGGCGATGCGATCGCTGCGCTGCTGATCCTCGGGGTCAACATCATCGGCGGGCTGATCCTCGGCACCGTCAGCCACGGGCTGTCGATGGGCGACGCCGCGCGCGCCTATCTGCTGCTCGCGATCGGCGATGCGCTGGTCGCGCAGATCCCGGCGCTGATGCTGTCGATCGCCGCCGCCGCGATCGTCACCCGCGTCACCTCGAACCAGGATCTCGCCGGCCAGATCGGCACCCAGTTCGGCTCGGCGCGCACCTGGACCCCGGTCGCGGTGATCCTCGCCCTGCTCGGGGTGCTGCCGGGAATGCCGCATCTCGTGATCCTGCCCGCGGCGATCGCCGCCGGCGCGTTCGCATGGCGGATCAACCGCAACGCCAAACGCCCGGTGCTGACGGACACGCCCGACGCCGAGCCGGTCGATCTCGCGCGGATCGGCTGGGAGGAAGTCACCGATACGATGCAGGTCAATCTCGACATCGGTTACGGCCTGGTGCCGCTGGTCGACGAGCGCCGCGGCGCACCGTTGATGGGCCGGATCACCGGCGTCCGGCGCCAGCTCTCGAAAGAACTTGGCTTCGTCGTGTCGCAGGTGCGCGTGCGCGACGACATCAACATGCAGCCTTATGCCTATCGCATCCTCGTCGGCGGCGTCGTCGTCGGCGAAGACAGCGTCTCGCCCGATGAAATGCTCGCGCTCGATACCGGGCAGGCGGTCGGCCCGCTCGGCGGCAAGAAGGCCAAGGACCCGACGTTCGGGCTCGACGCCATCTGGATCGCGCCCGGCGATGCCGATGCCGCAACCGGGCAGGGCTATCTCGTCGTCGATCCCGGCACGGTGATCGCGACCCATCTCAACCACAAGCTCGCGCAACATTCGTCCGAACTGCTCGGCCCCGACGAGGTCCAGAGCCTGCTCGACGGGCTGAAGGAGCACGCCGCGCAATTGGTCGCGTCCCTCTCGCCGCAGCCGTTGCCGCTCACCGCGTTGACGCAGGTGCTGCGCGGGCTGCTCGCGGAGAACATCTCGTTGAAGGAATTTCGCCGCATCGCCAGCGCGATCTCGGTCGCCGCGCAGAAGACGCTGAATGCCGAGGAGATCATCGAGCTGATCCGGCCCGAACTCGGCGCGCTGATCATCCAGCGGCTGTGCACCGTCAACGAACCGCTGCGCGTGATGACGCTCGAAGGCCAGCTCGAAGGGCTGCTCGGACAAGCCGTGCGCGGCGATCCGGCGCAGCGCCACACGATCGAGCCCGATCTCGGGCGGCGGATCGTCGACGCGCTCCAGCGCGCGGCGCAACCGTTGATCGCCGAGGCGAAGCCGTTCGCGCTCGTCGTCCAGCCCGCGATCCGCGTCGCGATCCGCAAGCTGGTCAAGACCTGCCTGCCCGATACGCCGGTGCTGAGCTTTTTCGAGGTGCCCGAAGACAAATCGGTTGAGGTCGTCGCCGTGATCGGCGCGCCCGAGGCGCTTGCGGCATGAACGCGCAGGCGATGAACCGTGCGTTCCACACGCCGTCACCCGCACCCGCGCCGCTAACTTATGCGCGCGATGGGGCGAACCGCACCGCGATGGAAGGCCTCGCGCGCAAGCATCTGCCGCTGGTGCGGCGGATCGCGTGGCACATCCACGGCACGATGAGCAGCATCGTCGAGGTCGAGGATCTGATCCAGATCGGGCTTGTCGCGCTGGTCGAGGCGGCGACCGCGTTCGAGGAGCGCGGGCAGGTCACCTTCGAGCAATATCTTGCCACGCGCGTGCGCGGGGCGATGATCGACGAGCTGCGCCGCCAGGCAACGCTGACGCGCGGGGCGATGAAACGCCGCCGCCATTATAACGATGCGATCGCCGCGCTCACCGACCAGAGCGGCAACGCGCCCGACGAGGCCGCGATCGCCGAACGCCTCGGCGTGTCGATCGAGAAATTGCGCGCCGAATACGCCACGGCGGAGCCGCTGCGTTTCGAGACGATCGACGAGGTCTATTCGGACGAGGCGCCGCGGTTCGCCAGCGACGAGCCCGATGCTTTCGCGCAGCTCGCCGATGCCGATCTGCGCGACGCGCTGGCGGCCGCGATCGCGGGGCTGCCCGAGCGTGAGGCGCAGGTGGTGCAGCTTTATTATGTCGAGGAACTGAACCTCGAGGAGATCGGCCAGGTGCTCGGTGTCGGCGCCGCGCGCGTCTGCCAGATCAAATCCGCCGCGCACGCGAAGCTGAAAAGGGCGCTTGCCGCGCGGGTTTGAACGCTACCTCATAGCCGTCATGCCAGCGCAGGCCGGCATCTCACGGTTCTTGAGCTACGCTCTCGCGATGACGCGGGGCGGCTGGACCTACATTATGACGAACAAGCCGCGCGGCGTTCTCTATATCGGCGTGACTGCCCATCTGGCGGCGCGCGTCCACCAGCATCGCAACGATAGCGGTGCGGCATTCTGTCGGAAATACGGGCTGAAAATGCTCGTGCTCGCGGAGCGCCACGACTCCGTCGAAGAAGCAATCACACGCGAGAAGGCCCTCAAGGCATGGAAGCGTGTCTGGAAGATTCGGCTCATCGAAGAGATGAATCCCGAATGGTGTGATCTGTACGATCGTCTTGGCTGAGAGGCGAGACCCCAGCCTTCGCTGGGGTGACGCAAATGGGACATAAACAAAACCCCGGCGGCGCGGACGCCACCGGGGTTTCTTTTCGCGCTCCCGCATCACGGGAGAGCCGGTCGGCCCCTGCACCCTTGAAGGGGGGCGGCGCCGGGGCCGTACGCTTACTTGGGCTTGCTCCACTTCGTGGAGGCGGTGCCGGCCCGCTCCCCCACCCGACCACCCAACGGCAGTATTCTATGGGTGGCCGGGTGGGGGAGCGGGCCGGTGCCGCACCCGGTTCAGCTACGCTGAATCCGGCTTAGCGCAGCAGCGTCAGGACGTTCTGCTGGCTCTGGTTCGCCTGGGCGAGCATCGCGGTCGATGCCTGCGACAGGATCTGCGCCTTGGCGAGGTTGGTCGTCTCGGCCGAGAAGTCCGTATCCTCGATACGGCTGCGCGCATCGGTCAGGTTGGTGGCGTTCGACGTCAGGTTGTTGACCACCGAGGTCAGGCGGCTCTGGCCGGCACCGAGCGTGGCGCGGGCGGTCGAAACCGTGTTGATCGCGGTCGTCAGCGTCGCGAGCGCGGCTGACGGGTCGTCGAACAGCGTCGATGCGACGGCGTCGTCGAGATCAATCTCGGTGAATGAGAGATCGACCGTGTCGGCGGCATTGGCGCCGACCTGCACCGTGACCGTGCCCGAGGTGCCGGCGGTGCCGTCGAACAGCTTGATGCCGTTGAACTCGGTGTTGGATTTGATGCTGGTGATCTGCGCCTGCAGCTCGGTGACCTCGGCCTTGATGTTGGTCAGGTCGTCGGTCGAATAGGTGCCATTCGACGCCTGGACCGCCAGCTCGCGAATACGCTGGAGCATGTTGGTCACTTCGTCGAGCGCGCCTTCGGCGGTCTGCGCCATCGAGATGCCGTCATTGGCGTTGCGCACGCCCTGGTTCATGCCGCGGATCTGCGAGGTCATCGACGCCGCGATGGCGAGGCCGGCCGCGTCGTCCTTGGCCGAGTTGATGCGCTTGCCGGTCGACAGGCGCTGCATGCTCTGCTGGAGCGAGGCGTTCGCCGTCGTCGACGCGTTGGCCGCGCGGAGCGCTCCGATATTGGTTCCGATAACAGTCATTGTCCGATCTCCGTATTGCCTGGCGATCCCCGCCGCCCCCTTTTCGGCGGAGGGCCGAGCCGCCAAACCAGTAAACGACCGTCGACGAACAAGCTTTAGGCCCCCTTGGAATCGGTTCGTCGCATGGCGTGGCGGCGACCGGTTCGGCGGGCTCCGGCGCGCGCGGCCACGCGGGATGAATTTCGACGGGCGCGCGCGCATCCGGTTGGCGGCATGTACATTTTTTCGATTTTGGCACCGTGCTTAACGATCCGTTTACCAACAATCGGGCATGACGCTGGGCAAGGGGGAATTCTTGATGCGTCCGCTTTTTCCATCCGCTGCCGTGTGCGAACAGAAATACGCACTCCTCTCTTCGCTGCGCGCGCAGGGGGCACCGATCCACACGCTTGGTAGCGATATCCCGGGCCCCGATTCGGTGTTCCTGGTCGCCGAGGGCGAAACCCCGCCGGTCCCGGCGCGGACGCTGGTGATGGCCGCCGAGGGGCGGTATTTTCAGCCTGCGCACGATGGCGGCCCGGCCCGGATCGGTTATGGCAGCGACGATGCGGCGATCGGCAATGCCTTCGCCCGTGCCCTGCTCGCCGGCCCCGAAGCGCCAACCGCGGCTGATCCCGAGAGCCTCGCGCTCTATGCGCTCGCCGATCGTGTCGCCGCCGCCGATATCACGGTGTTGATCAACGGCCCCACCGGCACCGGCAAGGAAGTGCTGGCACGCACGATCCATCTGCGGTCGGCCCGCCGCAACGGCCCCTTCATCGCGATCAATTGCGCGGCGCTGCCCGAAACCATGCTCGAAGCTCTGCTGTTCGGCCACCAGAAGGGCGCCTTCACCGGCGCCTCGTCGGGCGGCGAGGGTTTTTTCCGCGCCGCCGACGGCGGCACGCTGCTGCTCGACGAAGTGTCCGAGATGCCGCTGACGCTGCAGGCCAAGCTGCTGCGCGCGCTCCAGGAGCGCGAGGTCATTCCGATCGGCGCGACCACGCCCGAGAAGATCGACGTGCGCGTCATCGCCTGCGCCAACCGCGATCTTCAGGATGAAGTCGCCGCGGGGCGCTTCCGCGCCGATCTTTACTACCGGCTCAGCGTTTTCCCGCTCGCGACGCGCCCGCTGGCCGAGCGCCCGCAAGACATCCCCGCGCTCGCGGCAGCGCTGATCCTGCGCCACGCCGGCACGCGCGCCGCCCTGCCCTGGCCCGATGCCGCAGCGATCGCGAAGCTGGCGGCGCACGATTGGCCGGGTAATGTCCGCGAGCTCGAGAACGTCATCCAGCGTGCGTTGCTGTTCGCCACCGACGACACGATCGACGAAAGCCATATCGTGTTCGATCGCGCCGCCCCGGTGCCGATGGTGCCGTCGGCTGTGTCGGCGCCATCCGATGTCGCATCCGAAACGCTCAGCAACATCGTCCAGATGAGCGAATTCGCGCATATCCGCGAAACGCTGCGCGCCTGTGGAGGCAGCCGGATGGAAACCGCGCGCAAGCTCGGGATTTCGGAACGCACGCTGCGTTATCGCCTCGCCAAGGCCCGCGAACAGGGTGAGGACATCGCCCGGGTGGCGTCGGCATGAGCGGCGTCGGCGGAATCGGCGCTGCCGGTGGCGGTGGTGCGATCGATCGCGTGATGGCGTTGCGCGCGCAAATCCTCGAACGCAACGAGGCGCTCCAGCGAGCCGGTTCGGCAGGCGCGATTGCCGCGCCGACGCCCGCCACGGCGGCACGCCCGACCAGCTTTGCGGCCACGCTCGAAGACGCGCTCCAGAGCGTCAACAGCCAGCAGCAGCAGGCCAGTGCGCTTTCGGAAAGTTACGAACGCGGTGAAACGATCGACATCGCCAAGGTCATGCTGGCGCGCCAGCAGGCCTCGGTGGGGTTCGAGGCGACGCTGCAGGTCAGAAACAAGCTGTTGTCCGCCTACAAGGACATCATGAGCATGCCGGTGTAACCCATGAACACAGCCATCACCCCCGCCGCCGCGCCCGCCTTGCCCGAGCGTTTCGCCAACCCGCTGAAGCAGATCGGCGGGCTGTTGGCGCAGCCTGCCGTCAAGCGCAGCTTGCCGCTGATCCTGATGATCGGGCTGATCGCCGCGGCCGGGCTCGCCTGGATGATGCTGTCGACGCCGCCGCAGCGGACCTTGTTCGCGGGGCTTCCCGATGCTGACAAGGCCGCGGTGGTGCAGGCGCTCGATCAGGCCAGGATCACCAGCCATATCGACAACGGCACCGGCGCGGTCACCGTCGCCAATGACGATTACAACCGCGCGCGGATGCTGCTTGCGAGCCAGAATCTGCCCAAATCGGCGCCCGGCGGCTACGCCATCCTCGATAATCTGCCGATGGGGGTCAGCCGCGCGGTCGAAGGCGAACGGATGCGGCAGGCGCGCGAGACCGAAATGGCGCAATCGATCGAGGAGATCGACGCCGTCGCCGAGGCGCGTGTCCATCTCGCGATGCCCGAACATTCGGTGTTCGTGCGCGATCAGGCGGCACCATCGGCATCGGTGATCCTCAAGCTCCAGCCCGGCCGCGCGCTGTCGGACGCGCAGGTGCGCTCGGTGGTCAACCTCGTCGCCTCGTCGGTGCCGGGGATGAAGCCCGATGCGGTGACCGTCGTCGATCAGATGGGCGCCTTGCTCACCAAGCCCGATGGCGGCCGATCGTCAACCGCAGAGGGCAACGAACGGATTGCCTTCCAGCAACGCGTCGAGGACAAATACCGTCAGCAGCTCGCGCAGTTGCTGACGCCGCTGGTCGGCGCGGACAACTTTTCGACCGAGGTGCAGGCCGAGGTCAATCTCGATGAAACGCAGGCCGCGAGCGAAAGCTACAAGGACGGGGCGTTGCGCGCCGAACAGGGGAATTGGACGACGGCGAGCGGCAACGGCCCGCAGGCCGCCGGTGGTATTCCCGGTGCGCTCTCCAACACCCCGCCGCCCGCCAGCACGGTCGCCGTGCCGCAACCCGCCGCCGCCGCGCCCGCTGCCGGGGCGCCCGCGCCGGCAGCCGTGGCCACCGCCGCCCCGGGGGCCGGGCCGATGCCCGATGCGATGAAGGCGAGCGACAATTATTCGCGCGATTATGCGCTCGGCAAAGAGGTTTCGGTGACGCGCCAGGCGCCCGGCGAGATCAAGCGGCTGTCGGTCGCGGTGCTGCTGCGCCAGCCCGAGGGCAAGCCGCGCGGCAATGCCGAGATCGCGCAGATCGAGCAACTCGTGAAGGCAGCGGTGGGCTTCGACGCCAATCGCAGCGATCAGGTCACCGTCATCAGCCGCAGCTTCGCCGGCGTGCCCGATCTGGCGGCGGGCCAGCCCTGGTACGAAGCCGGGTGGCTGCCGATGGTGGTGCGCAACGCCACCGCGATCCTGATCGCGCTGCTGGTGCTGATCCTTGGCGTCCGCCCGCTCGCGCGGACCTTGCTCAAGAAGCGCGACGAGGCCGGCGTGCGCGCCGCGCTGGGTCGCCCGATGGGCAATCCGCAGGGCGCGCCGCACACGCCGGGGGCCGAGGTGAGCATCGACATGCTCGAAAGCAGCCGTGGCTATGACGATCGCGTCGGGCTGGTGCGGGGCTTCACGCGTGACAATCCTACCCGCGCGGCGCTCGCCGTGCGCGACATGATCAAGGCGGACGCACAGTGATGGAAACCACACTACGCAGCTATACCGGGGTCGAACGCGCCGCGGTGCTGATGATGCTCGTCGGCGAGGAGGAAGCCGCGGCGATCCTCCAGAAGCTCGAACCCGAAGAGGTCCGCAAGCTCGGCAGCGCGATGTTCGCGGTCGCCGATGTGCGCGAGGACGAGGTCGAGACCGTGCTCGACGATTTCGTCGCCAAGGCGCGCGAGCGGACCGCGATCGGTTTCGATCCGCGCCCGCAGATCGAAACGATGATGACGCGGGCGCTGGGCCCCGAAAAGGCCGAGAATGTGCTCGCGCGCATCATCCCGACGCAGGATGCCTGCCAGATCGACCTGCTCGACTGGCTCGAGCCGGCCGATATCGCGAGCATTATTGAAAAGGAGCATCCGCAGGTTGCGGCGCTGCTGATCGCCAATCTCGATCCGGCGGTCGGTGCCAAGGTGCTCGAATTGCTGCCCGATGGCGTGCAGCCCGATATCATGCACCGGATCGCGCGATTGGGGTCGATCACCCCTGAGGCGGTCGAGATGCTCAACGCGCTGCTCGCGGTGCGGCCCAGCTCGCGTCAGCAGACGGCGGGCTTCATGCTCGGCGGCACGCGCGAGGCGGCGAAGATTATGTCGAGCGCGCGCAAGGCGACCGGCGAACGCGTCATGCCCAAACTGGCCAAGATCGATCGCGAGACCGCCAAGGCGATCGAGGAAGCGATGTTCGTGTTCGAAAATCTGCTCGAAATGGACGACAAGAACCTCGGCACCTTCATCCGCAACGTCGATGGCGACGTGCTCACCAAGGCGCTCAAGGGCGTCGAGGAGGGGGTGCGCAACCGCTTCCTCGGCTGCATGTCGCAGCGCGCGGCCGACGGCATCCGCGACGAGATGGAAGCGCGCGGGCCGATGCGGCTCACCGAAGTGCTCGAGGCGCAAAAGACGATGATCCAGATCGCGCGCGCGCTCGCCAAGGACGGCACGATCATGCTCGGCGGGGGCGAAGACGATTATGTCTGATGCACGCCGGGCGGACGCCCAGCCCGAATTCACCGCCGGATTCGCCTCGCGCCACGAACTGGCGGCGCACATCCTGGCGCAGGCTTTCGCGCCGCGCACGCGGGATTTCGCGCCGTCGGACATCAAGCAGCGCGCGGGCGGCAAGGCCAGGCCCAAGGGCCCGGTCGGTTTCGCACCGCAAGGTAAGACCGAGGCGACACCCAGACATTTCGCGCCCGCCGATCCCGACACCAACCCCACCGAGGGCTGGGATCCGTTCGACCCCGATGCGACCCAGCAGGAAAGCACGGGCTTTCTCGATCCGGTCGCCGCCGCCCAGGCCGCCGGCTATGCCGAGGGCCTGGCCGCCGCGCGCGCCGAGGCTGCCGAGGCGGCGCTGCGCGATCGTGGGCTGGTCGAGGGCATTGCCGCCGCGCTCAACGCCGGCGATCGCTACGATCGTGAGCGGATGGCGGCGCAATTGCGCCAGACCGTGTTGTTGCTCGTGCGCCGGATCGTCGGCGAGACCGAGATCGACGCCACGCTGCTCGCCGCGCGGATCGAGGCTGCGATCGATATGCTCGCCGACGCCGCCGAAGCGGCGCTGCTCCGGGTCAACCCGGCCGATGTCGCGCTGCTCGACGGCAAATTGCCCGGCACCATTTTCGCCGCGGGCGATGCCGAGGTGAAGCGCGGCAGCTTCGTGCTCGAATCGGCCTCGACGATCGTCGAGGAAGGCCCCGATCTGTGGCTCGAACAGCTCGTTCAGGCGATCGATCAGGTCGCGGTGCCGCCGCTGTGCTGAACCGTTTTTCCGAAGATTATCTCGCGACGATCGGCAGCGCCGATTTCGCGCCGCGGCCCAAGGTGTCGGGGCGGCTCGCCTCGTTCGACGGGCTGCTGATGGAGGCCGTCGGGCTTCAGCTTCCGGTGGGCACGGTGTGCGCGGTCGGCGGCGACAACGGCGCGGGCCGCGTCGAGGCCGAGGTGATCGGCTTTCGCAACGGCCGCACCTTGTTGATGAATCTCGGCGGCCCCGCGCCGCTGCTGCCCAAATCGCCGGTGCGCCCGCTCGGGCCTCCCGGCGAGGCCGAGGTCGGCGCCGCCTTGCTCGGCCGCGTCGTCGATGGCGCGGGCAAGCCGATCGACGGGCTCGGCCCGGTGCGCGGTGCGCAGCATTGGCCGCTCGCCGGCAAGCTCCAGAACCCGCTCGATCGCGGCCGCGTGCTCCAGTCGCTCGATGTCGGCGTGCGTGCGATCAATGGCCTGCTGACCATTGGCCAGGGCCAGCGCGTCGGCATCATGGCCGGCTCGGGGGTCGGCAAATCGGTGCTGCTCGGGATGATCGTGCGCGCGGCGGCGGCCGATGTGGTCGTGATCGGGCTGATCGGCGAGCGTTCGCGCGAAGTTGCCGATTTTCTCGAAACCAAGGTCGCGGGCGACGCGCGAAAGCGCTCGGTGGTGGTGGCGGTGCCCGCCAACCATTCGCCGGTGCTGCGCATTCGCGGCGCGCTGCGTGCCACCGCGATTGCCGAGGCGTTCCGCGCCGAGGGCAAGAAGGTGCTCCTCATCATGGATTCGCTGACCCGTGTCGCGCACGCCGGGCGCGAGATCGGGCTGGCGCTGGGCGAGCCGGCGAGCGCGCGCGGCTATCCGCCCAGCGCGATCGCGATGCTCCCCAATCTGATCGAACGTGCGGGCGCATCGGTGTCGTCGGGCGGGTCGATCACCGCGATCTACACCGTGCTTGCCGATGGCGATGACGGCAACGATCCGGTCGTCGATTCGGCGCGCTCGATCCTCGACGGGCATATCGTGCTGTCGCGCCAGCTTGCCGAACGCGGCGTCTATCCCGCGATCGATCTCGGCCCCTCGGTCAGCCGCGTGATGACCGACATCGCCGCGCGCGATCACGTGCAGGCCGCACGCGTGCTGCGGCGGCATCTCGCGACCTATGAGGAAAATCGCGATCTGGTGCTGATGGGTGCGTATCGCGCGGGCGCCGATCCGGCGATCGACGCTGCGATCGCGTGCCACCCGGCGGTGATCGAATATATCCGCCAGGACGCCGATGAGGTTGTCCCGCTCGACGCGTCGGTTACCGAACTGACCGGCGTGTTCGGCGATGGATGATGTTGCCGGGATGATTTTTGCTGAAGGCCGCACCGCACCCAAACGATGACCCAGCCCCGCAAACTCGATCGCATCCTGCGCGTCCGCACGCTCCAGCTTGGGCTGTCGCGCGCGGACGAGGCGCGCGCGCAGGCCCGCGTCGATAGCGAAGCGACATTGCGCACCCGCATCGAACAGCTTTCGGAAGGGGTCGCCCCCGCCGAGGCGGCGGCGTCGACGGCGTTGTCGTTCGTCGCCGCGGCGCATTTCCGCGATCGGCTCCACCAATCCGCCGTCGCCGCCGATGAACGGTTGCGCGCGGCGCAGGCAGTGCTCGACCGCGCGGGTGAGGCACGCAAACAGGCCAGGCGCGATCAGAGCGCGGTCGAGAAGCTGATCGCGCGCGACGATGCGCTCGCCGCGCTCAAGGCGATCCGCGCGCTCGAGGAAGCGCCACCGCTTCGGAAGATCCGGCACGATCCTTGCTGAGTGTCGGTCCGGTACCAGTCCGGACGGAACATCTCGCTCATGCTTTCGCTATCGTCAGCCCTGCCTCCCACCGTGGTTCAGATACCGGGAAGCCCCGCGATGCTCGCATCGCCGGGCGATTTCGCGGCGGCGTTTGCGGGGCTGCTGGCGGTACAGGGCGATCCCGCCGGGCCACCGATCCCACCCACCGATCGGCAGCCTGCTGCCATGCCCGGCAAGGATTTGCCGGTCGTTGCCGGGCCGGCAGGCGCGATCGCCACCGCACCGGTCATCGAAGCCGTCCTCGACGCGCCGGTGCCGGTCGCGCCGCCAGCGCACCCGGCCGAGCTATCGACGCTATCAATCGATTCTGCGCCATCGGTGCTGCCGGTCACGCCTTCGGCGGACGGCACCCCAGCGACGGTCGCGACACCGGCGGAGCCGCCCGCCTTGCTGGCCGGCGCGGGAAAAACCACGCCGTTGCCGCGCGACGCGTTGGATACCACCAGCCAACCCATACCGACCGGCACACGCGCGCAAACCCGTAAAGGCGTGATCGCGGCCCTGCCGTTGCCGATCCCGGCGGCCCCCATGGCTCCCGCCGCCGTGCGCGGCGTGTCGGACGCACCCGGCGCTGTCGTCTCGGTACCCGCTCCTGCCGCGATGAGCGGCAAGAAGGCAAGCGAGGCAGGCGAGCTGCTGGTGGGCAGCGACACGCATGATTCGATCGTCGCGGCGCATGCGTCGCCGTTGCCCGATCCGGCGGTGCCGCTCGTCGCGGTCACGCCGACCATCACCGAGACGCTCGATCTGGTGGCGCCACCGCCCGCCGTGACCAGCGCCGTCCGCCCCCAGCGGTTCACTGCGCCGGCGACACCCGTCAGTGCAGCGCCCGCCGCACCGCCAGCGATCGTCATCGACTCTCTCGACGCACGCACACCGTCGGTGATCGCGCCGCTGCGCGCAGGGCAGCCCGAAGCGCCGGTCGTGCCCGTCTCGATGCCGCCGGGCCACGGCGCCAAGGGTACGCCCATCCCGACTGTCGCGGCCGCGATCTTACAGCAAGCACCCGTGGCGGCCCCCGATTCCACGCCCCACCCGGCGCGCGCGCGCGATCGAGCGCCCATCCAGCCGGTCGCCCAGCAGGCCTTGCCCGCCGCGCCGCCGCTCATCATGCCCGGCGCGCGCATCGCGGTTGCGGCCGCCGCGATCGGGCCCGTTTTGCCGCGCGGGCTGGCGACCGACGCCGCCGAACCGACGGCACCGCTGCTCGCAAGCCATCCCGCGGGCTCCGTCACCGCGCCGGTCGAACAGGCGCTGGCGATGCCGCGCACCCCGCTCGACATGCGGCGCGACGATTGGACGCGTGCGCTGCTCGATCGGATCGAGAAGGTGCGCGACATGACCAACGCCGCCGACACCCGGATCAAGCTCGCGCCCGACGCGCTCGGCAAGATCGACGTGGCGATGCGCAAGGACGGCGATGTCGTTCACATCAGCTTTACCGCCGATGTCGCCGCGACTCGCGCGCTGCTGGCGGAAGCGCAGCCCCGGCTGGCCGAACTCGCCGAACAGCGCGGGCTTCGGCTCGGGCAGGCGTCGGTCGATGCCGGCGCGGGCGGCGAGCGCCAGCCCCATCAGCCCGGCGCCGCGCCGGCACCGCTTCGGTCCCGCCGCGCGGCGGCGACCGACCATGACGACACCCTTACCCATAGCGGCCGCCTGGCCTGAACCGAGGATTGAACGATGAGCGACGACACCGAAACGACGGGCAAGAAAAAGGGCGGGATGAAGAAGATGCTGCTGATGGGCGTGGCGCTGGTCGCGCTGGTCGGCGGCGGCGTCGGCGCGGGGCTGTACGCCGCCTCGTCGGGGCTGGTCGGCGGGGGCGGCGGGGCCGCGGTCGCCAACGGCCCGCAACTCGTGCCCAAGGCACAGGAGAAGCGCGCCGCGCCGGCGGGCGGCGGCGATGGCGAGGGACATGACGAATCGCGTGCAAGCGGCGCAGGCGAATCGACCCCGCTCGGGGCCGGCGGCGATAAATATGCCTCGACCTATTACGCGCTCGAAAAAGAGTTCACCTCGAACCTTCAGGACAGTTCGCATTACATTCAGGTCGGGCTCGCGGTCGGCACGCATTACGACGATCGCGTGATCCAGAACCTGCGCACCCACGAGATTGCGGTGCGTTCGGCGGTGCTGATGACGCTCGGCGACGCCACCGAAGAGGACGTGTTCACCTCCGACGGCAAGAAGCGGCTCCAGACCAGGATCGTCGCCTCGATCAACAATGTGCTCAAACAAAAAGAGGGCTTCGGGGGAATTGGTAACGTCTACTTTACCAATTTCGTTGTTCAGTGAGTCATGGTTAACGAGCGAGCAACCACGGCGGCAGCCGACCGGCGCAACCGCCCCCGCGACAGCGCGGAACCCCCGCGCGTGCTCGGCGCCGCCAAGCTCAATCCGTTCGGCGACCTGCATACGATGCAGCATCTGTCGGCGCGGCTGGCGCGGTCGCTGCGCGGCGTGTTCGAGCCGCTGCTGCGCGCTGAAACCCGCGTCTGGGCCGAACCGCTCGTCGTCCAGCGCTTCGGCGATTACCGCGCCGAGCGTCCCGAAGGGCTGACGGCGTGGGTGCCGCTCAAGATGACGCCGGGCAACGGCCACGCGCTCGCGGTGCTCGATGCCGGCTTCGTGCTGGAGATGCTCGATCGCTTCTTCGGCGGCCCCGGCGTGGTGCCGGGTGCGATCCCCAACGAATTTTCGGCCACTGCGGAGATGATGGCGGCACGCGTCGCGCGGCAACTCGCGGCGCCGCTGGCGATCGCCTGGGAACCGCTGGTGCGGCTCGGGTTCGATGCGGGCAATGTCGAGGTCAATCCCTCGATGCTGCCCGATCTCGATGCCGAGGATGCGATGGTGATCACCCGCTTCGGCATCGCCGCGGGCGAGGGCGATCATCGCCGGCTCGATCTGGTCTATCCGGTCGCGGCGTTGAAGCCGCACACGCTGTCGCTCACCGGCAAGGTCCACACCAAGAGCGCCGAGCCCGAGCCCGAATGGCTCGGCGGCATGACGCGCGCGGTGATGGGCGTGAAATTTCCGGTCCGCTCGGTGCTCGCCGAACCCGTCATCTCGCTCGCGCGGCTGATGGAGCTCAAGGAAGGCGATGTCATCCCGATCAGCTTCGGCCCCGAAGTGCCGGTGATGATCGGCACCGACCGGTTCGGCGCGGGCACCGTCGGCACGTCCAACGGGCGCGCCGCGATTCGCCTCAATTCGATCGTCCGTATCCATGAGGAAGACTTCCGATGAACGACATGACCGGCGGAATCCCCGCCGACGGCGCGGTCGCCGCCAATTTCAAATTGCTCCAGGGCGTCGACGTCAAGCTGACGGTCGAGATCGGCTCGACCCAGCTCACGCTGCGCGAGTTGCTCGCGCTCGGCGAATCGAGCGTAATCGAGCTCGATCGGCAGGCCAACGAACTGCTCGACGTGTTCGTCAACGGCACGCTGATCGGCCGGGGTGAAGTGGTGACGGTGGGCGAGCGCTTCGGCGTGCGCATGACCGAACTCGTCTCCCCCGAAAAGCGCGACAAGGCGTAACCCCGCGATGATGTGGTCCTACATCCTCAAGCTGGTCGTCCTGCTGCCGCTCGTCTGCGGGCTGATGATCGGCTGCCTCTATCTCTGGCGCCGGCTTGAGGCGCGGATGCCGGGCCAGCCCGCCAACCGGCTGCTCGCGGTCAGGGAAACGATGATGATCTCGCCGGGGGTCAAGCTCGCGGTGCTCGAATTCGAAGGCCGCAAGCTGCTCGTCTCGGTGGGGCGCGGGGGCGTCAGTCTGATCGATCGGGGCAATTCGTGAGCCAGCCGGTGATCCGCCGCCTGCGTGCCGACACACCGGCGCTGTTCAGTCCGCCGCGCGTGCGCCAGCAGCCGCGAGGGGGCGGACTGTCGCTCGGCCGGCTCGTGCTGATCGTGCTCGCGGTCGCATTGGTCGCGATCATCGCCGCGCCCGCGTTCGCGCAAGTTGCGCCCGCCGCGCCGGTGGCACAGGCACCCGCGACGCCCGGCGTCGGCGATGCGATCGATCGCGCGCTCGGCGATCTCGGCAGCGCCTCGAATGGCGGGCGGGGCGAGGCGCCGATGGCACTCAGCCTGCAGATCCTCATCATCATGGGGCTGCTCACGGTGCTGCCCGGCATCGTGCTGATGATGACCAGCTTCACGCGGATCATCATCGTGCTCTCGATCCTGCGTCAGGCGCTGGGGCTCCAGCAGACGCCGCCCAATCAGGTGCTGATCGGGCTGTCGCTGTTCCTGAGCTTCTTCGTGATGGCGCCGGTGATCGGCCAGATGAACACCAATGCGATCGAGCCCTATTCCGCCGGCAAGATCGGCGCGACCGAGATGATCAAGACCGCCGGCGTGCCGCTCCATGATTTCATGATGAAGCAGACGCGCACCAAGGATGTCACGATGTTCGCCGAGATGGCCAAATCGGGCCCCTATGCGAGCCCCGCCGACGTGCCGTGGTCGGTCGCGCTGCCCGCGTTCGTCACCAGCGAACTCAAGACCGCGTTCCAGATCGGCTTCCTGATCTTCCTGCCGTTCATCGTCATCGATCTCGTCGTCGCGACGGTGCTGATGTCTCTGGGCATGATGATGCTGTCGCCGACCATCATCTCGCTGCCGTTCAAGCTGCTGCTGTTCGTCCTCGTCGACGGTTGGGCGCTGACGATGGGCAGCCTCGCCAATTCGTTCATGACCTGAGCGATGGGCCCCGATTATTTCCTGACGGTCGCGCATGAGGCGATGTGGGTGCTGGCGCTCGCCGCCGCGCCGATCCTGATCCCGATCCTGCTGGCCGGGCTGCTGATCGGCATGATCCAGGCCGCGACCTCGATCAACGAACAGACCCTGTCGTTCATCCCCAAGCTGATCGTTACCGCGGTGGCGGTGCTGATCTTCGGCGGGATGATCATGGGGCTGCTGGGGGATTTCACGCTCGGCATCTACGATCGCATCCCGGATCTGGTGCGCTAGCGATGGCGGGTGCGCACGCTTCTTCCCTCCCGCCCGCGGGAGGGGTCGGGGGAGGGCTTGTTGGAGCCGTCCCTTTCGGAACACGCCCTCCCCTAACTCCTCCCGCAAGCGGGCGGGGGATCTAGGATGCTCGGCTTCGGCCTTGCGATCGAGCCGCAGCTCTGGTCGCTGATCTTCGTCATGGTACGGATCGGCGCGGCGCTGGTCGCGGCGCCGGTGTTCGGCGCGGTCGCGGTGCCGCTGCCGGTGCGGGTCGCGCTGTCGGGCGCGATCGCGGTACTGGTGCTCGGCGCGCATCCGGTGACGCCGCCCGCCGAGGTGTTCGCGCTCGCCACCTTTCTCTCGATCGCGGCCGAGGCGCTGGTCGGCCTTGCGATCGGTTTCATCCTCCAGATCGCCTTTGCCGCGCCGCTGATCGCGGGCGAGATCATCGGCAATTCGATGGGGATCGGTTTCGCGTCGATGATCGATCCGCAGACCGGCCGCTCGAGCGCGGCGTTGAGCAACTTCCTCTCGACGATGCTGACCTTGCTGTTCCTCTCGGTCAACGGCCACCTCGTGCTCGTCGAGATGCTGGTGAAAAGCTATGACGCGATGCCGCCCGGCGCCGCGTGGATGGCGCCCGAACGCTTCAGGGATATCGCCTTGTTCGGCAGCTACGCCTTTGCCGCAGGATTCCTGCTCGCGCTGCCGGTCGGCTTTCTGCTGTTGTGCCTCAACCTCATCGTCGGGATGCTGTCGCGCTCGGCGCCCGCGCTCAATCTGTTCGCGATCGGGCTGCCGATGAGCCTCGGCGTCGGCGTGATCGCGCTCGCGATCGCCTTCCCCGCGATGGGCGATTACATGATCGTCATCGTCGACGAAGGGCTTCGTGCCGCGCAGAATCTGGTGTTCGGCTGATGGCAGAGGATTTCGGCGAAAAGACCGAAGCGCCAACCCCCAAGCGCAAACGCGATTCGGCGAAGGAAGGCAATATCCTCAAGTCGCGCGAGTTCGCGACGGCGCTGGTGGTGCTTGCCGGGTGTGGCTGGATGGCGCTGTTCGGGGGCTCGCTGCTCGATGCGTGCAAGGCGCTGATGGCGGCCAGCTTCCAGTTCGGGCGTGGCGATGTCGAGGATTTCGAGCCCTTCCGCGCGCTCGCCGAGGCGGGGTGGAAGCTGGTGCCGTCGCTTGGCATTCTGTTCGCGGTCACGGTCCTGGCGGGCATCACCAGCCAGGCCGGGCTCGGCGCGTTCCAGTTCAATCCCGGCTTGTGGGCCCCCAAGGCGTCGCGCGTCAATCCGCTCGCGGGGCTCAAGCGGATGCTGGGGCCGCAAGGCTGGATCGAGCTCGGCAAGTCGCTGCTCAAGGTCGCGCTGCTCGCGGCGATCGGCGCGTACATGCTCAACGCCGCCGGCGACCGGTCGATCGGCATGGCGAGCACCGACATCAACCGCGCGGTCGCCTCGCTCGGCTCGACGCTGGTCGGCATCATGTTCGCGATGGCCGCCGGGCTGGCGCTGATCGCGGCGATCGACGTGCCGATCCAGATCGTCCGCCTGCTCGGCAAGCTTCGGATGAGCAAGCAGGAGGTCAAGGACGAGCACAAGGAAAGCGAAGGCTCGCCCGAGGCCAAGGGCGCGATGCGAGCACGCCAGCGCCAGATGGCGAAACGCTCGGTCAAACAGGCGGTCGCGGGCGCGCATGTCGTGCTCACCAACCCGACTCATTTCTCGGTCGCCTTGCGCTACGAACGCGCGACCGATCAGGTGCCCGTCGTCGTCGCCAAGGGCCGCGGCATCACCGCCTTCGCGATCCGCGAGGTCGCCACGGAGCTGGGGGTGCCGGTGCTCGAATATCCGGCGCTGGCGCGCGCGCTTTATTACACCAGCCAGGAAAACCAAGAGATCCGCGACGATCTCTACATGGCGATCGCGACCGTGCTGGCCTTCGTCTTCAACCTCAATCTCCAGGCCGGCGGTACCCCGCCCGCCGTCACCGTGCCGCCGGGCGCACGCTTCGACGAGAACGGCGTGAAGGTTGGTTAGGAGCGGGCCGGTGCCGCCTTCCACATAAACGAAACACCTCTAAACATTTCCGCCGCGCGGTCGCTCTGTGGGGTAGCGCGAAAGGGGCTCACGGATGACCACGACCAGTGCGACCAACCCGGCGGCCTCGGCCACGTCGCAGATCCTGACGTCGCTCAACAGCGGCTCGGGGATCGATACGCCCAATCTCGTCTCGTCGCTGGTCGCGGCGCAATATGCGGTCAAGCGCGACCAGCTTGCGAGCCGCAGCGCGGCGCTCACCACGCAGATTTCGGATGCGGCGGCGCTGCTCAGCGGCATCCAGACCTTTTCGTCGTCGCTCAAGACGCTCGTCGGCAGCGGCTCGCTGTCGACCCAGCCGACCAGTTCGAACTCCGGCGCGCTGTCGGTAAGCGCGCTATCGGGCGCCAAGCTCGCCGGGCTGTCGGCCTCGATCGAGGTCCGGCAACTCGCCACCGCGCAGACCAGCGCTGCCGCGACCGTCGCCGATCGCGCCGCGCCGATCGGCACCGGCAGCTTCACGCTCACCTTCGGCACCGCGACCGTCGCGGGCGGGGCGATGACGGGGTTCACCGCCGGGGCGCGGCCTTCGGTCGAGATCGCGATCGACGCCGATCACGCCAGCCTCGACGGGATCGCAAGCGCGATCAACGCCGCCAAGGCAGGAATCACCGCGACCATCGTCACCGATGCGAGCGGCGCGCGGCTGATGCTCAAGAGCGCGACCGGTGCCGAACAGGCGTTCACGTTGACCGCGAGCGGCGCATCGGACCCCGCGCTCGCCGCGCTCAACGTCGGCGTCGGGGCGGCCGGATCGACGATCGGCACCGCCGCGCAGGATGCGGTGGTGCTGCTCGACGGCATCGCGGTCTCGCGCAGCACCAACAGCGTCGATGATCTGATCGCCGGCGTGAAGATCGATCTGCTCGCCGCCACCCCCGGCGCGCCGGTGACGATCGGCAGCACACGCCCGATCGCGAGCCTCGAACAGGTCGTGCACGATTTCGTCGATACCTATAATCAGATGCTCGCGCTGTTGAAGGAAGACACCAATCCGATCTCGGGCACGCTCGCGCGCGACGGCGCGGCGCGCACGCTCAAGACGTCGCTCGCCGCGCTGACGCTGACGCCGCTGACCACCGGCGCCGCTGCCGGCGTGCCGACCACGCTGGCCGAGATCGGCGTCACCACCAACCGCGACGGGACGCTCAGCGTCGATGCGGGCCGCTTGTCGCGCGCGCTCGCGGCGAACCCGGACGCGATCGAGGCGATGTTCGCGACCGGCAAGGCGGCGACCGGCGACGGGCTGCCCGCCGCGCTCGATGCGATCGCCAAGGCGGCGGCCGACAAGAAATACGGCCTCGCTGCCAGCCAGAGCACCTACGACAAGGCGCTTGCCGCGATCGCCGACCAGCAGATTCGGATCGAGGATCAGGCCGAGGCGATGACCACCCGGCTGACACGGCAGTTCGCGAGCATGGATGCGCGCGTCGCGGCGTATAAATCCACCCAGACCTTCCTCGAGGCGCAGATCGCCGCCTGGAACAAGAAAGACTGATCGCGGTGGCCGCCTATGCCAGCAGGATCGGGCGCGACCCCGAGGCGACCTATCGTCAGATCGACGCCGTCGGCCGTACCGGTGAGGCCGATCCGCACGCGCTCGTGCAATTGCTCTACGAGGAACTCGTGCGCGCGCTGCGGGTCACCGCCTGGGCCGCCGAGCACCGCCAGTTGCGCGTGCGCAGCGAAAAGGCGACGCGATCGATCGCGATCCTGTTCGCGCTCGAATCGGGGCTCGATTTCGAACGCGGCGGCGAGGTCTCGCAAACGCTCTCCCGGCTCTATCAGGGCGCGCGCCAGACGGTGATCAACGCCAGCCTCGGCCACGATCCCGCGCCGTTCCTCGAGGTCGCCGACAATATCGAGGAAATCGCCGAGGCCTGGCGGCAAGTCCGCGGCGGCTGAGGCCGAGGACGCTTCCTGCCCGTTCGTGCTGAGCTTGTCGAAGCACCGTTCCTCATTGGGCGCGCCCTTCGACAAGCTCAGGGCGAACGGAAAACGGCTCAGCGCCCCCGCAATATCGCGCGCGCGGCGTTGCGCCCCGGGCGCCCGCTGACCCCGCCGCCGGGATGCGCGCCCGATCCGCACAGCCACAGCCCGGCAAGCGGCATCCGATAGCCCGCCATTCCCAGCATCGGCCGCGCGCTCCACAATTGGTCGAGCGACATCCGGCCGTGGAAGATATCGCCGCCGACCAGCCCGAAACGCGCTTCGAGATCGGCAGGCGCCAGCGCGAGATGGCCGATCACCGCTTGACGGAACCCCGGTGCCGCCGCCTCGATGGCGTCGAAGATCGTCTCGACCGCCGCATCGCGATGCACGTCCCAGCCGCCGGCGATCGTGGGGTTGAAATGCTGGCAGAACAGGCTCGCGACATGCTGGCCGGGCGGTGCGAGGCTATCGTCGACCAGGCTCGGGATCAGCATCTCGACGATCGGGCGGCGCGACCAGCCGTGCGCGCGCGCGTCGGTGAAGGCGCGATCCATATAATCGAGGCTGGGCGCGAGGATGATCCCGCTTTTGAGATGATCGCCCGGCTCGGGCAGCACCGCGAAACGCGGCAGCGCCGACAGCGCGACGTTGATCCGGAACGTCCCCGATCCGTTGGCGTGCTGCGCCATCCGCGCGCGCACCCCGGCGTCGAGCGTGTCGGGCGGCACCATGTCGAGCAGCAGCGTTTTGGGGTGAACGTTCGAAGCGACGATCCGCGCGCCGATCCGGCTGCCGTCGGCGAGTTCGACCCCGTCGACGCGCGTGCCGGTCGCGAGCACGCGGGCAACGGCTGCGTCGGTGCGGATCGTCACGCCCGCGCCCTCGCACGCGCGCGCCATCGCCTGTGTCACCGCACCCATCCCGCCGATCGCATGGCCCCATTGGCCCGCTTTGCCGTTCACCTCGCCGAACACATGGTGGAGCAGCACATAGGCGCTGCCCGGCGTGTCGGGGCTGGCATAATTGCCGACCACCGCATCGAAGCCGAACACCGCCTTGACGCAATCGCTTTCGAAAAAGCCGTCGAGCACCTCGCGCGCCGAGCGCGTGAACAGGTCGAGCGCGTCGCGCTTGGCCTCGATCGGCAGCCGCAGCAACCGCCACGCCTGATCGATCGCGCGCGCGACATCGCCCGGCCCGCCGCCCACATCGGGCGGGGCGCGATCGGCGAGCATCCTGAGCACGCGCGCAACCGCATCGAGCCGCCGCTCGTACTCGGGCAGCGCCGCCGCGTCGGCCTGCGAAAAGCGCGCGATTGCCGCGCGACTCTGCCCGCCGCCCATCAGCAGATAGCGGCCGTCCTCGGTGGGCAGGAAATTGGCATAGGGCCGCTCGACGATACGCAGTCCATGCGCTTGGAGGTTCATATCGGCGATGATGCGCGGATCGAGCAGCCCCAGCGTATAGCTCGCGGTCGAATTGCGGAATCCGGGCACGAATTCCTCGGTCACCGCCGCGCCGCCGACCACGCCGCGCCGTTCGAGCACCAACACGCGCTTGCCGCCGCGCGCCAGATACCAGGCGCACACCAGCCCGTTATGCCCGCCGCCAATCACGATCGCGTCGAAGTCGCTCATCGCTATCAGCCTGCCACTCTGCCGGCCGGGGCGACAAGCCCGGATATGGTTGGGCGACGGTTTACCGAATCGTGACGATCGTGCGTCATACGGGCGGGTCTGGGATAGGAGCCGCATGGAACGATTCGACGACATCGAGGCGCCACGCACGCGCCAACGGCCGGTCCGTACCGTGCTGGCGATCGACGACAGCCGCGCGACGCTCGAGATGCTCGGTGAGCAATTGTCGCGCCGTGGCTTTTTCGTCGTGCAATGCACCAATGGCGGCGAGGCGCTCGATCTGCTCGCCGCGCGCGGGGTCGATCTGGTCCTGCTCGATATGGTGATGCCGGGGCTGACCGGACTTCACGTTCTCGCCGAAATCCGCGCCAACCACGAAACCGCGGACCTGCCGGTGATCATGCTGACCGGGCACAACGATGCCGCCGCGGCGGTCGAGGCGCTCGCCACGGGCGCCGACGATCTGCTCGCCAAGCCCGTCGCGATCGATCTGCTCGCGGCGCGGATCGAACGCACGATCGATCGCGCGCAGCGCATCGCCGAACTCAAGCGCTCGAACGCGATGCTCGATGCGCGGATCGCGACCCGCGCGATCGAACTCGGCGAGGCGCGTACCGAACTTGCCGAACGCCGCGAGGAATGCCGACGGCTCACCGAATCGATCGCCGCGCTCAATGCCCGGCTCTCGGTGAGTATTTGATCCACTTGCGTGGATTGCCGCACCGGCCCGCTCCCCCATTCCACCTCCCATTCAGTATACTGCCGTCGGGAGGTGGGGTGGGGGAGTGGGCCGGTGCGGCGGCAATCAGATTCACCTCCGGAACCAGTGCCGCTGCAGGAAATAGATGATCACCCCCGCGGCGATCGCGGCGCACACGCCGAAGATCGCATCGAACGCCCAGGGCTCTTTGGCATAAGGCAAATTCTCCACGTTCATCCCGTAAAGCCCGGTGATGAAGGTGACGGGCAGGAACACCAGCGCGACGATCGAGATCAGCAGCGACCGGCTGTCGATCTGTTCGGCGCGCAGATCGGTCAGCGCCTCGTGCATCAGCGCGGCACGTTCGCGGATACTGTCGAGTTCCTCGGCCATCCGCGCGGCGCGATCGGCGGCGGCGGCAAGATGGAGCCGATCGTCGTCGTGGAGCCAGTCGACCGGTAGTGCGGCCAGCTTTTCGAGCGCCGCGCGCTGCGGCGACAGGAACCGGCGATAGCGGATCGCCTCGACGCGCACATGCGTCACATTGCGGCGCAGTTCGAATACATGATCGGCATCGAGATCGGCTTCGCAATCGTCGAGTTCGTCGCCCAGATCGGCGACCTCGGGGTCGAGCTCCTCGGTGATTGCGGCAGCGAATTTGGCGATCAGATCGCCCGGATCGCCGATCTCGCCCGCGTCGATCGCGGCGACCACCGCATCGAGCGCGGTCAGCGGCTTGCGCATCGCCGAAAACACGCGCGGCCCCGCCGCCCAGATCCGCACCGATGCCAGCGCGTCGGGAAGGTCCGCTTTGTCGGCGACATTGCCGCGCAGGTTGATGAACGCGCCTGTGCCCACCGCCTCGCAGCGCGGCCGGCTCTCGGTCGCGGTCAGGGCATCGATGACATAATCGGGGAGCGCGGCCCTGGTGGCCAGCCAATCCTGCGCCTCGCGATTGTTGGTCGACAGATGAACCCAGATCAAATCGCCATCGGCGGCAAGCGCGGCTTCGGGATCGATCTTCTCGGGCACGCCCTTGATGATGCGATACGCGAATCCGGTCACGATGCGCTCTCGGGCATGTCCATCTCCAACACCACGGTCAGCCCCGGTTGTGGCGCAGCGGGAGCGGCGCCGCAAATCCGCGTCGCATCGGCGCGCGCGCGATCGAGGATCGCGGCCGCGACATGGGGGGCGTGGTATACCCGGTCGGCTTGTCCCAGCCACCGCGCCTCACGCAGCGTCAAATCGTCGGGATCGGCGGAACGCAGCCGGATCGTCGTCCGGCGCGCGGGCGTCGCGGCATCGTCCTCCAGCCACCGCGTCACGGCGTCAGCATCGCTCGCCATCGGATCGAGCGCTCCGCCGTCGCCCAGCGCCGCCCCCAGCGCGCGCCGCCGCGCACCGTCATCGGGGTAACGCGCGCGCATCGCCTCGCGCGCCGCGAACAATCCGCGCGCAAGCCCGCCGAGGGCTGCGGGCAGGATCGCCTCGATCCGCTGGCGCAGCGCCCCCGCCAGCCCCGCCGACGCGCCGCCGGTGCCGATCGCGATCAGCACCGGATCGCGGTCGACGATCGCGGGCATCGTGACGTCGCACCAATCGGGCCGGTCGACCGCGTTGACCAACACGCCCCGCGCGCGCAGCCGATCGACCGCGGCGCGTGCCGCCGCCTCATCCTCGATCGCGACGATCGCGAGCCGGGCGTCGGGATGATCTGCGACCACGATCGCGCCCGCGCGGTCGAGCAGCCGCCGCTTGGCCTCGGCCGCCGCGCCGTCGCCGAGCAGGATCACCGGCTTGCCTGCCAGCCTGACGAACAACGGCAGGCTGTGGAGGCTCACCGCCTGAGCCACTCGGGCACGCGCTCGGCGGCGAGGATCGTCTCGGCGGCGATGCGGTCGGCGACCACGGCGTAGCGATCGCCATCGACCAATACCTCGGGCACCAGCGCGCGGCTGTTATAGGTCGAGGCCATCGTCGCGCCGTAAGCGCCCGCGGTGCGGAAGATCGCGAGATCGCCCGAGACGACCTTGTCGATCGTGCGGCCCATCGCGAAGGTATCGCCGGTCTCGCACACCGGCCCCGCGATATGGGCGACCATCGTCTCGCCGGTCGGGCGGACCGCGGCGAAATCGTGCCAGGCATCGTAGAGCGCGGGGCGCGCGAGATCGTTCATCGCCGCATCGACGATGACATAGGGATGGGTGACGCCGGGCTTGACCCAGATCACGCGCGTCAGCAGCACCCCGGCATTGCCCGCAATCACGCGGCCGGGCTCGAACATCAGTTCGACGTCCCAGCCCCTGGTCGTGCGGGCAACCATCGCGCCGTAATCGGCGGGGCTCGGCATCACGTCGTCGTGCTTATAGGGCACGCCGAGGCCGCCGCCGAGATCGACGCGGCTGATACGATGGCCCGCCGCGCGCAGCTCGGCCACCAGTTCGCCGACGCGCGTATACGCCGCCGCGAGCGGCGCGAGATCGCTGAGCTGGCTGCCGATATGGATCGCGACCCCGCGCAGATCGAGCCCGGGAAGCCCGGCAAGCCGATCGAACATTCCCGACGCGCGGTCGATCGGTACGCCGAATTTGTTCTCCTTGCGCCCGGTCGAGATTTTGGCGTGGGTGCCCGCATCGACATCGGGATTGACGCGCAGCACCGCGCGCGCGGTCATCCCCTTCGCCGCCGCGATCTCGGCGAGGACGCGGCCTTCTTCCTCAAGCTCGAGGTTGAACTGGCCGATCCCGGCGTCGAGCCCGCGGGCCAATTCGTCGCGGGTCTTGCCGACGCCCGAAAAGACGATCTCGCTCGCGGGCATCCCGGCGGCCAGCGCGCGCGCCATCTCGCCGCCCGAGACGACATCGGCGCCATAGCCCTCGTCGGCGAGCAGCCGCAGCACCGCGACATTGGGATTGGCCTTGATCGCATAGGCGAGATGCACCCGCCCGAGCGGCAGCAAGGCGTCGCGGAACACGCGGGCATGGCGGCGAAAGGTCGCCGCCGAATAGACGTAGACGGGCGAGCCCACCTCGTCGGCGATGCGCGCAAGCGGCACCCGTTCGGCGTGGAGCGCGCCGTCGATCAGCGTAAAATGGTCCATCAGTTCTCAGGCGGGAGGTCGAAGGGATCGGGGGCGCGCTCGTGCGACTCTTTCAGGAGTTCGTCGTCACGGCGCGGGCGGGTCTGGGGTGGCGGGGTCAGCAGTTCGCTGGCGGCAGGCCGCGCTTGCTCGCCATAAGCGGCGACGGGCAAGGGCTTGCCGTCGGCGGGTTTGAGCCCCGCCGCCGAGCCGCAGCCGGTCAAGGCGATCGCGGCGATCAGGATCGCTGGTTTCATCGGCCTGCCTCTTCGTCGCGTCGTGCGCGCGCCGCGGCGATCGCCTCGCGCACCCGCACCGGCGCGGTGCCGCCAAGGCTCGTCCGGCTCGCCACCGACGCATCGACCGACAGAACGTCGAACACGCGCGCATCGATCCGTGCGTCGATCGCGGTCAGCGTGTCGAGCGGCAGCGCGTCGAGCCGCACGCCGGCATCCTCGGCGGCCTTGACCGCGCGGCCGGTGATATGGTGCGCCTCGCGGAACGGCACCCCGGCCTCGCGCACCAGCCAGTCGGCAAGGTCGGTCGCGGTGGCGAACCCCGATTCGGCCAGCGCGCGCATCCGTGTCGTGCGGAAGGTCGCGCTCTCGATCATCCCGGTCATCGCCGCGATCGACAGCCCGAGCAGGTCGTGCGCCTCGAATACCGGCGGCTTGTCGTCCTGCATATCCTTCGAATAAGCGAGCGGCAGGCCCTTCATCGTCATCACCAGCGCGGTCATGCACCCGGCGATCCGCCCTGAATGGCCGCGCACCAGCTCGGCGGCGTCGGGGTTGCGCTTTTGCGGCATGATCGACGATCCCGTCGACCATTGGTCAGACAGCGAGACGAAGCCGAACGGCTGCGACGCCCAGATGATGAATTCCTCGGCGAGCCGCGACAGATGGAGCGCGGTCTGCGTCGCCGCCATCAGATAATCGAGCGCGAAATCGCGGTCCGATACCGAATCGAGCGAATTGGCGGTCGGCCGGTCGAAACCGAGCGCGGCGGCGGTGGCATGCCGATCGATCGGAAAGCCCGTGCCCGCCAGTGCAGCGGCGCCCAGCGGGCATTCGTTGGCGCGCGCGCGCGCATCGGCAAAGCGGCTGCGGTCGCGCGCGATCATCGCGTGATACGCCATCAGATGGTGGCCCAGCGTCACCGGCTGCGCGCTCTGGAGGTGGGTGAAGCCCGGCATCACGCTGTCGGCATGCTCGTCGGCGCGCGCGATCAGCGCGTCCTGCAGGCTGCCGAGCGCGGCCAACACCTCGTCGATTGCGGCGCGCGTCCACAATTTGAAATCGGTCGCGACCTGGTCGTTGCGCGAGCGCGCGGTATGGAGCCGCCCCGCGGCCGGGCCGATCGCCGCCGCCAGCCGCGATTCGGTGACCATATGGATGTCTTCGAGGGCGAGATCCTCGGGCACGCCGTCGCGCGCATAATCGGCCGCGATCGCGTCGAGCCCGTCACGGATCGCCGCGGCATCCTCGGCCGAGACCACGCCCTGCGCGGCCAGCATCGTGACATGCGCCTTCGATCCCGCGATATCCTCGCGCCACAAGCGCTTGTCGAAGGGGATCGAGGCGTTTATCTCGCGCATCACCGCAGCCGGGCCTTCGACGAAGCGCCCGCCCCACATGGCATTGGAGTTGTCCTTGCGCGCGTTGATACCGTTTCTCCTCGTCGCGACCCTGATGGTCGGCGGCTGCGATAGGGCCAAGCCGGGCGCGGAGCAAGCAAGCGGCGCTTTGGCCGATGCCAATCAGGCTTCGCCCGACGAGGTAACGCCAAGCCCCGACGAGGTCGCCCCCGCCGCCGCGGCGGCCCCGGCGCAGAAACTCGATCGCAGCCACAAGGGCGCGGCGGCGCCCACGGTCGCCTTCACCGCGCCCGACGGCAAGACGGTGACGCTCGCCGATTTCAAGGGCACGCCGGTGCTGCTCAACCTGTGGGCGACCTGGTGCGCGCCGTGCGTCGCCGAACTGCCGACACTCGATGCGCTCGCGGTGCACAAGGGCGCGGCACTCCATGTGCTGACGGTCAGCCAGGATCTCGAAGGCAAGGCCAAGGCGGTGCCGTTCCTCAAGGACAAGGGCATCGCGCATCTGCCCGCCTATACCGATCCCAAGCTCGAATTCAGCCTCGCCTATCAGGCCAACCTGCCGACCACGATCCTGTTCGACGCCGATGGCCGCGAGGTCTGGCGCCTGTCGGGCGGCTTCGACTGGATGGGAGCCGAGGCCGCCGCGCTGATCGCCGAGGCAGGCTGAGCCGTCACCTGAACGTGTTGGGCACTTAATCGCCTCTGTCACCCAGACTTGTCCCGGGGTCCATCGTGCCCCACGCGACAGCCTCACAGACAGAGAGATGGAGGCTGAACCATTCCCCTTTTGGTCAACCTCGGGTGCTGGGGTGCGCAACGCGGTCACCTCTATGGCCGCGAGCGCCAGCCCTCGGCGCCAACCCGTCGCTAAATCACAATCTCGAACTGTGCCCCGCCCCCGGCCGCGTCGGTCACCTCGATCCCGCCGCCATGCGCGACCACGATCTGACGCGCGAGGTTGAGCCCCACGCCGGTGCCCTTGGCGCGCGTGGTGAAGAAGGGCAGGAACACGTCTTGCCGGATCGCAAGCGGCACGCCGGGGCCGTTGTCCGCGACGGTCAGCCGCCGCCCGCCACCCTCAATCGTCGTAATCGACAGCCGTAGCTTGGGGGCGGCGCTGTGCTGGTGCGCGGCCTCGGCGCCGTTCCTGAGCAGGTTGATCAGCACCTGTGCGAGCAGATCGGGATCGGCGTCGAGCGCAAGCCCCGCCGGGGCGATCCCGATTTCCACCGGCACATCGGGCCAGTCGGCGGCGAGCAGCCGTGCCAGTTCGGCCGCCCAGGGCGCGGCGGCGAACACCTGGCGCGCGATCACCGGTGGGCGCGCGACCGCGCGATAGCTTTCGATGAAATGCCCGAGGCCACGCGTGCGCCGCATCAGCGTGCCCACCGCCATCCGTGCATCGGCGACGCGCGGATCGGCCTCGAGCGCGGGCGCATCGAGCAGGTCGCTCGCGGTTTCGGCGAGTGAGGTGATCGGGGTCAGCGAATTGAGGATTTCGTGCGTCAGCACGCGCACAAGATCGCTTTGTGCGGCCATTTCGATGCTGTCGAACGCGCCCTGCACCGGCTGGATGGTGACGACGCGGGTCTGGCCGTCGAGCCGTGCCAGTTCGGCCGAGCGCACGATCGCCCGCTCGGCGCGCCCGGCGAAGGTCAGCAGCAGCGTTTCCTCGCCGCCGCCTGCCGCGCCGGTCAGCCGCCGCGCGAAAGTCGATCCGTAAATCGCATAATCCTCGGCCTGCGCGCCCGAAAGATGCGCGGCGAACAGCCGCCGCGCCAGCTTGTTGCCCGGCGTCACCGCGCCGCGGGCGTCGATCGTCAGCACCGCGATCGGCATGTCGTCGATCAGCGCCTGCTGGAATCGGACCTGTTCGGTCGCCGTATCGTGCTCGGCGCGCGCGCGGGCGATCGCCGCATCGAATGCCGCGCCCAACGCGTCGAATCCCGCGCCGCCGCCCGCCGCGAACCGCACGCCGGTGTCGCCCGCGTTGAGCGCCTCGACAAAGCGCGTCAGCATCCGGTTGGTGCGCGTCACATGCGCCCACAGCAAGGCGACCGCGCCGATGACGAGCAGCCCGGCCAGCACCCGTGCCGCTGCCAGCCCTGGCGTCAGACACGCGGCGATCAGCAAGGCGAGCGTGGCGGTCAGCAGCGCGATCCGCAGCACCAGCCCGATCAGGAAGCGCCGTTCAGAGGCCATGTTTCTCCATGCGCCGATACAGCGCGCCGCGCGACAGCCCCAGTTCGGCGGCGGCGAGCGAGATATTGTAGCCGTGTTTCCTGAGCGCCGCCTCGACCAGCCGCCGTTCGGCGCGATCGAGATTGAGATCGGCCGCCGCCGGTGCGACCACGGCTTCGGGGCGCAGGCGCGACGCAGCGGCGCCGACCGGGAAATCCTCTGCGCGAAGCGGCTGGCCGCCCGACAGGATCACCGCGCGCTCGACGGCGTGGCGCAGCGCGCGGACATTGCCCGGCCAGTCGTGATGCCTGAGCGCGGTCATCGCCTCGGGGGTGATCGCGGGTACCGGCTGGCCATAGCGTCTGGCGTAGAGGATCAGGAAATGTTCGAGCAGCTCGGGCACGTCCTCGCGGCGGTCGCGCAAGGGCGGCAGGTCGATCTCGACGGTGTTGAGCCGGAACAGCAGATCCTGCCGGAAATAGCGGTCGTCGGCGAGCATCGCGGGCGCCATGTTGGTCGCGGCGATCACCCGGATATCGACGGGAATCGGCGTGTTGGCGCCCACCGGCGTCACCTGGCGCTGTTCGAGCACCGACAGCAATTTGGGCTGGAGGTGGAGCGGCAGATTGCCGATCTCGTCGAGGAACAGCGTACCGCCGCTGGCCGCCTGGATGCGCCCGACGCGGTCGCTTTTGGCGTCGGTGAAGGCACCTCTCACATGGCCGAACAGCTCCGAATCGATCAGATCCTCGGTGATCGCGCCCAGATCGACCGTCAGCATCGGCGCGTCGGCGCGGTGCGACGCGCCGTGGAGCGCGCGCGCGACCAGTTCCTTGCCCGTCCCGTTCTCGCCCAGGATCAGCACATTGGCGTCGGTCGGCCCCGCGCGCGCGATCAGCGACTGGACGCGCGCCATCGCGGGCGAGCGCCCGAGCAGTAGCGTGCTCCCGGTCGCCGCGCCCCCGGCCAGCGGATGCGGGCGCCCGGCCGGTGCGTCGCGGCGCGATCGCCGCAGCGTCGCCGCGGTGCGCACGCTGGTCAGCAGTTTCTCGTTCGACCACGGCTTGGAGACGAAATCGGTCGCGCCGCGCTTCATCGCCGCGACCGCGACCTGAAGCCCCGCATGCGCGGTGATCATCACCACCGCCATATCGGGATCGTAGGCGAGCAGCCGGCCCAGCCACGCCAGCCCTTCGGCGGCATCGGTCGCGCCGCGCGCGAAATTGGCATCGAGCAGCACCACATCGGGCAGCCGCGCGCCGAGCATGTCGAGCGCGGCCTGCGGGTTGGGCGCGGTGAGCACCTCGGCGAACATCCGCCGCAGCAGCAGTTGCGCCGCGGTCAGGATGTCCTCGTCGTCATCGATGACCACGGCGAGATCGAATTCGGTTGTGCTCGTCATCTTGTCCGCTCTCGTACAGGGGCTGCCCGTTTCCGGACAATCAAGTTGTGTGCCAGCCGGGGGTATGACGCGGCCAATGGCGGAAAACCGTGGCAAGCGGTTTGGCACGCCGGCTGCAACGCTCGGCACGTCATGCCAAAAATTCGGAGGTTGTCATGCCTATCATCGTTTTCCGCCGTATCCTGAGCCTTATCGGCGCGGTTGCCGCGACCGCCTGTCTCGCGCTCGCCTCGGCGCCGCCGGTGCTGCCCGGCACGCCGTCGGTCGTCGTCTCGTCGGCCGCCTGAACGGCGCAGCGCGCCGTCGTGTCCGGTCGTGGACAGAAGTGTCCGGAAGCGGACACTGCCGGCAGCGGCCGGTGAGCGCGCATCCGCGCCCGCGCGTCGATCGCACGGCTGGCATGACCCTTGCGGGGCGCAAACGCATGAGCGGGGTGCCGATCGAAAAAGACGAAACCGTAGCGCCGGCGAGCGGCAGCGGTATGGATCGCGTGGTCGCGAAAAAGGGGCTCCCGGCCAGGCTGAAGATCGCGGCGGGCGCGCTGGTGGCGGTGGCGCTCGCCGCGATCTTCCTGTGGTTCGCGCCACGCGCCGGCACGCAGAATGTCGCGGCCGATCATGTCACGATCTCGCCGGTCACCAAGGCGACGTTCGACGATTTCATCCCGCTGCGCGCGCGCGTCACCCCGCTGGTCACGGTCTATCTCGACGCGGTCGAGGGCGGGCGGGTCGAGCAAGTGCTGGTCGAGGACGGCGCCAGCGTCACCAAGGGCCAGATGCTCGCGGTACTCTCCAACCCCGATCTCGCGCTCAACCTGCTCGCGCGCCAGACCGAGGTGACGCAGCAGATCAACAACATGCGCAGCCAGGAACTCGCGCTCGAACAGACCCGGCTCGCCAACACCCGCGCGGTGCTCGAGGCGCAGCTCGACACCGCCAGGGCGCGGCGCCAGTACGAACGCGAGCAACCTTTGGCCGCGAAAGGCTTCGTCGCGGGCAAGCAGTTCGACGATACCACCGATCAATATCGCTATGAGCGCCAGCGTCTCGCCGCTGTCCAGCACAGCCAGGCGACCGACGAGCGGCTTCAGGCGAGCCAACTGGCGCAGCAGCGCGCGGCGGCGCAATCGCTCGAATCGGGGCTGGAGATCGCGCGCCGCAACCTCGATGCGCTCAATCTGCGCGCGCCGGTGACGGGGCAGCTTTCGGGCTTCTCGATCCAGATCGGCCAGTCGCTGCCGCAGGGCGAGCGGGTCGGGCAGATCGATTCGCCGGGGCGCAACAAGCTGATCGCCGGGGTCGACGAATTCTATCTCGGGCGCGTCGCGGTCGGGCAGAAAGCCAGCGTCGATTGGGGCGGCAAAAGCTATCCGACGCGCGTCACCAAAATCTATCCGCAGGTGCAAAACGGCCAGTTTCAGGTCGATCTGCAATTCCTCGGCGACGAGCCCGCCGATCTCCAGCGCGGCCAGACGCTCCAGGCGAAGCTGACACTCGGCGATCCCGCGCCTGCGCTGCTGATCCCCAACGGCGCTTTCTACAACGAAACCGGCGGCAATTGGGTGTTCGTGGTCGCCCCCGACGGCACCAGCGCGATTCGGCGCCCGGTGCGGCTGGGGCGGCGCAATGCTGAATCGATCGAGGTGCTTGATGGGCTCGAGCC
This sequence comes from Hephaestia sp. MAHUQ-44, assembly GCF_023806085.1. Lineage (GTDB taxonomy): Bacteria > Pseudomonadota > Alphaproteobacteria > Sphingomonadales > Sphingomonadaceae > Sphingomonas. The sequence continues at coordinate 177,884 of NZ_JAMSLX010000007.1, forward strand.
CGGCGAGCGCGTCATCACCTCGCCCTACACCGGTTTCGCCGACAAGAACCGCCTCGATCTCGACGACTGAAAGGACGAACACGATGCTGAGCATGCGCGCGCTATCGCGGGTCTACCGCGCCGACACGGTCGAGACGACCGCGCTCGACGCGATCGATCTCGACATTGCCGAGGGCGAGTTCGTCGCGATCATGGGCCCCTCGGGGTGCGGCAAATCGACCCTGCTCAACCTGATGGGGATGCTCGACAGCCCGTCGAGCGGGTCCTACGTTTTTGACGGCCAGGAAGTCGCCGGGCTGCCCGAAAGCCGCCTCGCCGAGGTGCGCAAGGGCGCGATCGGCTTCATCTTCCAGAGCTTCAACCTCGTCGACGAGCTGACGGTGCGCGAGAATGTCGAACTCGCCTTGCTCTATCACGACGTGTCGGCAAGCGAGCGCCGCCGGCGTGCCGATACGGTCATGGATCGCGTCGGCATCGCGCATCGCGCGCGCCACCGGCCGAGCCAGTTGTCGGGCGGCCAGCAGCAGCGCGTCGCGGTCGCGCGCGCGCTGGTCGCCAGCCCGCGGCTGATCCTCGCCGACGAGCCCACCGGCAACCTCGATACCGCGCACGGCGAGGAAGTGATGCGGATGCTCCAGACGTTGAACGCCGACGGCGCGACGATCGTGATGGTCACCCACTCGCCCGCGCACGCCGATTATGCGGGCCGCATCGTCCAGATGCTCGACGGCCGCATCCTCCAGCAACACCGCCGCGCGGCCTGAGACGAGAGGAGGGGTCGGTCCGATGTGGCGCAATTATCTCACGGTCGCCTTGCGCGCACTCGCCAAGAACCGCGCTTATACGATCATCAACATCGCCGGGCTGTCGCTGGGGATCGCGGCGTGCCTGCTGATCCTGTCCTATGTGCGCTACGAATTCAGCTATGACGACTGGCTGCCCCAATCGGACAAAGTGTTCCAGCTCCAGGATTTCTACCACGCCACCGACGAAGGCGGCGAGGAGATGAAGCTCCAGCAGACCAGCTACGTCACCGGCCAGCGGCTGAAGCAGGATTTCCCGCAGGTCGCGAACGCGGTCTATTTCACCAGCCAGGCGATCGTCGTGCTGCAGGACGGCCAGCCGAGTACGGTGCCCGGCGCGCTGTTCGTCGACGGCAATCTGTTCGATGTGCTCAAGGTGCCGTTCGTGCGCGGCGATCCCGCGCACGCGCTCGACGATCCGCATTCGCTCGTACTCGGCGAGAAAGCGGCCCGGAAATATTTCGGCAATGACGATCCGATCGGCAAGACGCTGACGCTCACCAGCCGCGCGCTCAAGGAGGATTATCGCGTCACCGGCGTGTTTCGTGATCTGCCGAAGAATTCGTCGCTCGGCTTCGGCATGGTCGCGCGTTTCGCCCCCGCCACCTATTGGCAAGCGACCCCCGGCGCGATGACGAGCTGGAGCTGGCAGGAGGGGGGCTATTGGCTGCGGCTGCGCGCGCCCGCCGATGCCGCCGCGATCGAGGCGCAGCTTCCGGCATGGGAAAAGCGCAATATCCCCGACGAGAATGATGGGGTGCGGATCAGCAATCCGGGCGATTATCAGGATTGGAAGCTGGTCAACATCCGCGACGTCCATCTCGGCGAAGCGCAAGGCGGCGCGCAGACGCCGGGCAATGACAAGACGACGATCGTCACTTTCGCGATCGTCGCCTTGCTGATCCTCGGCATGGCGTGCGTCAATTTCACCAACCTCGCCACCGCGCGCGCCACCCAGCGCGCGCGCGAAGTAGCGCTGCGCAAGGTATTGGGCGCCACCCGGCGCCAGCTCATCGCGCAATTCCTCGGCGAATCGATCCTCGTCGCGGCGCTGGCGATGCTGGTCGCGCTCGCGCTGGTCGAACTGATGCTGCCCGCCTTGAACGGCTTTCTCGATGCCCAGATCGCGGTGCATTATTTCAGCGGCGACGGGTTGATCCTCCCGGTGATCGCGCTGACCTTGCTCGTCGGCATTGCCGGCGGGCTCTATCCCGCGCTCGTGCTGTCGCGCTTCGAGCCCGCGCGCGTGCTCAAGGCGAACCGCTCGGCGGCGGGGGCGGAAGGCTCGGGGCGGTTGCGGGGCATGCTCGTCGTCGCGCAATTCGCGGTGTCGATCGGGCTGATCATCTGCACCGCGATCGTCTATGCGCAGACCAGTTACGCGCGCAATGTCGATGCCGGCTATCAGCGCGAGCGGCTGCTCCAGCTCGACGGGATCGGTCGCCCGCAGGCCGAACAGGTCATCGATGTGCTGATGCAGCAGATCCGGCGTATTCCCGGCGTGGTGGTGATTGGCCGCACCAATATCGCGGTCGCGAACGGCCATAATTCGGCGACCGACGTGCAGGTGCCGGGCAGCCCCAGCCATGTCGCGCTCGGCGTCTACGGCACCGATCAGGGTTTCTTCGAGGCGATGGGAATCAGGCTGCTTGCCGGGCGCACGCTCTCCGACGCGCGGCCGATGGACGATGCCACCACGCCGTCGCCGCCGTCGCCCGAAATCCAGCGGGCACTGGTGGCGCGCGGGGTGAATATCGTCGTCAGTCGCGAGGCGGCGCGGCGGCTCGGCTTCGCAAGCCCCGCCGCAGCGATCGGCAAGCAGATCAAGACCTCGATCGTCGAAAGCGAATACGGCCTTGTGCCCTCGACGATCGTCGGTGTGGTCGATGACGTGCGCTACCGTTCGGTACGCGCGCCGCTCCAGCCGATCTTCTATCTCTACGATACCGGCATCGTCACGCAGCTCATGATCCGCTTTCAGGGGCGCAGCCCCAGCGCGGTCCATGATCAGGTCGCGGCGGTGTGGCAGCGGCTGGTGCCCGATATTCCCTTCCAGGCACGCTTCGTCGACGACATCGTCAACGATCTCTACAATCGCGACGCGGCGCGCGCGCAATTGTTCGGCGCGTTCGCGGTGCTCGCGGTGGTGATCGGCTGTCTCGGGCTGTTCGGGCTCGCCGCCTTCACCGCCGAGCGGCGCACCAGGGAAATCGGCATCCGCAAGGTGCTCGGCGCGCGGACGCGCGATATCGTGCGGCTGCTGGTGTGGCAGTTCAGCCGGCCGGTGCTGATCGCCAACCTCATCGCCTGGCCGGTGGCGTGGTGGGTGATGCGCGGCTGGCTCAACGGCTTCGACGTGCGGATGCCGCTCGGCCCGGTACCGTTCGTCGCCGCGAGTGTGCTGGCGCTGGCAATCGCGATCCTGACGATCGGGGCGCACGCCTGGCGGGTCGCGCGGACCAATCCGGTCAAGGCGCTGCGCTACGAATGATCGCGCGGGGGCACCCGCAACGCGATCGCGGCAAACACTATCTTCACCTTTCGGCGGCATGGTTGACGCCGTTTGACCATCGGGGACGTGGTTGATGGTAGAAGTTTTGGGCGCGCAGGAATTGGCGGGTCGCAGTATCGAACCCGCGGAGGCACCAAGTGCGCCGGTGGGATTCAGCCCGAAAGGGATCGGTGTCGTTGCGGCGATCAGCGGCGGCGGCAGCCAGGTCGTGCTCGATTCGGCCGCGCTCGATACGGTCGCGCAAAGCCCCGATCCCGCGATTGCGGCGGCCGGGCAGGTCGGTAGCCAGATCAAGGTGCGCGTCGGCTCGGTGTGGCTGGTCGCCAATATCCGCGCGCTCAGGCTCGCGCCCGACCGTGACGATCGCATCATCGCCGAGGTCGATTTTGTCGGCGAAGGCGATGAGGAACGGCTGACCGGCAAGCTCTGTAAATTCCGGCGCGGCATCACCCGCTATCCGCGCCCCGGTGCGCCGGTTTTTCCGGCCGCGACCGCCGATCTCGAGCAGATCTATGCCGCCGACGATCGCGCCAATATCGATATCGGCATCGTCTATCCGACGCGCGACATCCGCGCCGCGCTCTATATCGATGCGATGCTGGGCAAGCATTTCGCGCTGCTGGGCTCGACCGGTACCGGCAAATCGACCGCCGCCGCGCTGATCCTCCATCGCATCTGCGAGCGCGCGCCGCAGGGCCATATCGTGATGATCGATCCGCACGGCGAATATGGCGCGGCGTTCAAAACCACCGGCGCGATCTACGATGTCGGCAATCTGCAAATGCCCTATTGGCTGATGAACTTCGAGGAACATTGCGAAGTGTTCCTCACCAGCCATGGCGCCGATCGCCAGCTCGATGCCGATATCCTTGCCAAATGCCTGCTCGCGGCGCGCGCCAAGGGCCGGATCGGGCAAGAGATCGCCAAGCTGACGGTCGACGCGCCGGTGCCTTATCTGCTCAGCGATCTCACCAACATCATCCAGCTCGAAATGGGCAAGATGGATCGCGCCGGCGATACCGCGCCCTATCTGCGGCTCAAGACCAAGATCGACGAGATCAAGGCCGATCCGCGCTACGGCTTCATGTTCTCCGGGATGCTCGTCGCCGATACGATGGCCGATTTCATCGGCCGCGTGTTTCGCCTGCCGGGCGACGGCAAGCCGATCTCGATCATCGACGTCTCGGGCGTGCCGTCGGAAATCACCTCGGTGGTGGTCTCGGTGCTCGCGCGGATGGTGTTCGATTTCGCGATCTGGTCGCGCAACGAACCGCAGCGGCCGATCCTGCTCGTCTGCGAAGAGGCGCATCGCTACATCCCGAGCGGCAACGACGCCGAGGCATCGTCGGTCGGCCGCATCCTCAGCAGAATCGCGAAGGAAGGCCGTAAATACGGCGTCTCGCTGGGGCTCATCACGCAGCGTCCGTCGGATCTGGCCGAAGGCGTGCTGTCGCAATGCGGCACGATCATCTCGATGCGCCTCAACAACGATCGCGACCAGGCGTTCGTCCGCGCCGCGATGCCCGAGGGCGCGCGTGGCTTTCTCGATTCGATCCCCGCGCTCCGCAACCGCGAATGCGTGATCTGCGGCGAGGGCGTCGCGATCCCGATCCGCGTCGGTTTCGATTCGCTCGAGGAACATAAGCGCCCCGCGTCGAGCGATCCGCTGTTCTCCGAATTGTGGAGTGACGTCGGTCAGGAAGATCAGATCATCGCCCGCACCATCCGCCGCTGGCGCGCGCAGGGCCGGTAACGCGCGTTACGCCTGATCGGGCCCCAGTGCCGGATCGAGATCGCGCGGCCGGATGAAGCGCGTCAGCGTCCCCGTCGCCGCCCCCACCGACGGCCAGTCGTCGGCGAAACGAATCTCGGCGACCGTCGCGGTCGGGTATTTGGCCGCCGCCTCCTGTCGCAACACGTCACTGGCATCGTCGGGCACCAGCAGCAGCACCAGTTCCTCGAGCCCCGGATTGTGGCCGATCAGCAGTACGCGCTCGGCCTCGGCGGGCAGCCCGTGGATCACGTCGAGCAAGGTTACGGGCGAGGCGAGATAAAGCCGCCGGTCCCATTCGGGCACGAACGCGCGCCCATATCCCGCGCCAAGCTGGTCGATCGTATCGCCGACGCGCGCCGCGGGCGAGGCAATGATGTGGTCGAATTCGAGCCCCAGCGAGCGCAGGTGCCGCCCGATGAGCTGCGCCGCGCGCTCGCCCTTGGCGTTGAGCGGGCGATCGAAATCGCGCTCGACCGGATCGTCCCAGCCCGACTTGGCGTGCCTCAGCAGCGTCAAGGTTTTCATGGGGGCAGCGATCTCCGTCAGGCGTGTTCCCCCGTCTCTTGCACGATCGGCGCGGCCGAGGAAAGACGCGTTACGACGCGCGCGACCGCGTCGTCGAGCGTCACGCGCGCAATCCCTACCCCCGGCGGGAACGCGGTCAGCAGCCGCGAGGGCATCGCCGCCGACAGCAATACGAACGCGCCGCGATCGTCGGCGCGGCGGATCAGCCGGCCGAACGCCTGCGCCAGCCGCGCGCGCACCAGCCGATCCTCATACGCGCCGCCGCCGCCCGCCATCCGCCGCGCAGCGTGGAGCACGCCGGGCTTGGACCAGGGCACGCCCTCCATCACCACCAGCCGCAGCGAATGCCCCGGCACGTCGACGCCGTCACGCAGCGCATCGGTGCCGAGCAGCGAGGCGTGGCCGTCGTCGCGGAAAATATCGACCAGCGTGCCGGTATCGATCGGATCGACATGCTGCGCGTGGAGCGGCAACCCCTCGCGCGCCAGCCGGTCGGCGATCCGCCCATGCACCCCGCGCAGCCGCCGGATCGCGGTGAACAGCCCCAGCGTGCCGCCGCCCGCCGCGACGATCAGCCGCGCATAGGCATTGGCGAGCGCGGCCACGTCGCCGCGCGGCACGTCGGTGACGATCAGCACTTCGGCCTGGCTGGCATAATCGAACGGGCTCGGCGCCTCGAACAATTGCGCGGGCGCGGCGAGGTGCGGTGCGCCCGCGCGCGCCGCCGCCACCCCCCAGTCGCCCCCCGCGCGCAGCGTCGCCGAGGTGACGAGCGCGCCGTGCGCGGGCTTGAGCACCGTCTCGGCGAGCGGCCGCGTCGGATCGAGCCAGTGGCGGCGCAGCCCGATATCCCATTCGCGCCCCTCGATCCGGTCGATCGCGAGCCTGTCGACGAAATCGGGATCGGCCGGCCCGCCGACCCGCGCGAGCAGCGCCAGCCACGCCCCCACCGTCTCGGCGCGCCAGCCGAGCGAGGCGATCGCGCCCTCGATCCGCGCGCGCGCCGGGCCGTCCATCCAGTCGGGCGCCTCGGCCAGCACCGCCTCGAGCCGCCGCCCCAGCGTCACCAGCGGCCGGTACAAGCCGTCGAGCGCCTGCGCCGCGCCCGCCGCCGCATCGATCAATTCGGGCGAGGGCTCGGCCAGTTCGGTCTCGAGCCCATAGCCCGCGTCGCTCTTGGCGGTGTCGCGCGCATAGACGAGGCCCCGCACGCTCGCGAGCAGCGCCTCGATCGCGCCGAACGGCTCGCCCTCGCTCAGCCGCTGGAGCCAACCGTCGGCGGGCAGCGCCGCCGCCGCCTCGCCCGCCGCCTGGATCGCGAGCGCGCCCTGTTCGTCATAGCTGGCGACATCCGACAGCCGCGCCGCCAGCCCGCGCCGCCGCCCCCGGCTACGCGATTCGGGGCCGATCACCCAGCGCCGGATCTCGATCGCCTCCTGCCCGGTCAGCGCGGTCGAAAACATCGCGTCGGCGGCGTCGAACAGATGATGGCCTTCGTCGAACACATAGCGCGTCGGCCGCGTCGCGGCTTCGCGCCCGCGCGCCGCGTTGACCATCACCAGCGCGTGGTTGGCGATCACGATATCGGCCTCGGCGCTGGCCCGCGCGGCGCGTTCGATGAAGCATTTGCGGAAATGCGGGCACCCGGCATAAACGCACTCGCCGCGCCGGTCGGTCAGCGCGGTCGCACCCGCGCGGCGGAACAGCGTCGGCAGCCAGCCGGGCAGGTCGCCGCCCACCATGTCGCCGTCGGCGCTATACGCCGCCCAGCGCGCGACCAATTGCGCAAGCACCGCCGCACGCCCGGCAAACCCGCCCTGCAACGCATCCTCGAGGTTGAGCAGGCACAGATAATTCTCGCGGCCCTTGCGCGTCACCACCCGCGCGCGCCGCACCGCGTCGTCGGGATAGAGCCGCGCACTTTCGTGCCCCAACTGGCGTTGCAGCGCCTTGGTATAGGTCGATACCCACACCGCGCCGCCCGCTTTCTCGGCCCACAGCGAGGCGGGCGCGAGATAGCCCAGCGTCTTGCCGATCCCCGTCCCCGCCTCGGCGAGCACCAGATTGGGGGCATCGCGCATCATCCGCGGGGCAAAGGCCTGCGCGGCGGCCTCGGCATAGGCGCGCTGGCCGGGGCGCTGCTCGGCCGCCGATCCGGTCAGCGTCGCCAGCCGCGCCTGCGTCTCGGCGGCGTCGAGCGTCACCGTGCGCGGCGCCGGGCGCGGCGCGGCCTCGTGCCATTCGGGCAGTTTGGAAAACAGCCAGCGCTCGTTTTCGGCGGGCCGCGCGATCCGATCGGCCAGCGCGGGCGCCCACGCCCAGCGCAGCCGCGCCAGCGCTTGCGCCGCGGTCCACGCCCCCTCGCGCTCGGGCCAGTCGCCCTCGGCGATCGCGAGCAGCCGCTGGGCGGCCTCGCGCAAGAACGGCGCCACCTCCTCGTCGCGCGTCGGCGGCAACACGCCCGCGACCCGCGCCAGCCCCTTGGGCGTCGGCACCATGAACCGCGCCGGGTGGAGGAACGCGAACAATTCGAGCAGATCGAGCCCCGACAGATCGGCATAACCCAGCCGCTGCCCCACCAGCGGCGCGCCCAGCACCAGCACCGGCGTATCGGCCGCAATCCGGATCGCCTCCCCCCGCCCCAATGCCCGCGTCTCGCCATCGGGCGTGGCCAGCCAGATGCCGCCATGGCTGGCATGAAGCGCGGGATAGGGAAGCGTCATGAAGTCCCTTGTCGCTGGTAGGGAACAGATTGGCAACAGGGGGAGGGGGGTGGTTGCTTTGCGCCCAACTTGCCGATCCCAAGTGATGCTTCCAGCCCCGGGAATGGTCTTGTGAGCACCTAATATCAGGTATTACTTTCGCCCCATAAGGCGCAGGTTAGGTGATCTTCACCCCTGGAAAAGTAATGACACTTATTTCTATTCTGGCAGCCATTGTGTGGGTTGCTCAAAAAGTGCGGGTTGGCAATCAAATCTCGACAGAGACCTATGTGGAGATTAGCAGGAAACCGTCCTTCGTCATTCAGCATCGCCCGACCCGAAAAGATGAATGCCTTATGGGGAAATCGCAATGCTATAGCCCGGCTTTCTTGGAGGCGACTACTGAGAATTTTTGGGCGCGACGGATAAATAAGCCGCTTGTCGATATTGTAGAAGCCTGATGACAAGTCGACATAATCAAAGGGAAGTGACGCGATCCTATTCTGAAACGCGTAAGCCCCTTCGGCGTCGAAGCCCACGTCGCCTGTCCGTAGCGAAATCCGAATCGAGCTTTCGATGCCGTCGGACGCCAACCGCTCGGCAAGAGAAGATAATCGATCGAGTACTTTCTCGGCGTTCGGATTTATCCGACTGTCGATCATAAGGCTCAAGAGATAACCATGCGCGCCATGTAGTTGGACGTGCCGAAAGCCATGATCCACGGCCATCCTTGCGGCTTCGTCAAACGCACTGAGCGCCATAGCCGTACCTGCGAGGTCCAACTCATTTATTAGGTGGCGCGCTGCAGCGATGACATGGTGGGGTTCGGCTCCGATGAACTTGCGCGTTCCCACATAGCCTTCCCAAGCCGTGGCTAGCTGAATCCCCGGTATGGTGCCACCCTCGGCAATCGCGCTCGCGATTTTTGCCCAGATGCTCCTATCCGTAAGGGTTGGCGTTGAAGCGTTGCTACCATGGCCGCCGGGCACAACGACATTCCCCACGATCGCGCAATAAATCTGTGGAGACGCGCGGCGCTGGTAGAAGTCTACGTAACGATCGTCGGGGACGCCCTTGGTTACGTAGCCCGTATTAACTCCCAAGAAGAATATTCGTCTAGTGCTCGAGGTCGCGATAGCGTTCGTCATTCCGCCTGATCTTTTCGATAATATCCTGTTCGAGATTACCACCAAGGATTGTGGCAAGTCGAAAAATATAAATGGCCGCGTCGGCAAGTTCTTCGCGGAGGTGCGGCGTGGCATCGCCGAGGGTCGGTCCCGAGTAGCCTTCGGTCGTTCGCGCGAGCGTGACCTTCTTGAGCAAGTTGGAGAACTCACCGACCTCGCCAAACAGCCCGACAAGGTCTCGCATCAACTGATCTTCGCGCGACTTCTCGCTGTCGAAATCGACCGCGAATCCTCTCCTGCGATCCCGCTCTATCTGTTCCTTGATCAGCGCCGATAGTTCCATGCTCAGGTCCTTCGAAGATAGCTCACGAGAACAGCGCCGAGTCCGATGACAGCGCTAACAACTAAATTTGTGACAATCGCGACGATACTATCTATCCAATGCCCGCTCACGGCGAACAAAGCACTCGCGTTGATGAAGATCGCCACAACGATACCAATATTGATCCAGGCTTGAGTTGTCTCAATGCGGCGAATTATTGTCCGCGTAGCTGCGGGCAGAAGCACCAGGGCCTCCGATCGCTCGCTGAGAACGCGCCGATCGCTCTTAACCTCGGCGTGGCTCCTCTGAAGCTGCGTTTTGATTGGCCAGATGCCCGTGTGAAAGCCGTGTTGACCTTGATATGGCTTTGCCACTGGCCCCGACAGCCGTGTAAAATCGGCCTTTGCGATTGGTTCGCCTTGCGGCAGCTCAATATATTTGTCGCTGATATTCTCGGTGACGATGCCCAGATTACCGGCGAAGCCCGGGTCGGCATATGTCGCGACTGGGCTGAGACCAACGCTGAACAGCGACCCCTTCGAAACGATCCGAACCAATATGTCTGGCGGAACGTCGAACTCCTCCGATGTGATAAGCACGACCCGATGGCCTGGCTTGATCAGCACCGCTTCACTTTGTGCCAGCGCGAAGCGCTTTCCGTTTTCGGTTAGGTCGTAGTAAACATTGCCCATTCTGAGCTCGTAGCAGGCGCCGGCCAACCCGCTCATATCAGCATTTCGTATCAACCGCTGCGCATTGATCTCGCTCCGAATCTCGGTGTCGCTCAAAGTTGTCATGCTTTCCCCCGACGGAATATATGCGGACGGTTCGCCGCCACCTGTTCCTTAAAGATGATGATTATCACTGGTGGCGAGTCGCGCCCAGAATCGGATCATCCGCCGCAATCGGTCCAACGACAACGCGCCAAGCCCCAACCCCTGTCCTACAACCCCTCTCCCATGCCATAATCCCCGCATGGCCAGCCGTATCGCCTGTCCCGCGCCCTTCCTCGATCGCCCCCTTCGACCCCGCCGCCTTTACCCCCTCCAGCGCGTCAACTTTGTCAACTTAGCGTCGCCGAATCCCCTATTTCCGCCATTTCGGATTTGCGATTTCGGCGCGGCCGCGCCACAGCCTCTCGCATCATGACCAACGCATCCGATCTCCGCACCGAAGCGCTCGCTTCCAAGGCCTGGCCCTATGAAGAGGCCCGCAAGCTGCTCAAACGCTATCCAGGCGGCAAGTCCGATGGCGCGGTGCTGTTCGAAACCGGCTACGGCCCCTCGGGGTTGCCGCATATCGGCACCTTCAACGAGGTGCTGCGCACGACGATGGTGCGCAACGCCTTCCACGCGCTCTCCGATCAGCCGACGCGCCTGATCGCGTTTTCGGACGATATGGATGGCCTGCGCAAGGTGCCCGACAACGTCCCCAACAAGGACATGCTCACCGCGCATCTCGGCAAGCCGCTCACGCGCATCCCCGATCCGTTCGGTTGCCACGAGAGCTTCGCGCACCACAACAACGCGATGCTGCGCGCGTTCCTCGATCGCTTCGGGTTCGATTATGAATTCGTCTCGTCGACCGATTATTACACCGGCGGTCGCTTCGACGAGGCGTTGAAGGGCGTGCTGCGCCATTTCGATGCGATTCTGGACGTGATGCTGCCGACGCTGCGCGCCGAGCGCCGCGCGACCTATTCGCCGGTGCTGCCGATCAGCCCGACGACGGGCGTGGTGCTGCAGGTGCCGGTCGAGGTGGTCGATGCCGACGCGGGCACGATCGCCTTCACCGACGAAGACGGCGCGCGCATCGTCCAGTCCGCGCTCGGTGGCATGTCCAAGCTGCAATGGAAGGTCGATTGGGCGATGCGCTGGGTCGCGCTTGGCGTCGATTACGAGATGGCGGGCAAGGATCTGATCGATTCGGTCACCCAATCGTCGAAGATCGCCCGCGTCCTCGGCGGCCGTCCGCCCGAGGGCTTCAATTACGAGATGTTCCTCGACGAAAAGGGCGAGAAGATCTCGAAGTCGAAGGGCAATGGCCTCAGCCTCGAACAATGGCTGACCTATGGCCCCGATGAGAGCCTCGCCTTCTTCGCCTATCGCGAGCCGAAGAAGGCCAAGGCGCTCCACATGGGCGTCATTCCGCGCGCGGTCGACGATTATTGGCAGTATCGCGCCAATTATCCAGGGCAGGAGTTGAAGCAGCAGCTCGGCAATCCGGTGCACCACATCCACGACGGCGCGGTGCCGGGCGAGCAATTGCCGGTGACCTTCGGGTTGTTGCTCAACCTCGTCGGCGTGATGGGGGGCGAGGCGACGCGCGAGCAGGTGTGGGGCTATCTTGGCAATTACGTCGCGGATGCGTCGGCGGACGCCTACCCCGCGCTCGACCGGCTGATCGATCACGCGCTGGCGTACAATCGCGATGTCGTCGCCCCGACGCTCCAGCGCCGCGCGCCCGAGGGGGCGGAGATCGCGGGGTTGCAGCGCCTCGACGCCGATCTCGCCGCGCTCCCCGCCACCGCGACGCCCGAGGACATCCAGAACCTCGTCTACGAGATCGGTAAGACCGGCGGTTTCGAAAGCCTGCGCGACTGGTTCAAGGCGCTCTATGAAACCCTGCTCGGCTCGAGCCAGGGTCCCCGCATGGGCAGTTTCATCGCGCTCTATGGCATCGCCAACACCCGCAAGCTCATCGCCGAAGCCCTCGCCAGCTGATCCCCGTCGTCACCCCGGACTGGTTCCGGGGTCCAACGCGCCGTAAACGCTATAACCCGTTGATTTAACGCATGGTCGCTGCCGGAGATTGAAAGAACATATCAAGAACAGTAAGATGCCCCGCCCGACTCGGGAACACCCAACATGCCCCACCCGCGACGCCCCCAACACCGCCATTTCTTCGCGCTCCGGCCGCCACCCGCCGAAGCGCGCCGCATCGCCCATGCCGCCGACCGCTGGTTCGCGACCACGGGCACCCCGGTTCACCGCGACCGCTACCACATCACCCTGTTCGCCTTTCCCGAGCATGGCGAGGTGCCGCGTGGATGGGAGGAAAGCCTGTGCGAGGTCGGCCGCACGATCACCGCCGCGCCGATCGCGGTGACGCTCGATCGCCTGTCGGGTGGCCACGGCCCGATCGTCCTGCGCCCGTCCCGCCGGACCGCCGAGTGGCGGGCGCTCCATCGTGCCATCGGGGACCGCGTCCGGGCGGTCGGGCTGCGGCCGCGCCCGGATTACCGCTTCCAGGCCCATCTCACGCTCGGCTATCGCAACGGGTTGGCGCTCAACGAGCCAATTGCCCCCGTCGCGTGGCGCGCGACCGATCTTGTCCTGATCCACAGCCATGTCGGGCTGACACGGCACGATCTCGTCGGCCGCTGGCCGCTCACCGGCGCGGCCGATCCGCAACTCAGCCTGTGGTGAGGATTGCGCGCGGCGTGTCAGCCGGTAGGAAAGATCGATGATCGGTTTCCGCTCCCCCCGTTCGGTGCTGCGCGCGTTCCTTGCCAATGAGGCGGCGGGCGGGATCGTCCTGATCGCGGCCGCGATGCTGGCGATGGTCGCGGCCAATCTGCCCGCGCTCGCCCATGGCTATCACGCCTTGCTCCACGCTCAAACGGGCCCCGTGCTGGCGCCTGCGATCGGGCCGATGACGGTGCATCTGTGGATCAACGATGCGCTGATGGCGGTGTTCTTCCTGCTCGTCGGGCTTGAGATCAAGCGCGAGTTCGTCGACGGCCAGCTCACTACATGGGAACGCCGCCGCCTGCCGGTGATCGCCGCCGGCGCAGGCATGGCGCTGCCCGCTTTGGTCTATCTCGCGGTGACGCGCGGCGAGTCCGGTTTGCATGCCGGCTGGGCGATTCCCGCCGCGACCGATATCGCGTTTGCGATCGGCGTGCTCGCCTTGCTCGGCAGCCGCGCGCCGACCTCGCTCAAACTGTTCCTGACCACGGTCGCGATCGTCGACGATATGGGCGCGGTTGCGATCATCGCGCTGGCCTATACCGATCAGCTCAGTTCGATCGCGCTCGGCGCCGCCGCGCTGGTGCTGGGGACGCTCTATGTGCTGGGCAAAAGCGGCGTGCGCGCGCTGCCGGTGTATCTGATCGGCTTTGCGGTGTTGTGGTATTGCGTCTTGCTCTCGGGGGTGCACGCGACGATCGCGGGGGTCGCGGCCGCGCTGGTGATCCCGATCACCCCCTCGCCCGCAGCGCCCGACGATGCCACCTCGCCGCTCCACCGGCTCGAACACGGGCTGCACCCATGGGTCGCGTTCGGAATCGTGCCGCTGTTCGGTTTCGCCAATGCCGGTGTCGATCTCAGCGGTATGGGGCTGGAGACGCTGCTCGCGCCGCTGCCGCTGGGGATCGCGGCCGGGCTGGTCGTCGGCAAGCAGATCGGCATCTTCGGTGCGGTGTGGGCGACGGTGAAGCTGGGGCTGGCGACCAAGCCCGCGGGCGCGACCTGGCTCCAGGTCTACGGCGTCGCCTTATTGTGCGGGATCGGCTTCACGATGAGCCTGTTCATCGGCGGGCTCGCGTTTCGCGGCGACATGGAAAATGATGTCCGGCTCGGCGTGCTGGCCGGCTCGATCGTGTCGGCGTGCGCGGGCTTTGCGGTGTTGCGGTTCGCGCCCCGAGCGAAACCACCTGAGGTATGAAGCCGAATCGGGGCGCCCGGCGCTATGGTGCCGGGTTCGGCCTCCGACACTCAGCCTTCGTAATCGCCGCCGACATTGGTGTTGCGCGGGGGGGCCGCCGCGGTCAGGCGCAGCGCCTCGGCCGATGCGGCCAGGCTGCCGATCTCATCGGGCGTGTCGTCGTCGTCCATCTGGACCTTCTGCAGGCCGGACACGACCGCTTCTTCGAGGTGCCGGGGCTTGATTGTCTGTTCGGCGATCTCGCGCAGCGCGACGACCGGATTTTTATCGCGATCGCGGTCGAGCGTCAGATCGGCGCCCCCCGAGATCTGGCGCGCACGCTGCGCAGCAAGCAGCACGAGATCGAACCGGTTGGGGATTTTGTCGACGCAATCTTCGACCGTGACACGCGCCATGGACGTTTTCCTCGTTCAGCTGATTCTTGGAAATCCAAGCTGGTGATCTAGGGTTCGTCCACTTCAATGTCAAGGAAAGCCGAGGGGTTGCCGCGCCGATCGGCGACGGGCATCACCCTTGTTATGGAGCGTCCGCCGCCGCAACCGACCTTCACGATCGCGGGCAACCGGCTGCGGCTGCTCGATACGGGGCCCGGCCGGCTCGATGCGCTGGTCGACCTGATCGAGGGTGCGCGGCAATCGCTCAGAATCATCTATTACATCTATTCGGACGATGCCTCGGGGCGGCGGGTGCGCGATGCGATGCTCGCGGCGGCGCGACGCGGGGTGGCGGTATCGCTGATCGTCGATGCCTTCGGCAGCGATGCGGCTGAAAACGAGCATTTCTTCGCGCCGCTTGAAGCCGCCGGGGCCAGCGTGTGCGAATTCGAGCCGCGCTTCGGGCGGCGCTATCTGCTGCGCAATCACCAGAAGCTCGCGCTTGCCGATGCCGAGGGCGAGGCGCGCATCATCATCGGCGGGTTCAACATCGAAGATGATTATTTCGGGACCCGTGCCGAGGATGCGTGGCGCGATCTCGGCCTGATCGTCGAGGGGCCGGCGGCTGCGCGCCTCGCTGGCTATTTCGATGTGCTGTCAAACTGGGTGCGGCAACCGCACGGCGGCTTTGGCGACTTGCGGCGCACGCTCAACCGCTTCAGCGACGAGACCGGCGCGCTGCGCTGGCTGATGGGCGGGCCGACGCGGCTGCTGTCGGCCTGGGCGCGCACCGTGCAGCAGGACATGCGCGCGGCGATGCGGATCGACATCATCGCCGCTTATTTCTGCCCGACGCCTGGGATGCTCCGCCGCTTCGACAAGGCCGGGATCCGGCGCGGCAGCCGGGTGCGGATCGTCACCGCCGGCAAGTCCGACAACAAGGCGACGATCGCGGCGGCGCGCTTCACTTATGCCGGGCTGCTGCGAAAAGGGGTCGAGGTCTACGAATATCAGCCCAGCAAGCTGCACACCAAGCTCTATGTCATCGACGACGATGTCCATATCGGCTCGGCCAATTTCGACGTGCGCAGCCTGTTCCTCAACCTCGAAGTGATGCTCCGGATCGAGGACCCCGCCTTTGCGGCGCACGCGCGCGCCTATGTCGACGGCGAGATCGCCGATAGCGAGCAGATCATCAAGGCGGCGTGGAAGCGGCGGACCGGGCTGTGGCAACGGATCAAGCGGGCGACCGCCTATTTCGTGGTCGCGGTGCTCGACTATAATCTGACGCGGCGGCTCAATTTCGGCGCCGACGAGAAATGATCTGTTGAAACGGCTCCGCGATCAAAAAACGCGCGTCAGTCTTTCCACGCCCAATAAAGCTGCGCCGGGGGCACGTTCCACCATTCCATCGCATGATCGATATGGTCGGTATGCGGGGTGAGGAAGTCCTTCACCTTGGGCGAGAATTGATAGACGAGGAAGGCGCCGCCGGGGCGCAGCGTCGCGAAGGTCGCCTCGGCGATCGCCGGACCCACGCCGGGCGGCAGGGTTGAGAACGGCAGGCCCGACAGCACGTAATCGGCGGCGTCGAAGCCATGATCGGCGACGATCTGCGCGACATCGGCGGCCGAGCCGTTGACCGCCGCGAAGCGCGGGTCCTGGATCGTCTGGCGCAGATAGCGGATGAAATCGGGGTTGGTGTCGATCGCGATGAATTGCGCGTCGGGCGCCATCCGCTCGAGAATCGGGCGGCAGAAGGTGCCGACGCCGGGGCCGTATTCGACGAACAGCCTGGTGTTCGCCCAATCGACCGGGCCGAGCATCTTGCGGATCAGCCGATCGGAGGAAGGGACGATCGAGCCGACCATCACCGGATGTTTGAGAAAGCCCTGGAAGAACATGCCCCAGGGGGAGGGGACCCCGGCTGCGCGGCGTTCACGCCTGCGCGTGGCAGCAGTGGTCGAACTTGTCATCGCTATCCTAACGC
Organism: Hephaestia sp. MAHUQ-44; assembly: GCF_023806085.1. Classification (GTDB taxonomy): domain Bacteria; phylum Pseudomonadota; class Alphaproteobacteria; order Sphingomonadales; family Sphingomonadaceae; genus Sphingomonas. The sequence continues at coordinate 194,681 of NZ_JAMSLX010000007.1, forward strand.
TGATGTTATCACAGAGGAACACACGCGGGTCGTGACTTTCCAATGAACAGGCAAGCGCGTCGGCCTCACGCCTGCGCCCTTAGGACTTTCCGGCCTTGCGTGCCAGTGCAAAGCGCTTAATCGAAAGCGATGGACGATCGTGCAGGTCAAATTGCCGTCATCTTCGTGTCGCAGCGCACGCCAGCGGATGCCGACGGTTATGATCGCGCCGCGCAGGCGATGGCGGCGCTCGCGGCACGCCAGCCGGGCTATTGCGGGATCGATTCGGCGCGCGGGCCCGATGGGCGCGGCATCACCGTCAGCTATTGGGCCGATGAAGCGAGCGCGCTCGCGTGGCGCGACCACCCCGAGCATGTGCCGATTCGCAACCAGGGCCGGGCGCATTGGTATCGCGACTATCAGGTGTTCGTGACGCAGGTGACGCGCGGCTATGCGTGGTCGCGCGGGTGAACGCGACAGCGACCTTCCGCGGCGCCGATCGGAAATTCGTCCTGCTGTTCATGGTGATGCTGACGATCGCGGCGGGCAATACCGCGCTGCAATCGGTGTTGCCCGCGCTCGGCCGGTCGCTTGGCGTCGCGGACAACAATGTTGCCGCCGCCTTTTCGGTATCGGCGCTGCTGTGGGTGATCGCCGCGCCGTTCTGGGCGAAGCGGTCCGATCGGCATGGGCGGCGCGCGATGATCCTGATGGGGCTCGGCGGCTTCGCGGCGTCGCTGCTGGTCTGCGGGGTGTTTCTCGCGATGGGGATCAACGGCTGGATCAGCGGCAGCGCGGCGTTTCTCGCCTTTATCGGCGGGCGGCTGGTCTATGGGTGCTTCGGCGCCGCCGCGCCCCCGGCGGTGCAGGCGCTGGTCGCGGGATCGACGACGCGCGCGGAGCGCACCAAGGCATTGACGCTGCTTGCCTCGGCGTTCGGGCTTGGCACGATCCTTGGCCCCGCGATTGCGCCCTATCTGATCCTCGGCGCGATCGGGAAGATCGAGATCGGTCTTGCCGGGCCGACCTTCGTGTTCGCGCTGTTCGGGCTGGGGATGTGGCTGACGGTGCGGCGGATGCTGCCCGACGATCGCGGCGGGGGTGGCGACGGCCACGGTGCTGCGACCGCTTATCCCTCGATCGGCGGGCAATCGTCGGGGGCGAGCATCACCGCGGCGACCGCCGATCGCGACGCCGAACAGGTTGGCTACACCGATGCCCGCATCCGCGCGTGGATGATCGCGGGGCTGGTGATGGGCCATGCGCAGGCGATGACCGGGCAGACGATCGGTTTCCTCATCATCGATCGCCTCAACGTCGCCCCCGCCGATGCGCTCCAGCCGACCGGGCTGGTGCTGATGATGGGCGCGGGCGCGGCGTTGCTCGCGCAATGGGGGATCATTCCGCTGCTCAACCTCAGTCCGCGCAAGCTGGTGCTGAGCGGGCTGGTGGTCGCGGCGATCGGCTGTGTGGGCACGGGGCTCGCGACCTCGCTCTACGGCATCGCGACCAGCTATGCGCTTGCCTCGCTCGGTTTCGGCTTCACCCGGCCGGGGTTCACCGCCGGGTCGTCGCTCGCCGTCGGGCCGGAGGCGCAGGGCTCGGTGGCCGGCAAGGTGACGAGCGTCAACGGCGCCAGTTTCGTGCTCGGTCCCTCGATCGGGGTCGGACTGTACGGGCTGACCAAGCCGCTGCCCTATCTGGTCGCGGCGATCGCGCTGGTGGCGATGCTCGGCTACGCGTGGATCGCGCTTCGGGACCGCAAGTAATAGATCGGATTCGTGCGGCACCGGCCCGGTGCCGCTTCCACGCGAGTGGATAAAACTCTAGAGTCGATCCGGTTCTAGAGTCAGATGACCTCATGCTGACCCGTATCCTGCGTTGAGCAGATAGTTGCGGCATTCTGCTGGCGGGAAGGCGTCGAGCAAGGTGCCGATGCGTCGCCATGTTGTTTCGTGGGATCGT
>NZ_JAMSLX010000023.1 GCF_023806085.1 Hephaestia sp. MAHUQ-44
GTCGGGCCAGTTGGGCAGGCCTTCGTACATCAGCGTCGTCGCGCCGTTGGCGAGCGGGCCGTAGACGATATAGCTGTGCCCGGTGACCCAGCCGATATCGGCGCCGCACCAATAGACCTGCCCCGGCTGGTAATCGAACACCACTTCATGCGTGAGCGCGCACCACAGCAGGTAACCGCCGGTGGTGTGGAGCACGCCCTTGGGCTTGCCGGTCGAGCCCGAGGTGTAGAGGATGAACAGCGGGTCTTCGGCGTTCATCGGCTCGGGCGGGCAATCGGCCGACACGCTGGCGGCGGCGTCATGGTACCAGATGTCGCGCCCCGGCTGCATCGCGATCTCGCCGCCGGTCGCCTTGACGACGATCATCTTCCGGAGCGCGGGGGCATGATCGGCGGCGGCATCGCCATTGGCCTTCAAGGCGACGCGCTTGCCGCCGCGGCGGCCCTCGTCGGCGGTAATCAGCACGCTCGAATCGCAATCGGTGATGCGCCCGGCCAGCGCTTCGGGTGAGAAGCCGCCGAACACCACCGAATGGATTGCCCCGATCCGCGCGCAGGCGAGCAAGGCGAAGGTCGCCTCGGGGATCATCGGCAGATAAACGGTAACGCGATCGCCTTTCTTGACACCCTCGGCCTTGAGCACGTTGGCGAAGCGGCACACCTCGGCATGAAGCTGGGCGTAGGTGAAGCGGCGCGGCGCGTCGGCGGGGTCGTCGGGCTCCCAGATCAGCGCGATCGTGTCGCCATTCTTCTCCAGATGCCGGTCGAGGCAGTTGGCGGCGACGTTGAGCACGCCGTCGCGAAACCACGAAATCCGGAAATCCTGCTCGTCGAACGACCAGTCGCCCGCAATCTCGGGGCGCTTGATCCAGTCCAGCCGCTTCGCCTGCTCAAGCCAGAAGCTCCCCGGATCGGCCAGACTGCGCCCGTACATCTGTTCATAGCGCTCCGCATCAACGCGCGCGCCCTTCGCCCAATCAGCAGGAATCGGGAAAAAATCGGCCATCTCACTCTCTTTCGTCACGCCAATCGCGGCGGCGAGAGGGCGGTCACGCCCCCTCGCCCGTTACAGATGCGGTGTCAGATTGCATTGCCGCCTTGGAAACGCCGGACACCGCAAAGGATATCATCGATCGCTCAGCGACAGAGGCGGCTGCTTTGCGGAGGGAAACGCAATCTGCAATTTCCCGGCAATGGTCGGCGCGATCTGTCGCATGTCGATCGTGCCGAGGTTTTTGCCGGCAACAATCCCCGGCCCCCGGATGAAGAACGAGGAATGCATGTCCGGGCGGATCGTCTGCGTCGAGAAGGCGCCATGGGCCCCACCGACGAAGGGCTCCACGCGCGGCCCCCTCAGCGAATTGCCCATCCTGTAGCCCTCCTTGAACGCCACGACCATGTCGGCCTCTGGCGCCAGGCCCCTGCCCGCCAACTCGTCACGGCGATAGACCCGCTCGATCCCGTTTTCCGGATTGCCGGCAAGGTTGTACAAGAAGGTCTCGAACTGGCTCCGGGTTTGCTGATCCTTCGGATCGTGCAGCACCACCATGCCCATCCCGCCGACATACCAGACAAAGGCTTTCCACGCGGCCACCGACTGCTCGGGCGACGCGCCGGGATTGTCGTTCAAGGTAATGAACCCTGCCTCGACAAGCGCTGTATTGGTATTAACCTGATGGGAAACCGTGAAAAATCCGTGATCCGACGCGATCATGACCACCGAGTTAGGAAACGTTTTCCACTGGGCATCGATGAGGCGTCCGACGGCGGCATCGATCCGTTCGAGGGCGATATTGGCCTCGGGGCTGAACGGGCCGGTCTTATGCGCCTCGTGATCGTGGGAAACGAAATGGACGGTCAGGAATTCGGGCCGTTCGTTTTCGAGCAACGCGATCGCATCATTCGCGATCTGATCATCATCCTCGTCAGATCCGTTCCGTAGATTGAAATCGATATCGCCGGCCCCCAGCGTGACCGGCCAGAAAATGGCACCGGTGACCATCCCGGCGGACTTTGCCGCGCCCCACAGCGTCGGGGCCTTGATTTGAGAATATAGGCTATATCCACTCGGCAGCTTCTCGGTCGGGGCAAAAGGCCGGTTATTATAAATGCCATGCTCGCGTGGGGTCACGCCGGTGACCAGCGTCGTATGGTTGGGACTGGTCACCGTCGGATTGACGTTGATCACACGCTCGGCATAACTGCCCTTCGTTACGAAGCTGCGCAGCACGGGCAGCTTCAAGCCGTGTTTATCGGCCTCGAAAACCGCCTCGGGTTTCATCCCGTCGATCGAGATCAGCAAAACGGGCTGCCGGTGCTCGGCCTGTGCCGCAGCTTCGGTGGCGCTGGCCGCGTTGGCGCCAGCCGGCAATCCGAGCAGCCCCCCGGCGAGCGCCAAAACGGTTGCAAGTGGGATCGTACGCCAGGATTTCATGATGGGTCTCCACAGCTGTCTTCGTAAGATCAATTGGTTGGCGGGCGCGTGAGGTCAGCGAGAACCATGTCTCGCTGACCTGCCTTACGCCGCTTCAGAACCGCCGTTCGAACCTCAGCTTGAACTGGCGGCCGCGCGGATTGACCGTGCCGCTGTAATAGCCAGAATCCTCGTCCGCGACGGGCGGCCAGGTATCGAAGAGATTGTTGACGCCGAGCGTGACCGAATATTGCGGACGCGAGGCACTGCCATTGTCGCCGAAGTCGTAGCTGAGCCGCACATTGTGCAGGATGGCCGGCTTCACGCGCAGATAATAGCGCATGATGCCATTGTCGTTGAACGTCTTGATGCTCTTCGGCTTACCGAGCGCCTCGTAAATCGCCTCGGTGGTTGCAGCGGAGGTATCGGCGAACGATCCATAATAGGTCGAGAACCAGCTCGCCGACCAGGGCCCGCTCTTCCAGTTGAGCGTGGCGTTGCCGACCCATTTGGCGCGACCGTTCTTGCCGAGCTGGTCGATCACCACGCCATCATCCTCAAGCTCTTCATCGCGCTTCAAATTGCGCGTCGCTTCCGCCCTCAGCGTGAAACGACCGAGCCCGAAATCGGGCGCACGATATTGGAAGCCAATGTCGAGGCCAGCCAGACGCCGCGTGCCGAGGTTGATATAGTCATTAACGAGGCTTGTTATTTCGCCAACGAGCGCGCGCTTGGTGGCGTTGGTTGGCTGGGCCGCGTTATAGGCGTCGAAGGCCACACGATCTTCGTCGGTCGGCGCGCGGCGCGTGACGCGCGAATTGCCGGCATAATTGGATGAACCGGAGCCAAGATCGATCTGATCGATCGTCTTGCCGGACGCCAGCCCGGCCTGTGTCGCAAGATCGAGCGCGAGTTCGTCGAGCGCAAGAACCTTGCTGTTGCCAAGCGCGGTAATCGCGTTGGTCTGCTCCATCCGCCAATAATCGGCAGTAAGCGAGAGCCCGCGAATGCCCGGAACATCGAGCACGAACCCCGCACCCCAGTTCTCGGCCGTTTCCGGATCGAGCCGGTCATTGCCCTGGCGGAACGTGCGCCGCGGGGCGCTGCCGTCCGCGGCGGTATTGGTGACCGTATACCGATAGGGGTCGGTGGCGTAGTTCACCCGCAGGAGCGGCGAGGTCGCCGTCTGGGCGAGATTGGGCGCGCGGAACGACTGGTTGTAGGAGCCGCGCAATTTCAACCACGGCGCCGGCCCCCAAAGAACGCTAAATTTGGGCGTGGTGCTCTGCCCGTGGATAGAAAATCGTTCGTGCCGCAGCGACGCGCTGAGTTCGAAATATTCGACGAGGAAGAAGCGGTTGGAATCGGTCACCAGCGGCAGGGCGATTTCACCATAAGCGGCCTGCACATTCTGCTTGGCGTGGAGATCCGTATTCGGACTCATCGCGATGAAATCGTTGTCGTTCTCGCGGAGATAGGGGAAGTAATTGCCCGATCCCGGCGGATTGACCCCCGCGAACGGCGCCTTCCAGGCATCGTAGCGTTCCCAGCGTGCTTCGCCACCCGCGGCTACCTGGATACGGCCCCCACCGCCCGGAAGCTGCCAAAGCTCGCCGGAGATTTTGGCATCCCACGTCACGAGTTGCGTTTTGCCGTAGCGATTGTCCGTGTCGTACATCGGCTCGGTCACCGAATCCGGGTTCATATAGGGTTTGTCCACGACGACCCGATCGTTCTCGACCTTGAACGTCACGGGGAACGGATTGAACGCTGTGGCATCGGTGCGATCTAGCGCCATGCGCAACAGCGATTCGCGGTAGATATTCTGCTCGGTTTCGTGGCTATAGGCCCCGGAAACAAGCAGCGCGCTTTCCCATGACCAATTGTCGCCGAACTCCCCACGCACACCACCAAGCGCACGGTAAAAGCTCGAGTTCACCTGGATATACCGATCCTTGGTGCCGGGCGGAATCAAGCCTGAAATGATGGTGACATCAGCGGGGGTGCCGCGAATGCGCGGCGTCCCATCGGCGTTCGGAAGGCCATCGATGTCGTAAAAATGCGCGCCGAACGGATTGTATGGGTTGGAGGCCGGGATATAGAGACCGGGCTCGTTAACATTCTGAATATTAGCGGATTCACGCTGGCTCTTCGCACGTGAGCCCGAATAAAGCACATCGCCGAACAGCGTGATGCGGTCGGTGAGCTCGTGCTCGACGAACAATCCAGCGTTTACACGTTTCAACCCCGGCAACAGCGCGCGATGCGGTAGGCGGTTATCATAATATTCGCCCTCCGGATTGCCGAGGTTCCGCGATGGCGTGGTCTGCTTGAAATTCACTGCCCCGGTCGCATCGGGATAGAGGAAGAAGGTGCCGTTGCTGGCCATCGTCGCCACGCCGCCAGCCGGGGTGACGTCGGTCGAAATGCCGCCATTGCCATCGGGCCGCGAGCCGTCGAACGTGAGATAATCGGACTGAATGAAGCCGCGGCGATATTGGCCGTAATGGTTGATTGTGCTGCTGTTATCCATATCGTTATCCAGCGCGAACGGGGTTCCCGTTGCCGGATTGTTGATCGGCAGACCGTTCCACGGCGCGGGAAGTTTGCGCGTGCGGCGCAGGTCGGAATGGCTCCCCCACGGCCGCTCGGAAAACAGCAACTGGTTACGGCTGAAGTAATCGAGCGAAACGCCGACCGATGTCTTGCCGAATTTGAACGTGTCGGCGGCGGTGATCCGGTATTCTTCCGCCCCGCCGTGTTCGGTAAGGGCGGTATCGAAGGCGAGGCGACCGCCGCCCCTGGTCGGCGAGATGATGTTGTTGATCACACCCGCAGCTGCGTCGGCACCATAGATCGCCGAGGCACCGTCGCGCAGCACTTCGACGCGCGAGAGCAAGGCGGTGGGAATGACGTTGGCGTTGGCCGAAAGCGCGGGCACGCCCTGATCGGTGCCAGAAAGCGGATGCGGTGCGATGCGGCGGCTGTTGATGAGCATCAAGGTGCTGCCCGAGCCGATGCCGCGTAAATCGATCGAGGTGACGTCGCCGCGGGCACCCTGCGATGCAATGGTCCCCTCGCTGATGGCTGGCGGGCCGGCGAATGGCAAGGTGGCGAACAGATCGGCCCCCGTCGATCCGCCGCGCACGTCGATATCCGCCTGGTCGATGACCGTGACGGGCAATGCGCCTTCCACCTCGGTGCGGCGCAGGTTGGAACCGGTGACGATGATTTCCTGCCCCACGCCCGCCTCGTCCTCCTCGGCCGGCGGTGCGGTATCAACGGTTTGAAACATCGCATGCGCTGGCAACGCAACAACGAGCGCGGCCACGATCGAGGTACCGCATAGAATCAAATGACGAGCCATCATTTTTCCTCTCCTGATCAATAGTCGTGGTTGTGCTGGTAACCGGCCGCCTGTTGGCTTGACCGCATCGCTACCGGCGGGGTGTTTTCACGTGACGAAACAGTCCATCGGCCGATCACCGACGAATAAATAAAGCTACTGTTGCACTTGATGCACTTGCTGCGGCGACGATCAGGAACACCAATGACGTATCATTATGGGTATCCATAAAGCTGCCGATTAGCGGTTCTCCAAGTCCCGCAAAAAGATATGCGAAGAAATTCATGATACCGACTGCAGTGCCGGCTCTTTTATTGCCGACCAGATCGGGACAAAGCGCCCAGAACGATGATTGTGGTCCGTAGACGAAGAAACCGCAGAGAAAGAGGACACCAAGGCCGAGGTAAATCTCTCCGGCCGGAATGGTGTACATGTACAACGACGTGATCGTCGCCAGCACCATGTAGAGCACGATGGCGAGATAGCGTTTCGATCCGAAGATGTTGTCCGATACCCAGCCGTTGGTGGCGGCACCGATCGCCATGCCCACCGGCAAGGCAACGCTGACCCATTTGGGATCGATGATCGCGGCCGATCCCGATGCGCTGGCCCAATCACCGCCCAGAAAATGCACCGGCACCCAGACGAGCAGACCGTACCGGGCGGAGTTCTGGAAACCGATCGCCACGCCGCCAAGGAGCAGCCGCCAGTTTGAAAGAACCGCCTTGTAGCGTTGCCAGGACGTCTCATCGGCCGCGCCGGCGGCGGCGCCATCATCCTCGTCCTCAGCGTCGTGTGGCGACACGAAACCAAGGTCTTCCGGGCGCTCGCGAGCGATCAGATAGAAGGCAATGCCCCCGACCAGCATCAGCAGCACCGGCAGACGGAAAATCCATCGCCAATTGAGCTCAAGCGTGTGCACGACGATGATCGAGGTGACGAAAGACAGGACGGACGCCATGCCGGCGGCGAAGACGTAGAAACCAAAAATCTTGCCGCGGTCGTTCTTGCCGAACCAGTTCGACAACAATCGGCTGCCTGGCGCCCAGCCCAGCGCCTGAAAATAGCCGTTCAACCCCCACAGAGCTCCGAGCGATACAACGCCGGTCGAAAAGCTGACGGCCCAGTTCGCACCGCAGGAAAGGATAGCACCGGCGCTCATCACGCGACGGCCACCGAATTTGTCGCCTATATTGCCGTTGATCGCCTGGCCGATGGCGTAGCACCACAATAAGGCGGCGCTGACCCAGCCCATAGTTTCTTTAGAAACGCCAAATTCTTCCTGGATACCAGGAATCGCAAAGCCGAACGTCTGCCGACCTGTATAAAAAAACAGGTAACAGAACATGGCGGCAAGCAGCATCCGCCATTGTGTTCGACGGAAGGATTTTTGTGTTTTATCAGCATCACTTTTTACAGCGACACTCTGCTGCGCATAATTCATCTGCGCCCCTCCCCTTGGAGTATTGTAAGATTGTTATTTGTATAGTTTTCTTACAATTTTATGATTTCACCTAACCATCCCAAGGCAATGACCATGTTCTGACATTCGTGAATCCCTTCATGGCCTCTACGACGCCTTCCTTATCGCCAAGGCCTGAGTCCTTGATTCCACCGAAAGGAGACATTTCGATCCGGTAACCCGGCACTTCCCAGATATTCACCGTGCCGACCTCGAGTTCGGCGACGAAGCGCGCGATATGATCGAGGCGATTGGTGCAGACGCCCGAGGAAAGGCCGAAGGCGGTCGAATTCGAAATCCGGATCACCGCTTCGATATCGTTCGGGCAGCGCACGATGGGGATGACCGGGCCGAACGTCTCTTCGCGGACGAGCTCGCAATCATAGGCCACGTGATCGACAACGGTCGGGGCGAACAAGGCGCCGCGCCGTTCGGGGCCGTGCAGGACGGTCGCGCCCTTGGAGGCCGCGTCTTTCACGCGGTTTTCAAACAGGATCGCCGACCGCTCGTTGATGACCGTGCCGACATCGGTCGCCGGGTCCATCGGGTCACCGCTCTTGAGGCGCTTCGCCTTCTCCACCACCAATTCGGAAAATGCATCCGCGACGCTCTCGACAACGAGAATACGCTTTACGGCGGTGCACCGCTGGCCCGAGTTCTTGGTCGCCCCCGCAACCGCAAGCTCGGCCGCCTTGTCGAGATCGGCGTCGTCCATGACGATAAGCGGATCGTTACCGCCCAGTTCGAGCACGATGCGCTTATATCCAGCCGTATTGGCGATGTATTTCCCGACCCGAACCGAGCCGGTGAAGGTCACGAGATCGGCGTCGGAATCGGTGATCATCGCGTCGCCCATCGTCGACGGGTTACCGGTGACGACCGATAGCATTTCTGGCGGCAGCCCCGCTTCGTACAGCACATCCGCCAGCGCGAGTGCCGTAAGGGGAGTCAATTCGGTGGGCTTGAGCACCACGCGATTGTTGGTCGCAATCGCCGGCGCAAGCTTGTGGCTCACCATGTTGAGCGGGTGATTGAACGGCGTAATCGCCGAAATCACCCCGAGCAACGGCACGCGTGTCGTGAAGATCTTGCGCTTCTTGCCCATCGGCGAAATGTCGCAATCGTAGATCTCGCCATCGTCGCGGATCGTGAGCTGCGCCGCGAACGACCAGACGTCGTACGCCCGGCTTGCCTCGTAAAGGCCGTCCTTCCAGCACAGCCCGCTCTCCGCGACGATGAGGCGCGCGAACTCTTCCTGACGATCGCGCAGCAATTCGGCGGTGCGTTGCAGGATCTGCTGGCGCTCGTAGCGGCTCAACGCGGGCTTGAAGGCCTTGGCAGCCTCGAATGCCGCGCGCACATGCTCGGGGCGTGCCGCCGGAACGGTGCCCACCACCCTGTTGTCATAGGGGTTGAGCACCTCGACGACATCGTCGGTCTGCACGAGTTTGCCGGCGATACGCATGGCCTCGCGGCGAACGGGGGGGGTGATGTTGATATTCATCGTCACCGCACCAGGTTCAGCGCGACATCGAAAATGTCGAAGTTTCGCAAGACCCGGTCGGGCGAGACCTTGATCGCGCGGTTCGCGATCATCGGCACGGTCTGTTCGGTCAGGCCGCCATGGCTGCGCAGCGGCTCGGTGAGGCCCGACAGGTCATGCTTGGCCGCGGCCGTGCCGAGCACCTTGTGGCGATCGGAGAGGATCACGACATCGCCGATGCGATCGGCGGGCAGTTCGAAGCGCTCGCACGCCTTGGCGGCGGTGATGGCCACGGTCACGCCCTCGATCGCCTTCGCCGCGTCGATCACCGCCGACACCTTGTCGGCCTCGACATAGACGGTGGCGAACGATCCCAGCGCGCCGTGATGCGCGACATACGGATCGGTGATCGGCAAGATCACGCGCGTGGTTCCCGCGCCAAGCGCGTCATCCAACAGTTCCTGGAGGTAGATGACGTCGGGCTGGCCGTCCGAACGATGCTTGTCGTTCATGCCATGATCGGCGGTGATCACCACCGTACAACCCGCGGCATCGAGCGCACCGACATAGCCGTCGAACATCTGGTAGAAGTCGTTCGCGGCCTTGGTCCCCGGCGCCGCCTTATGCTGCACATAGTCGGTGGTCGACAGGTACATGATGTCGGGCCGGAAGGTCGCCATGAGCTTGACGCCGGCGGCGAAGGCGAATTCCGAGAGATCGGCGGAATAGACTTCCGGTAGCGGGCGCCCGACGAAGTCGAGCACATTCTCGATCCCGTTTTCGGCCTTGTTCGCTTTATCAGCCTTCTCCGACGAGAACGCGATCGCGGTGCCGCTCTTGAAATCGAGCCCCTTGCCCAACAGCGTGCGCAATTTGTCCTTGGCGGTCACCATCGCGACCTTCATCCCGGCCTTCTGGAACTCGGCCAGGATGGTGGGGACGCGGAGGAATTTGGCATCGTTCATCATGACTTCGACGCCCGCCTCGCGGTCGTAGAAGAAATTGCCCGAAATGCCGTGCACGGCAGGCGGGTGGCCGGTGATGATCGACAGGTTGTTCGGGTTGGTGAAACTCGGGATGACCGACAGCGCGGTCGTGTTGGTCCCGGTCTTCATGAGGCGGTCCAGATTGGGCGCGACGCCGGCCTCGATCGCCCGCTCGATATAGCCGGGCTCCGAACCGTCGAGGCAGATCACGACGACGGGCTTTTCAGGGCGCCTGTAGGAGCGGCCATTGACGACGACGTCGGCATCGGAAGTGATAGGCATGGTCATGGATGTTCTCCTCAAGCGGTGGCGGCCAGAACGGCGTCGCGGGTGCCGATGAAATTGAGTCCGCGCTCGCCGGCGAGCGCGTCATCGATCGCGGCAAGCCAGTTTTCCTGGGTGACGCCGTAATCGGTCGGGCGGGTCGAGATGCCGAGGCCGGCGAGAAAGGCCTCGAGCCGATCGGCACCGGCAGCAAGGTCCGCGCCGAAAATGCGCGCCAAGGCCTCGTCGCACGCCGCATTCTGGCCGATGACCCCGCGCATCACCGCAGGCAGGCTGAACGAACAGGCGACGCCGTGGACGGTGCCGTGATGCAGCGTCAGATAATAAGAGAGCGAGTGCGCGAGCGCGGTTTTGGTGTTCGAAAAGGCGAACCCCGCCAACAGGCTCGCGCGCGCCATCCGCCCACGCAGGCCCACGTCATCGAGCCGGTCCACCAATTGGGGCAGCGTCTCGATGACCTCGGCCGCGGCGAAAACGGCGTGATTGGCCGAAACAGGATTGGCATTGACGTTCCAGATGCTTTCAAGCGCATGCGACAGGGCATCTAGACCAGTCGAAAGCGTCAGATCGCGCGGCACTCCCAGCGATGCTTTGGGGTCGACGATCGCGTGTTCGGGATAAAGATCCGGGCGGTTTAGCGAATATTTCTTCTTGGCGTCGGTGTCCCAAACCGTGGCCCAGGAGGTCACCTCGCTCCCTGTGCCCGAGGTCGTCGGCACCGCGATGATCGGCGTGGCGGGGCGCACTTCCTGCCCGGCATGGCGCTCCAGAATGGCTTGGACGCGGTCGAAATCGCCGTCCGATACGGCCAGCACCTTGGCGCTGTCGATCACCGATCCACCACCGAATGCAACGATGACTTCGGGCGTATGGGTCGCGGCGCCGAAGGTGCGGCAGGCGCCGCGCAATCCGTTGAAGCTGGGGTTCGCCTCGACATCGCGCACCACGACGGCGGGTGTGCCGATGTCGCGGGCAATCGCCTGCGTCATGTCGTCGAAATACGGATGGTCGTTATAGGTGACGAGACAATAGCGGCGACCCGCGACCTTGTCCCGGATCGCGGACACGGCGTCCTCGCCAAATGTCACCTCAACCGGATTTGCGTATTTCCACGATGCGGCCATCGCCGTGTTCCCTCCTGTGCCTTTTTTCTTGCCGGCATTGGAGGGCGCGGCGCTACCGAAGTCCAATTGATAGTTTTCTCATGATCTATATAAAAAACCTATGAGATACACCCAGCTTCGCTCCTTCCACGCCGTTGCCGAGACCGAGAGCGTCACCGCCGCCGCGCGCAATCTCAACGTCAGCCAACCGACGCTGACCACCCAGATCCGGCAGCTGGAGGAAGAATATTCGATCGAACTGTTTGTCCGAACGGGCAGGCGCATGCACCTCACCGATGCCGGCCGGCAGCTCCAGCAAATTACGCGGCGCATCATGGCCAATGAAGCCGACGCCCGAGACTTTCTGGCGGAAAGCCAGGAATTGCGCACCGGCCATCTCCGCGTCGGGGCGGTCGGCCCCTTCCATGCCACCGAAATGCTGGTCGCCTTTCATGCCCGCTACCCGCAAATCGCGCTCTCGGTCTCGATCGGCAACTCCAACATCGTCCTCAAGAACCTGCTCGAATTCGAATCCGATGTCGCCGTTCTGGCCTATGTCGAAGACGATGAACGGCTTTGGTTCTCGCAATATAGCAAGGACGCGATCGTGGCGTTCGGGCGACGGGATCATCCGCTCTTTGCACCGCACCGTGACGGGATACGCATCGCCGAACTTCATGGCGAACCCATGGTGGCACGCGAACACGGTTCGAACACCCGCCGCGCCAGCGACGAGGCGATGGCCATCGCGCACGTCCGGCCGAAGATCGTGATGGAGATCGGCAGCCGTGAAGCGGTGCGCGAAGCGGTCGCGAGCGGCGCCGGTTTTGGCTTCGTCTCAAGCGCCGAATATATCGGCGACGACCGCATCAGGCGCTTGCCCATCCTCGATGCGGAGATTTTCAACTACGCACACATCGTGTGCCGCCGGGATCGGTTGCAATCCCGGTTGATCTCGGCGTTCCTTGAGGTGACGCGCTTGCTCAGCAACTCGTGACGTTAGGGTCAGGATCCATTGATTGCACGGATCGTGATGTTGCCATGCGGGTTCGTGGCGAGGAGAGGCGTCGAAGGTGGGGTTTTTACCCGTCGAGGCGCGTCGACGCTGCCACGGGCCTGCATGGCAACACCCGAAGGGCGGGGCGGGAAAACGCCGCGACGGCGTTGCTTGATTGGGCCATAGCGCCGCTATGGCCCGCACGCGCGCGCCGTCTCGCCTACCCTCGCGCCATCTTTCCCGCCTCCGTCACGACCGCGCAATTAATGGATCCTGACCCTAATGTATTATTCTAGGCTGAAAATCTTCCTCGCCGAGCAGCACGACGTCGGGTCGAGCGGCACCGCCAGAATTTCGTCTTGCCAATCCTATCCTCTTCGAGGCGTGTCGCCATACGGAGCGAATCGCAATCGTTGTGGCTCGGGAGATTCTGAAGCGGCGCCATCGACGTGGTGCCGATCAGTCCATCAGCTCCGTCAGGGGCCGGTAGTGCCCGTCCAGTCCAAAACCAGCGGGGCCGACGACCGGAAGCGCGTCGGGCGTGGTAAGTTGTGGAGGCGCAACACAGACGATCACCGAGACGCGCTGCCCGTAGGACAGTCGTTCGGTCGGAATGGCATGCGCCGACTCGGTGTCTACGATGGTGATCAGGTCGGGCACGATGCAGCGCAGGCGACCGGCGACAGATACGCTGAGATTCTCGTTCTGGAAGGCAACCGAAGCGACCGCCGGGGATTCAAGCGCCTTGATCTCACAATTGCCGAACACCCAGCCGTCGCGCGTGACCCGCTCCACGGCCACGATTTTGCCTTCGAAGGCGCAGCGGGCCTCACCGTAGAGTGATTGCTCGCGTAATGCCGCGATGAGGCGCTCGACGGGCGCGCCGCCGGCGTGCCGCTTGCCGGCGATGGCCTGGCCGATTGCGATTGCGGCCGACAGCGTTCCCGGCACCGAGGCTGCGCGGGCCTGCGCACCGGTCATCGGGTAGCAGGACATGCACCCCGCAGCCCCCATCGCCGCGACGACGGGGCGCGCGAGTTCCTCTGCCTTCTTGCCGTTTTCGGTCTCGAACAGAACGACATTGCCATGCTCGTCCGCCAGCGTCATCGGGGCGCAGGCAACGCCACCTATGTTGAAGCTCGTCATCTGAAGCTGCGGGAATGCGCGGCCCATGCCGTCGGCATCGACGATCGGCAACCCGCGCATGGCGGCATAGGCGATCGGCATCATCGAATTGCAGCCGCCGATCTCGAGCGACGTGATCGCGGTCGCCGTCCGACCGAGGAACCGTTCGAGCGCGCGCACGGCGCGATCCTGATCCTCGATCGAGAACAGTTTCTCGATCATCACCGTCGGCGCGCCCATCGCCGCTGCACCGAACACGGCGTCGTCGTCGGCCAGCCGGGTGATATCGAGAAGCCGCACCGGCCCGAACCGGCCGATCGCTTCGCGGCACAACAGCGATCCGAGATACGGATCGCCGCCGCCTCCCGTCCCGAGAAAGGCCGACCCGACGGCCAGGTCCTCGATCTCGTCGAGACCGATTTCACCGATCATGCGCGTGCCTCCATCGCCGCCAGGTCGCTCACGGCGCGGCAGATCACCCGCGTTGCTCCCCCTGACACGTATTGCAAAGGGATCGCTTCCAGGTCGACGATCTCCAGGCCGTCTTCCGTGCCGCCTGCATCGAGCACGCGCTGCGTTGCCAGTTGGCGCGCTTCGATAAAGGCGGCTTCCCTGTCGGCCGGCGAGGCGATCGTGTAGATACGGTCGATCTCGCCGCTCACCTGCCCGATCGCGGCCCCGATCGCGTTGGCCACACCCGCATGGTCCGGGCGATGCAGATCCGAAACCCCCGGCGGCGTTTCCCCGACCAATATGCTGCCGCCGCCAACCAGGATCGCCGGGGTGGCGCCCGGGGTCGTCTTTATGCGGTCGATCGCTTCGGCGACGATACGCGCCATCTCGCGACGGGCGGCGTTCAGCGTCCGCCCGTCGAGGTTGGCGACCAGCTCCGCGTCTCCGAAATCGGCCCATCCCGATGCGATCGCGATATCGCTCGCGGTCAGCGTCGCGCCGCCGAAAACCCGTGCCTTTTCGCGCAGGGCATAGCCGACCGATTGCGGGCCGACCCGCACGCTATCGCCGTCGACCACCACGAGGCTGCCGCCGCCCAGGCCGACCGAGAGGATGTCGGGCATGCGGAAATTGGTCCGCACGCCGCCGACATCGACATGGACGGACGATTGCCGGGGGAATCCCTTGCGCAGCACGCCGATATCGGTCGTCGTGCCGCCGATATCGATCACGACGGCCTCGGATTGACCGGTCAGCCAGGCCGCACCGCGCAGGCTGTTGGTAGGGCCCGCCGCAAAGGTCAGGACGGGGTGCCGGCGCAACTGCGCGGCGCTCATCAAGGTTCCATCGTTCTGGCTGACATACCAGGGGCAGATCAGTTGGAGATGGTTCAGCGCATCGCCGAACGCTACGGCCACTTTCGACGCGAGCGGCCTCAGGCACGCATTCATGATCGCGGCATTCTCGCGCTCGAGCAGCCCGGCGCGCCCGAGTTCCGAGGAAAGCGATATGCCGAGCCCGGGCGCGACCTCAGCGATGATCTCGGCGGCGCGCACTTCCTGTTCGGCGTTCAGGTGGCTGAAGATGCACGACACCGCGACCTGTGTAATCCCCGCGTCCGCGGCCCGGCGGGCGACATCCGCGACGGCCTCCGCATCGAAGTCCGCGATTTGCTGCCCGTCGAAATTGAAGCCCCCGCGTATCAGGGCACTGTCGCCGAAGACGGCATCGCGCACGTCCCGCGGCCAGCCGGAGAAGGGCGGGATTCCACGGGAAGCCGGCGCCCCGATCCTGATCGCCAGAACCTTCGTCAAGTCGCGGCGCTGGACGAACGCGTTGGTGAAATGGGTGGTGCCGATCATCACGGCCTCGATGTCGCTGGCGTCGACATCGGCGTCGCGGATGAGCGATTGGACGGCGTCGACGATGCCGCCGCCGACGTCGGCGCTCGTCGGGCGCTTTACGGCGGCAACGATGTCGTGTCCCGAAATAAGGGCCGCGTCCGTGTTCGTTCCGCCCACATCTACGCCGATTCGCATCTTCGCTATGCACCCCCTTGATGGCCCATCGAGGTGCGCTTTTGAGCGGGGACGATCAACGACGTTGCTTGGGAGGCGGATCGATCTACCTAGGAGGTTACGAATGCCATCATTCGTACCAAACTACTAAATCAGGTAGTCAGATTACGCCGATTTCCTTGGCGCGATGAATGGCGGACAAGCGGTCGTGGACATTGAGCTTCCGGTAGATGCTCTTGAGGTGGAATCGCACACCATGCTCGCTAATATCGAGGAGTCTGCCGAGAACCTTGTCGCTGCCGCCTTCGTCAAGAGCCCGGAGGACGTCGAGTTCGCGTGCCGATAGTGACAGTTCCCCATGATTCCCGGTTATGCGGCGTGGCGCGCGCAAGGCCCCGACAAAACGCTTCAGGCCCGAACGTCTCCCTTCCGCGGCCTCCGCCAGCCTGGTCATCGCCGCCGCGAGTTCCTGGTTCAGCGTGTGGAGGAAGACCTGGCGCGCACCCAGCCGCGCGCCAAGAAGCAAGGCGTGCCGAAGCTCTGCGTCCGCCCGTTCGTCGCTCTTCTTGAGAAGCAGCGTGACGAGCGCGAGCCGATACCGCAAGCTCGAGCGCGCTAGTTTGCGTTCGTCACTGCTCTTTATGCCGTCGCGCAGGAGGCGCTCTGCTTCGTCGACCCTGCCTTTCCACATTGCCATATAGGCGCTGGCGAGCCCGAACATCTCCTGTTCCTGCCAGGCCGGAACGGCATCCAGGGCCGCCAGGCCTTGCAGGGTGTCGCCTGGCATAGTCCCGTCGCGAACCCATTGCTCGCCG
The DNA here is from genome assembly GCF_023806085.1 of Hephaestia sp. MAHUQ-44. Lineage (GTDB taxonomy): Bacteria > Pseudomonadota > Alphaproteobacteria > Sphingomonadales > Sphingomonadaceae > Sphingomonas. The sequence continues at coordinate 15,985 of NZ_JAMSLX010000023.1, forward strand.
GCAAGCACGATCGCGAGATTTTGCAGCATGGCGGCCACCCGCGGCAATCCCTGGGCGATCAGCTTCCGCCTTTGATCGGCCAGCGCTTCGTGTGCTGGCCCCGTTCCGTGATCGGTGACGATGATGCGCGCCATCGGTTCATAGGCCGCAACATAGATATCGAACCAGGCTTCGGAATCGGGCATGCGATAGGCAGATTTCCGCACCGATGAACGCGCGCTGGTCAGTTGCCCGAGTTCGTATTCGAGCGACGCCATCAGCGCCGACATGACCGTTTCGGCGCCCCGATCGTCGGCGAATTCCTGCCGCCAGCGCTTGCGCGCTTCACCCAGGGCCGCACGCGCCTCTTTGAGTGCGCCTTGCGCGAGGTGAATGTTGGCCTCGTGAAGCGACAGGAAGAGCAGGTTGTAGCGCGAATCGGCACTCCGGGCATGCACACGTGCCTCGATCAGGTTCGCCAGCGCGGCATCGAACTGCGCGCGCTGGGCGTTGAGCATGCATGACAAGGTAGAGAGAAGCGATTTCCAGCCCGGCTCGCTGGCGGTTCGGGCGACGATCGAACGGAAACGCTCCAGATCGTCGCCACGCTGTGGTCCGCAGCCGTAGACCAGCAAGGTTATCCGGGTGATTTCCCGATCCCGTTCGAGAATAGGCGTAAGATCGGCTTCATCGATATGGATGGCGGCAAAATGGCGCTGCGCCTCGGCAATCCGCCCCGTCTTCATGAGGACGATGCATCGCATCATCTGGAGCACCGATGAGCGTTCGACATGGGGCTCTCCGGCCTGTTCGACCACTTCCCGGATCGCCGCGAAGCCGTGCGTCATCCAGATGAGGAGCGAGCCGCGCTCGATGACGACGCGCTCGATTTCCTCCTCCATCCCCGCCCCGCGAAACAGGCGGGCCGCAACGACGAGATCGTCCCTCGCCGCAAATTCCCGGGCAGCACGCGCAAGCGTCTCGATCTGGCGCTCCTTGGGGAGTGTCTCGAAACGCGTCGCCAGCCAGTGGCGCAAGGCGGGGTGCAGGACCAACTGATTGCCGTTACGCTCAATGAGTCCCGCAATTTTGACACTCGCCCCGACCACCGCCTGAAGCGCATGCGATCGTGCTATTCCGCGTTTCTCGGGGCTGACCTCGATCGTTTCCGTGATGCTTGCGTGGACGAGCGCGTCCAGTTCTTCAGCCGAAAGCAGCGGCACGATTTCCTGCTCGATATAATCGTCCAGCCCACATGCCGCGAGGATCGCCGCGACGTCCCAATCGGCTTCTTCCGCGGCGGCCTGCTGCGCCCATCTGCAAAGCAAGGCGCATGCCGCTGGCCAATTCTTCGCGAGTGCGCCGACGAGCTTTCGAAAGCGCGGCGGAACACGATCGACATGCGCGCGGCCCTCTGCGTCGGTAAGCCGCAAGCTCTGCCAGTCGATCACGTCGGCGGTGCCGTCGACCATGAACCGCGCGAGCGCCAACTCCTTGAGGTGACGCAGTGCGATCCAGACGCGCGGGCTGTCCGGCGCGGGGAAGCGGAGCATCATCGCCTCAGCGAGGGCGTCCGCATCGGCACCGTATAAACCGTCGACGATGACGATGTCATGCGTTCGAGCCTGCAGCACCGCCTCGGCTGCTGCACGAGGATCGGCGCGATGACGAGCGGCATCGAACCGCACAATCCGGACCTGTGCGTCACGGCCGGCAAGCGCCTTGGCAACATGAAACAGCTCGGACTTGCCGAAGCCCGGTGGCGCACAAACGACGGCAATCGCGCGCATGCTTGCCACGCGCTCCGCCAGGATCGCCATTCTGGAATTCGTGTCTGAACCGGGAGCGACTGCCACTGGCCTTATCCTCATGGAACGGGGTGGGTGCGCCTTTTCGCCGTATCCCTATAGCATTGGATCGCCGAAATGCGAAGATGTGACTACCAAAGTTAGTAGTCATCGATCTTGAGTAACATTACTCACCTACTAGGCAGGCAGCCGACTCTCCCAATCATGAGGCTTGTCCTGCGGCTACCGCGGCGCACACTTTTCCAGAACGAACAAAAGCGGTGGAGGGGGCGATGACGGCAATCCATCTTATTACGCCGGTGACGACGACGGCGCTGCGCAACCTCGACGAGATTGCGCATCTGTCGAGCCAGTCCTTGTCCTTCACCCATTCGTTTCTGGATCGTGGGCCGCCCTCGATCGAATGCGAGTTCGACGAGGCATTGGCCGTGCCCGATACGATTCGGAGGGCCATCGAGGCCGAGCGAGGCGGCGCCGATGCGATCATCATCGATTGCATGGGCGATCCCGGCCTCAAGCCGGCACGAGAGGTTGTCCGCATTCCCGTGCTCGGACCGGCCGAGACTTCGATGCATCTGGCCGCCATGCTCGGCCAGAAATTCAGCATCGTGACGGTGCTGAACTCGGTCAAGCCGATGCTTGCCAATCTCGCGCGCCTCTACGGCGTTCATGAGAAATTGGCATCGATTCCGGTGGTCGACATCCCCGTGCTCGAACTCGGGGAGCGTTTCGAGGAGGTGAAGCGCAGCCTGGCGCAGGCCGCCCAGCAGGCGGTCGAACGCGACGGCGCCGACGTCATCGTGCTTGGGTGCACAGGGTTCCTCGGGTGCGCGGCGGCGATGGAAGAACATCTTCTCGCCGCAGGACATGACGTGCCGGTGATCGATCCGATCCCGGCGACTGTGTGCGTGGCGGAAGCGATTACCAAGTGCGGGTTGCGGCACAGCAAGCGTACGTACGCCGCGCCGCGGGCGAAGGACGTCGTCGGTTTCGACATTCCGTCTATCGGGTGATCAGAAGGCCAAAAACAATTGGGGGGATACCATGATGACGTCAACGAACCGCATTCTCCTGCTTGCGACTGTCGCCGCTTGTTTGCCGGCCGCAGCGCATGCGCAGTCGGCGCCCGCGGCGAGCGCCGAGCCCGCGCAGTCGGTGGCCGATACGGTCCCGGCTAATCAAATCGAAGACATCGTCGTCACAGCCCAGCGGCGCGAGCAGCGCGGCAACGATGTGGGCATCGCGATGAATGTGCTGAGCGGTGCGGACCTCGCCCGTGCGGGCGTCAAGCAGGTCGTTGACCTCGCCAGCCAGACCCCGAACGTCCAGATTAAGAACGTGCTCGGGAACAGCGTTCCGAACGTGACCATCCGCGGCATCGGCCTCAACGACTATGCGTCGAACAACAACCCGGCGGCGGGCATTTATGTCGATAACGTCTATCTCGTTTCGCCGGCGATGCTGTCGTTCGGCCTTTTCGATATCGACCGGGTCGAGGTACTCAAGGGGCCGCAGGGCGATCTCTACGGCCGAAATACGACGGCGGGTGCGATCAACATCATCAGCAACCGACCTTCGGCGGTAACCGACGTGAGGATGCAGGCGGGCTATGGAAGCTATCGGAACTGGCACTTCAACGGCGCGGTCGGCGGCGCGCTGACGTCGACCCTGAACGGGCGCTTCGCCGTCACGACCGAACACCAGGATTCCGGCTGGCAGCGGAACTATGTGACGGGCAAGCGCGTCGGCAAGGTCGATCGCACCGCGGCGCGCCTCCAACTCGCCTGGGCGCCGGTGGAGAGCCTGAGCGTCCGTCTCAGCGCGCATGCCGGTTACGATCGTTCGGACGAATCGCTGTACAAGGTCGACAACGTTACCACGACCGAAGAGGATCAGTACGTTAACCGGCCTCGGGTAGCGGGCGCCAGCAACGATCCGCACCTGGACAACAAGGCTTTCGGCGCCTCGCTGACGGTCGATTATGCGCTTGGCGACGCGCTGACCCTGACCTCGATATCGGCCTATGAGAAATTCGAGCGTTTCGACGAGTCCGATCAGGACGGCACCAGCCTGCACCAGCTCGACAGCATATTCCGCAACACGATCGAGCAGCAATCGCAGGAACTGCGGCTCGCCTATTCGCGGGATACGCTCAACCTCATCGGCGGCGTTTATTATTCGCACGACACGGTCAGCGATCGCGACTCCTATGGTATCATCGACCTGCTACCAAGCTTCGGGGATACGCTCGGGAACACCTATCATCAAAAGACGAACGCTTATGCCGGATTCCTTCACGGAGAATGGACGTTCGTGCCCAAGCTTACGCTCGTCGCGGGCCTGCGCTTCACCCACGAGCGCAAGCTTTTTGACAATGTGACGACGTTCTTCGGATCGAACGGCGTCTACACGACGGCCTTCCCGGCCGTGAGCAGTCGCTACTCCACGTCGCGACTGTCCGGAAAGGTCGGGCTCAATTACAAACTGGCGGATGACACGCTCATCTACGCCAATGTGAGCCGCGGCGTGAAGTCCGGCGGATTTCAGGGGCAGCTCACCTTCGATCCGACGGTGATCCAACCGTTCCGGGACGAGACGGTCACTGCCTATGAGGTCGGTATCAAGAGCCGGGTGCTTCCCAATCTTCAGATCAATACGGCGGCATTTGATTACGAATACGAGCACGCCCAGTTCTATGGGCCGCTCTTCGATTCCCCCGTCGGCGTGCTCTTCGGCATCACCAACGTCGGCGACGCGCGGGTGAGGGGGTTTGAGGGCGACGCGCTTTGGCGCCCGACGACGGGGCTCGACCTCCATTTCGGCGTCGGCGTCATCGACACGAAGATCACCAGGTCAATCGTCGCCGGCGTGGCCGAGGGCAGCCGGCTACCGAACGCGCCGAAGCTGACGCTGAACGGTTCGATCAAATACGGCTGGACGATGTCCGGCGACCTCGCGGCCGACATCACCCTGTCAGGCAATTATCAGAGCCGTCTCGCCTTCGACATTGTGCGCAATCCGTCCGAGGCGCTCGAAGGCGGCTACTTCCTCGCAAACGGTGAGGCGGGCGCCGATATCGGTGACCATTTCAGGCTCTCGGTCTATGCTAGGAACCTGTTCGACAAGCGCTACCGGACGCAAGCACTCTTCACCAGCGTAGGGTGGAGTTACCAATATGGCGCACCGCGCACGGTTGGCGTCAATCTTTCCTATAAATTGTAATCGGCATCCCGAAGGAGATAGAGCGCGTATCTGGTTAGAATATTCGATAGTAAGCGCGGCAAAGTGGCCTGCTGCCGGTTTGGTGGACACCGAGATAAGGTGTTTTCACCTATCGGAGAGCAGGAATGCAGAGAAGGAAGTTCAGCCGCGAGTTCAAGCTTGAGGCGGTAAGGTTGGTGCGTGAGCGGGGTGTTGCTGTCGCGCAGGCTGCCCGCGATCTGGATGTGCACGAAAATGTGCTGCGTAAATGGGTTCGGGAGTTATCCGCCGATCCGGTGCAGGCCCTTCCCGGCAATGGTCAGAGGAAGCCGGAGCAGTTGGAGATAGAGCGGCTGCGCCGCGAAGTGGCCAAGCTGAAGGCGGAAAGAGACATACTAAAAAAGCCGCCGCCTACTTCGCGAGGTGATGGTCCCTCGATTCAGTGGACACCTTTGCTAAGCCCGTAAGGGCATGGAGGTGTGCAATGCCGAAGACGAGGAGGGAGTTTTCTCCCGAGTTCAAGAGAGAGAGACAGTTGCCCTGCTGGAGAGCAGCGGCCGGCCGCTGATGCAGGTGGCGACCGAGGTGGGTATCTCGCCATCGATGTTGCGGAACTGGCGAGCGGCGGTTCGCGGTGGGAGCGCGCGGGCGCGTGCGGCGTCGTCACCGGGGTTGTCGCCGTTGCCGTCGCCAGCGGACCAAGCGTCGGAGATCACGCGGTTGAAGCGCGAGTTGGATCGCACGCGCATGGAGCGCGACGTGCTAAAAAAAGCGATCGGCATCTTCGCGGAGGTGCCGAGATGAACTTCAACTTCATCCGCGATCATGCCGACCGTTGGCCGATCCGGCTGATGTGCCGGGTCCTTGAGGTATCGGCCAGCGGCTATTATGCTTGGCGCCATCGTCCGGAAAGTGCTCGGGCACGCGCCAACCGCTCGCTGCTCGCCGATCTGCGTCGTCTCCATGGCGAGCATCATGGGCGTTACGGTAGCCCGAGGATGCATGCCGCGCTTCGCGCGGAAGGCAGGACGGCAAGTCGTGGTCGTGTCGAGCGTCTGATGCGGCGTCACGGCATCCGCGCACTGGCAGGGCGCAGGTTCAAGCCGTGCACCACCGACAGCCGCCACCGTCTGCCGATCGCGCCCAACCTGCTGAAGCAGGAGTTCGTCGCCGAGGCGCCCAATCGCGTCTGGCTCGCCGATATTACCTACATCGCGACCGGCGAAGGGTGGCTGTATCTCGCCGCCGTACTCGATCTGGCGACCCGCAAGATCATCGGCTGGTCGATGCGCGACCATATGCGCACCGAGCTGCCGCTGGCCGCCTTGATGATGGCCGCGCAACGGCAACGACCGGCCGAAGGCCTCATCTGCCATTCCGACCGCGGCAGCCAATACGCCTCGGAGGCATACGATAAGCAACTTATTGCGATGAAAGCCAAACCATCGATGAGCCGGACCGCTTGCTGCTACGACAATGCGCCCATGGAAAGCTTCTTCCACACGCTCAAGGTCGAACTCGTCCACCAACGGCGATGGGCGACCCGCGAGGATGCCAGACGAGATCTGTTCGCGTATATCGAGGGCTACTATAACCGGCGGCGGATCCACTCCGCTCTTGGATACAGGACCCCAGAACAGGCCGAACGACAAATGGCCTAAACCCGTGTCCACAAATCCGGGGGACCATCAACGATGTCGCCGGGCCGCAACTCGGGCACGAGAACCTGGGCCACATAGGCTTCGAACCAATCGCCGTTGATCGGCCCATCCAGCACCAGCGGCGCGACCATGCCGGTCCTACGCAGGCCGGCGACCAGCGTAATGGTCTTGCGGTGACCATGGGGGTAGCCCATCCGCAGGCGCTCACCCTTGGCACAACGACCGTGGCTACGGGTCATGTTGGTTGCGGTCCAGGTTTCGTCGATGAAGACGAGGCGTTCCGGCTCCAGATCGATCTGACCATCGAACCAATCGCGGCGCTGACTCAGGACGTCGGGTCGGTCTTGCT
>NZ_JAMSLX010000002.1 GCF_023806085.1 Hephaestia sp. MAHUQ-44
TGGCCCCGTTACGCGGCTGGGCACCCCGCGGCCGGCGGCTCCATGCCAAGGTGCCTTATGGCCATTGGCGCACGATGACCTTCCTGGCGGCGCTTCGCTGCGACCGGATCGACGCCCCATGCGTGCTCGACCAACCCGTCAACGGCCAGAGCTTCACCGATTATGTCGAGCAGTGCCTCGTGCCGACGCTCTCGCCGGGCGACATCGTCATCATGGACAACCTCAGCAGTCACAAACGGCCCGAGGTCCGCAAGGCGATCCGCAGCGCCGGAGCCAGGCTGCTGTTCCTGCCGCCATACTCGCCCGATCTCAACCCGATCGAACAGGTCTTCGCCAAGCTCAAGCACCTCCTGCGCAAGGCCGCCGAACGATCCCACGAAACAACATGGCGACGCATCGGCACCTTGCTCGACGCCTTCCCGCCAGCAGAATGCCGCAACTATCTGCTCAACGCAGGATACGGGTCAGCATGAGGTCATCTGACTCTAGAACCGCGCCGATTCTGGATTTTTTGCGCTTACGTGGAAGCGGCACCGGCCCGCTCCCCACCACCCAAGACATTATGCCGACTGGGAGGGGGGAGCGGGCCGGTGCCGCCTCTGTTTCAGCAAAGCAGCAACAGATTTCAGGCACGGCGCTACCGCTGGCGGTGGAACCAGTAATTCTGGTCGGTTTGGGGATCGAAATAGAAGGGGTTAGTTGCATCCTCGCGGCGGAACAGCCGTGGCCATGCGACGCTGTAGCGCGCCCAACTGGCCCATGCGTGGGCCGTGCCGCCGGTGCGCCAATTGGTGTCGCGCTGATAGGCGAGATAGATCGGCACGAAGGTCGTGCTGACATAATCGCGGCACCGTGACAGCGCCATCGGAGCGGCTGCCTGATGGCGTGTGGCGAAGTGCCACGCGTGGCGGCGCAGTGCCTCGGCGGTGCGGCTTGCCATGCCCAGCGGCGCCCACATGCCCGGCGCCGGCGTGCCGTGGATCAACGCGAAGCTCGCCAGCGCGACATAGAAAGCCCCGGCATCGGTCAGGTGGACATCGTCGCGGAACAGCCGCGCCATCGTCGCCGATATGGTGTCCATGCTGATCCCGGGAACCGGATCGTTTTGCGTCGCCGCCTCGACCAGCGTCGCCAGCGCGAGCGCGACCGGGAGCGGGCGGATACGGTCGCTGCGGCCCTCGGCGGCGAGCGAGACGTTGATCCGCTCGGCGACGCACGCCCAGACCGGCTCGGCGGCGCGTTCATAGGCGATCCAACGTTGCGGATCGGCGCGATCCGATACCGTCAGCCACGATTCGTAGAGGAAGGTCTGCGCACCGGCATCGAGCCCGACGATGCGTTCGTGCATGTCGCGCAAATAGCGGATCGTGTCGCTCCAGACGATCGTCTCGAGCAGCGAATGCTGTTCGGTGACGATGAGCGTGTCGTAGGCGCCGCCGGGAACGCTGGGTCGCCAGATTTCGCGGAGCGTATCGATCGGCTGGCCGTGGCGATCGACCCCCGCGGCATAGCCGTTCCACCCGTCGATGCCTGCGCCGCGCGTCCGCATCTTGATCGATGAGCCGGGCAGATACTGGCGGTTCCACGCGATCGGGATGCGGGCGCCCGCGGATAATCTCGCGAGATAATCGGGAAAGGGCTGATCGGTCAGACTGTGGCCTGAAATGAAGACGCGTTTGACCGGCGCATAGGTGGGGGGCGTCATGCTCGGCGTGGTGCTATCCTCGCGGGGGGCAGGCGCTTGCCCGTCAAGCATGATCGCGGCCGCGATCAGCGGCAAGGTGAGCAGCATCGCGAGGGTTGCGGCCCGAATGCGCTCCATCGGCCCCGTCCTCGGGCCCGTCCGGCGATGCGGCGCGATCGGTCACCCGTGCGCCCTTGCGCGGCGCCAATATTGGACGACGAGCAGGATTTGCGGGCCTTCGACCAGATACCGCCGCCACATCCGCGCCGGGTTGGACAGCAAGCGGAACATCCATTCGAGCGACAGCTTCTGCACCAGCCGCGGGGCGCGGGTCTGATCGCCGGTCAGGAAATCAAGGCTCGCGCCGATGCACAGCCCGATGCCGGTGGCGCTTGCGTGGTTTTCGACCGCGCGGGCGATGCATTCCTGCTGCGGCGATCCGACCGCGATGAAGGTGAAGCGCGCATGGCTTTCGACGATGAAGGCGACGGCCTTGGCCACCTCGGCGGGATCGTGGATGAACCCCATCGGCGGGTTGTAATGCGCGACGTTGGCGAGCCCGAAGCGGTCGGACAATTTGCGGACCGATGCAGGCGCGCCGCCCAGCACGGCGATGCGGTCGTCGGGCTTGACGATCTCGCGGAACAGCGCGGCGGTCAGGTCGCTGCCGCTCAGGATCGACAGCGACAGGCCGTTGATGATCGCCAGCCAGCCCAGAATCCTGCTGTCGCACAGCGTCATCCAGGCGTGGCGATAGACCGGCCACAGATCGGAACGGTTGCGCTGGATGCGCACGACGTGATCGACATTGGGGGTGACGACATAGGCGAAGTGCGCGTCGCCGGGCCGCGCCTCGATCTGCCGGATCACGTCGGTGCGCGGGCAGCGGCTGAACCGGAAATCGAGGAATTCGGTGCAATCGGTTGCCGGATCGTTCGCCATTGCCGGGATGGCTGCCATCGGCATTGCCGGCCCTGCCAGATATTGCGTCGCCACAAGCGCCTCCCACCAAGATGTCGCGCGAGGATAGCGGCTGCCGGAAGCCGCCGCTTCGCCCCAAAGCCGTGGTGAAAATTGCCCGACGGGACTTGCCTAGGGTGCACACCCTGGGGGGTATTCGCGGAGGGCGGCAGCCTCGATCATGATATCAAAATTTATCAGTATCATATTGATATAAAATAAAAACAATCCATTCGATAATTGTCGGTGCGAAAAATCCTGCACGTGAATGTCGGAATGTCTGGTGCGCGGGGGCGGGGCTAGGCTGCGCTCCCGGCATCATTGGAGGGGGTATGGCGCGCGACACATTTCGAAGCGGGAACGGCGTTCTGCTGGTGACGGCGGTGCTGGGGCTGGGTGTCGCCGTACTTCTGCCGCCGGCGGTGTCGCTGGCAGCCGAAACCAAGGCCGGTCCCGATACCGAATATCGCATCAATGCCGGGGACGAACTCGACGTGTTCGTCTGGGGTGAGCAGCAGATGCAGCGCACCGTTCGGGTATTGCCCGACGGCACGTTCGCATTTCCGCTGGCGGGCACGATCGCCGCCGCCAATCGCACCGCGAGCGAGCTCTCCGCCGAGCTGCGCGAACGTCTCGCCAGGAATTATCGCGATGCGCCGCCCGATGTCACGGTGGCGGTCCGCGCGACCGCGGGGATGAGCTTCTATGTCATCGGCAAGGTGAGGACGCCGGGGGGCTATACCTCGGTGCGTCCGATCAACGTCCTTCAGGCGCTGAGCATGGCGGGTGGGCTCGCCGATTTCGCCAACGTCAAGAAGGCCGTGATCCTGCGCCAGACCCCCGGCGGGCAGGTCGTCGAGCATCTCCACATCGCCGACATCCTCAAAGGCGGGCGCAATCTGGAGAGCGGCGATCTGGCCGGCGCGCTGCCGTTGCTGAAGGGTGGCGATGTTCTGGTCGTGCCATGACCGCCCGCCAGCCCCCGGCAGGCCGAGACGGCGGCTGGCGCGCACCGTGTCGGGGCTGGCGATGACGTTCGCCGCGGCGACGGCGCCGCCGGTCGGCGCGCAGACCGTGCCCGCGGCCACCACGGGCGGCGAGGCCGCACCTGAGTTATCGGTCGGCACCGAGGTGACCTATTCGCCGAACCCGTTCCTGCTGCCCGGCGACGATCGCGGGGCGATCGCGGCCGAAGCCCGGATCGATGCCAGATATACGCTGCTCCCCTCGGTACAGTCCAAACTGGCGTTCGCGGGGTCGCTGCGCGATCGTGGCTACAGCCGGCGCTATGGCAATGTGGTGTTCGGCGAGGCGCGGCTCGACGCGAGCTACCGCGCGAACGAATATCTCTCGCTGCTCGGCACCGGGCAATTCCGGCGGGCGCCGCTGATCGATCGGCTGACGACAAGCGTCGATGCCGGGGTCGATCCGCGCGCGGTGAGCAATGCGATCTACGGGCGACTCGCGGTGCAATGGACCCCCGATGCACACACGATGATCCTGCCCGAGGTCGAGGCCGAGCGGACCAGTTACGATCGTAGCGGGCTGCTCGAGACGACGCGCGTGCTGCGCACCGCGCTTGCCGTCAGCCACCGCACCGGGCCGACGACGACGATCGGCGTGCGTGGCGGCGGGCGCTTCAGCCGCGGCGGGCCGCTCGATGCGACGACATGGTTCGTCAATGCGACGCTCGAAACCCGCGTTGCGCGCGATTGGACGCTGACCGCCGAACTCGGGGTCGAGCGCAATCGCTTCGACGCCGGCGCTCCCGGCGCCCCGGCGCGCGGGTCGGGGCCGGTGTTGCTCAACGGACGCGGTGCGCTGTGCCGAAATGGCGAACGCCGCGAGATCTGCTTTCGCGCCGGGCTGTTTTCGGAGGCGAGCGGGATCGGCGGATTGCAGCGCCGCACCTTTGCCAACGCGTCGTGGCGCGAGGCGATCGGGCAGCGCATGTCGCTGCGGCTGCTCGGCGAATATCAGCATGCCGGGGCGGGCGAGGGCGATCTGGCTGCCGCGACCGACGCCTATCGCGCCGCCGTGACGCTCGAACGGACGCTGGTGCCGACGCTCACGCTGGGCGGCACGCTTGAATATATCCGCCGTGGCCTGCCACTTGGCCGGGCGGTCGATTCGTTCTTCGTCGGCGCGGCGCTGCGCTTCACGCCGAGGCTGCAATGACCAACGATATCGTCCCCGCGACGGTCGTTCGGCCGATCGAAATCCTCGCAATCCTGTATCGGCGGCGGCTCTGGTTGCTGATCCCGATGCTGGTTGGTCTGGTCGCGGCGATCGCAGCGGTGGTGCTGTACGAACCGCAATATCGCTCGTCCGCCACCTTGCTGATCGATTCGCAACAGGTGCCGACGACGCTCGTCGCCTCGCCGCTGACCAACATGGCCGATGAGCGGATCGCCAAGATTCGCCAGCAGGTGACGAGCCGCGAACAGCTCACCAAAATCGTCGAGGCCAACAACCTCTATCCAAAATTGCGCAACCGGCGGCCGTTTGATGAAGTGCTGGGGGTGATGCGATCGGCGATCGGCGTCGATCTGGTCGGGGCGACCGGGCCGGGCCGGGCGACGCCGGGGCAGACGATCGCGCTGACCTTGTCGTTCGCTTATACCGATCCGGCGATCGCGCAGGCCGTCGACGAGCAATTGGTCGAGTTGTTCATCGCCGAGGACCAGCGGCTGCGCACCGAACAGGCATCGGGCACGGCATCGTTCCTGCTGCGTCGGGGCGATGAACTGCGCGACCGGCTGGTCGAACTGGAAACCAAGCGCCGCGAGATCGAGGCGCATTATTTCGGCGCATTGCCCGATCAGATCGCAATCACCGCGCAATCGGGCGCGGCGCTTCGGGCTGAAATCTCGCGGATCGATTCCGAATCGCAAGGCATATTGCAACAAAATGGCCTGCTCGCCGCGCGTAGCCAGGAGGCGATGGCAGCGCCCGATCCGGGTGCCGAGGCGGTGCGCCGGGCCGAGGAACATCTCAACCAGCTCCGTGCGGTCTATTCGGACGAATATCCCGGGGTCGTGGCCGCGCAAGCCGCGCTCGACCGGCAGCGCGCAACCGCGCAGCGCTCGCCCGCACCACGGCCGGGTGCGGGCATTATCCACGCCGAGATCGCCGCGGGCCGAGGGCAGGTCGGCATGTTGGCGCAGCGCCGGGCGCAACTGGTGAGCGAGGTCGCCAATATGGACCGGCTCGCCGCGCTGGCGCCGCAGGCGGCGTATGAACTCAACAATCTCGAACGCGATTCGGACAATCTCCAGCGGCAATATCGCGACATCCGCGAAAAGCAGCTCGAGGCACAGATCGCCGCCAATCTGCAAAAAGAGGGCAAGGGCGAGCGCTTCTCGGTGGTCGATGCGCCCAGCTTCCCGATCGGCTCGGGTGGGTTGGCGCGGGTGCAGACGCTGGTGCTGGGGGCGCTCGGCGGGCTGGGGTTCGGGCTGTTTCTGGTCGTGGCGCGGGAATTTCTGGCGGGCACGGTGCACGGCGCCACCGGCGTCCGACGCTATACCGGGGTTGCCCCGCTCGCGGTGATCCCGATGCTCCCATCGGGCACCGCGCCGCAGCGCCGTCTCGGTTTGCAACGCGCGCTGCCGCAGTGGCGCGGCGCGATCGGCCATGCGGGGGGCAGCGCATGAGCAGCAACGCATCCGGCATGGAACTGCCCGATTGGGCGCGCGCGCCGATCAACCGGATTGAGCCGGTGCGCGCCGCGTCGCTGCCGATCGATCGCGACCGGCTGATGCGCAACGGCATTTTCGGGTTCGAGCACCTCGATCCCCGCGCGCATGGTTTCATCCTGCTGCGCGCGCAGGTGTTGAGCGATTTCTATTTTCCGGGCGGCCGCATCCTGGCGGTGACGTCGATGCAGACCGGCAACGGCAAGAGCTATATCGCCGCAAACCTCGCCGCCGCGCTCAGCCGGATTCATCGCACCGTGCTGATCGATCTCGATCTGCGCCGGCCCTCGATCGGCGAGCGGTTCGGGGTCGCCGACGGCCCCGGTATCGACGATTATCTGAGCGGCGAGGCGTCGCTGAGCGGGATCGGCCAATGTCTCGACACCACCGATCTTACGGTCTTTCCGGTGCGCGCGACGCGGGAGAATTCGTCATCGCTGCTCGCATCGTCGCGGCTCGGCGCGTTGTTCGCGACGATCCGCACGCTGCCGGGCGCGCCGATCTGCCTGGTCGATACGCCGCCGGTGCTCGCGCTCGACGACATCATGCTGATTTCGCGCAGCGCCGATGCGGTGCTGCTGGTCATCGAAGAAGGCCGCACGACGGGCCGCGAGATCGCCGAGGCGGTGCGGCTGCTGGGCGAGGATGCGATCTTCGGCTCGGTCCTCAACAAATCGATGACCCGGCGCGAGGGCGATCTCGATCCTTATTATCAGGGACGAACGGCATGATACGATCGCAACCCGAGCCGCGACCCGGCATCATTCTGGCGGGTGGGGCGGGCACCCGCCTGCATCCGCTGACGCTGCCGGTCAGCAAGCAATTGATGCCGATCTACGACAAGCCGATGATCTATTATCCGCTGTCGGTGCTGATGATGGCGGGCATCCGCGAGATCCTGCTGATTTCCACGCCCGAGGACCAGTCGGCCTTCGTGCGGCTGCTGGGCGACGGCACGCAATGGGGCCTGAGCATCGCCTATGCGCTCCAGCGCGAGCCCGAGGGGCTGGCGCAGGCGTATCGGATCGGCGCCCAATTCGTCGATCGCCGACCGTCGGCGCTGATCCTCGGCGACAACGTCTTTTCGGGACACGGGCTGATCAAGGTGCTGGGCGCCGCGCACGCGCGCACCGACGGCGCGACGGTGTTCGGTTATGCCGTGCGCGATCCCTCGCAATATGGCGTCGTCACCTTCGCTGCCGACGGCACGGTGATCGCGATCGACGAGAAGCCGGCGCGGCCGGGATCGAGTTATGCGGTGACGGGCCTCTATTTCTACGATGGCCGCGCCGCCGATTTCGCCGCCGATATCGTGCCTTCGGCGCGCGGCGAACTGGAGATCACCGATCTCAACCGGATGTATCTCGAGCGCGGTGCGCTCCACGTCGAATTGCTCGGGCGCGGCTTCGCCTGGCTCGATACCGGTACCCATGCCTCGCTGCTCGACGCCGCGATGTACGTCCATGTGCTCGAGGAGCGGCAGGGGCTCAAAATCTGCTGTCCCGAGGAGATCGCCTGGCGCAACGGCTATATCTCGGATGCCGCGCTCGAACGGCTCGCGCTGCCGCTGCGCAAGAGCGGCTATGGCGATTATCTGCTGCGGCAGCTCGCGCTGGGCCGCTCGAGCGCGCGGCGCGCGGCATGAGAGTGCACCCGACCACGCTGCCCGGCGTGCTGCTGATCGAGCCGCGCAGGATCGCGGATGCGCGCGGCTTCTTCATGGAAAGCTGGAGCGAGCGGGTGTTCGCCGAGCACGGCATCAACGCCACGTTCGTGCAGGACAATCACAGCCGGTCGCGGCGCGACGTGGTGCGCGGGCTCCATTACCAGGTCGGCCGGCCGCAGGGAAAGCTGGTCCGCGTCAGCGCCGGGGCGGTGTTCGACGTCGCGGTCGATCTGCGTCCGGGCAGCGCGGGCTTCGGCCGATGGACCGGGCATGTCCTGTCGGCCGACAATGCGGCGATGATGTGGATTCCGCCGGGCTTCGCGCACGGCTTCCTGTGCCTCGAGGACGGCACCGACCTGCTGTACAAATGCACCGATTATTACGCGCCCGAAGGCGAGCGCACGATCGCGTGGGACGATCCGATGCTCGCGATCGACTGGCCGTTGGGTGGCCGGCGCGCGCTGCTGTCGGCCAAGGATGCCGACGCGCCACGCCTTGCCGCGTGCGAGGTTTACGCGTGAGCACCGTCGATCTTGTACGCGCGCTGCCGGCACCGGGGGTGACGCATGTGACGCAGCCGCTGCTGCCGCCGCTGGCCGAGTATATTCCCTATCTCGAACGCATCTGGGAAAATCGCTGGCTGACCAATTGCGGGCCGTTCCACGAGGAGTTGGAAAGCGCGCTGGTCGCGTATCTCGATGTGCCGCAGGTGTCGCTGGTGTCGAACGGCACGATCGCCTTGTGGCTGGCGTTGCAGGCGCTGCGCGTCGAGGGCGAAGTCATCACCACGCCTTTCTCGTTCGTCGCCACCGCGCATGCGCTGCGGCTGGTGGGCGCCACCCCGGTGTTCGTCGATATCGATCCCGAAACCTGCAACCTTGACCCCGCCAAGGTGGACGCCGCGATCACGGAGCGCACGACGGCGATCCTGCCGGTTCATTGCTACGGTTTTCCCTGCGATGTGGCGGCGTTGCAGGCGATCGCCGAAGCGCACGATGTGCGCCTGGTCTACGATGCGGCGCACGCGTTCGCGGTGCGCGACCATGGCCGCAGCATCCTGGCGCACGGTGACCTCTCGGTGCTCAGCTTCCACGCCACCAAGGTATTCAACACCTTCGAGGGCGGCGCGATCGTCGCGCCGGACAAGGCCACGAAAGACCGGATCGACCAGTTGCGCAATTTCGGCTTCGTCGGCGAGACGATTGTCGCCACCCCGTCGATCAACGGCAAGATGAACGAGCTTCAGGCGGCGTTCGGGCTGCTGCAATTGCGCCATATCGATCGTGCGATCGCGCGGCGCGCGCGGATCGGCGCGCAATATCGCGCGGCGCTGGCCGGGGTGCCGGGGATCGGCCTGTTCGCGTCGGGCGCGTCATGGGCGCCCAATCACGCCTATTTCCCGATCCGTGTCGCCGCATCCTATCCCGGCGGGCGCGACGGCGTGTGGCAGCGGCTTCAGGATGCCGGCATTCTGGCGCGGCGCTATTTCCACCCGCTGATCGCGGACATGCCGGGCTATCGTCATCTGCCCTCGGCGCGCGCGCCCTTGCCGGTGGCGCGGCGGATGGCGGCGGAGATCCTGTGCCTTCCGCTCCATCCCGATCTGCCTGACGCGGCGATCGAGCAGACGATCGGGATCGTCCTTGGCGATTAGCCACGCCCCCGAATCCGATCGGGAGGGCCCCCGCATTGTGGTGACGGGCAAGGGTGGGCAACTCGCGCGCGCGCTGGTTGCGACGGCGCCGCCCGGCGTGCAGGTGATCGCGCTGTCGCACGGTGAACTCGACATCACCGATGCCGCGCAGGTGGCGCGGATGATGGCGTCGCTGGCCCCCGATGTCCTCATCAACGCCGCGGCTTATACCGCCGTCGATCGCGCCGAGCACGATGCCGAGCGCGCTTTCGCGGTCAATGCGCAGGGCCCCGCGACGCTTGCGGCGGCGGCGGCGAGGACGGGCGCGCGCTTCGTCCAGATATCGACCGATTATGTGTTCGACGGCACCAGCACCGTCCGCCGCCGCAGCAATGATCCGGTACGGCCGTGCAACGTCTATGGCGCCTCCAAGGCGGCCGGGGAGGCGGCGGTGCGCATGGCACTGCCCGACGCGCTGATCGTCCGCACCGCCTGGCTGTACGGCGCGGCGGGGACCAATTTCGTCGCGACGATGCTGCGTCTGCTCGCCGAGCGCGACGAGGTGGGCGTGGTTGCCGATCAGTTCGGCTCGCCCACCCATGCGCGCAGCCTGGCGCGCGTGCTGTGGCGGCTGGTGGGGCGTGACGTGCGCGGGATCTGGCACGCGACCGATGCCGGTGCTGCCTCATGGTACGATTTCGCGGTCGCGATCGCGGAGGAGGCGCGGGGCGCCGGGCTGCTCGCGCACGCCGCAGCGATCCGGCCGATTGCGACCGCCGATTATCCGACCGCGGCGCCGCGGCCGCTGTTCAGCATCCTCGATCCCGAGGATCTGTGGGGCGCGGTTGACCTGCCGCCGCCGCACTGGCGGCACGAGCTTCGCGCGATGCTGGCCGAGGTGAAGGAATCCGCGCCATGAAAAGCCTGCTCGTCACCGGCGGGGCCGGTTTTATCGGTTCGTGCTTCGTGCGTTATTGGCGCGATCGCTATCCCGACGACCGGATCGTCGTGCTCGATCTGCTGACCTATGCCGGCAATCGCGCCAATCTCGATGGGGTGGCGCGCGTGTCGCTGGTGGTCGGCGATATCTGCGACCAGCGGCGCGTCACTGCATTGCTGCGCGAGCACGACATCGACACGATCGTCAATTTCGCCGCCGAATCGCATGTCGATCGCTCGATCAGCGGCCCCGATGCCTTTCTGCGGACCAACATCGTCGGGACGCAGCGCCTGCTCGAAGCTGCCCGGACGGTCTGGCTGTCGGGGGCGGTGCGGCCGCATCATCGCTTTCATCAGGTCTCGACCGACGAGGTGTTCGGCAGCCTCGGCCCCGCCGATCCGGCGTTTCACGAAGCCACGCCGTTCGCGCCCAATTCGCCTTATTCGGCGAGCAAGGCGGCGGCGGATCATCTGGTGCGCGCCTATCATCACAGTTTCGGGCTCGCGACCAGCGTGTCGCATTGCTCGAACAATTACGGCCCCTATCAATTTCCCGAAAAGCTGATTCCGTTATTCCTCATCAACCTGCTCGAAGGCCGCCCGCTGCCGATTTACGGCGACGGCATGAACGTCCGCGACTGGCTGTTCGTCGAGGATCATTGCCGGGGGATCGACCTGATCCTCCAGCGCGGGGGGGCGGGGACGCAATATAATATCGGTGGCGGTGCCGAACTGACCAATATGGCCGTGATCGATACGCTGTGCGCGCTGGTCGATCGGCATTTTGCCCGCTCCCCGGGGTTGGCGGCGTGCTTTCCCGATGCGCCGGCGGCCATGGGGCGTGCGTCGGCATCGCTCAAACATTTCGTGATCGACCGGCCGGGGCATGATCGGCGTTATGCCATCGACGATCGCCGAATCCGGGCGGAGCTGGGCTATCGCGCGCGGCACGATTTTCAGCAGGGGTTTGCAAAGACCGTCGCCTGGTATCTTGCCAACGTGGATTGGTGGCGCGCGGTTGCGGATCGGGGCGCCGCCGCGCGCGGTTCAAACGCTATAGCGTCGCCGGCGGGATCAGGCGGACCAGCGCCGGCAGCGATCGCCGCCACAGGATAGTTGATTGTTGGCGGGGATTGAGACCACGCGCGAGCCGCGACAACTGGCCGCGCGTCATCCCCGATCGCTCGCACAGGAACGGGTGGCGCGGCGTGCGCGCGAAATAGCTGTGGAAGATCGCGCGACGGTCGGTTGCGAAGGCGGGCTGGCCGCGGTGAAAACATTTGGCGGTATCGACGAAGATCACCGTCCCCGCCGGGCCATCGCAGGTCACGATGTCGCGCTCGAAATCGGCCCCCAGCACAGTCGCCAGTTCGGCGCTGGTCGCGGTGGTGTAATGATAGCCCCTGGCGTCGTCCTGCGCTGGATCGGCCCGCGCGATCGCCTGAAACGGGCCATCCTGCTTGCCGACGTCGTTGCAATAGATCGCGACCTTGATCGTCTTGCGATCTTCCCAGTCGCGGTGCCACTGCCTGGTACCCGCCTCGCGCCCGTCGGCGACGGTGTAGATGATGTTGACGCCGTCATAGGCGACCGGCAGCCCGATATAGGCCTCGACGATATCGAGCAGCCGATCGTGCAGCCCCCACATGACGATTTCGGGCGTATTCGCGATGTTGCCGGGGGGCACGATGGTGAAGGTCTTGCCCGCTGCGACCTGCTGCCTCGCCTCCTCGGCGAACGCGTCCGCCAGCCGCTGGCCGGCGCGTAGCGCCTCCTGCGAACCGGGCAGGCCCAGCACGTCGAGCGAGGTGACGAAAATACCGTCGCGCTCGAGCCCCGTGACGATCTCGCGGTCGAGCCCGCTCAGCACGGGCAGCGCGGCCCGGTGCGCGGCAAGCGCGCGACGATAGCGGTTGGCGAGAACCCGGCTGACGGGTGGCGCGTTGGCCAGCCGTAACGCCGAACGGGCGGGGAAATTCTTGAGACGATGCGCCCAGTCCTGCGTTGCGGCAGCGTTCATGGCGATTCCTCCGACCGGTCGGGCGTGCGCGCGGGGGCGTGCGTTTCCGGGGCGCTTTATCTGCCAACGGTCCCGATCGGCGGCAATGCGCGCTTATGCGGAGGAAAAATTGCGCATGCCGGGCGAACCCGGCCGATGCGGCCCGTCGCTTAAGGGGAGATGGTCGTTGGCGTCACGCGCTTTTCGAGGGCGGCCCAAGGTAAAGCGGCGGCAGCGGCACCGTACTCAGGACGAGTTTCTGCAAGACGACATTGTCGTCGATCCGCCAGACCTTCACCACGTGCTTGCCGGTGGTGATGCTACCCAGGTCGGCCGAAAGGCGCAGGATATTGTCGGAGACGGCATCGGCCCAGCGCTGGCGGGCCAGCGTGTCGTGCGCGCCGCCGGTCGCTTCCAGATGGGCCTTGAGCACCTGCACGGGGCCATCGTCGATCGACACGCCGATGCGGATGCCGCCGCTGGCGTTGGTATCGAGCGTCGGCGCCAGATCGAGCGTCAGCGTCGCCGGGCCGGCGTGCTCGACCAGCACATCATAGTCGAGGCGAACGCCGTCCGCCGCCGAGGTTGCGGGGCGCCCCTGTGGCAGCGCCAGCATGGCGCCGTCGGTACGGCTCAGATGGGCGACCGGCGTCCAGCGCAGCCCCGCGCCATCGTGCGCGCGGCTGAAGGCGGGTGCCTCCAGCGCGATGATCCCCGGTGCCAAGGGCGCGCGCGCGGCAAAGGCGGGCTGCCGGCCGCGCTGGTCGGTAGGGGTGTCGGCGCCGACGCGGGTGATGCTCGGCATCGTCTGCTGGGTGGGGTCGTTCCAGATCACATAGCTCATGTGGACCTGCTGCATCATGCCGTCCCATTTGCCGCCGTTGATGCCGTGGTAGCGATCGGTGAGCGCGGCATCGCGCGCGAAGGTCGCTTCCACCTGATCGGCGAAGACATTGGCGCGCGGATCGTTGCGCGCCGCGAGCAGCTTGTTCCACGCCGCGGCGTAATAAAGCCGGTAGAGGTTCGCCAGC
This sequence comes from Hephaestia sp. MAHUQ-44, assembly GCF_023806085.1. Classification (GTDB taxonomy): domain Bacteria; phylum Pseudomonadota; class Alphaproteobacteria; order Sphingomonadales; family Sphingomonadaceae; genus Sphingomonas. Next base: position 13,611 of record NZ_JAMSLX010000002.1, read on the forward strand.
GCCGCGATCGGGAATTCGAGCAGCTGAAAATAGGCGTCGCGCTGGTCGGGGCGCAATTGCGCGCGGACCGCGAGCATCCGCGCCTCGAGCGCATCCCATTCGGCGACCATCGTCCCGAACTCGCCGCCGTCGAGGCCCTGCGGGGTGATGCCGCCGAGCGGAAAACTGTCCTGATCGATCAGTTCGGGCTTACGGCGCGCGGCATATTGGCTGTACGCGGTCATCATCTCACCGATCGCCGCGGCGTGCTCTGCGCCGAAGGTCGCCCGCGCCCAGCGCTGCGGGTAGGTGGCGAGCGTGTCGGGGGTCACCGCCTCGGGGTTCCACGCCATCGCGAGGAAGAAGCTGAGCGGATATTCCATCGGCTTGATGTCGCCGACATTGACGATCCACATCGCCCGCGCGCCGCGCGTATAGGCGAGATCCATCTGCTGCCAGACCTTCTCGATCTGGTTGGTATTGAGCCATTTGTAATTGCGCGGCCCGCCGACATAATCGAAATGATAATAGATGCCATAGCCGCCGCGGCGGGGCGGGGCGCCGGGTTCGGGCAGCCGCCGGATCTGGCCCCAATTATCGTCGGCGAACAGCAAGGTGACATCGTCGGGCACCGCCATGCCGTGATCGTAATAGTCCTGCACTTCCTTGTAGAGCGCCCAGATCTGCGGGGTATCGCTCGCGGGCTTTCGGGTCACCTCGGCGATGATCCGGCGCTGGTCGGCCACGATCTGTTCGAGCAGCGGAATGGCGGTGCCTTCGCCCATCGCTTCGTCGCCGTCGCCGCGCATCCCGATCGTGACGACGGCCTCATAGCCTTTACCGTCGCCTTTCGACATCATCCGCGCGATCCCGCCGCGCCAGAAGGCGCGCAGATTGTCGCGGTTCCGGGTGTAATCCCAAGGGCCGCCCGTCACGCCCTTGTCGGTGTTGCGGTGCCATTCGTCCTGCGCACGCATCATCACTTCGTGATGCGAACTGCCCATGATGACGCCCATCGCATCCGCCAGAACCATATTGTTCGGATCGTCGTCGGCAAACGCCTTGGGCGCCCACATCGCGGGCCAGAGATAATTCCCCTTCATCCGCAGCAGCAATTCGAACACGCGCGCGTACAGGGCCGAATTGATGCCGCCGAATTTCTTCTTCGCCCAGCCGCTGAAACATGGATCTTCATCGTTGATGAAGAAGCCGCGGTAGCGGACGCTGGGCTGATCGCGCCGCGATCCTGCCGGAATCGAGACGTCCCATTTTCTGGGAATCGGAACGTCGGCGAACCAATACCAGGGCGACACCCCCAGGCGTTCGGAGATGTCATAGGTGCCGAATACTGCGCCGCGCCGATCGGCGCCGACGATCACCAGCGCCTGTGCGACGCCGGGGAAGGGATCGTCGACCACGATCTGGCGGAAGGCTTCCCATGCGCCATGAAGATCGGTGGCGTCGATTTTCCCAGCCTGGATGAGATTGTCGATGGTAGCGCTCTGGCCGAGGACGCCGATCACGACGACGGGGCCACGAAGTCTGGTGATGGTCGTCAAGCGTTGCGGGCGCCGGCCGCTCACGGCGGCAAGGTCGGCGGCGAAACCGGTCGCGACATGCGCGACGGCGGAATCCGCGTCGGGGTCGATCAGGATGGCGGCGGGGGTGCCGTTCTGGATCAGGGGAAAGTCGTGCCCCGTCGTGCCATTCGCCGATAGCGTTTGGGCGGCGCTGGGTATTCGTAGCGCCGCCAAGGCGCCGACCGAGGTCGCGCTGCCGAGCAGAATCCTGCGCGTGATACCGTTCTTGCCCGATTCGGCCACCGATGCTCTCCCTTTATGCTAGCGCTACCATTGCTGCGCGAGGCGAAGAAGGCAACCGGTCTTCATGGGGCGCAGCCGCCGGCGGCGACGATCGGATGTCGCTGCGATCGTTGTCAGCCGCTCCACAAACCGATCGACAGCAAACGCGCGGTTGCAGATAGGCGTGGCGGCGGGCAAGCTGCGCGGCGAATGGATGGTTCGACTGCCCCGAATCAGCCGAAACATCAGCATCGGAACTGCCATGAAACTCTTCATCCTCCCCATATTGGCGCTGATCGGCGCTGCGCCCGCGCCCGAGCCTGCACCCGAGGCGCCGTGGCAGCGTATTTTCGATGGGAAGACGCTGACGGGGTGGACGCCCAAGATCACCGGTCGCGCGGTGGGGGAGGACCCGCTGAAAATGTTCACCGTCCACGATGGTGCGATCCGCGTGTCTTATGCCAATTACACCAAATTCGAGGGTGAGTTCGGGCATCTGTTCTGGAAAACGCCGCTCAAGGCGTATCGCATCCGCTTCGATTATCGGCTGTTCGGCGAGCCGTTGCCGGGCATCCAGATTTGGCAGGCGAGCAATTCCGGGCTGATGTTCCACGCGCAGGCGCCCGAGACCATGGCACGCGATCAGGCGTTCCCGGTGAGCCTTGAGATGCAATTGCTCGCCGTGCCGCGTCCGAAGGAGGAGCCGACCGGCAATGTCTGCACGCCGGGCACCACCGTGGTATTCGAGGGCAAGCGCGATCCGCGCCACTGCATCCAGTCCTCCTCGCCGCTGCTGCCGCTGGGGCGCTGGACCAGGGCCGAGCTGGAAGTGCTGCCCAACGGCGAGATCACCCATTTCATCGACGGCAAGCCGGTGCTGCATTATTCGGCCGCCGAGCTCGACCCCAACGACAAGGATGCGCAACCGCTGATCGCCGCGGCGGGGGGCAGGATCGCCCTGCGCCAAGGCTATATCGCGCTGCAAAGCGAGGGCAATCAGGTCGAGTTCCGCAACATCGAGGTGCAGTCGCTCGATTGATCGCGCGATCATCGCCGACATGCCGGCTATATGAAATCGGACGCGGTGTGGATTGGCGCTGTGATCTTGTAGGCCGCGTGCAGCGGTTGCGATCGTTCAACGGCGCGGGTCATCCTGCCGCGCTTGAAACCACGGCGTCATTCGTTGGATGGCTTCCTCGACCAGGGGCGTCGATACGGCGAAGCTGAACCGGATGAAGCGATGCCCGTCGACCGGATCGAAATCCACGCCGGGCGCGGTGGCGACGCCGGTATCGCGCAACAGGCGTTCGCAAAAGGCAAGGCTGTCGTTGGTGAGATGGCCGATGTCGGCATAGATGTAGAAGGCACCGTCGGGCGGCGCCATGCGCGTCAGGCCCATCGCGGGCAACGCGTCGAGCATCAGCGTGCGGTTTCGCGCATAGGTCCGCACATGTCCCTCAAGCTCCTCCCGGCAGTCGAAGGCGACCAGCCCCGCATGCTGGGCAAGGACCGGCGGCGTCAGGAACAGATTGCCCATCCGCGCCCGCGCCGCGGCGATCAGATCCGGCGGCACGACCAGCCAGCCCAGCCGCCAGCCGGCCATGCTGAAATATTTGGAGAAGCTGTTGACGATCAAGGCGGTCGGCTCGTGCTGCACCATGGATTGGGCAGGCGCGCCGAAGCTGAGACCGTGATAGATTTCGTCCGAGATAATCCGAATATTCCGGATGCGGCAAACCTCGACGATGGCCGCGAGCTCATCGGGAGTGATGATCGTGCCGGTGGGATTGGCGGGGCTGGCGATAATCACGCCGTCGGGCGCCGGATCGAGCGCTGCCAGCGCCGCCGCGGTGATCTGAAAGCGTTCGGCGACACCACATGCCAGCTCGACGGGTTCGAGATAGAGCGCCTTCAGCGTGTTGCGATAGGCGACATAGCCGGGGCGGGCGATCGCGACGCGCGCGCCGGGCGCGAACAGGCACGAAAGCGCGAGCACAAAAGCCGGCGATGCGCCGCACGTGAGGATGATCTGCTCGGGCCGGACATCAACGCCATGGGTCTCGGCATAATGGCGCGCGATGCGTTCCAGCAGCCGGACATTCTCCCAATAGCCCATCGGATCGGTATCGAGGATGTGATGGGCAGCGGCGATCGCGCCGGCTGGGGCGCCGGTCGACGGTTGGCCGAATTCCATGTGAACGATATCGCGCCCTTGCGCCGCGAGGTCATGGGCAAGGCGACTGATCGCAATCGCCTGGAATGGCTGGACGTCGGCTATCATCTTGCGGCGCTTAGGAAGACGAACGCGCCCGTGCAAGCTGTCGCGCCGCGATCGCCGATCGGTTCGGGCGGTCGGCTCTCCTGTTCTGGAAGGGGGAACGGATACAATGAACGTGGCGAATGAGCAGGTTTTTCTGAAGGCTGCGATTGACCTGGCGCGGGAAAACGTCGCGCGCGGCGGCAGGCCGTTCGGCGCCGTGATCGTAAAGGACGGTGCGATCGTGGCCTCCGGCGTCAATGCGGTTGTCGCGACCAACGATCCCACCGCCCATGCCGAAATCAACGCGCTTCGCGCGGCGAGCCAAAAACTGGCCTCGTCCGACCTGTCCGGATGCCGGGTCTATGCCAGCGGCCATCCCTGCCCGATGTGCATGGCGGCGATGCGGATGGCGGGGATCGAGGCGGTGGCCTATGCCTATTCGAACGAGGATGCGGCGCCGTTCGGCCTTTCCACCGCTGCAATCCATGCGGAACTGGCGCTGCCGCGCGCTGAACAATCGATGCTGATCCGTCATCTGCCGTCAACCGGGGCGGCCGTGCCCGAAATCTATGCGGACTGGCAGCGCAGGCAACATTCCCACCGATGATCCGGTCCCGTGACGGTTCATACGCCTGGCGATGACCGTGCCGCGACCATCGGCGGTTGGACGGCCGCGCGTACCGCCGTTGATAACAACGATATCGAGACCGAATGGGTAACGAGGATCGATGTTGACAGCGGTAAGCGAAACGGTCTCGTCGGACGTTCCTTCGATGGGCTGCGTTGCCCTGTCGTTTGGGTGCAAGCGGCTTGGATGTTTCGAAAAGAGCCGTTCGTTATCCGATTGCCTTGAGGTAGGCGATCACGGCGGCGCGCTTGGTATCGTCGGCGATGCCGACGAAGGTCATCTTGGTGCCCGGCACAACCTGCCGCGGCGATTTGAGATAGCGATCGAGCGTTGCTTCGTCCCACGTCAGCCCCGATCCCTGCATCGCGCTGCTGAAATTATACCCGGCGACCTCGGCGGCCTTGGTTCCGAAAACCCCCGCCAGCGATGGGCCGACGCCGTTCTGGCCAGGCCGTGCCGAATGGCAGCTTGCGCATTGCGCGAAGGCTGGTGGAGGGGCGGGGGTGTCCGTCGCCGCCACCGGGGTCGGCGTGGGTGCCGTGACCTCGGCGGCGGGCACATTGGCATCTGCCGCAGTATTGCTGGTGGCCGGTTCGGGCGTCGTCGCGCCGCCGCAGGCCGAAAGCGCGGCAGCGAGGATGCCGCTCGCGGTGAGTTTCATGAAGTTGCGCATCGTATCATCCTTGCAGGAAAGAGAATCTTGAATCCGGATATCCACCTATCCGGGCGGTGATGCCCTGGCGGCGGTCATGATTGTGGCGTGCCGACCGCGCCGGTGCGGGGGGCGAGACGATGCAGCAGCACGTTGAAACGGCGCCATTGTACGCTGTCGCGTCCTCGCAAGGCAGCGCAGGCACGGCCTGCCAGCCGACAGGCCAGATCGGTATCGCCGGCGTCCCCCAATGCCCGCAGGCTGACCAGGAGCACGTCGCACAATGCCGGCGCGATCGGCCCGGCGTCTCGTTCGGTTCTGTCATTCTGGCCAGTCGTCACCATGCTCCTCGAGTCCCGGTGCGGGCGCGCTTGCCCCGGTGGGGCTCCGTGGCGCGGGCGGCCTGCGCCACGGAGCCCAGTTCAGGCCGCTTTGGCGTGTTTGCCGATCGCGACCCGCCACACGTCGGGACCGGATTCGACATAGGTCCAGGAGAATTGCCCCGGATATTCGGCCTCGAGTTGATAATAGAGCGGCTTGGGATCGTGATCGTTGACCAGAACGAACGATGCGTTCGGCTCCAGCGCGTTGACGAGTTCGAAAATTTTCGCGTGCCGCTGTGCCGGTACGAGACTGCGGACATCGACGACATTGGCGTCAGTGGAGGCGTCCACCATAGCCCTTCTCCTTGGTTCGAGAGATGTTTCAGGCCGCGCAGCTCATTCCGGCGTCGCGCCGTTCGGAAATGGGGGGGCGACCGCCGGAAATGTTGCTGATAAAAGATATATTGTCAATTCATCTTTATGTGTGGTGCCATTGAAAATGGCGTCGCAAACATGGCCCGATCGGTGCCGCTGCCGTTACCCGCCACGGCCAATCCCGAGATGCGCTTTGGCTTGGGGGGACATCTTGTCGGGCATCCATGGCGGATCGTAGGTCAATTCGACATCGACAGAGTCGACGCCGAGCGCGGATTCCGCCGCGTGATTGGCGCCGCCACGCAGATAATCGGTCGCCGGGCAACCGCGGGTCGTGGTCGTCATGACGATATGGACGGCGCCCTTGTCGACATCGACGCCGTACACCAGCCCCAGATCGACGATATTATATCCCAGTTCGGGGTCGATGACGCGTCGCAACGCCGCCATCACGTTCTCGGTCAGATCGTCATCGCTGATGGTACTCATGGCTGCACATCCTTCGCACCGTCGATATGTACCAATATCTTGTAGGTCGTGCCGTCGGGCTCAAAGGCGCCGCGCCAGCTGTGGCCGCGCTTGGCCAGTTCGGGCAGCAGGAACATCGGCTCGCGGCACAGCAATGCGCACAACACCTCGCCGGACTGCATCTCTTCGGTGGCGGCGAGGATGCGAACCATGGGTTCGGGCGGATCGAGATCGCGATTGTCCATCTCGCGTGCCGGTTGGGGCCAAGCGTGCGCGTCGTGCGCCGGTGCGACAGCGGTGGGGGGCGTGGCTTCGGTCGCGGTGCCGGCCGGTGAGAACAGCACTTCCCAGTCGCCATCGCCGATCTGGCGCGCCTCGTGCGTGAAGCCTTTCGACCCGAGCACATGGAACAGGGGGACCGGCTCGAAGGTGGCAAGCAGCCGCAACCCCTGGCCCGGCGCCAGCGCGTTCATCGCGGCCATGATTTCGCCGAACGGCTCGCCGCCTTCACGCAGGATCGGGCGCACGTCCACATCCATGAATGTCGCTGTCATTTTGGGCTCCTTTTCAAGCGTCTTTGACCGTGGAAACGAGCAGTCGGGGCTGGCGCGTGCCCGTGGGCAGGCGGGTTTCGCGCGGCACGTCGGCAAGGCGGCGGATGCGCACCAGTTCGGCGACGATCGCGCCGGTGGCGACCAGCATCGCCGCGACGCCCGATCGGGCAACTGCCGGCGCCGCGGCGAACAGCGCCAGCACGGTGGCATCGACCGCAGCGAAATAGACCCAGAACCATCGTATTGCCCGCGGCTCGATCACCAGATCCTGCACGCGCGGTGTGATGACCTTGCCGAGCACCGGGCCGTAACATTCGAGCCAGGTCAGGAAAGCGACGATTTTGTACAGCTTGGCGAGCCCCAACCCGGTGAGCCAGCCGAACGCGATGAGAAAGAGCAGCGCGCCGATGTGGTGGCCGAGCATGTCCGTCGCGACCAGCACGATCGCCAGCAGCACGGCCGCGGCGAGATGGACGAGCGCGACGCCCGCCATGCGGCTGTTGAGTTCGATCACGCGCCGTTTGCGCTGCCGGTACAGTCGGATGATGTCATCGCCGTAACAGCCGAATGCCCCCAGCGCGAGCAGCGCGGCGGCAAGCAGCGCCCAACCCGGCGCGATGCCGCTCCAGATCGCAACTGTACCGCCGGCGAGCGCTACGGCCAGCGCCGCCACGCCGAGCAGGAACGCCCAGCGGGTGCTGGCGCCGTTCAGTTCGGGTGCGAGCATGAACATCGCGAGCAGGCGATAGCTCACCCCCATCGCCGTGAAGGTCAGCCACCCGCCGAGACCGGCGATCACGTGCAGCGGCAGGCCCTGCGCGGTCAGCGCCGCGAACGCGGGCGACGCACTGGCACCGCCGAAGATCAGCGTGAAGATCAGGCCGAGCAGTGCCGCGACGACGAGGCTGGCGAGGCCGATGGTGACGAAACGGGCCGGCCATGTCAGCGGCCGCGCGGCCCATAAAGTGCGGCCCAGATTGTACAATGCCAGCGCGAATCCCAGCACCAACAAGGCGCCGCCCCACGGCAGCAGACTCCACGGCGGCCCTGTCGGCACGGCCAGTTGGCGGAAGCCGCCCAAAAGCAGGCTGAGCCCCACAACCAGACAGAGCAGCGTCGGCAAGGGCAGGGCAGTGCTGTGGAGCCGCCGCGCGACGAGCACCGGCACGAACTGGAAAAGCGCGCCGCACAGCAGCAGGCTGAGCCAGCCAATCGCGACGAGGTGAACGACCATCAGCGTTTCGGGCGCCACGATCGCCGCCATGGGATAGCCGACGCCAAGCATCATCAACCCCAGCGCGCCCAGCAGACACAGCAACGCGATCGCAATGTACAACATCGTCCATCGGGACAAGGCAACGCCGGGCATGGCGGCAGGCTTTCTCTCGAGCCGCGCGGCCCGAGTCTTGATCGGTAAAGATATATGTTGAGTATATATTATCGGATGGCTATGCAAGCCAATGAACGCTGCGGCCCCGATCGCTATCGCGGCGACAGTGGCCGTGAAGGCAGCGTCCATTCGTTGGGGGCTCATCAGGGTTGGCGCCAGTCGCCGCCGCGCTTATTCGGTATCTATCATGCGCCTGACCACCTTCTCCGATTATGCCCTGCGGTTGCTGATGTTCGCGGCCAGCAACGACGGCCGGCTGATCACCATCGAGGAAACGGCGCGGCGCTTTGCGGTGTCGCGCGGGCACCTCATGAAAGTGGCCAACGAACTCACCCGCGCCGGCTTCCTCAAGGCCGTGCGCGGTCGCTCGGGCGGGCTCATGCTCGGCAAGCCGCCCGAGACGATGAAGCTGAGCGAGGTGCTTGCCGCGGTGGAGCCCGACTTCACGCTCGCGGAATGTTTCGGGGCGGGAAATCAATGTATCCTTACCCCACATTGCCGGTTGCGTCGCGCGCTCGACGAAGCGCTGGGGGCGTTCATTGGTGCGCTGGAACAATATACGATCGCCGACCTTGTCCTCGATTCGGACATGTTCGGGCTTCCGCTGATGGAGCGGATCGGGGACGAAGCGCGTTCGGCGGAGACCGGGCAGCCCGAATCGGATCAAGCCGATCACATCAAAAGGTTCGGTCCATTTTCTGGCGGCCATGACCACAAACCAGAGCGTGGATCATGCCAAGAAAGGTGATCGCCCATGCCGCCAGGGCGATATAGAGCAAGACGTGTGATACGGGATCGAGAAAGCCGAAAGCCATGGCGCGCTCGATCTGCCAGGTGCAGGCGGCATACATGCCCAGCGGGAACACAACGCTCCAGTAAATCGGGTCGTAACGGAGCGGAAAGCGCTTATACCCATAACGCCATAGGCCAAGCACCAGCAGCATCGGAATCCACCACGTCCCGACCGACCAGTACAGAATGGTGAATCCCTTCAAGAAAGGGAGGAGCGACGCCAGATAGGGCGCCTGCGGCGCGTTCAGGATGAGTTGGCAGCCGGCCAGCGTAGAGATCGCCATCGCCCCCATGTTGATCCAGTAAGAGGGTGCCAGGTCTCCGGGCGAGAGTGGAAAGAAGGTGTAGCGGTAGAAAATCAGCGACATCATCCAGATGTAGAGCATGCCGCCCCACAGCCACATCGACAGGGCAAGCAGGTTGAGTGCGGGATGATGGGGCGGCTCGAGGCTCGCGAGCAGCGCGCTGGAAACCGCCATGGCCTGCGTGGCCACGACCGCCAGCAGCCAACCGCCGTTGATGCCGGTATCGAGCGTCGGTTTTTCGCGCCGGACCGTCAGCGCGGGGAAAATCGTATACGTCAGGCACACCCACAACAGACCGGCCAGCAGCCATAGCCCTGTGCCAATGGCGACATTCGCGCCGATCGCCATGAACTGACTGGCGAGAATGCCAGTGCCCGCCACGGCGGTGAAATAGCCCGGCCCCGACGCATGAGCGATCATATCGCCGAAGAACCGTCGCGGGTGGCGCACGGCGCGTATGCCATACAGCACGCAAAGAACGGCATATTGCGCGATGTTGAGATAAAACAGGCTCACGGCAAGCCCGCGCCGATCCATCAGGAAAGCGGCCAGCGAGACAATGCCGGTGGCCATCACCAGCGAGAAATAGGCTGGAGACATATCGGCAAGATCCAGCCGCCGCCTTCCGGACCGTGCGCGGTCCACCCCTGTCATAACCATCGCCCCCGAACCCAAGACTGTCGAAAATTCTGCGTCTGCCTCATCCCTCTTCCACCAGAGTATATCGGTAAACATCGGGCCAAGTCGGTTCCACGACAAGCACGTCGCTTGAAAGATTGCTCCTTTCCCCGCCAGCTATCATAGGCTGGAGTGCATGGTCGCGCTTTCCGGCAGCCGCTCGGCTGCTGAGCCGGTCGAGCGCGGATAACAAGGAAGCAGGCTGCGCCCCGATCTGCGAAAGAAAGGAGCGACCTGGAACGAGTTCTCACACGGCATGCCGCCATAAAATTCATGGAGGGCAGACCGGTGCGATTGGGAGGGGCGCAAAGCATGAAGCACGAAGCGACGACCGATCTGCCCTATCTGCGCAAAGTCGTTGGCGCCTCGATGGCCGGCACGGTTGTCGAATGGTATGAATTCTTCCTCTATGGAACGGCCGCTACGCTCGTGTTCGGCGAGTTGTTCTTCCCCGATACCGGCAACGATCTGGATGGCATCATCGCTGCCTTCGCGACCTATGCCGTCGGCTTTCTCGCGCGGCCGCTGGGCGGCGCGGTCTTCGGTCACATCGGTGATCGGATCGGCCGCAAGGCGCTGCTGCAATTCAGCCTCGTGCTGATCGGGGTATCGACCTTCCTGATGGGATGCCTGCCGAGCTTCGACGCCATCGGCTATTGGGCACCGCTGATGCTGGTGTTGCTCCGCTTCGTCCAGGGGTTCGCACTCGGCGGCGAATGGGGTGGCGCAGTGCTGCTGGTCACCGAACATTGCCCCGACGACAGTCGCGGGTTCTGGGGCAGTTTCCCCCAGGCCGGGGTGCCGCTGGGCAATTTGCTGGCGACGGTCGTGCTGTTGATCCTCGCCGCCACGCAGTCGCCCGACGCCTTTGTCGCCTGGGGGTGGCGGATCGGCTTCTGGTTGTCGGCGGTGATTGTCGTCATCGGCTATTACATCCGCACCCAGGTCAGCGATGCGCCGATTTTCGAAGCCGCAAAAGCCAAGGCGGAGCAGGCGGCGAGCGCCGGTTACGGCTTGATCGAGGTGCTCAAACGCTACCCGCGCGGGGTGTTCACGGCGATGGGGCTGCGCTTCGGCGAGAACATCGTCTATTATATGATCGTTACCTTCTCGATCACCTATCTGCATCATCGCGCGGTTGATACCACGCGGATTCTGGCGCTGCTGTTCGCGGCGCACATCCTGCATGTGATCGTTATTCCGCTGGTCGGCATGCTGGCCGACCGGCTGGGCCGCAAGCCGGTCTATATCGTCGGCGCGGCACTGACGATGGCGTGGCCGTTCTTCGCCTTTCCGATGTTCGATACCAATGGCACGGCCATGATCCTCGGTGCCATCATGCTGGGCCTTGCCATCCACGCCTTCATGTACGCGCCGCAGCCGGCGATCATGACTGAGATGTTTCCGACACGCATGCGCTATTCGGGCGTGTCGCTGGGCTATCAGGCAACGGCGATCATCGCCGGCTCATGGGCGCCGCTGATCGGCGCCGCGTTGCTGCGCGCATATGATTCCTGGGTGCCGATCGCGTTCTACATCCTGTTCGCCGGTGCTGTCAGCCTGGTTGCGGCGCTTTTCATGCGCGAAAGCAAGGGCACGTCGTTACTGGCAATCGATGAAGCGGACGGGCGCCAATTGGCCGAAGCATCGACGACATAAGGCGCTTGCCTCCCCTCGCGCACGACCGCCGCGCTGTTGGCGATGCTTGCCTTGTCCGGTCGGCTATGCCGCAGGCACCCGTGCCGTGCGGCCGATATTTTCGATATGGCCCTGCCGCATGAGTTCTGAAAAGCCCCAGGTTGGCAGATCGTGGTCGGTTCTCTCCATTTTTGAAAATCGCAGACAACACCCTCGGATGTGCGCCAGTTCATTTCCATCGTGACAGGGGACGGTTGACACCCACGACGAGGATGATTGTGGACAGACCGAGGATTGCCGCAGTCGCGACAGGGAAGGAGGCTGCCCCGGCGCGATCCAGCAGAAAACCTCCCGAGACCCCGCCGAGCGCCACCGCGCCATTCCAGGCCGTGGTGCACATCGACTGGGCAACATCCATCGAGTCCGGAGCCAGTCTCGCGATCGCCGTCTGCGTTACCGCGCCGAAGCCGCCGAACGACACGCCCCAGGCAATGGCCGACGCATAGATCGGGAGGGTTGTCGTCCAGCCAAGCAGCCATACCGCGAGTGCGGCAAGGAAAAACCCGATCTGGAGCGGGCCCAACAGCATGAGATGTCGATCGACCAGGGCCCCGACCAATGCGAGTCCGCCGATCGATCCGATGCCGAACAGGAGAAGGATGAGGTCGAGGCTCTCCACCTGTCCGATCGAACGCAGGAACGGCTCGACGTAAATGTAGATGATGTTGTGGCCGACGATATAGGTGAGGATCACCGCGGTCGTCGCCGCAACCCCTGGCCGCAGCAGCACCGTCAGCAGTTTTTCCCGGTTGTCGCCACGATCGCCCGGGAAGTCCGGGATGATGCGCTGGATCCAGATCATCAGCACAAAGGCCATTCCGGACACGATTCCAAACGCCCCCTGCCAGCCGAACACACGTCCGAACGCTGCTCCCAGCGGCACGCCGAGGACCAGCGCAGCCGTCGCTCCTGCCCCCGAGATCGCGATCGCGCGGCCACCCATGCCCGCCGGCGCCATTCGCACCGCGTAACTCGCCAGCATCGACCAGACCGTTCCGCCAAGGAGCCCCGCCACAAACCGTGCGACGAGGATGACGTAGATGTTCCCCGACAGCGCTGTCACCAGATTGACCGCCGCGAATGCGCCGATGAGGAAAAGCAGCAGGGGCTTGCGGCGCAGACCCCGGGTCATGGCCGTGACCGGGATCGCGGCGATGACGGCGCCAACCGCGAACGCGGTGATGAACTGGCCGGCTACGCTCTCCGACACCTGCATCCCGGTCGAGATCGAGGACAGCAGCCCGGCGGGCATAATCTCCGTCAGCAGGGTGATGAATGCAGCCATGGCCAGCGCGAGCAGTCCCAACAGTGGGAGGCGCTCGGCGCTTTCGTGGCTCGGCGGAGCAGGCGCGGTATCCCGCTTGATCTGATTCCGACCACCTCGCGCCACGCTACTCACTTACGTTACCATTTTGCAGTCCCGACGGGCGTTAGGCAGGTAGGGGTGATATGGCTAGTCCCGCGTATCCACGGTGCGCTGGCGACATCGTGCTTATCGGTCGAACTTGGCCAGATCCTGAAAGATCAATTGGCCCCATCCGTCGCCCTGCCCGTGCACGAGCAGGCCGCCCCCCGACAATCCCCCGAGCTTGACCGGCGCGAAGCCGAGATGTTCCGCGAGTGCACCGAATCTCCGCTGCGGCATCGTCGCTGGATGTCCGTCGCCAGAACATTTGGCACAGTTCGCACCAAAGATTTGAGGAAGCCGGCGGCAGCGAACTTGGTGGCCTTACGGTAGATACGGGCGAAGACCAACTTCGAGGTGCGGTCGATGACGACGAACAGGCGCAGCTTGCCCTCGGCCGTCTGCACCTCGGCGATGTCGATGTGGAAGTAGCCGATCGGGTAGGTCTTGAACTTGCGCTTGGGCTCCTTGTCACCCGTCACCTCGGGCAATCGGCTTCCCGTGTCGTTGCAGGCAGCGATGCAGAGACGAGCGGGTCAGGTGCGGGATCGTCGCCTGTAGGGCGTAGAGACAGTCGTCCAGCGGCAGCAGCGTGTGCTTGCGGAAGGCGACGATGATCGTATCCTCCTCGATGCTCAGCACCGTCGAATGAGCATCCTTCGGCCCGGTCGGCAGATCCGTGACCGCCGTGCACTTCTTCCACTTGGCGGCGGTCTTCTGGTTGATCCCGTAGCGCTTCGCCAGAACCCTCAGGCTCTCTTGACTATGCTGTATCGCTCGACGGACCGCCTCTGTCGTTCGGGCGCTCCCGTGTAGAATCTATCCCACAGCGCATCCTTCCATTCCTGACTGGATAATGCACCATCAAAAACCAGGACCAAACAGCTAGGTCAGTTGATTGGCAGAAGGTGTGAGAGATTCTTTTATTTCAAGGCGTAAGAGATCCTTACGGACCTTGCCGCTCGCGGTTTTGGTGAGATGTGTCCGGCATTCGATCCGCTCGGGAATCTTCTGTTTCGCGAGCCCGGCGCGTAGGACAAACGCCATGAGCGCTTGTGCATCGACATCGACCTCCGGCGCGGCGACGATGAAAGCACAGACGGTCTCGCCCAGCCGGGGGTGGGGCATCGCCACGACGGCTGCCTCGGCGACGCCCGGGTATTGGTGCAGTACGTCCTCGATTTCCTTGGCGCTGATATTCTCGCCGCCGCGGATGATCAGATCCTTCTTGCGCCCGGTAACGACCACCGCATCGTCTGCGGTGAGCAAGCCAAGATCACCGGTGCGGTAAAAGCCGTCCTCGGTCAGCGCAGCGCGGGTCTGGTCCGTGTCCAGATAGCCGAGCATCATCGCGGGCCCCCGGGCGGCAATCTCCCCTTCCTCGCCGCGCCCGAGCGGGTGGCCATGCTCATCGAGAATCTGCACGTCGTAATCGGCCACGCGGCCGTCGGTGGTCGCGGCGAGTTCCTGTTCGCCCGCGCCCAGAAATCCCATCGAAATCAGCGGCGCTTCGGTGCAGCCGAAGATCCGGAACGCCGCCGGGTGCGCAAAGGTGGTGTTGGCGTCGCGGATGACGTCGGGCGGAACCGCCGCGCCGCCGCAGGCGAAGAAGCGCAGCGAAGGCAGGCGCGTCCCGGCCGCGCGGGCGGCGTTGGTCAGTTCGACCAGAAACGGCGTCGCGGAGACGGTCCCGACCACGTTGTGCGCGTCGATCAGCGCGACCGCTTGTTCGGCATCCCAGCGCTCCATCAGAAGGGTGCGGCTGCCGGTCAGGAACGGCAGTTCGAGAAAACCGTATCCGGTGAGGTGCGTGACCGGCGACGGCATCAGCATCGTGTCCCCCGTGCCGATACCCCAATGGCGCATGCACATGTCGAGCACGGCGTTGAGCGTGTTCTGGCTGTGCAGCACGCCTTTCGGGCGCCCGGTCGTCCCCGATGTGTAGAGCAGCAATTTTGCCGCGTCGGGCGGCGCTCCCCGGCCGTGGGGGACACGGCCGCGCGCGCCGGCGATCAGGTCTGAATAATCGAGATCGTGATGCTGCCCGCGCACGAAGATCACGTGCCGCAACGCAGGGAGAGCAGAGGCGATCCGTTCCGCCATCGCGGCGAAATCGACCTCGCGGAAGCGCGGTGTGAGGAAGAGCGCGCTGCAACCGCAATCGGCGAGCATCTGGAGCATCTCGGCATCGCGATAGATCGGAACGATCGGAACCGCGACGAACCCGCCCATCGCCAGCGCGAGCGCGATGACGATCGTTTCGTCCCAATTGGGCAGCTGGAACGCCACGCGGTCGCCCGGCCGCAGACCCAGTTCGGCGAGCGCCACCGCCAGCGCTTCGGCCTCGCTCACCGCGCGGGCGGCCGTCATCGCCAATGTGCACCCGGCGAGAACCTCATTATCGGGCGCCGCATCGGCATAAGCGCGCGCCAGATCGGCCAGCGTTTTTTCGCGCCAGGCGCCAGCCTGTTTGTAGCGCGCGAGGTGCGCGGGGAGGGCGCGCCGGGTGTCGAACGGCGTCATCGCGACGTGCTCGCGACGAATGCGTCGACGCGATCGCGAAACGACGCGCTGTTCATGCACCCGATCAGATGCTCCATCTCCGCCTCGAGTTGATTGGAGATATCGCCCCCGGCACGCTTGTAGATCAGTGCCTTGGTGGCGGCGATCGCCGCCGCATCGGTTTGCGCCAGCCGACGGGCCAGCGCCAGCGTCTCTTTTTCCAGATCGGCTGCCGGCACGATCCGTGTCACCAGGCCAAGCGCCAGCGCGTCGGCGTGCGACAGTTCCTCGTCGGCGAGAAAGACGCGCATCGCCCAGCGCGCGCCGACGGCATCGACGACGCCGATCGTCCCGCCGCCGTCCGGGGAGACGCCGAGCGGCGCATAGGCCGGACGCAGTCGCGCATTGTCGGCGGCGATACAGAGGTCACCCATGAAGGCGATCGAAAAACCCGCGCCCGCGACGGCGCCATGAACGCTCGTGAGAACCAGCTTGGGCATCGCGCGCAGGCATCGCAGGAAATCGTGAAGCTGGCCGAGCAGCGGCCGGATCGCCCGATCGATCGCGTCGAGATTTTCGGCGAAGGTGGTGATGTCGCCGCCCGCGCAAAAGCCGTCGCCCGCGCCGCGCAGCACGACGACCGCGAGCGACTCGTCATGGGCAAGCAGCGCGCCGATGCGCGCAAGCTCATCCGCCATCGCCTGGTCGATCGCGTTGAGCGAATCGGGCCGGTTCAGCGTCACGATTGCCACCGCGCCGTCGCGTTCCAGCAGCACTGGCCGGGTCGTTATCGAATCTTGGATCATCAGATGAGCAGCCCCCCGCCGCACACGATGACCTGACCACTGATGTAATCGGCCTCGGGCGTGCACAACAGATAGACGGCGCCGGCTGCCTCTTCGGTCGTCCCGGCGCGGCCAAGGGGGATCATCCGCGCCCAGGCATCGAGCATGGCGGGTTGAATCCCCACCTTTACCTCGTTGTCGCCGATCGCGATCGTCGCCTGCTGCGCCGCGATCGGTTGGGTCAAGCGCGTCTCGATCAAGCCGAATGCGACGGCGTTGACGTTGACCGCATATCGCCCCCATTCCTTGGCGAGCGTGCGGGTGAGCCCGGTGATCGCCGCCTTGGCGGAAGAGTAGCCCGCCTGGCCGGCATTGCCGAACAGGCCCGCGATCGATGAGATGTTGACGATCTTGCGCTGCACGCGGCGCCCGGCCGCGGCCTCGGCTCGGGCGGCTTCCCGGATCGGGCCGGCCGCCGCGCGCAGGATGCGAAACGGCGCGACCAGATGGACGTCGAGCATTGCCTGGAACTGGGCATCGCTCGTGTTCTGTATCGTCGAATCCCATGTGTAGCCGGCATTGTTGACGATGATGTCGATGCCGCCGAGCGTTTGTGCGGCGGCGACGAAGCGCGCCGCGAAGGCCGCATCGGCGACGCTCCCGTTGACGGCGATCGCGTCGCCGCCGAGGGCGCGGATTTCGTCGGCGACCGCATGGCCGACATCATCGTCCAGATCGTTGACCACGAGCCGGGCGCCTTCGGTGGCGAGCTTCAGGGCGACCGCACGCCCGATGCCGCGTCCCGACCCGGTGACGAGCGCTACCTTGCCTTCCAGTTTTGCCATTACAGCGCCACCATCGCGTGACCCGCGAGCTTCACCTCGCCGGATTGGTCGGTCAGTTCGAGCCGGATGCGCGTGCGCTCCTCACCATTCTGGATAATCCGCTCCTCGATTGTCCCCGTGCCGGTGAGAATGTCGCCCAGCTTCGTTATTGCATGGAAACGCGTGGTGAAACTGCGGATGCGGTCGGCGGGCGCGATGTCGGTCAACAGCCGGCCGAGATAGGCCATGCCCAGCATCCCCGGTGCGAACACGTCGGGAAAGCCGGACGACCGCGCCACGTCGCTATCGATATGCACCGGATTGTGGTCACCCGAAGCGCCGGCATAGAGCGCCAGCGTCGTCCGGGTGATCGGCGGAAATTGTTTATGGAGCGCCGTCACCATGTTCTCCCCTTGCGCCCTGTCCATCAGTGTGCGCCTTGTTGGGGACGACAATCGTACGGCCGATTTCCGCCACCTGCACGCCATCCTGGTTGGAGACATCGATCTTTTGAACCAGAAAGGTTAATTGTCCGCTCTTTTTGTGGTACACGTCCTCCAGCCGCCCCCGGAATAGGAGCACATCCCCGGCATAGGCCGGCGTGTGATAGACGAAAGCCTGTTCCGCATGCAGGATGTCGGTGATCTTCAGGCCCAGATCCTCGACGAACGCGAATGGGTTTGCCGCATCGAGCATTTCGAGGCAGAAAAGATAGGTCGGGGGGATGGGCACACGATCGGGTATATCGGGCGCCGCTGTGGACGTACCGAGCGCACCGATCGCTGTGTTGAAAAAGCGTAACCGGCCCGGTTCGACGATGGCGGTGGTGGGGGCGAAGGCGTGGCCCTTGCGATCGTCGATCGTCATGCGCGCGCGCGTTCGTAGAGCGTGACCACGCAGGCCCCGCCGAGACCCAGATTGTGCTGGAGCGCGAGCCGGGCATCCGGAACCTGGCGAGCCCCGGCCTGACCGCGCAACTGCCAGGTCAACTCGGCGCATTGGGCAAGCCCCGTCGCGCCGAGCGGGTGCCCCTTGGAGAGTAGTCCGCCCGATGGGTTGGTCACCACCGCACCGCCGTAACTGTTGTCGCCGTCGGCGATGAAGCGCTCGGCGGTGCCCTCGTCGGTGAAGTGCATTGCTTCGTAGGTGAGCATTTCGTTCACCGTGAAGCAGTCATGCAATTCGGCCAGATCGATATCGCCCGGGCCGACACTTGCGGCGGCATAGACCCGGTCCGCCGCGGTGCGTGTCAGATCGTAGCCCACGGCCTTGATCGGGCTGTTTCGATCGAAAGAGGAGGCGAAATCGGTGGTCATGGCCTGAGCGCGGATCGTGACGGGCGAGGCGATCCCATGTCTGCGCGCGAACCGCTCCGAAACAAGCACCGCCGCCGCCCCGCCGCAGGTGGGTGGGCAGCATTGCAACCGCGTGATCGGCCCGAACATGGCGGGCGCGTGCAACACCTCCTCGACCGTTACCGGCGATCGGAAAATCGCGCGCTGATTGTGCCGGGCATGCTGTCGGGCTTTCACCGCAACGCGCGCGAACGTGTCGTCCGATGCGCCGTACTGCTGTTGATATTCGATCGCCGCGCCACCGAACAGCTTGATCGCCAGTGGCAGATCCGCCGCGCCCGGCAGCGTATCGACGATCTGCGTGAAGCGTGCGAGCGGCGTCGGACGATCGGTATAGCTCTCCGCGATGGCGCCCGGCGCCATTTGTTCGAAGCCCAGTGCAAGGACGCAATCCGCCGCGCCCGAGGCAATCGCCTGGCGGGCGAGATACAGCGCGCTGGAACCCGTTGCGCAATTGTTGTTGACGTTCAGGATCGGGATACCCGTCAGCCCGACCTCGTAGAGCGCGGCCTGGCCGCTCGTGGAATCGCCGTAGACATATCCGACGTAAGCCTGCTCGATGGCGCGGTAATCGATGCCCGCATCGGCCAGCGCATCGCGGGTCGCGTCGGCACCCAGCCGGGTATACGGCGCGGACGTTCCCGGCTTCACAAAGGGTGTCATCCCCACGCCGGCTACCCATGTGCTCTCGCCCATCGCCCCCTCGATTCGACTGTTAAGTCATTTTACTTACTGATGGGTCTAATTTTGGGCAAGGGAGCTTTGATGGCAGGGCGTCGAGGGGGTTGGTTTGTCGTCGGCGGGCGGTTCGCCGAGAGCGCGCTGAGGTCGATCAGCGCGTCGTCGGTAAGCTGCGACGCGCGCAGCAAGCCACTGAGCATGTGCGCCGACGAGACGCTCATATCACTCAGGATTGCCCGCATCGCCGCGTCGGAATCGCGGGCGACGAGTGCGGCGATGAGATGGTCGTGATTCTCGAAGCCGCTGCGTAATATCTGGAGGTCGCGCCCGTATTCCTCAGCCAGATGGAGATTGAGCGAAGGGCCGATCAACAGCCAGATCCGGGTGATGCTCTCGACCAGGTAGCGTGCGCCCGACGCGCGATAGACGGCGAAGTGGAAGGCGTAATTCTCCTTCATTGCCTCGCGGTGGCGCCCGTCGCGCGTGTGCTGGAGAAGCGCGGCGTTGGTGCGCTTGATGTCGTCGAGTTCGACGGGGGTGATCCGCTGCGCCGCGCGCCTCGCGGCGTGGCCCTCGAGCAATCGGCGCAGCTCGAGCAATTCGATATAGGCTTCGGCCGAAAGTCGCGGCACTTCGATATAGCGTTTGGGCAAGACCCGCAGCGCGCCGAGTTCGGTGAGCGTCGCGACCGCTTCGCGGACGGGGGTCACGCTGACCCCCAGCGTCTCGGCGAGCGAACGGAACGCCAATTGCTGTCCGGGCGCGAACTCGCCTTGCATCAGCGCCTCACACAGCCGCGCATACGCACGCGCGCGCAGACGTGCATCGCCTTGCTTAGCGCGGTCGGAATCGGGAGCGATGCTGATCACCGACCTGCTATGTCAGATTGCCCCAGCGCGTACAAGTACGGGCCCCGTGGGCGCGGTGATAGCGGAAATCCCGCGATCTCGTGTCGATGAGGCACGATATTTTTTGATCGGCTCGACCGGTGTCGATATCTGGTATACCAGATCGCTTGCGAGATACCATCGACTGCTGGGGCGCAAATTGTGCCGACGATGGCGATGGTGAGGGAAAAAGGTGGGGGAGCGTGGCGCGAAAGGGATATGCGTGGGGGCTGCGTTCGATTTGCGGGCAGGCTGCCGATGCCCGGTGCTGATCGGCCCGGTGCCTTGATTGGGCCGATAGAGCGCCCGCGCGGCGCAGGATGCGCGCATCCCGCCGCATCACGAGGCCGTGTGGGCTCGGCCAGGATGGGTGGCCATGTTTCGCCGCGCTAGGCCGGGACCCGACATGGACGCGGCGGAATTGTCGCCATGGCGGATGGCGGCTTATGCCCTGCCGGCGATTCCGGTCGCGTTTCTCTATCTGCCGCTGCCGATCCTGGTGCCGCCCTTTTATGCGCAGCACCTCGGGCTGAGCCTGACCTCGATGGCGCTGTTTCTGTTCGCGGCGCGGATTTTCGATTTCGTGATCGATCCCCTGCTCGGACGGTGGTCCGACAGGACGCGGACGCGCTGGGGCCGCCGTCGCCCTTGGATGATGGCGGGCGCCCCCCTGATGATGGGTGGCGCGGCCATGGTGTTCCTGCCGCCGTCGAGTGTCACCGGCTGGTACCTGATGGTCGCGATGGTGACGATCTACCTCGGGGCGTCGATGCTGGGCGTGGCGTATTCGGCCTGGGGCGCCGAAGTCGTGCGGAGCTATCACGGTCGCGCACGCCTCGCGGGGTTCCGCGAGACCGCGACGCTGATCGGTACGTTGATCGCCGCGGGGGTGCCGTCGATCACCGCGATCTGGGGGCACGGCATCGATCGTTTCACGATGTCGATCATCGGCTGGGGCGTCTTGCTGTTGACCCCGCCGGCGGTCTGGATCGCCATTCGCTCGGTTCCCGATTCGCCTATGCCGATCTCGACCGCGGCGCCGCAACCGCTTCGCACGATGCTGGCGCAGGTATATGCCAACCTGCCGTTCCGTTTGCTGTGTATCGCCTTCACCGTGCTAACGATCGGCGTGTCGATTACCAACACGCTGCTGGTGTTCTTCATCTCGCATTATCTTGGCCAGCCCGCGCTGGTGGGCCCGGTGCTCGGTCTGTCGTTCCTCTGCGTCTTGCTGTTTGTACCGGTCTGGGTGCGCATCAGCGGCCGTATCGGGAAACATCGCGCGGCGGGGATCTCGCTCATGATCGCGGTGCTCGGTTCGGCGGTGTTCGCCTTCATGCTGCGCCCCGGCGACGGCTATTGGTTCCTGGCGCTGATGGCGGTGCTCGGAGCGGCGAGCGCGGCGTTCCTGACGTTGCCGGTCGGGATCATGGGCGACGTCATCGATTATGATACGATGAAGAACGGCGAGCAGCGCGGGGGGCTTTTTTTCGGGGTTTGGGCGTTCGCGCAGCAGATATCGCCCGCGATCGGCCTTGCCGCCACGCTGCCGCTGATCGAGTGGCTGGGTTTCACGCCCGGCGGCCCCAATTCGCCCGAGGCGCTTCAGGCGCTCCGTTACGTATATTGTTTCGGGCCGCTGCCTTTTTATCTGATCGGCGCCCTGCTGTTGCTGCGGTTTCCGATCGATGCACGCCGCCATCGGATCATCCGCGCCCGCCTCGACACGCGCCGCGCGCGTGCCGAACGCCAGGCGCCGGGCGACCAGTCCCCCCCTTTGTCCCAGCAACGGCTTGAGGAACTTCCAGCATGAATTTCGACGACTATCGCCAATATGATGCGGTGGGCCTCGCCGCGCTGGTGCGGACGCGGCAGGTGTCTCCCGACGAGTTGCTCGATGCCGCGTTGGCCCGCGCCGCCGCGGTCAATCCGACGCTCAACGCCTTGATCGAGGATCTGGAGGCAGACGCGCGCGCGGCGATCGCCGATGGCTTGCCCGACGGCGCGCTGCGCGGGGTGCCGTTTCCGATCAAGGACATCACCGTCAAGATGAAGGGGATCGCGACCGGCGCCGGATCGCGCCTCTTCCGGGGGCGAGCGTACGATTACGACAGCGAGTTGATCGCATCGTATCGCCGCGCCGGGCTCACGCTATTCGCCAAGACCAATACGCCCGAATTCGGACTCGCGACCGTCACCGAACCCGTGGCGAGGGGGATCACCCGCAATCCCTGGTCGCTCGGCCACACCTGCGGCGGCTCGTCGGGCGGTGCGGCGGCGGCAGTGGCGGCGGGGATCGTTCCTGCAGCGCACGCAAGCGACGGCGGCGGCTCGATCCGCACCCCGGCATCGTGTTGCGCCTTGTTCGGGCTCAAGCCGTCGCGCGGCCGGATATCGATCGCCCCCGATGCGGACGGGTGGGGCGGGCTCGCGGTTCAGCACGCGCTCACGCGCTCGGTCCGCGACAGCGCGCTGCTGCTCGACCTGTGCAGCGGCCCGCGCCCCGGCGACCTTTATGCGGCGGCCGAGCCCGAACGCCCGTTCTTCTCCGAGGTCGGTCGCGATCCCGGCACGCTGCGGATCGGCTATACGACACGCGCGCTGATCCACGGCACGCTTGATCCCGAATGCGTCGCCGGGGTGATGCATGCCGCCAGATTGTGCGAGACGCTTGGCCACGAGGTCGAGGAAGCGGTTCTCGATGTCGATTTCGTCGGCCTGGCGGTCGCTGCGAACACCACCGTCTGCACGTCGGTCGCCGCGACGCTCGAGGCCGAAGCGGCGGCGCGCGGGCGGCCGATCGATGAGGATGAAGTCGAGCGACTGACCTGGAGCATCTACGAGGAATATAAGGGTAAGTCGGCGAGCGAATATGTGCTTGCGCAACAGACGATCAACACGATCGTCCGGCGCTTTGCGGCAGCGATGGCGCGATACGATGTCCTGCTTCTGGCGAACAACGGCAGCCCGCCCGTCGCCGTGGGGAGCATCGACACGAATGCCGGCGATCTCAGCGATTATGGCGAACGGCTGTATCGCTTCATCCCCAATACCCAGCCGTTCAACGTGGCGGGAATGCCGGCGATGAGCGTGCCGCTGCACTGGAGCGCGGGCGGCCTGCCGGTGGGCGTGCAATTCGCCGCGCCGGCGGGGCACGAAGCCGTGCTGCTTCGGCTGGCCGCTCAACTCGAAGCCGCCCAACCCTGGTTTGATCGTACCCCGACGGAGCCCTTTGCATCATGAACACCGACGAGCTGACAATCCTCGATCTCCCCGGCGGCGATCCGCGCCGCCGCGGGCACGTCCACGGCGAGACGTTGCGGAGCCAAATCGTCGCGTTGCTCGACCGCTGGGGGGACGGGCTGGAATCGACCTATGGCGTCAGCCGGGAGCGCTATGTGGAGCGTTTCCACGCCACCACACATTATGTCGCGACAACCGAGCTGCTCGCGCCCGATCTGATCGCCGAGGTCCGCGGAATCGCGGAGGGCGCCGGCGTGCCGGTCGATGATCTGTTGGCGTTCCAGCATGTCAACGAGGAATTCGAGCTGGGCCCGGCATTTGCCGCCGAGGCGTGCAGCACGATCATCCTGCCGCCGTCCACGTCCCGCCCCGCGCTGATCGCGCAGAATCTCGATCTCGCCCAATATCTCGACGGCTACCAGATCTTGCTGCGCTGCCCGACTGCCGACGGCACCGGGGAGATCATGGCTCTGTCCGTGCCGGGCATGCTGTCGCTGAACGGCATGAACAGCCACGGTTTCGCGGTGTGCGACAACACGGTCAATCAGCTTCGGCCCAACCCCGAGGGGCTGCCGATCTATGCGCTCTATCGCCTGCTGCTCGAATCGAAGACTCTGGCGGAGGCGTGTGCGCTCGTCGAGCGTACGCCGCCGGCGACCGGAATCAACTGGGTGATGGGCGATCCAGACGGCGTGGTGATGATCGAACGGTCGGGACACGCCATGGTGACCAGCCCGGGCGGATCGACCCCGGTCTATCACACCAATCATCCGGTGACCTGCACCGATCTCGCGGCGCGGGCGCGGGCGGCAGATGCGCGGCCGCAACCGTCGCGCAGTTCGTATCTCCGCCTCGCTTCGCTCCATCAGCGGCTCCACAACGCCGACGCGGCGATGTTGGGGGTGGACGATCTCAAGGCGGTTCTCAGCGCCCGCGACGATCCCGATTATCCGGTATCGCGCGGCGGCAGCAACGGCGACGATCGGGCGATCGGCTTTACGCTCGCCTGCAGCGTCTTCGAACTCGCGCGCGATCGCCCGCGCTGGCACCTCGCCAGTGGCCCCGGCCATTGTACCGCGATGCGGGTGTTCGAACTCAGCCCGTCGGCTGCGGACCGATCGCCCGGAGAACGAAGTCGATGAGTTTCGCGGTGACGGCGTCGAGGGTCATCGAGCCCTCGGCGTGGAACCAGCGCGGGATCCAGTTCATCGCGCCGAAGATGAACATGGCGCTGATTTTGGGATCGGGGCACAGCAGCGTGCGGTCGTCATTACCATGCTCCAGGATGTCGCGGAGCATGGCGTCGATCTGGCGGTGCCCTTCGACTACCGATGCCCGGTTTTGCGGCTCGAGCGTATTGACGCCCGTCATCACCAGGCAGGTTCCGAAATCGTCGACGACCATCCGAACATAGCGTTTCAGGAACTCTTCGAGGCGGCTTCGGCCGTCGGCATCGGTGCGGCCTGGCATCGGATCGTCGCTATTGGTGATCGCTTCGATTGCCAATCGATGACATTCGAAGAGGATGTCGTCCTTGCTCCGGAAGTAATAATAAAGTGCCGGCTTGGAAACATTGAGCTCGTCCGCGATGTCGGCCAGGGTGGTTTCGTGGAATCCATTCTGGCTGTAGGTTCGGGCCGCGGTACGCAATACCACCTGTCGCTTGAGCTCGAACCGCTCATCCCGGTTCGGTACTTGCTCTCCCCACGCACGTTTTTTCACCTTCGTCATCCGATACTCCGATTGGCGGACGTTGGGTGCGCCGATTTTGACCCCCTAGCACTTGACAATCGATCAACCAATGGGATTATCATTCGACTAGTCGGTAAAAATATCGACCAAGTATATGGATGGTGGGGGTGGAGAGGCATGCGAGAGCGGAGCAAGCGAGGCGTGGCGCGCCGTCCGAACGGCGCCGGTGCCGCCCATGACGCCCTGATCGAGGCGCTTTACCGCGATCATATCCATCGGCTGCGCAGCTATATCGCGCGCGTGCTGGGCTCGGTTGCCGATGCCGACGAGATCGCCAACGATGCCTTCGTGCGGCTCTACCGCAGCGACCTCACCCGGTATCACGATCCGTGCGCGGTGTTGTTCCGGACGGGTTGGCGGCTGGCCCTGAACCGCATCCGATCCCGCTCGACCAACCCGCTCGACCGGGCCGACGTGCCGCTTGCCGACGGTGACCGCTTTGCCTGCGATGCCGGGACGGCGGAGGATTATCTGCTCGATCGCGAGCGTGAGGACGCCTATAACGAGGCCATCAAGGCGTTGCCGCCGCGTTGTCGCGAAGTGATCGAACTGCGCGCCGTGGAGGGGTTGTCGTACAAGGAAATGGCGCGTCGGCTCGACCTTTCGGTGAGCACGCTCGAAAAGCACGTCGTCAAAGGGAAGAAGGCGTGCATCGAGGCGCTGACGGCCTGGCATGCCGACGTGCGGCCGCTGGCCGCATAGGCGCCGCGATGTCGCCGCCCCCCTCGCCGGTGCTCCCGGGCTTGATGCAGGAAGAGCCCCTGCTGATCGCCGGGATGGTGCGCCACGCGGCCAGGATCAGCGCGCGGCATGAAATCGTCTCTCGCGAACCGTCGGGGGCGTTGGAGCGGACCACTTATGCGCGCGTCGAGGTGCGGGCGCGGCGTCTGGCGCATGGCTTGGCACGTCTTGGTATCAGCGAAGGCGATCGCGTCGCGAGTCTCGCGAGCAACAGCTATCGCCATCTCGAATTGTTCTACGGCGTCCCGGGTTCCGGTGCGGTGTTGCACACCGTCAACCCGCGCTTCGGCGACGACCAGATCGTCTATATCCTCAACCATGCCGCCGACCGGGTATTGGCCTTTGACCCGGATCTGCGCGTGCTGGTCGAGCGGATCGCCCCGCGGCTCGAAACGGTCGAGCATTTCGTTGTGCTCGGTGACCTGCCGATCGAGTCGAGCCTGCCGTTGATCGGCTATGAAGCGTTGCTCGCCGACGAGGATTATGAGTGGCCCGATCTCGACGAGCGCGCCGCGGCGTTGCTATGCTATACCAGCGGCACCACCGGGCATCCCAAGGGCGTGCTCACCTCGCACCGCTCCACCGTTATCCACGCGCTGGCGGCCCAATCGGCCTGCGCCTTCGCGCTGACGCCGCAAGAATGCGTGCTCCTCATCGTGCCGATGTACCACGCCTTTGGCTGGGGTATTCCCTATGTCGCGGCGCTGGCCGGGGCCAAGCTGCTGCTGCCCGGACCATCGCCGGATGCCGCCGCGCATGTGCGCCTGATCGCGGCCGAGCGGGCGACGCTGGCAATGGGCGTGCCGACGGTCTGGACCGATATTCTCGACCATCTCGCGGCCGCGCATGGGTCGCTCCGGCCGCTGCGCCGCGCCTTGATCGGCGGGTCCGCGATGCCCGCGCGGATCGCGCAACGGCTCCGCGACGATCATGGTGTGATGGCGGTCACCGGTTGGGGGATGACCGAACTGAGCCCGCTGGGGTCGTTCTCGGGGACAACGCCTGCGCTGGACGCCTTGCCCGAAGCCGAGCGCGAGCGGTTGAGCGCCGCGCGCGCGGGGCGGCTGCTCTATCCGCTCGAGGTCAGTGTGCGCGGCGAGGGCGGGGGCGAGGTGGTGGCCGATGGCGAGACGCCGGGCGAAATCTGGGTGCGCGGCCCGTGCGTCGCCGCCGGTTATTATGGCGACGAGGGCGGTGCGGTGCGCGACGCCGCAGGATGGCTCCCGACCGGGGATGTCGGCACGATCGACGCGCATGGGGCGATCGCGATCGTCGACCGATCGAAGGATCTCATCAAATCGGGCGGCGAATGGATCAGTTCGGCCGCGATCGAACGCGCGGCGCTCATGGTACCTGGTGTCTCACAGGCCGCCGCCATCGCCGTTGCGCATTCGCGATGGCAGGAGCGGCCGTTGCTGCTGGTTGTGGCGCAGCCCGGCGCGACGATCGATCGTGCCGCTTTTGCCGTGGCGTTCGACACGGCGCTGCCGCGCTGGCAGCATCCCGACGATATCCTGATCGTCGAGGCGCTGCCGCAGACGGCGACGGGCAAGATCGACAAGAAGGCGCTGCGCCGCGCGCATGACCGGCGCGACGCGATGCCGGCGCACGGGGCGGGTGGGGAGGAAGGGTTATGACCGCGGCAGGACAAGCGACGCGGGCGGGACACTCCCCGCTCATCCATTTCCCGGAGATCGTCTCGCTGGGGGATGCGCCCCGCCTTCACGGGCGCCTACGCGGCGATCAGCCAGCTTTCTCCTTCGAGGGGCGCCAGACGAACTGGGCCGAATTTGATCGCCATACCGCGCGCGTTGCCGGGGCGCTCGCGGCCAGCGGCGTCGGCAAGGGGCACCGCATCGCCTATCTTGGCAAGAACTCCGATCGCTATTTCGAACTCCTGTTCGGTGCGTTTCGGGTCGGTGCGGTGATGGTGCCGATCAACTGGCGGCTGGCTGCGCCCGAAATCGTCGAGATCCTGGCCGATTCGGCGGCAAAGATCCTGTTCGTCGACGAAACGGGCGCGGCCCTGGCGGACCTGACGGACGATCGGCCGGTCTACGCAATCGCGCCGGTCGAGGGGGTGGCCGATTACGAGGGATGGCGCGATGCCGGGTCGGAGATCGAGGTCGTGGTGCCGGTCGCCGCCGACGATCCGTGCATCCAGCTTTATACCAGCGGGACGACCGCGCGGCCGAAGGGAGTCGTGCTGCCGCACCGGGCGCTGTACGCGTTCAACGAACACGCGGCCGCGTATCCCGATCAATTTGGCGAGGACTTCGCGTGGATCAGCTGGTCGGCGGACGACATCGCGCTGGTGGCGTTGCCGATCTTCCACATCAGTGGATCGGGCTGGGGAATGATCGCGGCATATGCCGGTGCCCATACCGTGGTGCTCGACGAATTCACGAATGAGGGCGTGATCGACGCGATCCGGCAGTTTCGCGTCTCGAAAACGGTCCTCGTCCCCGCGACGATCCAGGCCATCACCGATTATCCCGGTCTCCGCCGGGAAGACTTCGCCTCGATGCGCTATTTCATGTACGGCGCGGCCCCCATTTCCGCCGAACTGCTCGAGCGCGCGGTGGCCGCGTTCGGGTGTGCCTTCGTCCAGATGTATGGTCTGACCGAGACCTGCGGCGGGGTGAGCTGTCTTCCGCCGGCTGATCATGTGGTGGGGAGCCCGCGGATGCGCTCGGCGGGCAAGCCGTTGCCGGGGGTCTCGGTCAAGATCCTCGATCCTGAAAGCGCGCGCGTGTTGGGACCCGGCGCGGTGGGCGAGATCTGCCTCAAGACGCCCGCGATCATGTGTGGTTACTGGCAGCAGGCCGCCGAGACGGCGCGTATCCTCGATGCCGACGGGTGGTTCCGCAGCGGCGACGCCGGCTATCTCGACGCTGACGGCTATCTGTTCATTACCGATCGCATCAAGGACATGATCGTCACCGGCGGGGAGAATGTGTACCCCGCCGAGGTCGAGGCGGCGCTGGCGTTGCACCCGCAGGTTCGCGAGGTCGCGGTGATCGGCGTTCCGGATCCCAAATGGGGCGAGGCGGTGAAGGCCATTGTCGTCCCAATCGGTGGTGCCACGCCCGATCCCGCCGATCTGATCGCCTGGGTACGCGCACGGATCGCCGGCTACAAACTGCCAAAATCGATCGATTTCATCGATGCGCTGCCGCGCAACGCCACCGGCAAGGTGACAAAAAATTCGCTGCGTGACCGCTATTGGGCGGGCCGCGACCGCAACGTGAATTGAGGAGCAGCACGATGGTGTCGCTGGAACGATTGGTGGCCGAGCACGAATGCGCGAAATTGCAGATCGCTTATGCACGCACCGCCGATCTGGGCGATGCCGAGGGCTTTACCGCGCTGTTCACCGCGGATGCGTCGATCCACATTCCCGAATATCCGCCGTTCGCGGGGCAGGAAGCGATCCACGCATCGCTGGTCGCCCTTGCGGCGAGCGGCGTCACGATGCGCCATGTGATCACCAACCAATATATCACGCTAACCGGGGCCGATACCGCCGAGGGCGGCTGCTATCTGGTCGTCTACAACGATCCCAATCCGGCCGGTGCCGACGGCGTGCACGAAACCCGGCCGCCCGCGACCGTCGGTGAGTATGCCGATCGTTTCGCTTTGACCGCTGCCGGGTGGCGGTTCCGGGAACGGCGGCTGACGCGTGTCTTCAGGTCGGCCGCGTGATGGCGGTGCCACGGCCACATGCCGCCATGTCATTCGAGAGGAGCAGATGATGGAGATCGGTACCTGGAAATCGATGGCGGGGATGGACGAGACCTATCGCCAGGCGCGTGAATACGGGCTCGAAACCAACCTTGCCGAGCTCGAGGCGTTCGGTTTTACGGTGATCCCGCCGGACAAGACCGGCGCCCCGCGCGACTTCGCGGCACGCCTGCTCGATCGCGTGGTCGAGATTGCCGCGGATGAGAATGCGGGGGCCGTGGAACTCGAAAAACACAACGCCACCAAGCCCGCCGACGGGCGCCAGCTCTTCAACCTGTTGCGTCGTGATCCGCTGTTCGTCGAGACGATGATGAACCCGGTCACGAGGATCATGGGCGCCTATATGATGGGCCAGAGCTTCCGCCTGTCGAGTATGGTCGCATTCTACAAGCCGGGGCCGGCGCGGTCGACGCCGATGCATACCGACAGCGTCGGCGTGCCGACGCCGCTCCCCGCGTACAGCTCGATCTGCAACATCAGCTGGGTGCTGTCCGATTACACCGTCGAGAACGGCACCTTCGGGATGGTGCCGGGCAGCCATCGCTGGTGCCGCCATCCCGTGGCGACCGAGCAACCCGGCTTCATCGGCGGCGCGCTTGAGGAGGGGCTGTGTGTGCCGGTGTGTGCCGAGCCGGGGTCGCTGATCGTGTTCACGGGCAATACCTGGCATTGCACCTATCCCAAGACGACCGATGCCGCCCGCGCGCATGTCGTCGTCGCCTTCTGCCGCAACTACGTTTTTCCGGCGGAGCGCTACGACGACATGCCCGACGATGAAGTGGCGCGATACGGGCCCGAATTTGCCCGGATCATCGGCCGCGAGGCCTGGCAGGGCTATCGCGCCGAAGGGCCCAAGCTCGAACGGCTGCTCGCGGTGCGGCCAGCCTATCAATCGCAGCACGGATGAGGAGAGGCGCGATGCGCGACAAGATCGAATTTGCGGGCCCCGAATGGCACGCGCGGCTCAAGGCGCTGCTCGAACGCTACACGACACTGGCCGATCCCGGTCTCCGTCTGTCGATCTGCGAGGTGTTCACCGCTGTGCCGCCGCATCTCGACGCGGACGGCACCGGCCGGATCGCCTGGCATTGTCGCATCGCGGACGGCACGGTCGCGTTCCATGATGGCGAGATCCCGACCGCCGATCTCAAGACCATCGCCGATTACGATTTCGTCCTGCGCCTTGCGCGGATGAAGATCGAGGAAGCGACGCTCGCCGATTATCGCGCGCTTCAGGCCGAAGGCGCGGCGTCCGGCAAGCTCGTGTCGACGGGTGATCCAGCGCTGGTGCCGGCGGTGTTCCACGGCATGCACAACGACCTCGCGGAGATCACGGCGTGACGACGGAGCCTGTCCATATCCGGTACGAACGGCCCGACGCGGGCGTGGCGCGGATCGTTATGGATCGCGGTGAGCGGGCCAATGCGCAGGACACACGCTTCCTGTACGAGTTGAACGCCGCGTTCGACCGGGCGGCGGCGGAGGACGACGTTCGCGTCATCATTCTCGCCGCCAACGGCAAGCATTTCTCTGCCGGGCACGACATTCGCGAGCGCGATCATCTCGCCAATCAGGATGGGTTCGCGCCGGTCACGCCGTTTCAGCAGCATCACCGGCCGGGGGCCGAAGGACGGATGTCGCGCGAAGAGGAGATCTACACCGGTTTCTGCGAACGCTGGCGCAACCTGCCCAAGATCACGATCGCGGCGGTGCAGGGCAAATGCGTGTCGGGCGGGCTCCTGCTGTGCTGGCCGTGCGATCTGATCGTGGCGGCGCAGGATGCGCAATTCCAGGATGTGACCGTCGCGATGGGAATCGCAGGGGTCGAATGGTTCGCGCATCCCTGGGAAATGCCCGCGCGCAAGGCCAAGGAGATGCTGCTGACCGGCGATCCGATTGCCGCCGAGGAGGCGCGGGCGCTCGGGTTCGTCAACCGCGTCGTGCCGGCCGCCGCGCTGGCTGAGGAGACCCTCGCGCTCGCGCGCCAGATCGCGCGCCAGCCCAGTTTCGCGACCAAGATGGTCAAGCAGGCGGTCAACGGCGCGATCGACGCGCAGGGGCGCCACGCGGCCAACCAGATCGCCTTCGCGCTCCACCATCTGGCGCACAGCCATGCGATGGAGGTCCACGGCCTGCCGGTCGATCCGGCCGGGATCCATGCCAGCGTGGCGAAGAAATACGCGCCCGGCGAGGAACCGTTTCGGGCGCCGGAGGCCGACGAGAAATAACCGCGGCGATCGGGCGGGCCGGCGCTGGTGGGTTTGCGCGCGGTACGTGTCTCTACGGGAAGGCGGAGAAAAAACCGCGATGCTATGGGGAGGGGAAGATGGTTTCCGATATGATCGCCGCGACGCGCCGCTGGGCGTGCCTTGCGTTGCTCGGTGGAACTTCGGCACTGGCGTTCGCCGCCGCGCCGGCAGGGGCACAAACGACCCCGGCGCAGGACGACGCGCCGACGCCGTCCGATCAGGTTGATGCGGCCCGCCAGGATACGGTCGGCGCCATCATCGTCACCGCCCAGCGCCGGGCCGAACGCGACATCGACGTACCGCTGTCGGTGACCGCGTTCGATGCCCGGATGGTGGAGAATCTCAGCGCGTCGTTCCTGATCGACGTCGGTACGAAGGTTCCCAACGTGCAGTTCACGCCCGGCACCAACTCGCCGGGGATCGCGATCCGCGGCGTCAGTTCGCAGTCGAACATCAATGCCGGCTTCCCGCCGGCGATCGGCGTGTATGTCGACGAAGTCTATCAGGGGCGCGATCCCACGTTCAACACGATCCTGAACGATATCGAGCGGGTGGAAGTGCTGCGGGGGCCGCAGGGCACGCTCTACGGCAAGAACACGATCGGCGGCGCGATCAATATCGTCACGCGTGATCCGACCAACGCGTTCGGCTTTTCGGGCGACCTGAATTACGGAAACTACAATTTCGTCCAGGCGCGCGGAAGCCTGGGCGGCGCGATCGTCGAGGACAAGCTGCTGATCCGGCTTTCGGGCGTCCACCGCCAGCGCGATGGCTTCATTCGCAATACGACGACCGGCGAGAAGCTCAACGATCTCAATTCCGACGGCGCACGCGCGGTCGTGGTCGCCAACATCAGCCCGGCGGTGACCTTGCGGTTGAGCGCCGATTATTTCGGCGAAGAAGGGACGACGGCGCTCGAGACGGGGCCGGTGACGCTCGCCGCTTTGCCCGCGTTCGCGGGCATCCCGCCCCAGGACGCGAGCGACAATATCGTCCAGCTCAATGCCCCCGAATTCGCGCGGCGGGAGCTTTATGGGTTCTCCGGCCGGTTCGACATCGACATGGGCCCGGCGATGCTGACCTCGATCACCGCATGGCGCCGCTATACGTCCGATTTCAACGACGATTCGGACGGCCTGCCGATCGACGCGTTCGAGGTCGGCCGGCAGGAGAACGGCACCAATTTCAGCCAGGAACTGCGGCTTACCTCGACCGGGTCGGGCGCGCTCAGCTGGATCACCGGCTTCTATTATTATGCCGAAGACACCCGGAACCATCGTCGTATCGCCCTGGGTGACGATATGCCGCTATTGCTCGTGGGTGACCTCGCGGGCGTGGTGTTCCCCGGTTATGGCGGCGAGCAGGCGCGCACCGATTCGCGGATCGACGGGTCGAGTTGGGCGCTGTTCGGATCGACGACGTACAAGCTCACCGATCGGCTGAGCCTGACGGCCGGGCTGCGCTACACGCACGAGCGCAAGGATCTCACTTACGAACAGCGCCATACGCAGGTCTATAGCGGCGGGCTGGGCGGATCGATCATTCCGAATTTCGCGGTCGCGATCCCCGAGCGGCGCGAACGCTATACCGATAACCGGCTGACCGGCGACGCGAGCCTGAGCTACGCCTTCTCGCCCGACCATGTCGGCTATCTGCGGTTCAGCCGGGGGTTCAAGGCGGGCGGTTTCCAGACCGACGTGATCTCGCCGCCGTTCGGGGCGACCGATCGGCTGGGGTTCGACCCCGAAACCGTCGACAATTACGAGGCCGGATTCAAATCTTATCTGTTCGGCCATAAGGTGCGCTTCAACATCGCGGCTTTCCTCATGGACTGGCGTGACAAGCAGGAGCAGATTTTCACCGGGCTGTCGTTCCTGATCCGCAACGCCGCCAATGCGCGCAGCAAGGGGATGGAGGTTGAGATCAGCGCGCAGCCGGTGGCCGGGCTCTCGCTCGACGCCAATCTGGGGTATCTCGACACGCGCTACACCGATTTTCCGGGCAATTCGCTCGAGGGGCGCCATTTCCCGAACCTGCCCAAATGGACGTGGAGCACGGGCGCGCAATATACCGCTGCCGTCTCGAGCGATTTCGAGCTGACGGTGCGGGGCGACGTCAACCATCGCGGCGAGACGTACAACCAGCCGAACACCAATGTGTTCGTGATCAGCGAGGGGTTGACCACGATCAACAGCCGGCTTGGCGTGCAGCGGGCCGACGGCCAATGGGGCGTCTATCTGTGGGGACGCAACCTTGCTGACGTCAAGCGGCTGGGGATCGGGTCCAGCTTCCCATTCCCGAACGCGACGATCACGACGCGCAATGCCGGGTTCGGCCGGACGTTCGGCGCCGAGTTGCGCGTCAACTTCTAACGACCGGCGGCGAGCGTGGGGCCCGGCCTCCCGCTCGCCGCCGCGCGTGAGCCAGCGGGTCCTGCATGATCGATTCAGTCCATTATACGCCCGAGCACGAGGCCTTTCGTGAGAGCGTTCGCCGTTTCATCGTGCGCGAGTGCCTGCCGCACCGCGCCGCGTGGCGCGCGGCGCTCAAGACGTCGCGCGCGCTTTGGGAGCGCGCCGGTGAGGCCGGGATCCTCTGCACCAAGGTAAGCCCCGAATACGGGGGGGCGGGGGGCGACATCTATCATTGCCTGGTGGTGATGGAAGAACAGACGCGCGCCAATTTCGGCGAACTCGCCTTTTACCTGCACAGTGACATCATCGCGCCCTATATCGAACGCTACGGTACCCCGGCGCAGCGCCGGCGCTATCTGCCGGGGATGGCGACGGGGGCGATCGTCGCGGCGATCGCGATGACCGAACCGGGCGCCGGCAGCGATCTCCAGGCGATCACCACGCGCGCCAGGCGCGACGGCGACGACTATATCCTCGACGGACGCAAGACCTTCATCAGCAACGCGCAGAACGCCGATCTGATCGTGGTCGCCGCGAAGACCGATCCTGCCGCGCGCGCGCGCGGCATCAGCCTGTTCCTGCTCGACACGGCCGATGCGACCGGTTTCGCCCTGGGCCGCAATCTCCGCAAGATCGGCGTCAAGGCGCAGGACACGTCGGAGCTGTTCTTCGACGGCGTACGGCTCGGCGGCGGGCAGCTGCTGGGCGGGGTCGAAGGGCAGGGCTTCTATCAGTTGATGGATCGCCTTCCGGAGGAGCGATTGATCATGGCGATGTCGGCGGTCGCGACGATGGAATGTGCGGTCGACGAGGCGGTGGCCTATGCGAAGCAACGTGAGACGTTCGGCAAGAAGCTGATCGAGCACCAGCATATCCGCTTCGAACTGGCACGCTGCCGGACGCTGGCCACGCTCGCGCGCACCTATCTCCTGCGTGCGCTTGATCTGTTCGTTGAGGGGCGGTTCGATGCACGACACGGCGCGATGGTCAAATACTGGACGACCGAACGGTGCTGCGAGGTGACTGACGCCTGCCTGCAATTGTACGGCGGCTACGGCTATATGAAGGACATGCCGATCGCCGATCGCTGGGCGGATGCGCGCCTCGGCCGCATCGCCGGTGGTGCAACCGAGGTGATGAAAGACCTGATCGGACGGGCATTATGACCCACGCGACAACCTGTGACGGGCTCGCCAGTGCCTCGCGCCTCGACTGGCTGCCCGAGCATGAGATGCTGCGCGCCACCGCCCGCCGCTTCTTTATCGACGAATGCCAGCCCCATCGCGAGGCATGGGAGAGCGATGGCATGGTGCCTGCCGCGATCTGGCGCCGCGCCGGTGAGCTTGGGCTATTGTGTCCGCGTCTCCCGGTCGAACTCGGCGGGTCCGGCGGTGACATCCTGTGCTCGATCGCGCTGATCGAGGAACAGGTGCGGGCTGATGTCGTCGCGCCGATGTTTTCTCTCCATTCGGATATCGTTGCGCCCTACATCGCGCATTATGGGACGGCAGCGCAGCAAGCGCGTCTGCTCCCCCGGCTTGCCTCGGGGGACTGGATTGCGGCCATCGCGATGACCGAACCGGGCGCGGGCAGCGACCTTCGGGGGATGCGGACGCGGGCACGCCGCGATGGGACGGATTGGGTGGTCAACGGGGCCAAGACCTTCATCTCGCACGGCTGCTGCGCGAACCTGATCGTGCTTGCCGCGCAGACCGACGCGGGGATCAGCCTGTTCGCGGTCGAAGCCGACGGTCTCGACGGCTTGCGCCGCAGCGCGCCGCTTGAAAAGGTCGGGCAATGGGCCGCCGATACCGCCGAATTGTTTTTCGACGACGTGCGGCTTCCCGCCGACGCCTTGCTCGGTGCGGAGGGCGGCGGGTTTGCGATGTTGCGTGAACGGCTGATCGAGGAGCGTCTGCTCACCGCCGTCAGCGCGGTCGCGATGGCCGAGCAGGCGATCGAGCACACGCTCGCATATACGCGGGATCGCAAGGCGTTCGGCCGCTCGATTCTGGATTTCCAGAACTCGCGCTTCAAGCTGGCCGAGGCACGGACCGATGTCGATGTTGCGCGCATCTTCGTGGAGGAATGCATTCTCCGCTTCGCCGACGCTTCGCTCGACGAGGCGCAGGCGGCGATGGCGAAATACTGGACGACCGACCTGCAAAACCGGGTGATCGACGATTGCCTACAGTTGCATGGCGGTTACGGCTATATGCTCGAATATCCGATCGCGCGCCTGTGGCTGGATAGCCGGATCACGCGCATCTACGCGGGCACCAACGAGATCATGAAGGAAGTCATCGGACGGTCGCTATGACGCCGGGATTCGCCGTCACCCGCGACGGTGCGATCGAGACGGTGACCCTTGATCGCGTCGGGCGCCTCAACGCGCTCGATCTGGCGACGATCGATGCGCTGACCGCGTATTTCAAGGGGCTTCTCGCTCGTCCCGAGGTGCGATGTGTGCTGCTCAGGGGCGCCGGACGCGGTTTCTGCGCGGGCCTCGATCTGGCCGATTGGCACGATATGCTCGCGCACGCGACGCCTGCGGCCATGGTTGGGGTCCAGACCCGCGCGGCGGGCCTCATCCGTGCGATGCGGGCCGCGCCGCCGCCGATCGTCGGGCTCGCGCACGGCGTCGCAGCGGGCCTCGGGTTCGCGCTGCTGCTGGCCTGCGATCTGCGCATTGGCGCCGTCGGGCTCGCGATGAACGTGGCCTCGGTCCGTATCGGGTTGAGCGGCGCGGACGTCGGCATCAGCTTTCTCCTCCCGCGCATCGTGGGGGAGGGGCGGGCCGCCGACCTGATGCTGACGGGGCGGGTGATTGGCGCGGAAGAAGCCATGGCGATCGGCCTGTTGGGCGATATCGTCGCCGACCGAGATCTCCACGACAGGGGGCTGCGCGCGGCTTCCGATATCGCGCGCAATGCGCCGCTCGGCGTGCGGATGACCAAATCCGCGCTCGCGGCGGCCGCGCCGACGCTCGAAACCGCGATGGCGATCGAGGACCGCCAGCAGGTGTTGCTGATCAACACTGCCGATCATCGCGAGGCCGTCGCCGCCTTCATCGCCAAGCGCCCACCAGTCTTTACCGGAGCGTGATCGCCGTCCCGGCCAGCTGCCGCCGCCGGCCGCACCGTTGCCGGCGCATGACGACGCTTGCCCGCGCCACAAATGCGGTTGCCACACCCGAAGAGCCGTGTATTATGTGATCACATAATTGAGGGAGAGCGATGATGCTATGGACCGGTGCGCTATGGCTGGTTGCCGCGACGATGGTGCCCGCTGCTACGACCGACGCCCCGGCGCCGGCGTCATCGACCCCGGCCGTGCCCGCCGCCGAGACGGAGCGCCCGGCGCTGCCGTGGACGCTCGATGAGCAGGTGCGGATGTTCAAGGCGATGGAGGACCAGCTCCCCTCGCGCGTTGTGAAGCGCGGCGAAACGGTGCACGCGCTGGCGAACGGGACGCCGATCGCGCCGCGCTGGCGACAGGGCGAGCGCGAACTGACGATCGAGAAATGGATGGACGAATACAGGTCGTCGGGGGTCATCATCCTGCGCGACGGCAAGATCGTCTACGAACGTTATGCCCTCGGCCGGAAGCCCGACGAGCGCTGGACGTCGTTCTCGGTGGCGAAATCGGTGGCGGGTCTGCTGGCTGGCGCCGCGATCCGCGACGGCAAGCTCGCGCTCGGCGATCAGGTGACGCGCTTCATGCCTGAACTCGTGGGGTCGGCTTATGATGGCGTCACCGTCGAAAACATACTGACGATGAGTTCCGGGGTTCGCTGGTACGAGGATTATGTCGACGGCGTATCGGATCTCGCGCTGACCCACGCGATCAGCGCGCGCGGCGGGGATTTCGTCGTCGAGCATCTTGCCAAGCTCGAGCGGGCGCACGAACCCGGCACGACCTGGCATTACAATACCGCCGAAAGCCATCTGCTCGGCATGGTGGTGTCGCGTGCCGTTGGGATGACGCTGTCCGACTATCTGTCAGAAAAGATTTGGAAACCCTATGGCATGGAGCAGGATGCCGCGTGGCTGATCGATGGCAAGGGCCGTGAATCGGCGGGCTGCTGCCTGTCGATGACACTGCGTGATTATGCGCGGCTTGGGCAGTTCGTGCTCGATGGCGGAATCGTGGACGGCGCGCCGGTCATGGAGGCACAATATCTTGCCGACGCGACCTCGGTGAGGATCGCCAACGATCAGCCGGCGCCGTCGGGTTACGGCTACCAATGGTGGATCGGCGCGCGCGCGTTCGAGGCATCGGGCATCTTTGGCCAGTCGATCCTGGTGTATCCGAAGGAGCGCCTTGTCATTGCGGTCAACTCGGCGTGGCCGGCGCCGATCGGCGATGACCTGTTCGCCGCCTTGTCGCTCTTCTACGGCGCGGTGCACGACGCGGCGGCGCCCGATTTTGCTCCGGTCCTGAAGCCGGCGAACCGTGCGGCGACGGCGCCGTAAGCGCGCGTCAGCCTTGCTTGCCACGCTTGCGTTTGCCGGGGCCGGTCACGGCGGTGGGGGTCGTTTCCAGCGCATGGATCAACGCCACCGCCGACGCGCTGATGTCGTCGACAATGCCCCGCCGCGCGGCCTTGCCGTCGCGCCGTGCGAGCGCGTCGACGATCGCCCAATGCGTCGCCATCGAATCGACCAGGCTCGCCCGGTCAGGCATCATCCTGGGAACGTACGGGCCGACCCGCAGCCACATCGCTTCGATCAGCGTGGTCAGCGTCGGCATCCGGCACGCTTTGTAGACCGATCGGTGAAACGCCCAATTGGCCAGCACATACGCGCCGACATCGCCCGCATCGGCAGCCGATTGCATTGCCGCGCAGTGGCGTCGCGTCGTCGCGATCTCGGCGTCGCGGATATGGTCGACAGCGCGTTCGGCGGCGAGCCCTTCGAGCACCACCCTGATGTCGCGGATTTCACGATAGCTGTCGGGATCGAGGTCGGGCACGCCGAGCACGCGCTTGCCGCCGCGCGCGATCAGGGCCCCTTCGGCTTCGAGCCGCTGGAGCGCGCCGCGCACGGGCATCATACTGACATCGAGCGCCTCGGCGGCGCCACGCAGCGTTATCTTCTGTCCCGGCTGGATCTCGCCCCGCATGAGGAGGCCCCGCAAATGATCGTAAACGCGTTCCTGAATGGTCGCGCCGTCGTCGGCAGCGGGAATGTGATCGACGTCGAGAGCTGTCATGAAGGGCCTTTCGCCAGCGACTTTGGCTTGAGAGCGCCAATGGCGCAAGCGTTGGGACGTAATTGGTGATCACATCGTGCAAGACAATCAATTGATGACGCGCAACACGCCAGATAGCGGGAGAACCACGGAGCCGTTGTTGGTCGTCCGCGATCTGCGCGTACGGTTTCGCGGCGGAAACGGTGTGACAACCGAGGCGGTGCGCGGCGTATCGTTCGATGTTGCGGCGGGCCGATGCCTGGCGATGGTCGGCGAAAGTGGCTCGGGCAAGAGCCAGACCTGTCTCGCCTTGCTGGGCCTGCTCGCGGCCAATGGCGAGGTTTCGGGATCGGCCCGGTTCGAGGGGCGCGAACTGGTCGGGCTTCGCGAGCGCGAGTTCAACGGCATTCGCGGGTCGAAGATCGGCGTCGTCTTTCAGGACCCGCTGAGCGCGCTCGCACCGCATCTACGGATCGGCGATCAGATCGCGGACGGGCTGTGCCGGCATCACGGCATGACGCGCAGCGCCGCGCTTGCCGAGGCGAAAGCATGGCTCGATCGCGTGCGCATCCCCGATGCGGCGCGGTGCTTGCGGCAATATCCTCACGAATTGTCCGGCGGGATGCGGCAGCGCGTGATGATCGCCGCCGCACTGGCGCCCCGCCCGAGCCTCCTGATCGCCGACGAGCCGACCACCGCGCTCGACGTGACGATCCAGGCCGAACTGCTCGATCTGCTCGCCGATCTGGTGCGCGCGCAGGGGACGAGCCTGATCATGATCACGCACGATATGGGCGTCGTGGCGCGCATGGCGGATGACGTGTGTGTGATGCGCGATGGGGAGATCGTCGAGGCCGGCAGCAGCACCGCGATCCTCACTGCACCCCAGCGCCGCTACACGCAAACATTGTTGGGGGCGATCAGCCGGATCGATGCGCCGAGCCGGGTCGTGCTTCCCCCGGAGGCTGGCGCGCCGGTGCTCGCGGTCGAGCGGCTGAGCGTCCGCTATCCGCTTGCACGGCGGGCGTTTGCGCCACGCCGTCATCATCTTGCGGTCGATGGGGTCGATGTCGTCCTGCGCGCCGGCGAGACGCTGGCGATCGTCGGCGAGAGCGGATCGGGCAAATCGAGCCTGGCCCGTGCGGTGACCGGTTTGATCGCCGCCGAGGCGGAATCGGCCGCGTTGCTTGGATCGCCGCTGACCCTGGGCAAACGCCGGTGGGACTTGCCGGTGCGGCGCGACGTTCAGATTGTTTTTCAGGATCCGCAAGGCAGCCTTGATCCTGCGATGCCGATCTGGCGCTCGGTCGAAGAGCCGCTGCGCGTGCACCATCCGGCGTTGACCGCCGCGGCGCGGCGCGAGGCGGTGATCGCGGCGTTGCGCCGGGTCGAGCTCGATCCCGCGCTGGCCGAGCGGTATCCGTCCGAACTGTCGGGGGGGCAGGCGCAGCGCGTGGGGATCGCCCGCGCGATGATCCTCAAGCCCAGGGTGCTGGTATGCGACGAAGCCGTGTCCGCGCTCGACGTTTCGATCCGGGGACAGATCATCGATCTGTTGATCGCCCTCCAGCGCGACA
The DNA here is from genome assembly GCF_023806085.1 of Hephaestia sp. MAHUQ-44. Taxonomy (GTDB): domain Bacteria; phylum Pseudomonadota; class Alphaproteobacteria; order Sphingomonadales; family Sphingomonadaceae; genus Sphingomonas. Next base: position 54,867 of record NZ_JAMSLX010000002.1, read on the forward strand.
CCGGGCTCGCGATGCTGTTCATCACGCACGATCTGTCGGTGGTGCGCGCCATTGCTCACCATGTGCTTGTGCTGCACCACGGCCGGGTGATGGAGTTGGCATCAGCGGACCGGCTGTTCGCTGATCCGGGGCACCCCTATACGCGCTCCCTGCTCGGGGCGGTGCTGTCGCCCGATCCGGGGGCATCGTCGGCGCGGCCCGATCGCTATCAGCCGACCGGGCAGGGGGGCGACCTTGTCGCCGTCGCGCCCGATCATTGGGTGCGCGGCTGAAGCGCCGGGGTTGCGCGCTCAAGGCGGTCTAGCTCACGCAGGCATAACGCATCAGGTGAACGTCGTCGCGATTGTCGTGCCAGCCGGTTACGCGCGGGTTGACCAGATTGCCGGCCGCGTTGACGAAGACCGGCGCGACGGGCGCGTCGAGCAGCATCTGCCGCTCGGCGGTCTGGAGCAAGGTCGCACGACGGTCGAGATCGGCCTCGGCTTCGGCGCGCGCGATCAGGGCGTCATAAGCGGGGTTCGCATAGCCGCCGTAATTGGCGGAATTCCCGGTCCGCAGCAGGTTCAGGAAATTGGTCGGATCGGGATAATCGGCGATCCAGTCGGTGTAGGCGAGTTGAAAGCCGCCCAGTTGCAGATCGCTGAAGAAAACCGCGATATCGGCGACCGACAATCGCGCATCGACACCGATCGCGCGTAGATCGGCGGCGATGGCGGCGGGTGTGCCGATCCCGATGATCGACTTGATCTCGATCTTCAGCGGATGGTCGCGCGTATAGCCGGCGTCCGCCATCAACCGCGTCGCGAGCGCGCGTCGGGAATCGAAATCGAGATCGGCCCAGGGCGGGTCTGCCGGCAGCGCGCCGAGCGAGGTGGGGACGAAGCTATAGGTCGGGCGTTGCCCAGCCGTCAGCACCTTTCCGGCGATGAAGTCCCGATCGATCGCCATCGCGATCGCCCGCCGCACCCGGATGTCGGCGAAGGCGGGATCGCGCAGATTGAACGCCATATAGATGATATGGCCGAACGCGTGCGTTCGCACATAATCGGGAATGCCGCCGGGCCCGCGCAGATAGGCGGTGCGCGTTGCGTCGAAGGTCGGATGCCAATCGAGTTCGCCGCGTCGCACGCGGCGCTCGGCGAGGGTCGCATTGGGGCTCGGATAATAATCCACCCGATCGAGACAGACGTCGTCGGCCGCGTAGAAGCGCGGATTGCGGACCAGCGTCAGATGGTCGCCAAGCCGCCATTCGGCGAGGCGATAGGCGCCGCTGGAAACAAACCTGCCGGGCCGGGTCCAGTCATCCCCCCAGCGCCGCACCGCATGTTCCGGCACCGGCAGGAGCCCGTAATGAGTGAGGAGCGAAGGCAGATATGGGGCCGGGTGGACGAGCCGGATCACCAAAGTATGCGGATCGGGCGCGGTGACGCCCAAACTGTCGACGGGCGCCTTGCCGATGTTGATCGGCTCGGCGTTGAGCACCGGATATAACAGGCTGGCGTAGGAGCCCGCAGTGACTGGATCGACGATCCGGCGCATCGAAAAGACGACATCTGCCGCGGTGATCGGCGCCCCGTCGGACCATTGCGCCTCGCGCATGTGGAAGGTCCAGACCAGCCCGTCGGGGCTCGTCTCCCAATGCGTTGCCAGCCCGGGGACGATGCGGCCTTGTGCGTCGAAGGTCGTCAGCCCGGTCAGCAGGTCGACCAGGATCGTCTGGTCCTGCTTGACGAACGACCGTGCGGGATCAAGCGATCCGGGGTCCGACATGATGCCGGCGCGCAGGCACTTCTGCCCGGCGGGACACGCCGAGGGCTGCGCCTGTTCGCCGCAGCCCGCCAGCATGAGGCCCAGCGCCAGGAGGGGGGCGTATCTCTTCACCGCGTTGCTTCCGTTCCGGCCGCGCGGCGCATCGCCTCGCCGAGCAGGTTGAAGGTGCCGAGCACCAGCACCATCGTCAGGGCGGGAAAGATCAGCATCCACGGGGCGATTTCCATCTGATTGGTGCCCTGGCTCATCAACGTGCCCAGCGACGCGAGCGGTTCCTGGATGCCGAGCCCGAAGAAGCTGAGAAAGCTCTCGGCCAGGATCACGTTGGGGATGCTCAGCGTCATGAAGGCGGCCACCGGGCCGACCATGTTGGGAATGATATGACGCACCATGATCGCCGGGGTGGAGACGCCGATCACCTGTGCCGCCTCGATATATTCGCGCTGCTTGAGACTGAGCGTCTGGCCGCGCACGACGCGGGCGATCGTCAGCCATTCGACGCTGGCGATCGCGACGAGAATGATCGCGAGGCTGTTGCCGAAGGTGACCGTCAGCAGGATGACGAAGATGATGAACGGCAGGGCATAAAGGATGTCGACCGCGCGCATCAGCAGCGCGTCCACCCAGCCGCCGAAATAGCCCGCGACGACGCCGACCACGACCCCGATCACCAGCGCGGCCGACGTGCCGGCTAGTCCGACGATCAGCGACACGCGCAACCCGGTCAACAGCCGCGCGAGCAGGTCGCGTCCCAGCCAGTCGGCGCCGAGCAGATGGCCCGCGCTCAGTGGCGCCACCCACCGGTCGGGCTTGTTGATCTCGTCAAAGCCGAACGACGTCAGCAACGGCCCCACCAGCGCGGCCAGCAACAGGAGCACCAGCGCGGCGGCAGCGAGGCGACCGGTCCGGTCGCGGCCCAATCGGACGAGTAGGTTGATCACAGCCGCACCCGAGGATCGATGGCGGCATAGGCGATATCCGCGATCAGGTTCATGATCACGATCAGCGTGGCGTAAAGCAGGATCACCCCCATCACGAGCGAATAGTCGCGCTGGAGGGCGCCCAGCACAAAGGCGCGCCCAAGCCCGGGAATGCCGAAGATCAGTTCGACGACGAACGAGCCGGTCATGAGCCCCGCGGCGGCGGGCGCCAGGAAACTGATCAGCGGCATCAGCGCCGGTGGCAGGGCATAACCGAGCACCACGCGGCGGCGCGACAGCCCGCGTCCGCGTGCGCTGCGCACCGCGTTCGAACGCAGGCTCGCGATCATCTCGGTCCGCACGATCCGCGCGATCGCGGCGATCAGAGGAATGGTGAGGACCACCACCGGCAGCACGTAAGCGGAGGCGCCCACGAGCCCGCCATTGGGGAGCAGTTTGAGCCGGGAGGAAAAGACGAAGATCAGGATCGGCCCCATCACGAAGGTGGGGACGGCGATCCCGCCCAGAATTACCGTGCCGACGATGCGGTCGATCGCGCCGCCGCGCCGGAGCGCCGCGCCGATGCCGAGCGTGACGCCGAACGCCGTGCCGAACAGCAAGGCGAGGCCGCCGATGATGGCGCTGGTCGGCAGCCCCTCGGCAATGATCCCGCCAACCGTGCGGCCGGGATATTTGAGCGACGGCCCGAAATCGCCGGTCACCGCGTTGCCCAGATAGCGCACGAACTGTTCGGGTAGCGGCCGATCAAGGGCGAACCGCGCGCGCGTCTGCGCCTCGACTGCCGGCGACACCTTCGCGCCCGTGAACGGCGATCCGGGGGCCGCGTGCAGCATCGCGAAGGTCATCGACGCGATCACCAGCAGGATCGGGACGGCGACCAAGGTCCGGCGAACCATCAGTCGCCACATGCGTCACACTTTCCATCGGTGTCTGTCGGGATGGTGGATGGCGCGCGGTCCGCCTTCCTCCCACGCTCGCTGAATATCGTCATGCCCGCAGCTTTGCATATCGTGGTTGAGGGGGCAATATGTGATCACAAAATGGCGTCGGCAGGGGGGATTCGGTCGGGTTCCAGTTGCGTTGGCCGACGTCATCGTTTAACCCGACATCAAATATGTGATCACAAAATAGAGGTCAGATCGGATGCGATTCGTCCAACTGCATCGTCGCTGCGGCAAGGGGAACGCGCAAACCCAGGTGCGCGCACTTGGTACGCGACGTTGAGCGGTTTTATCGCCCCGGCCATCGCGAGCCAGCACGAGGCGGCCGCCAATCTCGCGCTCGCGCGCCGTTTCGTGGCGGCTGCGAGCGTGCGTCCGCTGGGCGGGGAGCGCGACCGTAATCTGCTGATCACCGCGACTGACGATGCGCATTACGTGCTCAAGCTGGTCGAGCGCCAGGAGGCCGAGGTCGCGGTGCCGCTGCAGATCGCGGCGCTCGATCATATCGCGCGCGCCGATCCCGGCTTGCCGGTGCCGCGGGCGGTGCCGACGATCGATGGCGCGCCCTTGGTCGAACACGGCGCGCAACTGGCGTGGATGGTCAATTATTGCGAAGGCGCGCTGATGCGCGAGGTCGGCGTGGACACCGGGTTGCGCAACGATCTCGGCGCGATCACCGCGCGCTTGGTCACCGCGCTGGCGACGTTCGATCATCCCGCTGCCGTCCGCGCGATCGATTGGGATGTCCGCCGCAGCCCGGCCGCGCGCGCGCTGATCGCGGCCGAGCCCGATGCGAATGCGCGCGCGCTCGCCATGCGGGGCCTCGATCAATTCGCGGAGGCAGCTGCCGGCGATTGGAGCGCCTTGCCCACGCAAGTGATCCATGGCGATCTCAACCCCTACAATGTCATCGTCGATCGTTCGGGGCGTGCGATCACGGGCATCATCGATCTCGGCGACATGCATTACGGCCCTCGGGTGGCCGATCTCGCGATTGCTGCCAGTTATCAATTGGTCGAGGGATTCGCCGGCGCGCGCGCCGTGGTTGCGGGCTACGTTTCGGAATGTGCGCTTGATCCGACCGAAGTCGAGGTGCTGCCGCTGTTCATGGCCGCGCGGCTTGCGATGACGATTGCGATCACCGCCGACAGCGCCGCGCGCCGACCCGCAGAGGCAGGCTATCTGCGCCGCAACGCGTGGGCGGCGGTCGGCGGGCTTGCCCGGCTTTACGCGGAAGGTGGCGGCGGATTGCCGCGAGGGGAGGCGTTTTTGCCATGACGATGATCAATGCATTTTCCGGCACTGCCGGCGATCGGCTCGACGCGGATGATGAGGCGCTGCTCGATCGCCGGGTTCGCGCGCTCGGCCCCGCCTATCGCCTGTTCTACGATCGCCCGGTGCATCCGGTGCGCGGAGAGGGCGTGTGGTTGTATCAAGCCGACGGCACGCGTTTGCTCGACGCGTATAACAACGTCGTGCCCGTGGGGCATTGCCATCCGGCGGTGGTCGAGGCGATCGCGACGCAGGCGGCCACGCTCAATACGCACACGCGCTATCTTGGCGATCGCGTGGTCGATTATGCCGAGCGGATGCTGACGACGCTGGGGGGAGACATCGCGCATGTCATGTTCACCTGCACCGGGTCGGAGGCGAACGATCTTGCGCTGCGCATCGCGCGTGCCGCCACCGGCGGGCGCGGCGTCATCGTCACCGCCAATGCCTATCACGGCGTGACGGCGCTGCTTGCGGGAATGTCGCCGTCGCTCGGCGATTCGGTCGGCCTGCACCGTTTCGTTCGCGCGGTGGCGCCGCCCGATCTCGCCGCTGCCGATCCGGCGGCAGGCTTTGCCGCCCGCGTTGCCGAGGCGGCCGACGTGCTTGCCGCGGCCGGATTCGGGCCGGCCACCTTGCTGGTCGATACCGTGCTGTCGAGCGATGGCGTTCTCGGGACGACGCGTGTGCTTGCCCCGGCGGTCGCGGCGATCCGCGAGCGCGGCGGGGTCGTCATCGCCGACGAGGTGCAGGCGGGGCTTGGCCGCGTCGGGCCCGATTTTTGGGGATTCAGGTGGCAGGGGTTCGAGCCGGACCTCGTGACGTGCGGCAAGCCGATGGGCAATGGTCACCCCGTCGCGATGGTTGCCGGTCGCAGCGCGCTGTTCGCGGCGTTCGGCACCGTGCGTTATTTCAACACCTTTGGCGGCAACGCCGTTTCGGCGGCAGCCGGGCTCGCGGTGCTCGACATCATCGAGCGCGACGGTCTCGCCGCGTCGGCGGAACGGGTCGGTGCCGATCTGGTCGAAGCGCTGGCCGCGGTCGGCGACCCACGCGTGCTCGAGGTTCGCGGTGTGGGTCTCGCCATCGCCGTCCGGCTTGCCAATGGTGATCTCGCGCACCAGCTGGTCAACGCCATGCGCGAGCGCGGCGTTCTGATCAGCGCGACTGGCCGCGACGGTGCGGTGCTCAAAATCCGTCCGCCGTTGGTGTTCGGTGCCGAGCATAGCGACATTCTGGTTGCCGCCTTCGCCGCATCGCTCCGGGATATCGACGGGCAGCACGCCGGCTGATCGGCCCGACGAGGATCATGACGACGCTGCCAAACGTGTGGTGAAGCGCTGGGAAGGTGCATTGCTCCGCACGGTCAGTCCGAAAATGTGATCACAATACGCTTGACACCGGACCGGCTATCGCCTGTATTTGTGATCACAAATACTAGTCATAATAACTTTCTTGGGGGGGCGCCCGATGCGAACCAAATTACTTGCTGCGTCCGCGATGGCGCTTGTCGGCATGATGCCGGCCCTTTCCTCTGCCCAGGAGGCGCCGGAGGCCGAGCGCGCGGGGAGCGGCGATGCGATCGTCGTGACCGGTACCCGCCTGTCGACCTCGGTCGACAAGGTGCCCTATGCCGTGCTGCAGGTATCCGACGAGGAACTGGCGCAATCGGGGACCGACAATCTTGCCGACATCCTGACCGATCTCGGCCCGGTTTCGGTTGGCCTGAACGAGAATAACTCGCAGAATTTCTACGCAGCGGCGGGTAGTAATCTCGTCGATCTGCGCAAGCTCGGTTATGATCGCACGCTCGTGCTCGTGAACGGGCGGCGACAGGTGCCCGGCGCGATCGGCACCAACGCGGTCGATCTCAACGCCATTCCGGCACCGCTGATCGAACGCGTCGAAATCGTGACCGGCGGCACCTCGGCGGTCTATGGCGCCGATGCTGTGTCGGGCGTCATCAATGTCGTTCTCAAGAACGATTACAAGGGGCTCGAACTGCGCGGCCGCGGTGGCATGACGGCGCGCGGCGACGGTGGGTCATACGGCCTGTCGATGCTCGCGGGCACCGATTTCGATGGCGGGCGCGGCAATATCACCTTCACCGCGCTTTACGACGACGTGAAGGGCGTCAAAGCGACCGCGCGCAGCTACGCGTCCGACAATTTCTATGCGTTCGACAACCCCGATATCTATATCGGCGGCAACAGCCACGGCGCGGGCTATCCGTACCTCACCCATCACACCAACGTCAGTTATCTCGGGCCGACGCAGCTCGGGATCATCAATTTCGCGGCGTTCGGCATGCCCGGCGTCTATTCGGTCGCGCCGGGCGGGCAGAGCATCCGGCCGTATGATTATGGCGTGCTGGGAATCGATGTGTTCGGCACCCAGATCGGCGGCGACGGCGGCACGTACCAGCAATATGACAATCTCTCGCTGCCGGTTGAACGCATTTCGATGGCGGCCAACCTGCGCTACGAAATTGCGTCGGGCGCAGAGTTGTTTTTCGAAGGTCGCTATACCAACAGCGCGACCAGCACGCGCTGGCAGCCGATCGCCGATTGGGAATATGGTTACGTCCCGATTTCGGTGGACAACCCCTTCGTACCGGCCGGTTTCGGCGCCATGGTGCAAGCGACCTATGGGCTGCCGGCCTTCCCCTTCGGCCGCATCTACGAGGATTTCGGGCGCCGCGGCGCGGATAACGAGCGCATCAGCCAGCAATATACCGGCGGCATTCGCGGCGAAACGCTCGGGCTGAAATACGAAGTTTTTGCCGGATATGGCCGCAACACGCTCGCGAGCCATTTGGTAGGCGGCCGCGATCAGGACCGGTTTCTTGAATCGATCGACGTCGTGCTGATGAACGGCCAGCCGGCTTGCGCCAGCGCCGATGCGCGCGCGCGCGGGTGCCAGCCGCTCAACGTCTTCAATCCGGCGGCAACCCCGGCGGGCATCGCGTACAGCCTGGTCGACGACAATTATGCCGCGCGGCAGACGCTGGCGATGGCGGGGGCCAACATCGCGGGCGATCTCTTTACGCTTCCTGCCGGCCCGGTCAGCGCGGTGCTCGGCGTTGAGGCGCGGCGCAACGCGATCAATATCATGCCGTCGCATGCGACGCGCGGCTGCCGTATTCAGATGCTGTGTCAGGATCCCGCCAAGGGATCGGTCAGCGTCAGAGAGGCCTTTGGCGAGCTGCGTGTGCCGATCCTCGCCAATATGACGGCGATTGACGAACTGAGCTTCCAGGGCGCCGCGCGCCTTTCGGATTACGATACGACCGGCACCGACTGGACCTGGAATCTGGGCGGCACTTACGCCCCCATTCCGGACGTGCGTTTCCGCGTCATGCGGAGCCGTGCGGTGCGGTCGCCGAGCCCCGACGCCTTGTTCTCGTCGCAGAGCCAGAGCTTCCTGTTCCTCAAGGATCCGTGCAGCGCGCCCAATCTCAATCAGGGCACGTCGAGCCGTGCCGGCAATTGCGCCGCGCTTGGCATCCCGGCGAGCTTCACCGCCAACAGTTCGTCCAAACCCGTTTATTTCGGCGGCAACCCCAATCTCGATGTCGAGAAGGGCGATACCTGGACGGCGGGGATGACGGTCACCCCACGTGTCATTCCCGGCCTGCGCATTGCGATCGATTATTATGACATCCGCCTGACGGGGGCGATCGCGCCGCTCGACGCGCAGACCATCCTCAACACCTGCGTGGACAATCCAGTCAATCCCTCGGGTAGCCCGGCCTGCTCGGCGATCACGCGGGGCGCGGATAACAATATCAGCGCGGTCCGTTCGGGCTTCCTCAACGTTGGCCTGCTCAAGACGAGCGGGATCGATTTCAATATCGATTATGCCTTCCGGCTGTCGGCGCTATCGGCGCCGCTGCCCGGCCGCATCAACCTCAACGTCGGCGGAACCTGGGTCGATAAGCTGCGCTACTTCGCCGATGCTGCGGCGCCGGGCACCGAGCGGAAGCTGGAAGGCTTTCGTCCGGGCCAGCCTGGTGGGCTTGGCGGCACGCCCGAATGGGAGATGACCGGTTCGGCGACCTACTCGACCGAGCGGCTAGCCGTTACCTGGCACGCCCGCTACATTTCCAGCGTCTCGCTGGCCGCGTCGGAATTGGTGGCGTCACCACTGCCCGATTTCATGTATGATCTGCCTTATACCGGCAGCAAGATGTTCCATGATCTATCGATCGCCTATGACGTGACCCAACACGCGAACCTGCGTTTCAACGTCAACAACATCTTCGATAGCAAGCCGCCGCGGCGGAATTTGGTGTCGCAGGGGCGCGACGGCGGGGCCCTCTATCCCAATCTCGGGACGACATTTTCGGCGGTGCTGACCTACACGTTCTGATCGACGACGCGCAGGCGCGCGCAGGGGAGGGGTGGCGGCGGCGCCACCCCGCGCCCGTCTCGATCCCACAGGAGTTGCGATATGCCCACCGAGGACAAAGTTCTTGGCCTTTTACTCGATGGCGTCTGGCAGACCGGCGGCGGGAGAGACACGCGGCCGGTTGTGAACCCGGCAACCGGCGAGACGATCGCCGACCTGGTGGTGGCGACCGCCGCCGATGTCGACACCGCGCTGGGTGCCGCGGATCGAGCTTTTGCCCGCTGGCGCTCGACCGATGCGGCGGCGCGCGCCGCGATCCTGCACGAGGCGGCCGTGCTGATACGGACGCGGCTCGACCTTATCGCCACGCTGCTGACGCGCGAACAGGGCAAGCCGCTGGCCGAGGCGCGGAGCGAGGTGATCGCCGCGGCGCTGATGTTCGATTGGTATGCCGAGGAGGCGCTGCGCAATTACGGGCGCGTGCTGGTGCGCCCCAGCGGCGAACGCGCGATCGTGATCCGGCAGCCGGTGGGCGTCGTCGCGGCGCTCAGCCCCTGGAATTTCCCCGTCTATCTGCTGGCGAAGAAGCTTGCCCCCGCGATCGCGGCGGGCTGCACGGTCATCGCCAAGCCGCCCGAGGAAGCACCCGCCTCGGCCAGCGCGCTCGTCCGCTGTCTGGTCGATGCGGGGTTGCCGAGCGGCGTGCTGCAGATGGTCTTTGGCGTGCCCGATGACATCAGCCGTCGCCTCATCGCCTCCGATATCGTTCGTAAGGTGAGCTTCACGGGATCGGTTCCGGTGGGGCAGCATCTGATGCGTCTCTCCGCCGACGGGGTGAAGCGCATCACGCTTGAACTGGGCGGGCACGCGCCGGTCCTGATCTTTGCGGATTGCGACCTCGACAAGACGCTCGATCAGGTGGTGGCGCAGAAATTCCGCAACGCCGGACAGGTGTGCGTCAGCCCGACGCGCTTCTATGTCGAGGAAGCGATCTACGATAAATTTCTCGCCGGATTTGCGGCGCGGACGACCGCGCTTCGAGTCGGTGACGGGCTCGATCCGGCAAGCCTGATGGGGCCACTCGCCAATGTGCGTCGGCCGGTTGCGGTCGAAAAGCTGGTGAGCGATGCCACCGCCAAGGGAGCGCGGTTGCTCGCCGGGGGCGAACGGCTCGATCGAAGCGGGTTCTTCTATCGCCCGACATTGCTTGCCGACGTGCCGCTTGCGGCCGAGGTCATGACCAGCGAACCCTTCGGTCCGGTCGCCGTGGCGGCCCCCTTTGCGACGGTTGATGAGGCTATCGAACAAGCGAACCGGCTGCCTTATGGTCTCGCAGCGTTCGTCTTCACCGAGAACGGCCGGCGCGCCAATATCCTGAGTGACGCGATCGAGGCGGGGATGGTGGGTATCAATACCTTCGCTGTGTCGGTCGCCGACGCGCCGTTTGGCGGGGTCAAACTCTCGGGTTTTGGCAGTGAGGGCGGCACCGAAGGCTTTGATAGCTACACCGTCGTGAAAGCTGTGCATCAAGCGTAGCTCGGCGGAGCCGAGCCGCTCCGTGCGAGTTGTACTGGACCGCGGGAGGCTACAAAACGCCGCGCCATTGTTTGCTGCAGGAGCGCGATCTCGGCACATGTCGAGCGGCTCCAATCCGATTGCCTCACCACATTATAGGCAGGCTGTTGTCCAAATTTACTTGGTACGACACTATGAATTTTCCGTTGATGAAAGCAACAAATTCGATGCCTCTAAGGTAGATATAAGAGAAATCAAAAATGTTTCAATGAGATAATCTTGCAGGGCATTGTGGTAATATTTTATAGTGATCGGATATCTATTTCGGTCATCGCATCTTAATCAATCGTAAAAGTGTAGAGCTATCGCTTAAAGCATATAGAAGATCGTGTCCGTCGTCAGTCAATCCAAAATAGCCCGAGAGTCGTTCATGCAACTATTTACAGTTCATGCTATCAGCGGCACAGGTTGTCCATAGCGATTGGAGAAAATTATTGGATAGGTACTGCCATTTCTCGCGTTGACTGGCACGGGCGACGATGAGCCGTAGTCGCTTCGCACCGGATTCTGTTGAGGAAAAGAAATAGACTTTGGCCGTCTTTGTAATTGGCGTGAAATTCTTTCTTGTCGCCACGTTCCGACACCAGGCCAGCCCCACGCGTCAGAAAAATCACCGCACAAGACCGGTCCAAATGGGTCGAACCCTGCCGAACTTACGGCGTTACATGGGTGGTAGGTGTTTCAATGGCTTGTAGGCCGAATCTCGAGGATTCGGGAATGGTGCCGGTTGCAGGAATCGAACCCGCGACCTTCGGTTTACAAAACCGCTGCTCTACCAGCTGAGCTAAACCGGCATTCCTGTTCGGGCGGCACTGGCTGGATACCGCCTCGTCAACGCCCCATGCGTCAGACGACGCCGAAGGTCCAGCCCTCGGTTTGTGCGATGTCGGGGGTGAGGTTGCCCGGATGCCACAGCGCCGGGCGATGCGCGTTGGCGCGTAGCCAGGCGGCGGTGAGCAGCGCATCGGCGCCGTGATCGTCGATCGCGCCATGGCCGGGGACGGGCGCGCTGTGGATCGCCGGGTGCGTCAGCGCGGCGTTGAGCGCCTCGATCGTGGTCATCTTGCTGCGGCCCTTGGGCCGGCCGGCGTCGCGGGCGGCAAGGCTGGTGTAGATTTCGACGATCAGCGATCCGCGTCGGGGCACGGAATCGAACGGCCAGATGGGCACGCGACCGGCGAGGCGGTGGAGCACGCGCATCCCCGTGAGGCTCGATTTCCCGACCTGCGCCGCGCCGACGAGGTTGAGGTTGCTGTACGGATTGAGCCCCTGCGCGCGCTGCGCCAGTTCGGTGACGCGCAGCCGGCCGCCCCCGCTGCCGAAGCGGTCGCCGGTGCGGCCGCCGTGGCGGCGGAAATGGCGTGCGGCTTGCGGATGATCGACGAACGACGAGGCCGCGAGATAGGGATCGTCGGCGCAGAGCCGGTCGACCAGCGCCCAGAGATCGCGGGCATCGGCGGGGCTCTCGTGCCAGCCGGGGAAGAAGGCGTGCGCATCGATAAAGGGAAGCGAGGGGCCGAGATCGAGCCCGACCAGCGTGTCACGCGGCATCTCGCGGTCGAGCCAGCCGAGCACCTCACCGCGCGACCAGATATGGCCGGGCCGCACGCGCATCGGCGCTTCGTTGCCGGTGGCGCACAAAGCGATGGCGAGCCCCTTTTGCCGTGGCCCGACCGCGCCCGACCAGTCGATCGCGGCGAAATGGGTGAAATGGGTCACGCCTTGCGGTTGCGGGGGCGCGTTTTGGGCTTGGCGGCAGTCCAGGCGCGCGAGCGTTCGATCATAGCGCGGACGCGCATCGGATCCGGGCTGTCGTAGCGCACCAGCACCGCGGGCCAGCCTTCGTAATGCGGGCTCTGCCAGAAAGTGTCGGGATCGGTTTCCATGAGCATCTCGACCGTATCGAGATCGATCGCGATCCCGAATGAGCTTGTCTCCTCATGGCCGGTATAGAGAAACGCGCGCCCATTCGACGCGACCTTGACTGCGGGGCGGCCGTAGCTGGTCGACAATTCGGTATCGGGCAGCGTCAGCGCATAAGCGACGGCATCGTCGAAAGTGATCATCCGCCACGCTCCTTGAGGTCGCGCCACCATGCCATCCGTTCGGCGATGCGTTTTTCCATGCCGCGCTCGGTGGGGGTGTAGAAGGTCTGCGGCGCCATGTCCTCGGGCCAGTAATTCGCCCCCGAATAGCCCTCGGGCTGATCGTGGTCGTAAGCATACCCCTTGCCGTAGCCGATGTCCTTCATCAGCCTGGTGGGGGCGTTGAGGATGTTCTGCGGTGGCATCAGCGAGCCGGTTTCCTTGGCGGATCGCCACGCCGCGCCCGCGGCCTTGTACGCCGCGTTCGATTTGGGCGCGGTCGCGAGATAGAGGCACGCCTGCACGATCGCGAGTTCGCCTTCGGGGGAGCCGAGGAAATCGTAGGCCTCCTTGGCGGCGAGGCATTGGACGAGCGCGTTCGAGTCGGCCAGCCCAATATCCTCGGACGCCATCCGCGTCAGGCGGCGCAGGACGTAGAGCGGTTCCTCACCCGCCACGAGCATCCGCGCGAGATAATAAAGTGCGGCCTGCGGATCGCTGCCGCGGATCGATTTGTGGAGCGCCGAAATGAGATTGTAATGCCCCTCGCGATCCTTGTCGTAGACCGCGACGCGGCGCTGGAGAAACGCCGACAGCCCCGCGGGATCAAGCGGCGCGTCGAGGTCGACCGAGAACAATGTCTCGGCCTGGTTGAGCAGGAAGCGACCGTCGCCATCGGCGCTGGCGATCAGCGCCTCGCGCGTGGGCGGGGTAAGGGGCAGGGGGCGGCCCTCGACCGCCTCGGCGCGGTCGAGCAAGGTCGCCAGCGCTTCATGCCCCAGCCGTTGCAGGATCAGCACCTGGGCGCGGCTGAGCAGCGCGGCGTTCAATTCGAAGCTCGGATTCTCGGTGGTCGCGCCGATCAGCGTGACGGTGCCGTTTTCGACATAAGGCAGGAAGCCATCCTGCTGCGCGCGATTGAAGCGGTGGATCTCGTCGACGAACAGCAGCGTGCGCTTGCCGATCCGGGCGTGTTCCTTCGCTTCGGCGAACGCTTTTTTGAGATCGGCGACGCCTGAGAACACCGCCGAGATTGCCACGAAGCGCAGGTCCACGGCATCGGCGAGCAGCCGCGCAATCGTCGTCTTGCCGGTGCCGGGCGGCCCCCACAGGATCATCGACGAGAGCTTGCCGACCCCGACCATGCGGCCGATCGCGCCCTCGGGCCCGGTCAGATGTTCCTGCCCGACGACGTCGGCGAGCGCGCGGGGGCGCAACCGATCAGCCAGCGGCGCGGTGTCGGACAGCGGCGCATCGGCCGGTGCGAGGTCCTGGTCGGTGAAAAGGTCTGCCATCGTGCTGCTGTAGATAGGCGCGCGCGGAAAATTTTGCAGCGGGCTCTTGTCGTGCCGTATCTAAGATATATCTTAGCGCCATCTGTGAACATGGAGTATATGATGATGGGACACGGACATGGCCGCTGCGGCGGCATGCACATGGGGCCGCGCGGGTGGCGCGGCCGACCAGGCGGGCACGAAGGCTGGGCGCGCGAGCATGGCGGTGGTGGTGGTCGCGGGCGACGCCGGATGTTCGACGGCGGCGAGCTGAGGCTCGTGCTGTTGAAGCTGATCGCGGATGCGCCGCGCCACGGCTATGATCTGATCCGCGAGATCGAGGACCTGACCGGTGGCGCTTATGCTCCCAGTCCGGGAATCGTTTACCCGACGCTGACGTTGCTCGGTGACATGGGGCTGATCGAGGAACAGGCGGCGGACGGCACGCGCAAGAAGTTCGCGATCACCGAGGCGGGGCGCGCGCATCTCGACGAGAATGCCGATGAGGTCGCGCGCCTGATGGCCCGGCTGGCGCAGGTCGGCGAGATGCGCGAGCGCACCGATGGCGCGCCGATCCGCCGCGCGATGGGCAATCTGCGGCAGGTGCTCCAGTATCGGCTGGCGCGCGACGATGCGGGCGCTGACACCTTGCTCGATGTCGCCGCGATCATCGACGAGGCGGCGCAGAAGATCGAGCGGCTCAAATGAGCGTCTCGGTCGCCCGCGTGCCGACGGCATCGGCGAGCCGCTATCTCCAGCAGCTCGCCAAGCATTGGAGCCACAAGCTGACGGTGGTGTTCACCCCGGAGGAGGGCACGATCGACTTTCCCGATGGCAGTCGGCTCGCGATGCGCGCCGCCAGCGCGAGCCTCGACCTCGAACTCGCCGTGCCCGGGAGCGAGGATGTGGCGAGGATGCGCGAGGTAGTCGAAAAGCATCTCGACCGCTTCGCGTTTCGGGAGGGGCCGCTGATCTACGATTGGAAATGAGCCTGCCCGTCGCTGCCCCGCTCGCGCGGGGCGGCGGCTAGCGCCGTGCCATCACGTCGAGATAGGCGTCGAGCACCGCCTGATTGGCGGTTTCCCATTCATAGCCCGCTGCGCGTGCGGTGCCGGCGGCGCCCATTTTCTGGCGCAGCACGGGATCGCCGACGATGCGTTCGATCGCTTGCGAATAGCCGCCAACCTCGCGCGGCGGCACGAGGAAGCCGGTAACGCCTTCGTCGATCAGATCGACCGCGCCGGTCGCGCGCGCGGCGACGACAGGGACGCCCGCCGCCATTGCCTCGAGCGTGACGTTGCCGAACGTCTCGGTGATACTGGGGTTGAAGAACACGTCCATCGAGGCGACCGCGCGGCCCAGATCGTTGCCGGTCTGAAAGCCGGCGAACACCGCCTCGGGCACCTGGCTTTCAAACCAGCCGCGCGCGGGCCCCTCGCCGACGACGAGCACCTTGTGCGGTACGCCGCGCCGCGCGAGATCGCCCACGACCTCGGCGAAGATATCGAGCCCCTTTTCCTTCACCAGCCGCCCGAGGAAGCCGATCGCCATCTGATCGTCGGCGATGCCGCGCGCGCGACGCCAGGCGAGATCGCGGCGCGCCGGCGAGAAGCGATCGTGGTTGATCCCGCGCGACCAGATGCCGATCGGGGTTTTGACGCCCCATTGTTCGAGTAGTTGGGCGATGCTGGGGGTGGGGACCATAACCTGATCGACCCGACCATAGAAGCGCTTGAGCATCCGTACGAAGATGGGCTCGAGCAGCGGCAGGCCGTAATAACGCGGGTAGGTTTCGAACCGTGTATGGAGCGAGGCCAGCGTCGCGAGCCCGCGCCGGCGCGCGAAGCAGACCGCGCGATGGCCGAGCCAATCGGGTGCCGAGACATGGACGAGATTGGGCGCGAACGCCTCCAGATCGCGCCGCACGCGTTTGGTGATCCCGCCCGCTACGCGATATTCACCGCGCCCGCCGATCAGCGGCATCGCGGGCACGTCGACCAGATCGCCGGTCGGCGCGAAGGCGGGTTCGGCGACGGTCGGTGAATAGACGCGCACGTGCACCCCGCGCTCGAGCAAATGCCCGACGAGCAGGTTGAGCGCCTGATTGGCGCCGTCGCGCACATAATTATAGTTGCCGCTGAACAGCGCCACGCGGAGATCGCTCGGCTTCATTCCGCGCCGATAGCGGCAGCCGACGACAAACGCCACCGTAACAACGACGTTCTTTGCCGGTTTTTATCGTCGCGGGGCGGCATCTGGCACGATCCGCCGCGATCGACCCGGTAAAGGTGTTGACCATGGCGCCAAACTCGCGAGAAGTTGAAGACGCTTTCAGGACCGAGGATGCAGCGCGTGGACGAACTCGCCGATTTCCCGATCACCCGCCGCTGGCCAGCCGCGCATCCTGATCGGTTGCAGCTCTATTCGCTCAACACGCCCAATGGGGTGAAAGTGTCGATCATGCTCGAAGAGACGGGGCTGCCGTATGAGGCGCATCTCGTCGATTTCGGGACCGACGACCAGAAGACGCCCGAATTCCTGTCGCTCAACCCCAATGGCAAGATCCCCGCGATCCTCGACCCCGCCGGGCCGGGGGGTAAGCCGCTGGCGTTGTTCGAATCGGGGGCGATCCTGCTCTATCTCGCCGACAAGACGGGCAAGTTCGTGCCCCACGATCCGGCGGGTCGCTGGCATGCGATCCAATGGGTGATGTTCCAGATGGGAGGCGTCGGGCCGATGTTCGGCCAGCTCGGATTCTTCAACAAATTCGCGGGCAAGGCGTGGGAGGACAAGCGGCCGTTGGGGCGATACGTGGCCGAATCGAAGCGGTTGCTCGGCGTGATGGACGATAGGCTCGCGGGCCGGGCCTGGTTTCTGGGCGACGATTATACGATCGCCGATATCTCGATGCTCGGCTGGGTGCGCAACCTGATTACCTTCTACGAAGCGCGCGAGATCGTGGAGTTCGACGATTTCGCCCACGTGGCCGCATGGCTGAAGCGCGGGCTCGACCGGCCGGCGGTGCAGCGGGGGTTGGTGATTCCCTCGAAGGGTTAGACGAACCTGAGGTTCGGCGGCTGCCGTTGAAAGTGGCGTGTAGCACGGATAGTGTTGTCGGTGACGCGCCACCGAGGCGGCCGAGCCGATAACTCGGAACGTTTAGGACGTTGGGCCTTGGGGGCGTGTCACCTCATCGGCGTGGCGCCGGGCACTATCCTATTTCAGATGTTCCCCTCTCGTTCTCGCTCTGCTACACCCTCGCGCATGGCCAAACCCCAGAAACGTTATGTCTGCCAATCGTGCGGATCGGTGAGTCATCGGTGGCAGGGGCAATGCGCCGATTGCGGCGAATGGAATACGCTGGTCGAGGAAGCGGGCGCGGTGGTGACGCCGTTTCAGGCCAAACATAATCTCCAATCGGGTGGGCGCGCGCTGGAAGTGGTCAGCCTCAATTCCGAGGTTACGTTGCCCGAGCGCCTTGCGACCGGGATCGCCGAACTCGATCGAGCGCTGGGGGGCGGGCTGGTCGAAGGGTCGGCGACGCTGATCGGCGGCGATCCGGGGATCGGCAAATCGACCTTGCTGTTGCAGGCCGCCGCACGGCTCGCGCTGGCTGGAAACAACGTCGCCTATGTATCTGGCGAAGAAGCCGCCGATCAGGTGCGGTTGCGCGCGCGGCGGCTCGGGCTGGGCACCGCGCCGATCAAGCTAGCGGCGGCGACCTCGACGCGCGATATCCTCACCACCTTCGGGCAGGGCGCGCCGCCCGCGTTGCTGGTGATCGATTCGATCCAGACGATGCATTCCGACTTGATCGAGGGTGCGCCCGGCACGGTGAGCCAGGTCCGCGCCAGCGCGCAGGAACTGATCCGCTTCGCCAAGGAGCGCGGCACCGCGGTGGTGCTGGTGGGGCACGTCACCAAGGACGGGACGATCGCCGGGCCGCGCGTGCTCGAACATATGGTCGATACCGTGTTGTCGTTCGAGGGCGAGCGCAGCCACCAATATCGTATCCTGCGCGCGCTCAAGAACCGGTTCGGCGGTACCGACGAGATCGGTGTGTTCTCGATGCAGGCCGAAGGATTGACTGAGGTTTCAAATCCTTCGGCATTGTTCCTTACGCATCGTGACGAGAATGTGACCGGCGCCACGGTGTTTCCCGCGCTTGAAGGGACGCGCCCGGTGCTGGTCGAAATCCAGGCCCTGGTGGTGCGGCTGGCGTCGGGCGCGACGCCGCGGCGCGCGGTGGTGGGCTGGGATTCGGGGCGGCTGGCGATGATTCTCGCGGTGCTTGAGGCGCGTTGCGGGCTCAGCTTTTCGTCGGCGGAAGTCTATCTCAACATTGCCGGAGGCTACCGTGTGTCCGATCCGGCGGCCGATCTCGCGGTGGCCGCCGCGCTCGTCTCGGCGCTGAGCGAGCGGCCGGTGCCCGCCGATGCGGTGGCGTTTGGCGAGGTTTCACTGTCGGGCGAGGTTCGGCCGGTCGCACACGGTCCGTTGCGGCTCAAGGAAGCGGGCAAGCTGGGCTTCGAGCGCGCCCTGGTTCCCGCGGGCATGGCGGGCGAGAAGAGTGGTTTGCGCCTGTCAGGATTCAAGACGCTGGGCGGGCTGGTCGATCACATGCTTGGCCGGGGGTGATCGGCGTTCACGTCGCCCAAAGCGCGGCTGGACTCTTGCCATTCGTCCGCCGATAGTCGGCACGGGTCGGCGTTCCGGGGGGATACGCAATGCGGCTGCGATTACCGGATGCTCTGCCGCTGCTCTCCGGTTGGGGGGCCGTCGCCTATCGCGTGCTGTGGTGCGCGGCGGCGGTGCTGGCCGCGGCGTCGATGGCGTTCAGCTACCGCGCCGAAGTCGCGGATCAGCGCAACGCCCGCGCGTTCTACGATCTGGGCCTGAGCCAGATCGGCAGAAGCAGCGCCGGGCCGCTCGTGCAGCCGTTCAGCCCACGGGCCAAGCGCCTGTTCAACGATCGGGAAACGTTGCTCGCGGTCGACGGCCGCGCGCTCCCTGCCGATATGGAGGGCAGGACGCGGACGCTCTCCGGGCCCGATGGTGTCCCGGTCAGCGTCGGGTTGATGCGCGCGGATGGATCGCAGCACCGCATCACGCTGACGCGCAGCGGCAGCTATCTGGCCGAGGCCTATGCCGGCACCGGAATAACCTGGGCGGCGCGCCGCTGGATCAATTTCGGCCTGTTGACGCTGGGAAACCTGTTCTGGCTTATCACGAGCCTGCTTCTCTTTCTCCGCCGCCCACGCGATCCCGTTGCGGCGCTGATCGCGATGAGCGCCGCCCTTGGCGACATCAATTTCTATTTCCTGTGGTCCGCAACGCCGGTTTTCGCGGATGTCTTGCGGACCTCCCTCGCCAACGCCCTTTTGTGCATCGGTCTTCTGGCCTTTCCCGACGGGCGCTTTCGCCCGCGCTGGAGCCGGAGCGTCGCCATTCTGACGCTGCCGGCTTTTCTCGCCGGCGCCTGGTTGGGCGCTTTTTCGGTTTCCCAATTCAGCGCCCTGCTCTGGCCGGCCCTGTACGGCGCAATACTGGTCGCCGTTATCGCGGCGATACTCGTTCGCTACCGTGCGACGCCGCCGGGCCCGACGCGCCAGCAGATCAAGATCGCCATTTTCGGATTCGTCGTCGGCCTGCTTCTTCTTCTGGCGGCGCTCGTCTGTGTCACGATGGAAAGCGGCGCGGCCAACGAGGGCGTACGGGCGTGGTGGATATTGGGCGAAGCGCTGGTCTTCGGCCTCGGCAATATCGCGATGAGCGGCGGGTTGCTGTTCTCGTTGCTCCGCTATCGGCTCTACGATGCCGATGCGACGATCAGCCGGTCGGTGGCATATGGCGCGTTGACGATCGCGCTGCTCGCGATCTTTGCGGGATCGGAGCGGGTGATAGAGTTGATGGGCGAAGAATATTTTGGCGAGAGCCTCGGCGCCCTCGCGGGTGGGATCGGCGCGGCGTTCGCGGCGGTGATGATCGTGCCGCTCCACCACCGGATCGAGCATTGGGCGGAGAAGCGGTTCCAGAAGAACCTGATCCACCTTCGCCACGATCTGCCGCTGCTGGTCGGCGACCTGCGCGAGACGGCGGGGCTCGATCGGATCGCGGCGGCGGTGCTCGACGGCGTCACGCATGGCGTCCGCGCGAGCCGGGCGGCATTGCTGGTCGGCGGCGACCTGATCGAGGCGCGGGGGATCGGGCCGGACGAGGTCGAAACGTGGCGCGCGGACTGGGTGCCCGCCGCGCATGACGGGCTCGACTGCGCGCGCGCCGACCCCGTCTTTCCGATGCGTGTTCCGCTGGCGGCGGACGGCCACGGCCGTGTCGGCTGGCTGCTGCTCGGGCCGCGGCCCGACGGCAGTTTCTACGGCAAGGACGAACGCGAGTCGCTCGCCGAGATCGCCGACCCGGTGGCCCGCGCGGTGCAGATCGTCAGCGTGCGGGCGCGGCGCGAGCGCGACCAGGCCGAGCGGATCGCGTCTCTCGAACGCGGGCTCGCCGCGGTGATGGACCGGCTGACGATCCGGCTCGCCCCGACGCCGGAAGCGGCGTCCTGAGGCCCGGCGGCCGCGATGACGCGAGATGCCACTCGACAGCGGCGTGCTTTGCGGCGAGATAGCGCGGAATGGGCCTGACCACGCTCGACATCCTTGTGCTCCTGATCGTCGGCGGTAGCGCGGCGCTTGGGCTTATGCGCGGCTTCGTCACCGAAGTGCTGTCGCTGTTCGCCTGGGTCGCGATCGTGTTTGTGCTGAAACTGTTCCATACGCCGGTGGCAGCGCTGTTGGCGCCCGTTATCGGGACGGTGGGCGGCGCGGCGTTGCTCGCCTTCGTGCTGCTCGCCGGGGCGACCTATTTCGGTGGCCGGATGGTTGCCAATGCGATCGGGCGGCGGACGCGCAATTCGATTATCGGGCCGGTCGATCGCGCGCTGGGCTTCGGGTTCGGCGCGCTCAAGGGGTTGATCTTCGCGAGCCTGCTGTTCCTGCTTGCGGTGCTCGTCCTCGATACGACCGGCGGTGGCCCCGCTGAACGGCCCATTTGGCTGACGCAATCGCGTAGCTATCCGCTGCTCAATGTGACGAGTGCGAGCATCGCCGATTTCGTCGACCGCCGGCGGCATGGCGAGCCGGTGTTCGATTCGCATAACCAGGATGATCGCACGCCGGCGAACAATGCGGGGTGACAATGGCGGGTGACAGGGGGTGCGTTCGGCACTGTTCGGGCTTACATCCACTGTCATGACCGCCCCGCTCTACAACACGGATATCCTGCGTCTTGCGGTGTCGATTCCTTATCAGGAGCGGCTCGCCGCGCCGATGGGATCGGCCGAAAAGCGCTCGCCGATCTGCGGCAGCCGGGTGACCGTCGATGTCGACATGGGCGAGGACGGCCGGGTCACGGCGATCGGGATGCTCGTACGGGCCTGCGCGCTGGGCCAGGCGTCGTCCGCGCTGATGGCGGCGCATGCGATCGGTCGCAGCCCTGAGGAACTCGCCGCCGCACGCGATCAACTGGCGGCGTGGCTGCGTGGCGAGGGCGCGGTGCCCGACTGGCCCGGGCTCGACGTTCTTGCACCTGCGCTCGCGCACAGTGCGCGGCATCCTTCGATCCGGCTCGCCTTTGAAGCCGTGGCCGATGCGGCGGCCGAAGCACGCGCCCAAGCGGCGGTCGGCTGATGGAGGAGCACGCCACCTCGCTCCTTCGAGACGGGGTGTTGCTGCTCGGTTTCGCGCTTGGTTTCGTGCTCCTGTTCCGCAAGCTCGGGCTGGGCGCGACGCTGGGTTTTCTGATCGCGGGTGCGGTCGTCGGGCCGCAAGTGCTGGGGCTGGTGGGCGGCGCCGAATCGAAGATGGGGATCGCCGAACTCGGCATCACCTTGCTGCTGTTCATCGTCGGGCTCGAACTCAGCCCGTCGCGGCTGTGGCGGATGCGGCGCGACATTTTCGGCCTCGGCACGCTGCAGGTGGTGCTGTGCGGGCTCGCGCTGACAGGGGTGGTGTTCTTCTTCACCGGCTTCTCGCTTGCCGCGTCGATCGCGCTCGGGCTGCCGCTGGCGCTGTCGTCGACCGCGCAGGTGCTGCCGATGCTGCAATCGGCTGGAAGGCTGCGCACCCCGTTCGGCGAGCGCGCCTTCTCGATCCTGCTGTTCCAGGATCTGTCGATCGTGCCGCTGATCACGATCATCGCCGCGCTGTCGCGTAACCCCGCCGATCAACTGGGGCCGCCGGGCTGGCAACTCGCGCTCTATACCGTGTTCGCGGTCACCGGCCTGGTGCTCGCGGGGCGTTTCCTGCTGCGGCCGCTGTTCAGATTGATCGGCAATCTCGGCGAGCGCGAGATGTTCATCTTCGCCGCGCTGTTCACGGTGATCGCGAGCGCGGCGGTGATGGAGGCGCTGGGGCTGTCGACCGCGCTCGGTGCATTCGTCGCGGGCGTGATGCTCGCCGACAGCCCGTATCGGCACGAGCTTGAGGCCGATGTCGAGCCGTTCCGATCGATCCTGCTCGGGCTGTTCTTCCTGTCGATCGGGATGATGCTCAACCTCACCGCGATCGCTGAGCGGCCGGTGTTCGTCATGATGATGGCAGCGGCGCTGATCGCGACCAAGGCGGCGATCATCTTCGGGCTCGGGATGCTCATCCGGCTGGGATGGCGGCAGGCGCTCGCGTTCGGGCTGCTGCTGAGCCAGGGCGGCGAATTCGGCTTCGTGCTGTTCGCGCAGGCGCAGGGCGCGTATCTGATCGCCCCGGAGGCGGCGAGCCTGTTCGGGGCGGTGGTGACGCTGTCGATGGCGACGACACCGTTCCTGATGATGGCGACCGCGCGGTTGCGCGCCGAGCCGAAACGCAGCGGCGACGGGTTCGACACCCCCAATCAGGACGGCGCCAATGCGATCGTGATCGGGTACGGCCGCTTCGGCCAGACCGTCGCGCAGATGCTGATCGGGCAGAATATCGCGGTGACGCTGATCGATCAGGATGTCGAGATGATCGAAGTGGCAGGGTCGTTCGGCGCCAAGGTCTATTATGGCGATGGGACGCGGATCGATCTGTTGCGGCAGGCTGGCGCGGCGGATGCGGAACTGCTTGCCTTCTGCCTCGACGGCGATGGCCTCGATGCCGGTCAGGTGCACGCGATCCACAAGGCGTTTCCCGAGGCGCGGATCCTGATCCGGGCTTATGATCGCCGCGCGTTCCTCAAGCTCAAGGGGGCGCCGGTGGCTGCCGTGGTGCGCGAGGTGTTCGAATCGGCGATCAGCATGGGGCGGCTCGCGCTTCAGGAGCTTGGGCTCGACGAGGAAGCGATCGCCAATGGCGAAACCGATTATCGTGCGCGCGACGGCGACCGGTTGACGCGTCAGGTCGAGACCGGCGACATGCATGCCGCCGCCGACCGGATGGCGACGCACCGAACGATAGCCGATGGAGATTGTGGATGAACGCGATTGTGGTGCTGGCGGCGCTGTCGGGGGCGCTTGCCGTGGGGGCGGGCGCGTTCGGCGCGCATGGCGCGAGCGGCGAGGCGGCGGCGTGGCTCAAGACCGGTGGGGAGTATCAGGTGATCCATGCGGTGGCGGCACTGGTCGCGCTCCATTTCGGTGCGCGCGGACCGGCGTGGCTGTTTCTTGCCGGGGGATTGATCTTCGCAGGGACGCTCTATTCGATGGCGTTCGGATTGCCGCGCTGGCTGGGGGCGGTGACGCCGATCGGCGGTGTGCTGCTGATCGCGGGCTGGTTGTGGCTCGCTTATGTCGGGATCAGGGGCTGAGCGGTTTCTGACACCATAGCGGGATCATGCCCGCGAACAGCGCGGGGTGATCGGCTTCGAGCGTGTCCCATCGTTGCGGATCGAGGGGGGAGGCGTGGTCGCCGAATCGCTCGTGGAACAGGCGCCGCGCCTCGGGGGATGCGTCGATTCCTGCCAGATTCAGGCCCGCTGCATCGAGCATCCAAGCGATCTCGGGCAGGTCGAACTGGTGTTCGAGGACGTGGAACAGCAGATCGCGGCATCCGCTCAGGCTCCAGAAATCGTCGCTTTCGGTGAGGCGTGCGAGCGGTGCTTCGGGCGGCAGCGCCAGGATGTGGGCGCGCAAGGCCCGGATGCCGTCATCGCCCTGCCAGCCTTGCGCCTCGATCAGCGCGTGCGCGTCGCGGACCAGCGCGCGGGCGCGGCGGCTGTAGAGCGCGATCCGCATCACGCCGCCGGGGGCAAGCACGCCTGCGAGCGCCCGTACCCCTTCGAGCGGATCAGCGAGATGATGGAGCACCCCGGTCGCGGTGATGAAATCGAAGCGGCCGTTCTCGGGGCTCAGATCGAGCAGGTCACCCTGAGCGAAGGTGATCGCGGCAAGGCCGAGGCTGGCCGCGTTGCGCTGCGCGAAAGCGAGGCTGGCGCGGCTGAGGTCGACGCCCGTGATGACGAGCGACGGGTCCGTCCGCGCCAGATCGATCGCCTCATATCCCGTCCCGCATCCGGCGACGAGCGTCGCGAACGGGGCGGGCGGCAGCGCAGCGCGGTCGATCCCCGGCAAGCCGGCGAGGTGCGCGCGGACATCGGTGGGGCGCGGCGGCGGCGGCGCGTGCCAGCGCGGATAGGGATGCGATTCATATTGCGTGCGCACCTGCTGCGAAGCGGGGCGGGCGGTGGCGCCGAGGCTCGGCATCGCCGCAGCAAGCGCGCGTTCCTCGGCGAGATCGGTCAGCGTCCGCTTGACGAGCGTCGCGACGAGCGGGGACGTGGCAGCAAGCGGCGGCGCATCGAGATCGATCAGCGGCGCATCCATCGCCCGGCGGAGCGTTGCGCGCGTGCTTTGCGGCGCCGCTGCCTCCGCCGTTGCCAGGGCGGACAGCAGATAGCCGGTCGCGAACCCCTGGAGGGCGAGCGCGGCGGCAAGGGGATCGAGCGCCGGATCGCTTTGCGCGACGACGTGGCGGCGCAACGCGGCGATCCGGGGTTCCATCGCGGGCAGCGTGTTGCGGCAGCGCGCGAGGAACGCGCGCCACAGCGGATCGCGCGCGGCCGCCTCGGCATCGACAGTGGGATATTTGAGCAGGAGCAGTTCGGCGGCGGTTTTGGCGAGCGGCTGCGGATCGAGCGCGAGGTCGTCGAGGCAGGCGAGAAGATGTGCCTCCAGGTCCGCGTCATAGCTGCCCGGCGATAGCGGCGTGATCAGCGTGGCGAGCATCCGTGCGATCGTCGGTCGCGCGGCCGGGGCATCGCGCGCCAACCCCAGAGCCGACATCAGCAGGCGCCGCGCGGCCGCCGGATCGTCGCGCGCGAGCAGGCCCGCAAGCTCGACATAAGCGGGTAGGAAGCCGGGATGGCGCGCGATGCACGCGCGGTAGCGCCCGGCCGCATCGGCGTGGCCGGCGCGGGCGAGCGCGCGCGCTTCGGCGAACTCGGGCGGCGCGGTGCGGCCGCCCGGCGGCTCAGCCACGCGCCGAATCAAGAAAGGCGGCGACCGCGCCGAGATCGACCGAATGGTCGAGATAGGTCTGCCCGATCCCGCGCGCGAGCAGGAAGGGCAGCGTGCCCGCGTCCATCTTCTTGTCGTGGAGCATATGCGCGACCAGCGTTGCGCCGCTCGCATCGACACCGGCGGCCGCGAGGCCGTCGGGCAGGCCGACGCTGCGCAGATGCGCGGCGACGCGGGCGGCGTCTTCGGGCGCACACAGCCCTTGTTGGGCCGAGAAGGCGAAAGCGAGCGCCATGCCGGCGGCAACCGCCTCGCCGTGGAGCAGGCGGCTCGAATAGCCGGTTTCGGCCTCGAGCGCGTGGCCGAAGGTGTGGCCGAGGTTGAGCAGCGCGCGGCGGCCGCGCGTCTCATGCTCGTCCTCGCCGACGATTCGCGCCTTGGCGGTCACCGAATGCGTGATCGCGTGCTGGCGCGCTGCGGCATCGCCCGCGAGCAACCGGGCGCCGTTCGTCTCGCACCAGCCGAAGAAGGCGGCATCGTCGATCAGCCCGTATTTGACGATCTCGGCATAGCCCGCGCGGGCTTCGCGCGGGGGCAGCGTATCGAGCGTGTCGGGGTCGATCAGCACCATCGCGGGCTGGTGGAACGCGCCGATCAGATTCTTGCCCGCGGCCGCGTTGATCGCGGTCTTGCCGCCGACCGACGAATCGACCTGCGCGAGCAGCGTCGTCGGTATCTGGACGAAATGGCAGCCGCGCTTGAGGATCGCGCAGGTGAAGCCCACCAGATCGCCGATCACGCCACCGCCGAGCGCGACGACATGATCGTTGCGCTCGACCCCGAGGTCGAGCAGCCGATCGGTCAGCGCCTCGAGCTGGCCCCAGCTCTTGGTGGCTTCGCCCGGCGCGAGCACGATCGCTTCGCTCGCCACGCCGGCCGCGGTCAGCGATGCCTGGAGCGTCGCGAGGTGCGGCCGGACATGCTCGTCGGTAACGATCGCCATCGTCCGGCCGCGCGCGAGCGGGGCGAGGTAATCGGCAGCGCGCCCGATCAGCCCGCGGTCGATATGGATCGGGTAACTGCGCGCACCGAGCGCGACATTGATGGTCATTGGCCGAGCGCTTCCAGAATCGCGTTGACGGTGGTTTCGTGCGGCGCGTGATGGCTGGGCACGCGGAGATGTGCCTGCGCATAGATCGGATTGCGTGTCGCCGCGAGCGTTTCGAGCACCGCGCGCGGATCGGACCCGCGCAGCAGCGGGCGGGTGTCGCGGCGTGCCACGCGATCGACCAGCACCTCGACATCGGCGTCGAGCCAGATCGCCAGCGCCGATTCGAGGATCAGCGCGCGCGTCTCGTCATTGATGAAGGCGCCGCCGCCGGTCGCGATCACCTTGGGGGTGCCATCGACCAGCCGCGCGATCACGCGCCGCTCGCCATCGCGGAAATAGGATTCGTCGAATCGCTCGAAAATGTCGGAAATCGTCATCCCCGCGGCGGTTTCGATTTCGGTATCCGAATCGACGAAGGGCAGGTGAAGCCGCGCGGCGAGCCGACGCCCCACGGTCGATTTGCCCGCGCCCATCAAACCGACGAGCACGATGGGCTTGCCCTTCCAGGCGTGTTTGGGGGACCGGCTTTGCATCATCGCGGCCGGGGCTATACAGCGTGCCCCTCGCTCGGGCAAAAGACGGTTCGGCTCAATCGCGTTGGCCGTCGATCTTTCGCTTCGTACAAGGGTTGCCATGTCTCGTTCGCTAGTGATTCTCCTGCTCATCCTGGTCGTCGTCGTTGGCGGGCTGTTCTTTCTGGCCGGTCGCGATACCGAGCAGACCCCGGTTCAAGTCGAAAAGGCCGTGGCGCTTGAGAATCTGTCGAGCTGACGTCGCGCTTGGCGCGATCGCGCTGTTGCTGGCAGGAGCGTCGATCCCGGCGTTGAGCCAGGACAAGCCCGAATCGATCCTGCCGCCGGGCTTTGGCGACCCCACGCCCGCGCCGGCCCCGACCCCGACACCAACCCCGCGCGCGACGCCCCGGCCCGCCGCCAGCGCCTCGCCGCGGCTCGTGCTGCCCGATCTCGAGCGCCCCGGCACGACGGCCACGCCCGCGCCATCGCCATCGCCATCGCCATCGCCGAGCCCCACCGAAACCCCCGATCAGGCGTCGGTGCTCGCGCGTTACACATTGCCCGCGTTCGCGCGCCATTCGCTGGCGCGGGTTGGGGCGAGCACCGGCGGGGGGCTGCGCGTCGATGCGTTCGGCAAGGCCGATGGACGCGTCCTCCAGAAATTGATGCGGCGGCTCGATACGCCGCTGCCGTCGCGTTGGCTGCACATCGGGTTGCGGCGCACGCTCGCCTCGGGGCTCGATACGCCCGTGCACGTCAACGGTGCCGATTTTGCCGCCGAGCGTGCCTGGCTGTTGCTGCGGCTGGGGGAACCCGTGGTCGCACGGTCGCTGATCCAGGACGTCGACACCGAAAATTATACCCCCAAGCTGCTTCAGGTGGCGATGCAGGTCGCGCTGGCGACGGGCGATCCGGCGGGGCTGTGTCCGCTCGGCGAGGTGATCGATCGCTATGACGATCGGACGGCGGGCTGGGCGCTGGCGCGGGCGATGTGTGCCGCGCTCGGTGGCCAGACCGAGCAGGCCGACGCGGCGATGGCGACGATCCGGCGCAATCGCATCGCTACGGGAATCGACCTTCATCTCGCGCAGAAAGTGCTCGGCGCCGCCTCGCGGCAGGGGGCGGTGACGATCGAGTGGACCGGGGTCAACCAGCTTACCGCGTGGCGCTATGGGCTGGCGATGGCGACCGGGGAGGAGATTCCCGACGCGCTGTACGCCACGGTCGCGCCGTGGGTGACCGGCTGGCGCGCGACCGCGCCGATGCTGGCCCCGAGCGCGCGGGCGCTGCCCGCGCAGCAGGCGGCGGCGCGCGGCGTGCTGTCGAACGTCGCATTGGTCGATCTGTTCGGCGCGATCGCCGCGGGCGAGGATAGCGGATCGGCCGCGACGGCGGTCGCGAGCGACCTGCGCGGCGCTTATGTCGATCAGGATCGCGCCGATCGCCTGTCGGCGTTGCGCGCGCTCTGGAATGCGGGCGACAATCCGCTCGATCGCTATGGGCGGCTGGTGATGACCGCGCGCGCGGCGGGTTATGTGACGCCCGCCAACGACACCGCGGAGGCCGATACGATCATCGCCTCGATGCTGACCGCCGGGCTCGATCGCGCGGCAATGCGCTGGCAGCCGCACGTCGCGCGCGGCACGGCCGGCTGGGCGATGTTGGCGCTTGCCAATCCAGCGCCGGGTGGGCGGATCGATTATGGCGATGTCGATGCGGTGCGCGACCGCGACGATCCGTCGCACACCCGCGCGCGGCTGTTTCTGGCCGGGGCCGCCGGGCTCGGGCGGATGTCGGCCAATGATGCGGAGCGCGCGGCCAAGGCGCTCGATCTGCGGATCGGGGCGATCAATGCGTGGACCCGGGCGATCGACGCCGCCGCGGCGCAAAACCAGCCCGCGACGGTGATGCTGCTCGCGGCGATCGGGATGCAGGCCCGCGACTGGCGCGGGGTGCCGCCCGAAAACCTTTATCACATCGTCGCATCGCTGCGCGCCACGGGGCTCGAAGGCTATGCGCGGATGATCGCGGCCGAGGCGGTCGGCCGGGTGTGACCGGCGGCGGGGACCGCGCGCTGATCGAGCGCTTCCTTGAGATGATGGCCGCCGAAGCCGGGGCGGCCGCCAACACGCTCGCGGCGTATCGCAGCGATCTCGATCTGGCGTCGATCGCGCTTGGCGGCGCGCTCGCCACGGCGGGCGACGCCGATCTCGCGCGGCTTGGCGATAGCTGGGCGCCGCTCGCGCGCTCGACGGTGGCGCGCAAATCGGCGGCGCTCAGGCGGTTCTATGCCTTTCTGGCCGATGAAGGGATGCGCGGCGACGATCCGGGGGGCGCCTTGCCGCGACCGGGGACCGCGCGGGCGCTCCCCAAGACGCTGTCGCACGCCGATGTCGATCGGCTGTTCGCGTGGATCGCGGCGCGGCTGGCGTGCGATCGGCCGGGGGCGAACGATCTCCGGCTCGCTGCGCTGGTCGAACTGCTCTATGGCTCGGGGCTGCGCGCGACCGAACTGGTGTCGCTGCCGCGCAACGCGATCGCGCCCGATCGCCCGTTCCTGATCCTCAAGGGCAAGGGCGAGCGCGAGCGGATGGTGCCGATCTCCGATCGCGCACGCGCTGCCGTAGGGGCATGGCGCGAGCATGTGGCACCCGGCCGGCCGTGGCTGTTTCCCTCGGGCAAGGGACATTTGTCGCGCATCCGGCTGCATCAGTTGATGAAGGCGCTTGCCGCCGAGGCCGGCGTGCCGCCCGATCGCGTCAGCCCGCACGTGCTGCGCCACGCCTTCGCCACGCACCTGCTCGAAGGCGGCGCGGATCTGCGCGCGTTGCAGGCGATGCTGGGCCATGCCGACATCGCGACCACCGAAATCTACACGCATGTCGACGCCCGGCGGCTGGTCGACCTCGTCAACCAACGCCACCCGCTCGTTGACGCGAGCCGCTGGCACGCTTAACCGAGCCCTCCTGATGGCAAGCTTTCTCGACTTCGAAAAACCGATCGCCGAGCTTCAGGGCCGGATCGATGAACTGCGTGAGACCGCCAAGGACGGTACGCTGGATATCAGCGCCGACGTGGCGCGGCTCCAGACCAAATCGGACAAGCTGTTGCGCGACACCTATGCCCGGCTGACGCCGTGGCAGAAGACGCAGGTCGCGCGGCACCCCGAACGGCCGCATTTCGGGCATTATATCGAAGGGCTGTTCGACGATTTCCTGCCGCTGGCGGGCGACCGCGCATTTGGCGACGATCAGGCGATCCTCGGCGGCTTCGCGACCTTCCGCGGGCGCAAGGTGATGGTGATCGGCCATGAGAAGGGCGCCGATACCGCGAGCCGGCTCCGGCACAATTTCGGCATGGGCAAGCCCGAGGGCTATCGCAAGGCGATCCGCCTGATGCAGCTTGCCGACCGGTTCGGGCTGCCGGTGGTGACGCTGGTCGATACCTCGGGCGCGTTTCCCGGCGTGCAGGCCGAGGAGCGCGGGCAGGCCGAGGCAATTGCGCGCGCGACCGAGCAATGCCTCGCGCTGGGCGTGCCGATGGTCGCGTCGATCCTTGGCGAGGGCGGATCGGGCGGTGCGGTCGCGCTGGCGACGGGCAATCGCGTGCTGATGTTCGAACACGCGGTCTATTCGGTGATCTCGCCCGAAGGCTGCGCCTCGATCCTGTGGCGGACGAGCGACAAGGCGGCCGAAGCGGCCGAGGCGATGAAGGTGACCGCGCAGGATCTCAAAAGCCTGGGCGTGATCGATACGATCGTCCCCGAACCGCTGGGGGGCGCGCATCGCGAGCCGCAGGCGGCGATCGGTGCGCTGGGCGATGCGATCGACGGCGCGCTGGGCGACTTGGTCGGGATGGACGCGCGCGGGCTGCGTGACGATCGCCGCGCCAAATTCCTCGCGATCGGCCGACTCTAAAAGCACAACGAAAAGGGCGGCAAAGCTTTCGCTCCGCCGCCCCGGACGTGTCGAATGACGACGCGATCGGTTACGAGTTGTTCGTGACCATCGCGGTCTGCACTTCGTTGAAGGTGTTGCCGAGCTGCTTGCCCAGGCCGGTCATCGCAGCAATCGCGGCAACCGCGATCAGCGCGGCGATCAGGCCGTATTCGATGGCGGTTGCGCCCTTCTTGTCCGAGAAAAACTTGCGAATCGTCTTCATGATCCGATCTCCAATGGTTCCAAACGTTCAGTCACCCGGCCGAACCGGAAAATCCGGACCAGCACAGAAGGGTTTAGGAGGAGGTTATTGACAATTTCTAAACGCGGGCCGGGGCGATCAACTCTTGCCGTGGGTCGCCACGTTCTTGTCCACCGTGTTCCACAAATTCGTGGTGACATCGGCCAACTGGGTGAGCGCGACCATCATTGCCAGGACGATGAGCGCGCACATGAAGCCATATTCGATGGCGGCGCCGCCCTTGCGGTTCCGGTAGAGCTTGCAGGCGAAACGCAGCATCGCGGCCCCGTTCTCTAGGACGTCGAGCGCCATGCCTAGAACGGGAGGGTTAACAAATGAACAAAGCCGGGCTGGGTCCGCCGCTGCTCGTCGTCGCCGCGGCGCTGATCGATGCGGAGGGGCGCGTTCTGGTGCAGCAGCGCCCGCCGGGCAAATCTCACGCCGGGCTGTGGGAGTTTCCGGGGGGCAAGGTCGAGCCGGGGGAGCGCCCCGAAGCGGCGCTGGCGCGCGAACTTGGCGAGGAGCTGGGGATCGGGCTCGACCCCGCGGCGCTGGCGCCGGTTTCGTTCGCGACGGGCGAGGCGGTTGGACGATCGCTGGTGCTGCTGTTGTTCGCGGGCCGGGTGTGGACGGGTGAGCCTCGGCCGCTCGACGCGGTCGCGCTGCGGTGGTGCGGGATCGACGCACTGCGCGCCTTGCCGATGCCGCCCGTCGACGTGGCGCTGATCGATCCGCTGGCGCGCAGAGCGTAGAGCGCCGCCCCTGAACCCAAGCCCCCAAACCGTTCGTGCTGAGCCTGTCGAAGCACCGTTCTTCTTCTGCTCCGGCGTCGAAAGAAAGCGCGACCCTTCGACGAGCTCAGGGCGAACGGACAAAACGGGGTCTCCGGTCAGCGCGGCTTGAGCGCGGCGGCGAGCGAGGCGGTGGCGCTGCCGCGCCGCGCGGGCTTGGGTTGCGACGGCGCGGGCGCCCAGCCGGTCAGCGCGATGATCTCGAATCGTTCGGCGGTGCGGCCGTCGGCATCGGCGCGCTCGGCAAACAGCGCGGCGGCGCGCGCGAGCGTGTCACGGCTGAGCGCGGTCGGATCGGGCAGCAGGCTGGTCGCCGCCATGCCGCGCAGGTCGCGCAGCAGCCCGAACAGGTCGCGGTAGCGCACCGTCAGCGTCTCGGTGTCGGCCACCGGGAGCGCGAAACCTGCGCGGACCAGCAGGTCGCCCGCCGAGCGCACGTCGATGCGTGGATGCGTTCGCGCCGCCGGGCGGGCCGCTTCGGCCTCGAGCAACACGCCGCGCAGTGTCGAGAGGCTATCGCCGCCGAGAAACGCGCCGAGGAACAGGCCATCCGGCCGGAGCGCGCGCCGGGCCAGCGTAAGCGCGCCGGGCACGTCGTTGACGGTGTCGAACACCCCCGCCGAGATCACCAGATCGACGCTCGCATCGGCGATCGGCAGATGATCCTCATCGGCCTGGACACCGCCGGCGGCGGCGGCGAAGCGGTGGCCGGCATCGATGCGGACGATCCGCCGGGCATGAGCGGGCGTGAAGCCGCCATCGAAACAGCCGATCTCCAGCACATCGTCGAAATGCCGCTTCACCGAGGCGAGCCGCTCGGCAATGCCGTCGAGCATCTGCGCGCGCACGAAATCATAAGCGGCGAAATGCGGGGCGGCCCGATCGCGCCGCAGGCGGCGGCGGTGACGGTCGAAAATGTCGGATTGGTCATCCACGGTGGCGCTTGTGCCGCTGCAAGGCTTTGGCGACAAGGGGGTATGGGGTTCGTGAAGGCAATGAGAGCTGCAATCGGCGGGGGGATGCGCTGGGCCTTGCCCTCGCGATGCCCCGGTTGCGGCGCGGTTACCGAGGCCGATCACCGCTTTTGCGGGGCCTGCTGGGGCAAGCTCCGGTTCCTCGGTCCGCCGTGGTGCGCCTCGTGTGGCGAGCCGTTCGCGTTCGATCGCGGCGAGGAGGCGCGCTGCGGCCCGTGCCTTGAGCGCCCGCCACGGCATGACGGGGCGCGTGCCGCGGTCGCTTATGGTGCGATCGCGCGCCGGGTTGTGCTGCGGCTCAAATATGGCGGGCGTGCCGCGCTTGCCGAGACGGTCGCGCGGCCGATGACGCGGCTGTTGCCGGTCGACGCCGATCTGCTCGTGCCGGTGCCGCTCCATCGTTGGCGAATATGGTCGCGCGGCTTCAATCAGGCGGCGTTGATCGCCGCGGCGCTGTCGAAATCGAGCGGGATCGCGCACGATCCGACCGTGCTCGTACGCCGTCGCCGGACCCCGCCGCTGCGCGGGCTCGGGCCACGCGATCGCGCGCGGACGGTGGCGGGGGCGTTCGCGATCAGCCGACGCGGAGCCGCGGTGCTGCGCGGCAAGCGTGTCGTCCTGATCGACGATGTGCATACCAGCGGTGCGACTGCCGATGCCTGCACGCGCGTGCTGCGCAGGGCAGGGGCGGCGCGGATCACGGTTTTATGCTGGGCGCGCGTGCTCGCTGGCGAGCCGCACGATTGACAAGTGGCGGGCGGCGCCACACCTCGGACGCTATGGCAAAGGTCGAAATCTACACCAAGGCATTCTGCGGCTATTGCGCGCGCGCCAAGCGGCTGCTCGGCGACAAGGGCGTCGCCTATGAGGAAACCGACATCACGATGGGTGGGCCGAAGCGCGCCGAAATGATCGAGCGCGCGGGTGGCCGGATGACCGTGCCGCAGATTTTCATCGACGGTGCGCATATCGGCGGTTCGGACGATCTCGCCGAGGCCGAGCGTGCCGGGCGGCTTGACGCATTGCTCGGCCGATGAAGCTCGCGCTGCTCCAGATGACGAGCGGGATCGATCCCGCCGCCAATGCCCGGACGATCGTCGCGGCGATCGCGGAAGCGGCGGGCGCGGGCGCGGCGATGCTGTTCACCCCCGAAATGTCGGGGCTGCTCGATCGCGATCGCGCGCGCGGCGCGGCGCAGATCGCGACCGAAGCGGACGATCGCGTGCTCGCGGCGGTGCGTGAGGCGGCGGCGCGGCACGGACTGTGGGTGCATCTGGGCTCGCTCGCGCTCCGGCGCGACGACGGGCGGCTCGCCAATCGCGGCTTCGTGATCGATGACAGCGGCGTGATCCGCGCGCGGTACGACAAACTCCATCTGTTCGATGTTGACCTTCCGACCGGCGAGAGCTGGCGCGAATCGGCGGCGTTTGCGGGCGGCGAGACGGCGGTGGTGGCCGATACGCCGGCCGGGCCGCTCGGGCTGTCGATTTGCTATGATCTGCGGTTCCCCGCGCTGTTTCAGGCGCTCAGCGCGGCCGGCGCGCGCGTGCTCGCGGTGCCGGCGGCGTTCACGCGTCCGACCGGGGCGGCGCATTGGCATATCCTGCTGCGCGCGCGGGCGATCGAATCGGCGGCCTATGTCGTCGCCGCCGCGCAGACCGGCATCCATGCGGACGGTCGCGCGACCTATGGCCATTCGCTGGTGATCGATCCGTGGGGCGAGGTGCTGCTCGATATGGGCGAGGCGGCGGGGCTCGGCATGGTCGAGGTCGATCCGGGTGCGATCGAGGCGGTGCGGGCGCGCATCCCGGTGCTGGCACACCGTCGCGCGATTCCCGAGGTGGCACGGGCATGATCGTTTATGATCTCCGCTGTACGGCCGGGCACGTTTTCGAGGCATGGTTCGGCTCGTCCGCCGATTATGACGATCAGCGCGCGCGCGATCTGGTGGCGTGCCCGATCTGCGGCGATGACGGCGTGGAAAAGGCCGTGATGGCGCCCAATGTCGGCGCCAAGGGCAATCGCGATAGCGGCGCCCCGCCCGCCGCGGTCAAGGCCGCGCTGGCCGCGCTGGCAGCCGCGCAGGAAAAGGCGCTCGAGGGCTCGGAATGGGTGGGGCGGTCGTTCGCCAATCGCGCCCGTGCGATGCACGATGGCGAGGAAGAAACGACGACGATCCACGGCCAGGCGACGCTGGCCGAGGCCAAGGCGCTGGCGGAGGACGGGGTCGCCGTCGCGCCGTTGCCTTTCCCGATCGTGCCGCCGCGCGCGCGCAATTGACCCCATCTGCGCGCGCGACTACCAAACCCGCCGCGCCCCCGTAGCTCAGCAGGATAGAGCGACGGTTTCCTAAACCGCAGGCCAGAGGTTCGAGTCCTCTCGGGGGCACCAGTTTTCGGGAATAAGCGCGTCGGCGATTGGTTGCGGCGTCACTTGCCGTCTATACGCGATTGCCTCGCACGAGGAGGGTCCCGATGCCGCTTTATGAAATCGATGCCAAGGCGCCGCAGCTTCCCGCCGATAGGTCGGGATGGGTCGCGCCGTCGGCGGATCTGATCGGCGATGTGCAGGTGGGGCGCGAGGTCGGGATCTGGTTCGGGGCGGTCATTCGCGCGGACAATACCGCGATCGTGCTCGGCGATCGCACCAATGTGCAGGAAGGGGCGATGCTCCATTCGGACCCCGGCTTTCCGCTGACTTTGGGCGAGGATTGCACGATCGGCCACCATGCGATCCTGCACGGCTGCACGATCGGCGATCGCGTGCTGGTGGGGATGGGCGCGACGATTCTCAACGGCGCGACGATCGGCGACGATTGCCTGATCGGCGCGGGCGCGCTGGTGACCGAGGGCAAGAGCTTCCCCGCCGGCAGCCTGATCGTCGGCGCGCCCGCGCGCGCGGTGCGCCAGTTGAAGCCCGAGATGATCGCCGGGCTCAAGGCCTCGGCACAGCATTATGTGACGCGCCAACGGCATTTCGCGCAGAATCTGCGGCGGGTCGATACCTGAGCCACGCGGTTTACGCGGCGCTGAGACGGTAAAGCCCCGCGCCATGGGGCGGCAGCGTGGCGCCGAATTGGTGCCGGGCCGCTCCGAGCGGCGCTCTGGCCCACAGGTCGCGTACCGCCGCGCCGTCGTCCAGCCCGAGCGCGGCGAGTGGCGTCGAAACCTGCGTAGGGGAATCGCCGAGGTTGAACAGCGCGAGATAGGTGTCGCCTGGTCCGGGATCGCGCGCGGCCCAGCCGACGCGATCGCCGTCGCGGAACAACTGGCGGCCGCCGTCGCTGGCCTGATTGACCGCGATCACCTCAGAGTTGGTGAGCAGCGCCAGCGTGGCGGGATCGAGCGCGCGCAGATCGCCGCCCATGATCAGCGGTGAGCGGGCGATCGCCCACAGGGTCATCATCGTGCGCTGTTCGTCGGGCGAAAAGCGCGTGTGGCGCTCCCCCAGGGCGAGCAGCCCGAGCGGGAGCATATCGGCGTCGGGCCACGCACCTGGGCGGCGGTGCGGCGCCCAATTGGCGAGCCGCGCGAACTGGGCGAGGAGCAGCGGCCATTCGTCCCAGAAATCGTCGCTGATCCGCCACATATTGGCGTGGCCCGCGACATGATCGGCGGCCGAGAGCGGCGTTTCGCCCGGCGACAGGCTGAGCACCATCGGGCGGCCCGACGCGTCGATCGCGCGGCGCACGGCCTCGATCTCGGGCTGGTTGCGGTGATAGGGGCGGCTGATATCGTCGACCTTGACGAAATCGACGCCCCATGACGCGATCAGCCTGAACACGCTGTCGTAATAATCCTGCGCGCCGGGTTTGCTCATGTCGACGCCGTACATGTCCGAATTCCAAGGGCAGATGTTGACGCGATCGGCGATGGCGCCGCAGCGATAGGCCGTGCCCTCGATCGGCAGGTCGCGGTCGGCCGCGAGCCGGGGCACGCCGCGCATCAGGTGGATGCCGAAGCGCAGCCCCAGCGCGTGCGCCATATCGGCAAGCGGGCGGAAACCCGCGCCGTCGGCTGCCGACGGAAAGCGGTTGGGGGCGGGGAGCAGGCGGCCGTGGCCGTCCATCGCCAGTTCGACGCCGACCCGATAGTCGAACCCGGTCGCGCCGGGTTCGTACCATTGGATGTCGACCGTGAAGATGTCGTAGCCCGCCGGCAGCAGCTTTTGCGCCATGATCGCGGCATTGGCGCGCGCCTGTGCTTCGGTGATCGTCGCGGCGAAGCTGTCCCAGCTGTTCCAGCCCATCGGCGGGCGCGGCGCGAGGTCGTGGAAATCGCGCGCGGCGGCGGCGCGGGCGAAGGCGGGTGGCAGCGCGCTGGCGGCGGCAAGCCCCGCGAGCGTGGCGCGCCGTGTCCAGCCGGGCATCAGCGTGTTTCCGTGTCGATCATGCGGACCTCATAGACGGGCGCGTCGGTGCCGCGGGTCTCGAACCGGACGCGGACTCTGGCCTTGCCGCGCGTGAGATCGGCCGGAATCGGGTAATCGCGCGAGACGAATGCCTTTGACGGCGGCCCGGCGCGGCGTTCTTCGGCGATTCTGATGCCGTCGATCAGGATCACGAAATCCTTGTTGGTTTCCTCGCCCCAATAGAGCGCCTGCAACGCCATCGCGCCGGGGCGCACGGCGAGATCGAATTCGAGATAATTGCCGACGCCCCACCATGCCTGCCGCCCGGCACGGCCGCCCCATGAGAGCAGGTCGCTCTGGTTGGTGGCGAAGCCGTGATCCTGTTCGGGCTGCTGTTCGCCCAACTGGATGACATCGACGGTGCGCGTCGCCAGCGCCGCGGCGTCGCGCTGCGCGGCGACGAACGCGGCTTCCTCGGTCGCCCAGCGCTCGGCGGTGAAGATCGGGAAATAGACCGCGGTGCGGCGATCATATTGCGCGAAGAAGGGGACGAGCGTGGTGGCTTGAGGCCGGGCGGCTGCCATGCGGAACCGATGGGCGGCGGCGTCCACCGGCGTCAGCGCGGCCCCCGCATCGGCAGCGACGAGCGTGGGCGGGAGCTGATCGAAAGGCTGGTCGACGGGGCCGAGATCGGCGGCGAGCACGACGGGGCCGTGGGTATAGGCGACCAGGTTGGGATCGTCGGGGGTCGGCTCGGCCTTGAGCGTCATCGGCAGCGTCAGCGTGATCCGATCGCCCGCGCGCCAGCGGCGGCGGAGCAAAGCGTAACCATCGCGGCGCGTGATTGCGACGGGCGTATCGTTGATCGCGATGCTCGGGGAGGCGGCCCAGCCGGGGAGGCGGAGCGCGAGATCGCGGGTCTTGCCGGGCGCCACCACGGTGAGCGTTACCCTGTCCTCGAACGGGAAGCGCGTCGCGAGATCGAGTTTCCAGCCGTCCCAATCGAGCGTCGAGGCGATGAACAAATTGACGTAGAGCGTGCGCGCATCGTGCCAGTAGATCGAATCGCCGTGCTTGGCATGGCTCTCCATCCCCGAGCCGACGCAGCACCAGAAACTGTCGTCGCGGGTCGACCAGGTACGCCGCGCGCCCGCCGAGAGCGGCATGAAATAAGCGAACATGCCGGTGACCGGGTGCTGGTGCGCAAGGATGTGGTTGAGGTGGACGCGCTCGTAATAATCGAACAGCGCGGCGTCGGGGCTCCAGCCGTACACATGCCGCGTCAGCTTGAGCATGTTGTAGCTGTTGCACGCTTCACAGGTGCGTTCGGTGATGAAAGGGGCGATCTTGTTGGGCGGGCCAAAATGCTCGCGCTCCGAATTACCGCCGATGACGTAGCTGTGGTGGCGGACTACGCTATCGCGAAAGAAGCGCGCGGCGGTCTGGTGGTCGCGATTGCCGGTCAGTTCGTAGAGCCGGGCAAGGCCGATCAGCTTGGGAATCTGCGTGTTGGCGTGGAGCCCGGCGAGCTGGTCGCGCCCGGCGGCGAGCGGATCGAGGATCTTGCGATCGTGGAGGCGCTCGGCGAGCCGGAGCCAGCGCGGATCGCCGGTGATCGCGAAGGTATCGGCGTAGCTTTCGTTCAAGCCGCCATATTCGGCCGCGAGCAATTTCTGCATCTCGGCATCGTCGAGGCCCTCGAGGATCGTCGCGAGATAGCCCGCCATGCCGAGCATCACCGGCAGCGCCGCCTCGACGTGGCCGATCCGATACGCGTCGATCAGCCCGGCATGGACCTTGTGCCAGGTGTAGAGCGGCACCCAGCCGCCGTTGATGTCGAACCCGCCGGTGCGGATGATGTGGCGGCGGATTTCCTCGAACACGATCTTGCCGTCGGCCACCTTGCCGTCGCGCTCGACCGTGGTGCCGCCGATATAGCCGTCGCCATGCGCGCGCTGGCATTCGGCGAGATCGGCGACGATGTACGTGATGCGATCGCGCACCGCCGCATCGCCGGTCTGGGCGTGCATCAGCGAGCAGGCCGAGAGATAATGGCCGAGCGAATGGCCCGCGATGCCGCGCGCTTCCCAGCCGCCATAGACCGGCGCCTTGGTGGGCAGCCCGGCGCTTGCCCGGAAGTTGTGGAGCAGCCGGTCGGGGTCGAGCGACAGCAGGAAGTCGTGATTCTTCTCGACCGCGTCGCGGAACGGCGAGGGGCCGAGCCGCACCGCGTCGAGCGGGACGGGCTCGACGCGGATGCGCGGGCCCGCCACCGCCGCGCGCGCCGCCACCGGGCCGGCGAGCGCGATCACGCTCGCCGACGCCAGGAAAGCGCGCCGCGACAGCATCACTTGGTGACCGCGACCACCGCGACCGACTTGGCCGGCAGGTCGAACACCAGCTTGCCGCCCGCGCTCTTGCCCGAATAGGCGACCGGATGGATCGTGTTCGGCGCATCGAACGTGTTGTGCGTGTCGATCGCAGGACCGGTGAGGATGCGCCCCGTGGCGGTGCCGGTGAGTCGGGTCGTCACGCGGGCGGGACGATCGGGATCGAGGTTGACGAGCGACAGATACAGCTTGCCGTCGGTGCCCTTGGCGGCGGAGACGTCGACCATCGGCAGATCATGGTCGCCCTGCTTGTAGCGCGGGCCTTCGACCGTGGCGGGGTAGGGTGTCGCGCCCTGGAACGGCACGTACATGTCGAACACATGATAGGTCGGCGTCAGCAGCATCCGATCGCCCTCGGTCAGGATCATCGCCTGGAGGACGTTCACCATCTGCGCGATCGCGGCGAGCTTCACCCGATCGGTATGGCGGTGGAAGATGTTGAGCGTCAGCGCCGCGACCTCGGCATCGCGCAGGCTGTTCTGCTGGTAGAGGAAGCCGGGGTGCGAGCCGGGTTCCTGATCGTACCAGGTGCCCCATTCGTCGACATAGAGCGCGACGCGCTTGTCGGGATCGTATTTGTCCATGATCGCCGAATGTTTGGTGACCAGTTCGTCCATCCGTAGCGCGTTGACGAGTGTCGACGCCCAGGCATCCTTGTTGAAGCCGGTGGCGGGGCCCTTGTTCTCCCATGATCCGGGGAAAGTGTAATAATGCAGGCTGAGCGCATCCATCATGCGCCCGGCATCGCGCATGAACACCTCGGTCCAGTGGTAATCGTCGACATTCGCGCCCGAGGCGACCTTGATGATCGGCTTGGCTTCCACCGGCTTCCAGACGAAGGTCGCATAGCGACGATGCTCGTTGGCGGCGTGTTCGGCCGTCATGTTGCCGCCGCAGCCCCAGGTTTCGTTGCCGACGCCGAAATATTTGAGATTGGTCCACGGCTTGTCGCGCCCGTTGGCGCGCCGTTCCTGCGCGATCGTCGAATTGCCGCTGGCGGTCATATATTCGATCCACTGCTGGGTGGCGCGCGGCGGCATCGAGCCCATGTTGCCCGCGATATACGCGTCGGCGCCGAGCTGCTCGGTATAGTTCATGAATTCGTTGGTGCCGAAGCTGTTGTCGTAGGTGACGCCGCCCCAGGTATAGTTGATCCGCACCGGGCGCTTCTCGCGCGGGCCGATGCCGTCGCGCCAGTCATATTGATCGGCGAAGCAGCCGCCGGGCCAGCGGATGACCGGGATACGCAGCTTTTCGAGCGCGGCCATCACGTCGCTGCGATAGCCGTTGGTGTTGGGGATTTTCGAACCAACGCCGACCCAGATGCCGTCGTAAAGTCCGCGGCCGAGATCCTCGGCGAACTGGCCCTGGATCGCGGGCTCGATCCTGGCGCCGGGCGAATCGAGGTCGATCGCGACCGAAACCTGCGCGGGTTGCTGCGCCATCGCCGGCATCGCCACCATTGTCGCGGCGGCCAACAGCGCGGCGCGTGTCCACATCTTCATCGATCTGCTCCCCTAAACAAGGTTTTCGTCCACCCGTGTGTCGAGCGGCTCTATTAACTCAGACATATAATGCTGGCACGATACGTCAATCGCTTCGTGCCGGCCATGATAGCGCTCCCGGAATCGTCGGTATGGAGCGCTGTCGTGGATTTCCGGCAACACCTGTCGGTTTTTGTCTGAGAAATATGTTCTGGCGCTTGCGCGCTACCGGTCATCAGCCTAATGAATTGTCTGAGTTAATAATCGGGCGGGAGACCGGCACGAGGCCGGCGAACCGCTCGGATTGGGGGAGAGGGGACGTGAAAATGGCCGCGAAGCTCGCAATTCTGTGTTCGGCGTCGTTGATCGGTCTGGCTGCTGCCAGCCCGGCGTTCGCGCAGACCGCCGTCGACAACGGACAAGATGACGACGGGGAGATCGTCGTCACCGGTGTTCGTGCCAGCATGATCCAGGCACTCGAGGTCAAACGCGATTCGACCCAAGTGGTCGAATCGGTGGTTGCCGAGGACGTCGGCAAGCTGCCCGACAATAACGTCGTCGAGGCGCTCCAGCGGCTGTCCGGGGTTCAGGTGACCAACCGTGGCGGCGGCGAAACCGGAACGCTGTCGATCCGCGGCCTGCCCGATCCACTGACGACGATGAACGGCCGTGAGATTTTCACCGCGGCGGGGCGCTCGTTCGCGCTTCAGGATATCGCCGCGACGCTCGTCAAGCGGATCGATGTCTACAAGACGCGCGCGGCCGACCAGATCGAGACCGGGCTTGCCGGGCAGATCGACGTGCAGACGCGCCGCCCGCTCGATTTCGACGGCTTCGCGCTCTCCGCCTCCGCGCGCGGGATCTATAACGAGACATCGGATACGCTGAACCCGAACGTCAGCCTGCTCGTCAGCGACCGGTGGGAAACCGGGATCGGCGATATCGGCCTGATGGTGAACGGCAGCTACGCCCGCACCAAATATCGCGACATGAGCATCACCGCAGGCGCGCTGGTGCCGTTCGTGACCGAGAATCCACCGGCGGGCACGGGCTTTACCCCGCTTCAGCGCGTTTTTCCCGAT
Source organism: Hephaestia sp. MAHUQ-44 (assembly GCF_023806085.1). Classification (GTDB taxonomy): domain Bacteria; phylum Pseudomonadota; class Alphaproteobacteria; order Sphingomonadales; family Sphingomonadaceae; genus Sphingomonas. The sequence continues at coordinate 97,378 of NZ_JAMSLX010000002.1, forward strand.
ACCGGGGCCTGGCAGCCGGGGCTCGATCGCGGCCTTCCGACCGCCGAAGGGTCGACCTTCGTCCTCAACGGTATCGATACGCCTTATTATCTCGCCCGCGACGCGGTGTTCAGTCCCGACGTGCGCGGCGATCGCAAGCGGCCCTCGGTCAACGCGGCGCTGCAATGGTCGCCCAATTCGAGTTCGGTCTATACGGCTGAATTCTTCTGGACCGGGTTCCGCCAGACGACCTTCAACAACCTGTTCTTCAGCTTCGTCGACTGGTGGGGCAGCCTCGGCCCCAACCCGGCCGATACGATTTCGCTTTATCCCGGCACCAACATCATCAAGACGCGCACCGTCGGCGATGTGTTCGGGTTCAACAGCGGCGACATCACCAAGAGCAAGACCGACAGTTTCGTCTATGCGCTCAACGGCCAATGGGAGGTGGGCGACAGCGCGCAGATCACCGCCGATCTTTCGTATCAGGACAGCAAGAACCAGTCGCAATTCTTCGCGATGCGCACCACCCGCGTCGCGCCGCAGATCATGGTCGATTTCAACACCGGCAACGGTTACCCGTCATACAATTTCTCGGATAATTCGCTGCTTGCCGATCCGAGCGTGTGGACGGTCGGCGAGCTTTACGACAATGCCGACAAATCGAGCGGATCGGCCTGGACCTTCCGGCTCGACGGCAAGAAGGATTTCGACGGCGGCTTCCTGCGGCAGGTCAAGGCGGGCATCCGCTACGACAATCGCAAGGCTGCGTCCTCGGTGCGCGGGCAGGATGCGCCCGCGCTCAATGTGCCGTTCACTTCGCTGCCCGAAGGCGCACAATATTTGAGCCATGGGTTCTTCAACGGCCGCGCCGATGTTCCGACGTCGTGGGTGGTCGCGAACGGCTATTACAACCTTGCCCATGCCGACGAGATTCGCGAACTCTATCGCTCGACGGTCGATCCCGGCATCCTGCTCAGCGACCAGCTCACGATGACGCGGGTGTTCGACATCAACGAGATCACGATGTCGGCCTATATCCAGGCCGATGGCGAGCTGACGATCTTCGGGCGGCCGCTGCGGTTGCAGGCCGGGCTGCGCTATACCGATGTCGATACCGACGTGACCTTTACCGATCGCTATTCGCTGGTCACGACAAGGGGATCGTCGGGCACCTGGAAATTCCTGCCGAGCGCGACCGCGATCTTCGACGTCACCGACAAGCTGCGGCTGCGGTTCAATTACGGCAAGACGCTCAGGCGCCCGGCGTTCGGCGATCTCAATTCCAACTTCAACCTGACCGGCGATCTGACGCAGGTCGGCTACGGTTCGGGCTCGGCGGGCAACCCCAATCTGCGCTCGACCGAATCGACCAATTACGATCTCTCGCTCGAATGGTATTTCGATCGCGACAGCGCGATCTATACCACCTTCTTCCGGCGCGAGGTCGACGGGCTGGTGGTGCCGATCACCTCGCTGGTGCAGGTGCCGGGGACGGGACTCAACACCGATACCTTCCTCGTCACGCGACCGCAGAACGCCTCGAACGGCGTGCTCAAGGGGATCGAACTGGGGGCGCTCTATTTCCCCGATTATCTGCCGGGCATCCTGCGCGGCCTGGGCGTGCAGGGCAGCATGACCATCCTCGATTCGACCCAGAACATCCCGCAGGTCGATATCAACGGCAATGTGATCGGGCAGGACGTGTCGCCCTTCTTCGGCGTGTCCGATCTGTCGTACAACGTCACGCTGGCCTATGATCGCAAGCCGGTGGGGGTGCGGCTTTCCTACGTGTGGCGCAAGAACTTCCTGTCGAACAACGAGGCGCGGCTGTTCGCCAACCCGATCGGCGTATGGCGCGTGCCCGAAAAGAGCCTCGACCTTCAGGTGACGCTCGATCTCACCAAACGGCTGGGCATCACCTTCGACGCCACCAACCTGACCAACGAGGTGCAGCAGAGCTATTACCGGTTCGGCGACGCGGGTGGGTTTGCGACCGACAATCTCGGCTCGACCCTGCTGTCGCGGACCTTCGCGCTCGGCGTCCGGTACAGCTTCAACTAGGGGCGTGGGCGTGACGGGAATCGATCCGGCGGCGATCGGGCGGCGGGGCTTCGTCCTCGGCTCGCTCGCCGCCGGGGCATGCGCGGCGGCGGGCGTGCGGCCGGATGATGGGAAGGGCGGTTCGGTGGGCGGCGGCGGTTTTGCCGACCGGCTGACCGGGGCGATCAGCCCGGTCCACGATCCGTGCATCATCCGCGAAGGCGATACCTATCACCTGTTCTGTACCGGGCATCTGGGGCAGGAGACGGGGGTGCTGCCGTGGCGCGTCTCGACCGATCTTGTCAATTGGACCGGGCACGGCAGCGTGTTCGACGACTTGCCCGGCTGGGCGCAGGACGAGGTGCCGGGGACGCGCGGCATCTGGGCGCCCGACATCTCGTACAGCGACGGGCGCTATCACCTTTATTATTCGCTCTCGACCTTCGGGAAGAACCGCTCGGCGATCGCGCTGGTATCCACCCCGACGCTCGATCGGGCCGATCCCGCCTTCGGGTGGCGCGACGACGGCGTGGTGGTGCGATCGGCGCCGGGCGACGATTACAACGCGATCGACGGCAACCATATCGTCGATGCCGAGGGGCGGGCGTGGCTCTCCTTCGGCAGCTTCTGGGGCGGGCTCCAGATCGTGCCGCTCGACCCGGCGACCGGCAAACCGCCGCGCGGCGCCACCCCCCGCACGATCGCCCGGCGGCCGATGCCCGATGCGATCGAGGCGCCCTTCATCATCCGCCGCGGCGATTTCTATTATCTGTTCGCATCGTTCGATTTCTGCTGCCGGGGCGCGAACAGCACTTACTATACCGTGGTCGGGCGCTCCAAGGCGGTTGCCGGCCCCTATGTCGATCGCGAGGGGCGATCGATGCTCAAGGGCGGCGGCACGGTGATCCTGCGCGCCGATCGCAGCGCGGGCGACCGGTTCGTCGGCCCCGGCCATTGCGCGGTGCTGCAGGACGGCGAACGTGATTACATCGTCTATCACGCCTACGATACGCAGCACGACGGTGTGCCGACGCTGCGGATCAATCCGCTTGACTGGGACGCCGCCGGCTGGCCCAGCGTGGCGTGAGCGGCGTTACCGGCTCAGGACGAGCCGGAGGGCGGTGGCAACGTCTTTTCGCCTTGTGCGCCCGGCAGCGCGCGCGTCGTATCGAGGAACGCCATATCGACGAGGTTCGCCATCGCCTTGTGCGCGGCCTTGGGATTGCCCGCGGCGACGGCGTCGAACACGCGGCGGTGATCGGGGATCGGATCGCGGCTGAGCGGCATGTGGCGCTGCTTGAACACCGTCGTCCACGCGACCGCCGCGCCGACGCCGCTGGTGAGCGAGACGAGAAAGGGGTTGCCCGACGCTTCGAGCAGCGCGGCGTGGAAATGCTGGTCGGCGGCGCGGCCTTCGGGCGAGGCGAGCGTGTGTTCGGTCATCCCCGCGAGCGACTCGGCCATCGTCGCGACCTGCGCCTCGGTACGGCGCTGCGCGGCGAGCGCGGCGGCCTCGGGCTCGACGATCTTGCGCAGTTCGAACAGGCTGGCGAGCAGATCGTCGCCGGGCTCGAATTCGAAGATCCAGGACAGCACGTCGGGATCGAGCAGATGCCATTTCGCCTGCGGGCTGACGCGCGTGCCCGTCTTGGGGCGCGATTCGACGAGGCCTTTGGCGGCGAGGATGCGCACCGCCTCACGATAAGCGGTGCGCGAGACGCGCAACCGGTCGCTCGCCTCGACCTCGCCGTCGAGCACCTCGCCGGGCTGGAACCGGCCCGAGACGATGCGGATGCCGATGTCGCGCGCGATCGTGCCGTGGATGCGCAACAGCTTGCGCCCCTCGGGGGTGTCGATGATCGTGGTGGTGCGGCGGCGCGACGGCATATTACTCCCTCTTAGCGTGGACGGCCCCGGAGACAAAGTGGCCGCGTCATGCCGGGATTGTCGTAAAGACGTTCCATGACAGCGGCTTGAGCGTGGCCGTTAACACGCCATCTGCGAGCGCGGCCTTGGGATGGGCGACGGGGGTGACGCGATCGGGCGCGTCCTTCGTATTGGTCGCCTCCAGATCGCGATGGTGCAGTTCTTCGGCGCTGGCAAGCCGCCGCGTGCCCATGTTGCGCAATTCGGCGGTGAGGGTCATTTCCTCGTCGACGCTGCGGTTGAGCGCGAACAGCGTCGCGGCGCCGGTGTCGGGATCGTGGACCACCGCGGTGACGAGCAAGGGGGCGGCCTGCTGGTTGCCGGCGGCGAAGGTGCCGGTATCGACCTTCAAGCGCAGCGCGTTGCCGCGCGCGTGGCGCGAGGCTTGCGCGAAGGGATGGAAGATCGTCTGCCGCCACGCCGGGCCGCCGGTCTCGGTCATGATCGGCGCGATCACGTTGACGAGCTGCGCGAGGCACGCCGCCTTCACGCGATCGGCGTGGTTGATCATCGTCAGCAGCGCGCCGCCGACGACAAGCGCATCCTCCATATTGTAGATTTCCTCGAGCAGCGGCGGCGCCTCGGGCCAGCCCACGCCGCGCAATTGCTCACCCGAACGCGCACGATACCAGACGTTCCATTCATCGAGCGAGAGCATGATCCGTTTGGGGGATCGCCGCTTGGCGGCCACCGCGTCGGCGATGGCGGTCACCTCGGTGATGAAATGTTCGAGATCGTCGATCGCGGTCAGGAAGCGATCGACCTCATGTTCGTGATTCTCGAAATATTGGTGGAGCGAGATGTAATCGACCTGCTCGAAACAATGATCGAGCACCTCATATTCCCACGCGCCGAAAGTGGGCATCGTGCGCGCCGAGGAACCGCACGCGGCGAGCTGGAGCCCGTCCGAGGTCCAGCGCATCATCTTGGCGGTCTCGGTGGCGATGCGGCCATATTCCTCCGCCGTCTTGGCGCCGGTTTGCCAGGGCCCGTCCATCTCGTTGCCGAGGCACCAGAATTTGATGTCGTGCGGTGCCTCATAGCCGTGGCTCCGCCGCAGATCGGCGTAATGCGTGCCGCCGGGATGGTTGCAATATTCGAGGAAGTTCTGCGCCTCGGCGGCCCCGCGCGTGCCGAGGTTGACCGCGAACATCGGCTCGATGTCGGCCGCCTTGCACCAGTCCATGAATTCGTTGGTGCCGAACTGGTTGGTCTCGGTCGAGCCCCAGGCGAGATCGAGGCGGACGGGGCGCTGGTCCTTGGGGCCGACGCCATCCTCCCAATCATAGCCCGAGAGGAAATTGCCGCCCGGATAGCGCACGATCGTGGGGCCCAGTTCGCGGATCAGCGCGAGCACGTCGCCGCGGAAGCCGTTGGCGTCGGCGGTGGCATGGCCGGGCTCGTAGATGCCGCCATAGACGCAGCGGCCGAGATGCTCGACGAAGCTGCCGAAAACGTGCCGTGCGACCGGCGCGATCACGAAATCAGCGTCGGCGATGACATGAGAAGAGAGCATGGCGAGATCGTCCCTGGGTTAGATGTGCTGGAGAATGTCGTTCACGCGCCGCTCCATGTCGGCGAGCGCCTGATCGATCGACTTGTTCCCCGCGATCGCGGCGGCGGCTTCCTGGCCGATGACGGTCTCGATCGGGAACTGGCGGCGGATTTGCTTCGGGAGCGGTGTCGCGGTGCGCGCGATCTCGGCCAGCGCCGCCCGGTGCGGCAGCGCGCGCCAGGCGGGGTTCTCGATCACCGCCTCGAACGCGGGCATATGGCCGGTGCGCGCCCAATCCTGGTCGTGCGCGGCGAAGAATTTGAGGAAGCGCAGCGCGGCGTCGTGCTCGGCGGGGGTGCGCGCCGGGTTATGCGGCATCACCCAATTATGGCCGTCGGCGAAGGTCACGTCGCGCTGGAAGAGTTGGGGGTAGGGAAAGACCGCATAGCCGTTGTGGAGCGCGCTGTCCGGGTTGCGCGACGCGGCGTCGAAATCCTGCACCATCCACGTGCCGACGAGGAACACGCCGCCGCCGCCGCCCAGGAAGCTCGCCACCGCCGCGCTGTAATCCTGATTCTGCGTGGTGAGATCGCGGCTGCGGATTTGCTTGAACAATTCGAGCGCGCGGTGCGCGGCGGGGGTGCGGAAATTGGCGTGGCGCGCGTCGGTGAACAGCGGCACGCCCTGTTGCAGCGCGAAGGTGTAGAAATTGCGCGTATAGCTCGCATATTCGTTGGCGGTCGCCTGCACCAGATAGGGCTTGCCGGTGCGACGCTTGAACTGCTCGGCCTGCGCCAGCAGTTCTTCGGGCGAGCGCGGCAGTATCGGTTGGCCGTTCCGCATCAGCCCGGTCTCGCGGAACAGGTTGGTGTTGACGTGCCACAGCATCGTCCAGCTATCGAGCGGCAGTCCCCAGACCTTGCCGTCGATCGTTACCGCACGGCGCGCGGCATCGGTGAAGCGATCGGGCGTGATCCCGACCGATGCGAGATCGCCCCCCACCGGATCGAGCAGGCCGCGCGCCTGATAATCGGCGATCACCGAGCCGTGCATCGTCACCAGATCGGGCGCGTCATTGGCGGCGAGCTGCGCGGTAAGCTGGTCGTAGCCCGGCCAGAACACGATATTCTCGACCACGCGGATATCGGGATTGTCGGCCTCGAATTTGTTGATGATCGAGGTCATGATCCCGCATTCGCCCTCGGCGGCGGCGATGTCGGTATTGCGGCCATAGTCGGCCTCGCACGCACCGAAGAAGCGCTGGATGACGAGTGTGGTGCGATCGTCATGCGCCGCGCCACCGCACGCAGCGACGAGCAGTGCGAGCGCAAGGAGCGCGAACCTCCTCATCGCCCCGCGGCTCCGGCGACCGCCTGGACGATATATTTCTGGAAGAACAGATAGACGATCAGGATCGGCAGGCCTGCCAGCACCGCCTGCGCCATCAGGAAGCCGAGCCCTTCGGTCTGCGCGAAATTCATCTGGGTGGAGGCGATGCCCACCGTCAGCGTGAACATCTGCTTGTTGGTCGCCGAGATCAGCGGCCACCAATAATCGTTCCACGCCGACAGGAAGGTGAAGATGCCGAGCGTCGCCTGCGCGGGGATGGTGAGCGGCAGCAGCACTTTCCAGAATATCTTGAAGCGCGAGGCGCCGTCGAGCAGCGCCGCCTCGTCGATGTCGCGGGGAATCGCGCGGAAATATTGCGTCATCAGGAACACGCCGAACGGCGCCGACAGGCCGGGCAGGATCAGCGCGCCATAGGTGTTGTGCATCGAGACGAGGCTGAGCATCTGATGCCGCGCGATGATGACCGCCTGCTCTGGCACCGCGAGGCCGAGCAGCACGATCACGAACAGCACCGATCGCCCGGGAAAGTCGAGCCGCGCGAAGCCATAGCCGGCGAGGCTCGACAGGATCAGCACGCCTGCCGTCATGCCCAGCGACACGATCAGGCTGTTGCCGATCCAGCGGAACACCTGCCCGTCGCCGAACAACGTGCGGTAATTGGCGAGCGTATAGGGCAGGCTGAACACCGAATTGGTATCCATCATCAGCGCCGCATTGGCCTTGAACGACAGCGCGAGTACCCAGAACAGCGGCACCATCATCAGCACCGCGGCGATGACGATCAGCGTGAGCGCGAGCGGGTGGGTGCGGCCGAAGCGCATCAGCGGGCCTCCCGCCGCGAGGACAGCCAATATTGCACCATCGCCGCGATCAGGATCATCGCGAACAGCACCTGGGCTGCGGCCGAGGCATAGCCCAGTTCCCATTGCCGCCAGCCGGTTTCGTAGATGAACAGCACGATCGGGCGCGTCGCGTTGTTGGGGCCGCCGAGCGTCATCAATTGCGGCTGGCCGAAAAGCTGGAACTGAAGGATCACCTCGATGATGATGACGAGCGCGAAGGTGCGCCGGATCGCGGGCAGCGTGATCCGCGTCAGCGTCGTCCAGCGCGAGGCGTTATCGAGCGCGGCGGCCTCGTACAGCGACCTCGGCACCTGCTGGAGCGCGGCGAGGAACAGCACCATCGGCAGGCCGATGCACCACCAGATCGTGGTGATCGCGATCGCGGGCATCGCCAGCGTCTCGTCGTTGAGGAACGCGATCGGCGTGCCGCCCAGCGCACGGGTGATGACCGAGAGCAGCCCGCTGTCGGGCAGGAACACCAGCCGCCACACCAGCGTCACCACCGTTACCGACAGCACCGTCGAGGCGAAGAAGATCGTCCGCAGCACCGCCGCCCAGCGTGCCTGCCGGTTGAGGACCAGCGCCAGCGCGAGCCCCAGCACCGCGAGCAGCGGCACCGTCAGCAGCACGAAATAGAAGGTATTCCAGACGGTTTGGAGGAAGATCGGATCGCCGAACAGCCGCACGAAATTGGTGAGCCCGACCCAGCTTTCGGTGCCGAACAGATCGCTTTTGGTGGTCGACAGCCACATCCCCCACGCCAGCGGCACGACGATCATCGCCACGAACACGATCAGATAGGGCAGCACGAACAGCGGGTTCGTCCACTCCGTCGTGCGGCGGGGCCGAGACGTGGAGGATGCCATCAGCCGCGCGGCGCCGGATGGTGGCCGATGCCATCGGCATCGAACAGATGCGCGCGATCGGGCTGGACCGCGAGGCCGATCCGATCGCCCGGTCGCACCGCCGACAAGCCGCCATCCTCGGCGACGATCGGGGTGCCGTCATCGAGCGCGACGTGGAGCAGCGTGCGCTCGCCGAGCCGCTCGACCACCTGGACGCGCGCGGCGAGCGGGGCGCCGTCGAGCGCGGCGGGACGGATACATTCGGGGCGCAGGCCCAGCGTCATCGTGCCCGTGGGCAGGTCGGCGGTGGCGACGGCGGTGTCGACGGTCGCGCCGTTCGCCAGCCGCGCGCGGGCGCGGGCGCCGGCGGGCTCGACCGTAACCGGCAGCAGGTTGATCCTGGGCGATCCGACGAAGCTCGCGACGAATTCGGTGCGTGGGGTCAGATAGATGTCCATCGGGCTGCCGACCTGTTCGATCCCGCCCTGATTGAGCACGACGATCCGGTCGGCGAGCGTCATCGCCTCGACCTGATCGTGGGTGACGAAGATCATCGTCGTGCCGAGCCGCTGGTGGAGCTGTGCGATCTCGAGCCGGGTGCGCATCCGAAGCGCGGCGTCGAGGTTCGACAGCGGCTCGTCGAGCAGGAATAGTTCGGGCTGCTTGACGATCGCGCGCGCGATCGCGACGCGCTGCTGCTGGCCACCCGAAAGCTGGGTTGATTTGCGATCGAGCAGGGTCGCGATTTCGAGCGCGTCGGCGGCTGCTGCCACGCGGCGCTCGATCTCGTCGGCGGGCACGCGCGCGTTGCGGAGGCCGAACGCCATATTCTCGCGCACGCTCATATGCGGGTAGAGTGCGTAATTCTGGAACACCATCGCGACGCCGCGATCCCCCGGCGGCAGGCGATCGACGCGGCGCTCGCCGATGCGGATCTCGCCGCCATCGACGCTTTCGAGCCCCGCGATCATCCTGAGCAAGGTGGATTTGCCGCACCCCGAGGGGCCGAGAAACACGACGAACTCGCCCGCGCCGATCGTCAGCGACAGCCGATCGATCACGGTCGTCGCGCCGTAACGCTTGCTCACTCCGTCCAGCACGACGCCTGACAAACCGATCCTCCCCGCGCTTATTTGTCTGAGTAATGAAGCCAGAGCGCAAGGACGTCAACCGCCAGATTTGCGGCGACGCCGAATTCGGCCGGTACGTCGAGGATCGGGCGGCGGCGGGGCGCCGCTTCGTCGCCGCGCGGGCGGGCGCCCGGAAAGACGAAGGGCGGCGTTTTTGCGGCTTACGGGCTCAGTCGGTGTGGAAGCGCGCCACGTCGCCGGGGGCGGCGCGTGGTGGACGGGCCTGGGCCGTGGGGTCCTGCTCGTCGGGATAGCCGAACGAGATGCCGAGCAAGAGCTTGCCCGGCTCGTCCTCGATCTTCAGCGTTTTGCGAATGATCGACGGGTAACCGCTGAGCGAGGCCTGAGGGCACGAACCGAGCCCCGCGGCGGCGAGCGCGAGCATGAAGGTCTGTGCGAATTTGCTGCAATCGGCCGCCTCGCGCACGCCGCCGTCGGCGGGCATGAACAGGAAGGCGGCGTGGGGCGCGCCGAAGAAGCTGAAGTTTTGCAGCATCGAGGCCGAGCGGGCCGCCTTGTCGTGACGATCGACGCCTTGCGTGTCGAACAGGCGGATCGCCGCATCGATCTGGCGCTCGCGGAATTGCCCTTCGTAGCGGGCGGCGGCGGTGACCTCGTAATCGGGTGCGGTGCCCGACGCCACGGCGTCGGTCAGCGTCACGCGAAGCCGGTCGAGCGGCGCGCCGGATGCGATATGCAGCGTCCAGGGCTGGGTGTTGCAACTCGATGGTGTGGTGGTCGCGATCGCCACGACGCGTTCGATCAGCGCGCGGTCCGCGCGGTGCGGGAGAAATCCCCGCACCGCGCGCCTGCGCCGGGCGATCGCCTCAAAGAGATCGAGCTCGTCCAATGCTGCCGTCAGGCTTTGGAGTTCGATGCGTCGTGGTGCGTCACCTGTCCGATGCCGCCCGACGATCCCCAATGGCCGCCCTTGCGCACGCGAATGCCGATGCTGCGCGTTTCGGAGATGAAGCGGCTGTCGGTGGTGAAGCGGGTATAGCCGCCGAGCACATGTGCCTTGTCATGCGTTGCGTGGAGCACGAGCGGACGGTGCTCGTTGATGCGCGTATAGCCGTAATCGCCGACGGTGCCGCCCGCGAGCGCGACGAATTCCTTGAGGTTGGTTTCCTGTTCGCCGACCTCGGCCGTCACGTTCGACACGCGCAGGCGGCTTTTGACGCCCGCGGTTTTCCACCCCTTCATCGGTTCATTGTTGCGCGCATTGCGCGTCCTGTCGCGCGGCCCGTAACCGAAGTCCACGCTCGCCGTGCGGGTGCCCACCGGCAAGCGTTGTTCGAACGACCCGCGGCCCTTGCTGCGATCGTCGAGCAGCGTTTCGTCGCGATAGCCGAACGCCGCGAGATAGCCTTCGCTGGCCAGCCGCGCGGTGGTTTCGGCATCGGGATGGGGATCGCCTTCGTAGCCGCGTTCGTGAATGATCGTCGATACCATCTCGATCGCCCAGCGGCCGTCGTTGTTGGTGACGGTGTAGATCCCCTCGCAATCGAACAGTTTGTCGCCCTCGGGCTTGTAGCGCGTGAACCCGAGCGAGAACACGCCGCCGACCGGGCAGTAGAGGTGGACGTTGATCGATTCGAGCAGATCGTATGAGTTCGGGGAGATCTGTGTCGGGCCGCGGCCGGTCGCGTTCAGCGTCGGTGGCGGAGTGCGCAAGAACTCGGCTTCGCTCTGATAGACGAGCGGTTCGATCTGTTCGTAAATCGCGAACGGGAAGTGCAGCGTCTTGGCGATCCCGGCGACATCGCGCTGGTTGAGCGCGGTGAAATATTCCATCACGAGCCGAAGCCCTTCGGTCACCGGTGCGGCGAACGAAACCGGGAAACGCGAATCGGATTGGCCGCCGGGGAGCAGGCCCTTGGGTTTTGGAAAGTCGGTGCCCGTCTGGGCGATCGCGGCGCCCATCGGCAGGATCAGTCCGGCACCGAGCGTCGCGCCGGCAAGGCCGACCGCGCCGCTATTCCTGAAGAATTCGCGCCGCCCGATGCCATGATCGATGTCGCGCGATCCCGCCTGATCCAATCCATGTTTGAAAGTCATGAAGTTGCCCTCTCCCTGGTGTCGTTCCCTCAAGACTAGCACCGGAATGGCGGGCGCCTCAGGAATAATGCTCATCGACCCATGCGGATAGCGAATGATCCTCGCCGTAGCGTCAGGCTGGACGCCCCATGCAGCGGAGTCACCGTAGGTGCCGCCCGAAACGCGGCGATCCGATCGCGTACGGCGGGGGATCATCATTCATCGAGGTCATCATTTCATACAGATTAATCGTGAGGCTTCGTCCAAACCTGACCCTAAGGTTCAAAAAAAATGCGGTGAGGGAGAGGATGTCATGAGGCGGAAGCATAATTTTTACGAGGGCCCCTCGGCGATCGCGCTTGCTCTGATGCTGAGCGCGGGGCCGGCGTTCGCGCAGGATGCCGATCAGGCCGAGCAACTCAGTTCAACCGGGGCCGACGCGATCGTGGTCACCGGCACGCGTATCACCTCGGGTTTCACGGCGCCGACCCCGGTCACGGTCCAGAGCACCGACGAATTGCTCACCGCCGCGCCCGGCACGCTCGCCGACGGGCTCAACCAGCTTCCGCAATTCCGTGGTTCGGACGTTCCCCAGGCCGGCGGGGTCTCCGCCAACGGGGCGGCGGGCGCGAACCTGCTCAACCTGCGTAACCTTGGAGCTGAACGGAACCTCGTGTTGCTCAACGGGCGGCGCGTGGTTGCGGGCACCGATCAGGGCGCGACCGACATCAACACCTTGCCGCAGAGCCTTGTCTCGCGGGTCGAGGTGGTGACCGGCGGCGCCTCCGCCGCTTACGGGTCCGATGCCGTCGCAGGGGTAGTGAACTTCGTCCTCGATACCGACTTCGAAGGGCTGAAGGGGGCGATTCAGGCGGGCATTTCGCAATATGGCGATGCCGGATCGCAAAAGGCGTCGCTGACAGCAGGCAAGAGCCTGGGGCGCGGGCATATCCTCGCGAGCGTCGAATATTATACCAATTCGGGGATTGGCCCGTACGAAAGCGATCGTCGCTGGAATGCGCGCGGATCGGGAATCCTGCCCAATTCCGGCCCCGGTCCGGCGCGGCTGATCGTCGCTGACGGCGCGGTGGTGTCCAATTCGACCTTCGGTGGCCTGATCACCGCGGGGCCGCTCGCCGGCACCCAGTTCCTGCCCGATGGAACGCCGGCACCGTTTGCATTCGGCACCGTCCGTTCGGCGAGCTTCATGCTGGGGGGCGACGGCATCCGCAACGATCGCAACATCTCGGCGGGCACCGAGCGTTTCACCGCGTTCCTGCGCAGTGATTACGACCTGAACGACGATCTCAACGTCTTCATCGAGGGCAATTACGGCAAGGCGAAGTCCAATTGGGACCAATATTACAATTATACCTACGCCACCGCCGCGCCCACGATCTACGCCAACAACGCCTTCCTGCCCGATGTCATCCGCGATCGGATGGTGAATGACGGCATCGCCTCGTTCCGGCTTGGCCGCATCCATTCCGAAAGCATGATCCGGGCCGAGAATGAGAAGGAAATGTGGCGCGTGGCGACGGGCTTCACCGCGACGCCGGGCGCCTGGACGATCGACGGTTATTATACCCATGGCGAGAACGAGATCCGGATCACCAATTTCGACGTGCTCCATAATCGCCGCTTTTATGCGGCGATCGACGCGGTCGAAGATCCAACCAGCGGCAAGATCGTCTGCCGCTCGACCTTGTCGGGCTATGATCCCGGCTGCGTGCCGTTCAATCCATTTGGCGCGGGCGCCCCTTCGGCAGAGGCGCTGGCCTATATCGTCGGCGACGAATGGCGGAACCTGAGCCTGCGGCAGGATGTCGTCGCGCTGACCGTCCAACGCCCGCTTTTCGCCTTATGGTCCGATCCGATCACGCTGGCTGCGGGCGTCGAATATCGTTCCGAATCGGCCCGCCAGACGACCTCGGCCAATACCGCGGAAATCGTCGATTATACCGGCATTCGTGGGGGCCCTGCGGGACTCGTGGGGCGCGTAGGCCCGTTCATCGTCGGCAATCCGCAGCCGCTGGCGGGATCGTTCGATATCAAGGAGGGCTTCCTCGAAATCGCCGCGCCGATCGCCCGGCACGCGCCGATGGTCGAATTGCTCGAACTCAACGCCGCGGTGCGCGTTGCCGATTACAGCACCAGCGGCACGGTGGTGACGTGGAAGCTCGGCGCCAATTACATGCCGATCTCCGGCCTGCGTTTCCGCGCCACCCGGTCACGCGACATTCGCGGGCCGAACGTCGCCGAACTGTTTACCGGCGGCAGCCAGGGGATCGGCACCGCCCGGCATCCGATCACCGGTGATACGGTCGACGTCGTCACGCTGACGCGCGGCAATCCCAACCTCAGCCCTGAAAAGGCCGATACGCTGACGGCGGGTGTGGTGGTGGAGCCCGCTTTCATCCGCGGTTTCCGCGCCTCGGTCGATTATTACAATATCGATATCAAGGGCGCGATCGCCAGCCTTGGCCGGCAGGAAACGATGGACGAATGCTATCTGCGGAACAATCAGACCGCGTGCGACAACATTACCATCGTTGCGGGGACAAATTACCGGATCGATCTTCCCAACCTCAACCTCGATGCGCTCAAGCTGAGCGGGATCGATTTCGAGATCGATTATCGCGTTCCGTTCCTAGGCGGGCAACTCGGCCTGTCGGCGCTGGCCAATTACCAGTGGCAGTTCGCGCGTACGACACCGGGATCGATCTCGATCAACCGGGCGGGGGAGGTCGGCCTTTCGGACAACCCCGAGTGGAAGGGGACGCTCACCGCGAGTTACAAGACCGGCCCGTTCGAGTTGAGCTGGAAGCAACGCTACATCCACAAGGGCAAATATGACGTCACCTTCGTCGAGGGCGTCGACATCAACGACAATAGCATCCCGGCGGTCTGGTATTCCGATCTTGCCGCGCGCTTCCGGGTGGGGGCGGACGAGCAGCACGAATTCTTCCTGACCGTGAACAACCTGTTCAATCGCGATCCGCCGCTCTCACCACGCGTGTCGGGCACGCATCTGAGCTGGTCCAACTATTCGGTTTACGACGCGATCGGTCGCTATGCCACCGCGGGCTTCCGCTTCCGGTTCTGATCGTCGCCTTGCGTATCCGGTGTGGAGGAAAGGGAAATTTATGACCGAAGCACCGGGTTCATCGGCTGCTTTTCCAGCGCATTCGTGTCGCGAGCAAGGTCTTTGTCCGGGCCATCCCAGTCGCATGATCGCGTCCCGCGATCGCACCACGGCCTTGCCGGCCCGGTGAAGTTTCGGCTGCGGCGCGCCCTTCACGGGCGCGCCGGGCACTTCTTGAGTACAATCAGTGATGCATGAAAATTCGAATGCCGGTCCGTCGGACCGGCGGCGCGGCGGCCGTCAACCAGACGACGCCGACCGACGTGAGACCAGGGCCGGCCCTGTGGCGCGGTTTGTCGATCAGACATATCTCGAATGGCCGTTCTTCGAGGATCACCACCGCCGGCTCGCCGTCGAACTGGAGGAATGGTGCCGCACCGAACTGGCGGCGCATTCGCCTGACGAACGCGATATCGACGGTGCGTGTCGCAGGCTGGTGGCAGCGCTCGCGGCCGGAGGATGGCTTCGTTACGTCGCGCCCGCCGCTTATGGCGGTATCTTCGATGAACTCGACGTCCGCTCGCTGTGCATCATCCGCCAGATTCTCGCCTTCCATTCGGGACTGGCGGATTTCGCCTTCGCGATGCAGGGGCTGGGTTCGGGCACGATCAGCCTTGCGGGCAGCGATGCCCAGAAGCAGGCTTATCTGCCCGCCGTGGTGCGCGGCGACAAGATCGCCGCCTTCGCGATGACCGAGGCGCATAGCGGCTCCGATGTCGCCAATATGGAAACCCGCGCCGAACTGCGCGAGGGGCGGTATCGCATCAACGGCGAAAAGACCTTCATCTCGAACGGGGGCATCGCCGATTTCTACGTCCTGTTCGCGCGCACCGGAGAGGCGCCGGGGGCGAAGGGCGTCTCGGCCTTCGTCATCGATGCCGACGCGCCGGGGCTCGAGATCGTCGAGCGGATCGAGGTGATTGCGCCGCATCCGCTGGCGCGGATCGGCTTTCAGGATTGTGTCCTCGAACAAGATGCGCTGATCGGCGAGGCGGGGCGTGGCTTCGCCAATGCGATGACGACACTCGATATCTTCCGATCGACGGTGGGGGCCGCCGCCTTGGGCTTTTCGCGCCGGGCGCTGCACGAGGCGACCGGGCGGGCGCAATCGCGCCATCTGTTCGGCGCGTCGCTGGCGTCGAACCCGATCACCCAGTCGCGGCTGGCGGAAATGGTGGCGGAGGTCGATGCGTCGGCGCTGCTCATCTACCGCGCGGCATGGACGCATGATGTGGCGCGGCGCGAGAACAGTCGCGAGGCGGCGATCGCCAAACTCCATGCGACCGAGGCCGCGCAGGGGGTGATCGACAAGGCCGTGCAGATGTTTGGCGGGCTCGGCGTGGTCAAGGGCGAGCCGGTGGAAAGCCTGTACCGCGAAATCCGCGCGCTGCGGATCTATGAGGGCGCGTCCGAAGTGCAGAAAGTGGTGATCGCACGCCGCCATCTGCGCGGGTGAGCGCGCGGGCGAGGCTCATCGATCGATCCATTCGGCAGGATCATGAACCCAGTCCAACTTTTTGTGAGATTTCTCGGGCGGGGTTTGCGACCTTGCCGACCGAACGGCCATTGGAGGGGATGACGATTGGCGCATGAGCATGAGCCCGGCGACGCCGCGCAAACCGATCAGCCTTATGCCTGGTATGCGCTGAGCGTCCTCGTTCTCGTTTACGCGCTCAATTTCATCGACCGGCAGATCATCTCGATCCTCGCCGAGGACATCAAGGCCGACCTCGCGCTGACCGACGCGCAACTCGGCTTTCTCTACGGGACTGCGTTCGCGATCTTCTATGCGCTGTTCGGTATCCCGCTCGGGCGGTTGGCCGACGATTGGTATCGCGGGCGGCTGATCGCTTTGGGGCTGCTGGCCTGGTCGAGCATGACGGCATTGTCGGGGCTCGCGGGGAATTTCGCGCAGCTTGCGATTGCGCGCGTCGGCGTCGGCATCGGCGAGGCCGCGGCGTCGCCGGCCGCCTTCTCGATGCTCGCCGATTATTTCTCGAAGCGCCGGCGGGCGCTGGCGATCTCGATCTATTCGGCGGGGCTCTATCTGGGGATGGGGCTCAGCCTGCCGCTGGGCGGGTGGATCGCCGATAGCTGGAACAAGGCCTATGCCGGCGGCGGGGCGCCGTTCGGCTTCGCCGGCTGGCAGGTCGCGTTCCTCGCGGTCGGCCTGCCGGGGCTGTTGATGGCGGTGTGGATGTTCACGATCCGCGAGCCGATGCGCGGCGCGAGCGACGGCACGCCGACGCATCCCGCACGGCCGGGGGCGTGGCGGCGGTTTGCGCTTGAAATGGCGGCCGTGTTGCCGCCGCTCACCTTGTGGAGCGTGGCGCGTTTCCCCGGCGCGTTGCGGATCAACCTGATCGTGCTCGGCATGGTCGCGCTGGCGGTCTACGCGTTGGCGGCAGGCACCGGCGATATCGCGCAATGGGTTGGCTATGGCGTGGGTATCTATGCGGTGTTCTCGTGGATTCAGATGCTCAAATTCACCGATCTGCCGACCTATCGCCTGATCTGGGGCAGCAAGACCGTGTTGCTCGCGATCCTGGGCTTCGGCAGCCTGTCGTTCTTCACCTATGGCTATATGTTCTGGGTCGCCCCTTACGGCATCCGGACGTTCGACGTGGCCAAGGATGTCGCCGGGCTCTACATCGGGCTTCCGGCGGCGGCCGCATCGGCGGCGGGGGTGATTATCGGCGGGCGGCTTTCCGACATCTGGAAAGCGCGCGACGTGCGCGGGCGGGTTTATGTCTGCATGCTCGCGGTTGTGCTGCCCGCGCCGTTCGCGGCGATCATGTTCGCGGTCGATAGTTTCGCGCTTTACGGCGTGCTGAGCGCGATCGTGTATCTGCTCAACAGCCTATGGCTTGGGTCGGCGATCACCGCTTATCAGGATTTCGTGCTGCCAAGGATGCGCGGCACGATCGGCGCGACCTATCTGCTGGGGGCGACGATGCTCGGGTTGGCGCTCGGGCCGTATTTCGTCGGCAAGGTGGCGACCGTCACCGGATCGCTGGCGACAGGCATGTACAGCCTGTTCATCATCTCGCCGGTATCACTGGTGCTGCTGTGGATCGTCGCGCGCCGTACCGGAGAGGCCGAGGCGACCAAGTTCGAGCGCGCTTATGCGGCGGGCGAGCCAAGGCCCGAAGCATCGGCCGCCGCTTGATCCCGGTCGCGTAGCTGTCGGCGCAGCACCTTGCCCGAGGCGTTGCGCGGGATCGCGTCGATCATTTCGATCGTCTTGGGGAGTTTGTAGGCGGCGAGGCGCGCGCGGGCCCAGGCGATCATTTCGGCGGGTTCGAGCACGGCATCGCGGTCGGGCACGATGAAGGCCTTGACCGCTTCGCCCCAGCGCTCGGACGGCACCCCGACCACCGCGACGTCACGCACGCCGGGATAGCCCGCGAGCACGTCCTCGACCTGCGATGGGGCGATATTCTCGCCGCCGCTGATAATCATGTCCTTGATCCGGTCGGCGATGAAGACGAAGCCCTCGGCGTCGATATAGCCGCCGTCGCCGGTCAAAAGGCCGGTCGGGTGCAACGCCTCGGCGGTGGCCTGCGGCTGGCGCCAATAGCGCTCCATCACCGTCTCCCCGGCGATGACGAGTTCGCCGCGCTGCCCCGGCGGCAATATATTCCCGGCGTCGTCGATCGCGACGATCTTGAGCCCCGGCCAGGCGCGGCCGCACGAGCCTGCTTTCTCCGCGCGATCGTGTTCGGTGGGGGAGAGCACGGTGCCGGCGCCGGTGGTTTCGGTCATCCCGTATAGTTGCGCGACATCGCAGCCCAGCGTCGCGCGGGCGCGGTCGAGCAGCGCGCCGGTGATCGCCGAGCCGCCATAAGCGATCTGGCGCAAGCTCGCGACGTGCTCGGCGCGCAGCCCACCGTGGTCGAGCAGCATGGTGATCATCGACGGCACCAGAAATGCCTGCGTGCAGCGATGGCGCTCGATCAGCGCGAGCAAGGCGGCGGGCTCGAAATCCGAGGCGATCACCATCTCGCCGCCGTGATAGAGCGTGAGGAGACCGGTGTTGATTCCCGCGACATGGAATTGCGGCATCACCGTCATGACGACATCGTCGGCCTGATAATCGAACCCCGGCACCGCCGCGCTCATCCGCCACACCGCGGCGAGGTTGTGGTTGCTGAGCACGACGCCTTTGGGGCGGCCGGTGGTGCCGCTGGTGTAGAGCTGCAAAACATCATCATCGGGCTGCGCGACGCGGGTGGGGGCTGACGCGGTGTGCTGGTGCCAGCGTGGATAATCCTCATCGAGCGACACCAGTATCGGCGGTGTCGCGCAGCCTTGCACCGCGCGCGCCGCCAGCGCCTCCAGCCCGCTGCCGACGAACAGCAAGCGCGGCTCGGCATCACCGATGATGTAGGCGAGTTCGTCGGCGGCAAGGCGGATGTTGAGCGGCAGCAGGCAGACGCCGGCTTTCGCGGCGCCAGCAAGCAGTTCGTAGAAACGATCGCAATTGCGGCTGAGCACCGCCACGCGCTCGCCGGGGGCGATCCCGGCAGCGGCGAGGGCGGCCGCGACCGCATCGGCACGGGCGTCGAGCCCGGCATAGCTGGTCCGTCGCGCGTCCTGGACGATCGCGATCTTGTCGCCGCACGCCCGCGCCTGCGCACGCACCATGGCCGCGAGCGTTTGGTTCGATGTGGCCCCATCCTCGTTCACGGTTTCGGCCCCGGGATCATCGCCGGCTTAGGCAAAGGCCGCCAGACCGGTCTGCGCGCGGCCCAGAATGAGGGCGTGGATATCGTGCGTGCCTTCGTAGGTGTTGACCGTTTCGAGGTTCATCATGTGCCGGATGACGTGATAGTCGTCGGCGATCCCGTTGCCGCCGTGAATGTCGCGTGCCAGCCGCGCGATGTCGAGCGCCTTGCCGCAATTGTTGCGTTTCAACATGCTGATCGCCTCGGGCAGCCAGGCGCCCTCATCGAGCAGACGGCCGAGACGCAGGGTGGCCTGCAAACCCAACGCGATCTCGGTCTGCATGTCGGCGAGCTTCTTCTGGACGAGTTGCATCGCGGCGAGCGGCTTGCCGAAAATATTGCGGTCGAGCGCGTAGGTCCGCGAGGCTTCCCAGCAGAATTCCGCCGCGCCCATCGATCCCCACGCGATCCCGTAGCGTGCCTTGTTGAGGCACGAGAACGGCCCCTTCAGGCCCTTCACGTCCGGCAGGATCGCGTCTTCGGGGACGACGCAATCGGTGAGCGCGATCATCCCTGTGGTCGAGGCGCGCAGGCTCATCTTGCCCTCGATCCTTGGCGTGTCGAAGCCGGGCGTGCCGCGTTCGACGATGAAGCCGCGGATATCGCCGTCGAGCTTGGCCCAGATGATCGCGAGATCGGCGATCGGGGCGTTGGTGATCCAGGTCTTGCCGCCGTTCAGGGCGTACCCGCTCGCGACACGCTCGGCGCGCGTGCGCATCGCACCGGGGTCGGACCCGCCGTCGGGCTCGGTGAGCCCGAAGCAGCCGACCAGTTCGCCGCTGGCCAGTTTCGGAACATAGGCCTGCTTTTGCGCCTCGCTGCCGAAAGCGAGGATCGGGTGGATGACCAGTGACGACTGGACACTCATCGCCGAGCGATAGCCCGAATCGACGCGCTCGATCTCGCGGGCGATCAACCCATAAGCGACATGGCCGAGCGCCGCGCCGCCGAACCGTTCGGGCACCATCGCGCCGAGTAGTCCCAGGGCGCCCATTTCCGTCATGATCTCGCGATCGAACCGTTCCTCGCGATTGGCCATCAGGATACGCGGCATCAAGTCGTTTTGCGCATAAGCCCGCGTCGAACGGGCGATGGACTGTTCGTCCTCGCTCAACTGTTCGCTGAGGTGAAGCGGATCGTTCCAATCGAATGACAGGCCGGAATGTGACACAGAAATACGCCCAGAATTGCCAGAAAGTGGTTCATTGGTAGGGCGTCGTCAGGCCTGCGTCGCATGAGTATTGGGTCGGGAGATCATGCGCCGCGATCATGACGCGGCGGAGACGACATCGAACGCGATCGTCAGCCGCTCGCCGGTGGCGAACGGCACGGTACCGTGCCAGGTGATCGAGGGAAACAGCGCGAGCAGCCCCGGACGCGGTTCCACGCGTCGGAAGGGTGGCAGGTCGACATTCAGTTCGGCGGGCGGCGCGCCGAATTGCAGCCAGCCGTCGAAGCCGGTCGCGCCGTCTCCGGTCGATGGCGGCAGCGCGAGGTAGAGCGCCGAGCTGAACCAGCCCGCGGGGTGGATGTGGCTGGTGTGATAGCCATGGGGTTCGAGCAGCGACGACCATGAGCCGGCGAAGCGGAAGCCATCGCGGGCTTCGCGCAACACGGGGTGGCGTGGGTCGGGTGACGGGAGTTGCGCGAGATGGGCGTGCACCGCGTCTCGCGCGGCTTCCCTGAGGAGGCGCAGTTCGGGCTCGGGCCGATCGAGGATCGAGCCGGGGGTCTGGGTGCCCAGCCGGAGGCTCTGGTCGAGCGGCGCCTGCCGGGCGGTGTGGAGCGAGCGGACGAGCGCGGCGATGGCCTCGAGATCGCGCGGGGCGATCCCCAGATCGATCGCGCCGAACAGCCGGGAATCGCCTTCGAGCCATGCCCATCGCGGGTCATCGAGCAGCCGCCATGCCGCGGCCAGATAGGGCCATGCCGCTTTGCCTTGCGGGTGCGCCACGGCCTGTTCCGCCGCCACGGCCGCTTCGTCGAACCGGCCGGCGCGCAACGCATGGCGCGCGCGGGCGGCGTTGACCCCCGGTGTATCGCCCGCGATCCCGAACGCGCGATCTGCCCGTGCGATCTGCCCGGTTTCGCTCGCGCAGACGGCTTCGGCCTCGTCGAACCATGCGGCGGCGCCGAACGCCTGCCGGGCGGCGTGGATTTCATTGAGGGCGTCGCCGTAGCGGCCGGCTTGCATCAACAATGCGATCAATGTGGTGTGGAGATCGGGGTTGTCGGGCCGGTGACGGATTGCCCGGTGGAACGGTGCGGCGAGATCCGCGCCGCGACCGCTTTCCCACAGCAATTTGGCGAGCGTGGCATGGGCTTTGACCCAGGCCGGATGGGTCGCGCTGATCGCGTCGAGCGTATCGAGGCCCTGGTCGATATTGCCGGCCTCACACAAAGCGACGGCTTCGCCCAGTGCAATCTCGGGATCGTCGGGCGCAGCCGCGCGGGCCAATGTGTAGAAAGGGAGGGACGGGCCGCCGCGCTCGGCTTCGAGCAGCGCCCGCAAATGGAGCAAGGGGGCGCTGGTCGGCGCCAGCGCAGTGGCGCGGTCGATCGCGTCCGCTGCAGGGCCGAGTTCGTGCATCTGGCGCAGCGCGATCCCGAGCAAGTGCCACCCGCGCGGCGCATCGGGCGCGGCGTCGATCAGCGCCTGGGCAGCGGTGCGCAACATAGCAAAATCGCCCTTTGCGAGTGCCGTTTCGGCCTTTTCCACCAGCGCCAGATTAAGGATCATTGCCTCCCGACATGCGCTTCATGCCATCACCCACGGCGCGATGGCCGGGGCGGGCCGCAGGTTTGCGTTAGCGGAACGATCGGTGCAATAGCGTACCTATTCAGCAAGATCATAAGCTGGCTTCCTGATTTCGGGAGTTCGAGGCATGCGCCGTATTCTACCGACCTTGCCCGCGCTCGAGGCATTTGAAGCCGTCGCCCGCCTGGGCCATGTCACCAAGGCGGCCGACGAATTGGGACGCACGCAGAGCGCGGTCAGCCGCCAGATCGCCAATCTCGAAAGCTTTGCCCGGCGCCCGCTGTTCGTGCGCGACAAGAAGCGACTGATCCTCAACGAAGCGGGCGATTTCTTCTTTGAAGCCGTCTCGCGCGTGCTCAACGAACTCGAGATCGAAACCGCGCGGCTGCTCACCTTCGGTTCGATGGATCGGGTGCTTCGGCTGGGCGTGTTGCCGACCTTCGGATCGCGGTGGCTGATGCCGCGGCTGGCCAGCTTCACGCACGAATATGACGACATCGAACTGCATCTGGTGCGCGGGCTGAGCCGATCCGATTTCGCGCGGCTGGGGGTGGATGCGGCGATCGAATGTTCGGCCGACGGGCCGTCGGACCTGCGGGCGCACCGGCTGGTGACCGAGGAGATCGTCGCCGTCGTGACGCAGGATCACTATGACGAGGTCACCGCGTTGGGCGCGGTGTTCAACAAGCTCTACATGCCGTCGCGGCCCGAGCTATGGAGTAAATGGCTCGAGGATTATGGCGCGCCCGTGGGGCAAGCGGGGCTGCGGTTTGAAAATTACAGCATGATGATCGAGGCCGCCTCGCTCGGGCTTGGGGTCGCGGTGTTGCCGACGTTGTACATCGCCAAGGAACTGGCGAGCAAAAGGCTGATTTCACCGTTCGGCGCACCGATCCTGAGCGGGCGCAGTTATTGGCTGACCTTTCCGAGCGAATCCGAGAGCAACCCCAAGGTTCAGGAATTCACCAATTGGCTGCTCAGCCATGCCGGCCCCTTGTGACGGATAGGGCGTGCAGCGGCCGTGCCGTGCCGTGGCGGGTGGAGTGGCGGCGGATGGCCGTCTATCGATAGGCGATGATTCGCCCTGCTATCCTGATGACGACGCCGATGCACCCCGCCGTGACCGCGGGGCTGGACGCGCATTTCGACCTCCATCGGCTGTGGGAACAGCCCGATCCCGACGCGTTTCTGGCATCGGACGGCCCCACGATCCGCGGCATCGCCACCAGCACGCTCTACGGACGGGTCGATGACAGCCTGTTCGCGCGGCTCCCCGCGCTCGAGATCGTGGCGAGTTTCGGCGTCGGCTATGACAATGTCGATGCGGCGGCCGCGGCGGCGCGCGGGATCGTCGTCACCAATACGCCGGGCGTGCTCGACGAGGAGGTGGCCGATTTCACGATCGGGCTGTTGCTCGCCACGATCCGGCAGATGCCGCAGGCCGAACGGTTCCTGCGCGACGGGCGATGGCTTCAAGGCCCGTTCGCGCTCTCGCCGACGCTGCGCGGGCGGCGCATTGGCATTCTCGGGCTCGGCGGGATCGGCAAGGCGATTGCGCGGCGGCTCGACGGCTTTGGGGTGGCGATCGCCTATCATGGGCGCACGCGGCAGGAGGGTGTCGCCTATCCGTGGTATCCGACGCCAGTGGCGCTCGCCGGGGCGTGCGACACGCTGATCGCGATCCTGCCGGGCGGGGCCGCGACACGGCACATTGTCGATGCGGCGGTGCTCAAGGCGCTTGGCCCCGATGGCGTGTTCGTGAACGTTGCGCGCGGCAGCGTGGTGGACGATCAGGCGCTGATCGCGGCGCTGGCCGATGGCACGATCCTCGCCGCGGGGCTCGACGTCTATGATGACGAACCGCACGTGCCGCCGGCGCTGCTCGATCTGCCCAATGTTGTGTTGCTGCCGCATATCGGATCGGCTTCCGAGCACACGCGGGCGGCGATGGGCGGGCTGGTTGCCGATAATCTCGTTGCGTGGTTCGAGCAGGGGGATGCTCTGACCCCGGTCGCCGAGACGCGGTTTTAACGGCCGACGCTCTGTCACTTGCGCGGCGGCGGCCGAGAGGATGGTAGTTGTCGTCTCCCTGCTCTAGCAGGGCGGCATGGATTTTGATCAACTGCTCGCCGGCTTCTTCGGCACCGATGACATCGCCACGCTCCCGCCCGAGCAAATCGCAAGCGGTGTCGACCGCTTACGGACGCAATTCGGCCTCGAGAAGGATTCTGGCCGCCGCTTCGCCTTGTGGTGCTTGATGTTCATGCTCGGCGTCGCTCCGGATCTTGAGGATGCCTTCGAGGATCCCGAAGATCGCGAGGCCGCGCGCGACTTCATGGACGCCGCCGACCGTGAAATGGACGATGACGGTGAGGCGCCCGAAGACCAACAGGGCTAGCCCTATCCGTCTTCCTTTGCTTATGCTGTCCGCAGCATCGTGGCCGCCTGGTCCCTTGCGGGGAGAAATGCCGTTACCGTTTTCAAGATTGCCGCCACCGGCGCCTGTCTGGCGCTGATGGCTTTCAGCGTGTCTGCTTGCGGGGACAGTTCGTCGACCACGGCCGGTTCTGGCGCTGGCGACAGCCCGAGCGCAGCGGCGATCGAAACGGCTGCCGTGACCGCCGCATCGGTCGGCGCAGGCCGTAGCGGGGTCGTCACCACCGCGGCCGGTCGCTACGACTTCACGCCGTCGACCTGCGGCATCCATGTTGCAGATGGGGTGGCTGATGTGGAAATTGCCGGCCCGGGAACCGACCCCGACGGCAAGCCCGTCTATGTCGAGCTGAGTTCGACCGGTAATGCACTCGCCATCGGGCTTGGCGTCGATCGGGCGTTCGCAACCGCTGAGCACAAGCTCATCGGCGGTCAGCACGTGACCCGCCCGTTCACGGTCGTCGTTTCCGGCCAGAATGTCCGTGTCTCGAACATCGCGCTGGCGACCGACCAGGGCGCGCCGTTCGATCAGGATGCAAGCTTCGAGGCCGATTGCGGACCGGCTCGCTGAGCGGCCGTCCGCTCGCGATTCTATAGGAATAGACGGGAGTGCCGGTGCGCGCTTTCCGCGTGGTTTTCGGTTCCTGATCGAAGCGCGGGTCGATCAGCATCGCTTGCCGCTGATCCATCACCGCGCCCGCTCTGGGCGCGTTGCCCGGATCAGAGCGAGGCGATCAGCCGCTCGGTCGCCTGGGCGGCCGCGCGCGCGCTGGCCGCGAGATTGGCGGCGAAATCGCCGGCGCTGGCGCCGTCGGCCTCGTCCGTCGTGGCTTTGATCGCGGCCCAGGGCACGCCGAGCAGCATCGCCGCTTGCGCCACCGCGGCCGTTTCCATGTCGACCAGCGTCGCGCCGAGCGCATCGCGGACCCGCGCGGCATGGGCGCCGCATTCGACAAACAGGTCGCTGGTGGCGATCCGCGCGCGCGCCATCCCCGTGTCGGGGACGTCAGCGGCACGGAATGCCTCGACGCTGGCGGGGCCAATGGGCCAATCGCCAGCGGTATAGTGGGTCAGGCGTTCATCGCGCATCGCCCCGAAATCGGCTTGCACCGCCTCGGTGATGAGGAAGGGGCCGCGTCCCGCGGCACCCAGGCTCCCGGCGGTGCCGATCACCAGCAGCAACTCGACACCATGGCCGAGGACGAGCGTGGCCGCCGCCGTCGCCGCGGCGACCTTGCCGATGCCGGCACAGGCAAGAAAGAGCGTGCGCTCGCCCTGCTCGACCCGCTCAATGGGAAGCGGCGGCCCGGCGATGATCGTGCGCGGCACCGCCGGTAGCAGAGCGGCGAGTTCTGCCTGCACGCCCGTCACAATCCCGATCCGTTTCATGCCTGCCTCCTTGTCCGCCCGCTGCGTGTGGGGCGGCAAGGTCGATGCAGCGTTATGCAGCGGTCTTCAACCGGCGACCTGCGGCTTCGGGCGATCGCCTGCCGGTATTCAAAGTCGTTCCATGCGCAGCCAGCTCTTGTCGCCGGCCCATGCTTTGGCGAAGGCCTGCCGCGCTGCTGCCGCTTCCAGCCGGTGCCCCTGCGCTGCCTCGCTTTCGGCCAGGCCATAGAGCACCCAGCCATTGTGCGGCGATTGGACCAGCGCCTCGCGGAACGCCTGGCTGGCCTCGGCATGGCGCCCGGCCATAAACAGCGCCGCCCCCAGCGATTGGCGTACCGGATAATACCAATAGGGCGGCTCCTGATACGGAAGTTTGTCCTCAAGCCCGATCGCGGTGCGATAGAAAGCGATCGCTTCCTCGGGGCGCCCCGACACAGCGGCAAGGCGCCCGCGCGCAACCGCTTGGGCAAGCGCGAGCAGATCGAGGGCCGGCACGCCCTGGTCGATCATCGCGGCAAACGCGTCGGATTTGGCGAGCGTGTCGATCGCCGCCATTTCGCCATCGAATGCCGCGCGGTTCCGCCGCTCGGCATAAGCGACCGCCCGCGCATAATGCCGCATTGCCCTGGCATAGGGCAGCCGCGCGTCGGGCGGCGGCAGGGCAAGGATGGCATCGGGGGCGGCGAATTGCGCCATCGCCAGATAGGGCGCCGCGTCGATTGCCTGGATCCACGCGATTCTGGCGGAGGTATCGGGATCGAGCACGGTGCGCAGGCGCTGCGCTTCCCGAATGGCCGTCTTCATGTCGCCCGCCATCTGTGCCGAGGTGACGATCAGATGGATATTGTGCGGATAATAGCCGTAGCGGACGAGGCCGTTGTCGCCCGCGCTGCGGATATAGGCCTCGTCGGCGCGCGCCGCCGCCACATTGACGCGGATCGCATCGGCATAGCGACCGCGGACGTAGAAGATATGCGCGGGCATATGGACCAGATGCGCGGCGCTGGGCGCGAGCGGGGTCGCCAGACGATCCGCTGCGGCTTCGGCACGTTGCGGATCGCTCGCCTCGAGCAAATGAATGGCGAGATGCGCAGCCTGAACATGCGCTGGATTGCGGGCGAGGACCGCCTCGACCAGTCGTATCGCGTCGCCGCTGCGGCCGATCGGGGTCTTCTTGTCGGCCTCCCAATAATTCCACGGAGTCGTGTCCATCGCGGCCTCGGCCGCGAGCACCGCCACATCGTCATCGGCCGGAAAGCGCCGCGCCGCCGCCAACATCGCATCGGCATAAGCGGCATCGAGCGCGGCGCGGTCGGCCGCCGGATCGCGCGAATAGCGCCGCGCCACGGCGTCGATCAACGCGCGTTCCATCGGCGACGCCCGGTCGCGTAACGCCACCGCTTGCTCCATCGCGGCGAGCGCCGCGTCGCGATCGCGTTCCTCCATCGGCGCGTTGATATTGGGGCCAAGCGCCACCGCCTCGCCCCACCAGCACATCGCGCATTCCGGATCGCGCCGCTGGCCCTCGCGGAACGATCGCACCGCGCCGGCGTGATTGAAGCCATAGGCAAACAACAGGCCCTGGCTGAAATAGCGGCGCGCTTCGGCATTGGCGGCCGTCACCGGAAAGGGCGATTGCGTCAGGTCGGGATAGAGCGGGATCGGCGCGGCATCGCTGGTGGGGGCGGCGACGGTGGCGGCCATCAGCAGCGCCGACGCCAGCGCCGATCCGGCGCGCCCGCCGGCACAGAGCGTTTGTGCAAGACGGCCGGGATCGAGCGCCGCCAGCGCGGCCGCCGAAAAGCGCGGCTCGATCGAAACGCTTGCGAGCGACAGGCCGATTCCGACCAGCGCAGCGGATTTCACTACGGCCACCATGCGCTATCCCCTCCCCCAAAAGGCTTAGAGTCGATCCGGTTCGAATCGAATCGGATCGACTCTGGATGATCTTTTTTTGCCGTGATTTCCGCGTCGCCAGATGATTCCATCTGGCTCGAAATCACTCTAAGCGACCCGACCGAAAATTATCACGACCGCCGGCTTGCCGTAAACGGCCAAAACGACGCCGATGGGGGGAGCAGGCGCTCGACCGGCGGCTCACGCCACCAGTTTGAGGCGAACCCGCCTGGCTGCGCTGTTCGCCCCGCCGCCGATCAGCGTTTGCAGGTCGATGAGACCGCGTGCGAGCCCGACGCCATAGGGGCCGGCGATATAACGCGGTTCCCAGACCGGGCCGAATTTCTCCTTATAGGCGCGCAGCCCCTCGAAACCGTAAAAGGCGTCGCCGTGGCGATAGAGCGCCGTGCCAGCCCGCGCCCACATCGGCGCCAGATGGCGCGCGTCGAGGCCCGAGAGTGGCGCGAGGCCGAGATTGAACCAGCGATAGCCCTGTTCCCTGGCCCATTGCATGAGATGGACGAACAGGAAGTCCATCGTCCCATAGGGAATATTGGCACCGTGCCGCATCAGATCGACCGAAATCTCCTCACGATTGGCGGTCGCCCAGATATTGGCGAAGGCGACCAGCCGGCCGTGCTGCCGAACCAGTGCGCAATCGAAGCGCGCGAGATAGGCTGGATCGAAGCGCCCGACGCTGAAGGCTTTCTCGCTATGGCCCTTCATCCGTAGCCAGATATCCGAGACCGCGCGCAGGTCGTCGGTTACGGCGGGCACGTTGGCGGCGGCGACGATCTCGAAGGTGGCGCCATCGCGGATTGCGCGCCGCGCGGCGTGGCGCAGCGATCGCATCGCCGGGCCATCGATCGTGAAATCTTCCAGACGAACGCGGGCTTCCTCGCCATATTTGACGAGGTGCAGGCCAAGATCGATCGCGACCGGCACGGCGTTGATCGAAATCTGGTACAGCAGCAGCCGGCC
This sequence comes from Hephaestia sp. MAHUQ-44, assembly GCF_023806085.1. Taxonomy (GTDB): domain Bacteria; phylum Pseudomonadota; class Alphaproteobacteria; order Sphingomonadales; family Sphingomonadaceae; genus Sphingomonas. The sequence goes on from NZ_JAMSLX010000002.1 coordinate 126,354, forward strand.
CTGCGCGGCGTCTGCGCGCTCCCTGATCTGCCACAACAGATCGGGCCATTCGCTGGCGGGCCCGATCGGGTCGCCCATCACGATCCAGCTTCGCCCCTGTACCTGATACATCAGCACGGCCTTGTCGTTGGCCGAGCGCAGAAATCGTTTGTCGCCTGTCAGCGCGAGCATCGCATCGGTCCTGACGCTGTAGGACAGGGCCGTCTCGGGGCCCTCGTCATCCGTGGCGGCATCGCCGGGCGGTTGTTTGGCGTGGCCGAACAGATGCAGGATCGTCGCCGCGATCAGCAGGACCGAGATGGCGAAACTGGCCCTCAGGAAGCGTGAGGCATCGCCTTTCCATGCGAATTGCCACCAGAGATCGCTTTGATAGGCGACATGCTTGAAGGCGAAAAAGCCGATCCAGATCGACAGCGCGACGGCAAGCGCGACGATGACGATCGATCGCGGGGTTACTATGCCCGAGGTCAGCGCCGTTCGCCGGTAGAAAGCGGGCCGCGCGAGTTGGAGGAGCGCGGCGATCCCCAGCAAGACCATCGCCTCTTCGACATCGACGCCTTTGGTGAGCGAGAAGATCGCGCCCGCGAGCAGGAGCGCGCGGCACAGGATGAAACCGCCGTCCAGGCGGCGATACAGGGCAGGCGCGAGCAGCAGCAGCGCGGTGCCGACGAGGCTCGCCGCGATATGCGATGCCTCGACGAAGGGTAGTGGGACGATATCGCGTAGGATGTGGAGGCGCGCCCGGATCGCGGGTAGGGAGCCTGACACGAGAAGAACGATGCCGCCGACGAACACCAGCGCCGCCAGCAAGGTGGGGGCGACTCCCCGGAGGACGAATTGCGCCGCATCCACTGCCTTGGCGAGCGGCTGGCGCTGTTGGCGGCGTTCGTGAATGACCAGCAAGACGGCCGCGACCGCGAGCGGCAGCAGATAATAGAGGATCCGGTACATGATGAGCGCGGCGACGAGGGCCGGCGGATCGCCACGCGCCAGCGAGGCGAGGATCACCGCTTCGAACACGCCGATACCGCCCGGCACATGGCTGAGCAACGCAGCGATGATGGCAAGCGCATAGGTGAGGTAGAAAAGCGGGAAATCGTGGAGGCTCACGCCGGGCACGAGGACAAAGAGCGCCGCGCTGGCAGCCGCCAGATCGAGCGTGGCAATCCCGATCTGTGCGATCGCCTGTCCAGGCGTGGGGCGGGGCAAGCGCCACCGGAACAGCGTGAACGAGCGCGTTTTGCCGCGCAGCGCCATAATTGCTGCCACCACCAGCAGCACGATCACGGCGCCCACCGCGCGCTGCATCGTCAGCGACGGGGTGAACGCGCCGATCGTGAAGGGCTCGGGGTAGAGCAGGAGGGCCGCGGCGGTTGTCACCGTTACGCCCGCCCAGAAAGCGATCCCCGTGGCGGTGATGATGCGCATGATGTCGCCCGCCTCGAGTCCCGCCGCGCTGTAGAGCCGGTACCGCGCCGACCCGCCCGTCAGCAGCGCGAGTCCGAAATTGTGGCTGAGCGTGTAGCTGGTGAACGAGGCCAGCGCGGCGGTGCGGTACGGGAGCGGCTTGCCGATGATGCGCAGCGCGATCACGTCATAGAGCGTCAGGAGGGCGTAGCTGAGCGCCGTGAACAGCGTCGCCGCCGCGATCTGGAACCCGCCGAGCGCGTGAAAGGCGGCGGCGACGGCGCGGGGATGGACGTCGATCAGCAGCCGATGCAAGGCGAGGAAGCCCAGTGTGGCCAGAACCGCGGCAACGGTGACCTTGATGGCGACCGGATGGCGCTGGGCGGCCTTCAAAAGCGCGAGACGTTGGTTTGCCATGTCTATGCCCGCCGCCAGATCTGCGATTTGCAGACGAGACCGGCCAGGATGCAGCCGTCGATCTTCATCCGGTTTGCGTCGAGCTGGGTGATCCGTGAGGCAAAGCTGCGCGCCATATCGGGGACATAGACCGTTCCTCGCCACAAATGTGGACCCGCCGGATGATAGTCGCGCAGCAATTCCAGGCCAATCAACTTCGGCGCGCCCACGGCCGCCGCGTCCATCGTGGCCTGCGGACTGGCCCAGACGATCCAGCCGCATAGCTTCCCGGCGCAGGGGGCTGTCATCACCTTCACGCTGCCGTGCGGATTGATCCACAGACCGGTCGGTGGATCGGGAACCGGCGGCCGACTGGCGGCCACGGGCGACATCGCCGCAAGTGCGATCGACCACACCAGCCGCATCGAACAGATCATCGAACGACTTTCGCGATGGCGCCATCGGTGGGCCCCGATACGCTCGTCGCCTTGATCGCCTTCACGATGACGCGCGCGAGCGTATCGACATCGCGGTGGAGCGGATGGCCGCCGGGCAGCGTGATGCTACGGCTGTTGGGCAAGTGGAGGCGCGGGCAAAGGCTGGTGCTCTCCTCGGCGCCGTAAATGCAGATGACGGGCGCCCAGTGTAGCATTCGCGCCGTCGGCAAGGCGGGCGTGGTCGCTCCCCAGTTGAACAGGTCGGCAGGTGAGGCGCGCCACGTCACGGTATCGCCCGGTACGACCAGCGCGATCATCTGGACCCTGGCGCGGAGGGAGGCGGGCATGTCGGCCAGCCCGACATGCAGCATGTCGGCGCCGAACGATTGGCCGATGAGGACGATCTTGTCGGTATGCGGGTGGGCCAGCGCGCGCCGCACGGCGGTCTCGATCAAGGCGCTGACCTCGCGCGGTGTCCGCTTGTGCCGGAAAAAGGTGAGCGAATTGACGCCGACGACCGGGATACCATCGGCAGCGAGCTTCCGCGCGATCCGGGGCGCCATGCCGATTCGAAATCCCATGTCGCCCGAAAGGACGACCGCCGTCAGCCCGGCCATCGCTGGTTCCGGTTGCGCGGTGGCGGGGATGGTGACGAAGGGTGAACCGCCGAGATAGCCGATATAGGCGAGAAAACCCAAGGCGAGCGCGACCGCACCGATCCCGCCGACCAGCCATTTTTTGAGCCGGTTCAAGCCTTCACCCCATGCAGGATGGTGGCCACGACGAGGCCGGCGTTGCCGTCGAAATGATGGCCGCCGGGCAGGACGGCCGTGGATGCGATCCCCGGCGGAATGATCGGGCACGCGCTGTCCTGTTCCTGCGCACCGCGGATACATTGGATGGGCAGGCCGGCGAGGCGAATGACTGCGGGGACGGTCGGCAGGGCATTCTGACCCTTGACGTCGAGCCAGGAGTAGAGATGGAACTGGAAATCGGCGCTCGGGCTCAGCCCCAGCAGGCTGACGCGCGCGATCATCGGCCGCAAGGCGGGCGGCAAGGCGCCGACGATGAAGGGCAGGGTGTCCGCGCCGAAGGAATAACCAAGCAGCAGCACCCTTGGGCGCTGCCATTGCCGGCTGAAATGTTCGACGACCCTGCCGAGATCCTGGCCTGCGGCAAGTGGGTTCCGGGCGTTCCAGAAATAGGCGAGGCTGTCGACGCCGACCACGGGAACGCCCGCTGCCGCGAGGTGCGCGGCGACGTCGCGATCGAGCCCTGCCCAGCCGCCGTCTCCTGAATAGAGCACCGCCATCAGATCGGTGCGCGGCGCTTTCGGATCGGCAACGAGGGTCAACGGCAGGTCGCCGACGCTCGCGGTATGAGGGGGCTCGGACGCGGCGGCCGGCGGCGGTGTCTCGAGCAACGGCGTGAACGCCGCCACGAATTGCGGCATCCAATGCGCCTCGACCGAAAAGCCGTGGCCGACCTTGGGCAATTCGATCAGGCGTGCCTCGGCAATGCCGGCGGTGAAGGCGCGCGTCGCCGCCGGGCTGACGACCTGATCGGCGGTGCCCTGCAGGACGATCCATGGCGCGCCGAGATGCGGGGTGGGCGCGAAGTTCCAGCCGCGTTCGGGCTTGTCGATGCGCGCCGCAGCGAGAGCAGTCCCTCGGCACCACGGCTTGGTTCCGCCGATGTCGGACCCGAAGCCCAGCGAGACGGCGGCGCGATAGGTTCCCCCCGGCGCCTGGACCAGCGCGGCATAAGCCACGGTTGCCCCCGAGGAATAACCGACCAGGATCGGCTTGAGATAATGAGCCAGGCCGAGATCGTGTTCGACGGTGAGCGCGAGGGATGTCAGTGCGACGTTGGGATCGATGCAGGATGCCTTGTCCGCCTCAAGTGCCTTCAGGAGCTTGGGGGTCGACAGGCCCGTCACCACCACGCCCTGCTGCGTCAGGGCTTTGGCCATGTCGATGACCCCGAGGTTCCAGCCGCCGTCGCCCGACAGAAAGACCGCGACGCCGCGCACCGGCCCCTTCGGCAGATAGGTCGTTGCAGGCCCGAGGGGCGTTTGGGTGACGCGGCCCGCGACGCTTGCAGGTGCGATGGGGTGGGGCGCAGCAGAGCAAGCGGGGGTTTGGAGGTTGCAGACCAGGCCGAGCAGCGCGGCGGTCGCCGCCATCGTCCCCAACCCCAGGGTCAGTCTCCGCATGTCGAACTCCCCGACGGCGTCTTCATCCGGCTCCTGTTGTACCGCCCGGCGAGGCACCGTGTGGTGGCGCCTCGATTAAAATCCGTTCATTCGGACGGCACTTATAGGGGGAACGCCGCACGCCGCGCATGACCGCTTTATGACCAAAGCTTAACATGACGCGCGCCATCGCCGGGCGCATGATTCCGGTGCGCGGTGGGTTGCCAAACCCGACGATCCACCCGTTCCTGGAGGAAAGACGATGAAGACACTTCTGCTCGTGGCAGCTCTGGCGCTCGGCGGCGCGACCATGGCGCAGGCCACCCCCGTGGTGGCCCATGCCAGCAAGCTGCCGCAATGCTCCAAGACGGTGACCAAGAACTGCACGCCGGCCGCCAAACATACGACGCACCGGATGCGCCATCATGCGGCAGCGACACAGGCGGCACCCGCCACCAAGGCGCCTGCCACCAAATAAAGACGCGCGTCTTGCGGGGGTTCACGATCATGAGCCCCCGCACTTCGCCGGAAACTGGGATCTTGCCTGGGAGTAACGGCGATGGCCAATCGCGATATGCAGGATCTCGCCGTCCGACTGCTCGGTAAGGACGCGCTGGCGCTCGATCCCGAAGAACGCAATGTCCTGGCCAGCATCCGCAACCACAGCCCGCTCAGCCGGGATGCCGCCGACGTTGCCGACGCGCAGGCGTCGATCGGCGAACGGCTGGCCGACAAGGTTGCCGCCGTCGGCGGTTCATGGGGTTTCATCATCGTCTTCGGGCTGGTGCTGCTCGGCTGGATGGTCCTCAACACCGACGTTCTCGGCCATTGGGGGCTGGCGTTCGATGCCTATCCCTACATTTTTCTCAACCTGATGCTCTCGATGCTCGCCGCCATCCAGGCCCCGATCATCATGATGAGCCAGAACCGCCAGGCGGCGAAGGACAGGCTGTCGGCGAGCCTCGATTACGAGGTCAATCTGCGCTCCGAACTGGAGGTGCTGCGCCTTCACGACAAACTCGATCAGGCGGTGTCCGCACGGCTGGAAGCGGTACTGCAAGGGCAGTCGCGGATCGTCGGAATGCTCGAACGATCCGCCTCGCCCGGCGCCACGCCGTCCTCATGAACAATAAGCGCAAGAAGCGCATCCGTGCCGGGCTGTTGGCGCTGATCGGAATCGCCCCGCTTGCCGTTGGCGCCGTGCTTGTTGCGACGCCGGCGGGGCGCTCGGTGCTCGGGCCCTGGGCGGGGCCGATCGAGACCAGGGCGCTCTTGCCCGGCTTGACCGTTGAAGCCACGCCAGCGCGGGGCCACGGCCTCGTCGTCACGAGCCTGCGGTCGGGCGGCGAAGCAATGACCTCGGGGATCATGGTGGGCGACCGGATCGTCGCCATCGACGATCATCCGGTGGGGACGATGGCGCAGACGCTTGGTTATATGCATAAGGATGAGCGCCGGACTGTCGTTCTCGGGCTGGTGCGGCATCACGATGTGCATCGCGTGCAACTGCGCCGGGACAGGAAAACCCGTCATGGGGCATAAGCTTCTTCTGGTCGAAGACGATGAGGTGACCGCGGCCTATATCGCCAAGGGCATGACCGAGGCGGGCTTTACGGTCGATCGTGCCGAAAACGGCCGCGACGGCCTGTTTCTGGCGAGCGATGGTGGCTATGATGCGGTCATCCTCGATCGGATGCTGCCGGGTATGGACGGCATGTCGGTGCTCAAGGCGCTGCGCGCGGCCGATATCGAGACGCCCGTCATCATCCTGTCGGCGCTTGGTTCGCCTGACGACCGAGTCGGCGGTCTCACCGGGGGCGCGGACGATTATCTGGCCAAGCCGTTCGCCTTCGCCGAACTGTTGGCGCGTGTCCGTCTGCTACTGCGCAAGCGCGGGGCGGGCGCCCCTGTCGTCACCACGCTTTCCTGCGCGGATCTGACGATGGATCTCTTGTCGCGCACCGTGCGGCGCGGCGACAAAGCCGTCGAGTTGCAGCCGCGCGAATTCCGGTTGCTCGAATATTTCCTGCGCCACGTCGACGAAGTGGTGACGCGGACGATGTTGCTGGAAGGGGTCTGGGATTATCATTTCGATCCCGGCACCAATGTGATCGATGTCCATGTGAGCCGGCTGCGGCGAAAGCTTGAGAACGGCCTCGACCGGCCCTTGCTGCACACCGTGCGGGGCGCCGGATATCGGCTCGGGACCGTCGCCTGAATGCCGGCCGGCTGGCTGACACCGCTGCGCTCCAACATCGCCCGCTTCGTTCTGGCGGCCTTCCTGTTCCAGATGGCGGCGATGGGCGGTGTGTTGCTGTTCGTTCAGCAGGCGACCGAGCGCGCGCTGATCGGGGAAGAAAAGGCGCTTGCCGACGAGCTTCGCGACGAACTGCTCGATGCGTTCCACGCCGACGGACGGGCGGAACTCGTCGAACTCATCAATGTCCGGGTCCAGCCCGCCCACGGGAATGTACCGGTCATCCTGCTCGCGCGGCGCGACGGCACGCCGATCGCCGGCAATCTTGGCGCCTGGCCGCCGGTCATCCCCGATCGGACGCGATGGCGCACGATCGATCTCTACCGGCTGGGGAGCGACCGCCCCGAACGGGTCGGCGTGGTGACGACCGTCCTGCCCGATGGCACGCGCCTGCTGACCGGCCACGCCATCAACGCGAGCGTCCGGCTGGCGCGGGTCAACAATCGGGCGATGATCATTGCCTTGCTGGTCGGGCTGTCGCTCGCGCTCGCCAGCGCCCTGATCCTCGGCCGGATGCTGTCCCGCCATATCGAGCGGATCGTTTCGACCACAAGGGCGGTGGGCGAGGGCGCGCTGGCCCGCCGCGTGCCCGTCAACGGCAGTGGGGATGCGTTCGACGCGCTCGGCGGCGCGATCAATGCGATGCTTGAGCGAATCGATGCCCTCGTCCTCGAATTGCGGATCACCACCGACGGGCTGGCGCATGACCTCAAGTCGCCGGTGACGCGGCTCAAATCGGCAATCGAGCAGGCAATGGCACGTACCGACGACGCCACCGCGCTGTCGGCCCTGGAGAAAGTCGCCGTCGAAGCCGAAACCTTGCTGTCGATGCTGTCGCGGGCGCTGCTGATCAGCGGGACCGAGGCCGGGGTTGGGCGCGAAGGGCTGACGACTGTCGATGTTGGCGCGCTGCTGGCGGACATTGCGGAGATTTACGGCCCGCTGGCCGAGGATGACGGCTTCACGATCACGACCGATACCCCCGCGGGGCTGCACGCCGTTCTCCACCGCGAATTGATGAGCCAGGCGATCGGCAATCTGGTCGAAAATGCGCTCAAATATGCGACCGGCGGCCATCGTATCGCGCTGCGCGCCGAGCAGGGTGGCGGCGGTCTGGTGCTTGTGGTCGCCGACGATGGCCCCGGCATCGCCATCGCCCAACGCGCCGAGGCATTGCGGCGGTTCGGCCGCCTCGATCCCGCGCGGCGGAAAAGCGGCTCGGGCCTGGGCCTCCCGCTGGTCGCCGCGGTCGCCCGGCTTCATGGGGGATCGGTGGCATTGGAAGACAATATGCCCGGGTTGCGCGTCGTGATCAGGCTGGGGCAGGCGGCATGAACATGAGGCCTGGCCCTAGTTGCAGGGCGTGGGATTTTCGCTGTGAGCGGCGATGAAGGCGGTGGGATCGGCTTCGGGTGTCGTTGTTGATCGGAAGGCGCGGATATCAGGCCGCGGTGGCGATGCCATATTGGGCCGACCGATGGCAGGGGCGCAGCAGGGTCAAGCCGTTTTCGAACTGATCGGCGCTGCGTTGCCAACTGAAGCGGCGCCCATAAGCGGCACAGACGCGCCGATCCCGGCCGAGCGCGATCGCGATGGCACGGGTGAGGTCGCGATCGGTCGCGCCGACCTTGTCGTCGAGGATGTCGAGCGGCCCGGCCACCGGAAAAGCAGCGACGGGCGTGCCGCATGCAAGCGCCTCGATCATGACGAGGCCATAGGTGTCGGTCATGCTCGGGAAAACCAGGACGTCGGCCGCGGCATAAGCGGCGGCCAGCGCGGCCCCGTGCAAGACACCCGGAAAATGGACCGTCGGATAATGCTGCATCAGCCATGCGCGTGCCGGGCCATCGCCGACCACGACCTTCGATCCGGGATGCGTGCTGTCCAGAAAGGCGTCGATATTCTTCTCGACCGCGACGCGTCCGACATAGAGCTGGATCGGGCGGGGAAGCGCGTCGAAGGCTGGGCACGGGCCGGCGCCGGGGTGAAAACAATCGCCATCGACGCCGCGCCCCCAAAGGTGCACCCGGTGCAGCCCTTGCGTGCGGAGCAGGTGCGCGACGGTCGGCGTGCTCGCCAGTACGGCGCTGGCGGGGTGATGGAACCAGCGGATGTAGCGCCAGAATAGCGACGGAGGCAATCTGGTCCGCTGGGTGAGATATTCGGGGAACCGGGTGTGATAGGCAGAGGTGAAGGGCAAGCCGTGCCGCACGCACCAGCGCCGCGCGGCGACGCCAAGCGGGCCTTCGGTCGCGATGTGGATCGCGTGCGGGTCGAACGCCGTCATCAGGCGGCCCATCGCGCCGGGTGAGGTCAACGCAAGGCGGATTTCGGGGTAGCTGGGGCAGGGGATCGAGGCAAAGCGATCGGGCGACACCACCAGCACCTCGTGCCCGCGCGCTTCGAGCACGTCGCGCAGCGCCTTCAGCGTGCGCACCACGCCGTTGACCTGCGGCAGCCAGGCGTCGGTGACGATCAGGATCTTCATCACGCCGCCTCGCGCACGCGCATTGCGTTGGGCGCCGTGGGCGGGGCTGTGCGCGCCGCCACTTCCTCCGCCCAATGCAGGATTTCCATGCGGCCGTCGAAATGCTCGACCAGCGCGGTGCAGCTTTCGACCCAGTCGCCGTCGTTATAATAGACGATGTCGCCGAACCGGCGTTCCTCGGCGGTGTGGATATGGCCGCAGACGACCCCGTCGCTGCCGAGACGCATCGCCTCATGCGCGACCGCATCCTCGAACCGCGAAATGAAGGCGACGGCGTTCTTCACCTTCTTCTTGGCGTGTTTCGACAGCGACCAATAGGGCAAACCGAGCCGTCGCCGCACAACCGCGACCACGCCGTTAAGCCGCAGCAATGCTGCATAAGCGAGGTCGCCGAACAGCGCGAGCCAGCGATGCCCCAGCACGATCGCGTCGAATTCGTCGCCGTGCAGCACCAGCAGCCGCCGCCCGTCGGCGGTGATGTGGATCGCATTTTTGCTGATTTCGACGCCGCCGAAATTCATCCCTGCGAACTGCCGGAACATCTCGTCGTGATTGCCGGGAATGTAGACGACCCGGCTGCCGCGCTTGGCGCGCTTCAGCACCCGGCGGACGATCGCATTGTGCCGCTCGGGCCAGTAGAAACGTTTCTTGAGCCGCCATCCGTCGATGATGTCGCCGACCAGATAGATGGTGTCGCTGTCGACATGATCGAGGAAGTCGATCAGGAGCGCGTCGTTGCAACCCCGCGTGCCCAGATGGACGTCGGAAATCCAGATCGTGCGATACCGCCGCCTCGGATGCCCCGACGGGCTGGCGGATGTGCGTAGTCTGGAAATGCCGTTGAACCGGCGGTCGGCCATCCCGTTGGGTGTGCGTCGGAACGAACTCATGCCCTCAGCCCTCCGTTTGCCGCCGGATACAGGAGGAATATGACAGTTCGACGCCGCGAAGATCGGTGACGCCGCCGAATCATCGGTTCCGGGGGCGAGCGCCGTTCGTGCCGGCCGCTCCCATGGTGGCCTGCGGCCCGGACGAACAGATGATTGGGAGGGAATTGCTGCTCTGCCGGAGCACGACGCGCCTATAGGCTTCGTCATGCGCCGCAGAGAGCTGCCGCCTGGTGACCCCTACGGGAATCGAACCCGTGTTTCAGCCGTGAAAGGGCCGCGTCCTAACCGCTAGACGAAGGGGCCATGCCTGGCGAAGGCAGCCGGTTAGGGAATGCGGAGCGGGCGGTCAAGCGTCTCTGGTGCCGGAATTGTCTATCAGCCGTCTGGCGCGCCATATAATTGTTGCGGCGCGCGCGCCCGATCAGGGCGCTGGCGCGGCGTAAAATGACGTGTTCGGCGCGGGCGTGCCGGCCGAGATGAGCAGACCGGGCCGGGCGATCATGCGGGCGGCACCCGGTCACGGACGGGGTCTCGGTCCATCGCGACATTGGGCCCATGGCGCAGCGCTGGCCCCTGCACCGGGGACGCATCATCGTTGGCGGGTGATCGTGGCGAAGAGTGGTGCCCAGGGACGGGATCGAACCGCCGACACTGCGATTTTCAGTCGCATGCTCTACCAACTGAGCTACCTGGGCACATCCGACGGGCGCCGGAGGAAAGCGGGCTTTAGTCGGGGCTATCGTCGCTGTCCAGCCCCGGTTGCGCATTTGCGATACTGCCCAAATCGACGGGCTCGCCGGGCACGCGATACCCTTCGCCAAGCCATTTCAGCAAGTCGCGGTCGCGGCAGCCACGGCTGCAGAACGGTTTGTGGTCGGGGGCAGCGGGTTTGCCGCAGAGGGGGCAGGTTTCGGCCAATGCCATGTCAGCTTCCGGAAGCGAATTGAATCGGCACGCCGGTGCGACGCGCCAGCTCGGCCACGAGATGGGGCCGCGCGTCGAGCCACGCAAGCGCCGGCGCGGGCAATATGTGGCGGGGCGGCACCGGCGGTGGTGTCCGCTCGATCGTGCGCAGCGCCGCGCGGGCAATCGCCCCGGCGGGATCGGCGCGGAGCAACTCGACCAGCGAGGCGCGCGGTCGCGGGCGGACGATCTGCAGGAAACCGAACCCGTTCATCGCGGTCCGCTCGAACGGCTGGGGCAGCGTGGCATCGATCGCTTCGGCGACGCGCTGGCGTTCGGCCTTGCCGCCGAGCGTGGGCAGGTCGATCCCGATCGAACCGCCGATATCGAGGCGGCGAATCGTCCTGGCGCTGGCGATCGCCCCGGCAATCGCCAGATCGAGCAGTGGCGCCGCGCCATCGACGTCGAACAGCGTCATCGCCGGGGTCGGCGACAGGCGCAGCGCGCCGCGCCCGAAGCCGATCTCGCCGGTCTCGGCTTCGTCGAGCAGTTCGGACCAGCCCGCCGCCTCGAGCGCATCGCTTTCATGCGCGCGCAAAAGGCGGATCGGGATATTCGTCGCGGTGATGCGCGCGAGCAGATCGGGGCCGGGGGCAGGGCGCGCATCGGGCGCCGCGGGGATGGCGCGCGGGCGTTTGGCGCGACCGGGTTCGGGGATCGCCTCGCGGACGATCTCGACCAGCAGCGCCGCCCCTTCGCTGAGCCGTGGCGGCACGCGATCGAGCATCGCTTCGCGGCCATCGTCAAGCACGACATGATCGCCGCGCCGCCGTGCCTCGGCGATCGTGCCGAGCGGGAGATTGCCCTCGAGTTCGAGCCGCGCTTCGACGATCACGCCATTTTCGACGAGCGCGGCGCGCGCCTCGCCGATCCCGGCCTCGTAGAGCCACTCAGCCAAGCGGCACGCCGGCGGTTTCGAGCAAGGCGCGCGTTTCGAACAGCGGCAACCCGATCACGCCCGAATGGCTGCCCGAGAGGAAGCGCACGAACGCCTCGGCGCGGCCCTGGATCGCATAGCCGCCTGCTTTGCCCAGCCCTTCGCCGCACGCGACGTAGCGCGTGATCTCGGCATCGGAGAGGCGTTTGAACGCGACCACGGTATCGACCAGCCGGGTGCGCACGATGCCGTCGGCATCGATCACGCAGACCGCCGACAGACAATGATGGCGCCGCCCCGAGAGCAGCCCGAGCAAGCGGCGCTGGACCGTCTCGTCGTCGGCCGGCGGCAGGATGCGGCGGCCGAGCGCGATCGTGGTGTCGCCGCCAAGGACCACGTCGCCCGGCGCGCGCGGCACGGCCTGCGCTTTGTCGATGGCGAGTCGCAGCGCATAGGCGCGGGGCAATTCGCCCGCGCGCGGACTTTCGTCGATATCGGGAGCGACAATCGCGTCGGGCACGATTCCGAGCCGCGCGAGCAGATCGCGGCGGCGCGGCGATGAGGAGGCGAGGACGAGCCGCATGGGCCCGGGCCTTATTTGAAGCGGTAGGTGATGCGACCCTTGGTGAGGTCGTAGGGCGTCAGTTCGACCAGCACTTCGTCGCCGACGAGCACGCGGATACGGTTCTTGCGCATCTTGCCGGCGGTATGACCCAGAATCTCATGGTCATTTTCCAACCGCACGCGAAACATCGCGTTGGGCAGCAGCTCGACCACATGGCCGCGCATTTCGAGAAGTTCTTCCTTGGCCAAACAAAACCTCTGATTTGGAGCGTGTATTCCGGAGACGCGGCGCCATAGCGCGCGCGCAGCGAAAAGGAAAGCGGCGCGCGCATCATCTCGGCTGTTGGCTTGGACGCCGCGACGCATTATCGAGCGCGTTCAGACTCCATGTCATAAAAACGAAAGAAAGTCCTCATCCGCCAGGTCGCTGCACTGCCGTACCAGATCGACGCCGCGGGTGACGCGCGCGTGATGCTGATCACCTCACGCGAGACGCGTCGCTGGGTCGTGCCCAAGGGCAACCCGGTGAAGGGGATCGCGCTCCACGAATCCGCGGCGCACGAAGCGTTCGAGGAAGCCGGGGTCACCGGCATCGCGTGCCCGACCGCGCTCGGCGAATATCGCTACGCCAAGCGCCGCCCCGACGGCACGACGCGGGGCATGAACGTCGCGGTGTTTCCGCTGCTGTTCCGCGAACAGGCCGCCGAATGGCCCGAGCAGGATGAGCGCGAGACGAGTTGGTTCGACCTGGCCGATGCGGCCGCCGCGGTCGACGAGCCCGAATTGAAGGAACTGATCCTCAATTTCCAGGCGCCGCCCGCTCCCGTGCCGCTCGGCGAGCGCGTGCTGCCCGCGGTTCCCGACAAGGTATGGGCGAAGATTCCGGTGCTGCGCTGGTTCCACGCGATGATGCCCAAGCAAGGGCGCTTCTTCGAGCTGTTCGAGGCGCATACCGTGACATTGGTCGCGGGCAGCGAGGCGCTGGCCGAACTGTTCGCCGATGGTGGCGATATTCCCAGCTCGATCGCCGAGATCATCCGCCGCGAGCATCAGGCCGACGACATCACGCGCGAAGTGCTGGGCGATGTGCGGCGCGTGTTCGTGACGCCGTTCGATCGCAGCGCGATCATCGACTTGATCGGCGCGATGGACGATGCGATCGACCAGATGAACGGCACCGCCAAATCGATCGCGCTCTACGGGCTCGACCGGTTCGAGCCGCCGATGCGCGACATGGTGGGGATCATCGTCGAGGCCGCGCGCGTGACCTCCGAGGCGATCCCGCTGCTGCGCCGGCTGAGCCCCAATGCACAGCGGCTCGATGAACTGACCTCGCGGTTGATCCAGCTCGAGGGCCATGCCGACGAGATCCACGAAGCGGGGCTGAAGGCGCTGTTCAAGGCGCATGGCGAGACCAACCCGATGGCGTTCATCGTCGGGCGTGAGATTTACGGGCATCTGGAAAAGGTCGTCGACAAGTTCGAGGATATCGCCAACGAGGTCCAGGGCCTCGTGATCGATCACGCCTGAGGCCGGGGGGATGATTTCCTTTTCGTTGCTGGTCGCGCTGATCGCGGTTGCGCTGCTGTTTGACTTTCTCAACGGGCTGCACGACGCCGCCAATTCGATCGCGACCGTGGTGGCGACGCGCGTGCTCCAGCCGCATTGGGCGGTCGCCTGGGCAGCGTTCTTCAACTTCATCGCCTTTCTGGTGTTCGGGCTCCACGTCGCTAACACGATCGGCGCGGGGATCATCAATCCCGATATCGTCAATGCGCAGGTGGTGTTCAGCGCGCTGATGGGCGCGATCGTCTGGAACGTCATCACCTGGCTGCTCGGCATCCCGTCGTCGTCGAGCCATGCGCTGATCGGTGGCTTGCTGGGCGCGGGCCTGTCCAAGGCGGGGCTGGCGACGATCGAATGGGGCGGCGTCACCAAGACGGTGCTCGCGATCGTCGGCTCGCCGGCGCTCGGCCTCGTGCTGGCGATGCTGCTGGTGCTGGGCGTGGCGTGGACCAGCCTCAGGCTCAGCCCGCTCGGCGTCGACAAGCGCTATCGCAAGCTCCAGCTCGTCTCGGCCGCGCTCTATTCGCTGGGGCACGGCGGCAACGACGCGCAGAAGACGATGGGGATCATCGCCGTGCTGCTTTATTCGCAAGGGATGCTCGGCAACGAATTCCATATTCCGCTTTGGGTGGTGCTTACCTGTCAGGCGGCGATGGCGCTCGGCACGCTCGCGGGCGGGTGGCGGATCGTCCACACGATGGGATCGAAGATCACGCGGCTGACGCCCGCGCAGGGCTTCTGTGCCGAAACCGGGGGCGCGATCACCCTGTTCGGCGCAACCTGGCTCGGGGTGCCGGTGTCGACCACGCACACGATCACCGGCGCGATCATCGGCGTCGGCGCCTCGCGGCGGCTGTCGGCGGTGCGGTGGAATGTCGCGAGCAACATCGTCGTCGCCTGGGTGGTGACGCTGCCCGCCGCCGCGGCCATTTCGGCGGCGACCTATTGGATCGTATCGCTGTTCTGACAAAAAATTCTCCCCTCCCTGCAAGGGAGGGGCCGGGGGTGGGTGCGAGCGATGCAAGGACGAGGCATCGAGCCTCGCCCTTGCAAACCCACCCCTCGATCCCCTCCCTTGCAGGGAGGGGAAGATTAGGTCAGGCGCCGCCGGCGAGCGCCGCGAGCAGCAGCAGCGCGACGATGTTGGTGATCTTGATCATCGGATTGACCGCGGGCCCCGCGGTATCCTTGTAGGGATCGCCGACGGTATCGCCCGTCACCGCGGCCTTATGGGCTTCGGAGCCCTTGCCGCCGTGATGGCCGTCCTCGATATATTTCTTGGCATTGTCCCACGCGCCGCCGCCCGAGGTCATCGAGATCGCGACGAACAGCCCCGAGACGATCACGCCGAGGAGCATCGCGCCCACCGCCGCAAACGCCGCGGCCTGGCCGGCCACGACATTGATGAGGAAATAGACGACGATCGGGCTCAGCACCGGCAGCAGGCTGGGCACGATCATCTCGCGGATCGCCGCCTTGGTGACGAGATCGACGGTGCGGCCGTAATTGGGCCGGCTGGTCCCCTGCATGATGCCGGGATTGTCGCGGAACTGCCCGCGCACTTCCTCGACCACCGCGCCCGCCGCACGGCCGACCGCGGTCATCCCGAACGCCCCGAAGATGAAGGGCAGCATCGCGCCGAGCAGCAGCCCGACGATGACATAGGGATTGCTGAGCGAGAAATCGACCGCAAGATCCGGGAAGTGGAC
Organism: Hephaestia sp. MAHUQ-44; assembly: GCF_023806085.1. GTDB lineage: Bacteria > Pseudomonadota > Alphaproteobacteria > Sphingomonadales > Sphingomonadaceae > Sphingomonas. Next base: position 142,102 of record NZ_JAMSLX010000002.1, read on the forward strand.
CGCGAGGTCGCTCGTATAGGCGCCGAACAGCACCAGCGCGGCGAGCGCGGCGGAGCCGATCGCATAGCCCTTGGTGACCGCCTTGGTGGTGTTGCCGACCGCGTCGAGCGCGTCGGTCCGCTCGCGCACGTCATCGGGCAGCCCCGCCATTTCGGCGATGCCGCCGGCATTGTCGGTGACCGGGCCGTAGGCGTCGAGCGCCACGACCATGCCCGCCAGCGCGAGCATCGAGGTCGCCGCGAAGGCGATGCCGATCACGCCGGCGAACTGATAGGTCGCGATCACCGCGACGACGATCACCAGCGTCGGCAGCGCGGTCGATTCGAGGCTGACCGCGAGACCCTGGATGACGTTGGTGCCGTGGCCCGTCTCCGACGCCCTGGCGATGCTGCGCACCGGGCGGTAATTGGTGCCGGTGTAATATTCGGTGATCCACACGATCAGCCCGGTCACGACCAGCCCGATCATCATGCACCAGAACAGATCCATGCCGGTGAAGCCGGACGAGACGGAAGCGGCGGTGGCGACGCTGCCGGTCAGCACGTCGGCCGGGCCATCGAGAAAGCCCTCGCCGCCGATGACGGCGTTCAGATCGCCGAGCACCCATTTGGTGGCGGCGTAGATTGCCCCGGCCGAGAGGATCGCCGAGGTGAAGAAGCCCTTGTAGAGCGCGCCCATGATCGAGCCGCCGCCCAGCCGCACCACATAGGTGCCGATGACCGAGGCGATGATGCACACCCCGCCGACGACCAGCGGCAGCGTCATCAGCCCGAGCAGCTCGGCGCCCGATGCGCGGACGAGCAGCGCGATCGAGATCATCGTGACGCCCAGCGTCACCACATAGGTTTCGAACAGATCGGCGGCCATGCCGGCGCAGTCGCCGACGTTATCGCCGACATTGTCGGCAATCACCGCGGGGTTGCGGGGATCGTCCTCGGGAATCCCCGCCTCGACCTTGCCGACCAGATCGGCGCCGACATCGGCGGCCTTGGTGAAGATACCGCCGCCGAGGCGCGCGAAGATCGAAATGAGCGAGGCGCCGAACGCGAGCGCGGTCAGCGATTCGATGATGATCCGGTCGTTGGGGGCATGGCCGGCGGGGCCGGTCAGATACCAGAAAAAGCCCGCAATCGCGAGCAGGCCGAGCCCGGCCACCAGCATCCCCGTGACGGCGCCCGAGCGGAACGCAAGCGTGAGCCCGCCTTGCAGGCTGGTCCGCGCGGCTTCTGCGGTACGGACGTTGGCGCGCACCGAGATGTTCATGCCGACAAACCCCGCGACGCCCGATAGCACCGCGCCGATCACGAAGCCGACGGTCGAGGTGAGCCCGAGCGTCACCGCGATGATGATCGCGACCACGATTCCGACGATGGCGATGGTGGTATATTGGCGGCCCAGATAGGCCTTGGCGCCTTCCTGGATGGCGGCGGCGATGTCCTGCATCTTCTCGTTGCCCGCGGACGCGCGCAACACCTGCTGGCTTGTGATGAAACCGTAGACGACGGCAAGCAAGCCGCACGCAATGGCGGCATAGACAAACGTCATTGGCTGACCCTTTCCCCTGCTCCTAAAAGCCCGGAAGCATTTTGCTGCCCCCGTGACGACGCGAAGGTATAGGCGCCAAGCGGTCGAGCGCAAGCCGCGGATGGCGGCTACACCTCAGTGCTGGAAGCCAAGCGTGGTGGGCAGCGGAATGGGCAAACCGCCATCGGTGAGCGCCAGCCCCGCCCCCGCGGTGACCGTGCCGATACGGGTTGCGGGGGCTGTCAGTCGGGTGTCGGTGGGGGCGGCGAACAGAAGTTCGTAATCATCCCCGCTTGTTGCGGCAGCAAGGCGGGCGGCGCGATCCTCCCCCGCGAAGGCGCGATAGGCGTCCGACAGCGGGATCGCGCCGAGATCAATCGTGATGCCGAGACCGCTCGCATTGGCCATGCGCGCGGCATCGATCAACAGACCGTCGGAGATATCCATCATCGCATGAACCAGTGGCGCCAGCGCCTTGCCCTCGGCGAGGCGGGGGGTGGGGCGATGGTATCGGTTGGCGAGTTCGGCCGGGCCGGGTTCGCCGCGCGCGATCCGCAGCCCCGCACCCGCATCGCCGATCGTGCCGGTGACGTAGAGTGCGTCGCCTTCCCGCGCGTCGGTGCGTGCGGGGGGCGTCTGCGCGCGCCCGATTGCGGTCAGGGTGATGACGCGGGGGGCATCGGCGGGGCGCGAGACAGTGTCGCCGCCGAGAAGCGGGGAAGCGAAATGCGTGAGCGCGTTGCCAAGCCCAGCGAGGAAGGCGCGGTCCCAGCCGCCATCGCCCAGCGGGTAATTGAGCAGCACGCCTTCGGGCACCGCGCCCTTGGCGGCGAGATCGGAGAGGTTCACCGCAACCAGCTTCCACGCCACATCGGCGGGCGCGTCGCCGGCGAGATAATGCACGCCCTCGACGATCGTGTCGGTGGTGAGGATGAGATCGCCCAGCCGCGCGACATCGTCGCGCAGCCCCAGCGCGCCGGGATGGAGCGGAAGGGTGCGCAGGGCGGCGAGGAAGTCGGCTTCGGTCATTGCGCCAAGGCTAGCCGCTCGACCAACCGCACGCCATGGCGGCGCCGCGCTTCAATTGGTTCGACCATTACCCCGGACTTGTGCCACGCTCCAAGGTGCCGCGACTCCTGAGCGGACGGTTCTTGCGGCGCATTGGATGCCGGAACAAGTCCGGCATGACGGGGAGGGCTCACGGCTCGCGCCTGGCGCCCTCGAGGTCGCGGTTGCGGCGATCGATCTCGGCCCGTGCCGCGGCCTTTTCCGCCTTGGTGCGGCCGAAGGCGGCGCGGTTGGCGGCGGCGGTGGCTTCGCGGTCGGCCCGCGTCCTGGCCTTGCGCGCCAGCCGCAGGTTGATGACCTCCGCCGTCATTCAGGCGCGGACGTCTTTGGCGAGCGCGTCGAGCAGGCCGTTGACGAAGCCCTTTTCGCGCTTGTCGTAAAAGGCATCGGCGACGTCGAGATATTCGCTGATCACCGCCTTGGTCGGTACGTCGGGCCGCGCGATCAGTTCGTAGGCGCCGGCGCGCAGGATCGCCTTCATCGGCTTGTCGAGCCGGTCGAGCGTCCAGCCGGTGGCCAGTTTCTCGGCGATGCGGCGGTCGATCTCGCCCATGCGCGCGGCAACGCCGCCGACAACGTCGTCGAAAAAGGGCACGTCGGCATCGACATATTCGGCATCGTCGACCGTGGCGCCGAGCCGGTGATGATGGAATTCGTGGAGCAGCACGGTGACCGCGGTGCCTTCCATCTCGTGCTGGTAGAGCGCCTGGACAGCGGCGAGGCGCGCGGCGGCACGGGCCCGCGAACGGGCGGCGGTACGGTTCATCGTTTCAATTCCGGTTCGTCGCCCGAAAGGCGGATCGACACCGAACGGGCATGCGCGGGCAACCCCTCGGCGGTCGCGAGTGCGATCGCCGCGGGGCCTACGCGAGCCAGCGAGGCCGGGTCAAGCGCGAGGAAACTCGTCCGCTTCATGAAATCGAGTACCGACAGCCCCGACGAGAAACGCGCGCGTCGCCCTGTGGGCAGAACGTGGTTGGGCCCCGCGACATAATCGCCGATCGCCTCGGGGGTGTGGCGGCCGAGGAACACCGAGCCCGCGTGGCGGACGCGATCGAACAGGCCGTGCGGATCGTCGACCGCGAGCTCGAGATGCTCGGGGGCGAGCCGGTTGACCAGCGGCAGCGCTTCTTCGAGGCTCGCCGTCACGATGATCGCGCCATTGGCGTCCCACGCCGCGCGCGCGACCTGCGCGGTGGCGAGCGTGCCGATCTGGAGGTCGACCGCTTCGGCCACGGCAGCCGCGAACGCGGCATCGTCGGTGAACAGGATCGACTGGCTGGTGGGGTCGTGCTCGGACTGGCTGAGCAGATCGGCGGCGATCCAGTCGGGATCGTTCCTGCCGTCGGCGACGACCACGATCTCGCTCGGCCCGGCGACCATATCGATCCCGACCACGCCGTAAAGCTGGCGCTTGGCCTCGGCGACCCAGGCGTTGCCGGGGCCGGTGACGACATCGACCGGCTTGATCCGATCGGTGCCGTACGCGAGCGCGGCGATCGCCTGTGCGCCGCCGATCCGCCATATTTCGTCGACCCCGCCGAGTTCGGCCGCGGCGAGGACGAGCGGATTGATCTCGCCCTTGGGGGTCGGGGTCACCATCACCAGCCGCGCGACTCCTGCGACCTTGGCGGGGATCGCGTTCATCAGCACCGACGAGGGATAGGCCGCGCGGCCGCCGGGAACATAGACCCCTGCGGCATCGACCGGGCTCCAGCGCGCGCCGGTGCGCACCCCCGCGGCGTCGGTGGTGTCGCTGTCGGTCGGGCGTTGCTGCGCGTGATAGGTGGCAATGCGCTCGGCCGCGAGTTCGAGCGCGGCGCGCAATTCGGGCTCCAGCCCGGCGAGCGCCGCGACGCAGGCCGATCGCTCGATCCGCCAGCCGGTCGTGGCGAGGTCGTGGTGGTCGAATTTCTCGGTGAACGCGCGCACCGCGGCGTCGCCTTCGTCGCGCACGCTGGCGACGATCGTGCGCACGTCGCGCGCGACATCGGCGTCGGTTTCGCGCCGCGCGTTGACCAGCGCGTCGAAATCGCGCGCGAAGCCCGGATCGGAGGTGAAAAGCCGGATCATGCCTGCGCGTGCTCGACGGCGCGGCGGAACGCATCGACCAGCGGCACCACGCGCGCGCGCGTCTTGAAGGCGGCGCGGCTGACGACCAACCGGCTGCTGACCTGAGCGATCGTCTCGACCTCGACCAGCCCGTTTTCCTTGAGCGTGCGCCCCGACGACACGAGATCGACGATGCGCGGCGCAAGCCCCAGCGTCGGCGCCAATTCCATCGCGCCGTTCAGCTTGACGCATTCGGCCTGCACGCCGCGCGCCTCGAAAAAGGTGCGCGTGGCGTGCGGATATTTGGTCGCGACGCGGACATGGCTCCAGCCGCGCGGGTCGTCCTTCTCGGCCATGTCGGCGGGTTCGGCGACCGACAGGCGGCAATGGCCGATCCTGAGATCGACCGGCGCGTAGAGCTCGGGATAATCGAACTCCATCAGCACGTCGGAGCCGACGATGCCGAGCTGCGCGGCACCGTGCGCGACAAAGGTCGCGACATCGAAGGCGCGCACGCGAATCAGCTCGATTCCCGCGTCGTTGGTGGCGAAGCGCAGCGCGCGGCTGGCGTCGTCGGAAAAGGCGGCTTCGGGCACAATGCCCACCGCCGCAAGCAGCGGCAGCGCCTCGTCGAGGATGCGTCCCTTGGGGACGGCGATGATGATCGGATCGGCCATGGGCGAGGGGGCTTTACTTGCGCAGGCGCACAGGGGCAATGGACCTTTCTCCGCCGCAGCGGGAGGCAGCGATGGCAAGCGAGCAGAACAACCGGGGCGCCTTCCTGATCCAGCAGCATTATTGCGCAGCGATGGCCGCGCCGATCTACGCGCGGCTGTGTGCGGTGCTGGCGCGCGGGCTGACGCGCGCGAGCCGGACCGGCGCTCGCGCGCTCGACTGGCCAGGCGAGCCGACGCGCGATGCGTTGCCGCTCCGGCTGGTCGGTGGGCTTCATGCGCTGGTGCTGGCGGGCAGGGACGCTGCACTGGCGGCGATCTTCGCGGGCGAGATCAGCGATGTCGCGACGATCGAGGCAGAGCTGGCGCGCGTGCTGGTCGAGCATGACGACGCGCTGCTGCCGTGGCTCGACGGGCCGCCGCAGACCAACGAGCCGGGACGGTCGGGCGCGTTGATCGTGGGGTTGATCGAGGTTGCGCGGCGGTTCGGGCCAAAGCTCGAGATTCTCGAGATCGGGTCGAGCGCGGGGCTCAATCTGATGATCGATCGCTATCGCTTCGATCTCGGCGGCGTGCTGCTGGGCCCGCCATCGTCGCCGGTGACGATCGTGCCCGAATGGCGGGGGCCGCCACCCGAGGCGGTGCCGATCGAGATCGTCGCGACGCGCGGCAGCGATATCGCGCCGATCGATGCGACCGATCCGGCGGTCGCGGCGCGGCTTGCTGCTTATGTCTGGGCGGAGGCGCCGGCACGGCTCGATCGCCTGCGGCGCGCGATCGCGATGCTGCGCGAACAGCCGGTGCGGCTCGATCGGGCTGATGCGGCGGAGTGGCTCGACATCCGACTCGCCGAGCCGCAGGCAGCGGGCGTTACCCGCGTGCTGATGCATTCGGTGGTGTGGCAATATCTGCCCGAGGCAAGCGCCGCGCGCATCCGGGCCGCGATGCGCGCGGCCGGCGCGCGCGCGACGCCGGAACGCCCGCTGGCCTGGGTGTCGATGGAGCCCGATCGCGCCTTGGCCGAGCAGGTGGTGAGCGTGGCGTGCTGGCCCGGCGCGGGCCTCCGCACCGTGCTGGCGACCGCCCATGCCCATGGCGCGTGGGTGAACGGGACGCCCCACCATGCCGGCGGCGGCCAGCCAATCGCCCTGCCCGAGAGTGCGAAAGTGGTGATCTAGGAGCGATCCACCCTCGTAGAAATGGCGCCGTCACGCGATGTTGCTGGCGATCAATGGCGGTTACGTACTGGTGCGCCTATATGGGGTCCATGGAACAGGCGCCCGCATTTCATTACCGGATCGGTATCGACCCCGCGGACATCGATTTCATGGGGCACGTCAATAATGCGAGCTACCTGAAATGGGTGCAGGAAGCGGTGATCAGCCACTGGCGCAAGATCGCGCCGCCGGATGCGGTGGCCGGGCATCTGTGGGTCGCGCTCAAGCACGAGATCACCTATCGCAAGCCGACCTTCCTCGATGACGACGTGATCGCGACGGTGCTGCTCCAGAAGGTGCAGGGCGCGCGGGCGTTCTACGAAACGATCATCCGGCGCGGCGAGGACGTGCTCGCCGAGGTCAAATCGAGCTGGTGCTGCATCGATGCCGATACGCGCCGCCCCGCGCGCGTCGCCAGAGACGTGATCGAGCGCTTCTTCACGCCGCGCTGATCGCCTGTTTCACGATTCCGTGAAACAGGGGCGGCCCCGGCCCGCTCCTCCACCCCACCTCCCAGACAATATACTGCCGTTGGGAGGTGGGGCGGGGGAGCGGGCCGGGGCCGCTATCCACGTTAGTGGATCAAAAATTCTCCCGCTTGGCCAGCCAGTCCTGGATCGCCGCGGTAACGGCGTCGGGGGCTTCCCACGGCACGAAATGACCGGCATCGATCTCGACCACTTTCAGGTCGGGCACCAGCGCGCCCAGCCCGTCGAGCTGGCACGGCAGCAGCGCTTTGTCGCGCATCCCCCAGATCACCAGCGTCGGCTGGGTAACCGGCGGGAAGGGCGCGTCGAGGAAAGCGGGGCGTTCGGCCGCGGCATCCGTTTCGGGCACGTCGATCGCGCTGGCGCGATACCAGTTGAGCATCGCCGTCATCGCCCCTGGCTGGCCCCATTGTTGTAGATAAACGGGCTTTTCGGCAGCGACCTTCGCGGCGTCGGTATGCGGCGCGAAGCTGCCATCGAAAAAGGCGGATAGCCCGATCTGATCGATATGCTGTTCGATGCCGGGGTTGCGGAAGGCGCGGATATACTGGCTCGCCGCGCGCTGTGCGGGATCGTCGAACAGCGATTTCTGGAAGAGAAACGGATGCGGCGCGTTGGCGATGATCAGCCGCACGATGCGGTTCGGGTGCTGGAGCGCCGCCATCCACGCGACCGCGCCGCCCCAATCGTGGCCGACCAGCGTGAAGCGGTCGATCCCGAAATGATCGGCGAGCGCGAGCACGTCGGCGACGATCCGGTCGGGCGTGTACTTCTCGACGCCCTCGGGCTTGGAGGAGCCCGCATAGCCGCGCTGATCGGGGGCGATGACGAAATGGTCGGCGGCGAGCGCGGGGATCTGGTGCCGCCAGGTGCGGTGCGATTCGGGAAAACCGTGGAGCAGGATGATCGGCGGTGCGGTGGGGTTGCCCGCCGTGACGACGTCGAGGTCGACGCCGCTCGAGAGTGCGATCCGCTGTTGGTCGAAGGTCATTTCCCCTCCCGCTTGCGGGAGGGGTTAGGGGAGGGCCTATCCCTGCTCACCGCGCGACAAACATGCCCTCCCCCGCCCCCTCCCGCAAGCGGGAGGGGAGGATTATGGATAGCTCACCGTCATCGGGACTTCGGGGATCGGAATCCATTCCTTGTCGTCGCCGGGTACCTTGGCGAACTCGCCCGCTTTCCACGCGCGCTTGGCTTCGTTGATGCGCTCGCGCGAGGACGAGACGAAATTCCACCACACATGGCGCGGGGTTGTGAAGGCCTCGCCACCGCACAGCATCACCCGCGCGCCGGTCTCCGAGCGCAATGTGGCAGCGACGCCGGGGCGCAGGACGTAGAGCGTCATCGGATCGAGGGGCAGGCCGTCGAGCGTGGCCTCGCCCGACGCGACATAAACCGCGCGCTCGTCGGTCACCGCGTCGATCGGGATCGATCCGCCGCCGGCCAGCACGATATCGGCATAGATCGTATCGGCGTAGGTCGTGGTCGGCGCCCGCCGTCCCCACAGGCTGCCCATCACCACGCGGGCCTTGACGCAATTGTCCTCGACCACCGGCAGGTGGGCGCGTTCGACATGCTCGAAGGCGGGCGCCATTTCCTCGCGATCGTCGGGCAGCGCAATCCACGTCTGGATGCCAGACAATTCGGGGCCGATCGCGCGTTCGGCGCTGGGCGAGCGCTCGGAATGGACGATGCCCGAACCCGCGGTCATCAGATTGACCGCACCCGGCGCGATCGTCGCGAAGGTGCCGATCGAATCGCGATGGTCGATCGCGCCCGCGAACAGATAGGTGACCGTGGCAAGGTTGATATGCGGGTGCGGCCGCACGTCGATGCCCTGCCCGACCGAAAGATGCGCCGGCCCCATCTGATCGAAGAACAGGAACGGCCCCACCATCGTGCGGTCTTTGGTGGGCAAGGTGCGGTGGACCTTGAACCCGCCCAGATCGTGGGTGACGGGGGTGATCGTCTGGAGCACGAGATCGTCGTTTGTCATGGGAGGTTCCTCGTCAGGCGCCGTCGAGTTCGGCGTAGCGGCGAAAAAGATCGTCATCGTTGAAGGCGATCCGGCGGTCGCTGGCAAGATAGGCCTGGATGCGCGGGAGCGCGGCCACCTGATCGTGGATGCGTACCAGCCCGGGCAGATCGGGTTCGAGCGTCGCCATGCGTTTGGGGAACATATAGCGCAGTCCCTCGATCAACTGGAACAGCGAGGTGTCGACGAAGGTCCAGCGGTCGTCGATCATCCACGCGCCGTCATTGGCCCCGGCGGCAGCCTCGAAATGCTGGAGATATTTGGGCATCCGCCGCTCGCGGAATTGCGTGGCGGCGCGCGCGGCTTCCTGCTTCTGTTCGTAATAATAAGCGCCGGGCGAGACCGGATGATGCACATTGTGCACCTCGGTGAGCATATCGGCGATGGTAAGCTGGATCTGGTTGAGCCAGAGCAGGTCGGCCATCGCCGATGGCGCGAGATCGTGGCGTTGCGCCAGATAGAGCAGGATATTGGCGACCTGCGCGATCGCGAAACCGTCGAGTTCGAGGAACGGCGGGGCGAACGGGCGGCGGCTGTAGATCTTGTTCATCCGCTCGACCAGCGCGTCCTCGCCGCGTTCGCGCGCGCAATCGCGATAGGCAATGTCCCCGGCCTCCAGCGCGAGGCGGATGAATTCGCCTCGCCCCTGCACCGATGGCCAATACCATAATTTATAGATCATTCAGGCCTCTCCCGGCGCCCGCGCCCGGATTGCGAGCGCGTGGATACGCGCGTCCATCAGATCGCCCAGCGCCTTGTTCACCAAACGCTGTCGCGCGACGCGCGATTGCCCCTCGAAGGCCGCCGATTCGACGATCACGGTGAAGTGCGATTCGCCCGAGCCGTCATCGCCGGCATGGCCGCGATGCCCGGCGCTATCGTTGATCACCTCGAGCCTGGTCGGGGTGAGCGCGTGGGTGAGGCGGGTCGCGATTTCGGCGGCGACGGGGCCGGTGGCAGCACGGGTCATAGCCCCTATATAGGCCGCTTTGTCCAAAGCGGGGAGCGACGTTGCGACGGCCAGCCAAAGATAAGCCCAACACGCGATTTCATGGCCGCGTCGAGGATAATGGGCGGCGATGCGAACAGCCGGGATGCACCGAGCCCGGCGAGTTTCGCGCGCCCGGCGCGGTTTCGCGGCCGGCCGATCAGCCGCGCGGCTATCGCTGGTTCTGCCTCGATCATGTTCGCGAGTTCAACGCGCGCTACAATTTTTTCAGCGGCATGACCCCCGAAGAGATCAGTGATGCGCAGCGCCCGTTTTCGGGGTGGGAGCGCGAGACGCGGGCGTTCGCCAGCGCGGGCGGCGATGTGCCGCCGCGCTGGGCGGATTTTTCCGATCCGCTCGATGCGATCGGCGCACGCTTCCAGCGCAAGGTCGCGCCCGAACGCCGCGACGGCCGAGCCCTGTCCGACGGCGACCGCAAGGCGATGCGCATCATGGGGCTGGCGGTGGACGCCGATCGCGCCGCGCTTCGCAAACGCTATGCCGAGCTTCTCCAGCGCTACCACCCCGATCGCAACGGCGGTGACCGCACCCACGAACACGCGCTGCGCGAGGTGATCGAGGCGTATCAGCGGCTGCGCAACGCGCCTGCCTTCGCGCCGGCGCCATAGGGTTCAATCCCGATCGGGGGCGCCGAGCGGGAAGAACGCGCGATAGGGCCGGGCCTCGTCGACGCAGCGCGCCACCGATGGCCGCGCGAGCAGCCGCGTTCGATACGCGTTGAGGGTGGCGCAGGACGCGGGGATCGGCTGCACCCAATCGGCATAGAAAAGGGAGGGCGCCGCGGCGCAATCGGCGAGGCTGAACGCGTCTCCCGCCGCCCAGTCGCGGCCGCCGAGTTCGCGGTCGAGCCAGGCGTAGATCGTGTCGAGCCGTGCCCGCGCCTTGTCGACACCGTAAGCGTCGCGCTGGCCCTCGGGGCGCAAGGCATCGGCGACGGGCGCCTGCATCGACCCCATCACATAATTGTCGAACACCCGATCGAGCCAGCGCACGCGCAGCGCGACATCACCATCGTCGGGGATCAGCCGGACGGGGCCGGGGTGATGGAGGTGGAGATACTCGATCACGCTTGTCGCCTCGAAGATCTGGCGATCGCCATCGACGAGCAGCGGGAACAACTTGAGCGGCCAGCGCCGTTCGAGTTCTGCGCTATTTTCGGGATGGTCGGGGTCGATCATCCGAAAGGTGAAGCGCGTGCCGTTTTCGTACAGCGCGATCAGCGCCTTCCAGGTGTAGGACGAGAAGGGGTGGCCGAAGAGGTCGAGCATCACCAGCGCCCCGCTTCCATCTTGTCGCGTCGGGCCATTTCCCGCGCGCTCGGGGTTTCCATCTCGAACGAATCGGTCTTCAGCGCGCCATCGGGCTCATAGGTCGACATCAGGACCCCGCCCGGGGTCAGCCGCTGTTCGACCAGCCTGAACGCGCCCGGCGGGGTGCCGTCGCCGAACAACCGTTTGCCTGCCCCCAGCGTGACCGGGGCGACCATCAGCACCAGCCGGTCGAGCAACCCGCGCTGGAGCAATTGCGGGTAGAGCGTCGAACTGCCCTGGATGACGAGTGTGGGCCCATCCCCGGCCTTCAGCGCGGCGAGCGCATCCACGTCCGCAAGGCGGTGGCTGCCCTCCCATTCGAGCCGCTCGTCCGACCGCGTCAGGACGTATTTGTCGATCGTCGCGAAGCTGGCCGCGATCGGATCGTCGGCGGGCATGAACGGCCAATGCGCGGCGAAGATATCGTACGTCCGTCGGCCGAGCAGGAGATCGAAGGGCGGCGCGAACAGCGTGTCCACCTGATGGCCGACCGCCTCCTCGAACAGCGCGGCCATCCATCCGCCGCTGGCGAAGCCGCCCTGCGTATCTTCTTCCGGGCCGCCCGGCCCCTGCATCACGCCATCGAGCGAGACGAACGCGCCCCCGACGATCCTACGCATCGGCGAGCGTGCCCGCGCGCGCGGCCTCGATCCTGGCGATATCGATCTTCTTCATCGTCATCATCGCTTCCATCGCACGCCTGGCAGCGGCGCGATCGGGATCGGTTGTGGCCTCAAGCAGCGCGCGCGGGGTGATCTGCCACGAAAAGCCCCAACGGTCCTTGCACCAGCCGCACATGCTTTCCGCGCCGCCGTTGCCGACGATCGCGTCCCAATAGCGATCGGTCGTTGCCTGATCGTCGGTCAGCACCATGAAGCTGACCGCTTCGTTGGGCTTGAAGATCGGCCCGCCGTTGATGCCGACGAAGGATTGGCCGAGCAGTGTAAACTCGACGGTCAGTTCCTCGCCTTTCCTGGTCGACGGATTATCGGCCGCCGACGCGTGGCCCGCGCCGACATGGCTGTCGGGAAAGGTTGCGGCATAGAATTTTGCCGCGTTGCGCGCCTCGCCATGGTCGAACCACAGGCACGTCGTCATCGCTGGTTTGGTCATTGTCTCGCCTTCCTTAATTGCCGGGGCCGACCGCGCCGAACACGACGCCGTGCGTGTCGGTGGCGACGATGATCCGGTCGCCGCCCGGCACCGCCATCGGCCCGGTGAGGACGGTGCCGCCCTGCTCGCCGACGCTGGCGGCGGCGGCGTCGATATCGGGGGTGCGGAAGTAGAATCGCCATCCGGTCGGCTGGCCGGCTTCAGTGGCGGTCATCGTCGCGCCGATCGTGGTGCCCGCGGCCTCGACGAACACGTAATCGCCCATTTCGCCCATCGGCATCTTGTCGGGATAGGTCCAGCCGAACACATCCGCGTAGAAGGCATGCGCACCTTGCTGATCGGTCGTGGTCAGTTCGTTCCAGTTGCACTTGCCCATGCCGGTGCGCTCGAACGCATTGCTGTTCTCGTCGCTGGCGCCGCGCATCACGTAGAAGGGATTGCCCTGCGGATCGGTGACGAGCGCCATCCGGCCGACGCCGTCGATCGTCCATGGCGGCATGATGACGCCGCCACCGGCGGCCTTGAGCCTGTCGACCGTCGCATCGACATCATCGACGCCGATATAGAAGAACCAGCCGGGCTTTGCGCCGCCTTTGACCATCTCATCGGTGAGCCGCATCACGCCGCCGACGTGACCACCCCCTGCGGTGTCGATCATGCGATAGTCCATGCCGGGCATCGCGGGGACGGCGTCGATCGTCCAGCCGATGACATGGTCGTAAAACGCCTTCGACGCATCGGGGTCGGCGGTCGCCAGTTCGTACCAGATCGGCGTGCCATGGGGGTTGGTCATCGCGCTTCTCCCTTCAGGCGTCGGTATCGAGGATCGGCACGAAGCCACCGAAGATCATCCGCTTGCCGTCGAACGGCATCGGCGTGTCGCGCATCCGCGGATCGTCCATCATCGCGGCCATCCCGGCGTCGCGCGTCGGCTTGTCGGGCCATTCGATCCACGAGAAAACGACCGTTTCTTCAGGCGTGGCGGCAACCGCGCGCTTGAAATCGGTGACCTTGCCGTCGGGCACGTCGGTGCCCCAATTCTCGACCAGCCGCGTCGCCCCCAGTTCCTTGAAGATCCCGGCGGCCATGCGGGCATGGGCGATATAATCGTCCTTGGCACTGGTCGGCACCGGCGCGACCATGCCGTCGACATAGCCGAAGCCGCCGCCGCTGCCGATGTCCAGCACGGTATCGAAACCGGCATAGATCATCCGCTGCATGTCGAACGGGATCGGCGTGCCGTCGGGCTTCATGCGCTCGTCGGTCATCATCTTTGCGGACGCGGCATCGCAGGTCGCCTTGTCGGGCCAGAACACCCATGAATAGACGATCTGCTCGTCGGGCTCGGCCTGCACGGCGCGTTTCATGTCGGTCTGCTTGCCGTCGGGGACATCGTCGCCCCAGGCCTCGACGATGCGCTGCGCGCCGTAATCGGCGAAGACGGGGGCCGCCTTGGCGGCCATGTCGTGATAGGCTTGCCGATTGTTCTGGCCGGCGGGGATCACGAACCCCTGAACATAGGTCATCATCTCTCTCCTCGAACGATCAGGTGAAGGGCGCCCCCCGGCTGAGCACGATCGCGGCGATCGTCGTCGCGAAACCGATCAAGGCGAGCACGATGCCGCCCGCGGTGCGGAAGAAGCGGGTCATTGCGCCGCCTTTCTTCCGGGTTCGACGAAGCCCGCCGGCGGCTGGCCGGTGAAGTCCGCCAGTTGCGCCCGGAGCGCGCGCTGAAAGGCGGGCCGTGCCTCGCCGCGCTCGACATAAGCGCCAAGGTTCGCGAACTCGTCGACGATCCCCGAGCGCCGCAACGGCCGCAGCACCGAAACCATCATCAGATCGCCGATGCTGAAACCGCCGTCGAGCCAGTCGGCGCCGCCCAGTCGCTGCGAAAGGTCGGCAAGCCGCCCGCGGACGCGATCGTCGACGATCGGCAGTCGCGCGTCGGCCCAACGCTCGTTGCACTCGATGACGGCGGCATGGAAGCGTTCGGTAATCGGCGTCTCGACCGAATTGAGCGCCGCGAACAGCCACTCGATCGCGCGGGCGCGGCCGTGGGGATCATCGGGCAGCAGACCGGGGTGGCGCTCGGCGATATGGAGCACGATCGCGCCCGATTCGAACAGGACGAGCCCGTCCTCCTCATAGGTCGGCACCTGCCCGAACGGCTGGTGTGCACGGTGTGCCCCCTCCTTGTGCGTGCCGAAGCGAAGCAGGCGCACATCATAGGGCTGGCCCACCTCCTCGAGCGCCCAGCGGACGCGCAGGTCGCGCACCAATCCCCTGGCACCATCGGGAACCCAATCGAGCGCGGTGACGATGGGCGTGTTCATGCCGCGGCCTCGGGCTGCATCACCGCCATCGCCGCCTCGACGTCCATGAACATCGGCTCGAAATGGTGCCCGTCGAGATCCTCGAAGCTGCGCCCGTACATGAAGCCCATATCCTGCGTCGGCCCCGGATCGGCCTTGCCGCCGGCGGCTTCGGCCCTGGCGACGATCGCGTCGACTGCCGCGCGGCTATCCTGCGACAGGCAGAGCAAGGCCGCGCTCGTCCGGTGCGTGTCGGCGATCTGCTTGGCGGTGAAGGTCGCGTAGAAGCCCTTGTCGAGCAGCATGAACACGATTCCGTCGGACCATTGCATCGACGACGCCTGTTCGTTCGAAAAACGCGGGTCCTTGGTCATCCCGATCGCCTCGTAAAAGGCCGTCGCCTTGGCGACGTCGGCGACGGGCAGGTTCACGAAGATCATCTTCGGCATCGTTCTCTCCTGAAATTCTGCTCAGTTTTTGTCCGAATGATCGAGGCCGGGATATCCGTCGGCGGCGGTACCGCCATCGCGCGGGCGAACTGGCGCGCTCCGGGTGGCGGCAGGGGCGCTGTATCGCTCATATCGATCTCCCCGGTCCCGCGCCGGTGCGACTCGCTATTTGACGGTAATGCACAGTCTAGTTATAAAAAGCAACTAGGAGGTTACATAAAATAACCAACGTAAATCTGACCAAGGCCCGGCGCTGGTATCGCGATGCGTGCGGGACCGCGCTGGCGATGGATCTCGTCGGCGAGCGCTGGTCGCTGCTTATAATGCGCGAACTGCTGCTTGGGGCGCGTCGCTTCGGCGAGATTCGCGCCGCGCTGGTGGGTTTGAGCGCCAATGTGTTGACGCAGCGGCTCGACGGGCTCGAA
Source organism: Hephaestia sp. MAHUQ-44 (assembly GCF_023806085.1). Classification (GTDB taxonomy): domain Bacteria; phylum Pseudomonadota; class Alphaproteobacteria; order Sphingomonadales; family Sphingomonadaceae; genus Sphingomonas. The sequence continues at coordinate 157,778 of NZ_JAMSLX010000002.1, forward strand.
CAGGCCGGCATCGTCCGCAAACGCACGCTGCCGTCGCCCGCCAATGTGCAGGTCTATGAGCTGACGCGCTGGGGCTATGCCGCCGAAGACGCGATCTTCGCGCTCAGCCGCTGGGCGGCGGGATCGCCCGCGCATGATGTCACGCTGCCGCTCAGCAATGCCGCCTTCATGCTGTCGCTGAAGACGATGATGGATGCGGGGAAGGCGCGCGCACTCGATCCCGATCTGGGGTTTCGCGTCGGCGGCGAGCCGTTCCGCGCGCGGATCGTCGATGGCGGGCTGGTGATCGCGCGTGCCGATCCGGCAGGGGCAGGGGTGGTGTTCACCGGCGAGCCCACGCCGCTCGCCGCGACCTTTTACGGGCCGCAATCGCTGAGCGAGGCGGAGGCCGCAGGGCTGGTCGCGGTGACGGGCGATCGCGCCGTCGCGCAGGCGTTCGTCGATTGCTTTCGCCTGCCGCGTTTCGTCAACGGCTGAAGGCGGCGTCCTGCCCCTCGGTTGCCGATCACGCGGCCGCGCCCCGCGATCGATTCGAACGATTGCCGCTGCTCGGTGGTTGAGTCCGACGGCCGCTTCGGCTTAAGGCTGGCGCGGAATCGGCCAGGCCCGTCGTGACCCTGCCGACGCTGGACCCGGCCCATTGCCGGGAAGAAAAGGCCGATGATGAGCGATATCCCCAACACCCAGCCCGACAGCCGCGAAACCACGGTGCTCGATGCGCCCGACAGGATGGTCAAGGTGCGCGACCTGTTCGGGATCGACAGCGACATGGAATGCCCCGCGTTCAGCGAGGCGGACGAGCGCGTCCCCGATCTCGATCCCGCTTATGTGTTCGATCCCGATACCACGCTCGCGATCCTCGCGGGCTTCGCGCATAACCGCCGGGTGATGGTGCAGGGCTATCACGGCACCGGCAAATCGACGCATATCGAACAGGTGGCGGCGCGCCTCAACTGGCCGTGCATCCGCATCAACCTCGACGCGCATATCAGCCGCATCGATCTGGTCGGCCGCGATGCGATCGTGCTCAAGGACGGCCAGCAGATCACCGAATTCCGCGAAGGCCTGCTGCCCTGGGCTTTGCAGACCCCGACCGCGCTGGTGTTCGACGAATATGATGCCGGCCGCCCCGACGTGATGTTCGTGATCCAGCGCGTGCTGGAGACCGAGGGCAAATTGACGCTGCTCGACCAGAATCGCGTGATCCGCCCGAACCCGTATTTCCGGCTGTTCTCGACCGCCAACACGGTGGGATTGGGCGATACCAGCGGGCTCTATCACGGCACCCAGCAGATCAATCAGGGTCAGATGGATCGCTGGAACATCGTCGTCACGCTCAATTATCTGCCGGCGGCGGTCGAGGCGCAGATCGTGCTCGCCAAATCGGGCGAATATGACCAGCCCGAGGGCAAGGAAGTGGTCGAGAAGATGATCCGCGTCGCCGATCTGACGCGCAAGGGCTTCATCAACGGCGACATTTCGACGGTGATGAGCCCGCGCACGGTGATCACCTGGGCGCAGAACGCGCTGATCTTCAACGATATCGGCTTCGCGTTCCGGCTGTCGTTCCTCAACAAATGCGATGAGGCCGAGCGCGCGCTGGTTGCCGAATATTATCAGCGCGTGTTCGGCAAGGACCTGCCCGAGAGCGTTGTCGGCAAGGCGTAAATGGCCGTCGAAACGCCCCTCGATCGGTTCAAGGCGGTGCTTGGCGGCACGGCACGGGCACTGTCGGGTGAGCCCGAACTGGAGCTTGCCTTCACCGCCGACGCGCCGTCGCAGCACGGGCATCACGTCAAGGTGCCGATGCCCGCGCGTGCGCTGCCGCCCGATCAGGTTGCCGAGGCGCGCGGCTTTGCCGATCAGTTCGCGCTTCGGATGCGGCTCCACGACAGCGCGATGCACCTGCGCAGCGCGCCGACCGAGGCGGTGGCGCGCGCGGTGTATGACGCCGTGGAGAATGCGCGTGTCGAGGCGCTGGGCTCGCGCGGCTATCAGGGCATCGCCGACAATCTGGAGACGGCACTCGCGCTGAAGCTGCGGTCGGACCCGATCGCGCGCGCGCGGACCCGCGACGAAGTGCCGCTGTCGACCGCGCTCGGGCTGATGGTGCGCGAGCGGCTGACCGGCCAGCCTGCGCCCGCGTCGGTAGCACCCGGCATGGCGCTGATCCGCGACTGGATCGAGGACAGGGTTGGCGCCGATCTCGACGCGTTGGGGCTTGCGATCGACGATCAGCTCGCGTTCGCCAATCTCTCGAAGAAGTTGTTGCGCGACCTCGACCTCACCGACGGCGAGGTGCTGCCCGACCAGGAGGATGACGGCGGCAGCGACGACGAAGGCGAGGAAGACGAAGGCGCCGACGAGGGCGACGAGGGCGAGGATGCCGGCGAGCAAGGCGACGGCGATGTCGAGGCCCGCGGCGAACCGCAGGATGCGGACGATCAGGACGGCGAGAGCAGCTTCGACGAAGAATCGCTCGACGATGCCGAGGGTGAGGCCGGCGACGATGGCGACGAAGGGATGCTCCCGGTTCGTCCCAACCGGCCGTTCTCCGATCTCGCGCCGAGCTTCGACTACAAGATGTGGACGACGCGGTTCGACGAGGTGATCGCCGCGTCGGAATTGTGCGATGCCGAGGAATTGCAGCGGCTGCGCGCCTATCTCGACCAGCAACTCGCGCATCTCCAATCGGCGGTGTCGAAGCTCGCCAACCGGCTCCAGCGGCGGCTGATGGCGCAGCAATCGCGGGCATGGGATTTCGATCAGGAAGAAGGCCTGCTCGATGCCGCGCGGCTGGCGCGTGTCGTCGTCAACCCGACGCAATCGCTGAGCTACAAGATCGAGCGCGATACCGAATTTCGCGATACGGTGGTGACGTTGCTGATCGACAATTCGGGGTCGATGCGCGGGCGACCGATCGGGATTGCCGCGATTTCGGCCGACATTCTGGCGCGCACGCTCGAACGCTGCGGGGTCAAGACCGAGATTCTCGGCTTTACAACGCGGGCATGGAAGGGCGGGCAAAGCCGCGAGGCGTGGCTCGCGGCGGGACGGCCGCCGCATCCCGGCCGCCTCAACGACCTGCGCCACATCGTCTACAAACAGGCCGACGAGCCGTGGCGGCGCGCGCGCACCAGCCTGGGGCTGATGATGCGCGAGGGGCTGCTCAAGGAGAATATCGACGGCGAGGCGCTGCTGTGGGCGCACAGCCGCCTGATCGCCCGGCCCGAGGAGCGCAAGATCCTGATGGTGATCTCGGACGGCGCGCCGGTCGACGATTCGACGCTGTCGGTCAATTCGGGAAGCTATCTCGAAAAGCATCTGCGGCAGGTGATCGGCTGGATCGAAACGCGCTCGCCGGTCGAGCTGACCGCGATCGGGATCGGCCACGACGTGACACGCTATTACGCGCGCGCGGTGACGATCATGGACGCCGAGCAACTCGGCGGTACGATCATCGAGCAACTCGCCGCCTTGTTCGACAAGGAATGACAGGGGAATGACGGCGCGGGCGATCGCGGTGCCCCCCGGCGGGTTTCGCGGCCCCGTCAAGCGGTCGGTGACCATCGCGGGGCACCAGACCTCGATCAGCCTCGAACCGCTTTTCTGGGCCGCGCTCGAACAGGCCGCGGCGGCGCGGGCGCTGCCGCTCAACGCGCTGATCGCCGAGATCGATGCGCAGCGCATCGTTGCCGACGATCCGCCCAACCTCGCCAGCGCCTTACGCACCTGGCTATTTTCGCTCAATATTGAGAATTGTTCTCAATAGCGTTGACACTGCGACCGACTCGCAATAGCAGGCCCCTCGATCACATATATCGAAAAGGGGACACCAAAAGTGACGTCGTCAGCAACTGCCCGCGCACGCTCCACCGCCACGCCGACCTTCATTGCCTTGAGCTGTGTCGGCGCGTTTGCGTGCGGGCCGGCTTATGCCGCCGATCATGCGGCCGACGCTTATGGCGATGCCGAACCGCAGGTGCGCACCGACAGCCAGACGCGCGACGACATCCTCGTCAATGGCGAACGCCAGCGCGGCGCGAAGGACGTTGCCACGCCGGTCAACACCCCACGCTCGGTGGTCGTGCTGAGCGACGACGTGATCCAGCAGACCGGCTCGACGACGCTTCAGGACGCATTGCGCACGGTGCCCGGCATCACCTTCGGCGCGGCCGAGGGCGGCAATCCGATCGGCGACCGTCCCTTCATCCGGGGTTTCGACAGCCAGGGATCGACCTTCGTCGACGGCGTGCGCGATTTCTCGGCGCAGAGCCGCGAGGTGTTCGCGATCGATCAGGTCCAGATCGTGCGCGGTTCGGATTCGACGCTGGGCGGGCGCGGTTCGGCCGGCGGCTCGATCAACATCGTCTCGAAGCTGCCGATCAACGATAATGTCGCGCGCGCCGCGCTCAGCTATGGCAGCGACGATTACAAACGCATCACGGTGGACGTGAACGGCAAGCTGTCGGACACCGTTGCCGCACGCCTCCAGGGCATGTGGCACGATCAGGACGTTGCCGGGCGCGACGCGCTCTATCAGCGCCGCTGGGGCGTCGCACCGTCGGTAACGGTCGGTATCGGTACCCCGACCAAGCTGACCGCGAGCTATTATTATCTCGAGACCCACGAACTGCCTGACACCGGCATTCCGTACCTCTACAACCTCGCCAACGCGCCGCTGGGCGAGAATTTCGTCGAACCGGCGATCGGCGATGTCACCACGATCGCGGGCACGACCGGCCATGTCGATCGCAGCGCCTTTTACGGCCTGAAATCGCGCGACTTCCGCGACACCACGACGCATCAGGCGACGTTGCGTGTCGAGCATGATTTCGGCGGCGTCACGCTGCGCAACACCGCCCGCTACACGCACAACGCCCAAGCCTATATCTACACCCAGCCCGACGATCAGCAGGGCAATGTCTTCGGCACCAACCCGGCCGCGCCGGCGACCGCGGGCGGCATGGTGTGGCGCCGCGCGAACACGCGCCACGGCTATGCCGATGCGCTGGTCAACCAGACCGATCTGTTCGGCACCGCCGACACCGGCGGGGTGAAGCACAGCTTTGCCGTCGGTGCCGAGATGTCGTGGGAGAAGGCGCGCCGCGGCACCTATGTGCTGGCGACCGGTTCAACCAGTTCGCCGCGCTGCACCACGGCCGCGCTCGATCGCTTCAACTGCACGAGCCTGTTCAACCCGAACCCCAACGATCCCTGGGTCAATTATGCCAGCGATACGTCCACGGCAACGGCGCCGATCGAGAAGGGGGCGACCAGCACCGAGATCCAGAACGAGGCCAGCACCAAGGCTGTCTATGCGTTCGATTCGATCACGCTGGCCGAGGCGCTGATCCTCAACCTCGGGGTGCGGTACGATCATTTCAAAACCACGCAGAAGGGCGCTGGCGCCGTGGTGGTGCCGATCGAGCGTTCGGATAATCTGTTCAACTGGCAGGCGGGCCTCGTCTTCAAGCCGAGCGCGAGCACCAGCCTGTATGCGAGCTACGCCACCTCGGCGACGCCGCCCAACAGCCTGTTGGGCGAGGGATCGGAAAGCAACGGGCTGACGCCGGGGCGTGGCGAGACGCTGCTGAGCCCCGACGCGATCAAGGTCACCAAGAACAAGAGCTATGAAGTCGGCGCCAAGGCCAATCTGTTCGACGGACGCCTCGCGCTGGCGCTGGCGGCGTTCCAGACCGAGACCGACAATGCGCGTACCACGGGCCCCGATGGCTTCGTCGAATATATCGGCGAAACCAGGATCCGCGGGGTGGAATTCACCGCCAACGGTACGATCCTGCCCGGCTGGTCGGTGTTCGGCGGCTATACCTATCTCGATCCGACCATCACCAATGGCGGTTTCACCGCGCTCACCGCGGCGGCTGTCGGCGGTCAGGCGGCCCAGACCGTGCTGGTACCCTCGACCAGCACCGGTCGTCAGGTATCGAACGTCGCCAGGCATTCGGCGACCTTGTGGACCGATGTCGAATTCGGGCGGTTCAGCATCGGCGGCGGCGCTTTCTACACGAGTCGCGTGTTCGGCGGTTATCAGGACAACCGTTCGGCGACACAGGATGCCGCCGGCAACGTCACCGTGGTGCCCGCCACCAAGACGATCCTGCGCTCGGTGCCCGGTTATGTCCGCTTCGATGCCCGCGCCGGGATCAGGCTCACCGACGGGGTCGATCTGAGCGTCAATGTGCAGAATCTGACTAACAAGACCTATTTCAATCAGGCGTTCACCGCGCATTATGCCAGCATCGCGCCGGGCCGGTCGGCGTTCGCGACGCTCAACCTGCGTTATTGATGCGAGCAGCAATGATCGATGCGTTGACCGCTGAGGAGATTGCCGAACGGCTCTCGGGTTCGCCCGAGGGCCGTACGGCCTTCATCCGCTCGGCGGCCGAGGCCGGGGTCGCCGAGGCGCAGGCGATCTACGGCCAGATGCTGCTCGACGGCGTCGAGGTCGCGCTCGATCAGCAGGCGGCGCTCGACTGGTTCCTGAAGGCCGCGGCGCAACATCACGCGATGGCGATCAACATGGTCGGGCGCTGCTACGATCTCGGCTGGGGCACCCCGGTCATGAAGGATCGCGCCGCGGCGTGCTTTCGGATTGCCGCCGAGATGGGGCTCGATTGGGGCATGTATAATTATGCCACCGCGCTCGCGTTGGGCGAAGGCGTCGATGAGGATAAGGCGGCGGCGTTCGGCTGGCTCGAAAAGGCTGCCGCGATGGGCAATGCCAAGGCGGTCAATTTCGTCGGCAGCTTCCACGAAGACGGCTGGGTGGTCGCACGCGATATGGCCAAGGCGGCCGAATGCTACGCGCGGGCGGCCGAGGGTGGCGATTTTCGCGGTTGTTTCAACCATGCGCGGATGCTTGGGATCGCGGGCGAGGTCGACGAGGCGTTGGTGTGGCTCGCGCGGGCGGGCGAAACCGCGACGGCCGCGTTCCTCGACAAGGCCGAGGCATGGCTGCGTCGATCCGATGTGCCGGGTTTTGCCGAGCATGGCCCGCTGATGCTGCGACGGGGGAAGGCCGCATGTTGATCGCTGTTCCAGATGTCCTGACCGTCGGGCAGGTGCGCGAGATACGCACGCTGATCGATGGCGCCGACTGGATCGACGGCAACGCCACGTCGGGCACGCAATCGGCGCTCGCCAAGCGCAATCGCCAGCTCCCCGAAGGGTCGGACGCGGCGGTGCGTGCGGGCTCGGCGATCCTCGATGCGCTGGCGGCGACGCCGTTGTTCGTCGCGGCCGCGCTGCCGCTCAAGGTCTTCCCGCCGCTGTTCAACCGCTATGAAGGCGGCGAGGCATTCGGCACGCATGTCGACGGGGCGGTGCGGATCAAGCGCGGCAGCGATTTTCGTATCCGCAGCGATCTGTCCGCGACGCTCTTTCTCGAAGACCCCGACGCTTATGACGGCGGCGAACTGGTGATTGACGATCTGTTCGGCGAGCAGCGCGTCAAGCTGCCGGCGGGGCATATGGTGCTCTATCCCGCGTCGAGCCTGCACCATGTCGAGCCGGTGACGCGGGGCTGCCGTACCGCGGCGTTCTTCTGGATTCAGTCGATGGTGCGCGACGATGGCGCGCGGCGCACGCTGTTCGAGCTCGATTCCGGTGTGCAGGCCGCCGCCGCCGCGATGGGGCAGGGCGATCCGGCGGTAATCCGGCTGACCGGCGTTTATCACAACCTTCTCCGCCGCTGGGCGGAATGTTGAGGGGACCAATGAAAAAACCAGCATGGCGCCGCACCTGGTTTCAGGTGCACAAATGGATCGGCCTGATCCTCGCGATCCTGATCATCCCGATCTGCCTCACCGGCTCGGCGCTGGTCTGGAAGGGCGCGACCGACCGGATCGCCAATCCGCAGCGCTATGCGACCAGCGGCGCGACCATGTTGCCCGCCGAACGCTATGCCACGGCAGCGCAGGACGTACTCGCGGAGGGCGAACGCATCACCGGCATCACCATGCCCGAAGGCAGTGGGCCGGTGATGGTCACGGCATCGCTGGCGAGCAAGGGCCCGCCGCGTGGCCGGCCGGTACGCAAGATGATCTATCTCGATCCACCGACCGCGACCGTGCTCGATACCGCGCGCAGCGACACCGGCGTGCTGCGCGTGCTCCACGTCCTCCACGGCACGTTGATGGTGCCCGGGTTCGGCCGCAAGCTGGTCGGCTGGGTGGGCGTCATCATGATGGTCTCGGCCTTCACGGGCATCTGGCTGTGGTGGCCGATGGTGGGGCGGTGGAGCAAGGGCTTGCGCTGGCGGCGCCATGCCAATCTGGACACCAATCTGCATCACATGGCGGGCTTCTGGATTTCGATACCCTTGTTCGTGCTGTCGTTGACCGGTGCGTGGATTTCCTTCCCGGCCTTCTTCGGCGCGCTGACAGGGGCGGAGCCGCGCAGCGGTCCGCCGGGACGCGCGGCGGCGCCGGCGGCGATCGATCCGCAAAGCAGCCTTGCTGAAGCGATCGCGGTTGCCGGCGCGCGCGTGCCGGGCGCAGTACGAGACGTGCGCTGGCCGACTGGCTCCGAGGCGCGCTGGACGGTGATGATCGGGACGAAGGAAGTCGCCGTCGACGATGCGAGCGGCGCGGTGGCGAAGGTTTCGACCCCGCGACCACGTGGCGGATCGGGCGTTGCGGGGTGGATGCGGCGCATCCATGACGGCACCGGTACCGGCATGGTGTGGCAGGTGATCATCTTCCTCGGCGGCTTGCTGCCAGCCGGGCTGGCGGTGACCGGCATCATCATGTGGTGGCGTGCCCGCACGTGGCGTGCCCGGCTTGCTGCCAAGCGTAACGCGATCGCCTGATACCGTTGACGGGTCGGCCGGATAATGAACCGGCCGACCCCGTTATCGACTGAGCAGCACCCGCGCCTGGCCCGCGATCTGCGCGAGCATTGCGGCATTGGGGCTGGGTGCCCGTCTCGCACGCGCGACGAGCCGCTTGAACTGATCGATCCGTGCCCGGTTCTCAACCAGCCAGTCATCGACCAGCTTCTGCGGATCGAGCCCCTCGGTGCGGCCGAGAAATTCGAGCCGTATCTGCTGGAAGTCGCGGGCAAGCCCCGCGAGCAGCAACCGTTCCCACGGATCGCCCGAGGTGATCCTTGTGGCGTTGGCCTGCGCCCAATCGAGCCCGAGTTCGTGCCCGAGGCTGGTGAAGGCGCGCGTGAGCACGACCTCGTCGATACGGAGTTGTTCGCCGAGATCGGCCAGCCCGACCGCGCCGTCGAGTTCGTAGAGCCGCACCACCTTGAGCACGAGCTTGCGCGGCGCGCCTTCGGCTTCGAGCGTCTCGACGATCCGGTTCGATTGTGCCTTCACCTCGTCGAGCAGCAGCGATTTGGTCTGGCGGCCGAGCTGCGCAATGCCGGGTTTGATCCGATCGACGATCGGCTGCGGCAGTGAGCCGGGCGGGCAGATGCGCAGCAAGTCCGCGATTTGCGAGCGCACCGCGACCGCAACTTCGTCGAACAACGCGATCCGCGCGCGTTCCGGCATCTCGGCGGTTTCGATTTCGGCCCACAAGGCGGGGAGGTCGAACAGCCGCTCGGCCGCGACGAACATCGCCGCGATGTCGAGCGTCGAGGCGCCTTCCTCCTCGGCGAGTTCGAGCGGATGGAGTACGCCGAGTCGATTGACGATGCGGTTGGCAAGCTTGGTCGCGACGATTTCGGCGCGCAGCCGGTGCGCGTTGATCGCGGTCGCGAATTTCTTGCGCATCGCCGGAGGGAAGGCGGCGTGCAGGTCGCGCTTCAGCTCGTCCGACCGGGCGAGTTCGCCGCGTTCGATCGCGTCCTGAAGCGCGAGCTTGGCCGTCGCGATCAGCACCGCCAGTTCGGGCCGGGTGAGCCCGCGCCCCTCTTGTGCGCGGCGCAGCAGGTCGTCGTTCGACGCCAACCCTTCGACCGTGCGGTCGAGCCGCCCGGCGGTTTCGAAGATTTCGATCGCGCGGACGTAGCTCGGCAACGACAGCGCACCGTCATTTTCCATGATCGACAGCGCCAGCGTTTGCAGGCGGTTATCCTCGAGTACCAGTCGGGCCACGTCGTCGGTCATGTCGGCGAGGAGTTGGTTGCGCTTGGGAAGCGCGAGCCGCCCTTCGATCACCTCGCGATTGAGCGCGATCTTGATGTTGACCTCGTTGTCCGAGCAATCGACCCCGGCCGAATTGTCGATGAAGTCGGTGTTGATCCGGCCACCGCGCTCGGCGAACGCGATCCGTCCCGCCTGCGTCACGCCCAGGTTGGCGCCTTCGCCGATCACCGCGGCGCGCACGTCTTCGCCGTTGACGCGCAGCCGATCATTGGCGGGGTCGCCAACATCGATGTGCGGCTCGGCGGCGGCCTTCACATAGGTGCCGATCCCGCCGAACCAGATCAGATCGACCGGTGCCTTGAGGATCGCCGAGATCAGCGCGGTGGGCTCAAGCTCGGTCGCCTCGATGGCAAGCAGGGCGCGGACCTGCGGCGACAGTTTGATCACCTTGTCCTGCCGCGAGAAAACCCCGCCGCCCTTCGAGATCAGCGACTTGTCATAATCGCCCCAGCTCGATCGCGGCAGATCGAACAGCCGCTTGCGCTCGGCCCAACTCGTCGCCGGATCGGGATCGGGATCGAGGAAGATGTGACGATGATCGAACGCGGCGTTGAGGCGGATCGCTTTCGACAGCAACATGCCGTTCCCGAACACGTCGCCCGACATGTCGCCACAACCGACGACCGAGATCGGGTCGACCTGCACATCGACGCCGCGTTCGGCGAAGTGGCGCTGGACCGAAATCCAGCCGCCGCGTGCGGTGATCGCCATGCCCTTGTGGTCATAACCATGGCTGCCGCCGCTGGCGAAGGCATCGCCCAGCCAAAAATTGTGCTCGGCGGCGATCGCATTGGCGATGTCGGAGAATTTGGCGGTGCCCTTGTCGGCGGCGACGACGAAATAGGGATCGTCCCCGTCATGGATGACGACATGCGCGGGATGCACGACATCGCCCTCGACGATATTGTCGGTGATCGAGAGCAGCGCGCGAATGAAGATCCGATAGCTTTCGGTGCCCTCGGCCAACCAGGCATCACGATCGCTGGGGGCGGGGAGGCGCTTGGGGTAGAAACCGCCTTTCGCGCCGGTCGGCACGATCACCGCGTTCTTGACGCGCTGCGCCTTCATCAGCCCGAGAATCTCGGTCCGGAAATCGTCGCGCCGATCGGACCAGCGCAGCCCGCCGCGCGCGACGGGGCCGGCACGCAGATGGATGCCCTCGATGCGCGGCGAATAGACGAAGATTTCGCGCCACGGCACCGGCGCGGGCAGCCCCGGCACCAGCGACGAATCGAGCTTGAAGGCGAGCGCTTCTTCCCCCGATGGCGCGAACGCGTTGGTGCGCAGCATGGCGACGACGACGCCGCGCAACGCGCGCAGGATGCGATCGTCGTCGATCGCCGACACCGCATCGAGCCCGCGATCGATCGCCTTGTGCGCGGCGTCGATCGCGGCGCCGCGATCGGTCTTCCGGTCGGGATCGTGCGCGGCCTCGAACTGTTCGATCAGCGCCGATGCCACGTTGGGCGCGCGGCGCAACGCATCGACCACGGTGGCAAGACCATAGCTCAGCCCCGCCTGCCGCAAATAGCGGAACCAGGCGCGGAACAGCACCACCGAGGCGGGCTTCATCCCGTTTTCGACGATCAGCCGGTTGAACGCATCGTCCTCGGCATGGCCTTCGAGTACCGCTGCCATCGCGCCTTCGAGGATGCTGGTGTCGCCCGCGCACAGATCGGCATCGGCGACGCTCGCCGAGGAAATCCTGAAATCATGGACGAAACCGCGATGCTCGTCGGTGAGCGCGGCGGGAACTTCTTCGATCACGCGAAAGCCGAAATTTTCGAGCACCGGCACCGCGTCGGACAGTTCGACGGGACCGCCGAGACGATAGACCTTGAGCCGGGGCGCGCCATCATGGCTGCGATAGACGCGTACCGAACGCGTCTCGGGCGAGGGCAGCGCCGCGAGCCGCAGGATATCCTCGGCCGCTTCGTCGGGATCGTTCATGTCGCGATACGAGGCGGGGAAGGTTGCTGCATGGCGCAGCGCGAGCCGTGCCGCACGCGCCGGCTCGACATGGCGCGTCAGCGCCGCTTCGACCGCGGGCACCCAGCCGCGCACCATTTTTTCGAGCCGCGCATCGAGCGCGTCGGCATCGGGCATGCGCCCGTCGTCGCGCATATCAAGCGTGTAGCGGAGCAGTGCGACGACGCCGTCCTCCATTGCTATCGACCAACTCAGTAGCGCGGCGTTGGCCGCCTCCGACAGCATCTCGCCGATCGCGACCCGGCGATCGGTCGATAAATCGTCGCGTGGAATCCAGACGAAACCGAACAGATGCCGCCCCAATGTCGATGGGATCACCACCAACCGCGGCCGCGGCCGATCGGCGAGCGACATCGAGGTGAGCGCGAGCGTTTCCAGTGCGTCGGGTGCGAAGGCGGTGACCAGATCGTGCGGCAATTGCGTCAGCGCGTGGGTCAGCGCCTTGCCGGTATGGCCCTTGGGGTCGAACCCGAACTTGGCCTCGAGGGCCGTGACCCGTGCGCGCAGCACCGGCACAGCCTGCGGCGGTGCGTTGAGCGCGGCACTGGTCCATAGCCCGGCGTGGATCGACAGCCCGGCGACCTTGCCGTTCTCGATCACCGGCACCACCGCCAGATCGAGCGGCACCGAGCGGTGGACGGTCGAGATCAGGTTGGATTTGAGCAGCAGCAGTGGCTCTGCACTTTGTTCGAACCAGGCGAGCGCCAGCACGCGCGATGCGTCGGCAAGGATCGGTGCGGCTTGCGGGTTGCGCGCGATGCCCAGCACATTGTGCGTGGTGCCATCGCGCATCCAGGTCTCGTGGCCGAGCAAGGTGAAATTGCGGTCGAGGAACCAGTCGAGCAGCGCGGCACCCTCGGCACCGCCTGCCGCGCTGCTGATACGGGCGTTGTCGGCACGCATCGCTTCCTGCATCGGCTCCCAGTCGCCCACGGCGACGCGGACATCGGCAAGGTTGTGCTCGATCGCGGTCAGCAGATCGCGGCGCGCGCGCGCATCGACGCGGCGCAGCTCGATATAGATCATCGATTCGGGCGTGCCGCCGGTTCCGACCGCGCGCAGCTTGCCGTCGCTGCCGCGCTCGACGCGGACCACCGGATGAATGACGCGATCGATCGCCACGTCGTGCGCGTTGATCGTCGCGGCGATCGAATCGAGCAGGAAGGGCATGTCGTCGTTGATGATCGCCAGCCGCATCCGGCGCGTGCTGGCGCCATCGCCGGGCAGCGTCTCGAGCGCGAGCCGGGGCTTGCCCTGCCTGCGCGTTTCGGCGGTTGCCGCGACGAACGCGGCAGCCTCCTTCTGCTGAATTTTCCCGAAAGCGATGAGTTCGGCGGGAAGCGCACCATCGGTGAGGTGACGCGTCAGTTTATCCGCCAGTGACGAGAGCGTGGTCGTGGTCATCGCCAATCTATGCGCCCCGCGAATCCCGATCTCAAGAGGGGTTCAGGGGGATGTGTCGGGTTCGCAACAAAGCGGCGATTGTTGCCGCTAACCGCGACATTTTCAGTGCGCGGCGCGACGAATGACGCGTTCGGTCAGCGCATCCGATCCATCGACGCTGGCGACGATATCGAGGGTTCCATGGCCGCTCGCGCGGGCAAGGAGCAAAACATAGTCGCCGGTGGCCGCCTCGGTGGCGAGCGTAACCGAGGCGATCGGTGCGCGCTTGGCAAGCCTGGCGACGGCGCGTTTGGTGGCGTCGGGGGTGTTGACCGGGCGACGGAAAGCGCGCTCGGCCTGGACGATGCCCTTGATCCCGCCTTCGGCCTGATCGAGCCGCGCGATGAGCGCGCCCGCGCCGATCGCATTGCGCCGGGCATAAGCGAGCACGGTCGCGAATTCGGTAAGCCGCGTCTTGTCGTAATCGCTGCCGAAGACGAGTTTGGCGATCGCCGTCATCGGCGCCCGCGCCTGCGGCTTGATCCCCGCCTCGGCGAGCAGCGCGGCATAAGCGGCTTCATCTTCGGCCGCGGCCAGCGCGAAATCATGCGCGCGGCCGAGCGCGCGATACAGCGCGGCGCGGGTGCGCGTGTCGGCGGCACGCGCCGCGGCGGCAGTCTGTTGCGCCAGCAGCAACTGGTCGGCGAGCCCGGCGGTCGGTGCGTCCGGCGCGATATGTGTGTCGTCAGTCTCGACGTCGGTCGTCCCCTCGGCACGGGGACCATCCGCCCAGGCCGGGGCGGTCGGGGTGACGCGCGGCGCGGCGCGCAGCGATGTATCGACCTCGATGTCGAGCTTTTTCTGCGTTGCGGCGTCGACCAGTTCTTTCCAGTTGATGACGCCGTAGATGAAATCGATCGTGTCCTCGTCGGACGAAAACGGCATCAGGATGCCGCGATAGCGCGTGGGATTGCCACGCGTACCGACGAATTCGGCCTCGAAACCGATGGGTGCGCGGTTGGCGATGATCTGAAGATAATGATCGGTGAGCCGCGAGAGCAGCGAGCGGCTCGGCACGTCGCTGATGCTGGTGATCGAGGAATCGAGCCCGCATTCATCTCGCAGCGCGCGACCAAGAAAGCGAATCGCCGGGTTCTCGATTCCCCCGGAGAAATCGAGCAACACGCTGTTGGGGCCGAAATCGGAGATGTTGGTCGGATCGAGATCGTCGATCGCGGGGTAGGGGCGGCCGCCCAGCAGCGACACCCAATGATTGTACGCGCGCACGTGCATGCGGCGCTCATCGGTGCCGATTTCGTGGCCGACGTCGTTGACCGAGGCGTTCCCGTCTTCGTCGTGACCGATCTCGGTCCGATCATCGTCCAGGCCGCGAAGCGTATCCATGCGCCATCCTCAAACGACGAGATATTCGCCGTACGGATGCACTTGTGCCCCTTATGTGGTAAACGAAGCGTAAAGCCATGCCGCGGTTATGAACCGGCTTGCCACTGTTGCGATGACCTGTTACTCGCGCCGCCTTCCAACCGCCCCGTCACGGGCGGTGAGCCGCCTTAGCTCAGCTGGTAGAGCATCGCATTCGTAATGCGGGGGTCACAGGTTCGAGTCCTGTAGGCGGCACCATTACCTCCCGGCAAAGTTCCGACGTTCCGGCCGTTGCCGACGCCGCGTTCGCGACCCTGGTCGCGCTATCGAGGATCGCCGAATGCTTCCCCGTCTCGTGATCGACACGGCCATTGTGCCCGGTGGGGCAGAGATGCGGCTGGTGCAGCGGGGGCGTGACTGGTTCATCATGCTCGGGCGCGAGGAATTGATGAGCAGCCGCATGAGCGGCTCCGAAGAAGCGTTGGCGACGCTCGCGTGCGATCGTGTGGGTGCCGATGCGCGGCTGCTGATCGGCGGCTATGGCATGGGGTTCACGCTGCGCGCGGCGCTGGCGCAACTGGGCCCGAAAGCGCACGTGGCGGTGGCCGAACTGGTGCCGGCGGTGATCGCCTGGGCCAGGGGCCCGATGACGGAGATTGCCGCGGGCTGCCTCGACGATCCGCGGGTCGAGATCGTGCTCGACGATGTCGGCGCGGTGATCGCGGCGTCGCCTCGGCACTACGATGCGATCCTGCTCGATGTCGACAATGGCCCCGATGGTTTGACGCGTGCGGACAACGATCGCCTCTATTCAGCGGGCGGGCTGGCGGTGGCGAAGGCTGCGCTCCGGCCGGGCGGATTGCTCACGATCTGGTCGGCAGCGCCCGATCCCGCGTTCGCCCGCGCGCTCGTCCGCGCTGGCTTCAGGGTGGAGGAAGTCGCCATCCGCGCGCGCGCCAGCGGCAAGGGGGCTCGGCACGTCATCTGGATCGCCAGCATCTGACCGCGGTCCGCTGCCGGACAGCGATGGATTTAACCCAGTTCGCGCGCCAGCATCGTGTGCCATCCGGCGAGCCGTCGTTCGCGATCCACCGTGGCGATTTCGGGGACGAAATGCTGATAGGCGGCGCGCATCCCCTTGGCTTCATCGAGCGAGGCGAACAGCCCGGCGCCGACTCCCGCAAGCATCGCCGCTCCCAGCGCGGTCGTCTCGACGTCCGCCGGACGCGCGACGGGGAGGGCGAGGATGTCGGCGAGGTCTTGCGCGATCCAGTCGTTCGCGCTCATCCCGCCGTCGATCCGTAGTGATCGCCACGCCGCGCCGTCGGCCGCGAACGCCTCCATCAGATCGAGGCATTGGTGTGCGAGCGATTCCATCGCCGCGCGCACGATCTGATCGCGCGTGGTGCCGAGCGTGAGCCCGACGATCGCGCCGGTGGCATCGGGCCGCCAGTGCGGCGCCCCCAGTCCGGCGAGCGCGGGGAGCAAATAGACCCCGCCGTTGTCGGGGGTGTTGCGCGCGATCGCTTCGGTATCGGCGGCGCGGTCGATCCAGCCTAATTGATCGCGCAGCCATTTGACGAGGCTGCCCGCGACGAACACCGATCCTTCGAGGGCATAGTGCCGCGTGCCCGCCAGTTGAAGCAGCACCGTGCCGAGCAGGCGATGCTGCGATCGCGGCAATTGGTCGCCCAGGTTGGTGAGTACGAACGCGCCGGTGCCGAACGTCCCCTTGGTATCGCCGACCGCGAGGCAGCCCTGGCCGATCGTTGCCGATTGCTGATCGCCTGCCAGCCCGCAGATCGGGATCGCGCCGCCCAACAGCGCGGGATCGCAGCGGCCGACGTCGCCCGCCATGTCGACGATGGCGGGCAGGTGCTTGCGCGGCACCTCCATCAGTGCGCACAATTCGTCGTCCCAGCCATGGCCGTCGAGCGCCATCAACTGCGTCCGGCTGGCGTTGCTGGCATCGGTGAGGTGCGCGCCGCCGGTCAGTTTCCACACCAGCCAGCTCTCGATCGTACCGAAGGCGAGCGCGTCGCCAAGCGCCCGCGCCTCGGGCACGTTGTCGAGAATCCAGCGCATCTTGGTGGCGGAGAAATAGGGATCGATGACGAGCCCGGTGCGCGTCTGCACCAACGGTTCGTGTCCGGCCTGGACCAGCGCGCGGCAATGGTCGGCGGTGCGGCGATCCTGCCATACGATCGCGCGGGTGATCGGCGTGCCGGTGCGCTTGTCCCAGGCGACGACGGTTTCGCGCTGGTTGGTGATGCCGATCGCGGCGATCCGGTCCGCGCCGCCCGCCGGGGTGACCATCTCGGTGGCGCAGGCGAGCGTTGCGCGCCAGATCTCGTCGGCATCGTGTTCGACCCAGCCGGGGCGGGGATAATATTGCGTCAATTCGCGCTGGGCGATGCCGTGCGTCGTGCCGTCGGGCGCGTAGAGGATCGCGCGGGTCGAGGTGGTACCTTCGTCAAGGACGAGGATCAGCTTTCCGGTCACGCTGTCGCCTCCATATAATCGGCGAGCGCCGTTTGCTGCACAGGGTCGAGCCGCAACCCCAATTTGGTGCGGCGCCACAGCACATCCTCTGCGGTACGCGCCCATTCGACGGCGATCAGATAATCGACCTCGGCGGCGGTCAGCCCGTGCCCGAAATGCACCCCCAGATCGTCGAGCGACCGCGCGTCGCCCAGCCAGCGCCGCGCGCGCGTGCCATAGGTTCGGGCGATCCGCTCGACCCAATCAGGGGCGAGGAAGGGATAGGCACGCGTGAGTTCCGCGGTCAGCGCCCCCAGCCCGTCGATGGGGAAATCGCCGCCGGGGAGGGGCGTGATCCCGGTCCAGCACGCACCCTCGATCGCATCGAGATGCCCGGCGAGTAGATCGACCGCCTCGGCGGCAAGGTGGCGATAGGTCGTGATCTTGCCGCCGAACACCGACAGCAGCACCGGTTCGCCGTCGCCACCGTCGAGTTCGAGCCGATAGCCGCGCGTTGCGGCCTCGGGCTTGCCCGATCCGTCATCGACCAGCGGTCGCACCCCGGCATAGCTCCACACCACATCGTCGGGGCTGATGGTGCGCGCGAAATACTGGTTGGCGGCGTCGCACAGATAGCGGATTTCCTCGGCACTGGCGGCGGGCGGGCGCTCGGGGCTGTCCTGATCGCGATCGGTGGTGCCGATCAGCGTGAAATCGCGCTCATAGGGGATCGCGAAGAAAATGCGGCCGTCGGGAAGCTGGAAGAAATAAGCGAAGCCGTGGTCGAACAATTTGGGCACGACGATGTGCGAGCCGCGAACGAAGCGCATCCGCCGCTCGGTCGGCTGGTGCGCGTCGTTGAGCAGATCGAGCACGAACGGCCCGGCGGCGTTGACCAGCGCACGGGCGTGAAAGGTGCGACGTGCGCCATCGGCGGCGCGCGCGGCGATCCGCCAACTGCCGCCGTCACGCGCCACTTGGGTCACCTCGGTATGCGTTTCGATCTGAGCACCGCGTTCAGCGGCGTCGAGCGCATTGAGGACAACCAGCCGTGCATCGTCGACGGCACAATCCGAATAGGCATAGCCGTGGCGGAAAGCGGGTTTGAGCGGCGCCCCGGCAGGGTGATTGCGGAGGTCGAGCGTCGTGGTCGGCGGCAATGCCTTACGCGCGCCGAGATGGTCGTAGACGAACAGCCCGAGCCGCAGCATCCAGCGCGGCCTGAGCCCGGTGCGATAGGGGAGCACGAAGCGCATCGGATGGATGATGTGCGGTGCTATTCCCCACAAAACCTCCCGTTCGCGAAGCGATTCGCGCACGAGTGCGACCTCATAATGTTCGAGATAGCGCAGCCCGCCGTGGATCAGCTTGGTCGATGCCGATGAGGTGCCCCCGGCAAGGTCGCCGCGTTCGAGCAGCAGCACCCGCGCGCCGCGCCCGGCGGCATCGCGCGCGATCCCGCACCCGTTGACGCCGCCGCCGATCACCGCGAGGTCGTGCATCCATTTCCTCCCCCGCAAAGGATGGCGCGCCCGGCTGGATTCGAACCAGCGGCCACAAGCTTAGAAGGCTCGTGCTCTATCCAACTGAGCTACGGGCGCCCGGTTTTCGCGTAGCGCGGATTGCGCGGTTGCGAAACCGCGATCATACACGCGGGCCATGAACGAGGGGGACGCCATCCTGAAAGAGGTCGACGCGCATGCGCTGACGGCCACGCATCTGCGCTATTACGATTATGTGATGGCGGCGTTCGTTGCGATCCTGCTGCTGTCGAACGTGCTCGGCGCGGGGAAAGTGGCGGTGATCTCGCTGCCCTGGCTGGGTGATCGGCCGTTCGGCGCGGGTATCCTGTTCTTCCCCATCTCCTACGTCATCGGCGACGTGCTGACCGAGGTCTATGGCTATGCCCGCGCGCGGCGCGTGATCTGGGCGGGGTTCGTGGCGGTGGCGTTCATGGCACTGATGTCATGGGTGGTGGTGAAGCTGCCCGCGGCGGAAAGCTGGGGCAATCAGCAGGCCTATGAAGTCATCTTCGGGCAGGTGCCGCGGATCGTCTTCGCGTCGATGCTTGCCTTCTGGGCGGGCGAGTTCGTCAATTCCTACGTACTCGCGCGGATGAAGATCTGGACCGCGGGCAAGCATCTGTGGATGCGCACGATCGGTTCGACGATCGCGGGCGAGGGGGTCGACAGCCTGATCTTCTACCCGGTGGCCTTCCTGGGCGCGGTTGGTTTCACCCCCGGCTTGGTGGTGACGCTGATCATTACGCAGTGGCTGCTCAAAGTGGGTTGGGAAGTGGTGCTGACGCCGGTGACCTATGTGGTCATCGGCTGGCTCAAGCGGCGTGAGGGGATCGACGTGTACGATCGCGACACCAATTTCACCCCGTTCCGCGCGCGCGTGTGATCGGCGGGCGCGTCCCGAAGGACAGAAATCAGTTTAGAAGAACGGGGGCCGATAGCGCGACGGCTCAGGCGCCGACCGTCTCCAGCAGGCCCTCAAACAGACGGCGGCCGTCGGCGCCGCCGTGCGCGGCTTCGATCCGGCGTTCGGGGTGCGGCATCATGCCGAGCACATTGCCGCCCGCGTTGAGCACGCCGGCGATCTGCCGCGCCGAGCCGTTGATGTCGGTGGCGTAGCGGAACGCCACCCGGCCTTCGCCTTCGAGCCGGTCGAGCGTGTCGGCATCGGCGAAATAATTGCCGTCATGGTGCGCGACCGGAATCGTGATCGTCTCGTCCGCGTCATAGCGCGAGGTAAACGCCGATTGCGCGTTGACGACCGTCAGCGGTGTATCGCGGCAGACGAAATCGAGCCGTTCGTTGCGCATCAGCGCGCCGGGAAGCAGCCCGGTTTCGGTGAGCACCTGAAAACCGTTGCAGACACCGAGCACCGGGGTGCCGCGTTCGGCCGCCTCAACCACCGCGCGGACGATCGGCGATCGCGCCGCGATCGCGCCGCAGCGCAGATAATCGCCGTAGGAAAATCCGCCGGGGAGCGCGATCACACCCAGGCCCTGCGGCAATTCGGTGTCGCCGTGCCACACCATCATGGGCTTGGTGCCGGTAACGCTTTCGAGCGCGACCGCCATGTCGCGATCGCAATTGGAGCCCGGAAAGACGATGACCGCGGTTTTCATGTCAGGCGCGCTCCACGCGGTAATTCTCGATCACGGTGTTGGCGAGCAGCTTGCGACACATCTCGTCGATCGCGTCGTCCGACGTGCCGTCG
Organism: Hephaestia sp. MAHUQ-44; assembly: GCF_023806085.1. Classification (GTDB taxonomy): domain Bacteria; phylum Pseudomonadota; class Alphaproteobacteria; order Sphingomonadales; family Sphingomonadaceae; genus Sphingomonas. Next base: position 178,368 of record NZ_JAMSLX010000002.1, read on the forward strand.
GCGACATCGAGTTCGATCAGGCGGCCGGCGCGAACATCGTTGACGCCGTCAAAGCCGAGCCCGGTCAGCGCGTGATGGATGGCCTTGCCCTGCGGATCGAGCACGCCGTTCTTGAGGGTGACGACAATGCGGAATTTCATGCAGGTACCTGACGATTCTGGCGGCTGAGGGATGTGTGTCTCCTATGGCGTCGCCGCCGCTGGACCGCAAGCATCATTGCCTTGTCGGGGGGCAAGCGCACGTAGCCGACGGCACGGCCCGTTCAAAAATAGCGAGCGAGTGTGATCTCGAACCGGCCACGCGTCGCATCGTAGAAGCCGATCGTCGAATCGATCCGCGTCCACGAAAAGCCGATTTGCGGCGACAGACCCAACAGCCGGATCTTGCGATTGCCCAGCGTTGCACGTGCGACCAGCCGCCAGTCCCGGCGCGGGTTGACGTCGAAAAAGACCACCGGTGCATCATAAACCGCGCGTGAGGCGCCTACGCGCAGACCGAAATTGATCCCGAGCGGCATCGCCCCGCCGATCCCGATATTGGCACCCGTCTCGGTGTTCGAATAGGCGCGGTCGTTGAGCCAGTCGCGGCGCACGAACGGCCCCGCCGAAACGAGCAGGGTCGGCGCCAGCGCCTGTTCGTACGTGGCATACACGCCGCCCTGCCAGCCGCTGTAACGATCGTCGAACAGCGCCTCGGTGCGGCGAAGATCGAGCTGCACGCCGACGCGACGGCTGGGGGAGAGCGTCGTCTGGAGGCCCAGACGGGTGCCGATCTGGCGGCTGACGGCGTCGCCGCCATACCAGCGGTGCGCGCCCACCGCCTCGATCGACGCGTGGGTTTGCGGTGTCAGCGCATATTCGACGCCGGCGGCGAGCTGGGCGACGTAATCATCGTAATCGGCGCCGGCATAATTGGTGCCGTTGGCGTCGAGATCGGCGAGGATCGAGAGCCGGTTCGCCGCGGGAAGCCGCAACCGCCCGGAAATCTGTGCGGTCTGCCCAATCCCCGATTTGGCGCGCGCGCGGTCGTCAAGCGTGAGCGGGATCGAATCGTTTCCAAGATTGACCCTGATCGTATCGAGACTGGTTGCGTTATTGATGTTGGTATCGGGCGCGAGGCCGACGCTGATATCGATCTGCCACGGCCGCTGGGCGCGAATCGTGTCGCGCACGGTGCGGATCGTGCGCAGCACCTCAGGCGGTAGATCCTGATCCTGCTCGGCGATCTTGAACTGCCGATCGGCGTCACCGGGCTTGTGGAGCGCAAGCATCGCCTTGGCGAGTGCGAGCCGCACACCGGTTTGGCCCGGATCGTCGTTGAGGATCGCACGATAATGTTCGGCGGCTTCGTCGGGGTGCCCCGTCTCGGCGGCGATATAGCCGGTCAGGAAGCGACTCTGCATCGTGAAGCCCGGCGCCTGGCGGAGTGCGGCGACCAGCGGTTTGGCTTCCTCGAATTTGCGGGCGCGCACGAGCCGTTCGGCAGCCGCCTGAAGCTGCTGCGGGGTCAATTGGATGCGGCAGGTGCCGTCCTCGCATTCGGGCGTTGTCTGTGCCGCCGTGGGTGTGGCGACGACAGCCGCCAGCAGCGCCGTCGCCACGGCGACCGCTTGTCCCCACATCGTGCGTACCTCCTTGGGATTCGGCGGTTACTTGGCGGCGCCGGTGAAGGCGCCGTGGATGTCGATGCGTTGATCGGGAATGCCGCCGACGATGCGGAAGTTGCCGCCGAGTTCGGTCGCGTTCTTGCCGTAGAAGCGCCCGTCGATCGAACTGGCGCCCGCCGAGTTCGATCCGGGATTGACCGAGGTGAAATCGATCGGGATGGCGGTGCCACCCGCGCCGAAGCTGGCGGTGGTGAATTTGCCGACGAAACCGGCGGCGAGCGTGTCGATCGTCGCGCTGCCGGTGGCGTTGAATGCCGTGCCCGACGGCACGTTGAGCGCGAGATCGTTGACCTCGACATCGCCGACATAGCCCTTGCCGACGGTGCCGCTGAGCCCGAGCCCCACGGTCGATTTGGCGAAATCGACATCGACCGAACTCGATCCGACGAGCCACTGGAAGACGGATGCGCTGCCGCCGGTATCAAACGATGCCTGGTTGATCATCGTCGCGAGGAAATCGCCCTCATAATGGCCGGTGCCCTTGATCGGCACCTGAAGATACGAGGTGGGATCGCCGAATACGGTCGCACCGTGTTCAAAGGTGGTGACGGCGCCCGTCGTTTTGTCGGCTTCGAGATGGACGAAACCGGCGAGCGTGACGGCCTTGGTGGTCGTGCCGGGACGCTGATAGAAGAAGGTCGATCCATCGGCGGCGGCGAGATAATTGAACCCTGCAAGATCGGGTGCTTCGAGAACGGGCTTCAGGTTGGGGTCGTAATCGGTGCGGTGCGCAGGATCCTGAAAACGAACCTCGCGCGAGACGCCGGCGCGCGTGTCGCTGATCGCGACGGTAAAGATGCCATCGCGCGGATTATAGCTGATCGTGCCGCTGGGCGCGGCCGTGCTGCTGGCATTGCCGCGATAGAGTTCTGCATGAGTGGTCGGGTCGATCACCAGCGACTGGAAGCTGCCCAGCGCGTCGAAGGTCTTTTCGGTCGATACATCAAGGAAATGGGCGGGCTCGTTACCCACGGGCGTATCGCCGAAGCCGATTCCGCTGCCGCCGCCCGGCGGGGCGATCGTACCAAGCGAATTGACGCCATCGCCGCCGCCGCACGCAGCGAGCGACAACAGCGGTAGCGAAAGCAATGCGAGCGTGGCGCGCATGGACCGTTCCTTTTCGTGATCCCCCAAACTAGAGCCGGGGGATAGCGAAAAGGGGTTAATGCCGGCTAAAGAGCCCGCGCTTACTTGCCGCGACGCTTGCGATGCTTTTCGAGATCGAGCACCGCGCCGGCATCGGCGCCTTCGGGGAGCAGCCCAAGCCGGCGGGCGACTTCCTGATACGCCTCGACTTCACCGCCGAGATCGCGGCGGAAGCGATCCTTATCGAGCTTCTCGTTCGATTCGATGTCCCAGAGCCGGCAGCCGTCGGGGCTGATCTCGTCGGCGAGGATGATCCGCCCGTAATCATTGTCCCAGATGCGGCCGAATTCGAGTTTGAAATCGACCAGCCGGATGCCGACGCCCGCGAACAGGCCGCACAGGAAATCGTTGGTGCGGATCGCCAGATCGGCGATGTCGTGCATCTCCTCCTGGCTCGCCCAGCCGAAGCAGGCGATATGCTCGTCGGTGATCATCGGATCGCCGAGCGCATCGTCCTTGTAATAATATTCGATGATCGTGCGCGGTAGCGCGGTGCCTTCCTCGATCCCGAGCCGCTTCGACAGCGAACCCGCGACGACGTTGCGCACCACGACCTCGATCGGGACGATCTCGACCTGGCGAATCAGCTGCTCGCGCATGTTGAGGCGGCGGATGAAGTGAGTCGGGATGCCGATATGGCCGAGCAGCGTGAAGATGTGCTCGGAAATACGGTTGTTGAGCACGCCCTTGCCGCTGATCGTGCCCTTTTTCTGGGCGTTGAACGCGGTGGCGTCGTCCTTGAAATACTGGATCAACGTGCCGGGCTCGGGCCCTTCGTAAAGGATCTTGGCTTTGCCTTCATAGATCTGGCGGCGGCGTGCCATCTTATACCCCTGAAATGAGCGGCCCCGGCAGCGCGAATACGGGGGCGCGCGCCGGGGCGGGATGCGCGGGGCTATATCGGAAGGCGCCGCAGCGCGCAATGCGGCGGCGGCACAATCGCGTCGCCAGTCTCCGGCCGGTACGCCGCCGCCCGGTCAGGCGTCGGGGGTGCCGGTCTGAAGGAACCACTGCTCGCTGCCTTCGATCCCGATCGCGGTCAGCACGCCGGAGGCGAAGGCGCCGGTATCGATGCCGATGCGCTGGGGCCCGTGGTCGACGCGCTCGCTGGGCGTGTGGCCGTGAATGACCATCCACGGATCGCGGCGCCGTGCCGACAGGAAGGGTTCGCGAATCCAGCGCAGATCGGCCCCGAGCTGCTGATCGAGCGGCTTGCCGGGGCGGATGCCGGCATGGACGAACAGATAATCGCCGATCAACACCAGGTTTTCGGCACGATCGAGAAAATCGATCACCTCGGCGGGAATGCGCGCCGCGATCAATGCCGTCAGATCGTCGAGCGTGCCGTGATCGGCGGTCTCGGCGTCGATGCCGAAGCTCGCGAGCGTTTCGTAGCCGCCCATTTCGAGCAGCCCGCGCGCCGCGCGTGCGTTGCCCTGCGCGGCCTTGACGAGCACTTCCTCATGATTGCCCTTGATGACGCGTACGCGGTCGCTCGCTGCTGCGAGCCGCATGACGAGGCGGATGACCCCGGCTGCATCGGGGCCGCGATCGACGAGGTCGCCGAGCAGGATCAGGTGCGTCTTGGCTGGCCCGCGCGCCGCATCATCGGCGTCGATCTTGCCAAGCAAATCCTCGAGCAGATCGAGCCGCCCATGGACGTCGCCGATCGCATAGGCGCGCTCGCCGGGCGGCAGCGCGAAGGTTGCGGGTGCGCCGCGGGCAAATCTTCCGAACAGCATCACCGCGATCAATGCGGTGCGGTTAACTCGTTGGTCAAGGTCTGGCGATAGAGCGGCACCGAAAGGGGAGCATATGAAGGGTATCATTCTCGCGGGAGGGAGCGGGACACGGCTCTATCCGGCGACCTTGTCGATCTCGAAGCAGTTGCTGCCGGTGTTCGACAAGCCGATGATCTATTACCCGCTATCGACGCTGATGCTGGGCGGCATCCGCGAGGTGCTGATCATTTCCACCCCGCGCGATCTGCCGATGTTCGAGGCGCTGCTGGGCGATGGATCGGCGTTCGGGCTCGATATTTCCTATGCCGAGCAGACGGCGCCCAACGGCCTTGCCGAGGCGTTTCTGATCGGGGCCGATTTCCTTGATGGAGGCCCCGCCGCGTTGATCCTCGGCGACAATATCTTTTACGGCGATGGCCTGTCGACCAAGGCGCGCGAGGCCGCGGCACAAACCGCCGGTGCCACGATCTTCGCCTATCGGGTCGACGATCCCGAGCGCTACGGCGTGGTTGCGTTCGAGCCCGAGACGATGCGCGTCACCAGCGTCGAGGAAAAGCCGGCGGCCCCCAAATCGGACTGGGCAATCACCGGGCTCTATTTCTTCGACGCCGACGTGACGGAGATTGCACGCGGGGTGAAGCCGTCGGCGCGCGGCGAACTGGAGATTACCGATGTCGTCAATGCGTATCTCGCCCGCGGCGATCTGAGCGTCAGCCGGTTGGGGCGCGGCTATGCGTGGCTCGATACCGGTACCCATACCAGCCTGCACGATGCGGGCTCGTTCGTGCGCACGATCGAACAGCGCCAGGGCTTCAAGATCGCGTGCCCCGAGGAGATCGCGTTCGACAATGGCTATGTCGATGCCGACCATCTGCTCGCGCGTGCCGCGATGATGGGAAAGACCGATTACGCGGCCTATTTGCGCCGCTGTGTCGAGGGAGCACGCTGATGCGGACGGTGCTTGTTACCGGAGGCGCGGGCTTCATCGGCTCGGCGGTGTGCCGGCATTTGATCGGGCGCGGTGATACACGCGTCATCAACCTCGACAAGCTGACCTATGCGGGCAATCCGGCGTCGCTGACCGCGATCGCGGGCTCGCCGCTTTATCATTTCGTCGAGGGCGATATCGGCAATGCGACGCTGGTGGCCGATCTGCTGCGCGCGATGCACCCGCACGCGATCATGCATCTTGCCGCCGAAAGCCATGTCGATCGCTCGATCGACGGCCCCGCGGCGTTCGTCGAGACCAATGTCGTCGGCACCGTCCGGCTGCTGTCGGCGGCGCTCGATTATTGGCGCACGCTGGACGCAAAGCGCAAGGCCGCCTTCCGGTTTCACCACGTCTCGACCGACGAGGTATTCGGCGACCTGCCGTTCGATGGCGGGCTGTTCACCGAGGATACGCCTTATGCACCGTCCTCGCCTTATTCGGCATCGAAGGCCGCGTCGGATCATTTCGTCCGCGCCTGGTACGCGACCTATGGGTTGCCGGTGGTGCTCTCGAACTGTTCAAACAATTACGGGCCGTACCATTTCCCCGAAAAACTGATCCCGCTCGTCATCCTGAACGCACTCGAGGGCAAGGAACTGCCGGTCTACGGCGCCGGCGCCAATGTGCGCGACTGGCTTCATGTCGAGGATCATGCGCGCGCACTGGATCTGGTGATGCGCGCAGGCGTGGTCGGCGAGAGCTACAATATCGGCGGGAATGAGGAACGCACCAACCTCGCGGTGGTCGAGGCGATCTGCGACCTGCTCGATGATCGTGTGCCATTGGCGGGTGGTGCCTCGCGGCGTGACCTGATTCGCTTCGTTGCCGATCGGCCGGGGCATGATCGGCGCTATGCGATCGACGCCACGAAGATCGAGCGGGACCTTGGCTGGCGCCCCCGCGAAAGCTTCGCGAGCGGTCTCGCTGCAACGGTCGACTGGTATCTCGCCAACCCCTGGTGGTGGGAGCCGATCCGCAACGGCCATTATGCCGGTGGTCGGCTGGGAATTGCGGCGGCGGGGTAGGGGCGCAGCGTCCTCCCTCATCGTCATGCCGGGCTCGTTCCGGCATCCAACTCTCCACCAGAGTCGACGGTCGAGGCACGTTGGACCGCGGAACAAGTCCGGGGTGACGGGTCGGGAGGGGCTTATCGTTGCCCGGTATAGTGCCGGTACCAGTCGACGAAGCGCGGGATGCCCTGTTCGATGCCGATCGTCGGCAGGAAGCCGAAATCGCGCGTCGTCGCGGTGATGTCAGCGCCGGTCGCGGTCACGTCGCCCGCCTGCATCGGCTGATAGTCGCGCACCGCGGCACGGCCGCACGCCTGCTCGATCACGTCGATGAAGCGGCCGAGTTCCTCGGGCTGGTTGTTGCCGATATTGTAGACCGCATGCGGCTTGACGCTGCCGCCGGGCTTGACCGCGCCGTCATCCACTGGCGGCCGGTCGAGCGCCGCGAGCACCCCCGCCACGATATCGTCGATATAGGTAAAATCGCGCCGCATCGCGCCGTTGTTGAACACCGGGATCGGCTCGCCGCGCAGGATCTTCGAGGTGAAGATCCATGCCGCCATATCGGGGCGGCCCCACGGGCCATAAACGGTGAAGAAGCGCAAGCCGGTGAGCGGGATGCGATAGAGATGCGCATAGCTCTCGCTCATCAGTTCATCGGCTTTCTTGGTCGCGGCATAAAGCGAGACGGGGTGGTCGACGCGATCCTCGATGCGGAAGGGGAAATCCTCATTGCCGCCATAAACCGATGACGAGGAAGCATAGACCATATGGGCGACGTTGCGCGCGCGCGCGATTTCGAGCAGGTTGAGGTGGCCGGTGAGGTTGGTGCGGGCATAAGCGTGCGGATTGACGAGCGAATAGCGCACGCCTGCCTGCGCGCCCAAATGGACGATGCGGTCGATCGGGCGCCCGGTCAGCGCCACCTCAAGCTGTTCCCAATCGGCGAAATCCTGTTCGAGTAGCGTGAAGTCGCCTCGCTGTGCGGCGACACGCGCGATCCGCGCGCGCTTCAGCGCAGGATCGTAATAATCGTTGAAATCGTCGATGCCGATCACCGCGTCGCCGCGCGCGAGCAGCCGCTCCGCCACCGCTGCGCCGATGAAACCCGCCACGCCCGTTACCAGCACCGTCATTATTGTATCCCTCCATCGCGCGTCCGCTCGCCTTACGGGCAAGCCGCCCCGTCCTCCAGTATGATTGCGACTTTCGGAGGTGCCCTAAGGGAAAGGCGGTGCCACATCGCGTCGACTTATGCCGGATAGAGCGAGCCGGAAGTACGCCCGGCTGACACTCGCGCGTGGTTATTTTATGCCATTTCCGCTATGCACGGCGTCCTGATTGGCCTGCCGAGGGTATTGTAGATGGCCAACGTATTGCAAATGGTTCGGTGCAGCTTTGGCAAGCATCGGCGCGATCGTCGGGCTGCGTGGTTTGACGGCAATGTCTGGCGGTCGACCTGCGTCGGCTGCAAGCTGCCGATGTATCGCGAATTCGACGGTTGGCATCTGTCGGATGGCGACTCACCCCCGAAGTCCGGGCCGCACGATCAACGCTGAATCGATCGCTATGCCGCCGCCGGTAGCGTGGCGAGAAACCAGCGCGCCTCACCTTCAAGCCCCAGCGCCGTAAGGCACCCACTCGAAAAGGCGCCGGTATCGATGCCGATCCGGTTGGGCAGGTGTTCGGGTGCCTCGGTGATGGTATGGCCGTGGACGATCAGCTTGCCGAAATCGCCTTCGTGCCGAAGGAAGCTGCTGCGGATCCAGCGCAGATCGGCAGGGCGCTGGTCGGCGAGATCGATCCCAGGGCGGACGCCGGCATGGACGAAGGCATAATCGCCGATCTCGATCACGTCCTCGGCCTGGCGCAGGAAGGCGACATGGTGTTCGGGCACGGCATCGCGGATACGCGCCAGCAGTGCCGGCGAATCGAGATGATCGAAATCGTGTTCGCTGATGCCGTAGCTCAGGATCGTCTCGCGCCCGCCGATGCGGGTGAACAGGCGCAATGCCTCGCGATCGCCGTCGAGCACCTTGAGCAACACTTCTTCGTGGTTGCCGAGCAGCATGCGGACGTGCGGGTGCTCGTTCGACAAACGGATGACGCGTTCGATCACGCCTGCCGAATCAGGGCCGCGATCCACCAGGTCGCCAAGGAACACCCAATCGGTCCGCGCGGTACGGCGCTCCGCGTCATCGGCCTCGATCCGGGCAATCAGATCGTCGAGCAGGTCGCGGCGGCCGTGGATGTCGCCCACCGCATAGACACGGCGACCGGTGGGAATTGCGTGGGGCGGGGGCGGCGCCGGAGCAGCACGCTTTCTGAACAGATTGAGCATCGGAAAGGTGGAAACGCCTTACACGCCAATGGGCTGGAACGCGCCGAGCCCATGCCATAACGGCGCTTCGGGTTCAACTCGCGAGCCGGATGTCCTGATGAATGACCGTTGCCGGGGGTTGGTCGGGCCAGATGCCGCGTGTGTCGTAGACCTGCTTGTCGGCGCGTTCGTCGAGCGGCACCGATTTGAACAGTTCATGATCGACCAGCACGATCATCAGCGGGCAGTGTTCGATCGCATCGTCGAGATCGATCAGCCGCGCCGCCGTGCCGGCAAAGGCGGCGGGCAGGCCCGAGGCATAGGGTTCGACGATACGCACACGATCGCCGAAGCGTCGCGCCAGCGTTGCGGCGACCTTGACCGCGGGGCTTTCCCGGAAATCGTCGATATTGGCCTTGAAGGCCAGCCCGAGGCACGCGACCGGCTGCCTCGGATGCGCCTCGATCAGCGCGGCGGCGCGATCGATGACGTGCGCGACCTTGCCGTCGTTGACCTCGCGCGCGGTGCGGATCAGCGGGGTTTGCTCGGGCGCAGCGCTGACGAGGAACCACGGATCGACCGCGATGCAATGCCCGCCCACGCCGGGGCCGGGCGACAGGATGTTGACGCGCGGGTGGCGGTTGGCGAGGCGGATTACCTCCCACACATCGACCCCCATCTGATCGGCGACGAGGCTGAGTTCGTTGGCAAACGCGATGTTGACGTCGCGAAATGCGTTTTCGGTGAGCTTGGTCATCTCGGCTGCGCGAGCCGAGGTGGTGATGCACGCCCCGCGCACGAAGCGACGGTAGAAAGCCAGCGCCTTGCGCGCGCACCGCGGGGTGATGCCGCCGATGACGCGATCATTGTCGATCAGTTCGACAAGGATGCGGCCGGGCAGCACGCGTTCGGGGCAATAAGCGATCGCGACATCGGCGGTGTCGCTCGTGCGGCCGGGAATCTTCAGATCGGGACGAAGCTCGGCGAGCAGGTCGCGGACTTTCTCGGTGGTGCCGACGGGCGAGGTCGATTCGAGGATCACCGCATTGCCGGGCGCGAGCACCGTGGCGATGGCGGTCGCGGCCTGAAGGACGTAGCCGATATCGGGCGCGTGATTGTCGACGAACGGGGTGGGGACGGCGATCACGAACACATCGGCGGGCTCGATCTGCGTCGCGGCGCGCAAATGCCCGCGCGTCACCACGCCCGAGACGAGGCCGTCGAGATCGACCTCCTCGATATGCACCTTGCCCGAATTGACCGTCTCGACGACGTGCTCGGAAACATCGATCCCCAGCACGCTGGCGCCAGTACGCGCGATCACCGCGGCAGTGGGCAGGCCGATATAACCAAGGCCGAGGACGACGACCTTGAGCTTAGTTTCCGAAATCATGCGCGACGATCCTTGCAATTCGTTCGGCCGCATGGCCGTCGCCGAACGGATTGTGGGCGCGGGCCATGGCGGACCAGGCATGGTTGTCGTCGAGGAGGGTGAAGATTTCGGAAACGATGCGGTCTTCGTTCGAGCCGATCAGCCTGGCGGTGCCCGCGGCGACCCCTTCGGGGCGCTCGGTGGTGTCGCGCATCACCAGCACGGGCTTGCCCAGCGCGGGCGCTTCTTCCTGCACGCCGCCCGAATCGGTGAGCACGATATGCGCCAGACCGAGCGCGCGGATGAAGTTTGGATAATCGATCGGATCGATACGAGCCACATTGGTTCGCTGTCCCAGGATTCCGTCCATCACCGACACGACATTGGGGTTGGGGTGCATCGGAAACAGGATCGCGACATCGGGCCGCTCGGCGATACGGGCGATCGCGCGGGCGATCGCTTCCATCCCGTCGCCGAAATTCTCGCGCCGGTGGGTGGTGACGAGGATCAGTTGCTTGCCGGCGAACCGCGTCGCGATGGGATCGAGCGCGGCGGCAAGCGTGGGATCGGCGGCGATCCGCGCGGTGGTGGTGTGGAGCGCGTCGATCACGGTGTTGCCGGTGACGTGGATCATGCCCGGATCGATATTCTCGCGCTTCAGCGCCTCGGCTGCGGTGTCGGTCGGGGCGAAATGGAGATCGGCGATCGGGGCGACGATGCGGCGGTTCACTTCCTCGGGCCAGGGCGCGTAGATGTCGCCCGAACGCAGTCCCGCCTCGACATGGCCGACCGGGATGCGGCGGTAATAAGCGGCGAGCGCGGCCGCCATGACGGTGGCGGTATCGCCCTGAACGATGACGCGATCGGGTTTTTCGGCGTCGAGCACGTCGCCGATTCCGGTCAGGAGCCGTGCGGTCAGCCGGTCGAGCGACTGACCCGGCTCCATCAGGTCGAGATCCACGTCAGGGGTGAGCCCGGCGATGTCGAGCACCTGATCGAGCAACCCGCGATGCTGCGCGGTAACGCAGGTACGCACGGTGATGCCGGGGGTCGCCGCCAGCGCGCGGACCACCGGAAACAGCTTGATTGCCTCGGGCCGCGTCCCGAACACGACCATGACCTTGCGGGAAGATGTGAGTGCCATGCCTCCTCCTATCGGGCGTTGCTTAATCGGGGGCTAAGAGACGGCCGGGAAAGCATGGCGGGGATGATCCAATCGGCTTTCGGGGTTTTTCGGAACCGATTCTAACCGCAACGCGAGAGTAGAGAGGCGCGCGATAGCCTGCTACGGCGCCGTCATCGAACGAGGAGCGTCTGTCCATGCCGATCAAGCCGCTGCGCAAGGCCGTGTTTCCCGTTGCGGGACTGGGCACGCGCTTCCTGCCCGCCACCAAGGCGACGCCCAAGGAAATGCTGCCCGTGGTCGATCGGCCGCTGATCCAATATGCGGTCGACGAGGCGATCGAGGCGGGGATCGAGCAACTCATCTTTGTCACCGGCCGCAACAAGACCGCGATCGAAGATCATTTCGACATCGCGTTCGAGCTTGAGACGACGATGGCCGAGCGCGGCAAGTCGCTCGAAATGCTGCGCCAGACGCGGCTCAGCCCCGGTGCGTGCGCTTATGTACGCCAGCAGGAGCCGCTTGGGCTGGGCCATGCGGTGTGGTGCGCGCGCGACATCGTTGGCGACGAGCCGTTCGCGATCTTCCTTGCCGACGAACTGATGATCGGCGAGCCCGGCTGCATGAAGGCGATGGTCGAGGCGTATAATCGGGTTGGCGGCAATGTCGTGTGCGGGCTCGAAGTGCCCGACGACGAAACCGACAAATACGGGATTATCGATCCGGGTGCGCGCAACGGTGCGCTGGTCGAGGTGAAGGGGCTGGTCGAGAAGCCCAAAGCGGGCACCGCACCTTCCAATATCATGATCCCCGGCCGCTACATCCTCCAGCCCGAGGTGATGCGCATTCTCGAGACGCAGGAAAAGGGTGCGGGCGGCGAGATCCAGCTTACCGACGCGATGGCGCAGATGATTGGCACCCAGCCGTTCCACGCCTTCACCTTCGCGGGTAAACGCTACGATTGCGGCGACAAGGCAGGCTATATCCAGGCCAATCTCGAACTCGCGCTGGCGCATCCCGAGATCGGCGACAAGGTGCGGGCGTTCGGCGAGAAATTGTTCGCGAAGGGGTGATCGAGATCGCCATCGCAACGTTCGTATCGGTAGCGCTGCTCGCAACGATGGCGGCGTCGACGGTCGATGCTCGGGACAATGCGCCGAAAACGCAGCCTTGGACGCTGGAGGATATGCCATGTCCGCCGATGCCCGTAGTCAGTCCGGCGCGCATGGCGCTGATTGTCGAGCCCAAGCCGCATATTGCGGAGACTCCTCCCGCGAGTGAAAGCGACCGCGCCAGTTACATGCATTGGTCGAAGGTCGATCCCGAAGGCGTATGCCGTTACCGCGGGGAGAATCGCTTGCTGGCGGCTGCCACGGACCATCGCGTCATATTTATCGGCGATTCGATCACCGAATCGTGGCAACCGTCGATCCCCTCGCTTTTCACCGGCGACGTGCTCGATCGCGGCGTTTCGGGGCAAACGACCACGCAGATGCTGGCGCGCTTCCGCGCCGATGTGATCGATCTCGACCCCGCCGTTGTCCACATCATGGGCGGCATCAACGATATCGCCCGTTCGACGGGGACCACGCTGACCCGATCGAATATCGAATCGATGGTCGAATTGGCGCGGGCGCGGGGGATTACGGTAATCCTGGGCTCGGTGACGCCCTCATCGTTTTTTCAGGGCGCGCCGGATATGGCGCCTGGCCCGCATATCGTCTGGCTCAACCGCTGGCTGCGCGATTATGCGGAAAACAACGATCTGATCTTCGTCGATTACCATCATGCGCTTGAGGACGGGCAATTGGGGATAAAGGACGGCTTGTCCAACGACGGCCTTCATCCCAATCGCTCGGGCTTTGAGATAATGACGCCGCTGGCACGGGCCGCCATCGATCGGGCCTTGAAAAGCCGGACGGTGCGTTCGTCCGTATCAGTGGGGCGTTGACGCGTCGGTACGCCGGATCAGGTCTGTCCGCAGGCCGCGCACCCCGGATCCTTCGGCAACCGCAGTGTCCTGAAGCGAAAATCGAGCGTGTCGGCGATCAGCAGCATCCCTGCCGGGTCGGTGCCGAAGGGCACGATCGCGCGGAGCGCCTCGAGCGCGGCGAGGCTGCCCATCATGCCGGTCATCGCGCCCATCACGCCCTGCTCGGCGCAGCTTGCCTCCGCGCGGTCGGGATCGTCGCCGACGAGGCAGCGATAGCAGGGCTTGCCGGCCTCCCAGCCTCGAAACACGGCGAGTTGGCCCTCGAACTGGCCGATCGCCGCCGATACGAGCGGGATACGCGCCGCCAGAGCGGCGTCGGCGACGGCAAGGCGGGTCGCGAAATTGTCCGAGCCGTCGATGACGACATCGGCGCCCGCGATCAGATCGGCGACGTTGGAGGAATCGAGCCGTATGCGGCGCTCGATCACCGTCACATCGGGATTGAGCCGGGCGACCGCGGCGGCGGCGGCGGTGGCCTTGGCTATACCCTGATCGGCGGTCGCGTAGAGCGTCTGACGCTGGAGGTTGGACAGATCGACCACATCGTCGTCGATCACGATCAGTGTGCCGACGCCTGCACCGGCGAGATACTGGATCGCGGGGCTGCCAATTCCGCCCGCACCGATCAACGCGACGCTCGCCGCGTGCAGCCGCATCTGGCCCGCGCCGCCGATTTCCTTGAGAATGATGTGACGGGCGTAGCGCGCGAGTTGATCGTCGCGGAGCGTCATGGTTGCGGAAAGACGAAGGTGGCGCGGAACCAGCGCGCATCGTCGTGCGTGCGCGGCAGCAAATTCTCACGCGCGAAGCTGAGCGCGAGCCCGGCGCCGAACTGCTCGACCGTCGGGCAATCGATCGCGCGCGGCAGGGTCCGCAAAATCCGTCCCCGACCATCGACAAGCACCGCGACGTCGAGCGTGATCGTGTAGCGGCCCGCAGTATCGCGCGGCGGGACGCAATGGCCCGCCGCCACTTCGCCGTCGACGAAGCGACGGATCGCGGGCGTCAGCGTAGGAAGATTGCGATAGGCGAGCGGCGGCAGCAAATCCCAATCGATCGTGATCGGGCGCGTCTCGGTATGCGCCGCCTGTAAAGGCGCAGCGCCGCCGCCATCGAGCGGAGCGAGCATTGCCGGAAGCGCGAGGAGGAGCAGCGGAATCACCGCCCGGTCGATCCGAATCCGCCGGTGCCGCGTGCGGTATCGTCGAGCGTGTCGACCTCGTCGAGCGTCGCGCGCTGGACGGGGGCAGGGACCAACTGCGCGACGCGATCGCCGCGCCGGATCGGGAAGGGCGCGTCGCCCAGATTGGCGAGGATGATTTTCACCTCGCCGCGATAATCGCTGTCGATCGTGCCGGGGGTGTTGAGGCAGGTGATCCCGTGCTTGAGTGCCAGCCCCGAGCGCGGTCGCACCTGCACCTCATAGCCCACGGGAATCGCCATCGCGAACCCGGTCGCGACCGCGTGGCGCGCGCCGGGGGCGAGCACCAACTCCTCGGCGGCGACGACATCCATCCCCGCCGCGCCGTCAGTGGCATAAGCCGGGGGCGGCAGGCCGACGCCATGGGGCAGGCGCCGGATAGCGATACGGATCGGGGTCATGCAGTCTCCTGAAGCGTATCGGCGATACGGGTCGCGAGCCGGGTCGCGACGTGGGATTTGGGGAGTTTTTCCCAGCTTTCAACGCCTTGTGCGCGGATGATGTGGACCGTGTTGGCCTCGCCGCCCATTACGTCGCCCGACACGTCGTTGGCGACGATCCAGTCCGCGCCCTTGCGCGCGCGCTTGGCGGTGGCGTGTTCGATGACGCGCTCGGTCTCGGCGGCAAAGCCGATCAGCAGCCGCGGGCGGTGCGGGCTGGCGGCGAGCATCATCAGGATGTCGGGGTTCTCGGTAAGCTGGAGCGTCGGCGCGGCGCCCGCCTTCTTGATCTTTTGCGATGCGGCGGAATCGGTGCGCCAGTCGGCGACCGCGGCGACGAGCACTGCGGCATCGGCGGGCAGTGCCTTGGCCACCGCGTTCGCCATCTCCTGCGCGGTTTCGACATCGACGCGATCGACGCCCGCAGGGGTGGCAAGCGCCACCGGGCCCGCGACCAGCGTCACCGTCGCGCCTTCGGCGGCCAGCGCCCCGGCGATCGCGAAGCCCTGCCGCCCCGACGAGCGATTGGCGATGTAGCGCACCGGATCGATCGGCTCGTGCGTCGGCCCCGCGGTGACGAGGATATGGCGGCCTGTGAGACGCCGTGCACCGCGAGCTTTCTGCGGCGCACTGGCAAGTTGACGCTGGATCGCCGCGAAGATGGTAGCGGGCTCGGGCAGGCGGCCGGGGCCGTATTCGCCGCACGCCATCGGCCCTTCATCGGGATCGAGCACGGTCACGCCATCGGCCCGCAATTGCGCGACGTTGCGCCGGGTTGCGGCGTGCTGCCACATCCGCACGTTCATCGCGGGCGCCGCGAGCACCGGCGTGTCGGTGGCGAGCAGCAGCGTCGTCGCGAGATCGTCGGCGATGCCGGCGGCCATCTTCGCCATCAGATCGGCGGTGGCAGGGGCGATCACCACCAGATCGGCCTCGCGGCTGAGTTGGATATGCCCCATCTCGGCCTCGTCCTTCAGATCCCACAGGCTGGTGAAAACCTGATTTTCCGAGAGTGCGGCGAGCGTCATCGGTGTCACGAAGTGCGCGCCGCTGTCAGTGAGGACGCAGCGGACCGCAATACCTGCCTTGCGCGCGAGACGGATCAGTTCACACGCCTTGTAAGCGGCGATGCCGCCACCGACGATCAACAGGATGCGCTTCATCGAATCCTCGTTACGGTAATGCGCCGGGTGTCGCGCGCCGCCACGATAATGTCACGGATGGCGTCCGGCGCGAAGGCGAGGCCGATCAGCGCCGTCGGCGCGATCATCAGCCCCCAGTAGAAATTGTCGGCCCGCGCGAACAGCCCGATCAGCAGCGCATAGACGAGCAGCGTCGCCAGCGTTCGGGTCGCGAGCGGATCGTCCCATCCCGCCCAGCCGATCAGCGCGACGAGCAGCAGCGCGCCCGACAGCCAGATCGGCAGCACCGCCAGCGCGGTCGATACCGAGATCGATTCGAGCACGAAGCCCAATCCCATCATCCCCTGCCAGCCCGGCGAGGTGAGGTCACCCGGATGGACCACCAGCCCCACCGCATGGATATGGACGGCGACGACGACGGCGAACACGATCACCGTCGCGGCCCAGCCAAACGCCTCGCGTATCCGGCCTTCGATCAAGGCCATGGCCCCCATCACCAACACGAATAACAACGCGGTTTCGCGCACCAGCATGGCGATCAGCCCGAATGCGACCGCGTCGAGCCAGCGCCCTGGCCGCCGCAGCCCGAGCGCCAGGGCGATCAGCAACCCGGCCCAGATTTCATGAAAGACGACGAGCGGGGGCTGGACGAAGGCGATCAGCCCGCCGGCGATCAATATCATCGCCGCGGCGAGCGGGCCGGGGCGCGGCAGCGCGATGCGGAGCCGCGCCAGCCAGGCCGCGGCGGTGATCGCCGCAAGCACGAACAACAGCAACAGATCGCCGAAGCGCGGCAAGGCGGCTTCGACCACCGCAAGCGTCGGCAGCCGGAAGGCGACGAACGGGCGCAGCGGGTAATTGCCTGCACGCAGCGCTTCGGCGGCGACGTCATAATAATTGCCGCCGTTGCGTACCCCCTCGACGATCGCGCGATAGAGCGCGGCGTCGGTCTGGCGGTGGCCAGAATCGATATGTTTGGGCGCGGGCAGCGACGAACTGGTCGAGAGCGCGAGGGCGATCGCGGCGACGATGGCGGCGATCGCGAGCAACAGCCGCGCGCTGTGGCGGTCGAGCCCGGCGAAGCGGCTCGGACGCGCGCTAAACAGCGGAGGCCGCGCGCGCGCCATCGATCAGTGGACCAGCAGCCAGGTCGCCGCAACGCTCATTGCCGCCGTCACCAGCGCGACCGCAACATAGCGCCAGCCACCGCCGATTCGCACGATCTCTATCTCGCGTAGCGGCGGGGCAGGGGGCGCGCCGCCGGGGGGCGGGTAACGTGCCTCGATCGAGCGGATGAGATCGGGAAGTCGCGCGATCGTGCGCAGATCGGTGACGATTCGATCGGCGATCGCCGCCTCGGGCCCCAGTTCGGTCCTGATCCATTCGCGCACGAACGGGGCGGCGGTGTCCCACAGGTTGATGTCGGGATCGAGCGCGGTGGCGACGCCTTCGACCATCACCATCGTCTTTTGCAGCAAGAGCAGGTGCGGCTGGGTCTGCATGTCGAAATCGCGGGTGATGTTGAACAGCCCGTCGAGCATCATCCCGATCGACATATCCTTGACCGGGAGTCCGCGCATCGGCTCACCCACCGCACGCAGCGCCGTCGCGAATTCGGCGACATTGTGGTGCGAGGGGACGTAGCCCGCCTCGAAATGGATTTCGGCGACGCGCTTGTAATTGCCGGTGATGAGCCCGTAGAGAATTTCGGCGAGCCAGACACGCGCGCGCCGGTCGATCCGGCCCATGATCCCGAAATCGATCGCGCCGATGCGGTTGCCGGGGAGCGCGAACAGATTCCCCTGATGCATGTCGGCGTGGAAGAAGCCTTCCGAGATCGCCTGCCGCAGGAATGCGT
Organism: Hephaestia sp. MAHUQ-44; assembly: GCF_023806085.1. Classification (GTDB taxonomy): domain Bacteria; phylum Pseudomonadota; class Alphaproteobacteria; order Sphingomonadales; family Sphingomonadaceae; genus Sphingomonas. Next base: position 196,372 of record NZ_JAMSLX010000002.1, read on the forward strand.
GGATCAGCGTGGCCGCGAGTGCCGATGGATCGTAGCCTGCCACGATCAGCGCGTCGCGGTTGGAAAGCTTGATCCCGTCGATCCATTCGAGCGTCAGCACGCGCCCCGAGGTGCGCTGCCAGTCGATCGCCGGCACGTGATAATCGGGCTCGGCCTCCATCATCTGCGCGAGTTCGGAGGCCGAGGCGGCCTCGCGGCGCAGATCGAGTTCGCGCGCCGTCCAGCGTTTGAAGGTTTCGATCACCAGCCGGGGGCGGAGCCGCGCGGGTTCGCGGCCCTGCGCTTCGAGTTGCGCGGCGGCCCATTCGTAGGTTTCGATATCGCGTGCGAATTCCTTTTCGATCCCCGGCCGCAGCACCTTGATCGCGACCAGCCGGCCATCGGTGGTCGTCGCGCGGTGGACCTGCGCGATCGAGGCAGCACCGATCGGCACCGGATCGATCTCGGCGAACAGCATGTCGAGCGGCTTGCCGAAGCTGGCCGCCATCGCCTCGCGGATCGTCTCGAAGGGGACAGGGGGCAGCGCATCCTGAAGCCGCAACAGATCGGCCGCGGCGGCTTCACCGACCAGATCAGGGCGCGTCGCGAGCGTCTGGCCGAGCTTGATCGCGGCCGGGCCGATCGCCTGAAACGCATCGGCATAGCGCGGCACCCGGGGCACGCGCGCACCGAACCGTGCGATCCGCGCCAGCCGCCGCACCGGCGCAGGCGTGTTGGGATCGCGCTCGATTCCGGTGAGCGCGCCATGCCGCGCGAGGGTGCGGCCCCATTTGAGGAGGCGCCAGAGATGGATGATCGGGGCGGTCACGAGCGCGTCAGATCCGCCAGCCCGAATGGATCGCGACGAGCCCGCCGAGCATCGGCTCGACCTTGGTGTTCACGAACCCCGCATCGGCAATCATGCGCTCAAAGGTCGGCATGTCGGGGAAGCGGCGGATCGATTCGATCAGATAGCGATAGCTGTCCTCGTCATGCGCGAGCAATTTGCCGACCTTGGGCACGATCTTGTGCGAATAGACGTCGTAAATCTGCGCGAACCCCGGCCACAAGGTGGTCGAGAATTCGAGGCAGAAAAAGCGCCCGCCGCGCTTGAGCACGCGGTGCGCTTCGCCCAGCGCTTTGGGGATGTCGGTGACGTTCCTGATCCCGAAGGCGATCGTATAGGCGTCGAAGAAGCGATCGGGAAACTGGAGCGTCTCGGCATTGGCTTCGGTCCACACCAGCCCGTCGATCCCGCGGTGCTGCGCGCGATCGATGCCGACCTCGAGCATTGCGGGATTGATGTCCGCGACGGTGATGGCGGCGCCCGATTTGGCGAGCCGGAAGGCGATGTCGCCGGTCCCGCCCGCCATATCGAGAATCTGCTCACCGGCGCGCGGCTTCACGCGGCGGACGAAGCGGTCCTTCCACAGCCGGTGCATCCCCCCCGACATGGCGTCGTTCATCAGATCATAGCTGCGGGCGACGCTGGTGAAGACGCCGCCGACGCGGGCGGTCTTCTCCTCGGGGGCTACCTGTTCGTAGCCGAAGGACACGGTATCGGTCATGTGCGGCGTGTAGCCAAGCCTTGTGGGCGGGGCAAACGCATCCTAGCTGGATTATTCATCGATCGCGGCACCGGCCCGCTCCTCCACCCCGCCTCCCATTCGGTATGCTGCACGTGGGAGGCCGGGTGGGGGAGCGGGCCGGTGCGGCACCTGACGGATTATCAATGCCCGAACTTCCCGAAGTTGAAACCACCGTCTGCGGCTTGCGGCCCGTGCTCGATGGGCAGCGGATCGCCCGCGTCCAGGCGCGGCGGGCTGATCTGCGGCACGCGATCCCGGTCGATCTTGGGCAGCGGCTGACGGGTGCCGTCGTGACGCGACTCGGGCGGCGCGCCAAATACGGGCTGATCGATACCGATCGTGGCGATACGCTGATCTTCCATCTCGGCATGTCGGGGCGCTGGCGGGTCGACCCGGCCGAGCTGCTGGCGCACGATCATGTGCTGATCGACACCGCCGCCGGGCACCGCCTCGCGCTCAACGACCCGCGTCGGTTCGGCTCGCTCGATTTGGTGGCCAGCGACGCGCTCGATTCGTACCCGCCGTTCGCGGTGATGGGCCCCGAGCCGCTCGGGCCCGATTTCACCGCCGCCGGGCTGCACGCGGCGCTTGCCGGGCGGCGTGCGTCGATCAAGGCGATGCTGCTCGATCAGCGGATCGTCGCGGGGCTGGGCAATATCTACGTCTGCGAGGCGCTGCACATGGCGGGGATCGCGCCGTCGCGCGCCGCCGGACGCGTTTCGAGGGCGCGCCTGACGGTGCTGGTCGAGGCGATTCGCGCGGTGTTGGCGGCCGCAATCGAGGCGGGCGGATCGAGCCTGCGCGATTATGTCCGCCCCGATGGCGAACTCGGCTATTTTTCCAAGCAATGGCGCGTCTATGGCCGTGAGGGAGAGCCTTGTGCGTGCGGGGCGCCGGTACACCGCCGGACCGAGGGTGGTCGATCGACCTTCTGGTGCCCGGTCTGCCAGCGTTAGAGTTTGATCCACTAAGGTGGATGCGGCACCGGCCCGCGCCCCCACCCCACCTCCCAACGGCAGTATACTGAATGGGAGGTGGGGTGGGGGCGCGGGCCGGTGCCGCAAACGGATTCAGCATGGCGGAATCCCGGTTTCAGGTTGACCGACTGTACCCAAATCGGTAAGGGGCCAGTCCTTCCGAGGGCGGCGGGACCGGTTCCTAGCGCCCTTTTTCATTGAGCATATTCGAGGACAGGCATGGCGAACACGCCACAGGCGAAGAAGCGCATCCGGCGGAACAACCGTCGCGCGGAGATCAATACCAACCGCGTCGGTCGTATCCGTACCTTCGTCAAGAAGGTCGAAGCGGCGCTGGCAGCAGGCGACAAGGATGCGGCGACCGCCGCGCTTGCGCAGGCGCAGCCTGAGTTGCAGCGTGGCGTCGCCAAGGGCGTGCTCCACAAGAACACCGCGTCGCGCAAGTTCTCGCGTCTGACCAAGCGCTTGTCCGCGCTCGCCTGACGCGCCCTCCGATTCGGCGATAACAGGCCCGTTGGTGCGCCCGCACCGGCGGGCCTTTTTCGTGTTTTCAGAAGCGCGCGCCGCCCCCCGGGCAGCAAACCGAGGATAGACCACGATTCGCGCCCGATGGCCTGGTGCGATTCATGGGATAACTGACTAAATTCAAGGCGTTGAGTATATTTTTGACGCGTTTCCGAGGCTAGGGGCGAGTCAATCGGATTATTTCAGTTCCGAGACGGTTCCAGGCCTTGATCGACTCATGCGGCTGTCCCTACACCAGTCGTCCGCGGCGATGGTCATTGCCGCGGGTTAAGGGACAGCGTCGCGATACAGCCGGAGGGTGATTCTGGCTGCGGGCGGGTTGTGCCTGAATTTCCAGCGCCGTGGGGGCGTAGCGCGCGCAACAGCGAGAAGGGTGGAACGTGATTCAGCAAGCGGGGGAAAGGCGCGACGAGATTGTCAGGGCATGGCAGACCGTCCGCAATCACCTCCGCGAATCGGCGGGTGCCCGGTTGTTCGACCAGTGGCTCAAGCCGATGACGCTGATCGAGTCGACGGAACCCGATATCGTCCGGTTGGGGCTGCCCTCGCCGTTCATGACCAATTGGGTGCGCAGTCATTACGCCGAGCGTCTGTTCCAGGAATTCCGTGCGCAGGTGCCCGGTGTGCGCCAGGTCTCGATCGAGACCGCGCGCGCGGTGGCCGAGCCCGCCGTGCTTGCCGCGCCGGTTGCGCCTGCTCCCGTAGCGGTTCGCACCGCGCCGACGCCGCTGCTCGATCCGCGGCTGACTTTCGATCGATTCGTCGTCGACACGTCGAATCGCGTCGCCTTCAACGCCGCCAAGGCGCTGGCCGAACCGGGAGCACCGCGTTTCAGCCCGCTGTTCCTGCATAGCGGCACCGGGCAGGGCAAGACCCACCTGATGCACGCGATCGGTCACGCCTATCTCGCGGCGGTGCCCGAGGCGGTGGTGATCTGCATGTCGGCCGAGCGCTTCATGTTCGAGTTCGTACAGGCATTGCGCGCGCGCGACACGTTCAGCTTCAAGGCGCGGCTGCGTGCCGCCGATCTGCTGTTGATCGACGATCTCCAGTTCATCGCCGGCAAGGATTCGACGCAGGAAGAGTTTTTCCACACGATCAACGAGATCATGGCAGCGGGCAAACGCATCGTCATCACCGCCGATCGGTGCCCGCAGGCGCTCGACGGGGTGGAGCCGCGCATCCTGTCGCGGCTCGCGGGCGGGCTGGTTGCCGACATCAAGACGCCCGAACCGGCGCTCCGGCGCGCGATTCTCGATCGGCGCTGCGGGGAACTCGCCGATCTCTTGGTGCCCGAAGAGGTACGGGCGCTGCTCGCAACGCGGATCACCGCCAATATTCGCGAACTCGAAGGTGCGCTCAACCGCGTGGCCGCTTATGCGCAATTGACCGGCGATACGATCGATGTCGATTTCGCGGTGGCGACGCTTGGCGATGTGCTGCGCGGCAGCCAGCGCCGGATCACGATCGACGAGATCCAGCGCGCGGTATCGACGCATTTCGAATTGAAGCCGCTCGAGCTGATTTCGGCCCGGCGCGCGCGCGTGGTGGCGCGGCCGCGCCAGATCGCGATGTACCTTGCCAAGCGGCTGACGACGCGCTCGCTGCCCGAGATCGGCCGCAAATTCGGCGGGCGCGACCATTCGACGGTGATCCATGCGGTCCGCCGGATCGAGGAATTGCGCGATACCGATCGTGACGTCGACGGCGCGGTGCGCCATTTGATGCACCAACTCGAAGGCTGACGGCGAGCGACAGTCGTTCCAGGCAACGCAAAAGAAAAGGGCCGTCCGCGTTAGCGTCCGGCCCTTTTCTTGTCGTGCGGCGGTGCGGTGTCAGCGCGGCTCGGGGGCAATCGTGATCTTGATCGTTTCGCCCGAATTGCCGGGGAAGCCGGTGAACATCGCTTCGACCAGATTGGGCACGATCTGCTGGAGCCGGTCGGTACGCGATTGCGCGCGCGCGGTGCCTTCGAACAGGCGCTCGCCCGTCAGCCTGCGTTCGATATCGAGATCGAGTTCGCTGGTGTAGAGCGTGTAGCTCGACACATTATTGTCGAAGAACGGATCGTGGAAGCCGTAGAAATAGCTGCGCCGCTGCCAGGGCGAGCCGAAACCGTAGCCGTAGCCCCCGCGGAAGGGATCGCTGACGACCTTCTCACGGCCGGTATCGACATTATAGGCCATGTTGACGATCAGGTCGGCGGTCGCCGCACTGGTCGCGGGGCGATAGCCTTCGCGGACCATGTTGGCGGCGACGAAGCCCGCATAATGGTTGAACTCCAGCCCGCCCTGAAGCCGCGGATCGCGCGACTGGACGACGAAGGTCTGCCCCGCGGGGGCCTCCATCTGCGAGAAGCGCGAGACGCGCGCGTTGAACGGCGTGGCGCAGGCCGAAAGAGCGAGAAGTGCGGCGCCGGCGGCGAAAAACAGCGATTTTTTCATCATCTACAAAACCTTCCGGCGGGCATCGTGTGTCCGTCTTTCGGGCACCACATTGGTCGATACGCTATGAATAGCGGTTGAACGCGTCAATGGCACGCTTCATCGGCGCGGGGGCGGCGCAATGGTGCTCAGATCTGAAGCCCCACCGCCGCCTGCGCCTCGGCAAGCGTCGGCGCGGCGATCGCCGCGGCGCGCTCTGCGCCGGCCATCAGGATGCGCCCGACCTCGCCGCGATCGTCGAGTAACTGCGTCATCCGGTCACGGATCGGCCCCAGCGCCGCGATCGCGAGATCGGCGAGCGCCGGCTTGAAACTGCCGAAACCCTGCCCCGCGAATTCGGCGACCACCGCATCGGGGGTCTTGCCCGAAAGCGCGGCGTAGATCGTGACGAGGTTCTTCGCCTCGGGGCGCTCGGCGAGGCCGGCGAAGGTATCGGGCAACGGCTCGGCATCGGTGCGCGCCTTGCGGAATTTCTGCGCGATCGCATCGTCGCTGTCGGTCAAATGGATGCGCGACGCCTCGGACGGATCGGATTTGGACATTTTCGCGCTGCCGTCGCGCAAGCTCATGATGCGCGGTGCGGCGGTCGACACCAACGGTTCGGGCAGCGGAAACAGATCGACCCCGAAATCGGTGTTGAACTTGGTCGCGACATCGCGCGCGAGTTCGAGATGCTGCTTCTGGTCCTCACCCACCGGCACGTGCGTGGTCTTGTAGACCAGCACGTCGGCGGCCATCAGCACCGGATAGGTGAACAGCCCGACGCTCTGGCCGTCGCGATTCTTGCCGGCCTTGTCCTTCCACTGCGTCATCCGGTTGAGCCAGCCCATCCGCGCCGTTCCCTGAAGAATCCAGCACAATTCGGCATGTGCGGCGACGCGCGCCTGGTTGAACAGGATCGCCTTGCCGGGATCGATCCCGGCCGCGAGCAGCGCGGCGGCCATCTCGATCGTGTTGGCGGCGAGATCCTTCGGATCGATCGCCACCGTCAGCGCGTGGAGATCGGCGAGGAAGAACAGACAGTCACCGCCGGCCTTCGCGACATCGTCCTGCATCGCGACCCATTGCTTGATCGCACCGAGATAATTGCCGAGGTGAAGGTTTCCGGTGGGCTGGATGCCCGAGACGACGCGCATGATGTTTCCCTGACAGGTGTTACGCCGCCGGGCGGCGGCGGAGGACAGCCTTGAGATCGGCCGGCCGGAAGGCGCCGGTCACGAAGCACGCGAGGGCGTAGATCGCAATACCGGCGAGAACGAAAACGCCGAGCGCGGGCAATGTTTTGAGCAGGCTGCCATGCGCGAACGGCTCGACCAGCGCCTGCCCGAAATAGAGCGCGATCCCCATCAACGCCGCGGCCAGCACAAGCCGGGGCAGCCGTCGCCGGAGTTGCGGGTCGGCGATGAAATGCCCGCGGCTGCCGAGCGTGCGGTACAGCATGTAGACATTGATCGTCGATGCCAGCGCGGTGGCGAGGGGCGGGCCGACGGTGCCGATCGTGGGGATCAGGATCAAATTGGCGACGATGTTCACCCCGATCGAGATGATCGCGTAGCGCACCGGGGTGCGAGTGTCGGCGCGCGCATAGAAGCCGGGCGTCAGCACCTTGATGAGGACGTAAGAGGGCAGGCCGATCGAGAAAGCGGCAAGCGCCCAGCTTGTCACCACGGTATCGGCGGCGTCGAAATGGCCGCGCTCGAACAGCCCGCTCACGATCGGGCCCGACGCGGCGATGAAGGCGGCGGTGGCGGGCAGCGTGAGGAAAAGCGCCAGTTCGATGCCGCGATTCTGTGTCACCATCGCCTCACTCTCGCGGCCACTGCCGAGCAGGCGCGAGACGGTGGGCAACAGGATCGTGCCAAGCCCGATCCCGATCAGCCCGAGCGGAAGCTGGTTGAGCCGATCAGCGTAATAAAGCGCCGAGATCGCGCCTTCGTCGAGCAGGCCGCCCGCCAGCGCGGTCGAGACCGCGAGGTTGATCTGTGCCGCGCCTGCGCCCGCAGCGGCGGGGATGATCAGCGTCATCAACTGCCTGATTTCGGGTGTCAGCCGGGGCCGTCGCAGCTTGAGGCTTACCCCCGCAGCGCGGCAGACCAGCATCAGCCAGCCGAGCTGGAACACCCCGCCGACCGAGACCGACACCGCCTGGGCGAGCGCGGTCTGGTATGGATTGTCGCCGTGAAAAAAGAGCAAGGCGACGATCATCGCGATGTTGAGCAGGATCGGCGCGGCGGCATTGGCCCAGAATTTGTCGATCGAATTGAGGATTCCGCCCAGCAGCGAGGCAAGGCTGATCAGCATCAGATAGGGGATGGTGAAGCGCGACAGCGTGACCGCGAAGGCGAATTGCGCGTGGCTCGGTTGCTGTTCGGCGAACCCGCCCGATAGCGCCGCGGTGACCGGCCAGGCGGCGGCGAGCATCACCAGCGTGAAGATGACGAGCAGCGGGAACAGCACCGCCAGCGCCTGTTCGGCGAAGCGCAGCCCCGCAGCGATATCGCCTTCCTCGCCCACCTTGCGGTTGAACATCGGGATGAAGGCGGCCGCGAACGCGCCCTCGGCGAACAGCGCGCGGAACATGTTGGGCAGGCGGAAGGCGACGAAGAACGCGTCCGAGGCGAACCCCGCGCCGACATACGCGGCCTGGAGCGTGTCGCGGCCGAGCGCCAGGACACGGCTGACGAGCGTAAGCCCGCCGACCGATCCCAGCGATCGCAGGAGGCTCATCTCATGCGTTCCCGCGCGCCCCGGCCGGCGGCATCAGGCGTGCCCGACTTCCTCGCCAGCGGGGTCGCTGCCCTCCGGCTGGTCGCGCTGCGCCTCGGCCTGCTGGAGATAAAGCGCGGTAAAGTCGATCGGCTCGAGCAGCAGCGGCTGGAACCCGCCATCGCGCACCGCATCGGCCAGCACGCGACGCGCGAAGGGAAACAGGATGCGCGGGGCCTCACCGAGCAGGAAGGGCTGGATATGCTCCTGCGGCACGTTGCGGAGGCCGAACAGCCCAGCATAGGTAAGATCGACCACGAACGCGACCTGGCCATCGGCTTCGGCGCGCACTTCGAGCTTGAGCAGCACCTCATGCACTTCGTCGCCGATCTGGTTGGCGCCGATGTTGAACTGCACGTCGATCTGCGGCTGCGATCCCGACGGGCGCTGAAAAATACCCGGCGCGTTGGGGTTTTCGAACGACAGATCCTTCACATATTGCGAGATCATGCCTGCCGCGGGTGCGGTATCCGCGCCATTTGCCTGAAGACCTTCGTTCGGAGCGCCCGTGATTTCCGCCATGATGGTGCTTTCCTTTGACTTGAAGCGTTGGCTGCGGAAGGCCGCAGCATAAAACCGTGCGTGCGCGCCTAGCAGCGCGATCCGCGCAGTTCAACGGCACAGCGGTGTGGACAGCGTTTGAACCGCCGCCCGCTTATGCCTATGTAGGGAAGACGACATGCCGGAGGCAGAGTGTTCTACGTAGTTCTTCTTGCGATGGTCGCGGCGTTTCTGGCGCTGCGCGTCTATATGGTTCTGGGCAAGCGCACCGGGCACGAGCAGCCGTTGGTGCGTGCGGCCGAGGAGCGTGTGCCGCTGGCGGCGACCCCGCGTACCATCGATGCGACACCCGAACCGCGTGACAGCGCCGGCCGCGTCGTCGAACCGCCGGCCGAGGCAGGGCTGCGTGCGATCGTCTCCGCCGAGGGCGGTTTCGACGTGACCCAATTCCTTGAGGGTGCGCAAGCGGCGTACCGGATGATCCTCGAGGCATTCTGGAAGGGCGATCGCGACGCGCTCGGCTGGCTGACCGAATCCGATGTCGCCAATGCGTTCGGCGAGGCGATCGCTGCCCGCGAGGCGGCAGGGCATACGCTCGAAAACCGGCTCGTCTCGATCGAACGCGCAGTCATCACCAACGCCGTGCTTCAGGGCCGTAACGCGCAGATTACGGTGCGCTTCGATGCCGATATCGCCGCGATCACGCGCGATGCGGAGGGCAATGTCGTCGCGGGTACGCTGACCGATGCGGTTGAAACGCACGACATCTGGACCTTCGCGCGGACGCTCAAGAGCGACGACCCGAACTGGAAACTCTCCGACACCGACGAGGCCTGAGCGTGAGGCGCGGCGCGGGGGGATTGGCACTCGCTGCGCTGGTCGCGGCGTGTTCGGGCGGAATCGTGCCGCAGGGTGCCGGCCCGACGAGCGCCGGATCGCCGCCGCCGCGCGCCGAAATCAACGTGCCGGTCCGCCAGCCGACGCCTTCCACCCCGATCGCCCCGGTCGCCGTTGCCGCCGTGGCGGGCGCAACCAATGCGATCACCGCCGGCCTCGTTACGGGCCCCGCGCTCACGATGCTGCCGATCGACCGCGCGCAGGCCGATCGCGCGCTCGCGGCGTTCCGTATTTCCTGTCCGTCGCTGGTCCGCCGTACCGACGCGAGCGGGTTGACCAGTGGCGCCGACTGGCAGGCGGCATGTGCTGCGGCAGGCTCGGTGCCGCAGGGGGGAGCTGACGATTTTTTCGTGCGCTGGTTCGCGCCGGTGCAGGTCGGCGACGGCAAGGCCTTTGCGACCGGTTATTACATCCCCGAAATCCACGGCGCGCGCGAGAAGCGACGCGGCTATGAGGTGCCGATCTACGGCCGGCCCACCAATCTGGTCGACGTCGATCTTGGCCAGTTTTCCGACGCGCTCAAAGGCAAACGCGTGCGCGGTCGCGTCGATGGCAAGAATCTGGTGCCGTTCTACGATCGTACCGCGATCGAGCAGGGGGCGCTGGTGGGTGCGGCGCCGGTGATTGCCTGGGCGGCGGACCCGGTAGAGATATTCTTCCTCCAAATCCAGGGCTCGGGCAATTTGCGCCTCCCCGATGGCGGCATCATGCGGCTTGGCTATGAGGATCAGAACGGGCGCGACTATACCGGCATTGGCAAATTGATGATGGATCGCGGGCTGCTGGCCCCCGGCGAGGCGTCGATGCAGGGCATCATGGCCTGGCTGCGCGCGCGCCCTGAGGAAGGCCGCGCGATCATGCGCGAGAATAAGAGCTTCGTCTTTTTCCGCGAGCTTTCGGGACCACCCGAAGGTGCGATGGGACTGCCGGTGACCGGTGGGGGGACGGTTGCGGTCGATCCCAAATTCGTACCGATGGGCGCCCCCGTATTGCTGTCGATGGACCGTGTGGACGCCAATGGCATCTGGGTTGCGCAGGATACCGGCGGCGCGATCAAGGGTAGCAATCGGTTCGATACCTTCTGGGGCGCCGGCGACGAGGCTCGCGCGATCGCGGGCGGGATGTCCGCGCGCGGCACCGCCTTCGTCTTGCTTCCTCGTGACACGATCGCACGCCTGACCGCGGAGGGGCGGCTTGGAGCGCCGGCTCGACGCTGACGAGCGCGCGCTGTGGGCGCGGGTGATGGCGAGCGTGCGACCGCTCCACGGGGCGTCGCTGCCGGTGCCTGTGGCCACGCCGATCGACTCGCCGGCCGCTGCCCGACCGATTGCGGTACGCGCGGCTGCCAAGCCGCGAACGCCGCCGCCGCCGCGGCCCGGCCCTGGCGAAACGCTCGATGGCAGCTGGGATCGCAAGCTTGCACACGGTGTCGTCGCTCCCGATTCGATTGTCGATCTGCACGGGCTCGGCCTGCAGGCGGCCTATGAATTGCTCGACACGCAATTGGGCGCAGCGATCGCGCGCGGTGACCGGGTGCTGTTGCTGGTGACCGGACGCCCGCCGCGCACCGGCAGCGAGCGGCCCCATGTGCGCGGTGCGATCCGTGCGGCGGTGGGTGATTGGCTCGCCGCATCGCGCCATGCACGCGCGATTGCCGCGGTTCGGGTCGCGCATCCGCGTCACGGTGGAGTGGGCGCGCTATATCTGATCCTGCGGCGAAGTGGGCGCGCTGCTTCATCCAATTTTTAACCTGTTTGCCGCATGACGACATACGCGCCGGAGATCGGGCGCGGGTGCATGCAGGGGACAGGGAATCACGAGGACCGAGGGCGTTTCGTTGAAAAGCCGCGCCGTCGCTTTCGCTCTGTCGGCGGGGGCGGTGGTGTTCATCCTCGCGCTGGTGGCGACATCGCACGGCCGAATCGACGCGCAAAGCGCTGGAATCGCGTTGATTCCGGCGGTGATCTGTGCGGTGATGAGCTGGGCGTGCGTCGAGCGAGCGCTGGCGGGAGTCGCGTCGGCGGTCGATGTTGCGACCGCCCGTCTGTCGCGTGCGGCCAATGGCGACCTGGATGAGGAGGTGCCGGCCGAGATCGAGCAAACGTTACCCGAACTCGCGGTCGCGATGGACGGTCTGTTCCGCCAGCTTGGCGAAAATCTCGAAAGCGCGCAGCGGCTTGCGATGTTCGACCCGGTGACGGCGCTTCCCAATCGGATCAATTTCCGCAGGAGCTGCGAACGCGCGCTGGCGGGCCTCGCGCCCGGCAGCGTGGCTGCATTGCTGTTCATCGATCTCGATCGCTTCAAAACCGTCAACGATTCGCTCGGCCATGCGATCGGCGATTCGCTGCTCGGGATGGTGGCCAACCGGTTGCGTGCGGTCGCGGCGCGCGCCGGGCGCGGAAACCATGCTATCGTCGGGCGACTGGCCGGCGACGAATTCACGATCTTCCTGCCCGATATCGGCTCGGCCGCCGAGGTTGCTCGCGTCGGGCGCGCGGTGTTGTTCGCGCTTGGCGAGCCGTTCGAGATCGGCGGGCAGGAAATCGAGATCGGCGCATCGGTGGGGGTGGCGCTCAGGCCACGGCACGGCACGTCGCTCACCGAGTTGATGCGCGCCGCCGATGCCGCGATGTATCAGGCCAAGGCAAGCGGGCGCGGCCGCGTTGAACAGTTCAGCGAAGCGCTGGCGAGCCAGTTGGCGGACCGCGCCCAGCTTGAAATCGATTTGCGCAGCGCGATCGAGCGTGACCAGTTCGCACTGGTCTATCAGCCGCAGGTCCGGCTCAGCGATGGCGCGATCGTCGCGGCGGAGGCGCTGATACGCTGGAACCATCCCAGCGACGGGCTCCGGCTGCCGGGCAGCTTCATCGAGCGTGCCGAAGAAACCGGGATGATCGTCGAGATCGGCCAATGGGTGATCGATACCGTTGCGATGACAATCGCGCGCTGGAGTCGGATGGGGATCGAACAGCGGCTGGCGATCAATGTCAGCCGCCGCCAACTCGATCATGCGAGCTTTTTCCGTGGGCTGCGTGAGGCGATGCTGGCGGCGGGAGCGCCGGCACGGTTGCTCGAACTCGAGATCACCGAGACGCTGGCGATGCATTGCAGCGACGACGTGCTCGCCGCGATCGCTGCGCTGCGCGCCGATGGTGCGCTGGTCGCGATCGACGATTTCGGCACCGGCTATTCAAATCTCGCGCGGCTCAAAATGCTGCCGATCGATCGGGTCAAGCTCGATCGCTCGATCGTCCAGCATGTCGTCGAACATGCCGAGGCACGCGCGATCGCACAGGCGGTGATCGGGCTGATCCACGGGCTCGGCTGTCAGGCAGTCGCCGAGGCGGTCGAAAGCGACGCGCAGATCAACCTGTTGCGCGTGCTGGGATGTGATGTCGTCCAGGGTTATGCGGTCGCGCCGCCGATGCCCGAAACCGCGTTCGTCGCCTGGGTGCACGCGGGCGAGCGCGCGATCAGCGTCGGCTGAGCAACCGGCGTGCAATGTCGGCGTAGATTGCCGTCAGCCGATGGAGATCGGCGACCGCGACGGCCTCGTCGAGCTTGTGCATCGTCGCGTTAAGCAACCCGAATTCCACCGTCGGGCAGAGTCTGGACAGGAAACGCGCATCCGACGTGCCGCCCGAGGTCGACAACTCGGGGCGCGCGCCGGTGGCGGCCTCGATCGCATCGCCGATCGCATCCGACAGCGCGCCGGGCTGGGTGAGGAACGCTTCGCCCGAAATCAGCGGTGTTACGATCGCACCGGGGGCATGGCGGTGCGCGATGTCCGCGATGCGGGCGGCCAGGTCGGCGCCGCGGTGGCGATCGTTGAAGCGGATGCTCAGCCGTGCCTGTGCGCTGCCGGGGATCACGTTATGCGCCGGGTTGCCGACGTGGAGATCGGTGATTTCGATGTTCGAGGGCTGGAACCAGTCGGTGCCCTCATCGAGCACGATGCCCTCGATCTCGGCGAGGATCGCGATCAGCGGGGAAATCGGATTATCGGCGAGATGGGGATAGGCGACATGCCCTTGTTGGCCGGGAACATCGATCCAGATGTTGACCGAGCCGCGCCGCCCGACCTTGATCGTGTCGCCGAGCCGCGTCACCGAGGTGGGCTCGCCGACAAGACAAAAATCGGGCCGTAGATCGCGTACGGCCATCCGCTCGATCAGCGCGCGGGTGCCGTGGATCGCGGGGCCTTCCTCGTCGCCGGTGATGATCAGGCTGAGCGTGCCGGTGTCGGCGGGCACTTGTGCCGCCGCCGCAACGAAGGCCGCGACCGCGCCCTTCATATCGACCGCGCCGCGCCCGTAAAGCAGCCCGCCGCGTTCCTCGCCCGCGAACGGGTCGCTTGCCCATCCTGCGCCGGGAGGAACCACATCGAGATGGCCCGCAAAGGCAAGATGGGTGCCGCCTTGTCCGCGCACCGCGAGCAGGTTTTCGACCGGCCCGTCGGGGGCCTCGCCCGCAGCAAAGCGCTCGATCGCGAAACCGAGCGGCGCGAGCGCGGCTTCGAGCACGTCGAAAACGGCACCGCGTGCGGGCGTCACGCTGTCTTGGGCGATCAGCGCCTTGGTGAGCGCAATCGGATCGGGCAAACTGGCGGCAGACATGGGAGGTTCCATTGCCCAAGCTCGATCTCGATACAATCCCGCAGAGCAATGCGACCGGCTATCCGCCCGAATATGCGCGTGCGGTCGAAGGACGTTGGTATCGTCGTTTGGGACCGCTTGCCGGGCTCGACGATTTCGGGGTGAGCCATGTCACGCTCAAACCCGGTGCCTGGTCATCGCAACGCCATTGGCATCAGGGCGAGGACGAATTCGTGGTGATGATGGCGGGCGAGGCGGTGCTGGTCGACAATGCCGGCGAGACGGTGCTGCACGCGGGCGATTGCGCGGCGTTTCCCAAGGCCGACGGCAACGGCCATGTGCTCCAGAATCGCAGCGATCGCGATTGCGTGTTCGTCGCGGTCGGACGGCCGGGCGACACCGATTGCCATTATCCCGACATCGACATGCATCTGTTTCCAGGCCGGGGCTTTCGTCGCAAGGATGGTACGGCGTTCTAAACGGGAACCCAGCGCCGATCGTCTCTGGATTAACTTTTGTTAGCCGTGATTTCCGAGTCGCCAGATAATTCCATGTGGGTCGAAATCACGCTACCCCGCCGATGGCTGCTCGAATTGCTCGATCACCCATTCTTCTTCCTGCGCGGCGGCGATCCAATCCTGCATGAACGGATGTTCGAGCACCGCGTGCATATACGCCGGCGCGAAGCGGGGAACGGGGAGTTGGTAGGTCACGATCCGCGTCACCACGGGCGCGAACATGATGTCGACGGCGCCGAAAGCGCCGAACAGAAAGGCTCCATCGCCGCCGAAGCGGGCACGCGCCTCGGCCCAGATCTGCATGATCCGATGGAGGTCGGCGAGCACATCGTCGTCCGGGGTCTGGGCTTCGAAGATCTGGCGGATATTCATCGAATGTTTGCGGCGCAGCGCGGTGAAGCTCGAATGCATCTCGGCAGCCATCGATCGCGCCATCGCGCGCGCGGCGTTGTCCGCCGGCCAGAAGATGTCGCGGCCGGCCTTATCGGCGAGATAGTCGACGATCGCGAGGCTATCCCACACCACCGCATCGCCATCCCACAGGATCGGCACCTTGCCCGAGGAGGGGCCGAATTCGGCGCCTTCGCGGCGCTGGTTCCAGTCGGCGTCGTAGAGCGGTACGACGACCTCCTCGAACGGGAGGCCGGATTGCCTGCATGCCAGCCAGCCGCGCAGCGACCAGGATGAATAGGCCTTGTTGCCGATGATGAGCTTCATGCCAGCGGGGTAAGCAAGCGTTACGCGGCTGTCCATAATCTGTTTCGGTGCCGCTTCGGAAAACGGGAAATGAACGCTAGCCGAGCGCCTCGATCACCGCGGCGCGCAGTTCGGCGATGCCGAGCCCGGTCTCGCTCGATGTCGCGATGATGTCGGGATGCGCGGCGGGGCGTTTGCGCGTTTCCTCGGTGGTCGCGCGCGCGACCTTTTCGAGTTCGGTCGGCTTGATCTTGTCGACCTTGGTCAGGACGACGCGATAGCTGACCGCGGCGTCGTCGAGCATCTTCATCACGTCGCGATCGACATCCTTGATGCCGTGGCGCGAATCGATCAGCACCAGTGTGCGCTTGAGCACCGCGCGGCCGCGCAGGAAATCATTGACCAGGAAACGCCACTTTTTGACGACGTCCTTGGGCGCCTTGGCGAACCCGTAACCGGGCATGTCGACCAGCCGAAATGCCAGCGGCGTGCCGATGTCGAAGAAGTTGAGTTCCTGGGTGCGCCCCGGCGTGACCGAGGTGCGCGCAAGCGCCTTGCGCCCGGTCAACGCGTTCAGCAGCGACGATTTTCCGACGTTCGAGCGGCCCGCGAACGCGACTTCGGGCACGTCGGCACCGGGCAGGAACTCCAGCGTCGGCGCCGACTTGAGGAACGCGATCGGCCCCGCGAAAACCTTGCGTGCGTGCTCGATCGCCGCGTCGTCAAACGCGGCCATTATTTCGCTGCGGCCTGCTTGAGCGCGGGATGCTTCGAATAGAGCCATTGCTGCTGCGCGATCGTCAGGATGTTCGAGGTGATCCAATAGACCTGAAGGCCGACCGCGAACGGTGCCATCACGAACATCAGCACCCATGGCATCAGCGCGAAGATCTGCTTTTGCGTCGCATCCATCGGCGCCGGGTTGAGGCGGAACTGGAAGTACATCGAGATGCCCAGCAGGATCGGGATGATGCCGATCGCGATGAACGAGGGCGGGGTAAACGCCAGCAGCCCGAACAGGTTGATCGGCGTCAGCGGATCGGGCGCCGACAAATCCTTGATCCACAGCACGAACGGCTGGTGGCGCATTTCGATCGTCAGCATCAGCACCTTGTAGAGTGCATAGAATACCGGCACCTGAAGCAGCGTCGGCAGGCAGCCCGCAACCGGATTGACCTTCTCGGTCTTGTAGAGCTGCATGATCTCCTGCTGCTGGCGCTGCTTGTCGTCCTTGTAGCGCTCCTGGATCGCTTTCATCTTGGGCTGGAGCGCGCGCATCGCTGCCATCGAGGCGAACTGGCGCTGCGCGATCGGGAACAGCAGGCCGCGGATCGTCACCGTCAGCAGAATGATCGCGACGCCGAAATTGCCGACCAATCGGAACAGCCAGTCGAGATAATAGAAGATCGGCTTTTCGACGACGCGGAACCAGCCCCAGTCGATCGCATAATCGAGCATCGCGACGCCGGCGTTGTCGGTGTAGCCGTCAAGCAACCGGACTTCCTTCGCGCCGGCGAAGAAACGCGAGGTCTGCGTGATCGCCTGGCCGGGTTGAATCGTCCTGGGCTGGAGCGCGTAATCGGCCTGATAGGCCTTGTTGGCACCCGCGCGGAACTGGCCGGCAAACGGCTGGCCCTGATCGGGAACGAGCGCGGTCAGCCAATATTTGTCCGAAAAGCCGAGCCACCCGCCGGTCGTCTCGAACCGCTTGGCTTCCTTGTCGAGATCCTTGAAATTGATGTCGTAATCCGCGCTGCCGCCATACACCGCCATCGGGCCGATATGGATGGTCCAGCTATCGGGATCCTGCGAGATATCCTTGCGATTGACGAGCGCATAGGTGGCGACGTCGACGGGCTTGGCGCCGCGATTGGAGACCGTCTGCGCGACCGTGAACATGTAATCCGCGTCGACCGCGATCTTGATATCGAACCGCTGGCCTTCGTCGTTGACCGCGCTCAGCGTCACCGGCGTCGATGGCGTCAGCTTGGTGCCGCTGGCCTGCCAGATCGTGTCGGGGCCGGGCGGCGTGAGCCCGTGCGCCTGCCAGCCGAAGCTGGCGAAATAGGCATCGGCCGCCCCGGAGGGCGACAGCAGCCGGATCGGCGCCGAATCCTTGGCGATCGTCTGGTTGTAATCCTTGAGGATCAGATCGTCGATGCGCGGCCCCTTGAGGTTGATCGAGCCCGACAGCGAGGGCGTGTCGATCGCCACGCGGGGGGTTTCGGCGAGCACCTGCTGGCGGTCGCGTACCGTGGCCGGGGCATCGGCGGCGGGGCCGGCCGCAGGCGGCGGGAGAACGCCGCTTTGATGATCCGCGACCTGGGCTGCCGGGGGATTGGCGCTCGGAAAGAACCGATGCTGAAGCACCGGCCAACCGAACAGCAGGACGACCGCGATGATCGCGAAGACGATGAGGTTACGATTGTCTTGGCTCACCAGGCGTGGTCCTTACGTCTGAATTCAAGGCACCGGGTCAGGGCCGTACCCGCCCCATGGATGACAGCGCGCGATCCGTCGCGCGGCGAGCCACCCCCCTTTGAGCGCCCCATAGCGGCGAAGCGCCTCGATTGCATAGGCCGAACAGCTCGGTTGGTAGCGGCAGGTCGGCGGCATGATCGCCGACGGGCCGAGCTGCCATGCCCGGCACAGGAGAATGAGAAGCTTCGCGATCACGCCCGTACCTTGGCGAGCGCTTTCGCGAATTCGGCGCGTAGCCGCCCGTAATCGCGCTCGACGCCGCCCATCCGGCCGATCAGTACATGATCCGCGCCGGCGAGCCCATATTCGGGCAACACCTCACGCGCGAGCGCCCGAAAACGGCGCTTCATGCGATTGCGGATCACCGCGTTGCCGATCTTCTTGGTGACGGTGATTCCGATCCGCATCGTCGGATCGTCGTCGCCGCGCGGCCGTGCCAACAGCACAAAGCCAGGCATCGGCGCGCGCTTGCCCGCATTCGCCGCGAGAAAATCGCGGCGTACAGTCATCGTCTTCAGGCGGACAGCTTCTTGCGACCGCGCGCGCGACGCGCACGGATTACCTTGCGGCCGCCCGGGGTTGCCATCCGCGTGCGGAAGCCGTGACGGCGTGCCCGCACCAGGTTGCTCGGCTGAAAGGTGCGCTTCATCAATCATTCCTTGGAATTCAGAATTGAAAATGGCCGCCACGTGGACGGCCTTACGGCCCGAGCCCATAGGCAAAGGCCGTACCCGAGTCAACGCGAACGCTTGTCGTTGCGGCGTACCACGAACCGGCGTTTGATTCGCTCGCGTAGTGACGGCTCGGGTTCCCGCAGCCCCAGTTCGATATCGCGCGCGCGGCGGCGATGAAAGCTGCGCCGCCGCAACCCGTGATCGGCCATTTCGCTCAGCCTGGGCCAGCGTCGCTTGAGCCGCGCAAAACGATGCCGCGCCCAGCGCGAGTTGCGCAACACCAGGGTCAACCCGCCGATGAAAACGAAAATCCCGCCGGGCCCCGGCAGCGGGCCGATGATCGGGGTCGACAGAATCAGCAGCGTGCCGGCCACGAGCAGCGCGATGCGGATCGCAGGATGAGGGGTGCGCCGGGGGGCGTCGGGCTGGTCGGACATCTCGGCGCCCATCTGGGGTTGCGTTGAAAGGTCTGCAACCGTTTCGAATCGAAATGGAGCAGCGGTGTTCCGCTCCGGTTGGCGCGCGCGGAAAAGAGGGTATGGATAAGACATTGGGGGGCAGGGCATGGTCGCGATCGTATCGACAGTGGCGTATCTCGGGCTCGAGGCACGCGCGGTCGAGGTGCAGGTGCAACTCATCGCCGGATTGCCCGCGTTTCACGTCGTCGGCCTCGCCGACAAGGCTGTCGCCGAAAGCCGCGAGCGGGTGCGTGGTGCGGTGGCGGCGCTGGGGCTCGCGCTGCCGCCCAAGCGGATCGTCGTCAATCTGTCGCCCGCCGATCTGCCCAAGGAGGGTTCGCATTTCGACCTGCCGATCGCGCTCGGCTTGCTCGGCGCGATGGGGGTCGTCGATGCCGAGACGCTGGCCGATTATGTCGTCGTCGGCGAACTCGGGCTCGATGGCAGGATTGCCTCATCGCCGGGCGTTCTGCTTGCCGCGCTGCACGCCTCGGCCGAAGGCAAGGGGCTGGTCTGCCCCGCAAACCAGGGCGCCGAGGCGGCGTGGGCGGGGACGATCGAGGTGATCGCCGCACCCGACCTGCTGGCGCTGCTCAACCATTTCAAGGGTCATGGCCTGCTTTCTCCGCCGCAACCCGGCGAGGCCGAGGCGCCCGGTACGGGCCCCGATCTCAAGCAGGTGAAGGGGCAGGAAACCGCCAAGCGCGCGCTCGAGATCGCGGCGGCGGGCGGTCATAATCTGTTGATGATCGGGCCGCCGGGGGCGGGCAAATCGTTGATGGCGAGCTGCCTGCCCGGCATTCTGCCGCCGCTCGACGCCGCCGAGGCGCTCGAAGTGTCGATGGTGCAATCGGTGGCGGGGACGCTGGCGGGCGGGCGGTTGACCCGGACGCGCCCCTTTCGCAGCCCGCACCATTCGGCGTCGATGGCGGCGCTGGTCGGCGGCGGGCTGAAGGTCAAGCCGGGTGAGGTCAGCCTGGCGCATCTGGGGGTGCTGTTCCTCGACGAATTGCCCGAATTCCAGCGTGCCGCGCTCGATTCGCTCCGCCAGCCGCTGGAAACGGGCGTGGTCAGCGTTGCGCGCGCCAATGCGCATGTCACCTTTCCGGCACGGGTCCAGTTGGTCGCGGCGATGAACCCGTGCCGTTGCGGGCATCTGGGCGACGCCTCGCTCGCGTGTTCGCGCGCGCCGCGGTGCGCGGCGGATTATCAGGCCAAGGTGTCGGGGCCGCTGCTCGATCGGATCGATCTGCACGTCGAGGTGCAGGCGGTGACCGCGGCCGATCTCGTGCTGCCGCCGCCCGCCGAAGGATCGGCCGAGGTCGCAGCGCGCGTTGCTGCGGCGCGCGCGATACAGGCACGGCGCTATGAGGGCACCGAGACACGCACCAACGCCGGGATCGACGGCGATCTGCTGGCGGCGGTCGCAACCCCCGACGATCCGGCGCGCGCATTACTGGGGCAGGCGGCGGCGGCGATGCGGCTCTCGGCGCGTGGGTATACACGGGTGCTGCGTGTCGCGCGCACGATCGCCGATCTGGCGGGCAGCGAGGGGGTAGGGCGGCTCCATATCGCCGAGGCGCTCAGTTATCGTCGTCAGGCGCCGCGCAATTGACGCCGCTTGCGGCGCGGGCGCGCATCGTCTAGCGAGCGGCGCGCTGCCCCTGTGGCGAAATTGGTAGACGCGCTCGACTCAAAATCGAGTGCCGCAAGGCATGCTGGTTCGACTCCGGCCAGGGGCACCATTCCCGGAACGACCTTACCGCGCGCGTCGCGGCCTGCCGCGCTGCGGTCGCGTCGCCTGATGCTTGTGTGCGCGGCGGTAGCCCGGCAGCGGGCGCCCCGCCCGCGTCTTCACGGGCGCGGCGTGATGGTCGGCACCGCCTGTTCGGCGTGGTGCGTGCGCCGGGCGTAGAGCGCGATCACGACGAAGCACAGGCCGGGCAGCAGCATGGTGTGCTGGATGGCGCCGCCGACGGCCTGTGAGACGAGCCCCATCAGTGGCGGAAACAGCGCCCCGCCGATGATCGCCATGATGATCAGCGGCGCACCCAGCATCGCGCGATTGCCCAGATCCTTCACCCCCAGCGAGAAGATCGTGGGGAACATGATCGACATGAAGAAGCTCGTCAGCGTCAGCGCGGCCACCGCGACGATGCCGGGGGCGAACGCGGCGATCGCGATCAGCACGCTATCGATCGTCGCGAAAACGAGCAGCAGGCGGGTGGCCGATATCCGCTGCATCAGCGCGGTGCCGATGAAGCGCCCCGCCATGAACAGGACCAGGCTGAGCGAGAGCAGGAAGGCGGCGGTGCGCTCGGGCGTGGCCGGGCTCAACTCCTTCACGAAATCGATGAAGAAGCTCCACACGCCGACCTGCGCGCCGACATAGAAGAATTGCGCGATCACCGCGCCGGCGAGCGCGGGTTCGCGCAGCACCGATCGCAGCCCCGACAGCGTGCCCGTCGGCGCGCGCTCGTGGGTGATCCGCGGCAACCGGACGAGCGCGATCGCGAGCCCGAGGCAGATCACGATTGCGGCGAGCGTCAGATACGGCATCTGCACCATCTGTGCCTCGGAGACGCGATAGGCGGTGAGTTCGGCGGGGGACATTGCGGCGAGATCGGCGGCGCTGTGCTCGACGCCCGAGAAGATAAAGATCCCGCCGATGATCGGCGCGACGAACCCACCGAAGCCGTTGAACGATTGCGCGAGGTTGAGCCGCTGCGCGGCGCGCGCGGGATCGCCGAACGCGACGATATAGGGGTTGGCCGCGGTTTCGAGGAACGCCGCACCTGAGGCGATCACGAACAACGCGGCGAGAAACACGCCGTAGACCCGGATTTCGGCGGCCGGATAGAACAACACCGCTCCCAGCGCGTAGAGCCCCAGCCCGCACAAAATGCCTGCGCGATAGCCGAAGCGGCGCATTAGCATCCCCGCGGGCAGCGCCATCAGGAAATAACCGAGATAGAAGACGAATTGGATCAATCCGGCCTCTGCACGGTTGAGATCGAGTGCCTTCTGAAAATGGCGGATCAGGATATCGTTGAAATTGTTGGCGATCGCCCAGAGGAAGAACAGGCTGGTGACGAGCACGAAGCCCAGCTTGAAACCCGGCGTGATGAACCGGCCGGCAGGTGGCTGCTCGGCAGCGGCGGCACCGATCGGCACAGCGGTCGTCCCCATATGTCCTCTCCACGCCATCGCGTTTTGTATATGACACGCCATTGCATATGCGGCGACGGGCTGCAACGCCTTGGCTGATGTCTCATCACGGTGGTTTATTTGTTAGCGCTACCGCGATATGGCGATCGTAACGACGCGACGAACGAATGGAAGAGGGTGTTGAAATGAATGGAGCAGCCATGAGCGGCAACGGCGAGAAACTCACGATCCGCAGCGCGCGGGTGGTTGTCACGTGCCCGGGGCGCAATTTCGTGACGCTGGTGATCGAGACCAATCAGGGCATCACCGGGATCGGCGACGCGACGCTCAACGGTCGCGAACTGGCGGTTGCGAGCTACCTTAACGATCACGTCATCCCCAATCTGATCGGGCGCGACGCGCACCGGATCGAGGATATGTGGCAGTTCCTCTATCGCGGTGCCTATTGGCGGCGCGGACCGGTGACGATGACCGCGATCGCCGCGGTCGATACCGCCTTGTGGGATATCAAGGCCAAGGCGGCGGGGATGCCGCTGTACCAATTGCTGGGCGGACGCTCGCGTGAGGGCGTGCTGGTTTACGGCCATGCCAACGGCGCCGATATCGAGGCGACGGTCGATCAGGTCGGGGTCTATCGCGAGATGGGCTATCGCGCGATCCGCGCGCAGAGCGGCATCCCCGGGGTGAAGGGCGCGTATGGCGTTGGCAAGGGCGATCTCTATTACGAGCCCGCCGACGGCACGCTGCCGACCGAGACCTTATGGTCGACCACCGCCTATCTCAACCACGCGCCCCAATTGTTCGGGCGGCTGCGGGATGTCTATGGCGACGCGATCGAATTGCTCCACGACGTTCACCATCGGCTGACGCCGATCGAGGCGGGGCGGCTGGGCAAGGCGCTCGAGCCGTACCATCTGTTCTGGATGGAGGATTCGACCCCGGCCGAGAATCAGGAAGCGTTCAGGCTGATCCGCCAGCATACGGTGACGCCGCTGGCGGTGGGCGAGATTTTCAACTCGATCTGGGATTGCCGCGAGTTGATCCAGAACCAGTTGATCGATTATATCCGCACCACTGTCGTTCATGCCGGTGGCATCACGCATTTGCGTCGGATCGCCGACCTCGCGAGCCTCTATCAGGTCCGCACCGGTTGCCACGGCGCGACCGATCTGTCGCCGGTGTGCATGGGCGCGGCGCTCCATTTCGATACCTGGGTGCCCAATTTCGGCATCCAGGAATATATGCGCCACACGCCTGAGACCGACGCGGTATTCCCGCACGATTACCGGTTCGACGACGGCTATCTGATCGCGGGCGAAACGCCGGGCCACGGCGTCACCATCGACGAGACGCTGGCGGCGAAATACCCCTACAACCCCAAGCAATTGCCCGTCGCACGGCTTGCGGATGGCACGCTGTGGAACTGGTGAGATAGATCCGCCGCCCCGGATGTGTTCCGGGTTCCGACGCACCGTGCTCGTGAAGGAGTGGATCCCGGGACAGGTCCGGCATGATGTAACAGGGAAGGGGTATGTCGCTTAACGCGTGATCCGCGCCAGCGCTGCGCGGGCACCTTCCTGTTCGAGAATGTGCAGCCACTCGGTCAGCGCATCCGCGAACGCTTGGTCTGCCGCCAGCTCGGCCGGAAAGATCGCGTCGAGCGCGAGCAAGCTGGCGACTCGCTGGGCGGGGCAGGTCGTGCCCTCGAGTGCCGCGGCGGTCCGCGCGGCGAGCGGATCGTTGACCGTATGCGCCACCCCGGCATCGTCGACGCTCGCCTGCCAGCGCATCCACGCGGCGACTGCAAGGGTGAGCGCGGGTGACGGGCGGCCGCGCCGGGCGGCGAGCGTTGCCAGCAGCCGCTGCGGCAGTTTCTGCGAGCCGTCCATCGCGATCTGGCGGGTGCGGTGCATCAGCGCGGGGTTGGCGAAGCGCGCCATCAGATCGCGGCGATAGGCTGCGACATCGAGTTCGGGTGGCGGGGACAGCGTTGCCGCGGCCTCGTCCCACAGCGTCTCGACGAAGTGGCGGCCCGGTTCGGTCGCAACCACCTCATGGACATAATCGATCCCGGCGAGCCCGCCAAGATAGGCGATCCCCGAATGCGCGCCGTTGAGCAGCCGCAGCTTGGCCTCCTCCCACGGCGCGACATCCTGCGTCAGCTGGACGCCAAGCGCGGCAAAATCGGGGCGCGGGCCGGCGAAGCGATCCTCGATCACCCATTGGGTGAACGGCTCGGTCTTGACCATTGCGCGGTCCTCGACGCCGAGCGTTTGACCCAGCGCTGCCACGTCCTCGGGCGTCGTTGCGGGCACGATGCGATCGACCATCGTCTGCGGGAAGGCGCCTTCCGCCGCGATCCAGTCGGCAAGGCTTGCATCGTGCACGCGCGCCATCGTCAGCACCGCCTGTTCGAGCCGTCCGCCGTTATGCGGCAGATTGTCGCAACTGATCGCGGTGAACGGCGCCAACCCCGCCGCGCGGCGCCGCGCCAGTCCGGCGACCAGCAGCCCCGGCGCGGTGCGCGGGGCATCGAGACTCGCCAGATCGGCGGCCACGTCGGCGTCGCCATCGAGCAACCGCCCGGTGGCGGGATCGAGCTTGTAGCCCTTTTCGGTGATCGTCAGCGTCACGAGGTGGACGTCCGCGCTGGCGAGCGCGGCGACCACCGCCTCGGGGTCGTCGGGCGCGACCAGCACAGTGCCGACCGCGCCCATGATCCGCACCGTCTCGGTCGGGCAATCACGCACGACCAGCGCATAGAGCCCGTCCTGCGGTGCCATCTGATCGCGCACGCTGGCTGAGCGCAGCGACACGCCGGTAATCCCCCAGCGCAGGTCGCCCGCCGCCAACGCGGCATCGAACACCGCCGCCTGATGCGCGCGGTGGAAGGCGCCGATGCCGAGGTGCACCACGCCCGTCGCGACGCTCGCGCGGTCGTATGGTGGCCGCATTACCCCGGCGGGAAGCGCGGGCAGGGTGGCCGTGTTCAGACGCTGGCTCACAGGCGATAGGCTTTCTTGACGAGATCGTAGGTCAGCGCGTGCGCGACCTCGTGCGCCTCGTCCTCGGGCAGGCGGTGCTCGGCGACCAGCCGGGCGAGGAACGCGCAATCCATCCGCCGCGCGACATCATGGCGCGCGGGGATCGACAGGAACGCGCGCGTATCGTCGTTGAAACCGACGGTGTTGTAGAAGCCCGCGGTCTCGGTGACGCGCTCGCGGAAGCGGCGCATCCCCTCGGGGCTGTCGTTGAACCACCAGGGCGGGCCGATCCGGAGCGCGGGATAATGCCCCGCGAGCGGCGCCAGTTCGCGCGTATAGCTGTCTTCGTCGAGCGTGAAGAGGATGATCGTGAGCCCCGCTTCCGATCCGTAGCGCCCGAGCAAGGGCGCGAGCGCGTGGACATAATCGGTCGCGACCGGGATATCGGCGCCCTTGTCGCGGCCGAACCGGCGCATGACCTGCGGGTTGTGGTTGCGATAGACGCCGGGGTGGATCTGGAGCGTCATCCCGTCGTCGAGGCTCATCCGCGCCATCTCGGTGAGCATCTGGGCGCGGAACAGCTCGGCATCGGCGGCGGTGGCGTGGCCCGAACGGACCCGCTCGTAAAGCCGCTCGGCATCGGCGCGGTCGAGATCGGCGGTGGCGGCGCTGGGGTGGCCGTGATCGGTCGCGGTCGCGCCGCCGACCTCGCGGAAATAGGCGCGGCGGTTCTGGTGCGCCTTGAGATAGCCCGCCCAGGTCGAGACATCCTCGCGGGCGAGTTCACCCAGCCGCTCGACATTGGCGGCGAACCCCTCGAACTCGGGGTCGAGCACCGGATCGGGGCGGTAGGTGGTGATGACGCGGCCACCCCAGCCGCTGGCGCGGATCGCGCGGTGATGGTCGAGCGGATCGAGCGGGCCTTCGGTGGTCGCCAGCGCCTCGATATTGAACCGCTCGAACAAGGCGCGCGGGCGGAAATCGTCGGTCGCGAGCGCGGCGTTGATCGCGTCGAACGCGGCGTCGGCATTGGCGGGCGCCAACACCTCTTCCAGGCCGAAGATGTTGGCGAACACCCAGTCGAGCCACATCCGCGACGGCGTGCCGCGGAACAGGTGATAATGATCGGCGAAGCGCCGCCAGATCGTGCGCGGGTCGGCCTCGGTTCGGCCGCCATCGGCGCGCGGTACCCCCAGTTCCTCCAACGCGACGCCCTGGCTGTAGAGCATCCGGAACACATAATGATCGGGCACGATCAACAGGCTCGCTGCATCCTCGAACGGCGCGTCGGTTGCGAACCAGGCAGGATCGGTATGCCCATGCGGCGAGATGATCGGCAGATGCTCGACCTCCGCAAAGAGCCGTCGCGCGATCGCCCGCGTGGTCGTGTCGGCGGGAAACAGACGGTCAGGGTGAAGCGAAAGACGGGTCATGCGGTCGGCGAAGCCTCGGTTGGAATGAAGGCAAAGTGGCGCGGGGCGCGCCGCGGCGTTCTACGATGATCGGTGCGGGTTTGGAAGCGCGACCCCCGGTGAAGAGGGGGCATGCACTCAAAACAAGTGGCTTATCCGGCGCCGTCGCCGGGATGATCGGTGAGACGGAAAATCCGCGTCATCGCGGTCCATTTTTCACCCTTGCCCGCTGCGGGCACAGGCTGCTGGAAACGCGCCATCTGCTCCTCCCAGGCGACCACCGCGGGGTCGGCGAGGTCCATCGCCGCTTTGCGGGCGAACGAGAAATCGTCGGCGGCGTCGATCACCATCACCATGCGATTGCCCGCGCGAAACAGCTCCATATTCTCGATCCCCGCCGCCCGGATCGATCGCACGATCGCTGGCGGGGTCTGGCCCGCACGGTGCCAGCGTTCGTATTCGGCGATCAGATCGGCATCGTCGACCAGATCGAGCGCCAGGCAATATCGTTGTGTCATGCGGTGGCCCAACCCCGTCGATGATGTTGATCGTGCCGAATGGTATAGGACGAAAAAGCGCTCGCCAGATAGAGCGCGCGTGCGATGGTTTCCGCGCGGCGGCCATTGCCGCGCTCCTTCCTTCGAGCGCGCGCCCTCTTGCTATCCAGCGACCGGGGCGTCGGGGTGAAGCAGCCCTGCACGTTTGAGATCGGCCCACAAGGCGGCGGGAATCGGGGTCGTCATCGCTGCCACCCCCGCTGCGACTTCGTCGGGCGAGACCGCGCCGGGGATCACCGACACCACCTGCGGATGCGCCAGTGGAAACCGCAGCGCGGCGACCGCCATCGGTACGTGGTGCGTCGCGCAGAGTGCCTCGATGCCGGCGACGCGGCTGAGAATCGCGGCGGGCGGGGGCGCATAATCGTAATGGACCGGGGCATTGTTCGCCACGCCCTGCGCAAGAATGCCCGAATTGTAGGGGCCGCCGATCACGACCCCGACCGATTGGCCCGCACATAGCGGCAACAGCTTGTCGAGCGCGGCCTGATCGAGCAGCGTATAGCGCCCGGCAAGCAGCACGAGATCGAGATCGATGGTCGCGAGGAGTTGTTCGCAAATCGCGACTTCGTTGACGCCGACCCCGATTGCCCGCACCGCGCCGGCATCGCGCAGCGCGCGCATCGCCTTGTAGCCGCCCTCGATGAAGGTGCGGAAATGGTGGGGGTGCGCATCGCCATGGGTCGCGCGGCCGAGATCGTGCGCGTAGAGGATGTCGATCCGATCGCGGCCTAGCCGGGTGCGGCTCGCCTCATAGCCGCGCATCACAGCGTCATAGCTGTAATCGAACACGCTTTCGACCGGCTCGGGCGACACGAAGCCCTGGCGCGGTTGCGAAAGATCGGCGTCGGGCACCGGATCGAGCCGCCGACCGACCTTGGTCGATACGATCGCGTGTTCGCCGGGATCGAGTTGGGCAAGCGCTGCGCCGAGCCGCTTCTCGCTCAGCCCGAAGCCGTAATGCGGCGCGGTGTCGAAATAGCGGATGCCCGAATCCCAGGCGGCACGGACTGTCGCGCGTGCGGCAGCGTCAGCGAGCGGTCGGTAGAGGTTGCCGAGCGGCGCGGCACCGAAACCGAGCGCGCCCAGCGTGGCCCGATCGAATGTCGTCATCGCGTTCGTTGCCACGGCCCCCTCGGTTGCACGCTCGCTTCTCCCACCGCCAAGGTGCATCGTGCGATGCGCGCGGCAAGGCGGCGGATCAACCCCCCTGTATCGCGCCGATCGCGGCGACACCTGACGGCGAGCCGCCCGGCGCCGCCGCCCCCCTTATGGTGTGCGCAGGCGTAGCGAGATGCCGATCCGGCGATCTTCCTGCAAATAATCGCGCGGATGGCTGGGGATCGCCTGATAGCTCTGCTTCATCTCGCGAGTCAGGTTGACGCCGTCGAGGCTGACCGAGAAGAAGGGTGTGAAATCATACGAAATGCTGGCGTCGAGCTGGCCATAGGGGCGCCGAAAGATCGGCACCGCGCCGGTGCCGTTGCCGTTGACCGTATCGAGATAGTCGTTGCGCCAGTTCCATGCCGCGCGCGCGGTAAAGCCGTATTTCTCGTAGAAGCCGACGACATTGTAGCTCCACCGTGACAGGCCTTGAAGCGGGGTCTGGAGCGGACGACCATTGGCATCGAACGAAACGAGGCTTGGCGCTTTCGAATCGACATAGGTCAGGTTGGCCTGCACGCCGAACCCGTCGAACGGCTCGGGCAGGAAGCCGAAAAAGGTGTTGCCGCCAAGCTCGAAGCCCTTGATCGTGCCGGCATCGCCGTTGACCTGCGCGGTGACTTGAAAAGTCTGTTCGCCCTTGCCCGGCACCTCGAAGCTCTGGTCGTAGACTGCGGTGCCCTGAAAATTCTTGACCCTTTTGTAGAATAAGGTGCCGTAAAGCATCGTCGTCGAATTCGGATACCATTCGAGCGCGATATCCGCCTGGCTGACTGTCAACGGCTTGAGGCTCGGATTGCCGCCATCGCCGGTATTGTTGACGAATTCTGGCGCGCATCCCGGGTCGGCCGGATCGCCACCGGGGGGGCAGGCGGTCGGGGTTCGGTAGTTCTCGGTCAGGTTGAAGATCGCCCGCATGTCGTAGAAGGGCGGGCGCGAGAGCCCGCGTGATGCCGCGAAGCGCGCTTGCAGCCTGTCGGTAAGGTGATAGCGCAGGTTAAGGCTGGGCAGGACCTCGGTATAATCCTGACTGCCGCTGAACGGCGAGGTGACGTTGATGTCGGTCGTCGGCGCGGCCGGCGTGCGATAGGTAAGGACATACTGGCCGATTGCGTCGTTCGATGTCTTGACAACACGCACGCCGATATTGCCGTCGAGTGGCAGGCCGCCGGATCGCGCGAAATCGAAGCGCATCATGGCGTAGGCGGCGTAGGTCTTTTCGTGCTGGGTGTTGATGTCGTTGCCGGTGTAATCGATCAACGTGCGCGGGTAGGGGCCGCAGCACGACGGGCCTGCGGCCTTGGACAGATTGAGGAACGTTTCACCACCATTGCGCAATGTCGGCCAATTGAAGAAGGGCACGGCGCCGACGATGCCGGTGCCGTCGCCGTAGAAAAAGCTCGAATCGAACGGGTTGGAGATCGCGTATTTGGTGAGCCGCAGGCCATCGGGTGCGATCGGACTGCCGCCCCAGGGCGCCGACAGGAATTGCCAGTTGTACGGCGTTGAGCGGTTGATCGCCGAGCGATCGGTGTAGCGCACGCCCGCGGTGAAATCCTGAAGCACGCTCGATTCGTCGAAATCCCATTCGAGATCGAGCCGGCCCGCATATTCGTGCGCGTTGCTATCCTCGAGGTGATCCATCAGCGCGATGATGTAATAATTCGCCGGGTCGTCGACGCCCGCCGGACCGAACTGGATCTGGGGCAGCTTGCCCGAAAGGTCGATCGAGAGCGCCCCACCATCGCGTTGCGGGAACGCCGTGAAGCTACGATTTTCGGCGGTTGCGTCGATATATTGGAAATCGCCGTTGATCTTGAGGCGATCGGTCGCGCGCCATTTGAACCCGGCCGAATAATCGGTGGTGATCGATCGGTTGCTGGTGAATTGGGCATTGTTGGCGGTTGCGCCAAAGCCCGTAAAGCTGCCGCTGATGAATTTGCCATCCGCGTCGAACTTGAACGGCCCGGCCGGCTGCATCTGATTGGTGGCGCAATTGACGTCGGTGCCGCAGGTCACGAACGAGGTGTAGTTGGGCGTCTCGATCCGATAATCGGAGCGGAAGACCTGACCATAGATTTCGAGATCGTCGGCGGGCGCCCATTGCACCGCGCCATAGAAGCCGCGCCGCTTGCGTTCGCCGAAGGTGATACCGATCCCCGCGCCATCGGGCACCGAGCGGACGGTGCCCACCGAACCGGGAATGTCGCTGCGATCGAAATAAGGCTCGATCGTGATGTCGTCCGACCGGAAGGCGCCCTCGAAGGTCGAGACGTCCACGAGGATGCCGATATCGCCGATGCCGGTCTTCCAGCGCTTGCTCGCGAGTAATGAGGCGTTGAAGCGGCTGTCGTCGATCAGGTCGTAATAATTGAGCCCGACCGTGCCCGACACGAGCAATCTGTCATCGGCCTGGTCGAACGGCATCCGCGTGCGCAGATTGACGAGGCCGCCGACACCGCCCTCGATCATGATCGCCGATGGATTCTTGTAGACATCGATGCCGGCGAGCAATTCGGACGGCACGTCCTCGAAGCTCAGCGAGCGGCCGCCGCTTGCGCCGAAACTGTCGCGACCGTTGACCTCGGTGCGGACTTGGGTGAGCCCGCGGATCGCGATGCTCGATCCCTCGCCGCGGTTGCGGGTGATCTGGATCCCCGAGATGCGCTGGAGTGCCTCGGCGACGTTCTTGTCGGGGAGTTTGCCGATATCGATCGCGGTGATCGAATCGACGAAC
Source organism: Hephaestia sp. MAHUQ-44 (assembly GCF_023806085.1). Classification (GTDB taxonomy): domain Bacteria; phylum Pseudomonadota; class Alphaproteobacteria; order Sphingomonadales; family Sphingomonadaceae; genus Sphingomonas. The sequence goes on from NZ_JAMSLX010000002.1 coordinate 227,497, forward strand.
TGGCCGCTGTTCTGCTTGATCGCCTGTGCCGAGGCGAGCGAGGCCCGCAGCCCGGTGACGACGATCGCGTCGTCGGCATCGTCTTGCGCCACCGTCGTGTCCTGCGGCGGGGGTGCCTGTTGGTCCGTCGGCGCGGTGGTCTGCGCCAAAGCCGGGGCCGCGAGGCCGAACGCAAGCGCCGAAGCGCCGATCAGCCAGCTCGCGCGCCGGGCCGAGATCGCCTTGTCCATTCGCGTGTCGATCATCGCCATCTGCTTCCCCTCCCCGCGACTCGCGATTGCGCAAGCCGCTTCGCCTGAGGGCACCGTCTGTCGGCCCCTCGCGTCGCGCTCGACCGAACGGCCTCTATCGGGCGCGCATCGACGGCGTGAAGATAGCGGTATCACTTCAGCCCTCCATCGTCTACAAAAAAACAGAGCATATATGAAAATTGGCATTGCGAAACGTGCGCGCTACACGCGGAGGCGGGGAGAATGAGGATGAGTGGTCGGGCAATACGCAGCATCGTGATCGTGGGCGGCGGCACGGCGGGCTGGATGGCGGCAGCGACCATCGGCCGCGCGCTCGCCGATCAGGACGTGAGCGTTACCGTGATCGAATCGGCGGCAATCGGCACCGTCGGCGTGGGCGAAGCCACGATCCCGCCGCTGCTTCACCTCAACCAACTGTTGGGAATCGACGAGAACGAGTTCATCCGCCGCACCAACGCAACCTTCAAGCTCGGGCTCGATCTGGTCGGCTGGGGGAAGCCGGGCGAACGTTATTTCCACCCCTTCGGGCGCTATGGCGCGGATATCGGGGCGCTGCCCTTCCACCAATATTGGTTGCGCGCGCGCGCCGCCGATCCCGCGGCCGCCGGGGCGCTCACCGATTACAGCCTGCCGAGCAAGGCGGCGCTCGCGGGTAAGTTCTGCCGCCCGTCGCCCGATCCGAAAAACACGCTGTCGAACATCGCTTATGCCTATCAGTTCGATGCGGCGCGTTATGCCGTCATGCTGCGCGAAATTGCCGAGGCTGCGGGCACCGTGCGGCACGAGGGGCGCATCGTCGAGGTGCTGATGCGCGAAAATGGGTTCGTGCGCGGTGTGCGGCTCGAACGTGGCGAAGTGATCGAGGCCGATTTCTTCATCGATTGCTCGGGCTTTTGTGGGCTGCTGATCGAGGGCGCGCTCAAGACTGGCTATGAATCATGGACGCACTGGCTGCCGTGCGATCGCGCGATTGCGCTCCCCTGCGAGACGGCGGGCGAGCCGACGCCGTACACGCGCTGCTCGGCGCACCGCGCAGGCTGGCAATGGCGCATCCCGCTCCAGCATCGGATCGGCAACGGGCATGTCTATTCGAGCGCACATATGGACGATGACGAGGCCGAGGCGATCCTGCGCGCTAATCTTGACGGTGCACCGCTGGGCGAACCCAATCGATTGCGCTTCACCACCGGACGCCGGCGGCAGTTCTGGAACCGCAACGTGCTCGCACTGGGGCTCGCCTCGGGGTTTATCGAGCCGCTCGAATCGACCAGTATCCATCTCGTCCAGTCGGGGTTGGCAAAATTGCTGACGCTGTTTCCCGATCGTGATTTCCACCAGCCCGACATCGATTTCTACAATCGGCAGGCGACGATCGAGCATGAGCGCCTGCGCGATTTCATCATCATGCATTATCACGTCAATCAGCGCGTCGGTCAGCCGTTCTGGGATGCATGCCGGGCGATGCCGATCCCCGATACGCTTGCCGAGAAGTTGGCGATGTGGCGGCGGCATGGACGGGTATTCCGAGTCGATGACGAGTTGTTCGGCGAGCCGAGCTGGGTCGCGGTGCTCGAAGGGCAGGGGTTGTCACCCGAGCGCTACGATCCGCTCGCCGATGCGCTACCGCAAGCGACGCTCGCGCGGCTGCCGGCAATTCGCGCCGCGATCGAACGCGGGGTCGCGGCGATGCCCGAGCATGGGGCCTATATCGCCGGGCAGGATACCCAGGGCAACGCGCCGGTGATGCGTGCCGTCCCTCCCAACGCCCTCGCCGGGCTGGTCACCACCCGCGCCGGCAGCATCGGCCCGGCGACCGTCCAGCGTTAGCGCCCCCTACCGGGCGGTCGCTTCCGCGGACGAGCGCGGCCAGGCATAGCGGGCGAGCGTTTCGGGCTTCATCTCGATCGAATAGCCCGGCGCCGTCGGCACCTGATAGGCGGCGTTTTCGACCACGCAGGGTGCGACGAAATGTTCGTGGAGGTGGTCGATATATTCGGCGACGCGGCCTTCCTTCGTGCCCGCGAAGCACAGATAGTCGATCATCGCGAGGTGCTGGACATATTCGCACAAGCCCACGCCGCCGGCGTGCGGGCAGACGGGCAGATCATATTTCGCGGCCATCAGCAGCACCGCGAGCACCTCGTTGACGCCGCCGAGCCGGCACGCGTCGAGTTGCACCACGTCGATCGCGCCTTCGGCCATGAATTGTTTGAAGACGATGCGGTTCTGGCACATTTCGCCGGTCGCGACCTTGATCGGCGCGACGCCCTCGCGGATGCGGCGGTGCCCCGCGACGTCGTCGGGGCTGGTCGGCTCCTCGATGAACCATGGCCGTGCGAAGGCGAGTGCGTTGACATGCGCGATCGCCTGATCGACTTCCCAGATCTGGTTGGCGTCGATCAGCAGCTTGCGATCCGGCCCGATCACGTCGCGCGCGAGGCGGACACGGCGGATGTCGTCGTCGAGCGACAGCCCGACCTTGAGCTTGATGTGATCGAACCCCGCTTCGACCGCCTCACGGCACAGCCGCGCGAGCTTGACGTCCGAATAGCCGAGCCAGCCAGCCGACGTGGTGTAGCAGGGATAGCCGTTGGCCTCGAGATCGGCGACGCGGGCTGGCTTGCCGCGCGCGCGCTCGGTGAGCAGGGCGACCGCTTCGTCGGGGGTGATGCAATCGGTCATATAGCGGAAGTCGATCAGCCGCACGAGTTCTTGCGGCGACATCTCGCCGATCAAGCGCCACAGCGGCTTGCCCGCGCGCTTGGCGAGCAGATCCCACACCGCGTTGACGACCGCGCCGGCCGCAAGGTGGATCACCCCTTTTTCGGGGCCGATCCAGCGTAACTGGCTGTCACCGGTGACATGCCGCCAGAACCGTGCGCCGTCTTCCGCGATCCAATCGAGTTCGAGCCCCTCGACCAGCGGCGCCAGCGCGGTGATCGCCGCACAGCAGATGTCGTTGCCGCGCCCGATCGTGAAGGTGAGGCCGTGGCCCGTGAGCCCCGGCTGATCGGTTTCAAGGATGCAATACGCGGCCGAATAATCGGGATCGGGGTTCATCGCGTCCGAACCGTCGAGCTGCATCGAGGTCGGGAAGCGGATGTCGAGAACCCGCAGCCGGGTGATTTTCATCGCACGCACCCGGTCACGGCGGGCGAATGGCGGGTCGGGTTGGCCACGGTGCGCCCCCTTTTGTCAATGGAGTAGATTTTCATATGTGCAAAGCATTGCCAGTGCAAGCGTCGGAATGTCAAATCCGGTTGTCGCCTTCGGTCAATTGCGTCGAAATGCGGCTTGCCGCGATCCGGACTGCTGCTGCTGTCTGATCGGGTGTCGCCGAGGGGAGCACTTTTTTGATATAGGGCACCGTCAGCGCCGCCGCCGCCGCGCCGCCGCGCATCACCGGCGCGGAGATGTCGGTGATCCCGGTGACGAATTGGCTCGGGGTCAGTTCGACCTGGCGTTTGGCGATCGCGCGGCAATGGGCGCGGAATGCCTCCAGCGTGGCTTTGGACAGCGCAGGATCGAGCAGCTTTTCCCAGCGTTCCTGGATATCGGCGGGCTGGAAGGCGTAAAGCACCGCGCCCGATGCCGATTCGTGGAGCGCGCGGCGGTAGCCGACCCGGACCGAAAAGCCGAGCTGCTCGCTCGATTCCATCCGCGCGATCACCACCATCTGGCCACGTGTGTGGACCGCGAGATGGCACGATTGTTCGACCTCGATCGTCAATTGCCGCATGAACGGCAGCGCGATCTCGACGAGGTTCTGGATGCGCGGCTGCTGCATCCCGAGCGAGAACAGTTGGTCGGTGAGCCGATAGCCGTCGCTGGTGCGGTCCTGCTCGATATAGCCGCGATATTCGAGCACCTGGACCATGCGGAACAGTTCGCCATGCGAGCGTTCGAGCCGATTGACGATCGCCGTCAGCGTCATCGGCAACGGTTCGCTGGCGAGCAGTTCGAGGATGTCGAGCCCCTTGTCGAGCGCGGGCGCGCGATAGCGCTGGCCACCGGCGGCAGGGGCCTCGTCGTCCTTCTTCGCCACCTGCGTCTCCTCCCAAGCTCAACACGATGGTCGAGCTTTAGCAACTCCGCGCGGCGTATGTATATGTCAGCGTAGCGCGGGCACCGGCGCGATCAGGCAGGAACGCCGAACAGATCGTGCGCATCGGCATCCTCGATTGTGACCGGCACGATGTCGCCGACCGAAAGGTGACCCGCGTCGCGCAGTTGGACCTCGCCGTCGATCTCGGGGGCATCGGCCTGCGAGCGGCCGGTCGCGCCGCCGCTCTCCGCGTCGACGGCGTCGATGATGACATCGAGCGTGCGGCCGATCTTGGCGGCGAGCTTGGCCGCCGAAATCCGCGCGGTCAGTTCCATCAGCCGGGCGTAGCGTTCTTCCTTGATCTCTTCGGGCACCGGATCGGGGAGCGCGTTGGCCGCCGCGCCCTCGACGGGCTCGAAGCGGAACGCGCCGACGCGATCGAGTTGCGCTTCCTCGAGCCAGTCCATCAGGTAACGGAAATCATCCTCAGTCTCGCCGGGGAAGCCGACGACGAAGGTCGAGCGCACCGCGATGTCCGGGCAGATCGCGCGCCAGCCCTTGATCCGCTCGAGCACCTTGGCCTCGTTGGCGGGGCGGCGCATCGCCTTGAGCACCGACCGGCTGGCGTGCTGGAAGGGGATATCGAGATAGGGGAGCACCAGTCCTTCGGCCATCAGCGGGATGACCTGATCGACATGGGGGTAAGGGTAAACATAGTGGAGCCGTACCCACCCGTTCACTGGCGCCGCGATCTTGCCCAGTTCGCGCGACAGATCGGTCATGTGCGCGCGGACGTCTTCGCCATGCCAGGGGCGCGGGAAATGCTTGATGTCGACGCCGTAGGCCGAGGTGTCCTGGCTGATGACCAGCAGTTCCTTGGTCCCAGCCTCGACCAGCTTCTCGGCCTCGCGCAGGATCGCATCGGGGCGGCGTGAGACGAGATCGCCGCGCAGGCTGGGAATGATGCAGAACGAGCAGCGGTGGTTGCAGCCTTCCGAGATCTTCAGATAGCTATAGTGGCGCGGGGTGAGCTTGAGCCCGGCCTCGGGGACGAGGTTGAGGAAGGCGTGCGGCGGCATCGGGGCGGCATCGTGGACCGCGCCGACCACTTCCTCATATTGATGCGCGCCGGTGACCGCGAGCACGCGCGGGAAGCGCGCGCGGATCGTCTCGGCTTCCTTGCCCATGCAGCCGGTGACGATGACGCGGCCATTCTCCGCGATCGCCTCGCCGATCGCCTCGAGGCTTTCTTCTTTCGCCGAATCGAGGAAACCGCAGGTGTTGACGAGCACGACGTCGGCCCCCGCGTAATCGGGCGACATCTGATAGCCGTCGGCGCGCAGCTTGGTGAGGATGCGTTCGGAATCGACGAGATTCTTCGGACAGCCGAGCGACACCATGCCCACCTTGGGCGGAAGAGGAAGTTGCGTTGCCATGAGAGGTGCGCGCACATAGCGTTTCCGATGCAACTTTCCTAGAGTGCGCGGCATGGCAGCGTTCGATCTGGTTCCGCACTCCGATCATCCGCCGCTGCGGGTGCGCGGCGTGCGCGCCGAACTGCGCAGCACCAGGGGCGGGATCGCGTTGCGTTATCGCGTCGACGGTGCCGGGCAACTCGTCGTGCCTGCCGCGACGGCGCCCGAGCGCGCCGACGCGCTGTGGCGGACGACCTGCTTCGAGCTGTTCCTGAAGCCGGCGGACGAGGCGGGCTATGTCGAGTTCAATTTCTCACCGTCGACGTGCTGGGCTGCCTATCGGTTCGATGCGCACCGGGATGGGATGCGTGATTTGGAGCGTGCAGCGGCGCCGAAGATCGATCGGTTCGCGGACGGCGTTGATGTCGCGTGCGATCTTGGCGGTGTGGCATCGGGGCCGCTGCTGATGGGGCTGACCGCGGTGATCGAGGAAGAGGGCGGGCATACATCCTATTGGGCGCTCGCGCATCCCGACGGCCCACCCGATTTCCACGATCCCGATTGCTTTGTCGCCCGGCTCGCTGCACCTGAACGTACATGATGTTCGGTATCGATCGGCTGCTCGCCGACTCCGCTTTGCTTGCGGCGCTTGACGGCAAGCGCGTTGCGTTGCTTGCCCACCCCGCGTCGGTGACCGACGATCTGACGCATTCGCTCGACGCGCTGATGGCGGCGGGGGTGAACATCACCGCGGTGTTCGGACCCCAACACGGCGTGCGCGGCGATCTGCAAGACAATATGATGGAATCGCCCGATTTCGTCGATCCTACCTACGGGATGCCGGTGTTCAGCCTTTATGGCGAGGTGCGGCGGCCCAAGCCCGAATGGATGGACGGTTTCGACGTGGTGCTGATCGATCTTCAGGATCTCGGCTGCCGCATCTACACCTTCATCACGACACTGCTCTACATGCTCGAAGCCGGCGCCAAACATGGCAAGAGCGTGTGGGTGCTCGACCGGCCCAATCCTGCCGGCCGCCCGGTCGAGGGGCTGACGCTGCTGCCCGGTTGGGAGAGCTTCGTCGGTGCGGGGCCGATGCCGATGCGGCACGGGCTGACGATGGGCGAACTCGGGCAGTGGTTCGTCGATTACTTCGGGCTCGATGTCGAGTATCGCGTGGTGGCGATGGAGGGGTGGGCGCCCGAGGCGGGGCCGGGGTTCGGGTGGCCGAGCGACCGGATCTGGATCAACCCCAGCCCCAATGCGCCCAACCTCAATATGGCGCGCGATTATGCGGGCACGGTGATGCTCGAAGGGACGACGCTTTCCGAAGGGCGGGGGACGACGCGGCCGCTCGAATTGTTTGGCGCGCCCGATGTGGATGCGCGCGCTGTGATCGACGAGATGGTGCGGTTGGCGCCCGATTGGCTCGATGGCTGCCGGTTGCGGGACATCTGGTTCCAGCCGACCTTTCACAAGCATGTCGGCGCGCTCTGCAACGGCGTGCAGATCCATGCCGAGGGGCCGGCTTACGACCACCACGCGTTCAAGCCGTGGCGGGTGCAGGCGCTGGGGTTCAAGGCGATCCGGGCGCTCGATCCCGATTATCCGCTGTGGCGCGATTTTCCGTACGAATATGTGCTCGACAGGCTGGCGATCGACGTCATCAACGGCGGGCCGGGATTGCGCGCCTGGGTTGATGACGCGGCGGCCGAACCGGGCGATCTGGACGGCGCGGCAGGGGCGGATGAAACCGCCTGGGCCGAGGCGCGCCGTCCGTATCTGCTCTACTGAATCACGCCTTCTTCGCTGCCGTCTTGCGGGCAGCGGGCTTTTTCGCGGGCGCCTTTTTGGCGGCGGGGGCTTTGGCGACCGCCGATTTCGCGGGCGCTTTCTTGCCCGCTACCTTGGCGCGGACCTTGGGTGACGAGGCCGCGACCGCGGCCGCGCCGGCGAGCACGGCGGCACCCACCGCCGCGGCGGTCTTGCCCGGATTGGCCTTGGCCTTGCTCTCGGCCGATCTGGCGGTCTTCGAAGCCGATTTGGCGAGCGATTTCGCGGTCGCCGAAACCTTCTTCGCGGCGGACTTCGCGGACTTGCCGGCGCTGTCGGCGGCCTTGCGGATTTTCGATTCGAGTGTGTCTGTGGTGTTGGACATGGGGGAATTCTCCTACCTGAGTCGATACAACCGGAACGGGCCCGCAATGTTCCCGCACCGCGCGGTTCAGGCCTTGCGGGTCAATTGGCGCATCGCCGCATCGAGCCCGGTGAGCGTGAGCGGATACATGCGGTCGTTCATCAACTCGCGGATGATCCGCACGCTTTGCGAATAGCCCCATTGCGCCTGCGGCACCGGGTTGAGCCAGACCGCCGAGGGATAGGTGTTGGTGAGCCGACGCAGCCACACCGCGCCCGATTCCTCGTTCATATGTTCGACCGAGCCGCCCGGATGGGTGATCTCATACGGGCTCATCGAGGCATCGCCGACGAACACGAGCTTATAATCATGGCCGAATTTGTGGAGCAATTGCGCGGTCGGCGTGCGCTCGGTGAAGCGGCGCTTGTTGTCTTTCCACACGCCTTCGTAGGGGCAATTGTGGAAGTAGAAGAATTCGAGGTTCTTGAACTCGCTCGTCGCGGCCGAGAACAGTTCCTCGCAGAGCTTGATGAAGGGGTCCATCGAGCCGCCGACATCGAGGAACAGCAGCAGCTTGACCGCATTGTGCCGTTCGGGCCGCATCCGGATGTCGAGCCAGCCCTGCCGCGCGGTGCCCTGGATCGTGGCGTCGAGATCGAGTTCGTCGGCGGCGCCTTCGCGCGCGAAACGACGCAGACGACGCAGCGCGACCTTGATGTTGCGCGTGCCCAGTTCGCGCATGTTGTCGAGGTTGCGGAACGCGCGCTGGTCCCAGACCTTGAGCGCGCGCTTGTGCGTGCTCTCGCCGCCGATGCGGACGCCTTCGGGATTGTAGCCCGAATTGCCATAAGGCGAGGTGCCGCTGGTGCCGATCCATTTGTTGCCGCCCTGATGGCGGCCCTGCTGCTCCTCGAGGCGCTTCTTGAGCGTCTCCATGATCTCGTCCCACGAGCCGAGCGATTCGATCGCCGCCATTTCCTCGGGCGTCAGATATTTCTCGGCGACCGCGCGCAGCCACTCGGCGGGGATTTCGGGCGTGTCGCTGCCGTAGCTGGTGGCGATGCCCTTGAAGACCTTCGCGAACACCTGATCGAAGCGATCGAGCAGCCCTTCGTCCTTCACATAGGTGGCGCGGGCGAGGTAATAAAATTCTTCGGGCGACTGGCCGACGACATCGCGGTCGAGCGCTTCGAGCAGCAGCAGATGCTCCTTGAGGCTGGCGGGAATGCCCGCCGTGCGCAGCTCATCGAGAAAGTTGAGGAACACGGCGCTTTCTGCTCCCGAAGTTGACAAAGTTGACGCGCCGGAGGGGGTAAGCACGCGCCGGCACGTCCCCCGCGCTCGACGATTGGCTCGGCCTACACTTTTGGCGCCGTGTAGGACAGGCCAGGATCAGTAGCCCGACCGGCGAAGCTGGTCGCGCCAGAAGGCGAGCGAACTGGCGGGCGCGTCGGCGCGCGGGGCGGCGGGCTTGCCCTCGCGCAGGCGCTGCTTGTCGCGCTCGGGCGGATCGACGCGGCGCACGCGCACCGGCGCGGTGCCCGCAGCGCGGATGCCGAGCTGTTCGGCCGCGCCCTTGCTCAGATCGATGATCCGCCCGCGCGCGAACGGGCCGCGATCGTTGATGCGGACGAGGATCGTGCGCCCGGTCTGGAGCGAGGTGACCTCGACATAGGTGGGCAGCGGCAGCGTCGGGTGCGCGGCGGTGACACCCTTGGGGCGGAATTTCTCGCCATTGGCGGTCATGTTGCCCGATTCGCTGCCGTACCAGCTCGCGTAACCGAGCATATCGTAGGCAGGATCGGGCGCGGGCGTGTAGGTGATGCCGCGCACCGTATAGGGGCGGCCGACCTTGACCGGCGTGTCGCTGACGGGACGGTAGCCGCCCGCGCACGCGGCGAGCATGGCAAGCGCGAGGAGGGCGAGCAGGCGGGGGAGGGGATGCGTATCGGCGATGCCGAACAGACCCCGGCCCCCGCCGTGCCGCGGGAATCGAGGGGGTGGCGTTTGCGCGACGCCGGACCCCGGGATCAGTCCGGGGTGACGGGAGGATGCCGGGGCGGTGATCGTCACGCCGGGATTGCTGGTGTGGTCGTTGGTGCCGTGTCCCGCATTTGCCTCTTTACCCTCCGCGCCGTGCTGTGTCCGGTGGGTGGGTGCCACAGCGCCGGTGGCGGTGCCAAGCGGTTTGCGGGGAGAGGGGTGGCGCTGGGCTGGTCGAAGCACTGCCTGCCGGGGTTGCTGTCCGTGGAGGCGGACAGCACTTCGACCAGCCCAGCGAATGAAGAAGATCAGTTGCGCGCGTAGGCGTCGATCAGTGCCGCGACGAAATCGGGGTTGCGGCCGGTAAGCTCGGTTGCGGCGCGTGCCTGGTGAACATTAGCCGGCGCGTTGCGTGCCGGCGCGGGGTAGATAAAGCCGGCGACCGGGTAGATGGAACCGCCGAGCCCGTCAATGCCGCGATACCAGACGCGCACCTCGCTCCAGTCGTTGTTCTTCGAGACGTCGTAAAGCGTGACATCCTGTTCGGCGTGCCCGCGTTTGCCGTCGACGCGCGACCAATTGGCGTGGGTGACAAGCGCGACCCGCGAATCGACGATCCGGCTGATGACCGCGACATGGCCGAGCCGCAATTTGGGCGATTTGGGGAACACGATCACCGAGCCGACGCGCGGGGTGTGGCCGCGCTGATAGCGGCCCTCGGCCTGGCCCCACCATGTCCACGCATCGCCGTAGATCTGGATGCCCGAGGCGGCACGCGCGAACGGCACGCATTCGCCGACATAATCGAGCAGCGACTGCGCGCCGGCCGGGCGGGTCGGGATCGCCATGGCGAGCGCGATCAGAAGCGGAAGGCGGATCGGGGGGAAACGCATAGAAAACACATACTGACTCAACCACATGTGAAAGTGGTGAGCGGAAGTAGTTAATTAAAAGTTAACTGTAGGGTGCGGCCTCAGAAAATCGCTCTTTCGCGATTTTCCAATCAGCCTCTAACGCCCCGCTTGCCCGCGGGCCATGAAAGCGAGGCGTTCGAACAGCATCACATCGGCTTCGTTCTTGAGCAACGCGCCGTGGAGCGGGGGGATCGCCTTGGTGGGATCGCGATTCTGGAGCACATCGAGCGGCATATCCTCGTGGAGAAGCAATTTGAGCCAGTCGAGCAGCTCGCTGGTCGAGGGCTTTTTCTTGAGCCCGGGGACGTCGCGCAGGTCGTAGAAAATATCGAGCGCCTTGCCGACCAGCAGCTTCTGGATGCCCGGGAAATGCACGTCGATGATCGCCTGCATCGTCTCGCGATCGGGGAATTTGATATAATGGAAGAAACAGCGGCGGAGGAACGCGTCGGGCAGTTCCTTTTCGTTGTTCGAGGTGATGACGACGATCGGGCGTTCGGTGGCGCGGACCGTCTCCCCGGTTTCGTAGACGTGGAATTCCATCCGATCGAGTTCGAGCAGGAGATCGTTGGGAAATTCGATATCGGCCTTGTCGATCTCGTCGATCAGCAGCACGGGGACGGTGGGCGCGGTGAACGCCTCCCACAATTTGCCCTTGCGGATGTAATTCGCGATGTCGTGGACGCGCGGATCGCCGAGTTGCCCGTCGCGCAGCCGCGCCACCGCGTCATAATCGTACAGCCCCTGCTGCGCCTTGGTGGTCGATTTGATGCCCCATTCGATCAGCGGCGCGCCGACCGCAGCGGCGATTTCCTGCGCGAGCACGGTCTTGCCGGTGCCGGGTTCGCCCTTGACGAGCAGCGGCCGCCGCAGCGTGACGGCGGCGTTGACCGCGACCTTGAGATCGTCGGTGGCGACGTAACTGCTGGTACCCTCGAAGCGCTGCATAAGGCCGTCCCGATCGTTGCGATTAATCGCTTCGGGCATAGAGGGCGGATCGGGGGGCAGGCAAGCGCAGCCGGTTCACAGGCCGCGCGCGTCAGCTTCGGTTGCGGGCGACGGCGCGCGATTCGAGCAGGCTCCACAGCCCGCGATGCTGCGCCAGCACCTGCTCGGTGCCGAACAGGATCGCCCGCTCGACCGCGGGCGAGGTGAAGGCGGTGGCAAGCAAGGTCGTGGTGTCGACCGCGGCCGGCAGCGTGTCCGCGGTGATATCGATCCCGAACCGGCGGGCGGCGCGGTTGAGCAGATCGCGGATCGGCGCCCAATCGAGTACGAGCGCCACCGCTGCGCCGATCGCGCAGCCGGTGCGATCCGATTGCGCGAGCGTATCGAGCGCGTGCGCCTGCGCGACGATCGCGGCTTCCGATTCGGCCTGGCCTGGCGTCGAGGGCAGGGGGCCCGCGGCGGCGACGAGGCGAACCAGACAGGCGCGCTCGGTCTCGAAGGCCCGTGCTGCCTCAACGAGCCAGGCCTCGGCCGATTTGTCCGTATCGCGGGCAAGCGCGAAATCGACGACGCCGGGGTGGCGCCCGTGCAGCATGCAGATCGCGTGGACTGCATCGATCACGTCGCGCAGTGGTGCCGCGGGCGCCAACAGCGCGCGATACGCCGGATGCGCGGCGGTGCCGTCCGCCATGACGAGCGCGGGCACGGCCTGCCACGGGGCGCTGGGTCGTGCGAACTGGGCGGTTTCCACCGTCATCGAATCCTTCCTGAAGCGGTGCCGTCGTCAGCGATTGGCCGGCACCGGCCCTTCATCGCCCCGACATCTATACCGAACAGCGTAAAGACACGGTTAGCGCTGCATTTACCCTGTCGGCTGGGCGTTCGCGGGGGGCGATCCATCGACGATCATGTACCGCGCCGACAGCGATCCGTGCGGGGTATCCGTCCGCGCGAGGGCAAGCGTGACCGGTACCGGCTCGGCGCCGTGGCGCAGCAATGTCGTGGCGATCTGTGTCTGGCGCGCGTGTTCGAACACCAGATCGATCGCTGCATTCACCACCGGGCGATCGGCGACATCGACGATGCTGGTCAGCCGCATGCCGTGGAGTTGATCGTGGCCCACGCCCACCATCTTCGCCAGCGAATCGGGGGCGTCGTCGATCAGGCCGCGCGCGGTGAGGCGCCCGGTGGCGACCCGGCCGCTTGCCGCGCACAACGCGGCGAGGCCATCGGCGCTGGTCCGGACGGCCGCGAGATCGTCGGCCAGCGACATATCCTCGAGGAACAGCACGACCCCGTGATCGAACGGCGCGAACCGTGCCCGCAGGCGCCGGTTGACGAACAGCCCCGATTCGAAATCGAAGGATTCGCCGACGCCGGTATCGCGCACCCGAGCCGCGGCATCGGCCAGCAGCGCGCGCCGGGTTTCGGGCATGATCGCATCGAGCGGGCCGCCGACCGCGTCCTGCTCCGAGACGCTGAAATGGGCCCGCGCGGCGGCGTTGATCGCGGTGATGACCAGACCCGAATCGAGCACGATCATCATGTTGCGCATATGATCGAGCGTGATGTCATGGAGTGCGGCGAGGCGCGCGGCGCGCGCGTCGCGGTCGGCCTCGTCGGTAAGGCTCGACAGCAGCGGCATCGACATCAGCGCCCAGCGCGGATTGCCGTGATGGAGAACGAACACCGGCCGTTCGTTCGCGATATTCTGCCAATGGCCGAAGCGGCGAACGAGTTGCGAGGCCGAGACGCGATCCGCGGATCGCAGCACGCGCATGGTTTCGATCGACATGATGATTTCCCCCGGGAACGCGCCGGTTGCGGCGCAATCCAAGGCGTAAGGCGCGCGGTGCCGATGGGCGCGCGGAGGCGTCTCCGGTTCGGCGGCGATCGAGGTTCGGTACGCAATCGCGCGCGCTATTTGCTCCACAATGGACCAAATCGCGCGCCAAGTGCGCAGGGTGGTGACCGCTTTCGGTTAATTGCGCGAAAAAGGCCACGCGATCCCAGCGTTCGTGGCGCGCATTTTGCGTGTTCGGCTGGAGAAGATGGTTGGCGTGGGCGTAACCAGTCGCGCCCCATAACAAGGCATCGTCGAGCCGGGCCGAACGATCGAGCGCCCTGATCTCAAAGTCCGGTTCGACGAACCACGATGCAGGCGGCATCCGTCCCCGCGGGCCGCCTTGCAGGGCGCTCGTTTCCGGCTTCATCCACCCGGGAAAGGGCGATTGCCCCGGCAGGGTTCCAAACCCCTGCCGGGGCTTAGTGGTTTTTGGGAAAATCGCGAAAGAGCGATTTTCCGAGGCCGCACCGGCCCGCTCCCCCACCCCACCTCCCAAGTCATTATACTTGCATGGGAGGTGGGGTGGGGGTGCAACCCCACAAAGTAATACTTTGTGGGGACCCCGCGGGGGAGCGGGCCGGTGCGGCAATGCGCCTAAAGGCGCATTCCAATACTTACTGATCCAGGAAGCTGCGCATCTTGCGGCTGCGGCTCGGGTGCTTGAGCTTGCGCAATGCCTTGGCCTCGATCTGGCGGATGCGTTCGCGCGTGACCGAGAATTGCTGGCCGACTTCCTCAAGCGTGTGATCGGTGTTCATGCCGATCCCGAAGCGCATCCTGAGCACGCGTTCCTCGCGCGGGGTGAGGCTGGCGAGGACGCGAGTGACGGTTTCCTTGAGATTGGCCTGGATCGCGGCATCGACCGGGATCACCGCGTTCTTGTCCTCGATGAAATCGCCGAGATGCGAATCCTCCTCGTCGCCGATCGGCGTTTCGAGGCTGATCGGTTCCTTGGCGATCTTCATCACCTTGCGCACCTTTTCGAGCGGCATCGACAGCCGTTCGGCCATTTCCTCGGGCGTGGGCTCGCGGCCCTGCTCGTGGAGGAACTGGCGGCTGGTGCGCACCAGCTTGTTGATCGTCTCGATCATATGCACCGGGATGCGGATCGTGCGCGCCTGATCGGCGATCGAGCGCGTGATCGCCTGACGAATCCACCAGGTCGCATAGGTGCTGAACTTGTAGCCGCGGCGATATTCGAACTTATCGACCGCCTTCATCAGCCCGATATTGCCCTCCTGGATCAGATCCAGGAATTGCAGGCCGCGGTTGGTGTATTTCTTGGCGATCGAGATGACGAGGCGCAGATTGGCCTCGACCATTTCCTTCTTGGCGATCCGCGCCTCGCGCTCGCCCTTCTGCACCATGTTGACGATGCGGCGGAACTCGGTGAGCGCCATGCCGGTCTGCTGCGCGATCTCGGCGATCTCGGTGCGGATGCGATCGACCGCATCGCCTTCATTCTCGACGAACGCCTTCCACTTCTTGTCGAGGCCGACGACCGAGGCGAGCCAATGCTCGTCGAGTTCGTTGCCAATATAGCGTTCAAGGAAATCCTTGCGCGGCACCTTGTGGCGCTCGGCAAGCCGCAGCATCTGGCCGCCCAGCGCGGTCAGCCGGCGGTTGTACGAATAGAGCTGGTCGACCAGATATTCGATCTTGGTGTTGTGGAACTGGACGCTCTCGACCTCGGCGGTCAGATCCTCGCGCAGCTTCTGATATTTGCGCTCGTCGGACGCCGACAGCTCGCTGCCCGCGGCCATCGCGTCGAGGCGCGCGCCCTCCATCTTCGAGAATTTCTTGTAGATCGCGGTGATGTTGGCGAATTTCTCGAGCGCTTGCGGCTTGAGCGTCTCCTCCATCTGCGCGAGGCTGAGCGTGTTGTCCTCATCGTCATCGTCGGACGGGCGCTTGGTGCGCCGCTCGGTCATCGAATCCTCTTCGTCGTCCGACGATTCTTCCTCGACATCGTCCTCCTCCTTGTAGGAGGGGCCGGCGGTCTTTTCCGAAATCTCGCCGTTATCGTCGCCGTCCTCGTCGTCGGACAGGGCCTCGGGGGCCGGGTCCTTGGTCAGCATCGCATCGAGATCGAGGATCTCGCGGAGCTGCATCGCGCCTTCGTTGAGCGCGTTCGACCATTCGATGATCGCGGTGAAGGTGATCGGGCTTTCGCACAGCCCGAAGATCATCGTGTCGCGCCCCGCCTCGATGCGCTTGGCGATCGCGATCTCGCCTTCGCGGCTGAGCAGTTCGACCGCGCCCATCTCGCGCAGGTACATGCGCACCGGATCGTCGGTGCGATCGACCGTTTCCTTCTTCTTGGGCGCTTCGGGCGGGGTGGGCGAGCCGTCGCCGGCATCGACGGCCTCGACCTCGTCGTCGTCGGCCTTTTCCTGGTCGCCGTCTTCGCCGGCTTCCTCGTTCTCGACGATGTTGATGCCCATCTCGTTGATCGCCGCCATGACGTCTTCGAGCTGATCCGAGGACATCTGGTCCTGCGGCAGCGCCTCGTTCAATTCGTCATAGGTCAGATACCCGCGCTTCTTCGCCCGCGCGAAGAGCTTCTTGATCGACGCATCGTTGAGATCGATCAGCGGCGCGTCACTCGATTCGTTGGTTTCGGTCGCGTCCGCCGTGTTCGTCTTCGCCATCAATTGCCCTCAAGCATCAAGAGTTTCGTCGTCTTCGTCCGCCAGAACGAGATTTGCAAGCCGCTCCCGGAGCGCTGCTTTCTCCCGTACCAACGCATTTTGTCGCGCAAAGGCTTCCTCGGTCCCTTCCGCCTTCAGCGCCGCGGTGGCATCGGCCAGCGCCTGATCCACCTCCGGCCCCGCTGCCAGCACCGCGATCGCCTCATTCAGGTCAGCCGACGCGCGCAGCGCATCGCCTGTCTTCTGCGTGAACGAGAAAGGCAGGGTGTCGGCCCTCAGCAGATCGCCGGCCACCGAGTCAAATCCGGACTTGGCCAATATGGTAAGCAGATTCGCGCTATCAAGCGCCTGATCTTCGAGCGCCAGTTCGACCACCGCTTCGAACAGGCGCCCGAGAGCGCCGCCCGCGAGCCTGAGCGACCCGAGCACCTCGACATGCCGCGCGATCTCGGCGGGATGGCGGATCAGCCCGACCAGCACCGCGCGCGCCAGGATCGGATCGATACCCTGGGCGTGGACGCCCTTTGCCTGGCGGGTGACGGGCATCGGGGGCGGTACCCAGCGGCCGTTCTTGCGCTGGCCGGGCACGAACGGGCGGTTGCCGCCGAACCGGCGCGGCGGGGCTGCGAATTGTTCGTCGAACCGGCGGCGGAAATCGGCCAGATATTCGTGACGGACGTTGCGGTCGCCGATCGTATCGGCGCGGTCGGTGAGGCGCTGGCGAAGCCCCGCGCGTTGTTCGGGCGTGTCGAGCGTTTCGGCGGCAAGCTCGTGCTGCCAAAGCCGCGTGACCAAGGGTTCGGCGGTGTCGAGCAGCGCCTCGAACGCCGCCCGCCCGCGCTGGCGGACCAGATCGTCGGGGTCGAGCCCTTCGGGCAGGGTCACAAAGGCGAGGCTGCGCCCCGGCGCGAGCATCGGCAGCGCGCGGGTGGCGGCGCGGATCGCGGCTTTTTGGCCGGCCGCATCGCCGTCGAAGCACAGGATCGGCACATCGGCGAGCCGCCACAGCCGTTCGAGCTGGCCCTCGGTGAGCGCGGTGCCCAGCGGGGCCACCGCCTCGTCGATCCCGGTCTGGGCGAGCGCGATCACATCCATATAGCCTTCGACCACGAGCACACGGCCCGCTTTGCGGGCAGCGGGGGCGGCGCGATCGAGATTGTAGAGCGTGCGGCCCTTGTCGAACAGCGGGGTTTCGGGCGAGTTGAGATATTTGGGCTCGCCTTCACCGACGATCCGGCCGCCGAACGCGATGACGCGGCCGCGCGGATCGCGGATCGGGATCATCAGCCGACCGCGGAAGCGATCATAGGGCGCCTTGCCCTCGACCTCGATCTGCAGGCCTGCTTCGACCAGCAATGGATCGCCGAAATCACGCAGTGCCGTCTTGAGCTTGCCCCGCGAATCGGGAGCGAAGCCGAGCCCGAAGGCGCGGCGTGTGGCGTCGGTGATGCCGCGTTTCTGGAGCAGCGATCGCGTCTCGCCGCCATCGAGCCCGCCGAGCTGGGTTTCGAACCAGTCGCCGGCGGCCTGCATCGCCTCGTGCAGCCCCTTGGCGCGCTCGTCACGCTCGGCGGCGCGGGGATCGGGGGCGGGCATGTCCATCCCGGCGGCGGCGGCGAGTTCCTTGACCGCGTCGATGAAGGGCAGGCCGCGCTGGTCGGTCATCCAGCGGATCGCATCGCCATGCGCGCCGCAGCCGAAGCAATGATAAAACGCCTTGTCGTCGTTGATATAGAAGCTTGGCGTCTTTTCGTTGTGGAACGGGCAGCAGCCCTTGAACTCGCGGCCCGCTTTCTGGAGCTTGACCGACCTGGCGACCAGCGCGGACAGCAACGTCCGGGCCCGAAGCTCGTCGAGAAATTGAGGGGAGAGACTCACTTGCTCCCCCTCCCGCTTGCGGGAGGGGGGAGGGGGGTGGGCGCGCGCGCGCCACTGGGCGCAGCGTCGAGAATAGTCTCCAACACTCCATCCATGTTCGTCAACACATCGCTGTTCCAGAAGCGAATCACTCGATAGCCCTGCGCCTCGATCGTCTGCGTTCGCCTAGAATCATAGGCTGCCGCCTCCGCATGCTGACTTCCATCAAGTTCAATGACAAGGTGGGCGCTGCGGCAGATGAAATCGACCACGAAGCCGGCAATCGGCATCTGGCGGCTGAATTTCAGGCCGCCGAGCTGCGAGCGGCGCAATCGCGACCAAAGCAGACGTTCGATCTCGTTGGTGTTGTTGCGCAATTCGCGCGCCAAGGCGGTCGGCCTACCCAGACGAAAGCGGGCACCCACCCCTCGATCCCCTCCCGCGAGCGGGAGGGGAGGAAGGTCGCGCCGCCTGACCATTTCAGCTCAGTGCGGCTTTGACCAGGCCGCTGGCTTTGGCCATGTCGAGTTGCATCGCGTGGCGGGCCTTCAGTTCGGCCATCACGCGGCCCATGTCCTTCATGCCGGTGGCCCCCAGTTCGGCCTTGATCGCCTCGATCGCGGCCCTGGTTTCGACCTCGCCCAATTGTGCGGGCAGGAAGCGCTCGATGACCGCGACTTCGCGTGCCTCTGCCTCGGCGAGTTCGGGGCGGCCGCCCTTCTCGTACATCTCGATCGATTCGCGGCGCTGCTTGACCATTTTTTGCAGCACTTCGGTGACGAGCAGATCGTCATCACCGACCGGGGCCTGCGTGCGCGCCTCGATGTCGCGGTTCTTGATCGCGGATTGCACGAGGCGCAGCGTCCCCGTTACTGCCTTGTCGCCGCCTTTCATGGCGGTGACCAGCGCAGCCTTGATGTCGTCGCGAATCATGTTCCGGTCCTCGAAGGGGTTAAAGTGCTCGATTAGCGGCATCGTCTGCTTTTTAACAGATTGACGCGGGAGCCCCCCGAGCTTAGCGGGTGAGCCTTAGCGACATCGTAAAACCTCGTAATCGGAGTGCCCGCCACCATGGCCGACGCCAAGCCAAGCCCTGTGCCCACCGGAGCAACGGGGGTGTTGGTTCTGGCCGATGGCACCGTGATCTGGGGGCGCGGCTTCGGCGCCGAAGGCCAGGCCGTCGGCGAGGTGTGCTACAATACCGCGATGACCGGCTATCAGGAGGTGATGACCGATCCCTCTTATGCCGGGCAGATCGTCACCTTCACCTTCCCGCATATCGGCAACGTCGGCACCAATGCCGAGGATATCGAGGCGGACAGCCCGCACGCGCTGGGCATGATCGTCCGCGAGGACGTGACCGGCCCGTCCAACTTCCGCAGCGTCCAACCGCTCGACAGCTGGATGAAGGCGCACGGGCAGATCGGGCTTTCGGGGATCGATACCCGCGCGCTGACGCGGCGGATGCGCACCATCGGCGCGCCCAACGGCGTGATCGCGCATGCCGCCGACGGGCGGTTCGACCTCGACGCGTTGCGCGCGATGGCGAGCAACTGGCCGGGGCTTGAGGGGATGGACCTCGCCAAGAGTGTGTCGACCGCGACGGATTACGATTGGGACGGCGGCGTCTGGCGGCTGGGCTTCGGTTACGAGGCGGCAGCCGACGGTGCCGGGGGGGCTGCCCGCCCGCACGTGGTTGCGGTCGATTACGGCAGCAAGCGCAATATCTTCCGCAATCTCGTCAAGGCCGGCGCCAAGGTGACCGTGGTGCCCGCGACGGCGAGCTTCGAGGCGATCATGGCGCTCAAGCCCGACGGCATCTTCCTGTCGAACGGCCCCGGTGATCCCGCCGCGACCGCCGAGTATGCGGTGCCGGTGATCCGCAAGCTGCTCGATGCCGATCTGCCGCTGTTCGGGATCTGCCTGGGCCACCAATTGCTGGGGCTGACGGTGGGCGCGCGGACGATCAAGATGTTCCAGGGCCATCGCGGCGCCAACCATCCAGTCAAGCGCTTGTCGGACGGCGTGGTCGAGATCACGAGCATGAACCACGGCTTCGCGGTCGCCCGCGACAGCCTGCCCGCGACCGCGCGCGAAACGCATGTGTCGCTGTTCGACGGCAGCAACGCGGGGCTCGAACTCACCGACCGCAAAGCGTTCAGCGTGCAATATCACCCCGAGGCCAGCCCGGGGCCGCAGGACAGCCTCTATCTGTTCGAGCGGTTCGTTGGGATGCTGCGTTGACCGGTTCCGATGCGCTTCATCTGCGCCCTTTATGCGATCCCGCAGTTGACTGATTACGAGAAACACTGATGCCCAAACGTACCGACATTTCGTCCATTCTCGTCATCGGCGCGGGGCCGATCATCATCGGGCAGGCGTGCGAGTTCGATTATTCGGGCACGCAGGCGATCAAGGCGTTGAAGGAGGAGGGCTATCGCGTCATCCTCGTCAATTCCAACCCGGCGACGATCATGACCGATCCCGATCTGGCCGACGCGACCTATGTCGAGCCGATCACGCCCGAGGTGGTCGCCAAGATCATCGCCAAGGAGCGCCCCGACGCGATCCTGCCGACGATGGGCGGGCAGACCGCGCTCAACACCGCGCTCGCGCTGTTCGAGGACGGCACGCTGGCGCAATACGGCGTCCAGATGATCGGCGCCGATGCCGAGGCGATCGACAAGGCCGAGGACCGGCTGAAGTTCCGCGAGGCGATGAGCAGGATCGGGCTCGAAAGCGCGCGCTCGGCGATCGCGCATACGGTCGAGGAGGCGCTGGCCGCGCTCGAGCATACCGGGCTGCCCGCGATCATCCGGCCGTCGTTCACGCTGGGCGGTACAGGGGGCGGCGTCGCCTATAACCGGTCCGAGTTCGAGGAGATCGTGAAAAGCGGGCTCGACGCCTCGCCGACGACCGAGGTGCTGATCGAGGAATCGCTGCTCGGCTGGAAGGAATATGAGATGGAGGTGGTCCGCGACCGCGCGGACAATTGCATCATCATCTGCTCGATCGAGAATATCGACCCGATGGGCGTGCATACCGGCGATTCGATCACCGTCGCCCCGGCGCTGACGCTGACCGACAAGGAATATCAGGTCATGCGCAACGCGAGCATCGCGTGCCTGCGCGAGATCGGCGTCGAGACCGGCGGTTCCAACGTCCAGTTCGCGGTCAATCCGGCGGACGGGCGGCTGGTCGTGATCGAGATGAACCCGCGCGTGTCGCGGTCGTCGGCGCTGGCATCGAAGGCGACCGGGTTCCCGATCGCCAAGGTCGCGGCCAAGCTGGCGGTGGGCTATACGCTCGACGAGATCGAGAACGACATCACCGGGGTGACCCCGGCCTCGTTCGAGCCGACGATCGATTATGTCGTCACCAAGATCCCGCGCTTCGCGTTCGAGAAGTTCAAGGGCGCAGAACCGCTGCTGTCGACCGCGATGAAATCGGTCGGCGAGGTGATGGCAATCGGGCGCAACATCCACGAATCGTTGCAGAAGGCGCTGCGCGGGCTGGAGACCGGCCTGTCGGGCTTCAACCAGGTCGATGCGCTGGTCGGTGCGCCGCGCGAGCAGATCGAGGCGGCGCTGGGCCGGCCGACGCCCGATCGGTTGCTGGTCGCTGCGCAGGCATTGCGCGAAGGCTTCACCGTCGCCGAGATCCACGCGATCGCCAAATACGATCCGTGGTTCCTCGATCGGATCGCCGAGATCGTTGCTGCCGAGGACGCGGTGGGCCGCCACGGCCTGCCGCAGGATGCGGAGGGCATGCGGCGCCTGAAATCGATGGGGTTCAGCGACAAAAGGCTCGCCTATCTCGCGCTCAAATCAGCCAATCTGGTGGGCAACGAACGCGGTATCGCGCGCGGTAGCGGGCTGATCCACGACGCCGTCAAGGCGATGACCGGCGGCGTCACCGAGGCCGAAGTGCGCGCGCTGCGCCATCGGCTCGGCGTGCGCCCCGTGTTCAAGCGGATCGATACCTGCGCGGCCGAATTCGAGGCCAAGACGCCCTATATGTATTCGACCTACGAGGCGCCGAGCTTCGGGGTGCCCGAGAATGAGGCGCTGCCGTCCGACCGCAAGAAGATCGTCATCCTGGGGGGCGGGCCGAACCGGATCGGGCAGGGGATCGAGTTCGATTATTGCTGCTGCCACGCGTGCTTCGCGCTCGAGGATGCGGGCTATGAGACGATCATGGTCAATTGCAACCCGGAGACGGTGAGCACCGATTATGACACGTCCGACCGGCTCTATTTCGAGCCGCTGACCGCCGAGGACGTGCTCGAGATCCTTCATGTCGAGCAATCGAGCGGCGAACTGGTCGGCGTGATCGTCCAGTTCGGCGGGCAGACCCCGCTCAACCTCGCGCGCGCGCTGGAGCAGGCCGGGATTCCGATCCTCGGCACCTCGCCCGAGGCGATCGATCTGGCCGAGGACCGCGAGCATTTCGCGGCGCTGGTCAACAAGCTCGGGCTCAAGCAGCCCGCCAATGGCATCGCGCGCAGCCGCGACGAGGCGATCGCGGTCGCCGAGCGGATCGGCTATCCGGTGCTGATGCGCCCGAGCTATGTGCTCGGCGGGCGGGCGATGGAGATCGTCGACGGCCGCGCGCAGCTCGAGGAATATATCCAGACAGCGGTGCAAGTGTCTGGCGACGCACCGGTTCTGATCGATCAATATCTGCGCGACGCGATCGAGGTCGATGTCGACGCGCTTGCCGACGGCACCGATGTCGTGGTTGCCGGCGTGCTCCAGCATATCGAGGAAGCCGGCGTCCATTCGGGTGACAGCGCGTGCTCGATCCCGCCGTACAGCCTGTCCGATGCGATCATCGCGGAGATCGAGCGCCAGACGCACGCGCTGGCCCGCGCGCTCTCGGTCAAAGGGCTGATGAACATCCAGTTCGCGGTCAAGGCCGGCGAGGTCTATCTGATCGAAGTCAATCCGCGCGCCAGCCGCACGGTGCCGTTCGTCGCCAAGGCGATCGGGGTGCCGATCGCCAAGATCGCGGCGCGGGTGATGGCGGGCGAAAAGCTGGCCGACCTGCCGTCGATCGACTGGCGGATCAATCATGTCGCGGTGAAGGAAGCGGTATTCCCCTGGGGCCGCTTTGCCGGGGTCGATCCGGTCTTGTCACCCGAAATGAAATCCACCGGCGAAGTGATGGGGATCGATCGCGATTTCACCGCCGCGTTCGGCAAGTCGCAGCTTGGCGCAGGCATGGTGCTGCCCGAGACGGGGACGTTGTTCGTCAGCGTCAAGGACAGCGACAAGCCGCAGATCGTGCCCGCAGTGAAGATGCTCGCCGATCATGGTTTCAAGATCGTCGCGACCGGGGGCACCGCCGATTATCTGATCGAGCGCGGGGTGACGGTCGAACGCGTCAACAAGGTGGCGCAAGGCCGGCCGCACATCGTCGACCGGATCAAGGATGGCGGCATCGCGATGATCTTCAACACCACCGAGGGGTGGCAGAGCCTGAAGGATTCGCAGCCGATCCGCGTGGCGGGCGTCGCGCAGAAGATTCCGTATTTCACCACCGCGGCAGCAAGCGTCGAAGCGGCCAAGGCAATCGTCACACTGGCGACGCGAAACCTTGAAGTGCGCCCGCTGCAATCCTATTATTTGCGGTCGCACAGCTGAACTCCCCCAAAAGTGCCAAGAGACGTGCGGGCGAACCCGACAGTTCGCTTGGATCGGGGATATTTGGACGAGGGACGAAGTTTATGGCTACGGTCGAAAAGATGCCGATGCTCGCAGAAGGGCACGCGAAGCTCGTCGCCGACCTGCGGCGGCTGAAGGACGAACGCCCCCAGATCGTCGATGCGATCGAGGAAGCGCGCGCGCATGGCGATCTTTCGGAGAATGCCGAATATCATGCCGCCAAGGAGCGTCAGGGCCAGGTCGAGGCAGCGATCGCCGATATCGAGGATCGGCTGGCGCGCGCGCAGATCATCGACCCCAAGGAGCTTTCGGGCGACCGCATCGTGTTCGGTGCGACCGTGACGCTGCTCGATGAGGCCGACAAGCCGGTGACCTATCAGATCGTCGGCCAGACCGAGGCCGATGCCAAGACCGGGCGCATCTCGTACAATTCGCCGCTCGGCCGGGCGCTGATCGGGCGCGAGGTCGATGACGAGATCGAGGTGACGGTGCCCGCGGGCGACAAATATTACCTCGTCTCCAAGGTCGAATTCATCTGAACCTCGGGCGCTTCTTCGCCGAGACGCCCGCGACCGCGGCGATCACCGCCGCGACCATCCTCTGCTCGCTGCTGATCAGCTTTGCGCAGATGGAGGGCCCCGCGGCGTTGATCGGCGGGTTCATCCCGCTGCTCGTCTCGGGCGTCGAGGTCGCGCCCGGCGGCTTCACCCCGCTTCCCGCCTGGATCACGCCGCTGACCGCGACGCTGATCCATGGCGGCTATGCGCATCTGCTGCTCAACATGGTGATGTTCGTCTATTGCGGGCGGATGGTCGAGCGCGGGCTGGGGACCAAGGGGCTGATCATCCTCTATGGCGTCGGCGCCTATGTGTCGGCGGGCGGGCAGTGGCTTCAGGCACCGCACGCGCTGGTGCCGATGGTGGGCGCGAGCGGCGCGATCTCGGCGGTCATCGCGGCCTATGCGCTGCTGTTCAGCGAGCAGAAAGTGCGCGCCATCGGCCCGATCCCGGCCGGCGCGGTGCGCGTCGTCTGGCTTGCCGCGGCGTGGATCGGGGTGCAGTTGCTGATCGGGCTGGCGGGGCTGGGCGGGGGGCCGCAGATCGCGATCGCCGCGCATATCGCGGGCTTCCTTGCCGGGCTGGCGCTTACCCGGCCGCTGCTGTTGTGGCGGTACCGCGGGGCCTGAGCGCCCAAGACAAGTGCGCCGTGGTGTGGTGCGTACTGATCGCTGGCGGCGTCTGTGGCGATCCCCTCCACCACGCGCTTCGCGCGCGGTCCCCCTCCCCGTGCCGGGGAGGAGCTAGCCTGATCAGGTCTTGGGTAATTCGAGTTCGAGCAGGCGGTGGAGGTGGGTGACCACGAACTTCATCTCGGCATCGTCGACCGTGCGCTGCGCCGCTGCGCGCCACGCTTTTTCGGCGGCGGCATAATCGGGATAGATGCCGACGATCTCGATCGTCGACACGTCGAAATCGAGCGTTCGCGGATCGGTCACGCGGCCGCCGAAGACGAGGTGGAGCTTGCTCATCGTAAAATCCTCGGGGACAGAATGTTGCGCGCGCTCTAGCGGTGCCCGCGCCTGAATTGAACCAGCGCGTTACTTCTTGGCTTTTTGCTTTGCGGCCTCGGCGGCGGCCGAACCGACATTGCTCACCGCTTTGACGACGCCCTCGATCAGCCGGTTGGCCTCGCGCCCGGCGGTATCCTTGTTGAGTCCGAGCGAATCGAGTTCCTGCTTGCCTGTGTCGCGCGCGGCTTTGGCCGCGGCGATGGCGGCGGCATTGAGGCGCTTGCCGGTTTTGCCCAGCATTTCGCGCTCGCGTAAGGTAGCGGGGATGAGCGAGCCCAACAGCGCGCCGATCGCCGCCCCGCCGGCGAGCACCGCCATCGGGAAATCGCCGATGTCGTCGCCGGCCTTGCGCGCGACCTCACGTGCCTTGTCGCGGGTTTTGGTCAACGCCTCGCCGGCGGCGTCGCGGGCCTGCTCATAGGTCCGTTCGAGCGTGTCGCGGGTGGTTTTGGTATCGGTCGGCTCGGTCATGATGTCATCCTTATCGGCGCGGGGGGCGCGCCCTTCCTACACTCAAACTCGTTCGGTGGATTCGGGTTTCCTGCGGCGCCGCCGGGCGATCGGTGCCGCGAGCGCGAGCCCGAGGACGAGCAACGCGCCGCTGACCGCTTTGGCCGGGTGGCGGCGGGTAACCGCCGCGCCCTGGCGTGCCACCGCGATCGCGGTCGCGCGGAGCTCGTTCTGCGCTGTTGCGGCGAGCGCCGACGGGTGCAGCCGGGCCTTGATCTCGTCGACCGTGGCCGACAGCCGGTCGCGGGCCGCATCGGCGCGGGCCTCGGCGCGCATCAATCTGGCTCGGGTCAGGCTGGGCATCAGTCGTCGTCATCCCTTGAAATCGCGCGCCTGAGCAGCGTCAGCGCCACGCGCGCCATGATGCCGGCGACGATCAGGCCGCCGAGCGTCACGATCACCGTGGCCCAACCGAAGCCCACCCGTGCGGCGAGGACGAACAGCAATCCGACCATCAGCGCGATGACCGCCGCCTGTGCGAGCAACAGGCTGCTCGCGGCGATGATCACCGCATAACGCGATTCGACCGCGCGGCGCAGCACCTGCGCCCGCCGCCGCTCGACCTCCGCGCGCAGGAAATTGCGCGCGTCGACGATCAGCCGGCGGAACAGCGTGCGCAGCGATTCGTCGCCGGGCGGTGTCTCGGTGGTTGCCGGTTCGTGCGCCTCGCCCCCCTCAACCATATTCAGGCGTCGTCGGCCGTGTCGGTATCGAACCCGGATTTGACGAGCCGCGCGAGCACGAAGCCGACCGCCGCGGCAGTGCCGATCGCGATTGCAGGGCTCTTGCGCACGAAATTGCGAGCCTCGTCGAGCAATTGGTCGATGTCCTTCGAATCGAGCGACTGCGAGAAGCTTGAGAGCGATTGCGCGGCCGAACGGGCGTAATCGCCATATTGCGCGCCCAGTTTTTCATCGACCGAGCCCGCGGCATTGGTCATCAGCTTCGAGAATTCCTCGAGCGCGCCCGATGCCTTGGCCTTGCCCTGCGCGGCATAATCGCGGGCCTTCTCGCCGGCCTGCCCGGAAAGTTTGCCCGCATTGTCCTTGAATGTCCTGGCGGCGCTGTCTTTCACCTTGGCGGCCTCCTTCTTCACCGTCTTGGCGGCGGCTTTCGTCTTGGTCTTCGGGGTCTTGTCTGCAGCCGCCGTGTCCGGTGTGCTGGTATCGTTCTTGGCCATGTGCAAAGCCCTTTCCTGTGTCCAACGACAACAACCCGGCCGCTGGAGCGTTCCATGCTGCATCGCCGAATTGCCGTGCGCGGCCCGAGCGGGTAGAGCGCCGCCGCCGACCGATATACTCGCGCCCGATTTAGGAGGATCATTTCGTGACCGCAATCATCGACATCCATGCTCGTCAGATCCTCGATAGCCGCGGCAATCCGACGGTCGAGGTCGACATCCTCCTCGAAGACGGCAGTTTCGGCCGTGCCGCGGTGCCTTCGGGCGCCTCGACGGGCGCGCATGAGGCGGTCGAGAAGCGGGACGGCGACACCAGCCGCTGGCTGGGCAAGGGCGTGCAAGCCGCGGTCGATGCGGTCAATGCCGATATCGCCGAGGCGGTGCTGGGGATGGACGCCGAGGATCAGGCCGATCTCGACCATGCGATGATCGATCTCGACGGCACCGAGAACAAGGGGCGGCTCGGCGCCAACGCGATCCTCGGGGTCAGCCTGGCCGCGGCGAAGGCGGCGGCCGACGCGCGCGGGCTGCCGCTCTATCGCTATGTCGGCGGGGTTGCGGCGCATCTGCTGCCGGTGCCGATGATGAACATCATCAACGGCGGCGAACATGCCGACAACGGAATCGACTTCCAGGAATTCATGATCGTGCCGGTGGGCGCCGATTCGATCGCCGAGGCGGTACGCTGCGGCGCGGAGATTTTCCACACGCTGAAGAAGGGCCTCGCCGACAAGGGGCTGGCGACCGCGGTGGGCGACGAGGGCGGCTTCGCGCCCAACCTTGCGAGCACCACCGACGCGCTCGACTTCATCATGACCTCGATCGAGAAGGCCGGGTACAAGGCGGGCGACGACGTGATGCTCGCGCTCGATTGCGCCGCGACCGAATTCTACAAGAACGGCAAATATGTGATCGCGGGCGAGGGCAAGACGCTCGGCTCGGACGAGATGGCCACCTATCTCGCCGATCTGGTCGATCGCTATCCGATCTTTTCGATCGAGGACGGCATGGGCGAGGACGATTGGGATGGCTGGAAGGCGCTGACCGATCTGGTCGGCGATCGCTGCCAGCTGGTCGGCGACGATCTGTTCGTGACCAACCCCAAGCGGCTGGCGCAGGGGATCGAACGCGGCATCGCCAATTCGCTGCTGGTCAAGGTCAACCAGATCGGCACGCTGACCGAGACGCTCGAGGCGGTGTCGATGGCGCAGCGCGCCGCCTATACCGCGGTGATGTCGCACCGCTCGGGCGAAACCGAGGATGCGACGATCGCCGACCTCGCGGTTGCCACCAATTGCGGGCAGATCAAGACCGGCAGCCTCGCGCGTTCCGATCGGCTTGCGAAATACAACCAACTGATCCGCATCGAGGAGGAACTGGGCGATGCGGCGCGCTACGCGGGGCGTTCGGTCTTGCGTCGGGGGTGAGCTGATATTCAGCTTGATCCGCGAGTCGCGATAGATCAGAATCGTCCGCATGAAGAAACGCTCGACCTTCGCTGTGCTGCTCCGTCGGACCTGGTTGCCGGCGCTGGCGCTCGTCGTGATGGCGTTCTTCGGCGGCTATGCGGTGCTCGGCCCCAATGGGGTGCTCGCGTATGGCGAATATAAGCACCAGCTTGCGGCCAAGAAGGTGACGTATGAGGCGCTCGATCATCAACGCGCCGAATTGCGCAACCGTGTCGACCTGCTCGATGCGCGCCACGCCAACCCCGACCTGGTGGACGAACTGGCGCGCAAGAAGCTCAACGTCGTGCACCCCGATGAAATCATCGTTCCGCTGAATTGAGGTCGGCGGCTTCCTCTCCCCACGGGGAGCGTGCCGAGGGCGGATCGATTTGTTGCGCAACGACGTTTTTATCTAACAACAGCCGATCGGCTGGCGAGGCGTCCGGGTGATTGCACCCGGCGCCGTAACCGGCCTATAGGCACCCCCATCTCCCCTACGGAAACGAGGTCGACTACCCGTGGCCAAAGCCCCCGCGCGCCAGCGCAAAGCAGAACCGCTCAAGTCCAATCGCGAACGCCCCAACGAGCCGAAACGGTTCGAGGCGTCGAAGGAGCAGCTACTCGAATTCTACAAGGACATGCTGTTGATCCGCCGCTTCGAAGAAAAAGCGGGTCAGCTCTATGGTCTCGGCCTGATCGGCGGCTTTTGCCACCTGTATATCGGGCAGGAGGCGGTTGCCGTGGGGCTGCAATCGGCGCTTTCCGAAAAGGATTCGGTGATTACCGGCTATCGCGACCACGGCCATATGCTGCTGTGCCGGATTCCGCCCAAGGACGTGATGGCCGAACTGACCGGCCGCGCCGCCGGGATTTCCAAGGGCAAGGGCGGGTCGATGCACATGTTCAGCGTCGATCACAAATTCTATGGCGGGCACGGCATCGTCGGCGCGCAGGTGCCGCTTGGCGCAGGGCTGGCGTTCGCGCACAAATATAATGACGATGGCGGCGTGTGCCTTGCCTATTTCGGCGACGGCGCGGCCAACCAGGGCCAGGTCTATGAGGCCTTCAACATGGCCGAGCTGTGGAAGCTGCCGGTGGTGTTCGTCATCGAGAACAACCAATATGCGATGGGCACCAGCGTCAATCGCAGCAGCGCCGAGGACCAGCTCTATCGGCGCGGCGAAAGCTTCCGCATTCCGGGGATCCAGGTCGACGGGATGGACGTGCTCGCGGCGCGCGGCGCCGCCGAGGAAGCGCTCGCCTGGGTGCGTGCGGGCAAGGGGCCGATCATCCTCGAGATGAAGACCTATCGCTATCGCGGGCACTCGATGTCCGATCCGGCAAAGTATCGCAGCCGCGACGAAGTGCAGGCAGTGCGCGACAAATCCGATCCGATCGAACACGCCAAGCGCGAGCTTGAGGCGATCGGCGTGACCGAGGACGAGATCAAGTCGATCGAACAGGAGATCCGCAAAATCGTGAACGAGGCCGCCGATTTCGCCGAACAGGCGCCCGAGCCCGAGGCGTCCGAACTGTATACCGACGTGCTGGTGGGGACCTACTGAGATGGCGATCGAGATCAAGATGCCCGCGCTGTCGCCGACGATGGAAGAGGGCTCGCTGGCCAAATGGCTCGTCAAGGAAGGCGACAGCGTCAAATCCGGCGACATCATGGCCGAGATCGAAACCGACAAGGCGACGATGGAATTCGAGGCGGTCGACGAAGGCGTGATCGCGAAGATCCTGGTGCCCGAGGGGACCGACGGCGTGAAGGTCGGCGCGGTGATCGCGATGCTTGCGGAGGACGGTGAGGATGCGACCGCGGTGCCGGCACCTGCCGCGACCGCTGTCGCCGCTGCTGCGCCCGCCGTCGCGGCACCGGCCGCGCCCGCAAGCCCGACCCCGCACAAGGTGGAGACCGGCGCGCGCAAGATGTACGACGCCGCCAGCCACGATGCCGAGGTCGACAGCCCCGAGATTCCGGCGGGCACCGAGATGGTCAAGATGACGCTTCGCGAAGCGCTGCGCGACGCGATGGCCGAGGAAATGCGCGCCGACCCGCGCGTGTTCGTGATGGGCGAGGAAGTCGCGCAATATCAGGGCGCGTACAAAGTGACGCAGGGCCTGCTCGAAGAGTTTGGCGACAAGCGCGTCGTCGATACGCCGATCACCGAATACGGCTTTGCCGGGCTGGGCACCGGCGCGGCGATGGGCGGCCTCAGGCCGATCGTCGAGTTCATGACCTTCAACTTCGCGATGCAGGCGATCGACCACGTCATCAACTCGGCGGGCAAGACCAATTACATGTCGGGCGGCCAGATGCGCTGCCCGATGGTGTTCCGCGGGCCCAACGGCGCGGCGAGCCGCGTCGCCGCGCAGCATTCGCAGAATTTCGGGCCGTGGTACGCCAGCGTTCCCGGCCTGGTCGTGATCGCGCCCTACGACGCGCAGGACAGCAAGGGCCTGCTCAAGGCCGCGATCCGCAGCGAAGACCCGGTCGTGTTCCTTGAGAACGAACTGCTCTATGGCCGCACGTTCGAAGTGCCCAAGATCGACGATTTCGTGCTGCCGATCGGCAAGGCGCGGATCATGCGGGCAGGCAAGGACGTGACGCTGGTCAGCTATTCGATCGGCGTCGGCATCGCGCTCGAGGCGGCCGACAAGCTGGCGGGCGAGGGGATCGACGCCGAAGTGGTCGATCTGCGCACGCTGCGCCCGCTCGACAAACAGACGGTGCTCAAGAGCCTCGCCAAGACCAATCGCGTCGTGGTGGTCGAGGAAGGCTGGCCGACCTGCTCGATCGCGTCCGAAATCTCGGCGATCTGCATGGAAGACGGTTTCGACGACCTCGATGCGCCGGTGCTGCGCGTGACCAACGAGGACGTACCGATGCCTTATGCTGCCAACCTCGAAAAGCTGATGCTGGTCGATAGCGACAAGGTCGTGCAGGCGGTGCGGAAGGTCTGCTACAAGGGGTGATGCCGCGCTGACCGTCGGCAGGGGCCGGCGGTCAGCAGGTGGCGCGCACCGAGGCGGCGTTGTTCGAGATCGTCTGGTTGGTCCGCTCGCGCACGTTCATCGCCGATTCGAAGTGGATGATCTTGCCTGCGATCGGCGAGCCCGGAAACAGTGACCGATAGCGGTAATTGACTTCGACGAACATCACCGCGGTACCCGGCGCTGCGGCGATGCGATGGGCGCCCGTGCCCATCGCGGGGAGCGACGCGTCGTTCTTGCCCTTGCCTTCAGCACCGTAACGCGACGCGACATTGAGCGCGCCGAAGCAGCGCTGCCAATTGATCCATTGCCCGGTTGCGGCCGGGTTGGGACTCAGGCTCGACAGGATCACGCGGCCCTGGTTCGCGAATCCGATGGCGCTGCCGATCTCGCGATCCCCCGCGAACATCTGGTTCACATCCGATTCGTCGACCTGGATGCGGACGCGCGCCGCATTGTCGGCGGTGGTCAGGGCGATCTGGCTGACGCGCAGATGAGCCAGCACGTAATTCGCGGTTTCCATCCCCGTACACGCGATCAGCAGGATGAACGGCAGGCCGATCGCAAATTCGATCAGCGCGACGCCCGAGACGTCGCGCGGCAGGGTTTGGCCGAGCGTGCGGAGGAGCCGAGGGTTGCGGATCATGGGCACACCGTCTGCGCGCCCGCCTGGGTGGCAAAGGGCTGGTTGCGCATCACCGTGAACACGTCGATCGTCTCGAGCCCTGCCCAATGGAGCAGCTTTTCGACCGGGAAGAACGGCTTGTAGGCGACCTGGACATGGTAGGAGACGATATCGTCCGACCCGCCCAGACCTTCCTTGCCGCCATCGCTATCCCATACGCCGTTGCCGTTGGCGTCCTCGAAGCAATCCTCGCCGTCGTTGCGGCCGAAGGGCGCCCGATCACTGGTGATACGCTCGGGCTGTCGGACGTTGGCGAAGTTGAGATAGCTTTTCTTGGTGATCGTGACCGCCGACGGGGAGACGACGCTCGACAACACGCTTTTGACATGGGCGTCGATGGCGGTGCCGGCGGTGGCGCCGGTCGTCCCCAGCCGGGCCGCGTCGCGCACCGCGCCCTGGGCGACGGCCGAGATATACATGCGATAGCCGAGATCGAACCCGCCGATGATCACCATCATCAGCGGCAGCAGGACGAGCGCGAACTCGACGATCGTTGCGCCGCGACGATCGCGGTGCAGATGCCGGAACACGGCGCGCGCGATCATTGGCTGAGCCTCAGCGCACCGATATTCTTGCCGATCAGCGTGAACTGATCGATCAATTCGTCGCGATTGGTGGTGCTGACGGCTTTGTCGGGGCTTGACGCGCATTCGGTCAACTCGCTCGACATCGTGGTGTCGAACCCGATCACCCAGATGGTCACGTCGGGCTGGCCTTTCAGCTCATTGCACATGATCTGGAAGCGTTTGCGGTGGCGCGCATTGAGATCGGCTTTGGTCGAGTAGCCGCCCGAGACGCGCCCTTGATATTGTTCGACCCCATAAGCGCTGTAGAGCGTGGCGCCGGTATCGAGGATGCCGTCGGTCATGAAGATGACGTGCCGGTTGACCCGCATGCCATTGTAGGTTGCGGGGTTGTCGGCGGCGAAGATGCCGTCACGCGCGAGGAAGCGCCCGCCCCAGATCATGCCGATATCATGATAGGTGCCGCCGTCGGGGGTGAGCTTGTTGACCGCTGTCTGCATGTCCGAGGCCGTCGCGAACGTCTTGAGCCGCGTCGCTTCGGTGGGGCAGGCGGATTGCGATTTCCCGGCCTGAAGGTCGGGCAGATAGGGAGGCCATTTGGACGTGCTCGACGCATTGCCCGAGGGGACGAGCGAGAGATTGAGATCGAGCGCGTTGGCCGGCACACTATAGTTCGAGCTGCCCGTGATCGTGCTGACGGTCGCGCGTTCCTCGATACAGCCGCCCCACAGGCTCTTGCTCGAACCGGTGACATAGGCGCTCACGTCGCGCACCGTGTTGGTATAAGAGCAATTCTTCCCCTTGCACGATTCGACCAGATAGGGCGTGCTGGTGCGGATATAGCTCGTCGGCAGCAGCTTCCCGACATTGACCGTGCTCGAATAGGGCACGATGCCGTAGCGCAGCCGCATCTGGTGGCTTTCGAGCTGGGTCTGGATCGGCTTGAGCTGATTGTAGAGCGCCATCACCGCCTCGCGCAGCGCGACGATTTTCTTCACGCCGTTGACCTTGTCGTCCATCGACCCGGTCGTATCGAGCACCAGCATCACATCGGTATTGATGAAATTCTGCGACGCCTCGCATTCGACGTGCAGCGGAATCCGGTGATAGCCGAACAGCGCCATGATCGTCGTCGGCAGCGACGTATCGATGCTGATCGCCAGCGTGCTGGGATCGGGGGTGCTGAGATTGGGCGTAAAAGCAGCCGTCTTGTACGATTCCTGGGGGAAGTTGAAATCGATGAATTTCGCGGTCTCGGACCTGACCAGCGCGGTCAATTCGCCATTGGACATCGCGCGACGCCCGGCGAGCGAGCCCGCGTCGCACGCCTGCTGAAGGCGTTCCTTCGCCAGATAGCCGCGCGCTGTATCAACGCCGCCACCAATGATCGCCATCAGGGGAATCATTGCCGCCGCCACGAAGACGAGCGTGTTTCCCCGATTGTTTCCGACAAGTGCGCGCAAGAACGTCAGCGCTTGTCGGCGCACACTTCCCCACGAGCCGGCCATGCGTATTTGCCCCGCTAAACGGTTCCATCCAGCGGCCCTCCTACATGGTGAAACAATAAATCCTCATCAAACGGTATGGTTAATGGAATGCCGCGGGCAGGACGGGGCTTGCGAGCGGCGCCATGAAACGCCAACCCCGCCTGATGACGACTCCGGACCCTGGCCCCATCTCCGATCCCGAACAGGCGCTTGCAATCACTTATGCCCTGCGGCCGCATCGCGCGGCGCTGACCGCGTTGTTCGCGCTCGATGCGACGCTTGCCGATGTCTTGCGCACGACCAGCGAACCGATGCTCGGCCAGATGCGTCTGACCTGGTGGTACGACGCGTTGACGCGGCTCGACAGCGCCCCGCCGCCGGCCGAACCGGTGCTGTCGGCGCTGGCGGCGACGGTGCTGTGCGAGGGGGTGTCAGGGGCCGATCTCGCCGAACTGGTGGCGGGATGGGAAGAATTGCTCGAGCCTGATCTCGATGAGGCAGGGCTGGTGCGCTACGCGGCCGAACGCGGCGGGCGGCTGTTCACGCTCACGGCAACGATATCGGGGGTCGATCGGCCCGCGATCGCGCCGGCGGGCGAGGGGTGGGCGCTCGCCGATCTCGCATTCCATGTCAGCGATCCGGCGCTGATCGAGCGCGCGCGGGCGCTGGCGCAGGTGCGGCTCGATGGTGCTGCCGAGGCCGACTGGCCGCGCGCTGTGCGCACGCTGGGCGCGCTGGTGCATCTCGCGCGGCTCGATCTGGCGACGCCGGTGGGGGAGCGCCCGGCCAAGGGCGCGCCGCGCCGGGTTGCGCGATTGTTGTGGCACCGGCTCACCGGGCGCTGATTTTGATCTGAGGCGGGCGCTGCGCTACGCTATCGTTCGATCAAGGGGGAGATCGGCGATGTGGCGCATTCTGGCGGGCGGCGGCGCGGTGTTGCTGCTGGGCGCGGCAGGTCTGTTCGTGTTCGGGAGCCAGGCGACCGCGCCGGTCTTGCCCCCGCCGCCACCACCCGCACCGCGCGCCATGGCCGCGCCCTTGCCCGAGTCAGCCCCCGAGGCGAGCGAACGGACGCGTGAGGAAAAGCGCTTCGACCGGTACGACAAGGATCATGACGACAGCATCACGCGCGAGGAACTGCTCGCCTCACGGCGCAAGGCCTTTGCCAAGCTCGATACCAACCATGATGGGCGGTTGAGCTTCGACGAGTGGGCGATCGCAACCAGCCGGAAATTCGCCAAGGCCGATGCCGACAAATCGGGCACGCTCACCCGCGCAGAGTTCGCGACCACGCGCCCCAAAACCAAGCCGAAGCCGAAGTGCGTCTGTAAGGAAGACGACGGCTGATTAGAAATTCGCGATCCACCCGGCGAGTGCCTCGCGCGCGCGTGCGGTGTAGAGCTTCTTGCGGTCGGCCTTTTTGGTGCGGCCTTCGATCGGCGGAAACAGCCCGAAATTGACGTTCATCGGCTGGTAGGTCTCGGCCTCGGCGGCGCCGGTGATGTGGCCGAGCAGCGCGCCGAACGCCGTGGCGGGCGGCGGCGGCGCCAGCGTGCGGCCGGCCAGTTCGGCGGCGGCGAAACGCCCCGCAAGCAGCCCGATCGCCGCGCTTTCGACATAGCCCTCGCAGCCGGTGATCTGCCCCGCGAACCGGATGTTGGGGCGCGATTTGAGCCGCAGTGTCGGGTCGAGTAATTCGGGCGAGCGGATGAAGGTGTTGCGATGCAGCCCGCCGAGCCGCGCGAATTCGGCATTTTCGAGCCCCGGAATCGTCCGGAACAGTCGCACCTGCTCGGCGTGCTTGAGCTTGGTCTGGAAGCCGACGATGTTCCACAGCGTGGCGCTGGCATTGTCCTGCCGCAGCTGGACGACGGCATAGGGCCAGCGCCCGGTGCGCGGATCGTCGAGCCCGACCGGCTTCATCGGGCCGTAGCGCAGCGTATCCAGCCCGCGCGTCGCCGCCACCTCGATCGGCATGCAGCCCTCGAAATAGGGCGTGTCCTTCTCCCACTCGCGGAATTCGGTCTTCTCGCCGTCAAGCAGGCCCTGGTGGAACGCGAGATACTGTGCCTTGTCGAGCGGGCAGTTGATGTAATCCTTGCCGTCGCCTTTGTTCCACCGCGACTGGAACCACGCGACGTCGAAGTCGATGCTGTCGCGATAGACGATCGGCGCGATCGCATCGAAAAAGGCGAGGCTGTCGGCGCCCGTCGCGGTGCCGATGCTGGCGGCGAGGCCCGGCGCGGTGAGTGGGCCGGTGGCGACGATCGCGAGGCCTTCGGCGGGCAGGTCATCGATCTTCTCGCGATGAATCGAGATGTTGGGATGGGCCGCCAGTGCGGCGGTGACGCCAGCCGAAAAACCATCGCGGTCGACCGCGAGCGCGGAGCCCGCGGGTACCTTATGCGCGCTGCCCTCGCGCATGATGAGCGAGCCCAGGTCGCGCATTTCGGCGTGGAGCAGCCCGACCGCGTTGCTGGTCGCATCGTCCGACCGGAAGCTGTTCGAACAGACCAGTTCGGCGAGGCCGTCGGTCTGGTGCGCGGGGGTCATCTCGCCCGAACCGCGCATTTCGGAGAGGCGGACCTTCCAGCCTGCTTCGGCCAACTGCCAAGCGGCTTCGGACCCGGCGAGGCCGCCGCCGATGATGTGAACGTCGTAGCTGGTCATGGGTTGGCGCTTGGCATTGTCGCGGTGACAAGACAAGCTGTGCGGAAACGAGGGGGAGGGGATCGATGCGGGGATTGCTGTGGGCGGCGCTGGTGGCGGGGGGCTCCTATTGCCTCGTCGCGTGGTTCGGCTGGCAAGGGCCGGCAACGATCGCGTGGAAAGGGGCCGGAGTCGCCCTGCTCGCGGCATGGGCGGCGAGCGAGGCGCGCGATCTCGATGGCTGGCTGATCGCGATCGTGCTGGCCTTGGGTGCGGCAGGCGACGTGCTGCTCGAGGCGACCGGGATGATCGCGGGGGCGGCGGCGTTCCTCGCCGGGCATCTGGTCGCGATCGGGCTCTACCTGCGGCATCGGCGCACGGCGCTCACCCCGAGCCAGCGCGCACTCGGCTGGCTGATCGCGCCCGCGACGGTGGTGATTTCGGTCGCGCTGGTTGGCGGGGGCAGCGATGCGGTGACGGTGGGGATCTATGCTGCGATCCTCGGCCTGATGGCCGCGATGGCATGGACCAGCCGCTTCCCGCGCTATCGCACCGGCCTCGGCGCGATGCTGTTTGTGGCGTCGGACCTGCTGATCTTCGCGCGCTTCGGGCCGCTGGCTGGCTCGTTCGTGCCGACCGTGCTGGTGTGGCCGTTTTATTTCGCGGGGCAGGCGTTGATCGCGATTGGCGTGGTGGGGGCGCTCAGCGTGCGCTCAGCCCGCGACGGG
This sequence comes from Hephaestia sp. MAHUQ-44, assembly GCF_023806085.1. Classification (GTDB taxonomy): domain Bacteria; phylum Pseudomonadota; class Alphaproteobacteria; order Sphingomonadales; family Sphingomonadaceae; genus Sphingomonas. Next base: position 264,988 of record NZ_JAMSLX010000002.1, read on the forward strand.
TAGGCGGATCGTGCCGTCGGGCTCGTAGGCGAGCGGGCCGTAGGCGACGACGGTTTCAAGCAGCAGCGTGCCGTAAAGGTGTGGGAACAGCGCGCCGCCGCGCGAGGGTTCCCATTTTACCGGGGCATCCTGCGCGTCGAGATCGACCGTGGCGAGCCACAGGTCGGGCTGGCCGGCGAAATGCTTCGCGATCGTCCCGGCGAGCTGATCGGCGGTCGAGAGGTGGATATAACCGTCGGCCAGATCGACCGGCGCCCCGGTGAAGGCGCCGGTTTCCAGCGCCTTCATCTGGGGCTCGGTCAATATCTTGTAAGCGACCGACGGCGTCACGCGTCCTGCTCTGGCCCGATATCCTCGTCGGCGTCGCCCGCTGCGGGGGGTGTATCGGTAGCGGCATCGGCATCGGCGAGTATCGCCTCGGCGTCGCCCTCGACCTCTTCGTCCTCGCTCTCGTCGAGCCGCGCGGCGGAGACCACGTGTTCGTCGTCGGCGACGTCGAACAGCCGCACGCCCGCCGAGCCGCGGCCGATGACGCGCAAGGAATCGAGCGGCATCCGGATCAGCTTGGCCTGATTGGTGACAAGCATGAGCTGGTTGGCGCGCGTCGCCGGGAAGCTCGCGACGACGAGGCCGTTGCGCGGGATATTGTCGATATTGGTGATGCCCTGGCCGCCGCGGCCGGTGCGGCGATATTCATAGGCCGAGCTCAGCTTGCCATAGCCGTTGGCGCACACCGTGAGGATGAACTGTTCGCGTTCGGCCAGTTCGGCGAAGCGCTCGGGCGCCATTTCGGGGGCGCCCTCGCGATCGGCCTTCCAGGGGGCGAAGCGCAGATAATCCTCGCGCTCGTCCTGATCGTGCATTCCGCCGCGATGGAGGATCGACAGCGAGATGACCTCGTCGCCCTTCGCCAGCCGGATACCGCGCACCCCGGTCGAGTTGCGGCTCTGGAAGGCGCGGACGTCGTCGCCGCGGAAACGGATCGCCTTGCCCGCGCGCGTGGCGAGCAGCACGTCGTCGATCTCGCCGAGCAAGGCAACGCCGATCAGGCGATCATCCTCATCCTCGCCTTCGAACTTCATCGCGATCTTGCCGTTCGACGGCACGTTGGTGAACGCATCCATCGAGTTGCGGCGCACCGAGCCCTTGGCGGTCGCGAACATGACGTGGAGCGCGCCCCATTCGGCCTCGTCCTCGGGCAGCGGCAGCACGGTCGAGATCGTCTCGCCCTCGCCGAGCGGCAGCAGGTTGACGAGCGGCCGCCCGCGCGTGGTCGGGCCGCCTTCGGGCAGGCGCCAGACCTTGAGGCGATAGACCTTGCCCAGCGTCGAGAAGAAGAGAACGGGTGTGTGCGTGCTGGTAACGAACAGTTCGGTGACGACGTCCTCGTCCTTGGTCGCCATGCCGGCGCGGCCCTTGCCGCCGCGGCGCTGGGCGCGGAAGGTATCGAGCGGGGTGCGCTTGATATAGCCTTCCATCGTCACGGTGACGACCATGTCCTCGCGCTCGATCAGGTCTTCGTCTTCGATCCCGTCGGCAGCGCCGGTGATTTCCGAGCGGCGCGGGGTGGCGAATTCGTCGCGGATCGCGGCCAGTTCGCCCCGCATCACGCCGTAGAGCTTCTCGCGGTTCGACAGGATGTCGAGCAGTTCGGCGATCGATTCGGCAAGCTGCTGCAATTCGTCGCCGATCTCGTCGCGGCCCAGCGCGGTGAGGCGGTGCAGGCGCAGATCGAGGATCGCGCGGACCTGGATTTCGGAGAGCCTGTAGGTGTCGCCGGCAATTTCGGTTTCGACCGCCTCGACCAGCCGGATATAGGGCGCGATCTCGGCGATCGGCCATTCGCGCGCGAGCAAGGCGGCGCGCGCCGCGGCCGGGCTCGACGAGCCGCGGATGATGCGGACGACTTCGTCGAGATTGGTGACCGCGATGACGAGGCCGAGCAGGATATGGGCGCGCTCGCGGGCCTTGAGCAGTTCGAATTTGGCGCGCCGGGTGATGACCTCTTCGCGGAACTTGACGAACGATTCGATGATGTCGCGCAGGTTGAGCGTTTCGGGACGGCCGCCGCGGATCGCGAGCATGTTGGCCGGAAACGACCCCTGCGCGGGGGTGTGCCGCCACAATTGGTTGAGCACGACCTCGGGGGTCGCGTCGCGCTTGAGGTCGATGACGATCCGCACGCCTTCGCGGTTCGATTCGTCGCGAATGTCGCTGACGCCCTCGATCCTTTTGTCCTTGGCGGCCTCGGCGATCTTTTCGACCAGCGCGTTCTTGCCCTGCTGGTACGGGATTTCGGTGAGCACGATCGAGCGGCGGGCCTCGCCGCGGGCCGCGCGGCCTTCCTCGATGACATGGCGCGAGCGGACGATGATCGAGCCGCGGCCGGTGTGATAGGCCGAGCGCGCGCCCGCGCGGCCGAGGATCAGCGCGCCGGTGGGGAAATCGGGCGCGGGCACGATCTCCATTAGCTCGTCGACGGTGATCGCGCCGTTATCGATATAGGCGAGGCACGCGGTGATGACCTCGCCCAGATTGTGCGGCGGGATATTGGTCGCCATGCCGACCGCGATGCCGCCGGCGCCGTTGACGAGCAGGTTGGGGAACGCCGCCGGAAGCACCTGCGGCTCGCTCTCGCTGCCGTCGTAATTGGGCTGGAAATCGACCGTATCCTTGTCGAGATCGGTCAGCAGCGCGTTCGCGACCTTGGCGAGACGCGCCTCGGTGTAGCGCATCGCCGCGGGCGGATCGGGGTCCATCGAGCCGAAATTGCCCTGGCCGTCGATCAGCGGCAGCCGCATCGACCAATCCTGCGTCAGACGCGCCAGAGCGTCGTAGATCGCGGTATCGCCATGCGGGTGATATTTACCGATCACGTCACCGACGATGCGCGCCGATTTGCGATAGGGGCGGTTGTAATAGAAGCCGCTTTCGCTCGCCGAATATAGAATGCGCCGGTGCACCGGCTTCAACCCGTCGCGCACGTCGGGCAGCGCGCGCGCCACGATCACGCTCATCGCGTAGTCGAGGTAGGAGGTCTTCATCTCCTCGACGATGGAAATGGGGGTAATGTCCGAAGGGTCGCCGAGGACGGTCTCGTCGGTCAAGTTTTGGTGCTTTCGGAAATGGTGTTTCGGTTGGACTCCGGTCTAGCCGTTCGCGGGCCCAATGTCACGCGCGCATGGGCGCGCGCGCGTGCGGGAAGCGCCCGTCACCCCGGAACGGGTCCGGGGTGACGGGGCCGGATCAGAGCGCGTTGGCGGCGCTCAGAACCGCACGCACCGAGGCAGTGGCGATATCGGTATCGCGGCCGACGCCGAACACCGTGCGGCCATCGGGCGTGGTGCATTCGAGATAGGCCGCCGCGGCGACCTCCGAGCCCTGACCGATCGCATGTTCATTGTAATCGGCAACCTCGAGCGCGACCCCGCAGGCATCGCGCAGCGCGATGACGACGCTTGAGATCAGGCCGTTGCCGCGCCCGCTCACCGAGCGTTCCTCGCCGTCGATCGCGATCCGGCCGACGAAGGCGCGCTGGCCGGTGGGGCCGCTTTCCTCGTAATCGACCAGCACGAAGCGATCCTTGTCGCCGGGCAAATAGGTGCGCTTGAACAACTGCCAGATATCGTCGGCGTTGAGCTCGCGGCTCGATTCGTCGGCGAGCTGCTGGACGTGGCGGCTGAACGCGGCCTGGAGCCGCTTGGGGAGCTTCAGCCCTTTGTCCTGCTCGATCACCCAGGCGACGCCGCCCTTGCCCGACTGCGAATTGACACGAATCACCGCCTCGTAATCGCGGCCCAGATCCTTGGGGTCGATCGGCAGATAGGGGACTTCCCAAAACTCATCGTTGCGCGCTTCCTGCGCGGCAAAGCCCTTTTTGATCGCGTCCTGATGGCTGCCCGAAAACGCGGTGAACACCAGATCGCCGGCATAGGGCGTGCGCGGGTGGACCGGCAGGTTGGTGCAATAATTGACCGTGTTGACGACCTCGTCGATGTTCGAGAAATCGAGGCCGGGGTGGAGCCCTTGCGTGTACATGTTGAGCGCGACCGTCACGAGATCGCAATTGCCGGTGCGCTCGCCATTGCCCAGCAGGCAGCCCTCGACGCGATCGGCGCCCGCCATCAGCCCCAGTTCGGCCGCCGCGACGCCGGTGCCGCGATCGTTATGCGGGTGGAGCGAGATCACCACGCTGTCGCGGTTGCGGATGTTGCGGCAGAACCATTCGATCTGATCGGCATAGATGTTGGGGGTCGCGCATTCGACCGTCGCCGGCAGGTTGAGGATCAGCGGCCGCTCGGGGGTGGGCAGGAGCACGTCCATCACCGCCTCGCAGACCTCGACCGAGAAATCGAGCTCGGCGGTCGAGAAGGTCTCGGGGCTGTATTCGAAATGCCAGTCGGTGTTCGGCTGTTTCGCGGCTTCGTCGCGCAGCACCTTGACGCCCTCGACGGCGATCCGCTTCACTTCCTCGCGGCTCATCCCGAACACGATCTTGCGCCACGCCGGCGATACCGCATTGTAGAGATGAACGATCGCGCGCGGGGCGCCGACCAGGCTCTGGAAGGTCGTTTCGATCAGGTCGCGGCGCGACTGGGTGAGCACCTGGACGATAACGTCGTCGGGGACGCTGCCTGACTGGACGAGGCCCGAAATGAAATCGAACTCGGTCGCGCCCGCGCTCGGGAAGCCGACTTCGATCTCCTTGAGCCCGACCTTGACCAGCAGATCGAAGAAGCGGCGCTTCTTCTCGGCGTCCATCGGATCGATCAGCGCCTGATTGCCGTCGCGCATGTCGGTCGACAGCCAGCGCGGCGGCTTGGTGATGGTGTTGTTCGGCCATTGTCGATCGGGCAGATCGATCTGGGGGAAGGGCCGGTATTTGACGCTCGGGTCGCTCAGCATGGGATGTCCTGTCACGGTGACGCCCGCGGCCGCCGGGCCGCATGGCGGATCGGTATCGAAAGCAAACAGCCCTTAGGCGGGAGCGCGCACGCGCCGGATCGTTCCGCCTAAGGGCGGGTAAGTCGCAGCGGAAGAAGAAGCGCGGTCAGCGTCATATCGCGCGACCAATGACGCAGCCGGGCCGGCTTGTCCAGTATTTGTAGTTTCACGCGCGGCCAAACAGGCGATCGACGGGGCTGAACGGCAGGAACCAGAAGATCGCGACGATCACTGCCGCGACGATCCCGAACCAGGGGGAGGCGAAGGTCAGCACGCCCCCGGCGACATAGATGGCCGCCGCCGCCATGCCCTTGCGCGTCGTCCGGCGGTGATAGGCGCTCGCCTCGGCGCTTTGACTGCCGGTGCGGCGGATCACGGTTTGCAGCCAGACATAGGCAAAGGCGGGGAGCAGCATCGTCGCGAGATAGAGCCATGTCGCTGCGCGGCTGAAATGATGCTCACCGAGATACGAGGTCGAAAAGGGGACCAGCGACAGCGTGAACAGCAGCGCCATGTTGGACCAGACGAGCGCGTTGGTGACGCGCGTCGCATGGCCGAACAGCCGATGGTGATTGACCCAGTAGATCGCGACATAGGCGTAGCTCAGCGCGTAGGCGAGAAACACCGGCCACAGCGTCCACAGCCGGCCGAATTCGGGTGCGACCGGCGGGTGGAGTTCGAGCACCATGATCGTGATGATGATCGCGACCACGCCGTCTGAAAACGCCTCGACCCGGCCGACGCTGCGCGCGCCTTCGCCGGCCTCGCTCACCGTTGGACGAACGCCGCGTTGATCGTCAGCAACACTTCGTCGGAGACGAGCGGAATGCCGTAGCTGATCCCGAAATCGCTGCGCTTGATCGTGGTCGTCGCGGCAAAGCCGACATTGACCTTGGGCGGCCCCATCGGGCTCTTGCCCGCGCCGACGAATTGCGCGTCGAGCGTGACCGGCCGGGTGACGCCCTTGAGCGTCAGATTGCCGTCGATCTGCGCGGTCTCGTTGGCGATCGTCACCTTGGTCGAGACGAAATGGCCGGTCGGGAATTTGGCGGCGTCGAAGAAATCGGCATTCTGGAGATGCTCGTCGAGCCCGGCGGCGGTGGTGCGCACCTTGGCGATCGGGAAGGTGATGTCGACGGTCGCGGCCGAAGGATTTCTGGGATCGATCGTCAGCGTGCCGGTCGGTGCGATGAACATGCCGGTATAGGTGCTGAAGCCGAGATGCGTGACGGTGAACAGCACTTGCGTGTGATCGGCATCGACATCGTAGGTGCCCGCGACGACGCGCGCCGGATCGGGCGCGCCGGGCGCCTCGGTCGGCATATTCTGCGCGAGGACGGGGACGGCGGCGACGGCGAGAAGCGAAGCGAATACCAAGCGCATGAGCACGACTCCCGATTGTTGCGGGGGCGTCATACGCCAAATCGCCACCCCCGCGAAAGCGGGGATGGCGAAAGGACGTGTCATGCCAGCGCAGGCTGGCGCCTCGTGCCGCGAGCGCGCGGCCCGCGGCACGATGTGACGGGAACGGCGGCGACCGCCGATCCGATCAGTTCTTGGCCTTGTCGACCAACTGGTTGGCGCCGATCCAGGGCATCATCGCGCGCAGCTCGGCACCGACCTTCTCGATCGGGTGCGCGGCGGCGGTCTTGCGGCTGGCCTTGAGTTCGGGCTGGCCGGCGCGGTTGTCGAGCACGAAATCCTTGACGAAGCGGCCGGCCTGAATGTCGGCGAGGACGCGCTTCATCTCGGCCTTGGTCTCGTCGGTGATGATCCGCGGGCCGGTCTTGATGTCACCATATTCGGCGGTGTTCGAGATCGAATAGCGCATGTTGGCGATCCCGCCCTCATACATCAGATCGACGATCAGCTTCACTTCGTGGAGGCACTCGAAATACGCCATTTCGGGGGCGTAACCGGCCTCGGTCAGCGTTTCGAAGCCGGCCTGGATGAGGTGGGTAAGGCCACCGCAGAGTACGGCCTGCTCACCGAACAGGTCGGTTTCGCATTCCTCGCGGAAATTGGTCTCGATGATCCCCGACCGACCGCCGCCGACGCCGCTGGCATAGGCCAAGGCGATGTCATGCGCGTTGCCGCTGGCATCCTGATCGACCGCGATCAGGCAGGGCACGCCGCCGCCGCGCACATATTCGCTGCGCACGGTGTGGCCGGGGCCCTTGGGGGCGATCATGATGACGTCGATGTCGGCGGGGGGATCGATCAGCCCGAAATGGACATTGAGCCCGTGGGCAAACGCGATCGCGGCGCCCGAGCGGATGTTGCCCTTGATGTCGGCGTCCCAGATCGCGGCCTGATGTTCGTCGGGCGCGAGGATCATGACGATGTCCGCCCATTTGGCGGCCTCGGCATTGGTCATCACCTTGAAGCCCGCGGCCTCGGCCTTACCGGCGCTGGCCGAGCCTTCGCGCAGCGCGATCGCGACCTGCTTGACGCCCGAATCGCGCAGATTCTGCGCATGGGCATGGCCCTGGCTGCCATAGCCGACGATCGCGATCTTCTTATCGGAAATCAGATTGAGATCGGCATCCCGATCGTAATAAACGCGCATATTCCTTCCCTTCTCTTGCTTGCTTCTCCCGCCGGGGAGAAATGTCGAGGGCGAGCCGGTGCCGGCCCGCCGGTGTTGGTGAGGGTGGCGGGGACGGGGAGGGTCTCACGCTCGCCCTCCCGCCGCTGACGCGACGGGCCCTTCCTCTCCCGGACAAGGAGAGGAGATTCGGTTACGTCCCCTTCGGCCCGCGCGAGATCGCGACGATGCCGGTGCGCGCGACGTCGACCAGGCCGACCTCGCGCATCAGGTTGACGAACGTGTCGAGCTTGTCGCTACTGCCGGTGACCTCGAAAACAAAGCTCTCGATCGTGGCGTCGATGACGCGTGCCCGGTAGACATCGGCAAGGCGCAGCGCCTCGATGCGATGATCGCCCGTGCCTGCGACCTTGACCAGCGCCAGCTCGCGCTCGACGTGCGGACCCAGCGCGGTCAGATCGGCAACCTTGTGGACCGGGACCAGCCGCTCGAGCTGGGCGATGATCTGTTCCATCACATTGGGCGAGGCCGAGGTGACGATCGTGATCCGGCTGACGAGATCGTCCTCGGAGATATCGGTCACCGTCAGGCTCTCGATATTGTAGCCGCGCGCCGTGAACAGCCCGGCGATCCGCGCCAGAATCCCCGGCTCGTTATCGACGATCACGGCCAGCGTGTGCCGCTCGATGGCTTCTTCCTTGATATGCATTCGTTCGTTACCCCGGCGCCCGCCGAGGTCTCCCTGTTCTGAGCACATGCTTGCCGCGCCCGATCCCGGCCCGTCGCCGGGATGCGTTACACCAGTGCCTTGGCTTCGTCGTCCATCGTTCCCGACACTTCGTGCGCCTGCAGGATCATGTCGGTATGCGCGGCCCCCGATGGGATCATCGGGAAGCAATTGGCGAGCTGCGCCACCATGCAATCGACGATAACCGGCCCGTCATGGGCGAGCATATCGGCAATCCCCTGATCGAGCTGGTCGCGCGTCTCGATGCGGATACCCTTCCAGCCATAGGCCTCGGCGAGCTTGATGAAATCGGGCAGCGAATCGCTGTAGCTTTCGGCATAGCGGCTCGAATAGGTCAGTTCCTGCCACTGGCGGACCATCCCCATATATTGGTTGTTGAGGATGAACACCTTGACCGGCAGGCGGTATTGCGTGGCGGTGGCCATCTCCTGGATGTTCATCTGGATCGAGGCTTCGCCCGCGATGTCGATCACCAGCCGGCCCGGATTGCCGAGCTGCGCGCCGATCGCGGCGGGCAGGCCATAGCCCATCGTGCCGAGCCCGCCCGAGGTCAGCCATTTGTTGGGCGCCTCGAAGCCGAAATGCTGCGCCGCCCACATCTGATGCTGGCCGACCTCGGTGGAGATGATCGGCGCGGCCGCCCTGGTTGCCTCGTACAGCGCGCGGATCGCGCGCTGCGGCATGATCGCCTTGGGGTCGGTCTCGGGGAAATCGAGGCTTTTGGTCGCGCGCCAGCCGTCGATCCGGCGCCACCATTCGCCGAGATCGGGCGTGGCGTGGCCACGGTCTTTCCAGACGCGCAGCATCGCCTCGATCGTCTGGCCGACATCGGCGACGATCGGGAGATCGACGCGCACGTTCTTGTTGATCGACGAGCGATCGATATCGACGTGGATCTTCTTCGAATGCGGCGCGAAGGCATCGAGCCGTCCGGTCACGCGATCGTCGAAGCGCGAGCCCAAAGCGATGATCAGATCGGCCTTGTTCATCGCCATATTGGCTTCGTAGGTGCCGTGCATGCCGAGCATGCCCAGCCACTGATCCGACGAGGCGGGCAACGCGCCGAGCCCCATCAGCGTCGAGGTGACGGGCGCGCCGGTGAGCGCAGCCAGTTCGCGCAGCAGCGCGCTGGCCGCCGGGCCCGAATTGATGATCCCGCCGCCGGTGTAGAAGATCGGACGTTCGGCGGCCGCAAGCATTTCGACCGCCGCGTCGATCAGCGCCGGCTCGGGCGCGCTGGGGGGAAGATACGTCTTGTGCCGGATCGGGCCCGGTGCGGCGTAGCGCGCGGTCGCGACCTGAACGTCCTTGGGAATGTCGATCACGACTGGGCCGGGACGACCCGAGGTTGCGATATGGAACGCTTCGTGGATCACCTCGCCCAGTCGCGCGGGATCCTTCACCAGATAATTGTGCTTGGTGCAGTGGCGCGTGAGACCGACCGTATCGGCTTCCTGGAAAGCATCGGTGCCGATCAATGAGGTTGGGACCTGCCCGGTGATGACCACCATCGGGATCGAATCCATCAGCGCATCGGTGATGCCGGTGATCGTGTTGGTGGCGCCGGGGCCAGAAGTGACGAGCACCACGCCGGGCTTGCCCGTCGAGCGCGCATAGCCTTCCGCCGCGTGCGCCGCCGCCTGTTCGTGGCGCACGAGGATGTGGCGAATCCTGTTCTGCTGGAACAGCGCGTCATAGATCGGCAGCACCGCGCCGCCCGGATAGCCAAACACCACCTCGACGCCGAGATCGCACAACGCCTCGATCAGAATATCGGCACCGCTTTTGCCAGCCATCGTCAGAATCCTTTCTTGCCGCACCGCAATAGCATGCGAACGCGATGGCTGCTAACCGTTATAAAAATGCTCGTCAACCCGTAGTTTATATAATTATATTTCAACAATGGCCAATCGACGATCTGTTTCTGTCTCGTCGGTGCGGGGCCAGGCGGCGGGGGGCTGGTTGCGAAACCAGGTATATTGCCGCTTGGCGTAGCGCCGTGTGGCCATGGCGCCGGCGGCGATTGCTGCATCGCGGTCGCACGCGCCGGTGAGCCATGCCGTCACCTCGGGCACACCGATCGCGCGACGGATCGGCGCGGCGGCGGGCAGGTCGGTCCGTGCGAGCAGCCGCCGTACCTCGTCGCCCGCGCCGTCGTCGAGCATCGCCGCGAACCGCGCATCGCAGCGCGCGAACAGCCAGTCGCGGTCGGGCAACAAGATCAGCGGCCGGAGCGTGATCCGATCGCCGATCCCGCCGTGGCGCGTCGCTTGCCAGTCGGCGAGCGGCCTGCCGGTTGCGCGCACCACTTCGAGCGCACGGGCGACTCGAGTCGTATCGGCGGGCGCCAGCCGCGCGGCGGCGGCGGGATCGGCGCGGGTGAGCGCGGCGTGCGCGGCGGCGACCGGCATCGCGCGGACTTCGGCGCGGACCTGCGGGTCGATTTCGGGCACCGGCGCGATGCCGTCGAGCAAGGTGCGCAGATAAAGCCCGGTGCCGCCGACGAGGATCGGCAGCCGGCCCGACTCGTGCGCCTCGGCGATCGCGGCGGTCGCATCGGCCGCCCAGCGTGCCGCCGAGCAGGCGTCGGCACCGTCGATATAACCGAACAGACGGTGCGGCACGCGCGCCTCTTCCGCGCGCGAGGGGCGGGCGGTCAACACGCGCAGATCGGCGTATACCTGCGCCGAATCGGCGTTGATCACGGTGCCGCGATGGCGCTCCGCCAGCGCGATCGCGAGCGCGGACTTGCCGCTCGCCGTCGGGCCTGCGATGAGCGCCACAAATTGGGGACAGGAGGCCGTCATTTACATCGCCACGTTGATCACTGCCGGTGACATCAGCACCGGCGACCTTTCCAGCCTATGCGACCGTCTGGCGCAAGCGGGTTGCGGCCCGCAGCTATCGTTGCGCATCGATGAGGGGCGCGCCGCCGACATCGTTTTTCAAGGCGGGCCGTCGACCGCGCGCAAGTCGCTCGACGGCGCACTGCCGCGCACCGACGTGATCGTCCAGCCGATGGCGAACCGCGAAAAGAAGCTGCTGATCGCCGATATGGATTCGACGATGATCACCGTCGAATGCCTCGACGAACTCGCCGATTATGCGGGGATCAAGGACGAGATCGCGGCGGTGACCGAGCGCGCGATGCGCGGCGAACTCGATTTCGCGCAGGCGCTCGATGAGCGGGTGGCGCGCTTGAAGGGGCTCGATGCGTCGGTGATCGACAAATGCCTCGCCGAGCGCATTCGCGCGACGCCGGGGGCGGCGACATTGGTGCGCACGATGAAAAGCCAGCTGGGCGCGACCACGCTGCTCGTGTCGGGCGGCTTCTCGCACTTCGCCGATCGCGTCGGCGCGGCGATCGGCTTCGATCGCGCGCTCGCGAACGACCTCGGGATCGCCGACGGCAAGCTGACCGGCACCGTCGCCAAACCGATCGTCGATTCGGCGGCGAAGGAAAAGGCGCTGCTCGACAGCGTCGCCGCGCTGGGCATCCCGCTCGCCCAGACGCTCGCGGTCGGTGACGGCGCCAACGACCTGCCGATGATCCGCAAGGCCGGGCTCGGCGTTGCCTATCGCGCCAAGCCGGTGGTCGCCGCCGAAGCGGCCGCGCGACTCGACCATACCGATCTCACCGCCTTGCTCTATGCGCAGGGCGTGCCGAGCGAGAATTGGGAGCGCGGCTGACCCACGAGCTGAACCGGAATCAGGGCGCTACCGGCAGGCAATCGCTGCCGCGCGCCTTGACCGCGGCGCAGGCGCTCGCCGCCTCGCGTGACGAGGCGAACGGGCCGGCCTGCAACCGCACCACCGATCCCGCCTTGACGTAATAAGCCTGACGGTTGCCGAGCGTGCTCACGCGCGGCTGGATGCTGCCCCACAGACGGCGCGCATTGGCCTCGTTGCCGAACGCGCCAAGCTGGATGCGCCACTTGCCCGTGGGCTGCGGGGCGGCCGTGGCGGGACGCGGCGGTGCGGGCCTGGGCGTGGCGGCGACGGGCGCCGGCGTCGACGGGGCGGCGACTGGCGTCGACGGCGTGCTGCCGGGGATTGCATAAGGCGCGCCGGGCTGATGCGTCGGGGTTGCTGCCGTCGCGGTCGAGGGGGGCAGTGCTACGGTGCGGATCGGTGGCTTGGCGCCGCTGGCCGACGCCAATACCTCGGGCGGCAGGGCAGAGCGTTGCGCCTGCACCTGATAGGCCCGCGCGAGCTCAAGCCCCTTCTGGCGCTGATCCTGCGGGATGAATTCGTCCATTTTCGCAAGCGTCTCGCTGGCCTGCGGCAGCCCCGAGCCCGATGCGCGCGTCATCAACGCATAGGCGCGGACCCAATCCTTGGCCTGGCCGCCGTCGCCGTTGAACAGCATCGTGCCGTAAACGAGCTGCGCGCGCGGTGCGCCGCGCATCGCCGCCTTTTCGAGCCACGGCGCGGCTTCGGTGCGCTTGCCGTTCTGGAACAGCGCGAGCCCGTAATTCTCCTCGGCCTGATAATGGCCCTGCTCGGCGGCCTTGCGATACCATTTCTCGGCCTCGGCCGGATTGGCGGCGACCCCGCGGCCGAGCTTATAGGCTTGGCCGAGGTTGAATTGCGCATCGGCATCGCCCCGTTCGGCGGCACCGCGCCACGCCTTGACCGCGGCGACGTCGTCACCCCTGCTCCAGGCATCGACCCCGGCCTTGACCGGATTGTCGCTCGCCGCGGTTTGCGGGGTGGCGGTTGCGGCGGCGGCGAGCGCGAGGCCAGTGATGCCGGCGAGAGCGGGCGCGAGAAGGCGGATCATGTCGGCTCCTGTCGGGGCGGTGGTGCGACGCCGGTATTGGCGGGAAATCGCGCTGGTGCAATGCATTCCTCGCGGCCGGCCTGGCTGTTGGCGGTGCGCGGGATGCCGCGATCGGGATCGCCCCTACGATTATTATCGGCATTAACCTCGATTGGCGGGAACCGGATCGTTTCGGGGGTGTTCAATCGTCGCCTCACGCGAGAGCGGGGGGAACTGGCAGCATTCCCCCTATCAGTGCTGTCGGCCGGAGGGGGGCGGCAGACCCCGGCTGAGATGCCCGCCGCCCCCGAAGGCTCCCCCCTTGCCGCGCCGACCTTAGCCCGGTTGATCGACCTGTCACCTCCCCAGCCGGGGCGTGCTGTGCCGTCGTGGGACACGACAGAAGCGATGGGGCGGGTGGCCGCGGTGGCGATGGTCGCGCCGCGCAAATGCCCCGTAATCACGCCGTTAACGGCTTCTTATCGTTCCCCATGGCATTCGCAGACGCTGGAACAGCAGGTTTTTCAGGGGACGCTGATGCGGGTTCTCGCAATGGCATCGCAGAAGGGCGGGTCTGGAAAGACCACGCTTTCGGGGCATCTGGCGGTACAGGCGCAATTGGCCGGTGCCGGCCCCGTCGTGCTCATCGACATCGATCCGCAGGGATCGCTTTCGGATTGGTGGAACGAGCGCGATACCGATTACCCCGCCTTCGCCCAGACCACGGTGGCGCGGCTCGCCGCCGATCTGGAGGTGTTGCGCCAGCAGGGCTTCAAGCTGGCGATGATCGATACCCCGCCGGCGATCACGATGGCGATCCAGAGCGTGATCGCGGTGGCCGAATTGATCGTGATCCCGACGCGCCCCAGCCCGCACGATCTGCGCGCCGTGGGCGCCACCGTCGATCTGTGCGAGCGCGCGGGCAAGCCGCTGCTGTTCGTCGTCAACGGCGCGACGCCCAAGGCGCGGATCACCTCCGAAGCCGCGGTCGCCTTGTCGCAGCATGGCACGGTCGCGCCGGTCACCGTCCACCACCGCACCGATTTCGCCGCCTCGATGATCGACGGCCGCACGGTGATGGAGGTCGATCAGAAGTGCCGGTCGGCGCAGGAGATCATCCAGCTCTGGAGCTATGTTTCCGACCGGCTTGAAAAGAATTTCCGCCGCACGGTGTTCAGCGCGCCCAGCGCCAACGGTTTCGTTGCGCCGCGGCCTCTAGCGAGCGGCTTCGGCCGCCGGGTGGTGAGCTGACCATGGCACAACTCAAGCCTACCGCATCGTTGTCGTCGGGCCTGCTCGCGCGCAAGGGGCAAGCGCGCCCCGCGATGCGCCCGCAGGGCCTGTCGGGTTTCGGCACGATGGCCGACCAGCTCGAGGATCTCGGCTGGAACGATATGGGCCCGGTCGACGAGCCGCTGGCGCATCACGGCCCCCGGCCCGAACTGACGCCGATGGATAGCGTCGCCGCGACGCCCGCGGTGCTTCGCCAGCGCGAGGCGCTGCGCGAGGAAATCGAGACGCGTGTGCCCGCGCCGGTGGTGCCGGCCGAACCGGTTGCCGCCGAGATTGCCGAGGCACCGCAACGCGCGGCCCCGGCCCGCACGCCGCGCAAATCGGTATCGGTCGCCACCGCGACCCGGATCGGGCGCGAAACCTCGGGCAAGGGCAAGGGCCGCAAGCGGCGCAACGCAACGGGCAAGGTGGCGTTTACGCTGCGCCTCGATGCCGATCGTCATCTGCGGCTGCGGCTCGCGACCGCCTTGTGCAACCGTTCGGCGCAGGTGCTTGTCACCGAGGCGCTTGATCAACTGCTCGATACGCTGCCCGAGGTCGAGGATCTGGTGCGCCAATTGCCGCACCGCGACTGACGGTTCGAGCGAATAGGGGATAGGGGATGACGACCAAAATCTTGCTGACCATCGGTGCTTCGGCGCTGCTGTTCGGCGGCACGATGGTCAGCTGTGCCGGGTATCAGGCCGGGGTTGCGTCGGCGAGCACGCGCGATGCCGATGCCGATGCGCGCCAGATCGCCAAGCTGGTCGACAAGGCCAGCCGCGCGCTGGCCCGGAACAAGGCCGCCGATGCCGTCGATTATGCTGAAAAGGCGGTGGCGCTTGCCCCACGCGATGTCAGCTATCGCGTGTTGCTCGGTCAATCGTATCTCGCCGATGGCCGCTTCACCTCGGCACGGCAGGCGTTCACCGATGCGCTCACGCTCGATTCGAACGATGGCAAGGCCGCGCTCAGCCTCGCGCTGGCCCAGACCGCCGAGGGCGACTGGAGCGGTGCGCGTGCGACGCTCGACGATCATGCCGGGGTGATCCCCGCCGCCGATCGCGGGCTCGCGCTCGCGCTTGCCGGCGACCCCAGGGCCGCGCTCGAGGTGTTGGTGCCCGCCGCGCGGCAACGCGATGCGACGCCCAAGACCCGCCAGAATCTCGCGCTTGCCTTTGCGCTCGCGGGCAATTGGCAGGCCGCGCGCTCGATCGCGATGGTCGATCTGTCGCCCGCCGAGGTCGATAGCCGGATCGAGCAATGGGCGGCATTCGCGACGCCGCATCGCGCGTCTGATCAGGTCGCCGCGCTGCTCGGAGTCAAACCGCGCGCCGATCAGGGGCAGCCGGTCGCGCTCGCACTCAATGCCGATGTCGCGCCGGTCGCGATGGCCGTTGCGGCGCCCGTCGCTGCGATCGCCGCCGGAGACAGCACCGTCCCCGGACCAGCGCTGGCGCCCGCCGCGACGGTTGCGATGGCCGCGCCGAGCGTTTCATCCTATGTCGCGCCCCGCGCCTCGGTGGTGTTTGGTCCGCGCACCGAAATCGTCCAGGCACTGCCCGCACGCGTGGCACGTCCTGCCGTCACCAAACCGGCGGTGGGGGCCGCGCCGCGCGTCGCTGCGCCGCTCACGCTCGCGGCAGGCAATTGGTTCGTCCAGCTTGGCGCCTATGAGAATGCCGCGGTCGCGCGCGATGGCTGGAACCGCATCCGCCGCGTGCTGCCGGCATTCCAGGGCCAGACGCCGCAGGGGATGCATTTCAGCGGCAATGGCGGTGAATTCTATCGGCTGTCGGTCGGGGGCTTTGCCCGCGTCGACGCCGATAATCTGTGCCGTCGCTACAAGGCCAAAGGCGGGCAGTGCTTCGTCCGGCAAGATGCCGGCGACCAGACCGCCAAATGGGTCAATTCCAACACCCGCCTCGCGGCGCGGTAGATTCGGATTCGGCCAGGCTGAATCCGATTGCGGCACCGGCCCGCTCCCCCACCCCGTCTCCCATGCAGCATAATGACTTGGGAGGCGGGGTGGGGGTAACCCCACAAAGTAATACTTTGTGGGGAACCCGTGGGGGAGCGGGCCGGTGCCGTATCCACGTGAGTGGATCAAAGTCTACGCCCGGAACACCTCTGCGCCGCCCTTGAACAGACGGCGCACCTTGCCCTGCACGGGCAGACCGTCAAACGGCGTATTGCCGGTCCGCGCGTGCATCGTCTCGGTGGCGATCTGCCACGGCGCGCCGGCATCGAACGCGACCAGATCGGCGGGGGCGCCTTCGTTGAGGCTGCCGCCTTCGACGCCGAGCACCTTGGCCGGGTTGGCCGATAGCAGCGCGAACAACCGATCGATCGTGATCCGCTCATCGCGGACCAGCGTCAGCGCGAGCGCGAGCAGATGCTCCGCATCGGCGGCGCCCGGCGCGGCATCGGCGAAGGGCAGGCGCTTTTCCTCGGGGCCGCGCGGATCGTGGCCCGAGCCGAGCACGTCGATCGTCCCGTCGGCGATCGCGGCAAGCGCGGCCTGCCGGTCGTCCTCGCTCCTGAGCGGCGGCGAGAGATGTGCGAAGCTGCGAAAATCGGTCATCGCGATGTCGGAAAGCAGCAGGTGCGCGGGCGTGATCCCGCACGTCACCAACACCCCGCGGCGTTTGGCGGCGCGGATCAGGTCGAACCCCGCGGCGGTCGTCACCTGCCGGACATGGAGCCGCGCGCCGGTTTCCTCGGCAAGCATCAGATCGCGCGCGATCGCCAGCGGTTCGGCGAGCGACGGCGCCGAGGCGAGCCCGAGCCGGGTCGCCGCTTCGCCGGCGGTCGCGACGGCATTGCCCGTCATCCCGCCATCCTCGGCGTGCGATACCACCGCCAGCCCGAGATCGCGCGCATAGCCGAGCACTTTGCGCATCACGCCCGAATCGGCGATCCAGCGCCGCCCGGTCGCGACCGCTTTCGCGCCTGCCTGCTGGTTGATCGCCATTTCGGCGAGATCGGTGCCCGCGAGCCCCTTGGTCGCCGCCGCGATCGGGTGAATCCACAAGCCCGGCTTGCCGATCAGCGCCGCGCGCTGGACAGCGCCGGGCTCATCGAGCACCGGCGATTGATCGGGCATCAGCCCGATCCGCGCGATGCCGCCCGCGTGGAACGCCGCAGGATCGACCGCGAACACGCCGAGATCGACGATTGCGGGCGCAATGCAAAGCCCGGCGCAATCGATCACCTCGGCATCGCTCGGCAGGCCGGTCTGCCCGCGTGCGACGATGCGGTCGCCCTCGGTGATCAGCGTACCCTGCGCCACGCCGTTGTTGGGGCAGACGAGGCGGGCATTGGTGAAGGCGCGCTTCATGCCCAGCCCTCCACGCCGCGCGCGCGGCGCGTCAGCACGTCGAGGCAGGCCATGCGGACCGCGACTCCCATTTCGACCTGTTCGGTGATCGCCGACCGGTCAGGATGGTCGGCGACGTTCGAGGCGATCTCGACGCCGCGGTTCATCGGCCCCGGATGCATCACCAGCGCGTCGGGTCTGGCGCGCGCCAGCCGATCGAGCGTCAGCCCGTACCGCAGGTGATATTCGCGCGACGACGGGATGTAGGCACCCGACATGCGCTCGTTCTGGAGCCGGAGCATCATCACGACATCGGCGTCTCGAATCGCGGCATCGAAATCGGTGAACGCGGCCACTCCCATCCGTTCGATCGCGGGCGGCATCAGCGTCGTCGGCGCGCACACCCGGACCTCGGCGGCAAGCGCGGTCAAGGCGAGGATATTCGAGCGCGCAACCCGGCTGTGGAGCAGATCGCCGCAGATCACCACGCGCCGCCCGGCAATGCCGCCACGCCGCCGCCGGATCGTCAGCGCGTCGAGCAGTGCCTGGGTCGGATGCTCGTGCGCGCCGTCCCCTGCGTTGAGCACCGGGCAATCGACCTTGTCCGCGATCAATTGCACCGCGCCCGAACTGGCGTGGCGGATCACGATCACATCGGCGCGCATCGCGTTCAATGTCATCGCGGTGTCGATCAGCGTTTCGCCCTTTTTGATCGAGCTTTGCGCGGCGTGCATGTTGACCACATCGGCGCCCAGCCGTTTGCCCGCGATCTCGAACGACAGCAATGTGCGCGTCGAATTCTCGAAGAACGCGTTGATCTGGGTCAGCCCTTCGAGCGGATGCTGGCTTTTGGCGTGGCTGCGGTTCCAGTCGACCCATTTTTCCGCCTCATCGAGCAGAAAGACGATCTCGTGCGGCTCGAGCCCCGAAATGCCGGTGAGGTTCCCGTGCGGGAAGACGGCGCCACCAGGAAGCTGGGCGGCGGGCGAATGATCTGAGGCTGGCATTGAGGTGATCGCGTAGCGCGCGGCGAGCGGGCGCGCAAGGCGTGGGAGGTAGACCACCTACCGTTCGCCCCGAGCTTGTCGAAGGGCCGTTCTTGCTGCTGCGATCGGGGCGAAGAAGAACGGTGCTTCGACAAGCTCAGCACGAACGGGCTTTAGGTGGCGATTCCGATTGTGGGCGCGATGCCTAGCTGCGCGAGAGCATCGCGGCGTCGTCGGCGGGGGTATCGATCGGGAACGCATAATCGAGCACCGGCGCAGGCTGCGGCGTCGGCTGGGCGGCCTCGGCCATGCGGATCGCGTCGTCGTTGCCGCTCCAGCTGTTGGTCACCATCACCGTGTCGCCGACCTTGGCGTTGTCGAACAGGATCTTGGCGAAGCCGTGGGGCAGGCCGACGCAGCCATGGGTGGCGATGTCGTCGGCGATTCTGCGGCTGCCGTGGATCGCGATCCCGGTCCAGGTCAGCCGCAGCATCCAGGGCATCGGCGCGCCTTTGTAGATGTTCGAGACGTGATCGCGGCTCTTTTGGAGGATCGGGTACACGCCGAGCGGCGTCGGCTTGGCGTCGAAGCCATAGATGATCGACGAGCGGCCGATCTCGTTGCCCGCGCGATAGACATGGATCAGCGCGGTTTCGAGATCGACGACGATCGTGGTCTTGCCGGGCGCGACCCCCTCGTCATCCCACACATAATCGCCCGGTTCGAGCGGGGCATCGAGGCCGAGTACGCTCTTGACCGGGAATTTGGCGGTCGCGCGCGTCGCGCTGGCAGGGGTGGCGAGCAGCGGCAGCGCCACCAAGGCAGCGAGATAGAGCGCGGCCCTGATCCAGGAACGGGCGCGCTGTGCGG
The DNA here is from genome assembly GCF_023806085.1 of Hephaestia sp. MAHUQ-44. Classification (GTDB taxonomy): domain Bacteria; phylum Pseudomonadota; class Alphaproteobacteria; order Sphingomonadales; family Sphingomonadaceae; genus Sphingomonas. The sequence goes on from NZ_JAMSLX010000002.1 coordinate 284,437, forward strand.
CGGTGCGCGTGGCCATCGAAACTTACCCCTGCGTCACAAAACTCACGTCAGGAATAGACGTGCGGGCGCTGTGGGACCACCCCGCGATTCGGCCTGTTCCAGAGCGGGACGCCTGTGGCGGGTGTTAGGGTTCGGCGGGGCGGATCATCGCCAGCGCGTCGATCGCGCCTTGCAGGATGTAGGCGGCGGCCATCTTGTCGACCAGCTCGGCGCGCCTGGCGCGGCTAGCATCTTGTTCGATCAGCGTGCGCGTGACCGCCTGCGTCGACCAGCGTTCGTCCCATAGCAGGATCGGAAGATCGAGATCGGCGAGGTTGCGCGCGAACGCCCGCGTCGATTGGCTGCGCGGGCTTTCGCTGCCGTCGAGGTTGAGCGGCAGCCCGATCACGATCCCGCGCACCTGCTGCGCGGCGATCAAGGCGACTAGCGCGGCCTTGTCTTTCTGGAATTTGGTGCGGCGGATCAGCTCGGCGGGGCTCGCGAAGCTCCAGCCCGCGTCGCACAGCGCAGTGCCGATCGTCCTGGTGCCGACATCGAGCCCGATCAGGCGCCCGCCGGCGGGCAGGGCGTTATGGAAATCGGTGCGGTCGGTGCTGATCATCCGCGACGCTATAGCGCGCCAGCGGATGCGGTCGATACGAAACGCGCCGGCCGCGAGGGGGAGGCGGCCGGCGCGTCAGATGCTATTTGGGAAATCGCGAAAGGACGATTTCAGAGGCGCCCAAAGGCGCATTTCCCAAATGGGGCCTTAGCTCCCGGGTTTGATCTTGCTCTGTGCGGCGGTCTGGATGCGCGCCTGAAGTGCGGGATCGGCCTGCGAGGCCTGCGCGATCTCGTTGAAGCGCTCGGGCTTCAGGCCCGAACTCTGAACGGCCTCGGCCATCTTGGCCTGTTTGGCATCCTCGGCGACGGTTGCATCGCTGCCGATCTTCTGCACCGCAACCGCGGCGCTTGCGAACTGATCGACCTCGGCATCGCTCACCGCACCGGCGGACGCCGATGCCTGCGGAGCCTGCGCCGCCGGATCGCTTTGCGGCGCGGCTGGATCGGCCGGACTCGTCTGCGCCAGCGCGGGCGCCGCCATCAGGCAGGCACCGGCCAGCATCGTCGTCTTGAGAAGCGTCTTCATCGTCAAGTCTCCCTCGGGGGTTGGGATGGTGTCGGGAACGATGACGCTCACATCGCGGGCGTGTTGCACGCGATCAACAGGAATGCAGCCGAATCGTGGGAGATGACGGATAGAATGAATCAAGTGATGACGAGGCGAGTGATCCCGGCGATCAGTCGTTCTGGTACGAATCGAAGCGGCGTTGGGCATCGGTGCGGATATTTGCCCAGAACAACGAATAGTCGAACACATGGTAATTGTTGCCCGGAAGCACATAATTTCCAACCAGACTTGGCGGCGGCCCCACCGAGAGAATGCCGCGACCTTCGCAGGTCGCCGAGATCATGCCGGGTTCGATGTCGGCGTTGAGCAGATCGGCCGAGGGAAACAGCGTGCCCAGATTGGCGCTCGCGGGGGCCGTGGAGTCGGGCGTGCCGGTGATCGGGTTGGTGCAGACCATATCGGTGCCGGCACGCGGGGCGCCGGTATAGCCGTCGGTCTTGTCGAACGTGTCGAAAATCAGCGCGGGATCGGCGGGCTCGGCGAAGGTCTGCCATGAGAGGATACAGCCGGCCTGATCGGCGGCCTCGCATTGCGGCAGCCCGAGCGCGGGCAGATCGGCGGTTTTCGAGACCGGCCAGCCGACGACATAGGCCGCGACGATACGCGCGGCGAGCGGGGTGGCCGCCACCCGATCCTTGAGCAAGCGCGTCAGGTGCAGCGCGCCCTGGCTGTGCCCGGCGAGGATGATCGGCCGATCGGGGCCGATTTCGTTCAGGAACTGGTCGAACGCGGTGAGCACGTCCCCATAGGCAAGGTCGAGCGCCTGCCCGGCGGCGGCCTCGCTGGTCAGGAACGCGCCGAACGTCGCCTGGCGATAGCGCGGCGCCCAGATCTCGCCGACCGCGTTGAATGCGGTCGCCTGACCGCGCAGGAACAAGGTGGCGCGACCATTGGCCTCGGCATCGTCGAGCGGTGCGTTCCAGCGCGCGCGGTTGAGGTAGGAGGTCGGGTGGACGTAGAACACCGCCGCATTCGGCGCGGCGCCCGGTTGATAGCCGGCGGGCACCCAGCGCGCGGGATCGTCCGCCTTGCCCGGTCGCGAGAACCACATCGCCGGATCGGCATAGACCGATGCTGTCGCCTTTTCCTGTGGCTCGAACTTGGCGGTCGGCACCATCGCGGTGCGCATGATCTGCACACCAAACAGACGGTAAGCGAACGCGGCGGCGATGGCGAGCATGATCAGGATCGCTATCAGATAGAGGAATTTACGGGCCAAGGTGGTATCCTTGCTGCGGCGCAGCATGGGGGTGGCAGAAGCGGGGCGAAACCCCTGCACGACCACGGCGGCGCTTGCAATCGTCGCGAAGACATGACCGAATTCTAGCAAGCAGGAGGGCGCGATGCACGACGAACCGATGGAAAACGACAATCGCTGGCCGGTGCGGCCTATTTTGCTTGCGGTCGTCGGCGCGCTTGCCTGCCTCGCGATCCAGCAGATCGGCAACGGTGATGGCGGCGGTGCGGCGCAGCGTGCGTTGATGGCGGCGATCGCGACCGGTGCGCTCGGTTTCGGCTTCACCGCCGAGCGGGTGCGGCTGGCGTGGGCGGTGATCTTCGCTGCGATCGTTGCGGCGGTGACCGGGCTGGTGCTGTGGTGGAGCGGGACGCCCGGCGGCGGGGTGTGGTGGGCGGGCGGCTGGAGCGATGCCAGCCTGTTCGTCGCGATCGCGATCGCCGCGCCCTTGTTCCAGACCGCGCGCGATCAGGGGCAAGCGGCGTTTCCCTATCACGAGGTCCATGCGCACGTCTGGACCAATATCGTGTTGTGGTGCGCCTCCTGGGCGTTCGTGGGGGTCACGCTTGCGCTCGCCTTTCTGCTCTCGGCCCTGTTCGAGCTGATCGGGATCGCCTTGCTGAGCGATCTGCTCAGGAAGGAATGGTTCATGGCGCTGCTGATCGGCGGCGCTTTTGGTAGCGCGCTCGGCCTTTTCCGCGAGCGCGAGCATGTGGTGCGGACGCTCCGGCGCGTGGTCACGGCGGTGCTCTCGGTGCTTGCGCCGGTGCTTGGGGCGGGGTTGCTGCTGTTCCTGCTCGCGCTGCCCTTCACAGGGTTGGGGGCGCTATGGGAAGCGACCAAGGCGACCACACCGATCCTGCTTGTCTGCGCGTTCGGCGCATGGGTGCTGGCCAACACCGCGATCGGCGACGGGGTCGAGGACGAAGCGACCAACCCGGCGCTGCGCTGGGGCGCGGCAGTGCTCGGCGCAGTGATCCTGCCGCTGGCGGTTATCGCGGCGATCGCGACCGGGCTGCGGATCGAGCAATATGGGCTCACCCCCGAGCGGCTGTGGGCAGTGGTGTTCGTCGCCGTCGCGATCGTGATGGGGCTGGCCTATTGGATCGCACTCGCGCGGCGGCGGTTGCGCTGGGCCGAGGGCGCGCGCCCGGCAAACCTCAGGATCGCTTTCGCGGTCGCGGGGATTGCCTTGTTCCTTGCCACGCCGATCCTGAGTTTCAACGCGCTCTCGGTTCACGATCAGGTCGCGCGGCTCGACGCGGGCAAGGTGACACCCGACAGGTTCGATTGGGCCGCGCTGGCGTTCGATTTCGGTGAACCCGGCAAACGCGCGACGCAAAAGCTGGCCAAATCAACGACACCGCAGGTCGCCGCGGCCGCGAAAAAAGCGCTTGCGGCCAAGGATCGCTGGGCACTTGCCGAACGGCAAAACACGGTCGAGCGCGCGAGCACGCTGGCGAAGCGGCTCCGCATCCTGCCCGATGCGGTCGCGCTGCCGCCGGCGTTGCAGGAAGGGCTGGCCGATTGGAATGCGTGCGGTTCGGGCGATCGCGTTTGCACCGTCCTCTGGCACCCCGGTGACACCGAGGCGGTTTCGATTTCCGGCACATGCGCGATCGACGCGGGGCAGGGCGACAAGAAGATCGTGGCGCGCAGCGATTGTGCGATCGCGCATCTCGTCAAACAGGGCGATCAGTGGAAGGTCGAATCGGCGGGCGCGATCGGCGATCTCTCGGATGGCAACCGCGCGGGGGTCGCTGCCGCGCTCGCGCGCGGGGACGTGTCGATCCGCCCGGTCGCGCGCCGCCAGGCGTTCGTCGGCGAGGTTCCGGTGGGCGATGCGTTCGAATAGCATTGCACTGGCTGCGCGGGCGGTGCTAGCCGCTCGCGCATGTCCGTAGACACTGCAACCGTAAAGCGGATCGCGAGCCTTGCACGCATTGCGATCACCGACGCCGAAGCCGAGCGCCTGGCGCCCGAACTGGGCAACATCCTCGGCTGGATCGAGCAATTGGGCGAGGTCGATACGGCCTCGGTCGAGCCGATGACCGCCGTCATCCCCAACACGCTGCGGCTGCGCGACGATGTCGTTACCGACGGCGATGTGCGCGATGCCGTGCTCGCCAACGCGCCGCAGGCCGAACATGGCTTTTTCGCCGTGCCCAAGGTGATCGAATAATGACCCACGTCACCGATCTTGGCGTCGCCGCCATCCGCGACGGCGTCCGTGCGGGCACCTTCTCCGCGCGCGAGGTCGCCGAGGCCTTTTCCGCGCGCGTCGCCGGGGCGGCCGCGCTCAACGCCTTTCTTGTCCAGACCCCCGATCACGCGCTCGCCGCCGCCGATGCCGCCGACAAGGCACGCGCCGCCGGCGAGGCACCCAAGCCGCTCGCGGGCGTGCCGATCGGGATGAAGGACCTGTTCTGCACCAAGGGCGTCGCCTCGACCGCGGCGAGCCACATCCTCGAAGGCTTCACCCCGCCGTATGAATCGGCGGTCTCGCAGAAGCTGTGGGATGCCGGTGCGGGGATGTTGGGCAAGCTCAACATGGATCAGTTCGCGATGGGCTCGTCCAACGAGACCAGCGCCTTCGGCAATGTGATCTCGCCCTGGCGCCGGAATGACGGCGGCAATGCGCCGCTTGCGCCGGGTGGCTCGTCGGGCGGTTCGTCGGCGGCGATTGCGGCGCGGCTTTGCCCGGCGGCGACCGGCACCGATACTGGGGGCTCGATCCGCCAGCCCGCCGCTTTCACGGGTATTGCCGGGATCAAGCCCACCTACGGCCGCTGCTCGCGCTGGGGGGTGGTGGCGTTCGCCTCGTCGCTCGATCAGGCCGGGCCGATGGCGCGCGACGTGCGCGACTGCGCGATCATGCTGGAGGCGATGGCGGGGTTCGATCCGCGCGACGCGACCTCGCTCGATCTCGAGGTGCCCCAATGGGAAGCCGGATTGTCCAGCGATTTCAAGGGTAAGAAGGTCGGTATTCCCAAGGAATATCGGGTCGAGAACATGCCCGCCGAGATCGAGGCTTTGTGGCAGCAGGGCGTGGACTGGCTGAAGGATGCGGGCGCCGAGATCGTCGAGGTCTCGCTGCCGCACACGCGCTACGCGTTGCCGGCTTATTACATCATTGCCCCCGCCGAGGCGTCGTCCAACCTCGCGCGCTATGACGGCGTGCGCTACGGCCTGCGCGATCTGCCCGAGGGCGCGAACCTTCAGGAAATGTATGCTGCGACGCGCGCCGCCGGGTTCGGCGACGAGGTCAAGCGCCGCATCATGATCGGCACCTATGTGCTGTCGGCGGGTTATTACGATGCCTATTACACGCAGGCGCAGAAGGTCCGCACGTTGATCGCCCGCGATTTCGAGGCGGTGTGGGCGCGTTGCGACGTGCTGCTGACGCCGACCGCGCCGTCGGCGGCGTTCGCGCTCGGCGAAAAGAATGCCGATCCGCTGGCGATGTATCTGAACGATGTCTTCACCGTGCCGTCGAGCCTCGCGGGGCTGCCCGCGATGAGCGTGCCGGGCGGGCTCGACGCCGCGGGGCTGCCGCTGGGTCTCCAGATCATCGGCAAGCCGCTCGACGAACAGAGCGTGCTCAACGCCGGGCTGGCGATCGAGCAACGTGCAGGCTTCACCGCGCGGCCGGAGGCCTGGTGGTAAGACGCTACGTCATTCCAGCGAAGGCTGGAATCTCGGGCAGCGGAAGCGGTATTTGGAGAAAGATCCCAGCCTTCGCTGGGATGACGGTGTAAGAAATGACTGAATCAACCTACCGCATCCAGGGCGCAACGGGCGAATGGGAGGTCGTGATCGGCCTCGAAGTTCATGCGCAGGTAACCTCGAACGCCAAATTGTTCTCGGGCGCGTCGACCGCGTTCGGGGCGGAGCCCAATACGCAGGTCAGCCTGGTCGACGCGGCGATGCCGGGGATGCTGCCGGTGCTCAATCGCGAGTGCATCCGTCAGGCGGTGCGCACCGGCATGGCGATTGATGCGCAGATCAACAAATGGTCACGGTTCGATCGCAAGAACTATTTCTACGCCGATCTACCGCAGGGCTATCAGATTTCGCAGCTTTATCATCCGCTTGTCGGTGAAGGTTCGATCGATATCGAGGTCGATGACGCGACCAAGACGATCGGCGTCGAGCGCATCCATGTCGAGCAGGATGCAGGCAAGCTGATGCACGATCAGCACCCGACGCGCTCTTATGTCGATCTCAACCGTTCGGGCGTCGCGCTGATGGAGATCGTCAGCCGGCCGGATATGCGGTCGCCTGCGGAAGCAGGGGCTTACCTGCGGAAGCTGCGATCGATTCTGCGTTATGTCGGCAGTTGCGACGGCAATATGGAAGAAGGCTCGATGCGCGCCGACGTCAACGTCTCGGTGCGCAAACCCGGCGACGAACTGGGCACGCGGACCGAGACCAAGAACGTCAATTCGGTGCGCTTCGTGATGGCGGCGATCGAGCATGAGGCGAACCGCCAGATCGACGTGCTCGAAGCGGGCGGGCGGATCGTTCAGGAAACGCGGCTCTACGATCCCGATACCGGCACGACCCGGTCGATGCGATCGAAGGAAGATGCGCACGATTATCGCTATTTCCCCGATCCCGATCTGCTGCCGCTCGAACTCGACGATGCCTTTCTCGACGAATGCCGCGCGAGCCTGCCCGAACTGCCCGGCGCCAAGCGCGCGCGCTACTTGAGCCAAGGCATCACGCCGTACAATGCCGGGGTGTTGACCGCCGAGGTCGAAACCGCGCGCTGGTTCGATGCGCTGCTGGAAGCCGGAGCGGCACCGGTGCAGGCCTCGAACTGGGTCGCGTCCGAACTGTTCGGCGCGCTCAATCGGCTTGGCAAGGATATCGAGCAAAGCCCGGTAAGCCCTTCGCAGGCAGCGGAACTGCTCGGTCTGGTGGCCGATGGTACGCTGTCGGGGAGCCTCGCCAAACAGGTGTTCGAGATCATGCTCGAAACCCGCGACGATCCGAGCAAGATCGTCGAGGAGCGCGGGCTCAAGCAGACCAGCGACACCGGCGCGATCGAGGCCGAGATCGCCAAGGTGATGGCCGCCAACCCGGACAAGGTCGCCGATTATCGCGGCGGCAAGGACAAGCTCTTTGGCTTCTTCGTCGGCCAGACGATGAAGGCGATGCAGGGCAAGGCGAACCCGCAGGTCGTCAATGAACTGCTCAAGAAGACGCTGGGGTGACGCCGCTCGCGCTGGCCTCGATCGCGCTGTTCGCGGTTGCGCCGGCGGTTGCGCAGGAGGCGCCCGGCCGGGCGCCGATGACCGAGGCAGCGGCCGAACCCGATGCCGATCTGCCGCGCGTTGCGATCCAGACCAGCGCAGGCCCCATCGTCGTCGCGCTCGATACCGAGCGCGCGCCGATCACTGCGAACAATTTTCTCGCTTATGTCGATCAGCACAAGCTCGATGGGGTGACCTTCTATCGTACCGTCAAAGTGCAGGATCGCTTCGGTTTCGTGCAGTTCGGCGTCAATGGCGATCCCGTTTTGAGCCTGCCGCCGATCCGGCACGAGCCGACCAGCGAAACCGGGGTGCACCATGTCAGCGGTACGCTCTCGATCGCGCGGCTCGAACCGGGCTCGGCGCGCGGCGAATTCACGATCATGGTCGGCGATCAGCGCCCCGGCTTCGATGCCGATCCGGCTGCCCCCGGCGACAAACTGGGCTATGCCGCGTTCGGCCATGTCGTCGAGGGGATGGACGTGGTCGAAAGGATCATGGACGCGCCCGTCGATCCCGCCGCCACGGTGCGCGGGGCATTCAAGGGGGAGGTACCCGCGACGCCGGTCAAGGTCATCAGCGCGACGCGGCTGAAACCCTGACTATTGTCGGCTGATTTCCGCCGCGTTCAGCTATCCTGTTGCAGGAGCGTGATGCGCGCCTTGCCGTGGACGCGGCTGACGTCGATCGTGAAGCCCGCGACCGAGATTTCCTCGTCGCGTGCGGTCTCGATACTCACCCAGGTGGCGGGGCCCGTCCAGCCGAGCCGGGCGAGCTTGTCGAGTGCGACCGCGCCCGCACCCGTGGCGTAGGGCGGGTCCATCATCACCAGATCGAGCGGCGCGCGGGCCGGCCCGAGCGCAAGCACCGATTGCGCGCGGATATCGGCCCCCGTGGCGCCGAGCCTGGCGACATTGACGCGCAACGCGTCGAGCGCAGCGCGATCCTGCTCGACGAACAGGCATGAGGCGGCGCCGCGCGACAGCGCCTCGAGCCCGAGCGCGCCCGATCCCGCGAACAGATCCGCCACCGCCAGATCGTCGAAACTGCCGAGGCGGCTCGCGAGCATCGAGAATAATGCCTCGCGCGTGCGATCGGCGGTCGGGCGCGTCGCGTCGCCCTTCGGCGCGACCAGTGGCCGCCCGCGCCATTGACCGGCAATGACCCTCATGGGCGCTTGGGCCGGCCGCGCGGTTTGGGGCCGGGCTTGATCTTGGGTTTGGCCCAGCCTGCACCGCGCTTGGGTTTTGGCTTGGGCGTGGGAGCCGCGGTGGCGCCAGCCTTGGTGCCGCGCCCGCGATCCTCGGCGTCGCGTGTCGGGCGGTCGCGGCCCTGCGGCGGCGCGCCCCGCGCGTTGGATGCGACGCGCTCGCGTGGTACCCGCGCTCGTATCGTCTCGGCGGGTCCGGTGCGGGGCGATGACCCGCCCGGCTTCCGGGCGCGGGGGGGAGGGGCGTGCGTATCGCCCCTCTCGGGTTCCGCTGGCGGTTGCGCGGGCGCGTGGCGCGCCTTCAGCGCCGCGACCTCGACCGGGGCGTCGCTTTTGGTGCCCCTGGTGAGCGTTTGCCGGAACGCGACCAGATCGTGCTGGCGCACTTCGCCAATGCCGCCCACCGGCAGGTCGCCGAGCACGAACGGGCCGTAGCGAACGCGAATCAGCCGCGAGACTTCGAGCCCGAGATGTTCGAGCACGCGGCGTACTTCGCGGTTCTTGCCCTCCTTGAGGATCAGTTCGATCCACACATTGGCGCCGGTGCGGCGCTCCAGATTGGCGTCGATCGCGCCGTAGCGGATGCCGTCGATCTCGACACCCTCGATCAGATCTTCGAGCTGGGCCTGGCTGACGTTGCCATAGGCGCGCGCGCGATAGGCGCGTTCGACGCCGGTCGACGGCAGTTCGAGTTGCCGCTTGAGCCCGCCGTCGGTGGTGAGCAGCAGCAGCCCTTCGGTATTGTAATCGAGCCGCCCGACCGGGATCAGGCGCGGCAGATCACGCGGCAGGCGATCGTAGATCGTCGGCCGTCCTTTCGGGTCGCGCTCGGCGGTGAGCACGCCTGCGGGCTTGTGAAAGACGAACAGCCGCGTCGGCTGCGGTGCCTCGACGGGGTTGCCGTCGACGGTGATGCCGTGGAGGGAGACGACGAGTGTCGCGGGCGTATCGAGCGTTTTGCCGTGGATCGCAATGCGGCCATCGGCGATCATCCGCTCGATCTCGCGCCGCGAGGCGATGCCGGCACGGGCGAGCAGCTTGGCGATGCGCTGCGGGTCTTTGGGGGCAGGAGAGCGTGACACGCCGCGGCCATACATCCTTTTTGAGCCCCGCGTTCAAAAACTTTGCGCCGCGTCGGCGGTTCGGGCGTTAGAGAATGCAGCCGTAACGGGATCGCCATGCGAGCAGGCCGGCGTAAGAGGCGAAAAGGATGATGTTCGCAAAAAAAGATCGTCGGATCAGTCGCTTGCTGATCGTCGAGGACGAGCCGCTGGTGGCGTTCGATACCGAGCGTTATCTGGCGGACGAAGGCTTTGGCATCGCCGCGACGGTGGACACGGTGACGGCGGCGATCGCGCATGTGAACAGCGGTGCCGCGATCGACCTGGTGCTGGTCGATGTCATGCTCCCCGACGGTAGCGGAATCGCGGTTGCCGAAGCAGCGCATGCGCGCGGCATCCACGCGCTGTTCGTCACCGGCGACTGCCCGTCGGCGGCGCGCGGCGTGGCAGCGGGATGCCTCGCCAAACCCTATGCCCAGCGCGACCTGTTGCAGGCGATCTGCGCGATCGAGGATGTGCTGCGCGGCCGGAAGCCCCGGCGATTGCCCCCAAGCTTCAACCTGTTTCTCGAAACCGCGGCCTGAACGCCTTTCCTCCGCGCATTTTGGCGCTAGAGTCGGTCCGGTTCTCATAGAACCGGATCGACTCTGAATTATCTTCTGCTTGCCGCGATTTCCGGGTCGCCAGATGATTCCATCTGGCTCGAAATCACTCTAGGGTCTGCGCCGTTATTGGCGGGAGCAACGCGTGGACACGATCGTCGGGAAGCGAAGCTGGTTGGAGGGCGTCAAGCCCTATATCGAAAAGGCGCCGCTCGCCTCGTTCTTCCTCGGTATCTCGTCGGGCTTTCCCTATGCGATGATCGGCGCGACGCTGACCACGCGGTTGAAGCAGGCCGATATCGACAAGGCGACGATCACCGCCTTCGCGCTCGCTTTCCTGGTCTATAATGCCAAGCCGCTGTGGGCGTGGATCATCGATGGCGTGCGGCTGCCGGTGATCGGGCGGCTGGGGCAGCGGGTGTCGTGGATGCTCGTCATCGGCGCGCTGGTGATCGCCGCGGTGGCCAATCTGGCGCTGGTCGATCCGGCGCACGGTCTCGAATCAGTGGTGATCGCCGCGATCCTGGTCGGCTTTGCGGGCGCCAGTTTCGATATCGTGATCGATGCCTATCGGATCGAGATCCTCAAGCCCTACCAACTCGGGGTCGGCTCGGGGATGGTGCAATATGGCTGGCGGATCGGTTCGGCGCTCGCGGGCGGGCTGGCACTGGTGCTTGCGGCGCGCGTGGGGTGGCAGATCGCCTATCTGGCGTGCGCGGGGTTCGCGCTGCCGGCGATGCTCACCGCCTTGCTCTATGGCGAGCCCGAGCGGCGCCAGCAGATCGCCAGACGCGGCGCGCGCGCGGCGTTGCGGGCGATCTGGGGGCCGTTCGTCGAATTCTTCCAGCGCGCCGGCGCGCTGGTGGTGCTGCTGTTCATCCTGATCCACAAGATCGGCGACACGCTTGCCAATCTCACGCTGCGGCTGCTGTTCGACGATCTCGGTTATACCAACGATCAGATTGCGGTGTTCGATATCGGCGTCGGTTTCTGGGCGTTCCTCGTCGGGATTTTCGTGGGCGGGGTGCTCTACGCCAAATTGGGGCTCAAGCGCTCGGTGCTGCTCAGCCTGGTGCTGATGGGCGTGTCCAATTTCAGCTTCGCGGCGCTGGCGATGGCGGGGCATACCAACCTGGGCATGGCCGCCGCGGTGGGATTCGAGAATTTCGCAAGCGGGATCGGCGGGGTGACGGTGGTCGCCTATTTCTCGGCGCTGTGCGATCTGCGCTTCACCGCCGCGCAATATGCGCTGATCTCGGCGGCAGCGAGCATCGTCGGGCGCGTGCTGACCGGGACGACCGCCGGATCGCTGGTCGAGGCGCTGGGCTATGTCGATTTCTATCTGTTGACGACCGCCGCCGCCTTGCCGGGAATATTGTTGTTCTGGTGGATGGCCCGCAGCGGCCTCGTCGATCGCTCGATGGGGAGCGCGGGAACCGAAGGCGAAGGCGAGAGCGAGGGGGGCGACGCGCGCACCGAGGGCGGTTGAAGTTCTGCGCTGTTTCGGGTTCTCTGAAACAGCGGCGGCACCGGCCCGCTCCCTTATCCGCCGATCGGTCGCCCTGCATCGGCAAACGCTGCGCCGACCGCAGCGGCGCTCGCGAGCACGCTATCCACCGCGCGGGTGCCGAGTTGATCGACGAGCAATAGTCGCGCCGATTCGGGGCTGCTCCCGGCGCGGGCGAGAATTTCGAGCAACGCCGCTTCGGAGGCGGTGGCGCGCGCGCAGCAGCAGGGCGCGATCGCGATCGGCTGCGTCGCGGTGCGGGCCACATCGAGCATGAACGCGCGCATCAGCACCAGCGGGCGACGGAAGCTCTGGCCGAACGCGGTGAGGAAGCCGTGCGCAGCGCACGCATCGTTGAGCCCGTGCGCGCCCAGCCGCCGGATCGCGAACAGCACGAGCCGGGCGTCGTTCCCTTCCGGGAGCGGGTGGGGAAGGGCGTGGACGATGCTGTGGCTGGTGGTCATGCGCGACTCCTCGATGCGGACGCGCATGCTCCCAAAGCTGCTATTGCAAGTCAATCGCAAATAAGAATCAGACCGGCAGTTCGTCGTTGGCGGCCAACACCTCGCCCGCGAGATAGAGCGAGCCGACGATCAGGACCGCCGGGGCAGGGGCATCGTGCCGCGCTGCGATCTGCCGCAGCGCATCGCTGACCGTATCGGCAATGCCGGTTTCGAGCCCCAGCGCCGCCGCGGTGCCGGCGAGTGCCTCGGGGGCGTGCGCGGCGTGGCCGGCGATCGGCACCGCCGTCAGCGACACCGCCTGCCGTGCGAGCGGCGCAAGGAAGCCGGTCGCATCCTTGTTGGCGAGCATCCCGCATATCAGATGGAGCGGCCGATCGCCGCGCAGATCGGCGATCGCGGTCGCAACCGCGGCGCCCGCGGCCTGATTGTGCCCGCCATCGAGCCATATGGCGCTGCCGGGCGGCAGCAGGCGGGTCAGCGGCCCATCGGCGAGCTGCTGCATCCGCGCCGGCCATCGCGTGCGGCGCGCGGTGGCGTCGAACGCAGCGGTGGGGATCGCGAGCCGTGTCTGGTGACGCAGCATCGCGATCGCCAGCGCAAGGTTGCCGGGCTGGTGCGGGCCGGGGAGGTTGGGGAGCGACGTCTCGACCGCGCCGTGCGCGTCGCGATAGCGCAGGCGATCGCCGTGCAGGGCGAAGGACCAATCGACGCCCAGCGCCTTGACCGGTGCGCCGGCCGCCGCCGCGACCTCGGCGATACGGCGCGCCACGCTCTCGGCATAATGCATCGTCACCAGCGGCACGCCCGCTTTGGCGATCCCGGCTTTCTCGGCGGCGATTCCCTCGGCGCTGTCGCCGAGAAAGGCCTGATGGTCGATCCCGAGTTGGGCGATGCCGGTGACGAGCGGGTTGGTGAGGATGTTGGTCGCATCGAGCCGCCCGCCGAGCCCGACCTCGACGATGCAGGCGTCGGCCGGCGTGCGCGCGAAGGCGAGGAACGCCACCGCGGTGGTGACCTCGAAAAAGCTCGCATCGAGCCCGCCGGCGTGATCGAGCACCTCTTCGAGCAGGGCCGCCAGCGTTGCATCCGCGATCAGCGTGCCGGCGACACGAATCCGCTCGTTGAAGCGCACCAGATGCGGGCTCGAATAGACGTGCGCGGTGAGCCCCGCCGCCTCGATCGCGCCGCGCAGGAACGCGCAGGTCGAGCCCTTGCCGTTGGTCCCCGCGACATGAAGCACGGGTGGTAGATCGTGCTGCGGGTTGCCCAGCCGATCGAGCAGCCGGGTGATGCGGTCGAGCCCGAGGACATCGGCGCCGGGCGAGAGCGACCACAGCCGATCGAGTTGGCGCTGGACGGCCGGGTTGGAGGAGATGGCGTGATCGGGCATTCATTTTTCCTCCCGCACGCGGGAGGGGAGGGCCATCTTATGCCGCCTGCCGCGCGCCGGTGGAGAGATAATCGATCACCGCGGCGAGTTTGTGCTTCAGCTCCTTGCGGTGGACCACCATGTCGATCAGCCCGTGCTCGAGATAATATTCGCTGGTCTGGAAGTCCTCGGGCAGCTTTTCGCGGATCGTGCTTTCGATCACGCGGCGGCCGGTAAAGGCGAGCGTCGCTTTGGGCTCGGCGATCTGGACGTCGCCCAGCATCGCATAGGCCGCCATCACGCCACCCGAGGTGGGATCGGTGAGGACGACGATATAGGGCAGCCCCGCGTCGTGGAGCATCTGGATCGCGACCGTCGAGCGCGGCATCTGCATCAGGCTGAGAATGCCCTCCTGCATCCGCGCGCCGCCCGAGGCGGTGAAGATGACATAGGGGCAGCGATCTTCGATCGCGGCCTCGACCCCGGCGACGAACGCCTCGCCGACCGCAAGCCCCATCGATCCGCCCATGAAGGCGAAATCCTGGACCCCGACGACGGCCTTGTGACCCTCGATCGTGCCGCGCGCGTTGAGCAGCGCATCCTGCCGCCCGGTGCTGGTGCGCGCGGCCTTGAGGCGATCGACATAGCGCTTTGAATCGCGGAACTTGAGCGGGTCTTCGGTCACCTTGAGCGCGGGCAATTCGCTGTAACTGCCCTCATCGAACAGATAGGCGAAGCGATGCGTCGGCCCGATCCGTTCGTGATGATCGCATTTGGGGCAGACGTAGAGATTGTCCTCCAATTCCTTGGTGAACACCATCTGCCCGCAGCCCTTGCACTTGTGCCACAAATTCTCGGGCGTCTGCGCCTTGGGGACAAAGGGGAGCGCGTTACGGACGCGGGTGAGCCAGCTCATGCGTGTTCCTTACCTAGCCTCACGGATCGCCGAGGCGAGGGAGGCGATATAGGCGCGAACGGGCTCGGGTGCATCCGTGCCGTGTTGCGCGACGATGTCGATAATCGCCGATCCGACGATCACCCCGTCGGCAACGCGCGCGATGTCGGCGGCCTGTGCGGGGGTGCGGACGCCGAAGCCGACCGCGACGGGCAGGTCGGTGGCGGCCTTGAACCGGCCCACCGCCTCGGCGATCGAGGTCTGCGCGGCTTGTTGCAGCCCGGTGATCCCGGCGACCGAGACGTAATAGAGGAACCCGCCCGCGCCATCGAGTACCGCGGGCAGGCGCGCGGCATCGGTGGTGGGGGTGGCGAGGCGGATCGGCGCGATCCCCGCCGCGCGCAATTGCGGCCCCAGCGCGTCGTCTTCCTCGGGTGGCACGTCGACACAGATCACGCCGTCGATCCCGGCATCGGTGCAGGCGGCGGCGAACCATTCGGCGCCGCGCCGCAGGATCGGGTTGGCATAGCCCATCAGCACCAGCGGCACGTGCGGGTGACGCGCGCGGAAATCCTTGGCGATCGCGAGGATGTCGGCGGTTCGCGTGCCCGCGCCGAGGCTGCGCAGGTTCGCGGCCTGGATCGCGGGGCCATCGGCCATCGGATCGGTGAAGGGCATCCCGAATTCGATCACGTCGGCGCCGCCGGCCACCAGCGCGTCGAGGATCGCCGGGGTGGTCGCCGGATCGGGATCGCCGATCGTCAGAAAGGTGATCAGCGCCGCGCGGTGCTCGGCGGCCGCGCGGGCGAAGGCGGCGGTGAGGCGCGCGCTCATATCGCCGTCCCCAGTGCTTCGGCAACGGTGAAGATGTCCTTGTCGCCGCGACCCGAGACGTTGACGACGATGATCTGATCCTCGCGATATTCACGCGCCTTGGCGGGTAATGCTGCCAACGCGTGCGAACTTTCGAGCGCCGGAATGATGCCTTCGGTGCGGCAGCAGAGCTGGAACGCGTCGAGCGCCTGGCTATCGGTGATCGGAATATAATCGACGCGGCCGCTCTCGTGGAGCCAGCTATGTTCGGGGCCGATGCCGGGATAATCGAGCCCGGCCGAAATCGAATGTGCCTCCGCGATCTGGCCGTCCTCGTCCTGGAGGAGATAGGTCTTGTTGCCGTGGAGGATGCCGGGGACGCCGCCGTTGAGGCTTGCGGCATGCTTGCCGGTGCCGATCCCGTAGCCTGCCGCCTCGATGCCCAGCATCGCGACTTGTGGGTCGTCGAGGAACGGATGGAACAGCCCGATCGCATTCGAGCCGCCGCCGACCGCGGCGATCAGCAGATCGGGCAGGCGCCCTTCGGCCTTCAGGATCTGCGCGCGGGTTTCGGTGCCGATCACGCTCTGAAAGTCGCGGACCAGTTCGGGATAGGGGTGCGGGCCGGCGGCGGTGCCGATGATGTAAAAGGTGTCGTGGACGTTGGCGACCCAATCGCGCAGCGCCTCGTTCATCGCATCCTTGAGCGTCTCCGCCCCGGCCGTCACCGGACGGACCTCGGCGCCGAGCAGCTTCATGCGGAAGACGTTGGGCTTCTGCCGCTCGACATCCTTGGCGCCCATGAAGATCGTGCACGGCAGCCCGAAGCGCGCGGCCACGGTGGCGGTGGCGACGCCGTGCTGGCCCGCGCCCGTCTCGGCGATGATCCGCGTCTTGCCCATCCGGATCGCGAGCAGGATCTGGCCGATGCAATTGTTGATCTTGTGCGCGCCGGTGTGGTTCAGTTCCTCGCGCTTGAAATAGATTTTGGCGCCCATCCCCGCGGGCGCATCCTTGCGCAGCGTCTCGGTCAGCCGCTCGGCGTAATAAAGCGGGCTCGGGCGACCCACATAATGTTCGAGCAGATCGTCGAACTGCGCCTTGAACGCCGGATCGGCCTTGGCGGCACGATATTCGCGTTCGAGATCGAGGATCAGCGGCATCAGCGTCTCGGCGACATAGCGGCCGCCGAAATCGCCGAAATGCCCGCGCGAATCGGGTTGCTGGCGCAGGCTGTTCGCCCGCGCGGGGGGCTGGGTGGGGATGGAATTTGCGGTCATGGCTAGCTGGCGGCTTTAAGGAATGCGGCGATCTTGTCCACATCCTTGGTGCCGGGCGCGGATTCGACGCCCGAGGAAACGTCGACCAGCGTGGCGCCCGTGCGGGCGATCGCGTCGGCGACATTATCGGGCGAAAGGCCGCCCGACAGCGCCCAGGGCAGGGGATGGCGGATGCCGTCGAGCAACGCCCAGTCGAAACGCAATCCCATGCCGCCGGGCAGGGGCGCATTGTCAGGGGTCTTGGCGTCGTAGAGCAGGCGATCGGCGGCCTCGACATAATCCCGTCCGGCGTCGAGATCGGCGCGCGTCTTGACTGGAATCGCGGCCCATATCTCGCGACGAACGCGCGCGCGGATCGCGGCGGCGCGCTGGGGGCCGGTCTTGTGAAGCTGGATCGCGTCGAGCCGGCCGGCGGCGATGGCGGCATCGAGCAGCGCATCGTCGGGATCGACGAACACGCCGACCTTGACCAATGCGCCCGGCACCTTTGCGGCCAGCGCAGCGGCGCGCTCGGGCGTCACGTTGCGCGGGGAAGGGGGGAAAAAAACGAAGCCGACATGGCTCGCCCCGCCCGTCATCGCGGCGGCGAGCGTTTCCGGCGTCGACAGCCCGCAAATCTTGACGCTGGTCATGGCCGGTCGCTTAGCGCGCGAGGCGGCAAGGCGATAGGGGTGGTCGTGATCGCCGTTAGAAACTGGCCCCGTCGACCGTCTGGATCGTCAGCGTATCGAGATCGATGCCCGGCACGCAGCGCAGGTTGACCGCCCGGACCTCGCTGCCGTCGGGGCCTTTGCCCTCGGCAAAAGGCTGCGCACCGCAGATGCTGCAGAAACGGTGGCGGATCGCGTGTTTGTTGAACCGATAGTCGGTCAGCACCGCATCGCCCGCGGTCAAGCTGAAGACATCGGCGGGCAGGAAGGCGAGCAGGAAGCCCTTGCGGCGGCAATGCGAGCAATTGCAGCTCAGCGCGGTCTGTGGCGCGTCGGCGGTGACGGTGAAGACCACCGCGCCGCAATGGCAGCTACCCTCGAAGGCCATCGGTGCTCCTCCTCCTTCGCCTCAGAGCGTCGCGCCGATCTCGCGCGCGGCGAGGTCGGGATCGGCCGCCAGCGTGATCGGGCGGCCGACGACGATGATCGACGCCCCCGCATCGAAGGCGGCGCGCGGGGTCACGACGCGCTTCTGGTCGCCGACCGCGCCATTGGCGGGGCGGACGCCGGGCACGACGAAAAAACCCTTGGGCCAGGCCTGATACGCCTCGGCGACTTCGGCGCCCGAACAGACGATGCCGTCGATGCCCGAGGTCATCGCCAGCTCGGTCAGACGCAGCACCTGGTCGCGCGGGGAGCGATCGACGCCGATCGCCTTGAGATCGCGCGCGTCGAGGCTGGTCAGCGTCGTCACCGCGACCACCTTGGTGCCGAGCGGCGCGGCGGCCTTGGCATCTTCGAGCATCGCGCGGCCGCCCGAGGCGTGCACCGTCAGGATCGCCGGTTCGAGCGGGCGCAGCGCCTGAATCGCCTTGCCGACGGTGTTCGGAATGTCGTGGAACTTGAGATCGAGGAAGATCGGCAACCCGATCTCGTGCATTTCGTGGACGCCCGCGCGCCCGTTCGCCATGAAAAATTCGAGCCCCAGCTTGATCCCGCCGACATGGTGGCGGACGCGGGCGGCGATTTCTTTTGCCTTGTCGAGCGACGGCGTGTCGATCGCGACATAAACCCGCGTCGTCATGCGGCACCCGGCGTCAGGAGCGGGGGGGCGTCGTTCTCGTCGCTGCGCGGGGTGGGCGCGGCGGGTTCGGGCGCCGGCGCCGGTTCGGCCACCGCGACGGTTTCACGCACCACGGCCAGCGACCGCTCGGCCGCCGCCAGCCGCTGCCGCAGCCGCCAGCGGATCGCGTGCTGATACACCAGCGTCGGCAGCAACCCGGCGAGGAAGCAGACCGTGACGAGGATCGGCACCTTCACATCGGCAACCAGATCGTTCCAGAGGTGGACGTGGGTGATCTCGTTCCAGTTGCCGAACACGAACGCCGCGACCAGCACGGCGATGAGGAACCAGAACAGGCCCTTCAGAAACTGCATCGGGGGCGGGCCTCCATGCCATCAAACCAACGGGGGAGCCTATTACGGCGCACACGTTTTGGCCAGAGCTTCGGGACGATCGGGGTTCAGGGCAGGCCGACTTCGGCACGGATCACATCGATCAGGCCGCCGACCGCGCCGAGCCGATCCTGTTCCTCGTCGAGGATCGCGTGAAACGCGGCGCGCTTGATCGCCGCCACCCGGCCGGGTTTCATCCGCGCGGTTGCGGGCAGTGTCGAGACGATGATGTCGATCATCCGCTCGGCGCCGTGGAGCCGCCCCCACAGATAGTCGTTCTCGCGATAGGCGCGGCTGAAGAATGCTCCGAAACTGTTGAACTGAATGCCTTTCAGTGTCGCTTCCGCACCGCCCTCGCGGATCGAGCGGGCATCGTCGGGGGCGATGCGATCGACCTGGATCGGATCGAATTCGTCGAGCCCTTCGCCTTGCAGCAACGGCAGCGTCGCGACGTCGTAATAGGAAAAGCCGAGATAGGTGAGCAGCAGCGGTCGCCGCACGTTTTTGGGGAGTGCCGCGAGCGCGGTGGCGAGGCGCTCGTCGGTGGCGTCGTCGAGATGGCGCAGATCGAGCGATTCGGCGAGGCGCTCGAGCAGCGGGCCGGCATCGGTGCGCAGCCGCCGGGCATCGCCGCGCAATCGGAGATGGAAATCGGTGCGCTTGCGTTCGAGATAACCCGCAAGCGATTCGTACAGCGCGTCGCGGAACGGCGTGATGACGGCCTCTTCATGCGCCTCCTCGATATCGCTCAGCCGCCGGGTGAGCAGCCGCAACCGGCGTATCCGGAAGCCGAGATCGAAATCGCGCAGGAATGCGACGGTCGCGTCGCTCGCGCCGCCAACGAAAGTCGGGCCGGCCTCACCGAAGCCACGGTCGCGTACCGCCTGTTCGGTAAGGCTGTGGATGCGGTGCCAGCGATCGGGGCCGATCTCGCCGCCGACCTGATAGAGCAGCATCGCGACCGCATCGACGACGCGGGATATCTTGAGCTGGCCGTAACCGGCATAGCTGTAGCCGGCCTTCTTGCCCGCGGCGATTTGCGCGCGGCGGCGCCAGCCCGCGAGCCGCGCCGCGGTGGGGCGATCGAGGAACAGGGTGTGGCCGAACACCGCCTCGATCTCGCCTTCGACCTCGGGGGCGATGTCCGAGATGACGCGGCGCATCTGTTCGATCCGGCGCGAGCGCTCGGCGATCGCGTCGAGATTGTCGCGGATCGGCTGCTTGCGCGGCAATTCGGAGATCGCGCCGAGGATCGTCTGGAAAAAGCCCGGCGTGCTGGTGCGCGCGCCGTCGCCGAGGTGAAATTTGGTTCCCGGCGAGGGATCGATATAGACGAAACGGCGATCGACCGGGCGCCGTGCGGGGCGTTCGCGCAGCGCATCGATCGCGGGTTTGAACGGTGCGTTGGCGAGCACCGATCCGTCGATCAGCGCGGCCTCGTCGATCGCATTGGCGGCGGCCTGACGCGGCAGCATGCGGCGCAGGAAGGCGGCGCGGCCGGGCCAGGCGAGGTTGCGATCGGCGAGCACGCCATCGAGTTCGCCGACGGTGAAGGGCGGGAAGGCGCCCGGAAAGCTCGAGGTCGCGCGCGCGGCAAAGGCAAGCTCGGCGGCATGGCCCAAGGCGTCGCCACCTTCGCCGTGATCGCTGAACGGAAAGACGAGGCGATGCTCGGTCTCGATCACTTCGGGCGGCGAGTTGAGCCGCAGCCGCTCGGGGTGGCCGCGAAAATCGGTGACGGTGACGAACAGATCGAGCGGCTGGCCATCGGGGAGGAGGCGCGGCCCGGCCGGGGCCGCTTTCATCGCCGCGAGCGCATCGAGCAACATGCCGGTGAAGCGTGCGCCCCCGAACGGCGGTTCGAACCAGCGCGACCGGACGAAATGCGAAAGCTTGGCGCGGACTTCGTCGCGCGCGCCCGATTCGACCAGTTCCTCGATATCCTGATCGGTCCGGCGTGCCGCCATCCACGCCAGCGGCAGCGCCCACATCTTCGAATAACGCGACGAGGGCGCGGCTTCGGGATCGATCAGCGCTTCGACATCGGCTTTCTCGAACCACAGGTCGGTGAGCGGTTCGAGGCTCTGCCCGGTCGCGATCGCCTGCGCGAGGAACACGCCGTTGATGCCGCCCGCGCTCGCGCCCGCGACGATATCGATCAGGACGCGCAGCCGCAGCTTCTGCTCGACCTCGATTTCCTCGAGCAACGCGCGATAGACGCCCTGGCTGCCGTCGCCGGCCGTGTCGCCGGCGATGAACGCCCGGCTGGCGCGCGCGACCCGCCAGATCTCCTTGGTGATGCCGTGCATGTAAACGGCAAGGCTGATCCCGCCGTAACAGACGAGGGCGAGACGAATTTCCTTTTCGCGCATTGGCTGGCCTACATCCCCGTCCGTTCGTGCCGAGCGTGTCGACGCACCGTGTTTCCTTCGGCTGTGGTGTAGAAAGAAGAGCGGCCCTTCGACAAGCTCAGGGCGAACGGTTCATTTCGAGCGTCGCCCAGATCGGCAGGTGATCCGATGCCTTGCGCGCGGCGGGGCTCAGGTGGACGCCGGCCGCCGCGACGGTCAATTCGTCGGACACCATGATCCGGTCGAGCCGCGCGATCGGGCGGCGGGCGTGGAAACTGGGGCCGGTTTCGGCGACGTGATAGGTGCGGCCGAAATCGCGCAGGCAGCCCGCCATCGCGCTCCATTCGTTGAGATCGCCCATCAGCACCGTCGGGTAATGATCGGTGCTGACCTCGATATGCGCGAGGATCGCGGCGGCCTGGCGGCGGCGCCACAGCCCCGAAAGATCGAGATGCATCCCGATCACGCGCACCGTTGCGCCGTTGAGCGCGATATCCGCCATCACCGCGCCGCGCGGTTCGAGCGCGGGCAGATGGATCGGTTCGCAATCGATGATCTCGGCGTGCTTGCGCACGAGGATCGCGTTGCCATGCCACCCCATCGAGGCCGCGCGCGCGCCGAACGGCACGGCCTTCCAGGGGCTATGCTCTTCGAGCAGATGCGGCATGATGACCTGACCGCGCCCGCCGAACCGGCGATCGGCCTCTTGCAGGCAGATGATATCGGCGTCGATCTCGCGCAGCACCTCGAGCGTGCGATCGGGGCGGCGGCGGCGATCGGTGCCGATCCCCTTGCGCATGTTGTAGCTGGCGACCTTGATCATTCCGAGTTCATTCTAACGAGGTAACGCGGCGCCGATTGCCGAAGTTTCACGCAGACCCTAGGAAACCCGCATGAAGGGAATCATCCTGAGCGCCGGCAACGGCTCACGCCTGCTGCCGTTGACGCGCGATATGCCCAAATGCCTGGTCGACGTCGAGGGGCGGACGATCCTCGATCGGCAGATCGCGGCGCTGGCCGAGGCCGGGGTGACGCAGGCGGTGGTCGTCGTCGGCTATCGCGCGCGACGGGTGCAGGCGCATCTCGATGTGGCGCCGCCGCCGATGCCCGTGGCTCTCGTCTACAATCCGTTCTGGCGGGTCGCGAGCAGCATCGGCAGCGTCTGGGCCGCGCGCGATCATCTCGACGCGCCGTTCGTGCTGATGAACGGCGATACGGTGTTCGAGCCATCGGTGATCGTCGGCGCGATTCGCGATGCGGGCGCGGGGCTGGGGCTGCTTGTCGAGCCGCTCAAGGGGCATGAGCAGGACGATATGCTGGTCGAGGCGTGCGACGGCCGGGTCCGCGCGGTCGCCAAGACGCTGTCGATGGAGCACGCCACGCACCGCTCGCTCGGCGTCGTGCTGGCGCCGCGACCCGAGGATGCGGTGGCCTATCGCCGCGCGCTCGACGAGGTGATCGCAGCGCCCGACGGAACGCAATCCTACCATCACGATATCGTCGACTGGCTGGCGGGTACCGCCGGGGTCAATGCGATCATCCGCCATCCGGGGACATGGCAGGAGATCGACCGGCCCGCCGACATCGCCCGCTGGACCCGCGAGCGCCGCCCCGCGTGATACGTCCCGTCGCTTTCCTTTTTCTCGGCGAAACGCTGCTCATCCCGCACCTTTACCCGATCGTCGAGGCGCTGGCCGAGGCGGCGCCCGATGTGCCGATCGACCTGTGGGTATCGACCTCGCTCCACGAACAGTTGATCGGCGGCTGGATCGCGGCGGCGGGCATAACCTCGGCGCGGATTCGCCGTGCGCCGGGCTTCCGGACGCTCCGTGGGTATGACGACGGCCGCAACCCGCCGCTTCCCGCCAAACTGCCGATGCTGTTCCGGCTTGCGCCCCGGCTCAACCGCGCCGCGATCGTGGTGTGCGCCGAGCAGACCAGCCTGTGGCTGCCGCGGGTGCTGCCGATGCGGCCGAAGTTCATCAACACGCTCCACGGCGCGGGCACGATGATGACGCGCGGCGACAAGCGGCGGCAAGCGGCGTGGAAGACGCTGGTGCCGAGCGCGGGCGAATGCGCGGCGCTGGCCGCACACGGGGTCGATCCGGGCGCGATCGTCCCGATCGGCTACGTCAAGGCAGGGTTCCGCCATCGCACGGCGGCACGCACATGGTTCGCCGACGATCGGCCGATCGTTCTTTACGCGCCGCATTGGCAGCAGCATCGCTCGTCTTGGTGGCAATGGGGGCCGCGCGCGATCGAGGCCGTGCGCGCGAGCGGTCGCTACAATCTGATTTTCGCGCCGCACCAGCGACTGCTCGAAAAGGCGTCCGACCTGCGCGAGGTCGCCAGTCGAATCGCCGGGCAGCCCGGCGTCCATTGCGATCTCGACAGCTTCGCGATGGTCGATGGCAGTTATACGGCGGCGGCGGACCTGTATCTGGGCGATACGTCGAGCCAGGTCGTCGAATTCCTGATGCAACCGCGGCCGTGCGTGTTCCTCGATCCGCTCGGCGTCGCGTGGCAGGGCGATCCTTCCTATGCGATGTGGGCGGCGGGCGAGGTGGTGACCGATGTTGCCACGCTCGATGCCGCGCTCGCGCAGGCGCCGGCGCTTCATGGCGGGTTCGAGCCCGCGCAAAGGGCATTTGCCGAGGCGCAGCTTGGCGATGTGAGCGGCGCAGCAGCAGCACGCGCTGCCCGAGTCATCCTCGACGCGCTCGCTCAACCGTCCTATCGGGCCGCGCAATGACGACAGCAATCACACAGACGGCCGCGGCGATTCTGCCGATCGGCGATAATGAAACGCTTCTCTGGGGCATGACCGCGCGCGAACGGCTGCGGCGTATCGCCGTGGCGCACAAGCTCGCCTTCGACAGCGCGGCGCCGGGCAATGTGCTGCTCGCCAATCTCGATTATGTGTTCGATCCCGCCTGGGTGGCGCATCTGGTCGACAAACCCGGCACCGTGGTGACGCGCGACGGCGTGCCCGTGCTCGCGCATATCGCGACCGATGCGCAGGGCCGGGCGGTGATTGCCGCCATGCAGACGCGCAAGCGGCTGCGGCCCGCGGGTGGGCTGATCCTGCTGCCCGCCGAGGCCGAGGCGGGCATTTTCAACGAAGCGCTGCGCAAGCGCGAGCGACCCTTTGCCGAGCGGCTGGTGCCCGAAAAGGTGCCCGCGATCGAGCGCGCAAGCTATGACGGAGCCTATAAGGGCGTCACCGATCTGCTCACCAAATATCTGTGGCCGACCTGGGCGTTCCACCTGACGCGGGTTGCCGCGCGGTTCGGCATGTCGCCCAATCAGGTCACCGCGATCGGATCGCTGTTGTGCATCATTGCCACGATCGCGTTCTGGATCGGCTGGTTCTGGACCGGGCTTGCCACCGGGCTTGCATTCATGGTGCTCGATACCGTCGACGGCAAGCTGGCGCGGTGCACGATCACCTCGTCGGCGCTGGGCAATGCCTGGGATCACGGGGTCGATCTGGTCCATCCGCCGATCTGGTGGTGGGCCTGGGCGGTGGGCTGCGCGGCCTATGGCCTGCCGTTGAGCGATACGATGTTCTGGATCGTGATCGGCACGATGCTGTTCGGCTACGTCGCGCAGCGGCTGATCGAAGGCGCGTTCATCGTGCGTTTCGGGATGCACATCCATGTATGGCGCCGATTCGACAGCTGGTTCCGGCTGATTACCGCGCGGCGCAATCCCAATATGGTGATTCTGTTCGCGCTGCTGGTGATCGGCCGGCCCGATTGGGGGATCATCGCGGTTGCGGGCTGGACGTTGATCTCGCTGATCGTCCACCTCGTCCGGCTCTTTCAGGCGATGGAAGAAAAGGCGAGCGGGCACGAGATCAGAAGCTGGCTCGCCTGAGCGTTTGCTTGGGAAATCGCGAAAGAGCGATTTCCGAGGCGGCACCGGCCCGCTCCCCCACCCGGCCACCCAACGCCAGTATCCTATGGGTGGCCGGGTGGGGGAGCGGGCCGGCACCGAACGATGTGAAATCCGCCTTTGGCGGCATTTCAGATCGAACACTGACGCCGATGGCGTGGCGCCATCGGTACGAGGAGGTTGGCGCACGTGGTTCGGTCGATCCTGTTGGGAAGCCTCGCGGCAGCGGCGCTGTCGGCACCGCCCGCGCACGCAGCGGAGGCATGCGATGGCGTGGCCGGCGCGGGCAAGGTCAAGCTGACGGTCACGGCCGAGGGCGTGCGCAGCGCGGCGGGCGAAGTCGCCTTCACGCTTTACGGCGATGACCAGCGTCGTTTCCTCGCCAAGGGCGGCAAAGCCGGCCGCGTCCGCACGGCCTCGGTCGCCCCACGGACCTCGGCGTGTTTCTGGGTCACGCCCGGCCATTATGCGGTGGCGATCTATCATGACGAGAATGGCGACCGGACGTTCAACCGCACGCTGACCACCCCCAAGGAGGGGTTCGGCTTTTCGAACGACGCGCCGACCACGCTCGGGCTGCCGTCGTTCGCCAAGGTGCGCTTCGCGGTGCCCGCGGGCGATATGACGATGCGGATCAGGATGCGTTACGCGCGCTGATCGGGCGCGTGGCCGCGCCCGGTCTTGTCAATGGCCGCATTCCCGCCCATTTGTTGCGCCAAGGAACAATGGTCCCCGCAGTAACGTAGGTGGGAACCATGACAATCACGATACAGGCGGTTGATTCTTGAGCAACGGACCTCACGCTTATGCGCGATTTGATGGCGGCGCTCTGATCGCGCGCACGCGCCATGATGATCGCGTGGTACGCCCGCTCGTGCTGGCGCGGCCGTCACCGGTCACGCTGGCGCCGGGGACGTATCCGTTGCCGCGTGTCGGCGTGGTCAGCAACCCCAAGAGCCACCGCAATCGCGCGCGCGCGCGCCGCGTGCTCGAATTGCCCGGCGACGTGCGCTTCGAAACCCCGGCGAGCTGGGCGGCGCTCAACGAAACGCTCGAACGCTTTGCTGCCGAAGGCGTCGATCTGCTGATCGTCGATGGCGGTGACGGCACAGTGCGCGATGTGATCAGCGCGGCACCTGCGGCCTTTGGCGACCGGATGCCACGCCTCGCGGTCTTGCCGTCGGGCAAGACCAACGCACTCGCGCTCGATCTCGGCGTGCCGCTCGACTGGACGGTGGTGGATGCCGTGCAGGCGGCGGCGCGCGGCCGGTTCGTCCGCCGGGCACCGATCGAAATCTATCGCGACGGCGCCGATCAGCCCGATGTACGCGGGTTCCTGTTCGGGGCGGGTGCCTTCGTGCGCGCAACCAAGGTGGCGCAGCGCACGCATCGCTTCGGCGCGTTCAACGGGCTTGCGGTCGGGCTGTCGCTGGCGCTGGGCATCGCGCAGACCTTGTTCGGCACGGCGCGCAATCCGTGGCGTATCGGCGAACGGATGCGGTTGACGACCGATGACGGGCGCGATGCCGATCGATCGTTCTACCTGCTGTTCGCCTCGACGCTCGAACGCTTGCCGCTGTACCTCAAGCCGTTCGGCCGCCGGCGCGCGGGGCTGAAGCTGCTCGCGGTCGATGCACCGCCCAAGCGGATGGTGCTGACGGTGCCGCCGCTGTTGGCGGGCTCGGAATCAGGGTCGCTCGATCGCGCGGGCTATCGTCGCGCCGATCTGCGTGCGTTCGATCTGTCGCTCGAAGGCGGATTCATCCTCGACGGCGAACTGTACCGGGGCGGCGATCTCACCGTCCGTGCGGGCGCACCGATCGACTTTGCGGTGCCGTGACGGCGCTGGGCGCCCTCGTCGCGCGCGAGCTCGGCGTCGACACCCCGCCCGCCGTCTCCACCGCCGCGGCCAGCCTGGCCGAGGCGATGGGCGGCGTCGCGGTGCTGTTCTACGGCTCGGTGCTGCGGACCGGCGACCTTTCGGGCGTGATCGATTTCTACGTGTTGACCGAAAAGGCGGGCGGGGGCCGGGTACGCCGGCTGGCGAACCGCTGGCTGTGGCCCGAGGTCAGCTATCACGAGATCGCGGTGGGCGAGGCCACGATCCGCGCCAAGGTGGCGACGATGCCGCTCGATATTTTCGAGCGCGCGGCCGGCGGCGAGGCGCTCGACACGACGATCTGGACGCGGTTCGTCCAGCCCTCGGCGCTGGTCTGGGTCCGCGACGAGGCGATTGCAACGCGCGTGCGCACCGCCGTGGGCGCCGCAGCGATGACCGCCGCAGGGTTCGCGGCGATGCTGGGGCCGGCCGAGGGCATACCGCGCGCGTTCTGGAAGGCGCTGTTCGCCGAGACCTACCGCACCGAATTCCGGGTCGAGAAGAAAGGTCGCGAGGATCAGATACTTGCGTTCGATCCCAAACGCTTCGATGCGTTACTGCCTGCGGCATGGGAAGCTGGAGGAATCGCTTTTGCAACGGCCGGGGACGGTCTGGAGCCCCGGCTCGCGCCGGATCGCGCGCGCGCGCTGCGGCGGGCGTGGAAGGCGCGGCGACGGATGGGCAAGCCGCTCAATTTCGCGCGGCTGCTCAAGGCCGCGTTCACCTTCGACGGCGCCACGCGCTACGCCTTGTGGAAGATCGAGCGGCATACCGGGCTTGCGATCGCGCTGACGCCGTGGCGTGAACGTCACCCGATCCTTGCCGCGCCGGGCGTGCTGTGGCGCGTGTGGCGGACGGCCGGGTCACGGTGAGCGGCTTCAACGCGCTGATACTGGCCGGGTCGCGTGGCGGGCCCGATCCGGTCGCGACCTATGCCGGTGTCGCCGACAAGGCGCTGATCGAGATTGAGGGCGAAACCATGCTCGCGCATGTCGTGGGCGCGCTGCGTGCGGCGGGGGCGGGGCGGATCGGCGTTTCGGCCTCGACACCCGCGGTGACTGCGGCAGCGCATGCGCTGGGAGCCGAGATCGTCCCCGCCGCACCCGGCCCGAGCCAGAGCGCGGCGGCGGGGCTGGCGGCGCTCGGTACGCCGCTGCTGCTCACCACCGCCGATCACGCGCTGCTGCGCCCCGAATGGGTGCGGGCGTTTCTGGATGAAGTGCCCGGCGACGCCGATGTCGCGGTGCTGCTTGCGCGGCGCGACGCGATCGAGGCGGCGGCGCCCGCGACGCAGCGCACCTATCTGCGCTTTGCCGATGGCGACTGGTCGGGGTGCAATCTGTTCCACTTCGCCACCTCGCGCGCGGCGGCGGCGATCGAACTGTGGCAACAGGTCGAGGCCGATCGCAAGCGACCGTGGCGGATCGTGCGGCGGCTGGGGCCGGGCTTGCTGTTCCGCTATCTGACGCGGCGGCTGACGCTG
This sequence comes from Hephaestia sp. MAHUQ-44, assembly GCF_023806085.1. Classification (GTDB taxonomy): domain Bacteria; phylum Pseudomonadota; class Alphaproteobacteria; order Sphingomonadales; family Sphingomonadaceae; genus Sphingomonas. The sequence continues at coordinate 313,019 of NZ_JAMSLX010000002.1, forward strand.
GCCGACGCCATCGCGCATCTCGGCAAGCGCGCGGGCGTGACGGCGCGGGTCGTTGCCGCGCATGACGGCCGGGCGGCGATCGATGTCGACAAGCCCGCCGATCTCGATCTCGTGCGTCAACTCGTTGCGGGTGGCTGACCCTTAGCGGCGGCGCGCGTGCTTTGCGCGTAGTGGATCACCGCCGCGCCGAGCAACACCGCGCCGGCGAGCGACCCGGCCAGCACGCCGATCCCGGCGCCGACTTCGCCCATGCGCGGCAGCAGCATCACCGTCGTCACCAGCAGCACCGCGACCGCGGCGGTACGCGCGACCATCGCGGTGCCGGCGCGGTGGACCGCCATCAGCACCGGCTCGAAGCTCACCGTCGCGAGATCGACGCAGCCCGCCGCGGCCAGCCAGAGCAGCAGCGGCCCGGCGTCCGAAAAGCTGTTGCCGCCGACCAGCACGAGGATCGGTTTGCCTGCCACCGCGACGATGGCAAGGATCAGGATCGCCGCGGCCGACGACGCCCAGAACAGGCGGGCGAGGATGCGTGGCAGTCGCGCGGCGGCGGGCGAGCGCACCGCGCGCACGATCTCGGGAAAGGCTGCGCGGGCAAGCAATTGCGACAATTTGGCGAGCGCCTGCGCGATCTGGAACGCGAGCCGGAACGCCCCTGCCGCCGCCGGGCCGACATAGCCGCCGACGAGCAGCAGCGGTACATGCTTGGTCGAAAGACTAAGCGACGAACTGGCGTTGGTGCTGAGCGTGAAGCGCACCAGCCCCGGATTGGCGGCGAGCAGCCGATAGCCGGGCGGCGGGCGCCTGACGAGCAGCCGCAGATCGCCGGTGCGTGCGAGGATGATCCAATAGGCGCCTGCCGTCACCAGTTCGGCCGCCGCCCAGGCGAGCAGGAAGCCCTCGACCGTCGGCAGCAGTGCCAGCGCGAGCCCCGCGCCGACGAAGCGCGTCAGCGGTGTGAGGCTGTCGGCGAGTGCCGATAGCGAAAAGCGGTCGCGCAGCCGCAATACGCCGAGCGGGGTCGATCGGATCGTGATGAGCTGGACCACCGCGAAGATCAGCGTGGCGCGCATCAGATCGGGGGTGATGCCGAAATCGCCGCCCCAGACCGCGAGGATCAGGATCGCCAGCGCGATGCCGACCAGCGCGCTCAGCACGTCAAGTCGCACGCACGCACGCAGCAGCGCGGCCAGCCCGACCTCGTCGTTGGCGTTGATGTGATCGACACCGTAACGGACCACGATCTGCCAGGTCTGAAAGCCGACGAGCAGCGCGATTGCCTGCGAGGCGCCGGTGATCAGCGCGAAGCGGCCGAAATCGGCGGCGCCGAGCGTCCGCGTCGCAACCCCGAGATAGACCAGCGACAGGATCGCGAGGACGCCACGGCTTGCGAGCAACCAGCCCAGGTTACGCGCCGCGGCGCGTACCCCTTTGGGCAGGCGGGCAAAGCCGCGGGGCAAGTGATCGTTCTCCATGCGCGAGCGCCGACTAAAGGGCTATCGCGCGCCCGGCAAGGGAGCCGGGCGCTGCACGGGGTGAAACGAGCGGCGCGGCATCAGGGGAGCAGCACCGTGGCCCCCTCGGTCGCGCCAGCTTCGAGCCGGCGGTGCGCCTCGGCGACGTCGGTAAGGGCCAGCGTCTGGCCGATCCCCGCTGAGATCGCGCCGCTGGCGAGCATTGCGAACACCCGGTCGATCACCTGCTGGCGTTCGTCGCGCGTCACGACGTAATCGAACAGCGTCGGCCGCGTCACGAACAGCGAGCCCTTGGCGGCCAGCATACCCAGCGCGACGCCTTCGACCGGGCCGCTCGCGCTGCCGAAGCTGACGATGAGGCCGCGCCGCGCGGCGCAATCGAGCGACTGCGCCCAGGTCGCCTTGCCGACGCCGTCGAAAATCACGGGGCAGCCCGTGCCGCCGGTGATCTCGCGCACGCGCGCCGCGACATCGGCCTGGCTGCGATCCAAGACATGATCCGCGCCCGCTTCGCGCGCGCGCGCAGCCTTGGCGGCACTGCCCACGGTGCCGATCACGGTCGCGCCGATCGCCTTGAGCCAGCCGACGAGGAGTTGCCCGACGCCACCGGCGGCGGCGTGGACGAGCACGGTCTGGCCGGCTTCGACCTTCGCGCAGCGTTCGATCAGGAATTCGACGGTCGATCCCTTGAGCATCAGCGCGGCCGCGCTCGCATCATCGACCGTGTCGGGAAGCCGCGAGAGATGCTCGGCGGGCAGGTTGCGATGGGTGGCATAGGCACCGCGTTCGGGGCCGAAGGTGGCGACACGGTCGCCCACGGCCAGCCCGGTGACACCCGGTCCCAAGGCTTCGACCACCCCCACGCTTTCCGAGCCGAGTTCGGCGGGCAGCGGCAGTTTATAGTCGCCGCGGCGGTGATAGATGTCGATGAAGTTGAGCCCCACGGCGGTGGTGCGCAACCGTACCTCGCCCGGCGCCGGATCGGGCAGATCCACATCGACCCATTGCATCACCTCGGGGCCGCCGGTTTGTTCGATACGGACGACGCGTGCCACATAACCTCCTGTTCGCCGCTTCGGGCATTCCATCATGCGTTGCGGGTTGCAACGAATCGGCATCCGCCGCAACATACCGGATGTTCGAACATTCGGAGGCCGGGATGAAGCGCTACCTCAACCAGTATATCGATGGCGCCTGGGTGGAAAGCGATGGCGGCACCCGGCATCAGGTCATCAACCCCGCCACCGAACAGCCGTGCACCGAAATCACCTTCGGCACGGCGGCCGATGTCGACAAAGCGGTTGCTGCCGCGCGGCGTGCTTTCGAGCGCTTTTCGCAGACCAGCGTCGATGAGCGGGTGGCGCTGCTCGAGGCGATCATCGCCGAATATAAGAACCGCAGCCAGGACATCGCGGAGGCGATTGCGATGGAGATGGGCTGCCCGATCTCGATGGCGGCAACCGCGCAGGTCGGCTCGGGGATCGGCCATCTGATGGCGGCGATCGCGGCGCTCAAGGCGTTCCGGTTCGAGGAACGGATCGGCGCCAACCGGGTGGTGCACGAGCCGATCGGCGTCGTCGCGCTGATCACGCCGTGGAACTGGCCGATGAACCAGGTGCTCGCCAAGGTTGCCCCCGCGCTCGCGGCGGGCAACACGATGATCCTCAAGCCGTCCGAAGAAGCGCCGGGATCGGCCGCGATCTTCGCTGAGGTGATGGCGAAGGCGGGCGTGCCGGCGGGGGTGTTCAACCTGATTCAGGGCGACGGGCCCGGCGTCGGCACCGCGCTCAGCACGCATCCCGGCATCGATATGGTGAGCTTTACGGGCTCGACCCGCGCCGGGATACAGGTGGCGAAGAACGCCGCCGATACCGTCAAGCGCGTCCATCAGGAACTGGGCGGCAAGGCGCCGAACGTGATCCTCGAAGGTGCGCCGCTCGACAAGGCGATCCCCGCCGGGTTGATGGGGGTGCTGATCAATTCGGGCCAGAGCTGCATCGCGCCGACACGAATGCTCGTCCACAAGAGCCAGCATGACGCGGCGGTCGCGATCGCCAGACAGGTGATGGAGGCGACCCAAACCGGCGACCCGATGACCGAAGGCCGCCATATCGGCCCGCTCGTCAACAAGGCGCAGTGGGACAAGGTGCAAGGGCTGATCGCCGACGGCATCGACGAAGGCGCGACGCTGGAGGCGGGCGGGCCCGGCCGCCCCGATGGCGTCGCGACGGGCTATTTCGTCAAGCCGACGCTGTTCTCGAACGTCCGCAACGACATGAAAATCGCGCGCGAGGAGATTTTCGGGCCGGTGGTCACGATCATCCCCTATGAGGATGATGAAGATGCGATCCGCATCGCCAACGACACCAATTACGGGCTGTCGGCGGTGGTGTCGGGCGATCCGGCCAAGGCGAAGGCGTTCGTGCCGCGGCTGCGCGCGGGGATGGTCTATGTCAACGCGGGCAATCCCGATCCCAGCCTGCCGTTCGGCGGCTACAAGCAATCGGGCAACGGGCGTGAATACGGCAAATACGGGCTGGCCGAATTCATGGAGGTCAAATCGGTGATCGGGGATCTGGGATAATCAGACCACCGGCCAGAAGAACATGATCAGCGGCGTGCCGAAGACGATGACGAGCAGCGACAGCGGCGCGCCGAGCCGGGCGTAATCCTGGAATTTGTAGCCGCCCGGCCCCCAGACGAGCGTGTTGCACTGGTGCCCGATCGGGGTGAGGAAATCGCACCCCGCGCCGACCGCGGTCGCCATCAGGAAGGCATCGGGGTGATAGCCCAGATCGCGGGCGAACACCGCCGCGATCGGCGCCATCACGAGCACGGTGGCGGCGTTGTTGAGGAACGGCGTCACCGCCATCGCTGCGGTCAGGATCATCGCCACCGCCCCCCAGGGCGGCAGCCCAGATGCGGTTTGCGACAGCCAGATCGCGATCACGTCGGAAGCGCCGGTGGTGCGCAGGCTTTCGCTCACCGGGATCAGCGCGCCGAGCATGATCAGGATCGGCCATTCGACGTGCTCATAAGCCTCGCGCACCGGCAGCGCGCCGGTGGCGATGACCAGCCCGGCAGCGGCGAAGAACGCAACCGCCACCGGCACCAGCCCGGTGGCAGTGGCGGCCATCGCCGCGCCGAGGATGACCACCGCGAGCAACCCCTTGCGCTTGCTGCCCAGCCGCAGCGTGCGCTCGGCGAGCGGTAGCGCGCCCAGATCGCGGAGCTTTTCCGGCATTTCGTCAAGCGCGCCCTGAAGGACGACGACATCGCCCGCGCGCAGCACGATATTGCCGAGGCTTTTCACCAGCCGCTCGCCGCGCCGCGACACCGCGATCAGATTGATCCCGTAGCGCTCCTGTAACCGAAGCCGCCCGGCGGACTGGCCGATCAGCGAGGATTCGGTGTTGATCACCGCCTCGATCACGCGGATCTCGCTGCTCTTCTTGTCGTCCTTCTTCTTCTTTTTGTCGCGGTTCTGGCCGGTCAGCGCGAGCTTGTCGCGCGAGATGACACGTTCGAGCACGTCGGGGTCGCCGCCGAGGATGAGCGTGTCGCGCGCGCGCAGCACGGTATCGGCCAGCGGCACGCTGCGCATCCCGGCGCGCAGAATGCTCGTTACGGTGATGTCGTGATCGTGGCGTTTGACGAACGCGGCGATCGTCTCGTCGATCGCGGGCGAGCCCTCGGCCAGCGTCGCCTCGGTGACATAGGCATGGACGTCGAGCGCCTCGCCCATCGTCGGGGCCGCACGCCGATCCTTGGGCAGCAGATGGTAGCCGAAGCGCAGAAAGACGAGCCCCATCAGCAGCAGGCACAGCCCGACGGGGGTGTAATCGAACATGCCGAAGGGCTTGCCGATCATATCCTCGCGCACGCGGCTGACGATGATGTTGGGCGAGGTGCCGACCAGCGTCATCAGCCCGCCAAGCAGCGCCGCGAACGACATCGGCATCAGAAAGGCCGAGGGCGGGGTTTTGTTCTTCTTCGCCATCTGGAACGCGGCGGGCATCAGCATCGCCAGCGCGCCGACATTCTTGACCAGCGCGGACGCGAACCCGACCGAGGCGGTGAGCACGACGAGTTGCGTGCTCACGCGCTTCACGCGGCGCGAGATGAAGCCCTGCGCGGTTTCGACCACCCCCGAGCGCTGCACCGCGCCGGAGAGCACCAGCGCCGAACCGACGATGATGACCAGATCGTCGGAAAAGCCCGTGAACGCCTCTTCAGGCGAGACGATGCCGAGCGCGAGCGCCGCGAGAAGCGCCAGGATCGCAACCACATCGTACCGGAATCGGCCCCAGATGAACATCGCCATCATCGCTGCAAGCGTGGCGACGGAAAGGATCTGGGGCAGCGTCATTCGGCCTCGCGGATGGAGAAGGGTGCTGGCGTAACCAACGATTGCCACCCTGTTTCCATCGCGCGCGTCGCGCAAGCGGGGACTGATGCGGCGCGGCGATTTGCTGTGCCGTCGCCGCGCGGCCTGTCACCCGGTCAGCGGCACACCACCTGACGGTTATTCTGGTCGATCGCGCGGCCTGCCAGCGCCCCCGCCGCGCCGCCCAGGAGCGTGCCGACGATCCGTGAATGGCCGCCGTCGATGACGTTGCCGAACAGGCCGCCGGCCGCACCGCCGACGATCAACCCGGTCGTGCCGTCGTTGCGTTTGCAATAATAACGCCCGTCCTCACCGGCATAGACGCGGTCGTCGGGGGCGAGCACGCGCTCACCATATTGCGGCCCCGAACGGTAGTAACGCGAGGGATCGTAGCCGTTTTCGTTGCGATCATATGCGTCGGCGCGATTGTCGTCGTAGGACGGGTAGGGGACGCGCGCGCCGCCGCGATCGTAATAGCCATTGCTGCGATCACGCTCCTGCGCGGCGCGATAGCGATCGAACGCGGCCTGGAATTGCGCGAGTTCGGCCTGAAAGCGCGACTGCGCCTCGGCGAAGCGCGCCTGTTCCTCGATCGATTGCGCCGCGGCGGGCAGCGCGGTGGTGGCCGCGATCGCGGCGGCAGCGAGAAGGAGCGGCTTGAACATCGGGCTATCCTTTTTTGCAGGCGGGATTGCCGGGGGAATAGGCGTGGCTGTAACAACGGAGGCTGAACGACATGGGGATCGACGCGGGCCGTGACCGGCGCAAGGCAACGCAGCGCCGGCGGCTACAGGCGCAGGCGATAGCCGACGCCGGGTTCGTTGCGGATGATCGACAGATGAGTGGCGGTTTCCTCGAGCTTCTTGCGGACGCCACGTGCCGCCACGCGCAGATAATCGACGTCTTTTTCATGCCCCGCGCCCCAGATCGTGCGCAGCAGATGGCTGTGGGTGACGACCCGGCCGGGATGGCTGGCGAGCGCGGCGAGAAAAGCGAATTCCTTTGGTGTCAGGTGGATTTCTACGCCGTCCTTGCGCACCAGCCGCGCGTCGAGATCGATCGTAACGTCGCCGATCTGGACGACCGGGGCGTCGGTGGCGGCCGAGAGCCGGTGGCGCAGCGCGGTGCGGACGCGCGCGAGCACTTCCTCGGTATCGAACGGCTTGGTGACATAATCGTCGGCGCCAAGATCGAGCGCGGTCACCTTTTGCTCGGTGGCGTCGCGCGCCGAGACGACGATCACCGCAATTCCCGCGCGCGCGATCAACGGCACGAGTTCGAGCCCGTCGCGATCGGGCAGGCCGAGATCGAGCAGCGCGGCATCGGGCTTGTCGATCTGGATCGCGTTCAGCGCTTCGCGCGCGTTGCCTGCCGCGATCACGCGATAGCCCGCCCGCGTCAGCGCGGTGGCGAGCAGCTTGCGGATCGCGGGCTCGTCATCGACGATCAGCAGGCGCGGTTCCTTCGTCATGCGCTGTCGCTGCTTTTGCGGATGCGGTCTTCGGGGAAGCGGATCGAAAAGCTCGCGCCCGATCGATCGCCGCGGTTCGCCGCGCTCACGCTCAATCCCATCGCCTCGGCGAAATCCTTGACGATGGCGAGGCCGAGCCCGGTGCCGCCGGTGCGATCGCTGCCCTCGATCCGCGCGAAGGTGCCGAAGATGCGTTCGGTTTCATGCGCGGGCAGGCCGGGGCCCTGATCGATCACGCTCAGCACCAGCCCGTCGTGGCGGCGCCGCGCGGTGATCCGGATCGGCCCCTTGGGGTCGCCGTATTTCGCCGCGTTTTCGAGCAGGTTGATCAGGCAATGGTGGAACAGTTGCGGATCGACCATGACGAAGGGCAGGTCGGGGGCGATGTCGAGTTCGATCGGGTGGCCGGCGATGACGCGGCGCAGATCGTGCGCCGCCGCCCCGACCGCCTCGACCAGATCGACCGGTTCGAGCGACTGATGCAGCGTCCCGGTCTCGACCCGCACCATATCGAGCAGATTGGCGACGAAGCGGTGGAGCCGCTCGGCTTCGGCGCGCGCGTCTGCCAATTGCTCGGCCTGACGATCCGAGGCGGGCGCGATCTCGGCAAGCATCCCGAGGATCGTCGTCAGCGGGGTCCGCAGATCGTGGCTGACCGACGACAGCAGGGCCGCGCGAAGCTGGTCGCGCTGCTTGAGCTGGACGATCGTCGCCATCTCGGCCTCGAGTTCGATCCGTTCGAGCGCGAGCGCGGCCTGATCGAGCAGGCTGAGCAGCAGCGGCAGCCGATCGGATCGGATCACCTCGGCATCGGGCCGCGCGAGCCCGACGACGCCGAGCACGCGCCCGCCCGCCGCGAGCGGATGGAACAGCCATTGCGACGCCGCCAGCGTTTCCGATCCGCGCCCGGCGGGTTTGTTGTTCTCGAACGTCCAGCGCGCGGCAGCCTGATCGATCGCCTCGAGCGCGTCTTCGGGCGGGAAGGCGGCCACCAGCGCCAGCTCGCTTTGCTCGGGGAGCAGGAACACCGCATTGGCGTCGAGCAGGCGGCCCAACTCTGCGCAGAGCACTTGCCCGAGCGCGTCGCGCTTGCTGACCCCGGTCAGCAGCCGCGCGAAGCCGGCAAGCGAGCTGTTCTGCGCCGCGCTGCGTTGCGCGAGCAGCGCCTGATCGCGCACGCGCGCGGCGAACTGGCTGCTGACCACGGCGACGACGAGCAGCACCAGCACCGTCAGGATGTTCTGCGGGTCCTGGATCGTGAAGGTGCGGGTCGGGGGGATGAAGAAGAAATTATAGGTGAGCGACGAGACCAGCCCGGTGACGACGCCGGTGCGCAGGCCATAGCGCGTCGCGACGAACATCACGGGCAGCAGGTAAAGCAGCCCGATATTGGTGATGTTGCCGGTCGAAAACAGCGCGGCGCCGATCGCGGTGACGCCCAGCGTGAGCGCGAGCGCGACGAGATACCCTGTCGGCTTGCCCCAGCCGCGCCCGACGCGCGTGGCGTCGGCGCCATGCGATCGCGCCTCCTCGGTCAGCGGCAGGACATGGACGGCGACGCCGGGCACGTCGCGCACCAGTCGGTCGACCACCGAGCCGTGGCGCAGCTCGAACCAGCGCGAGCGGGTCGATTTGCCGACGATAAGCTGGGTCGCGCGGGCGTCGACGGTGAAATTCTTGAGCCCCTCGATCACGGTTTCGGCCGCGACCGAGGCGACCTGCCCGCCGAGCTGGCTGGCGAGGTGCAGCGCGGCGGTGACGCGCGCGCGATCGGTGTCGCCGAAGCGCAAGGCGCGCGGGGTCTCGATATGCACCGCGGTCCATGGCGCACCCAGCGCATCGGCGAGCCGCTTGGCCGCGCGCACCAGCGTCGCGCCGCCCGCCAGTTCGCTCACCGCGACGACGATCCGCTCGCCCCCCGCCCAGGTGCCCGCGAGCGCGTGCGCGCGCAGATAATCCAGCATCTGCGCATCGACGGTCTGCGCCGCCCGCCGCAACGCCAGTTCGCGCAGCGCCGACAGGTTCGATTTGGAAAAGAAGTGGGTGAGCGCTCGGCTCGCCTCGTGCGGGATATAGACCTTGCCGTCGCGCAGCCGCTCGATCAGTTCGTCGGGCGGGATATCGACCACCTCGATATCGGCATTTTCGAGCACGCGATCGGGCAGCGTCTCGCGTACGCGGACCTTGGTGAACGACTCGACGACATCGTTCAGGCTTTCGAGGTGCTGGATGTTGACGGTCGAATAGACGTGGATGCCCGCCGCCAGCAGTTCCTCGACATCCTGATAGCGTTTGTCGTGGCGGCTGCCGGGCGCATTGGTGTGCGCCAGTTCGTCGACCAGCACGAGTTGCGGTTGCCGCGCGAGGATCGCGTCGAGATCCATCTCGGCCAGGTCGCGGCCCTGATAGGCGATCCGCGCGCGCGGGATGACCGTGAAGCCATGCGTCAGCGCCTCGGTTTCGGCACGGCCGTGGGTTTCGACCACGCCGATCACCACATCGATCCCGGCGTCGCGGCGCGCGGCGCCCTGACGCAGCATTTCATAGGTTTTGCCGACACCGGGGGCGGCGCCGAGGAACAGTTTCAGGCGGCCGCGATGCTCTTGCGCGGCGGCCCGCAGCAGGGCGTCGGGATCGGGATCGGATGCGGCGCTCACTCGGTTGCTTTTGCCTCTTTCGAGGCCATGCTGTCGAGCGCGCGATTGAGCAGCAGCACGTTGACGCGCGGTTCGCCGAGCAGGCCGAACAGCCGCCGCTCGACATGATCGTTGACCAGCGTGCGTAGCTGCCCGGCCGGAAGGCCACGCGCCATCGCGACACGGTTCACCTGAAACAAGGCCGCCTCGGGGCTGATGTGCGGATCGAGCCCCGAGGCGGAAGTCGTCACCAGATCGGCGGGAACCGATGCTTGCGGTGAGTGCGGTAGATTTGCGAGATCGGCAGCGACGCGCTCGGCGAGCGCCTTGCTGGTCGGGCCAAGGTTCGATCCCGACGACGCGGCGGCGTCATAGCCTTGGCCCGCCGCCGACGGCCGGCCGTGGAAATAGCGCGGCGCGGCGAAGACCTGCCCGATCAGCGCCGATCCGATCACGCGATCGCCGTCGCGGATCAGGCTGCCATTGGCCTGCGCCGGGAAAGCGATTTGGCCGATCGCGGTCAACAATGCCGGGTACGCCAGCCCGAGCAACGCGGCGAACAGCAGCGTCATGACGATCGCGGGGCGCAGCGCGGTGGTGAGATGCGTGGCCATATACATGCTCCTCAGGCGAGATGGAGGCCGGTGATGGCGAGATCGATCAGCTTGATGCCGACGAACGGCGCGAGAATACCGCCGAGGCCGTAGATCGAGAGGTTGCGTGCGAGCAGCCGCCCCGCGCCGACCGGGCGATAGCGCACCCCCCTGAGCGCGAGCGGCACGAGGCAGGGTATGATCAGCGCGTTGAAGATGATCGCCGACAGGATCGCCGAGCGCGGGCTGGCGAGCCCCATCACATTGAGCACCCCGAGGCCCGGATAGAGGATGACGAAAATCGCCGGGATGATCGCGAAATATTTGGCGATATCGTTGGCGATCGAGAAAGTGGTGAGCGCGCCGCGGGTCATCAGCAATTGCTTGCCGAGCCCGACGATCTCGATCAGCTTGGTGGGGTCGCTGTCGAGATCGACCATGTTGCCCGCCTCGCGCGCGGCCTGCGTGCCGGTGTTCATCGCCACGCCGACATCGGCCTGGGCGAGCGCGGGCGCGTCGTTGGTGCCGTCGCCGCACATCGCGATCAGCCTGCCGCCCTGCTGTTCGCGGCGGATCAGCGCGAGTTTGTCCTCGGGCGTCGCCTCGGCAAGGAAATCGTCGACCCCGGCCTCGGCGGCGATCGACGCGGCGGTCAGCGGGTTGTCGCCGGTGATCATCACCGTGCGGATGCCCATCCGGCGCAGCTCGGCGAAGCGCTCGCGCACGCCGGGTTTGACCACGTCCTTGAGCGCGATGACGCCGAGCAACCGGCCGTCGCGCGCCACCGCGAGCGGGGTCATCCCCGATCGCGCGATCTGATCGGCGATCCGGCGGAGTTCGGTGGCCGTCGCCGTCTCGACACTGGCCGGGTTTGCGCGCAGCACCGCGTCGACCGCGCCCTTCTGGATCAGCGTCGCGCCGATCCGAACCCCCGACAGCCGGGTCTGCGCGGTGAAGGCGATGATCTCGGCATCGTCGGGCAGCTTGTGGGGGATAATGCCGTGCGCCTGCTGGGCAAGCACGACGATCGAGCGGCCTTCGGGGGTGTCGTCGGCGAGGCTGGCGCGCAGCGCGGCGTTGGCAAGACGATCGCGATCGACGCCTGCGAGCGGGTGAAACGCACTCGCCTGCCGGTCGCCGACAGTGATCGTGCCGGTCTTGTCGAGCAGCAGCATGTCGACATCGCCCGCCGCCTCCACCGCGCGACCTGATTTGGCCATGACGTTGAAGCGCACCAGCCGGTCCATCCCCGCGATGCCGATTGCCGACAGCAAGGCCGCGATCGTCGTCGGGATCAGCGTGACGAGCAGTGCGGCGAGTTCGCTGACCGGGATCGTCCCCCCGGCATAAGCGGCAAAGCCGGGGATCGTCGCGACCACGATCAGGAAGATGATCGTCAGCCCGACGAGCAGGATGGTGAGCGCGATCTCATTGGGGGTCTTTTGCCGTTCGGCGCCTTCGACCAGCGCGATCATGCGATCGAGAAAGCCCTGACCGGGTTCCTGCGTGACGCGGATCGTGAGGCGATCGGAAAGCACGCGCGTGCCCGCGGTCACCGCCGAGCGATCGCCGCCCGCTTCACGGATGACGGGTGCGCTTTCGCCGGTGATCGCGGCTTCGTTGACCGAGGCGACGCCCTCGATCACCTCGCCGTCGGCCGGGATCAGATCGCCGGCTTCGACCAGAACCATCGCGTTCTTCTGGAGGCGCGCGGCCGCGATCACTTCGAACCCATCACCCCTGGGTGCCAACAATTTGGCGGTGAGGTCGGTCTTGGTGGCGCGCAATGCCGCCGCCTGCGCACGGCCCCGGCCCTCGGCGAGCGCCTCGGCGAAGGTGCCGAACAGCACCGTCAGCCACAGCCAGATAATGAGCTGGATCTGAAACCCGAGCGCCACGCCTTCGTCGCCGAGCACCAGCAGCACCGTGAGCAGCAACGCGACGACGGCGGTGGTGAACAGCACCGGGTTTGTCACCAGCAGGCGCGGATCGAGCTTGCCGACCGCATCGCGGATCGCGAGCAGGACGAGGTCGGTGGAGAAGATCGCGGGGGTGGTCGTCATGGCGGCGCCCTTAGAAAAGCTGGCCGTTGAGCATCGCGAGGTGATCGGCGACGGGGCCGAGCGCGAGGCTGGGAAGGAAGGTCAGCCCGCCGAGGATCAGGATGATCCCGATCAGCAGCCCGACCCACAGCGGCCCGGTGGTGGGGAACGAGCCCGCGGTTTCGGGGACGACCTTCTTGGCGGCGAGTGAGCCGGCGATGGCCAGCACCGGCACGATCACGAAGAACCGCCCGATCCACATCGCGACGCCCAGCAGGCCGTTGTAAAAGGGTGTGCTTGCGCTGAGCCCGGCAAAGGCGGAGCCGTTATTGCCGGTCGCCGAACTGAACGCATAGAGGATCTCGGAAAAGCCGTGCGGCCCCTTGTTCAATGGCCCCGCCAGCCCCTGCGGCAGCACCGACGCCAGCGCCGTCAGCCCGAGGATGGACAAGGGCAGCACCGCGATCGCCAGCACCGCGAGCTTGACCTCGCGCGCCTCGATCTTCTTGCCGACATATTCGGGGGTGCGCCCGACCATCAGCCCGGCGACGAACACCGCGAGGATGGCGAACAGCAGGAAGCCGTAGATCCCGGCACCGACGCCGCCGATGACGATCTCGCCGAGTTGCATGTTGAACAGCGGGATCATCCCGCCCAATGCGGTGAAGCTGTCGTGCATCGCATTGACCGCGCCGCACGATGCCGCCGTCGTTACCACCGCAAAGATCGCGCTGGCAACAATGCCGAAGCGGACCTCCTTGCCCTCCATATTGCCGCCGGCGAGGCCGAGGCCGTGGAGGACCGGGTTGCCCGCGGCTTCCTGCCAATAGACGATGGTGATGCCCGCGATCAGCAGCGTCGTCATCGCCGCAAGGATCGCCCAGCCTTGCCGCGTGTTGCCGACCGCCTTGCCGAACGTCCAGGTGAGCCCCGCACCGATCACGAGGATCGACACCATCTGCACGATATTGGTGAGCGCGCCAGGGTTCTCGAACGGGTGCGCCGAATTGGCGTTGAAGAAGCCGCCGCCATTGGTGCCGAGCAGCTTGATCGCTTCCTGTCCGGCGACGGGGCCGAGCACGATCGTCTGCTTCGCGCCCTCCAGCGTCGTCGCGTCGATCGCGGCGGCGAAGGTCTGGGGGACGCCACTGGCGATCAGGAACAGCGCATAAACGAGGCAGAGCGGCACCAGCAGGTAGAGCGTCACGCGCGTGATATCGGCCCAGAAATTGCCGATCCCGCTAGCCTCGCGTCGCGCGAAACCGCGGAACAGCGCGAAGGCGATCGCGATCCCGGTCGCGGCCGACAGAAAATTATGGATCGTGAGCCCCAGCATCTGGCTGAGGTTGGAAAGCGTGGCCTCGCCCGCATACCATTGCCAGTTGGTGTTGGTGGTGAAGCTGATCGCGGTGTTGAACGCGCCGTCGGCCCTCACCGCTGGCAGGCCGCGCGGATCGAGCGGCAGCACCGCCTGCAGTCGCAGGATGGCATAGGTGAACAGCAGCCCGGCAAGCTGGAACACGAGCATGTGCGCGGCGTAAACGCGCCAGCTCTGCTCGCGATCGGGATCGACCCCGGCGAGGCGGTAGAAACCGCGCTCGACCGGGCCGAGCAGGCGGTACAGCGGCGTCCGCCGCCCCTCGTACAGCGCGAACAGCCACAGCCCCATCGGCCTGGCGAGCGCGATCACGATGGCGATGAACAGGGCGATCGTCGCCCAGCCCTGAACGGTCATGGCGGCGCCTTCTAGAAACGTTCGGGCCGCACCAGCACGGCCACGAGATAGATGAGGAGCGCGAGCACGGTGAACCCGGCGAGCAGGAGGTGGAGTGTCATGCGCCCGCTCAGGCTTTGTCGCACAAGTGGAGATAGCCGAGCGTCAGCACGAACAGGCCGGCGAGCGCGCCAAGCCACAGCACATCGGTCACAATGAAATCCCCTTGTTGATCGGGTCGATCTGGCCGTCGCGGCCAGGTATTTCGACGAGCTGGAACAGCTTTTGCCCTTCGGCGAGCGCGACCCACCCACCTGCCCAGCACAAGACCGCGAGCATTGCCGCAGCGAGGTCGCGCAGGTCGGCCGGCTGCGACGGCGCGTGCTGGACGGCGGTGTAGAGCCACCAGACCGCGGCCGCACACAACCCGAGCAAGCCGCAGCCAAGCGTGCGGATCGCGAGATCGGCCGCAAGCCATCGCTGCCCCGATCGGAGACGCTGTAAGGCGGCATACACGGTCGATGTCCCATGCCGGTAACGGAGGTTATGTGGCGCGGCAGGGGATTAAGGTTCCACGGGAAAACTCCCGTGTTCCATAAGGATTCCATAAAGATCATGGGGATCGCGGGGCGAATTGCGATTAAATTTCGCGTCGATGGAATAAAAGCCGGGGCTGCATCGTATTAGGACCATGGCGTTTCGCACCAAGCATAATCCGATCGAGCATATCCCGGCGATGCGGCGCTATGCGCGCGCGCTCAGCCGCGATGTGGATGCGGCGGACGATATCGTCCAGGATGCGTTGCTTTCGGCCTATGATCGCGCCGAGACGTTTCGCACCGATGGCTCGCTGAAGGGCTGGCTGCTGGCGATCGTCCGCAACCGCTTTCTCGACGCGACCCGGCGCGCGAAGGCCGACCACGAGCGGCATGAGCGGCTTGCGCTGCTGGCGGCGGATCACGAACGGGCAGCGCAGGAACATCAGGCCTATCTCGCGCAGGTGCTCGCGCGGTTCGAGGCATTGCCCGAGACCCAGCGCGAGACGCTGCATCTGATCAGCGTCGAAGGGCTCAGTTATCGCGATGCGGCGGCGGTGCTCGACGTGCCGGTGGGAACGGTGATGTCGCGCCTCAGCCGCGCGCGCGCCGCGTTGCGGTCGCTCGAATCGGACGCCGAGGGCGGGGCGGTTCGCGCATTGCGTGTGGTGGGAGGCAAGGATGACGTCTGACGCGGTGTCCGAACTGGAAATCCACGCCTATATCGACGACGAACTCGAACCCGTGCGCCGTATGGCAGTCGAGGAGTATCTGGCGCGCGACGGTGCGGCGGCTGCCCGTGTGATGGCGGATCTGCGGCTGCGCAGCGCCCTGGGGCTTGCACTGCACGACGATCGCCCGTTGGGGCCGACGATGGTGACGAGCGCCGAGCGGTTGCGCCAGCGCATCGCGCGGCGCCGGTGGCGATGGCGGGGTGTCGTCGGCCTGGCGAGCGCGGCGGCTGTTGCCGCGTTTCTGATTCCATCGGTGTTGCAGGACGACGTGCCCGCTTATGTCGGCGATGCGGTGATGTCGCACCGGATCGGGCTGATGCGCGCGGCGATGCCGTCGCAGGTCGAGAATGCGCATTTCGATGCCCATGAGGTGATGCGCTCGACCAATATCCGGATGCCGGTTCTGCCCGACGGGTGGCAGATTACCGACGTGCAATTGTTTCCCGCCGATTCCGGCCCGGCGCTCCAGATCATGATCCGAACCGATGCCGCGCGGGTCGTCTCGATGTTCGCGCAGCGCAGCGGGCGCGACGAGGCGACGGAACCGGTCGCGATCCAGCGCGGCGACGATGCCGTCGCCTATTGGAACCGCGATGGCGTGGGCTATGCGTTGGTCGGCGCCGAGCCGGCAGCCGAGATCGACCGCGCCGCCGACGATCTCGCCGACAATATACTGGCCTGATCATGGTTCCGGTTTTGCGCTTTTCCGGCGACATCGCCGTGGGTTCGTCATGGACCTGATCTTCCAGCATCTTGCCGCTTTCGTGGAGAACCACCGGATGTGGGCCGGGCCGGTGCTCGGGCTGATTGCCTTTGGCGAATCGCTGGCGATCGTCGGGCTGTTCGTGCCCGCGACGGCGCTGATGCTGATGATCGGCGGGCTGATCGGCAGCGGGCTGATCGATCCGCTGCCGGTGTTGCTGTGGTCGGTCGCCGGATCGGTGCTGGGCGATGCCATGTCCTATGCGCTCGGCCGATGGTCGGGCCGGCGGCTCTATTACCGTTCGCCGCTGCGCAAGCATCGGGCGATGGTGGCCCGCGCGCGGCTGTTCTTCCGCAAATACGGTTTCTGGTCGGTGCTGGTCGGGCGGTTTCTGGGGCCGATCCGGTCGACCATTCCGCTGGTCGCGGGGGTGATGCGGATGCCGCAGCGGCCTTTCCAACTGGCCAATGTCGTCTCGGCGCTGGTCTGGGTACCGGTCATGCTGGCGCCCGGCTATTTTACCGCGCGCAAGATTGACGGGCTCGATCAATTGTCCGGCTGGCAGTGGACGCTGGCGGCCGGCGTGATCGTGTTGTTGTGTCTGGTCGGCCCGCTGGCGGGGATTCGGATGCTGACCGCGCGCCTCGAAAGGCCGGTGCGCAAGCCGGCGCGCGTTGAAGCGCAATGACGGTGTTTGCCGCCACGCGGGCCCGAGCCGAGCATGATCCTGCTCCCTCGCAACCCCTTCGCGCGCCGGAAGCGCCACTGCGCGTCGCGCTGTTTTCGGGCAATTACAATTGTGTGCGCGATGGCGCCAACCAGGCGCTCAACCGGTTGGTGGGCTATCTGACCGATACGGCGGGCGCGCAGGTGAGGGTCTATTCGCCGACGATCGCCAATCCCGCTTTCACGGCGACCGGAACGCTGGTGTCGGTGCCGTCGATCGCGATTCCGGGACGCCCGGAATATCGCCTGGCACTGGGGTTGCCCAAGGCGATCCGCCACGACATCAGGCGGTTCCAGCCCGATATCGTCCATCTCTCGGCGCCTGATTTGCTCGGACGAGCGGCACAGCGTTTTGCGCGGACGCTGGCGGTGCCGGTGGTGACCAGCCTGCACACGCGCTTCGAGACCTATTTCGAACATTATCGGCTGGGCTTTCTGAAGCCCTATGCCGAGGCGTATCTGCGCCGATTCTACGCGGCCAGCGACCGGATATTGGTGCCCAATCAGGCGATTGCGGCGGAGTTTCGCGCGCAGGGGCTGGATCACGTCAGTCCATGGGGGCGGGGCGTGGACAGGGCGGTGTTTCACCCGTCCAATCGCGATCCCGAATGGCGGCGGCGGCGCGGCTATGCCGATGACGATATTGTCGTGCTGTTCTTCGGCCGCCTCGTTCGCGAGAAGGGGCTCGATATCTTTGCCGAGATCGTCGAGGCGGCGCGCGCGCGCGGGCACAGGCTGCGGCCGATGATCGTGGGCGACGGCCCGGCGCGGGACCTGTTCGCGCACTGGCTGCCCGACGCCGATTTTCTCGGCCACCTGTCTGGTGCCGCATTGGGACGCGCGGTCGCCAGCGCGGACATCCTGATCAACCCCAGCATCACCGAGGCGTTCGGCAACGTCACGCTCGAAGCGATGGCGGCCGGGCTGGCGATCGTCGCCGCGGATGTGCCCAGCGCCTGCTCGTTGATCGATCCGGGCGAGAATGGCCTGCTCGTGCCGCCCATCGACGTCGATGGCTATGTCGCGGCGGTGGAGCGGCTGATCCTGTCTCCGGAATGTCGCCGCGCCCTGGGTGGAGCGGCGAGCGAGGCCGCGAACCGTTTTTCCTGGGATGATGTGTCGCGCGACGTGCTGAGCGCCTATCGCGCCAGCCTGCGCGCGCCGCCCCGTTCAGGCGAACACGTGGCGTAGCGCGGCAACCGGCAAAGCGGTAAGGCGCGCCGCATGACGGTGACAGGCTTCCCGCGGCGGGCTTTCCAGACGATGGCGCTCGGCCTGTCGGTGTTGCTCGCCGGTTGCGCGGCGCTGCCGCAGCCTCGCCTGACACCTGTCGATCGCGCAACGGGGCCGAGGATCGTCGCTACGAACGGTGGCGGGCATAGCACCACCCTCACGGTGCTGACCTTCAATATCGAGGGGCTGGCCTGGCCGGCGCGCAGGGGGCGGGCGCCGTCGCTGCACCGGATCAGCGCGATACTCCGCGATATGGCGGCACAGGGCCATGCGCCCGATATCGTCCTGATCCAGGAAATGTTCAGCCCCGCCGCCACCCGCGCGGTGGAAAATATGCCTTACGCCAACGCCGTTTTCGGCCCGTCGCGGACGCAGAAACCGGCGCGGCCCAGCACGGGCCGGATGAGAGGGCCCTTTGTCTGGGGCAAAGGCGAAATCGGCATTCACCTGGCGTCGAGCGGCCTCGCCATCCTCAGCCGCTATCCGATCGTGGCCAGCGGCTCGGAGGCTTTCGGCGGGCGTCGCTGCGCCGGGATCGATTGCCTGAGCAACAAGGGGGTGCTGCACGCCCGCATTCATATCCCCGGCGTGCCCGAGGCGATCGACCTGTTCAACACGCATATGAATTCGCAAGCGGCCTCGGGGGTTTCACGCAAGCGCCATAGCGCGGCGCATCAGCTTCAGACCGACGTGCTGAGCGATTTTATCGACGGGGTCGCGCTCAACGATACCCCGCTGATCCTCGGCGGCGACTTCAACATGCGCCACGACCAACTGCGTTTCCTGCGTTTCCGCGCAAGCCAGCCGCTGGCGCTCGTCCATCAATATTGTGTCGACCGGCCCGCGACCTGCGATGTGCGGATGTCATGGGACGGCGACGAACCGTGGATGGATACGCAGGATCTGCAATTGTTCGATTCGGGGGCGAGCGTGACGGTCACCCCGGTGAAGGTCGAATCGCGGTTCGACGGATCGCCGGGCAGCCCGCGTCTTTCCGATCATGACGGGTTTCTGGTCACCTACCGGCTGAGCTGGGATTAACCGGTCGCGCTGGTCTCCAGCGCCCCGCCGCCCAGGGCGACGTAGAGCGAGACGAGATTGTCGAGTTCGCTGCGGCGGACCCGGATCAGCGCCTGTTCGGCGGCGAACAGGTTGCGCTCGGCATCGAGCACTTCGAGATAATTGACGACCCCCTCGCGGTATCGCGTGCGGGCGAGGAAGGCGATCTGGCGCTGGGCCTCGGTCTCGCGCATCTGCGACGCCACCTGATTGGCGAGCCAGCGCCGCCCCGCGAGCGCATTGGCGACGTCGCGGAACGCCTGTTGCAGCGTGCCTTCATAATCGGCGATCGCGATATCCTCGCGCGCTTCGGCGACGGTGAGATTGCCGGTGCGGCGGCCGCCGTCGAAGATCGGCAGGCTGATGGTCGGGCCGAAGCCCCAGCTCAAGCCGTCGTTGCCGACCAGATTGTCCAGCGCGGTGGAAGCGAAACCGAGGTTGCCGGTCAGCGAAATGCTGGGGAAGAAGGCGGCGCGCGCTGCCCCGATATTGGCCCGCGCGGCGCGCAGCCGTTCCTCGGCGGCGAGAATGTCGGGCCGGGTGACCATCAGTTCGGACGGCAGGCCGGCGGCGATCACCGCGCCGCTTTTCTGTTCGGCCAGCGGCAGCGCGGGCGGCAGCGCGGCCGGCAGCGACCCGCCGGTCAACACCGCAAGGCTGTTTTCGTTCTGCGCCTTGGCGAGCCGGAGCCCCGCCAATTCGGTCTCGGCCTGCGTCAGCAGCGATTCCGACTGACGGAAATCGAGCGCCGAGGTGACGCCGGCTTCGAGCCGCCGCCGCGCGATGCGCAGGCCTTCCTGGCGGCTGCGCACCGTCGCTTCGGCCAGCGCGATGCGTTCGTCGGCCTCGCGCGCCGCGAAATAGGCCGAGGCGACGTCGCGGATCAGGACGAGGCGGAAGGCGCGCTGGGCCTGGATCGTCTCCAGATATCGCGCCCGCGCGGCGTCCGAGAGGTTCTTCACCCGGCCCCAGAAATCGAGCTCGAACCCGGTAACGCCGACGCCGATCGCATAACGCGTGTCGGTGACCGAGCCGGCGCCGGGGATGCCGGTGGCGCCGCCGGGGGTGCGGCTGCGCGTGACATCGCCGGATGCGCCCAATGTCGGCAGGCGATCGGCGTCGGTGATACGGTTGAGCCCGCGCGCTTCCTCGATCCGGGCGACGGCGATCGCGAGATCGCGGTTATGCTCCAGCGCGGTTGCGACGAGTTGCTGGAGTTGCTGGTCGGCGAAGAAATCGCGCCAGCCGATGTCGACCGCGCGCTGGCCGAGCGTCACGTCGCCGGCAAAGGCGGCGGGATAGCCGGTCGCGGTGGGCAGATCGGGGCGCACATGCGGCGGCGCCATCTGGCAGCCCGCGAGCAGGCCGGCGAGGGTGAGAACGAACGCCTTACGCATGGACGGGCTCCGGGTCGTCGTGGTGCCGTTCTTCACCGGGCGCGGGTGGACGCTTGCTGCTGAGCCAGCGCCGCACCGAGAGGTAGAAAACGGGGATGAAGAAGATGCCGAGCAACGTTGCGGCAAGCATGCCGCCGACAACGCCGGTGCCGACCGCGATCCGGCTGGCCGCCCCGGCGCCGCTGGCGACGAACAGCGGCACCATGCCGCCGATGAAGGCGAGCGACGTCATGATGATCGGGCGCAGGCGCAGCTTCACGGCCTCGAGCGTTGCATCGAGCGGCGATTTGCCCTCGGCTTCCTGTTCGATCGCGAATTCGACGATCAGGATCGCGTTCTTGGCGGCAAGCCCGATGATGGTGATCAGTCCGACGTTGAAATAGACGTCGGCCGATAGCCCGCGCATCATCGTGAACAGGATCGACCCGAGCACGCCCAATGGCACGACGAGCAGCACCGATACCGGGATCGCCCAGCTTTCGTACAGCGCCGCCAGCAGCAGGAAGACGACGAGGAACGACAGCCCGAGCAACATGCCGATCTGGCCGCCCGACTGCTTCTCCTCGAACGAGATGCCGGTCCATTCATAGGCGAAGCCCGCGGGCAGATCGGCGGCGAGCCGTTCCATTTCGGCCATCGCCTCGCCGGTCGAGCGGCCGGGGGCGGCCATGCCGGAAATGGTGGTGGCCGGATAGCCGTTGTAGCGCTGGAGCTGTTGCGGGCCCGAGGTCCATTCGACCTGGGTGAACGAGCCGAACGGCACCATCTCGCCCGCCGCGTTGCGGACCTTGAGCGCGAGCACGTCCGCCGGTGTCATGCGATGCGGCGCGTCGGCCTGGAGCATGACACGCAGCACACGGCCGTCGTGGGTGAAGTCGTTGGCGTAAGCGCTGCCGAACGCGATCGCGAGCGTGCCGTTGACGTCGCCGATCGACAGGCCGAGCGCGCGCGCCTTGATCCGATCGATCATCACGCGAAGCTGCGGGGCATCTTCCTGCGCTTCGGGGCGAACGCCGACGAGCAAGGCGCTCTGGCTGGCGGCACCGAGCAACTGGTTGCGCGCGGCGAGCAACGCCGCCGTGCCGTTGCCGCCGACATCCTCGAGCTTGAAGGTGAAGCCGCTGGCGGTGCCGAGTTCTTGGATCGCGGGGGGATTGAGCGCGAAGACCATCGCTTCCTTGATCTGGCTGAACGTCCCCATCGCCTTGCCGACCAAAGTGATTGAGCTGTTCTCGGCGCCGGGGCGCTGCTTCCAGGGCGTCAGCGTGGTGAACGAGATCGCGTTGGCCTGCCCCTGACCGAAGAAGCTGAAGCCGCGCACGACGAACACATTCTCGACGACATTCTCCTCACGGTAGAAGGCCTTCACTTGCGCGATGGCTTCCTCGGTCCGCGCCCGCGTCGCGCCCGGCGGGGCCTGGATCGCGGTGATGACGGTGCCCTGATCTTCCACGGGCAGGAAACCGCCGGGCAGGCGGGTGAAGAGGATCATCGTCAGCACGAGCATCGCCGCGAACACGCCGAGCCAGCGCAGCGGGGTGGAGAGCATCCCGCCGACCAGCCCCTGATAACGGTTGGTCGTCCGCCCGAACCAGTTGTTGAACCCGCCGAAGAAGCGCCCGGTGTGGCGGGTGAACCAGTTCGGCTGGCGCTCATCCTCGGGAACGTGCGGCTTGAGGAAGGTCGCGCAGAGCGCTGGGGTCAGCGTCAGCGCGAGCAGCGCCGAAAAGCCGATCGACACGATCAGCGTGACCGAGAATTGCTTGTAGATGGCGCCGGTCGAGCCGGGGAAGAAGGCCATCGGCACAAACACCGCCATCAGAACGAGCGTGATGCCGACGATGGCGGAGGTGATCTGGCGCATCGCCTTCACGGTCGCGTGATAGGGCGAGAGTCCCTCCTCGACCATGATCCGTTCGACATTCTCGATCACGACGATCGCATCGTCGACGAGAATGCCGATCGCGAGCACCATCGCGAATAGTGTCAGCACGTTGATCGAAAAGCCAAACAGCCACAGGCCGAGACACGCGCCGGCGAGCGCGATCGGCACGACGATCGACGGGATCAGCGTCGCGCGCCAGTTCTGGAGGAACAGGAACATGACGAGGAAGACGAGCACCATCGCCTCGATCAGCGTCTTGACGACCGCCGAGATCGAGGCGTCGATGAACAGCGTGGTGTCGTAGGGAACCGACCAGCTCACGTCCTGCGGGAAGGTGGTGGCGAGCTGCGTCAGCCGCGCCTTGACGCCTTCCGCGGTGGCGAGCGCATTGGCGCCCGGCGTCATCTGGATCGCGACGCCGGCGACGGGCTTTCCGTTGAGTTCCGAATCGAACAGATAGGTCTGCGCACCGAGTTCGACCCGCGCGACATCGCCCAGCGTGACCGCCGAGCCGTCGGGGTTGGCGCGCAGGATGATCTTGGCGAATTGCTCGGGGTTGGTGAACCGGCTCTGCGTCAGGATCGTCGCGTTGAGTTCGGTACCGCCGGCCACCGGCAGGTCGCCGAGCTGACCACCGGGGCTCTGGCTGTTCTGTTCCTGCACGGCGGCGAGGGCCTCGGCCGCGGACAGGCGATAATTGGCGAGTTTTTGCGGATCGAGCCACACGCGCATCGCGTAAGGCGAGGCGAAGACCTGCACGTTGCCGACGCCTTCGACGCGCCGCAATTCGTCGACGATCCGCGCGTTGGCGAAATTGCCCAGCTCGAACTGCCCGGTTTCACCGGATTTCGATCCGATCGCGACGAGCATCAGGAAGCCGGCATTGGCCTCCTGCACCGGAATGCCCTGACGCCGCACCTCTTCGGGCAGGCGCTGTTCGACCAGCGTCAGCCGATTCTGGACGTCCATCTGGGCCTTGTCGATATCGGTGCCGGTCTTGAAGGTGACCGTGATTTCCGCCGAGCCGTTCGAATTGCTCGTCGACGACATGTAGAGCAGGCCCTCGATGCCGTTGAGTTCCTGCTCGATGACCTGCGTGACGTTCTGTTCGAGCGTCGCGGCATCGGCGCCCGGATAGGTGGCGCGGATGGTGAGCGACGGCGGCGCGACGGTCGGATATTGCTCGATCGGCAGCGCCTGCAGCGTCAGCACGCCGGCCAGCGAGATGCACAAGGCAACGACCCAGGCGAAGATCGGCCGGTCGATGAAGAAGCGGGGGCTCATGATCGGATGTCCTCAGCGCGCGGCGGGCTGTTGCTTGGGCGCGGCCTTGGGGGCCGCCTTGGCGGCGGCAGCGATGCGGACCGGCTGGCCCGGCTGCACTTTCTGCAGGCCCGAGACGATCACGCGGTCGCCGGGCCGCAGCCCATCGAGCACGACCCAATTGCTGCCCTGCAGGTCGCCAAGCCGGATCTGCCGCACCTCGACGATATCCTTGGCGCCGACGACCATCACGGTGCCGCCCTGCGGCCCCACGGTCACCGCGCGCTGCGGCACGACGATGCCGTCGGCCTTGATGCCGGCCTGAAGGTGCGCACGAACGAACTGGCCGGGCAGCAGCAGCCGCGCCGGATTGGGGAATTCGGCGCGCAGTGCGGCGGTGCCGGTCGCTTCGTCGATCGCGAGATCGAGGAAATCGATATGGCCTTCGATGCCGTAACTGTCGCCGTTTTCGAGTTCGAGCTGAACCGCGATCCGGTTCAGCCCCGGAAGGTCGAGACGGCCGCTGGCGATGTCGCGCCGGATCGCCATCAGGTCCGAGCTCGATTGCGAGAAATTGACGTAGATCGGATCGATCTGCTCGATCGTCGTCAGCGAGGTGCCGCCGGCAGCGCTCACCAGCGCGCCTTCGGTGACCTGCGCGCGACCGGCTCGGCCGGAAATCGGCGCCGTCACCGTGGTGTAGCTAAGGCTCAGCCGCGCGCTTTCCACCTGCGCCCGCGCCTGCGCGACGTCGGCCTGGGCCGAGCGCAGCCGTGCAACCGCGGTATCATATTCCTGCTTGCTGATCGCGTTATCGACCAGCAGCGGGCGATAGCGGTCGACATCCTGCTGGGCGTTGGCGGCATTGGCCTGCGCCCGCGCCAACGAGGCCTGAACGGCGTTGAAGCTCGCGCGCAATTCGCGCGGATCGATCGCGAACAGCGCTTGCCCCGCGCGAACGTCGGTGCCTTCTTCGTAGAGCCGGCGCTGGACGATGCCGTCGACGCGCGCGCGGACCTCGGCGGTGCGCACCGCCTGCACGCGACCGGGCAGCGTGATGACGTTGGTCACCGGCTGCGCGCGAATCGTCACGATCCCGACCTCGGGCGGCGGCGGGGGTGGGGGCGCTTCGCCCGCGCAGCCCGCCAGTGTCAGCATTGCTGCACCGGCCAGGGCGCACGCCGCATTTCTCAATGTGGCAAAACGACGCATATCTGTCTTATCCCATGTTAGCGGCAGCGGCCCTGATCGAGATCCGCGCTCTGGCTTGCGCGACGCCAGTAGTGTAACGTACATTACTCGTCAACAACCAAGAGGGGACCGAGAGAGGGGTGGGGACCGAAATGAACGACCGACGCGATACGACACGACGAGAAGACAGGCGGCAGGCCATCCTGGACGCGGCCGAATCGCTGTTCCTCGAGCAGGGTTTTGAGCGGGTCAGCGTCAATGCCATCGTGCAGCGATCGGGCGGTTCGTTGGCAACGGTGTACGATTTGTTCGGAAACAAGCACGGCCTCTTGTACGCCGTGGTCGATCGGGCGCGCAATGAAGGTCTGAAGGGCGTGGAGGATATTTACGCCGCGGAGACGCGTCCGGGGGCGGTGCTGCGTGAACTGGCGCTGCGTTATTACGCTTTTGCCACCACCCCGCGCTCGCTCGCGCTCATGCGCCTGGTGATCGCCCAGAGCCTGAGCGATCCCGAATTCGGCCGGCGCTTCAACCAGGATGTGCATTTGCGGTTCGTGGCGCGGCTGGCGGAGGCATTCCGCCGCTGGACGGCGGCGGGCAAGGCCCGGATCGATCGCCCGCAGGACGCCGCGGACCTCTATTTCGCGATCGTCCTGTGCGATGCGCCGGTACGGGCGTTGCTCGGCATCGCGCCCGACGACACCAATGCCGACGCCCTGAATTGGCGCCTCGCGCCGTTTCTCGAACATTATCATATTGCCGCGTAAAGCGGTCGGCGAGCGTGGGCTGCCGAGCCGCCGCTGGGAGAGAAATTTTGCGGATCAGCCGTTTTACCGTTCTCGCGCTGTGTGTTGTCCTTGCCGTCGCATCGGGCCTGTTGCTCGTTACCCGTCCCGGGCTCTGGCCACTGTTCGTGGTCGCCACGGCGCTATCGCTGCTGGGCGTCCATGACCTGATCCAGCGTCGCCATTCGGTTCGCCGCAATTACCCCATCATCGGCAACATTCGCTGGCTGATCGAATGGATTCGACCGGAAATCCGCCAGTATCTGCTTGAAAGCGATCACGACCGGACCCCTTTTTCGCGCAGCCAGCGGTCGCTCGTTTATGCGCGCGCCAAGAACGAGAGCAGCGAGCGCGCGTTCGGGACGCAGCTTGACGTCTACGATAACGGTTATGAGTTCATCAGTCCCTCGATCCGGGCGTTCGCGGCGGCTGACCCGGAGAGTTTTCGCATCGAGATCGGTGGGGATCAATGCGCTGCGCCCTATTCGGCGTCGATTCTGAACATCTCCGCGATGAGTTTCGGCTCGCTGAGCGCGAACGCCGTTCGCGCGCTGAATCGGGGTGCCCGGATGGGCGGTTTTGCCCACGATACCGGTGAGGGCGGGATCAGCGCCTATCATCGCGAACATGGCGGCGACCTGATCTGGGAATTGGGCAGCGGCTATTTCGGATGCCGCACGCCGACCGGTGATTTCGACCCCGAACGGTTCGCCGCGCAGGCCGCCGCGCCGCAGGTCCGGATGATTGAGATCAAGCTCAGCCAGGGCGCCAAGCCGGGTCATGGCGGCATCCTGCCCGGCGCCAAGGTGACCGCCGAAATCGCTGCGACACGCGGGGTTCCGATCGGCATGGATTGTGTTTCGCCCTCACGCCACACCGCCTTTTCGACCCCGATCGAGATGATGCACTTCATCGCGCAATTGCGGCACCTGTCGGGCGGCAAGCCGGTCGGGTTCAAGCTGTGCATCGGGCACCCGTGGGAATTCATGGGGATCGCCAAGGCGATGATCGAAACCGGAATCCGCCCCGATTTCATCGTGGTCGATGGCGCCGAAGGCGGCACCGGCGCGGCGCCGCTCGAATTTACCGATCATCTCGGTGTGCCGATGCGCGAGGGGCTGTTGTTCGTGCACAATACGCTGGTCGGCGCCGGGCTCAGGCAGGGCATCAGGATCGGTGCCGCGGGCAAGCTGGTCAGCGCGTTCGACATCGCCAGCGTGCTCGCGATCGGCGCCGATTGGGCCAATGCCGCGCGCGGTTTCATGTTCGCGCTCGGCTGCATCCAGTCGCTAAGCTGCAACACCAACCGCTGTCCGACGGGGGTGGCGACGCAGGATGCGTCGCGCCAGCGCGCGCTGGTCGTGCCCGACAAGGCGGAACGGGTCCGCAATTTCCATCGCAACACGCTGGCGGCGCTTTCGGAGATGCTCGCCGCCGCCGGGTTGGAACATCCGCGCGATCTCGGGCCGCATCACCTGGTGCGCCGCGTCAACCAGACCGAGATCCGGCTCTTCTCGCAATTGCATGTGCTGCTGGAGCCGGGCGAACTCCTGACCGGTGCCGGCGACCATGATTTCTACAGCTATGCGTGGCGCATGGCGCGTGCCGACAGTTTCGACGCCGCGCCCGCGCTTCAGGCCCGCGCTTCAGGGCGTCTCCCATCGCGCGGCTCAACCGGTGGGGCAGGGTTTCGTTGATCCCCAACCGGTAACCGGGTGATTTGACGACTGCCGGGCACGAAGTTCGGGCTGGTATGATTTCGAGCCGGATGGAATCATCTGTCGACTCGAAAGTCACGGCAAGCAAAAGATAATCCAGGGACGATGCTCATCGAAAACGAAGATGGTGCCGGCGGTCGATTGGGTCAGGGCAGGCGCTCAACGATCGGCGGCCGGTTCATTGCGCGGCCTGGTTCGCGGGTCGCACTATATGTCCATCACGTACGCCGACGCCTCGCCGGGGCGCCGCCGGCCGGGCTCGCCGCTGAGCGCGGATCAGCACCTGCTGATCCGCTGCGGGGCGCCTCACTTGATCGGCGAGTTGGGGTCCAGCCGCATGTCGAGATAATTGTCGACCGAGCTCATCAGCTCGGTCATCTCATGCTCGAAGAAATGGTTCGCGCGCGGGATCACGTCGTGGTGGATCGTGATGTGCTTTTGCGTGCGCAGCTTGTCGACCAGCTTCTGCACCGCGCTCGGCGTGACGACTTCGTCGCCTTCGCCCTGGATGATGATGCCCGAGGACGGGCACGGCGCGAGGAAGGTGAAATCGTACATATTGGCGGGCGGCGCCACCGAGATGAAGCCGCGGATTTCGGGCCGGCGCATCAAAAGCTGCATCCCGATCCACGCGCCGAAGCTGACGCCCGCGATCCAGGTGGTCTGCGCTTCGGGGTGGAAGCTCTGCACCCAATCGAGCGCGCTGGCGGCATCCGACAATTCGCCGATGCCGTTGTCGAACGTGCCCTGGCTCTTGCCGACGCCGCGGAAATTGAACCGCAGCGTCGCGAAACCGCGCCGCTGGAAGGTCTTGTACAGTTCGATGACCATCCGGTTGTTCATCGTGCCGCCCGCGGTGGGATGCGGGTGCAGGATCATCGCCACCGGCGCGCGCGGGCGCGGTCCGGGGGAAAAGCGGCCTTCGAGGCGCCCCTCGGGGCCGGGAAAGATAACTTCGGGCATAATACTCGTTGGCTTGGCGCAGTGGCGCGGGAGATCGTCGCCGCTATATAGGCGACGGACCCCGTTTCGCAATCTTGCTGGAAGTTCGATTGGCCGATCGCCTGTATCTGGATCACGCTGCCACCACCCCGATGACCGAGGCCGCTGGTGCCGCCGTTGCGCAAGGCTTTGCCCGCTGGGCCAATCCGTCGTCGCCGCACGCCGAAGGCCGCGCCGCGCGCGCCGCGCTGGAAGAGGCGCGCCGCCGCATCGCTAAGGCCTATGGCTGGCGCCACGATCTGATCCTGACGAGCGGCGCCACCGAGGCGCTGGCGATCGCGCTCGGCCGGGCGCTGGCGCCGCGCCGGCTGATCTCGTCGGTCGAGCACGATTCGGCGATCCGCGCGGCGGGCGAGGCGGTGATGATCGGCGTCGATGGCGATGGCCTCGTCCGCCCCGACGCGCTCGAAGCCGCGCTCGAAGGGACGCGCGCGATCGTCGCGATCCAATGGGCCAATAGCGAAACCGGGGTGCGCCAGCCGATCGCCGAGCTGGCGCGACTCATCCACGCGGCGGGCGGCCTGCTGCTTGTCGATGCCGCGCAAATGCCCGCGGGCGCCGATCCCGCGCCCATCGATCATGCCGATTTCATCGTCGTCTCGGCGCACAAGCGTGGGGGCCCACCGGGGGTGGGCGCGCTGCTGGTGCGCGATCTCGGCACGCTGTCGCCCACCGGCGGGCAGGAACGCGGCTATCGCGCGGGCACCGAGAATCTGCCCGGCGCGCTCGGCTTCGCGGCGGCGGTCGAGGAACCCGAGGATATTGCCCGCATGGCGGCGCTGCGCGCGACGCTCGACGACGCGATCCGGCGCTCGGGCGGCGAGGTGCTGGCCGAGAACGCCCCGCGCCATCCCGCGATCGGCTCATACCGGATGCGCGGCACCGCGGCGGCGGCGCAGTTGATC
Source organism: Hephaestia sp. MAHUQ-44 (assembly GCF_023806085.1). GTDB lineage: Bacteria > Pseudomonadota > Alphaproteobacteria > Sphingomonadales > Sphingomonadaceae > Sphingomonas. Next base: position 342,474 of record NZ_JAMSLX010000002.1, read on the forward strand.
CGGCTCGATATGGCCGGGATCGCGGTGTCGGCGGGGAGTGCGTGCTCGAGCGGCAGCATGAAGCCGAGCCATGTCCTCGGTGCGATGGGCTGGCGCGAACCCGCGCTGCGCGAGGTCATCCGGATCAGCTTCGGTCGTACCACCAGCGAGGAAGACGTCGCCCGCATGATCGCCGCCTGGCGGCAGGTCGCGCGCGAGACACGGAGTTTCGCGGCGTGACCTATCTCGATTATCAGGCAACCACGCCGCTCGCGCCCGAGGCGCTGGCCGCGATGCTGCCCTGGCTGGAGACGCAGCACGCCAACCCGCATTCGCCCCACAGCGCGGGCCGTGCGGCCAAAGCGGCGGTCGAACATGCGCGCGATCAGGTCGCCGCGCTGCTGCCGCCGGGTGGGCAACTCGCCTTCACCAGCGGCGCCACCGAGGCGCTCAACTGGGCGATCAAGGGCAGCACCGGCCCGATCGTCACGCTCGCGACCGAACATGCCGCGGTGCTCGATACCGTGGCCGCCGAGCAGGCGCGTGGCCGCAGGGTCACGATCCTGCCGGTGGGCGGTGACGGGCTGGTCGATCGCGATGCCGCGCGCGCCGCGATTGTGCCCAGCACCGGCCTCGTCGCGGCGATGCTGGTCAATAACGAAATCGGCGTGATCCAGCCGATCGCCGATCTCGCCGCGCTGGCGCACGCAGCCGGCGCGCTCATGCTGTGCGACGCCGTGCAAGGTTACGGCCGGGTGCCGATCCCCGAGACGTGCGATCTGGTCGCGATCTCGGGCCACAAGGTCCACGGCCCCAAGGGCATCGGTGCGCTGTGGCTTCGCGACGGCGTCGCGATCGAGCCCTTGCTCCACGGCGGCGGGCAGGAGGCCCCCGGCCGCTCGGGCACGCTCTCACCGGCGCTCTGCGCGGGTTTCGGCGCTGCCGCCGCGCTGATGAAAGCACGGACCGACCAAGACACGGCGCACGTCGAACGATTGTGGGAGGTAGCGTCAGCCCAATTCGAGGCAGCCCAACAATGGCGGCTCAACGGCGCCGCCACCCCGCGCTACCACGGTAATCTCAACCTGCGTCACGCCGGGCTCGACGTGAACCGGCTGCTGTCCGATCTGCGCGACGTCGCTTTCTCCGCCGGCTCGGCCTGCGCGAGCGGCTCGGGCCGCCCCAGCCATGTGCTGCGCGCGATCGGCCTCAGCGATGCCGAGGCGCGGTCGAGCATCCGCCTCGGCTTCGGCCGCACCACCACGGAGGACGAACTGGTCGCCGCGCTCACCCGGATTATCGCCGCCGCCGCCGCGCAACGGGTGGCGGCATGACGCGCGTCCGCTTCGTCAGCGCCGACGGCACCCGGATCGAGGAAGCGCGCGGATCGCCCGGCGATTGCCTGCTCGATCTCGCGCAGGCGTACGGCCAGCCGCTCGAGGGGACGTGCGAGGGGCAGATGGCGTGTTCGACCTGCCACGTCATCGTCGCCGCCGAGGACGCCGACAAGCTGCCGCCGCCGAGCGAGGAGGAGGAGGACATGCTCGATCTCGCGATCGGCGCGACGCGCACCAGCCGGCTCGCCTGCCAGATCGTGCTCACCGACGCGATCGACAGCCTGACGGTAAAGATGCCGCCGGGCGCGCACGACATGCGGTGGCGCTGATGCTCGATCGACGCGTCGTCGTCGGCGGCCTGATGGCGCTGGGCGCAGCCGGTTGCCACCGTGCGACGGCCCCGCAGGATGTCGCGGCGTCACCCGATCTCGCGGCGATCGCGACCAAAACCGGCGGGCGACTCGGCGTCGCCGCGCTCGATACCGGCAGCGGCCGCCGCCTCGGCCACGATCCCGATTCGCGCTACGCTTTGTGTTCGACCTTCAAGATGCCGCTCGCCGCCGCGGTCCTCGCGCGCGTCGATACCGGCGCCCTCGCGCTCGATGACAGGTTGCCGTTCACCGACGCCGATCTGCTCGAACACGCCCCGGCGGTGCGCGAGCACCTCGCCGAGCGCGCGATCGCGGTGGGCGATGCCTGCGCGGGCGCGGTCGAGCGGTCGGACAACAGCGCCGCCAATCTGCTGCTGCGCAGGATCGGTGGCCCCGAGGCGCTGACGCACTTCATGCGCGCGGCGGGCGATCCGGTGTCGCGGCTCGATCGCTACGAGACCGCGCTCAATCTGGTCGGCCCCGGTGAGGTCCACGATACGACCACGCCGACAGCGATGATCGGGCTGATGCACGCGCTGCTGCTCGGCAATGTCCTGACGCCACCGTCGCGCGCGCAACTCATCGCCTGGCTGGTCGCGGGCCAGACCGGCGGCGCGCTGCTCCGCGCGGGCCTGCCGCCCGCCTGGCGCGTCGGCGACAAGACCGGGCGCAGCGGGGAGGGCGCGGTCAACGACATTGCGATCGCCTGGCCGCCGGGCCGCGCGCCGATCCTGATCGCCTCCTATCTCTACGCGCCCAAGCTTTCCGCCGATCAGGCGAACGCGGTCCACGCCGATGTCGCGCGCGTCGTGGCGGCGGTGCTCGCGTAACGGCTTGATCCGCCGCGCGACCTCGCCCATATGGCGCGCGGGAGTCGGGCGGACGAGGTCATCGCCAACCCGGTCAGGTCCGGAAGGAAGCAGCCGCAACGATTTCGCCCCGGGTCGTTCCGGCTCCCACCGCCCACCGCCAAGATTTAGCACAGCTAAATCGCGAACAGGGGCTTGCCCGGCCGGCGGCGCCCCGGCGCCGACCGACGACGCGGCTCTGCCTCGGCGGAACCATCCCACCATCACCGCCCCCCATTCGGCCCCAACGCCTCGATAATCCGGCAATCCGCCACGATTCCCCCCTGGCACGAATCGATCACTGCCTTCAGCTCGCGGCGCAGCGCGGCGAGATCGGCCAGCTTGCGCTCGACCTCGCGCAGATGCGCCCGCGCGATGCTATCGATTCCGGCACAATCGCACCGCCGGTCATCGGCCAGATCGAGCAACGCCCGCACCTCATCGAGCGAAAACCCCAGATCGCGCGCGCGCCGGACGAACGACAGCCGCGCCAGCGCGGCGGCCCCATAATCGCGATAGTTTCCCGCCGTGCGCGGCGGCTTGGGCAACAGCCCGATCCGCTCGTAATAGCGGATGGTCTCGACCTTGGTGTTGGTCGCCTTGCCGAGATCGCCGATCGTCAACGCCATGCGCTTGACCCTGTAGTTGCTACAGCCCGTATAGCCCGATCATCGCGGACAAAAAACGGGCGGTGGCCATGGCAGGCGGATGTTGCGGAGGATGCGAGGAGCCGGCTCCGGCGCAGGATAAAGCGTGGCGCCGCGTGCTGTGGATCGCGCTCGGCATCAACGCCGCGATGTTCGGGGTCGAAATCGTCGCCGGCGTCACCGCCGGTTCGGCCGCGCTCAAGGCCGACGCGCTCGATTTTCTGGGCGACAGCGCCAATTATGCGATCAGCCTCGGCGTCGCCGGGCTCGCGCTGCACTGGCGCGCCCGCGCGGCATTGCTCAAGGGTGCGTCGCTGGTAGCGCTCGGCTCGGTGGTGCTCGCCAGCACGCTCTGGATGATAGTGGCGGGCGGGCTGCCCGAGGCCGACACGATGGGGGCGATCGGCACGCTCGCGCTGGTCGCCAATTTCGTCTGTGCGCTGATGCTGTGGCGCCACCGGGAAGGCGACGCCAACCGCCGCTCGGTGTGGATCTGCTCGCGCAACGATGCGATCGGCAATATCGCGGTGGTCGCTGCCGCGTTCGGGGTGTTCGGCACCGGCACGGCGTGGCCTGACATCATCGTCGCGGTGATCCTCGCCGGGCTCGGCGTCAGCGGCGGGTGGCAGATCATCGCCCACGCCCGCCGCGACCTGCGCCAGCCCCGGTCGACAGTCTTTCAGTTGATCGACTAGCCGCCGCTGATAGCCAATCGTGAACAGCGTTGTCCTACACGGTCGCGTTCTGATATAGAACAAACCATGACCATCGCGCCGATTTCGTCCACCCCGGTCACGCCTTGGCGCTACCCCCTCCCGCGCGTCAACTTTGTCAACTTAGAGTCTGGCTCCCCTGTCATGGGAGCGGGCCGGTACCGCCGCTGTTTCGGTATCACCGAAACAGATTACCCCCTCCAGTGCAGACGCCTTTCGACATCCGTCGCTCCCATGCCTAGATAGCAACCGATGACCGATTCCCTCGATCTCGGCGAACCGCCCCAGCCTGCCAAGGCGCAGGCCTATCGCGTGCTCGCGCGCAAATATCGCCCGCAGACCTTTTCCGAGCTGATCGGGCAGGATGCGATGGTCACCACGCTGGCCAACGCGATCAAGCGCGGGCGGCTGGCGCACGCCTTTCTGCTCACCGGGGTGCGCGGGGTGGGCAAGACCTCGACCGCGCGGCTGATCGCCAAGGCGCTCAACTGCATCGGCCCCGATGGCGAGGGTGGTCCCACGATCGATCCGTGCGGTGTGTGCGAGCCGTGCCGTGCGATCGCCGAAGGGCGCCATATCGACGTGATCGAAATGGACGCCGCAAGCCACACCGGGGTCGACGACGTCCGCGAGATCATCGATGCCTCGCGCTATTCGGCAGTGTCGGCGCGCTACAAGATCTACATCATCGACGAAGTCCACATGCTCTCAAAAAACGCCTTCAACGCGCTGTTGAAGACGCTTGAGGAGCCGCCCGAACACGTCAAATTCCTGTTTGCCACCACCGAGGTCAACAAGGTGCCGGTGACGGTGCTGTCGCGCTGCCAGCGCTTCGATCTGCGCCGTATTTCGACCGACAAGCTCGGCGCGCATTTCGCCTGGGTGGCCGAACAGGAAGGCGTCGAGGCCGAACCCGAGGCGCTGGCGCTGATCGCGCGGGCTGCCGAAGGCTCGGCACGCGACGGGCTGTCGATCCTCGATCAGGCGATCGCCCACGCCGGGATGGAAGGCGGCGGGGTCAGCGCGGAGGCGGTCCGCCAGATGCTCGGCCTGTCCGATCGCGGTGCGATGCGTGAGTTGATGGGCCTCGTACTCGCCGCCGATGCGCCGGGCGCGCTCGCGGCGCTCCGGCGCCAATATGATTACGGCGTCGATCCGCAAGCGGTGCTGCGTGCGTTGCTCGAAACCGTCCATGGGATCACTCTGGTCAAGCTCGGCACGCCGCCCGATCCTGCGCAACCCGCCGAAGAACGCCACGGCTATGAGGAATGGGGGAGCAAGCTCTCGTTCCCCGCGCTCCACCGGCTCTGGCAATTGCTGCTCAAGGGGCATGACGAGGTCGCTCGCGCGTCGCTGCCGATCGAGGCGGCCGAAATGGCGCTGTTGCGCGTGATCCATGCGTCGAGCCTGCCCGATCCGGGCGAGCTGGCACGCCGGATGGAAAAGGGGGAGGGGCCGCTGGCCCCGACCGCCGCCTCGACGCCCGCGGCCGCATCTGCGTCCGGCGCCGAGCCCAGCGCGGCGGCAGAAGAGGAACCACCCGCGCCGCCCGCCGATTTCGATGGCGTGATCGCGTTGCTCGACGGCGACGGCCAGATTGCGCTGTCCGAAAAGCTCAAGATTTCGGCGCGCGTGGTGGCCTACGAACCGCCCGATATCGTGCTCAGCTCGGCCAAGCCCTTGCCCGCCGATCTCGTCGCCGATCTTACCGCCGGGCTGCTGCGCGCCACCGGGCAGCGCTGGAAGGTGACGACCAACGATGCGCCGGGCGCGCCCTCGGTGCGCGAGGCCGAGGCGAAACAAAAGGCCGACGAGCTTGATTGGGTGAAAGCGACGCCGGTGGTAAAGGCCGCGCTCGATGCTTTCCCCGAAGCCGAGGTGACGGCATGGGAAACGAATAGACGGAGTGAAGCGTGATGAAGAGCCTCGAAGAGATGATGGCGATGGCCCAGAACGTCCAGGCCGAGCTGCAAAAGGCGCAGGACAGCCTTGATACGATCGAGGTCGAGGGTGCCGCCGGGGGCGGGCTGGTCAAGGTCAAGGCGTCGGCCAAAGGCCGGATCATCGGCCTCCAGATCGACGATTCGCTGATGCAGCCGTCCGAAAAGCAGATGCTGGAGGATCTGATCGCCGCCGCGATCAACGACGCGCGTACCAAGGCCGATCTCGCGGCCAATGCGGAAATGTCCAAGATGACCTCGGGCATTCCGCTGCCGCCGGGCTTCAAGCTCCCGTTCTGATCGGATCGCGATGCGCGGTCGCGTCACGCTCGCCGCCATCGCCCTGTGCGGGGCCATCGCCACGCCGGCCCGGGCCGGTGACGAGCCCGCGCGCGCTTTCTGTTCGGACCGCCCCGGGCTCGGCACGCCCGCGTGCACGCTCGATCCCGGCCGGTTCCAGCTCGAATTGGGTCTGGGCGATTGGACGCGCGACCGCGATGCCGGCAGCCGCACCGATACGGTCGCGGCGGGCGACGTTCTGCTGCGCTGGGGCGCCGGCGACCACACCGAGATCCAGCTCGGCTGGACCGCCTTCGGGCATGTGAATGTCCGCAGCGGCGGGCTGTCGGCGGACGAAAGCTCGGTCGGCGACGTCACGATTGCGGTCCGTCGCAACCTGCGCAACCCCGACGGCTCGGGCACCAGCCTCGCGGTCATGCCCTATGTCACGCTCCCGACCGGCGGCGACGCGATCGGTGCGGGGGACGTGGGGGTAGGCCTGCTGGCGCCGATGGCGTTCGATCCCGGTGGTGCGATCTCGTTCGCGCTGACCCCGTCGGTCGCCGCGGCGGTGGACGAGGACCGCAACGGCCGTCACCTCGCTTACGGCGGGGTCGTCGGGCTGGGTTTCTCCCTGAGCGATGCGGTGGGTGCATCGCTGGAAGCCGCGGTCGTGCGCGACAACGATCCGGCGGGTCACAGCACCGAGGCGCTGGCCGGCGTCTCGCTCGGCTGGATGGCATCGCCCGACCTTCAGGTCGATATGGGCACCAACCTCGGCCTCAACAACGCATCAAACGACGTTCAACTCTACGTCGGGCTATCCCGGAGATTCTAGGATTTTGAGTTCCGCACCGGCCCGCTCCCCCACGCGGCCACCCACAGGATCAGACTGGATGGGTGGCCGGGCGGGGGAGCGGGCCGGTGCGGCGCTCCTAACGCCGCAGGCAGGCATCCAGCGCATCGCGCCGCACCACGCCGCTGCGCCGCGCGATCGCATTGCCGTGGCGGCGCGTGAACCCGGTCGGCGCGATCGCCGCGCGCTTCTTGGGCAGCGGCAGCACCGCCGCGATCCGCGCGGCCTCGGTGGTGCTCAGCCGCGAGGCGTCGTGCCCGAAATAGCGCTGCGCGCCCGCATTGACGCCATAGGTGCCGATCCCGGTCTCGGCGATATTGAGATAGACTTCCATGATCCGGCGCTTGCCCCAGATCGTCTCGATCAGCACCGTGAACCACGCCTCCAGCGCCTTGCGCGGATAGCCGCCGCCCTGGATCAGGAAGGCATTCTTGGCGGTCTGCTGGCTGATCGTCGAGCCGCCCCGGATCCGCCCGCCCTTCGCGTTGCGCCGATAGGCGGTTTCGATCGCCGTGAAGTCGAAGCCGTTATGTGAACAGAATTTCGAATCCTCCCCCGCGATCGCCGCGCGCGCCATGTCGGGGTCGATTTGAGATAACGGCATCCAGTCCTTGTGGATGCCGCGTCCGTCGAGCGCATTGCCCAGCATCGTGAAGGTGACTGGCGGCGGCACGAAACGATACAGCGCCACCCACGCCACCGAGATCACGACGAACCAGAGCACGACCTTGAGGATCAGCCAGCAGAGTCGCCGAAACGAAAAACGCGGGGATGTCGCCATCCCCGCGCTGTAGCGTGTTCGATCCGTCGACGAAACGATTCAGACCGTGATCAGACGCTTTTCGCCCGCAAGCCGCATCATCGCCTTTTGCAGCTTCTCGAACGCGCGCACCTCGATCTGGCGGACACGTTCGCGGCTGACGCCATAAACCTGGCTCAGTTCCTCGAGCGTCTTGGGATCGTCGGTCAGCCGCCGCTCGGTGAGAATGTGTTTCTCGCGATCGTTGAGATTGTCCATCGCCGAGACGAGCATCTCGTGGCGGACATCGGCCTCTTGCGCATCGGCGACGATCTGGTCCTGCAACGGGCTGTCGTCGGCGAGCCAATCCTGCCACTGGCCTTCGCCGTCCTCGCGCATGGGGACGTTGAGCGAGGTATCCCCGCCCATCGCCATGCGGCGGTTCATGCTCGTCACCTCGTCCTCGGTGACGCCGAGATCGCGCGCGATCTTGGCGACGTCCTCGGGCTTCAAGTCGCCGTCCTCGAATGCGTCGAGCTTGGCCTTCATCCGGCGCAGGTTGAAGAACAGCTTCTTCTGCGCGGCGGTGGTGCCCATTTTGACGAGGCTCCACGAGCGCAGGATGAATTCCTGGATCGAGGCGCGAATCCACCACATCGCATAAGTGGCGAGGCGAAAACCCCGATCGGGCTCGAATTTCTTCACGCCCTGCATCAGCCCTATATTCCCTTCCGAGATCAGCTCGGAAACGGGCAGGCCATAGCCGCGATAGCCCATCGCGATCTTGGCCACGAGCCGCAGGTGCGAGGTGACGAGCTGGGCCGCCGCCTCGGTGTCGCCATGCTCCTGAAAGCGCTTGGCGAGCATATATTCCTGCTCGGGTTGCAGGATGGGAAATTTCTTGATCTCGGCGAGATAGCGGTTGAGGCTCGCCTCGCCGCCGAGTGCGGGGATCGTCGCGGGGACGTTGCTGCCGCTGGCCATGATCATTGTCTCCCTGAACCGGCGCCAACGCTGCTGCGCTGTCGCATGAAAACTATACGAGAAGTGACGTGAACAGTTCCTGCATGTCTGCAGGTAATTCGCTATCGAAGGACAAAGCGTGGCTTTCGACGGGGTGAATGAACCCCAGATGCGCCGCGTGCAAGGCTTGCCGTCGGAAACCCATCGTTTCCAGAATGACCCGATGAGCTGGTTTTGTTCTACCATAAACCGGGTCACCCAGCAAGGGGTTCCCGATCGAGGCCATGTGGACGCGGACCTGGTGGGTGCGCCCGGTTTCGAGCCGGCACTCGACCAGCGCCGCCTCGCGCAGCAGCTTGAGCGTGCGATAATGCGTCACCGCGCGCTTGCCGCCCGCGACGATCGCCATCTTCTTGCGGTTGGCGGGCGACCGCGCGAGCGGCGCGTCGATCGTGCCGGTCATCGGGTTGGGACGGCCGGCGACGATCGCCTGATAGCGCCGGTCGATCGAATGCGCCGCGAACTGCTTCGCCAGTCCGACATGCGCGCGATCGTGCTTGGCGGCGACGATCAGCCCCGAGGTGTCCTTGTCGATGCGGTGGACGATCCCCGGCCGGGCGACCCCGCCGATCCCGCTCAACTGGCCCGCGCAATGGTGGAGCAACGCGTTGACCAGCGTGCCGTCGAGATTGCCGGCGGCGGGATGGACGACGAGCCCGGCGGGCTTGTCGACCACGATCAGATGCTCGTCCTCGAAAACCACGTCGAGCGCGATCGCCTGCGCCACGTTATGCGCGGGCTTTGGGTCGGGCACGGTGATCGAAAAGCGTTGGCCGGCGGTCGCCTTGCGCGACGGATCGCGCATCGCGACCCCATCGGCGCCCAGCACCTGGCCGCTGGAGATCAGCGCCTTGACGCGCTCGCGTGAAAGATTGGGGATCGCCTCGGTCAAGGCGCGGTCGAGCCGCCAGCCCTGGGCCGTCTCGGCGATCGCTACGTCGATGATGGAAACGCCCCCGTCCATGTCCTAGGGAGATGGCGATGGAGGTACGGATTTCAAGAGCGCTGTTGCAGCGCATCATCGATGAGGCGGCGGCCTCGCCGAAGCTGGAAGTGTGCGGGCTGTTGTTCGGGTCCCCGCAGGCGATCGACGCCGTGCAAGCGTGCCGCAACGTCGCCGCCGACCCCGTCGACAGTTTCGAGATCGATCCCGCTGCCCTGCTCGCCGCGCACCGCGCCGCACGAGCCGGTGGCCCGGCGATCGCGGGCTGCTATCATTCGCATCCGGGTGGTCCGGCCGAACCTTCGGCGCGCGATGCCGCCGCGGCGGCCCCCGATGGCGCCTTGTGGGTGATCGTCGGCGGCGGTGCGGTGCGGGCCTGGCGCGCGCGGCGCGACGGACGGGGATTCGATCCGGTCGAGCTGGCGGTGGCGCCTTGCGCGTCGAGCCCCGCTCCGCCACAAGGTCGCGACGAAAACCCCTTGGTTCGGGAGCGATTTACCCGATGACGATCAGTCCGGTCGATTTTGCCAGTCTGCTGTGTTCCCGCCTCTGCCACGATTTGCTCAGCCCGGTGGGTGCGCTCAACAACGGGCTCGAACTGCTGGCTGACGAGCATGATCCCGATATGCGCGCACGCTGCCTCGACCTGCTCGCCGAGAGCGCGCGCGCATCGGCCAACAAGCTCAAATTCTTCCGGCTCGCCTTCGGTGCGGCGGGCGGCTTCGGCGAGACGATCGACACGCGTGAAGCGCGGACCGCGATCGAAGGGCTGTTCGGCGACGCCAAGCGGCTCGAGATCGGCTGGCTGGTCGAGGAAGCAGCGCTGCCCAAGCCCGCGATCAAGGTGTTGCTCAACCTCGCGCTGATCGCGGGCGATGCGCTGGTGCGCGGTGGCCAGCTCGATATCGGCGCCGAGCTGCGCGACGACGGCCAGGTCGAGATCGTGGTGCGCGGGCAGGGGCCACGGATCGTGCTCGATCCCGAATTGCGCGCCGCGCTTGTCGGTACGCTCGATAATCCCGTCGATGCCCCGCGCGCGGCGGCGGCCTATCTCGCCGCATCGCTTGCGGCGGCGGCGGGCGGTACGATCCAGGTGTCCGATCCGGACGCTGAAATGCTCCTCTTCGGCGTCTCGATGGCTGGGTAAACCGCTCTTTAACCGTTCGGCACCATAGCTGATCCCCGCCAAAGCGCGGGGCCTCATGGACGATCTGCTACAGGAATTCATTGCCGAAACGCGCGAGACGCTCGAAGCGCTCTCGGGCGAGATCGTCGCGTGGGAGGCCGATCCCGCCAATCGCGACCGGCTCGATGCCATTTTCCGCTTCGTCCACACCGTCAAGGGAAGCTGCGGTTTTCTCGATCTGCCCCGGCTTGCACGGCTCAGCCATGCGGCCGAGGACGTGCTGGCGGCGGTGCGGTCGGGGGCGCGCGTTCCCGATCGGGCGCTGGTCAACGCGGTGCTCGCGATTGTCGATCGGATCGGCGAGATCGTCGAGGCGATCGATAGCGGACAGGCGCTGGGCGATTCGGGCGAAGACCTGCTGATCGCCGCGCTCGACGGCTCGATCGAGGCCACGCCGGCAGGCGCCGATGGCGCCCCGCACCAGACGATCCGCCGCGCCGCGACGCGCAGCGTCCGCCTGTCGGTCGATCTGCTCGACCGGATGATGAGCGGGATGTCGGATATGGTGCTGGCGCGCAACGAGCTCGCCCGCCGCCTGCGCGAGGACGTCGATCCCGATCCGCTGGTCGAGGCGTCGCTCGAACGACTGTCGCTCACCGTTGCCGAGATGCGCGAGACCGTCACGCGCACCCGGATGCAGAAGATCGACGCCTTGTTCTCGGCGCTGCCGCGGATGGTCCGCGATACCGCCGCCGGGCTCGGCAAGTCGGTCTCGCTCTCAATCGAAGGCGGCGATGTCGAGCTCGATCGCGAAATGATCGAGATGATCCGTGATCCGCTGGGTCATATCGTCCGCAACGCGCTCGATCACGGCATCGAAACGCCCGCCGAACGCCGCGCCGCCGGCAAGCGCGAAACCGGCCGGCTCACCGTATCGGCACGCCAGTCGGGCAACCAGATCATCATCGAGTTTCTTGACGACGGGCGCGGCATCGACACCGATCAGCTGGTCCGCCGCCTCGTCGAGAATGGCGTGCGCAGCGAACGCGAGCTGCGCGAACTGACCGAACGCCAACGGCTCGATCTCGTGTTCGAGCCCGGTCTCACCACCAAAGAGCAGGTGACCGCGATTTCGGGGCGCGGCGTCGGCATGGACGTGGTCCGCGCCAATATCGAGCAGATCGGCGGCCGGATCGAACTCGCCAACAATCCGGGCCGTGGCTTGCGGATCGCGATCCACGTCCCCCTGACGCTGTCGATCATCCCGACGATCGTCGTCGGCGTGGGGACGCAGCGTTTTGCGGTGCCACGTCAGGCGATCGAAGAGATCGTCACCGTGCGCGTCGGCGGCGCGGTGCGGATCGATCGGGTGGGCGGCGCCGCGATCGCCACCGTGCGCGATCGGCGGTTGCCGATGCTTGCGCTGGGCGACCTGCTCGGCCTTGGCGGTGCCGACGATGCCGATCCCGAAACGCTGATGATCGTCGGGGTTTCGGGCGGTAGCTATGCGATCGCCGTCGATAGCCTGCTCGATAACGAGGAACTGGTCATCAAGCCCGCGCCGCCCGCGATCATGGCGTCGGGCGTCTATGCCGGGCTGACGCTGCCCGACAGCGGCACGCCGATGCTGTTGCTCGATTGCGCGGGGCTGGCCGATGCGGCGGGGTTCGTCTTCACCCGTGATCTTGCGGCGAATGACGATGTCGAGGACGCGGAGCCTGCCGGCGAGACGATGCAACCCGCGTTGCTGTTCGTTGATCTCGATGGCGTGCGCCGCGCGGTGCCGCTGGCCGCGATCGACCGGGTCGAACCGATTGCGACCGATGCGATCCAGCACAAAGGCGGGCGATTGCGGCTGTCGATCGATGGCGGGATGATCCCGCTCGCCGCGCAGGGAGCGTTCGAGGGGCGCGGCGAGATCCACGTCATCCGCATGAAGGATGGCGAGCATGAGATCGGCTATGCGATCGCCGAGGCGCTCGATATCACCGATCTACCGCTCGATATGGCGATCGCGCGCGAGCCCGGCCCGATTGCCGGGGTGATCGCGTTCGACGACGACCAGATCGAGATGCTCGACATCCACTGGCTGTTCGCCGACCAGATCGATGGTGATGGCGTCAGCGATGCGCCGCTTTGCCTTATCGCCGGGCGCGAGGCAGCGTGGATGGCGACCTTCCTGCGGCCGGTGCTCGAACGCGCTGGCTACCGTGTCACCGCCACGCTCAAGCCGGGTGAAACCGCCGCCGTGGTGCTCGCGATGGACGACGATGCGATCGGCGATCACGCCGCCGCGCCGCTGGTCCGGCTCAGCCGCACCCGTGACGGCGCCGATGCGCGCAGCATCTACCGCTACGATCGAACCGCGTTGCTTGGCGCGCTCGCCAGCCATCGCCTGGAGGCACGCGCATGAACGGGCTGTTCCTCATCGCCGAGATCGGTGGCCGCGCGGTCGCGATCGGCGCCGATCAGGTCGAATCGGTGGTCGATATCGGCATCGTCACCCCGGTGCCGCGTGCCGATGCCCGTGTGCGCGGTCTGGCCGCGCTGCGCAGCCGTGTCGTCACCGTCATCAATTCGTGCGTCGCGCTCGGGCTGCCGTGTCCGGGCGATGCCGCGCGCCGCGCGGTCATCACGCATATCGACGGCCACCCCTATGCGATGCTGGTCGAGGGGGTTGAGGATGTCGCCGTGTACGATCTCCAGCCGCTCACCGGCGGCATTGCGCTCGAAGCCGGCTGGCGCAGCATCGCCACCGGGCTGATCGAAGTCCAGGGCGAGCCTGTGCTGGCGATCGATTTGCGTGCGCTGGTGCCCGGCCTCGCTGCGGCGGCCTAATTAACGGTAAGATTACGGAATTCGGGCACAGATCGATCCCCGGGGTTATAACAGGGTGCGGTTAGATGAAAACTTGTCTCGTGGTCGACGATTCGAAAGTCATTCGAAAGGTCGCTCGCCACATCCTCGAAACGCTTGATTTCGAGGTCACCGAAGCCGGCGATGGCCGCGAGGCGCTCGACGCCTGCATCGCCAGCGCGCCCGACGTCATCCTGCTCGATTGGAACATGCCGGTGATGAGCGGGATGGATTTCCTGCGGGCCTTGCGTGAGCGCGCGTTTGCGCAGCGGCCCAAGGTCGTCTTCTGCACCACCGAGAACGGCATGGCGTATATCCGCGCCGCGATCGAGGCGGGGGCCGACGAATATGTGATGAAGCCGTTCGATCGCGAGACGCTCGAGAGCAAACTCCAGATCGTCGGCATGGCCTGATCGACGAGCGCTCATGTCGCCCCCGCCGCGCGAGGCACCCCGACCCACTCCGGCCAGCGGCGCACCCGCACGGCTCCTGATCGTCGACGATTCGGTCGTTGCGCGCGCGGTGATCGGCCGCATGATCGACAGTGGCGATCATTTCACGGTCGTCGGCGCGGTATCGGATGCGCGGGCGGCACTGGCCTTTCTTGCCGATCATCAGGTCGAGATCGTGCTGCTCGATATCGAACTGCCCGGCACCGACGGTCTGTCGGCGCTGCCCGACATCCTCGCTGCGGGGAAGGGCGCCAAGGTTCTGGTGGTCTCGTCCAGCGCTCACGATGGCGGCGCGGCGGCGATCCAGGCGCTCGCGCTGGGTGCGGCGGACACGCTCGAAAAGCCCGAGAGCGGTGCGCAACTCGGCCCGTTCGCCGATCTGCTTGCCGCCAAGCTCGGCCGCCTCGTGCACACGCGGCCCAACGATTCCAGCTCGCCGACGCCATCGCCATTACCGCTCGCGCAAGGAGATGATTTCGATGTCGTCGCGATCGGCGCTTCGACCGGGGGTATTCACGCGCTCAGCCGGTTGCTGCGCGCGATCCCGCCCGATTTTTCGCTGCCGATCCTGATCACCCAGCATTTGCCGGCCTCGTTCATGCCCTATTTCGCCGCGCAGATCGCGATGCTTGCGGGAAGGCCGTGTGCGGTCGCCGCCGAGCATATGCGGCTCACCCCCGGCCGCGTGCTGCTGGCGCCGGGCGACGCGCATATCCGGGTGGTCCGTTCGGGCACGGGGGCGGCTGTCCGGCTCGATCGGCAGCCCGTGCAAAGCGGGTGTATGCCCTCGGTCGATCCGATGTTCGCGTCGGTGGCGCAGGTTTACGGCGCGCGTGCGCTGGCGGTGGTGTTGAGCGGGATGGGGCGTGACGGCGCTCAGGGCGCCCGTGCCGTGGTCGACGCCGGCGGCTGCGTCATCGCGCAGGATCAGGCGAGTTCGGTGGTGTGGGGCATGCCGGGCGCGGTCGCCAATGCCGGGATCGCCTCAGCAATATTGCCGCCCGACGTGATCGGGCAGGTCGTCGTCGCGCGGCGGAGAGTGCCATGACTGCTGTGATCCCGTCCGGGCCGATCCGGTCGAGCCGGGCGATGGCCGTCATCACGGCGCTGCTCGAATCGCGCACCGGCCAGCAGATCGACGCCAGCCGGGCGTGGCGAATCGAAACCGCGCTCAAGCCCGTGCTGCGCGCCCGCGGGCTGGAGAATATCGACATGCTGGTGACCCAAATGTTGAACGGCCGGTCGCCCGAACTGGCGGGGGAGGTCGTGGATGCCCTGCTCAACCAGGAAAGCTCGTTCTTCCGCGATCTACAGGTCATCGAGATGGTGGCCGATGCCGCCGCCGGCTTTGCGCGCGAGCATCCTGGCCGACGGGTGCGGATCTGGTCGGCGGGCTGTTCGACCGGGCAGGAGCCGCTGTCGCTCGCGATGCTGTTCAACGAACAGGCCGAAGACGAAGGGCTTGCCGTGCCCGACATCCTCGCGACCGATGTGTCCGATGCCGCGTTGGCGCGCGCGCGCGACGGCCGCTATTCGCAATTCGAAATCCAGCGTGGACTGCCCGTCAGGCGGATGATGCAATGGTTCGAACGCGACGGCGCTGATTGGGTCGCGAGGCCCGAGTTGCTGCGCCAGGTCCAGTTTCGTCGTCAGAATCTCGTCAATGACGCGCCGCCGGTCGGTCGTTTCGATATCGTGCTGTGCCGCAACGTCCTGCTCTATCTCGCGGCGGAGCTGCGGCGGCAGATCCTCGATGCCTTTGCACAGGTGATCCGCCCCGGCGGGTTGCTGGTGCTCGGCGCGGGCGAAACGGTGATCGGTCAGACCGACGCGTTCCGGCCGAGCCCCGCCTTCCGCGGGCTCTATGAGGCAACCGGTTGCACTGGCACGCCGGTGCGGCTGGTCCAGGCAGGCTGAGCGCGCTTTACAAGCAGGCCCGGTCGCGCCAAGCGTCGGCGATGATCGAGGCGCCGTCCCCCAATTTCGACGCGCGCGACCTGCCCGTGTCGATGATCGTGCTCCATTATACGGGCATGGAGACCGGCGAGGCCGCGATTGCGCGCTTGCGCGATCCCGCGGCCAAGGTCTCGTCGCATTATGTCGTGGCCGAGGATGGCATCGTGCTGCGCCTCGTCGACGAGGCCGATCGCGCGTGGCATGCGGGCAAATCGTGGTGGCGCGGGGTCAGCGACGTCAATTCGGCGTCGGTCGGGATCGAGATCGTCAATCCGGGGCACGAATTCGGCTATCGCCCGTTTCCCGAGGCGCAGATCGCCTCGGTGGTCCGCCTCGTCGCCGCGATCAAGGATCGCCATGCGATCACGCGCGGCAATGTCGTCGGCCATTCTGATATCGCGCCCGCGCGCAAGCGCGATCCGGGTGAGTTGTTCCCCTGGCACGAACTCGCTCGACGCCGGCTCGCGCTGCCGCGCCCGACGCGCAACCTGATGGACCCGCACTGGACCGGCGGGGGCTTTCTGATCGCGCTCGAACGGTTTGGGTATGACACCAGCGAGCCGATGGCCGCGATCATGGCGTTCCAGCGCCGCTTCCGCCCCGAACTGGTCGACGGCGAAGTCGATGCCGAATGCCGGATGATCCTGCTCGCCCTGCTGCTGCCCCAGCCGCAGGGGGATTGATTCCCCTCAGGGGATTTGTAGCGGCCCCGGCCCGCTTCCAATGGCGCCGCGCAGGCGCTATGGGCACAAACGTCAGAGGGCCGGGCGGCCGCGTTGCGCGCTTGCGCGCACCGAGGAAAGTCCGGGCTCCACGGAAATGACGGTGCCGGGTAACGCCCGGCGGGGGTGACCCCAGGGAAAGTGCCACAGAGAGCAAACCGCCAATGCCCCTCGGGGCAGGTAAGGGTGAAAGGGTGCGGTAAGAGCGCACCGCGCGGCCGGTAACGGCAGCGGCAGGGCAAACCCCACCGGGAGCAAGACCGAATAGGGGCGCCACATGGGCATGTTCCGGCCCGGCGTCCGGGTTGGTTGCTTGATCCCGAACGCAAGTTCGGGGCTAGAGGAATGGTCGCCCATCCTGCTTCGGCAGGAGGACAAAACCCGGCTTACAGGCCCTCTGACACCGCTTCGACCGATCCTTGCTTGCGCTTCGCGGCCGGCGGCCTATGTCGGCGAGAATGTCTACCGCGCGACGCTCGACCGATTGGGGCTTTCCCCGCTGGCGGGGCTACGGCTCCGAGCGTGAGGCCGTGCGTGTGCGCATCTGCGATCGCCACGGCTGCGAGAAACCGGGCGACCGGCCCGCGCCAAAATCGCCGAGCACCAGGGATCGCTGGTATTTCTGCGAGCAGCACGCCGCGGAATACAATCGCAACTGGAATTATTTCGAGGGCCTGAGCGACGAGGAAGCCAAGGCGCGCGAGGCCGACGAACGGCGCGACGCAGGCGGCTTTGCCGAATCCAAACATTATGGCTGGGGCGGCCCCGGCGACGGCAGCCGATCGCGGGATGAAATGCGCGCGCTCGACATGCTCGAACTCGACGCCGATGCGACCTTCGCCGATGTGCGGACGGCATGGCGGCGCCTCGCCAAGGATTGCCATCCCGACGTCAAGCCCGGCGATGCCGAGGCCGCGACGCGGTTCCAGGCGATTCAGGCGGCGTATGACGTGCTGCGCGTTGCCGAGGAAAACCGCGAATGGCGTCCGGACTGAAAGCCGGCGTTCGATCGGACTGGCAGGGCGCGATCCTCGTCTGCCGCAAATGCTCGAAGAAACTCGACGGCGGCTTCGGCCGCAAGGGCAAGCAATCGCTCGCCAAAGGATTGCGCAAGCGGCTCGGCCTCAAAAAGGGGCGCAAGGCCGCGATTGGAATCGTCGAGGTCGGCTGTCTCGATGTCTGCCCCGATGGCGCGGTGACGGTGGTGGATACGCGTGATCCCGGCCGCTGGCGGATCGTGCCCGCTGGCAGCAACCTGGATGACGTGGCGGCCGAGTTGGGCCTGGCCGCCGGCGCGGTTCAGCCCGCGTAGCGCCGCGCGGTCGCGCGGATCAGCGCGATCATGTTGGGGATCCCTTGCGTCCGGTTCGAACTGAGTTGGTTCTTGAGATCGAACGGCGCCAGCGCGCCCTCGATATCGGCCGCGAGGATATCGGCGGGCGGCTGATCCTGCACCGTCAGCAGCACCAGCGCGATGATCCCCTTGGTGATCGCGGCATTGCTGTCGGCCATGAAATGCAGCGCCCCGTCGTCGCGGACGGTGGGATAGACCCATACCGAGGCCGAACAGCCCCGCACCAGGGTCGCGTCGGTCTTGAGCGGCTCGGGCATCGGCGCCAGCGTTCGGCCGAGGTCGATCAGCAGGCGATAGCGATCGTCGCCGTCGAGGAATTCATATTCGTCTTGCAGCGCGGTGAGATGACTCATGCCGCGCGAGCTAGGCGCTTCGCGCCACTTTCACAATCCCGATAGCGCCGGCCTGCGCTGGCAGGGCGGACATCAAAGGTCCACCCCGGCCGCGATCGCCTCCAGTTTGCGGATGCGTTCCTTGAGGTCGGCGATCTCGATCCGCGCGCTCGCGTTGGGCAAGGCCCGGTCGCCGTCGGCCTCGTGCCGGACGGCCAGTTCCTCATGCTTGAGGTCGAGCCAGCCGCGCCAGCCGGTCAATCCGGCATAGGCCAGCATCGCGATTGCGGCGAGGCCGGCGCCGGCAAGGGTCATGTAAAGAATGCTGTCAGTCATCATGACGCGTCCTTTCGCTGGTGCGGTCGCGCAGCGCCTCGATCTCGCGGTCGAGGCGTGCGCTCGAATTGTCGTCGGTGGCGAGCCGCTCGAGCACCGCAAGGCGCTCCTTGAGCATGCGGACTTCATCGCGGAGCTGGCGTGCTTCCTGGCTGTCGTCGTTGCCGCGCGGGGCCCCGCCGGCTGCGAAACGCGCCTGCAAGATCTTCCCGATGGTCACCACGATGATGATGCCGAGGACCATTTCAAAGGGGTTCATGTCAGGTCTCCCTGCGGTTCTTGTTATGCGTCAGTTCAAGGGATCGACCGGGCGATCGTCGCGCAGCCGATCGATCTCGTCGGCAAGGGCGATACCGCGATCGGTGATGATCCGTTCGAGCACGCGCACGCGTTGTTCGAGCCGCTCGGTATGCGCGGCATATTGCGCGGCCTTTTCGGCGGTCTGCACCCCCTGGATGTCCATCTGACGTTCCTTGAGCTTCAACCAGCGCTTGAACATGTCGCTGCCGATGCCCAGCACCACGGGAAGGCCGACGACGATCACAAAGAAGGCGATCATATTGCTGTCCATCGGGCCTTCTCCTCAGTTCGCGGGGCCGCGCAGCCGCTCGATCTCCTGATCGAGCAGATGGCCGCTATCGGTAACGATGCGTTCGACGGTCGCCAGCCGATCCTTGACCGAGGCGAGTTCGGCGCGAAGCTGCGCATTCTCCTGCCCGATCAGCTTGACGCGCTCGGTCGTCTCGTTGGTGGTCTTGGGATAGACCGCCTGTCCCCAGGCGCCATCGAGCGGGTAACCGTTCTTGATCCGCATCCAGGTGTTGAGCACCAGCCCGGCCACCCCGACGATCACCACGGTGACGATGAGCGGCGCGATGCGCATGATGATGTCGGCGATATCCATGTCGGCGATTCCTTCAGCTCGCGTCGCGCAGCGAATCGATCTCGCGCGCGGTGCGTTCGGCCGGGTCGGTGGCGATCCGCTCGAGCACCCGCAGCCGCTCCTCGAGCCGGCCGATCTGCCCGGTCAGGCGTTCGTTCTCGGTCGACAGCAGTTCGATCTTGCGTTCGGCGTCGGGGCTTTCGCCGCGATACGACCGGCCACGCTTGCGGTTTTCGTCCTCGAGCGGGTAGCCGTGCTTGGCGCGAACCCAGGTGCGAAAGGCGTGCGAGGCGCTGATTGCGGCCACGATCCCCACCGGCACCATCCAACCCATATCCATTGTAATCCTCCCTTGGCCCGTCGGTCAGCGCAGTTGCTCGATCTCGTCGGCAAGGCGCGTGTTGCGGCTGGTGTACATCAGCTCGATGTCGGCGAGCCGGCGGTCGATGTCGCGGAATTTGGAGCGCACTTCGGCGGTCGAACGGCGCGGATTGGTCCGCACGCCCTGCCAGAATTTGGTATCCTCGGGCGACGTGTAATGCTCGATCGGCTTCTTGGGCGCGAACCAGGCGGCGGCGATATAACCAAGGAAGGCCCAGCCGCTTGTCGCGAGCGTCAGCAGCACCATGCCGACCCGCACCAGCGTCACGTCGAGCCCGGTATAATCCGCGATCCCCGCGCACACGCCCAGCCATTTGCCGTTATGCTTGTCGAGATAGAATTGGGTGCGGCGGTCTGACATCTCAGTTCCTCCTCATCAGGTCGTAATCCTCGAGCCGGCGTTCCTGCGCGGGCGGATCGAGCGGTTTCCAGTCGGGATGGTCGGCGGCGATGATCCGTTCGATCGTCGCGAGCCGGTCCTCGAGCCGGCGGGCGGTGTAGTGCAGGTCGTCGAGCAGCTTCTCGTCCTCACCGGTCAGCGTCGGCGCCTGCTTCCACTTGGTGATATAGTGGAGGAGGAGCCAGGGCAGACCCACGACGATGCCGAGGATGCCCATCCACATCAGAAGATCGTCCATCGGCTCAATCCTCCTTGTTCAGGCGCGCCTTGAGCGCGGCGAGATCGGCTTCGACCTTTTCGTTCGTGCGCAGTTCGGCGATCTCTTCGTCGAGCGTTTTCTGCGGACCGCCCAGCGACAAGGCATCGGCGCGGCCTTCCGCCATGTCGACGCGGCGTTCGAGCACGTCGAAGCGCGAAAAGGCGTCCTGCGCCTTGGGCCCGGCATAGACCTCGCGCATCCGCACGCGGTTGGTGGCGCTCTCCAGCCGGGTCAGGATCGAATTCTGCCGGTTGCGCGCCTCGCGCAGCTTGGTCTGGAGCTTGGCGATATCCTCTTCCGACCCGCGCAGCGCATCGTCGAGCACCTTGATCTCGTCCTGAAGCTGTTCGGCCATGTCGCCGGCCTTCTGGCGTTCGATCAGCGCGGCCTTGGCGAGATCCTCGCGATCCTTGGACAGCGCCAACTCGGCTTTTTCGGTCCAGTTTTCCTGGAGCTTGTCGAGCTTGGCGATATGCCGGCGCATCTCCTTCTGGTCGGCGATGGTGCGCGCGGCCGACGCGCGAACCTCGACCAGCGTTTCCTCCATCTCGAGGATGATCATGCGGATCATCTTGGCCGGGTCTTCGGCCTTGTCGA
Organism: Hephaestia sp. MAHUQ-44; assembly: GCF_023806085.1. GTDB lineage: Bacteria > Pseudomonadota > Alphaproteobacteria > Sphingomonadales > Sphingomonadaceae > Sphingomonas. Next base: position 363,803 of record NZ_JAMSLX010000002.1, read on the forward strand.
GCAGGTCGGTGAAGTTGGCGGCAATGATGTCTCGGGTCCGTGAGAAGATACCCATGTGGTAATGCTCCTTGGTCAATGGGCTGCCGGGGCGGGGCAGGGGGCGTCCCACCCCGGCGCGTCGGGTCAGGCGAGGGGGCCGACGGCGACGCTATCGGATGACGGGGCGGCCGTCACGTGGGCGGGGGCGACCGCGCCCAGCACGCAGGCGGCGCTGAAGACGAGGGTGCACGCGATCGTGGCGGTAGTGCGGGCGATGGTCTCGAACTTGAACATGGCGAATTCCTGATCTTGAGGTCGGGTCCGTCGCTTGGGCGGAGATGTCGGGTGCTCTGCATGCGGCGTGCCAAATGCGTGGCAGGCAAAAAATCGCTCTTTTCGGCGCTGCTTTAGGTGCATCATACACTTTGTATCTTGCCAACCCTTGGTGAATTGCGCCAATGCTTGGCCATGGAGCGAACCACCCAGGTCATCGGCCAGTCAGGGGCCTTTCTCGACGCGCTCGAACGCGCCAGCCGTGCCGCCGCACTCGATCGGCCGGTGCTCGTGATCGGCGAGCGCGGCACCGGCAAGGAGCTTGTCGCCGAGCGTCTCCATCGCCTGTCGCCGCGCTGGGATCAGCCGCTCGTCATCATGAATTGCGCCGCGCTCCCCGAAACGCTGATCGAGGCCGAATTGTTCGGGCATGAGGCGGGCGCCTTCACCGGCGCCACCAAGGCGCGCGTCGGGCGGTTCGAGGAGGCGCACGGCGGCACGCTGTTCCTCGACGAACTCGGCACGCTGTCGATGGCGGCGCAGGATCGGCTGCTGCGCGCGGTCGAATATGGAGAGATCACCCGGATCGGCTCGTCGCGCCCGATCCGGGTCGACGTGCGGATCGTCGCCGCGACCAACGAACATTTGCCTGCCAAGGTCGCGGCGAATGCGTTTCGCGCCGATCTGCTCGATCGGCTGTCGTTCGAGGTCGTGACATTGCCGCCGCTGCGCGCGCGCAAGAGCGACGTGATGGTGCTCGCCGAATATTTCGGGCGCCGCATGGCCTCTGAAATCGGCTGGGCGGACTGGCCCGGATTCGGCGCCGAAGCGACCGACGCGCTGATCGAATATGGCTGGCCCGGCAATGTCCGCGAACTGCGCAACGTCATCGAACGCGCGGTCTATCGCTGGGAACGCGAAGGCCCGATCGAGGCGATCGAATTCGATCCGTTCGTGTCGCCCTATCGCCCGGCCGCGCCCGCTGGGGATCGCGCCGCGCCGCCTGCTGCCGAGCCGGCCGCGACGGAGGACGAAGACCCCGTCACCGCATGCGAGGAAGGCCCGTCGGACTTCAAATCGCGCGTGTCGCGCTTCGAACATCAGTTGCTCAGGCGCGCGCTTGCGGACAACCGCTTCAACCAGCGCGCGACTGCCGAAGCATTGGGACTGACCTACGATCAGCTCCGCCACGCGCTGCGTCGCCATGATCTGCTCGGCGGGGCAAGCTGATCGGCGAATTTCGGATCACCCCCAAAAGAAAGCAACGGGCCGGTTGCGTAACGACCCTCGCGGACCCATTTTGGGGTCCCGGCGTTGCCCATAGCAACCCCCCGATCATAACAAGGAGAAAAGCCATGGCTTTCGAACTGCCGCCGCTTCCGTACGATTACAGCGCGCTGGCGCCGACGATCAACGAGGAGACGATGAAGCTCCACCACGGCAAGCACCACGCGGCCTATACCGCGAACCTCAACGCCGGCGTCACCGAAGGCGGGCTTGAGGGCAAGTCGATCGAGGAAATTCTCGGCCAGGCGTCCAAGGTATCGGCCAAGGTCCGCAACAATGGCGGCGGCTATTGGAACCATGATTTCTTCTGGAAGATCATGGCCGCAAACGGCGGCAGCCCCTCGGGCAAGCTCGCCGATGCGATCGCCGAATTCGGCGGGCTCGACAAGCTCAAGGAAGAATTCAACGCCAAGGGCGCGGGTCAGTTCGGCTCGGGCTGGGCCTGGCTGATCGCCGACAAGGCCGGCAAGCTCAAGATCACCTCGACCCCCAATCAGGATAATCCGCTGATGGATGCGGTGGCCGAAAAGGGCACGCCGATCCTCGGCAACGACGTGTGGGAACACGCATATTACCTCACCTATCGCAACGATCGCGGCGCCTATCTCAAGGCGTGGTGGGATGTCGTGAACTGGGATCAGGCCGCCAAGAATTACGCGTCCGCGCTCGCCTGAGCCGACGCATTTTCGCGAACCGACGAAGGCCCCGGGAAACCGGGGCCTTTTTCGTTACCCCTCGGGCGGTAGCTCGGTCACCGCTTTCTCGGCGATCGTCAGCCCGTGGCGCATCAGCATCGGCACATTGGCGACCGCGAACAGCAGCGTCAGCGGCAATGCGCCCCACAATTTGAAGCCCACCCAGAAATCCCAACTCGTCGATCGCCAGACGATTTCGTTGAGCAGCGCCATCGCCACGAAGAACACCGCCCAGTTGCGGGTCAGCTTGCGCCAGCCGAGCGCGTTGAGCCCCGGATAGGCCGCGCCGAGCAGCGCTTCGAGCAGCGGCCGCCCCGTCATCAGCCCGAACCCCAGCACACCCGCGAACATCGCGTAGAGGATGGTGGGCTTGAGCTGGATGAACCTGGGATCGTGGAAATAGATCGTCAGCCCGCCGAAAACGAGCACGAGCACGCCCGAAATCCACAGCATCGGCGAAATCCGCCCGAGCTTGATCCTCGAGACGATCAGCGCCGCGATCGTCGCCAGCACGAACGAGGCAGTCGCAAGAATGATCCGCGCGATCACCACCGCGCCGAGCTTGTCGACCCCGTCGAGAAACGGCGTCGCCCCGGCGACGATGCGCATCGCAACCTCCGCGGGAACGAGGAAATTGACCACGAAAAACACCACCAGCGGGGCATAATCCACCGCCATGCGCATGCCGGAAGAATCGTCACTTTGGGTCGGTTTAGCCATCAATCACTTCTTTTTTTCGTGGAGGCCCCGGTACATGTCCGGGGTGACAGGAATGCAGCGCGCGGGTTCGGGTTGCAGCCAAGGTCGATTATTTTCGCACGCTTTCGACGCCCGCGATGATCCGTGCGACCTCATGCGCGTCGAACGGCCGGAAATCCTCTACGCCCTCGCCCACGCCGATCGCGTGGATTGGCAGCGCGAATTTCTCGGCCGCTGCCACGAGCACACCGCCGCGCGCGGTGCCGTCGAGCTTGGTCATCACCAGCCCGGTCACGCCCGCGGTTTCCTTGAACACCTCGATCTGGCTGAGCGCGTTCTGGCCGGTGGTCGCGTCGAGCACGAGCACCACGTCGTGCGGGGCGGCCGGGTTCAACCGCCCGAGCACGCGCCGCACCTTGGAGAGCTCGTCCATCAGCTCGCGCTTGTTCTGGAGCCGCCCCGCGGTGTCGACGATCAGCACGTCGATCCCCTCGGCGGTGCCGCGCTTGACACCTTCGTACACCAGCCCCGCCGCGTCGCCGCCCTGTTCGCCGGCGACGATCGGCACCCCGATCCGATCGGCCCATATTTTCAACTGCCCGATCGCGGCGGCGCGGAAGGTGTCGCCGGCGACCAGCATCACCGAATAATCCTGCTCGGTCAGCAGATGCGCGAGCTTCGCGATCGTCGTCGTCTTGCCCGATCCGTTGACGCCGATGACAAGGATCACCTGCGGCCGCGGAAAGGCCTCGATCTCGATCGGCTTGGCGACCTTGGCGAGCGCGTTTTCGACCTCCTCGGCAACGACGAGGCGAATGCCCAGTTCCTCCATGTCGCGCTCATAGCTGCCCTCGGCGAGCCGGCCGCGGATGCGCGCGGCGGTCTCGGGGCCGAGATCGGACGCGATCAGCGCTTCCTCGATCTCGTCGAGCGTTTCCTCGTCGAGCCGCGCCAGCCCGAGCCCGGCGAGGTTGCCCACCAGCCGGTCGGACGTGCGTTTGAAGCCGCCCAGCAGCTTGTCGTGCCAGGATGTCTTGGTGGTCATTCGATGGTTCCGATCAAGGCGTTGTCCGCGACGCCGGTTATTCTTGCCGTGACGATCATTCCTGCTTCCGTTCGTGCTGAGCCTGTCGAAGCACCGTTCTTGTCCTGCGCGTCACCGCAAGAAGGACGGTCCCCTGCGATGGCCTGCGAAAGACAGGCGTTCAGGACAGGCGCCGACAAGCTCGGGGCGAACGGGGCGCGAAGCCGCACCTCGGCGAAATTCCCGGCATGGCCGCGATCGCCGGGCCGTTCGACCAGCACGTCCTGCGTCGTCCCGATCAGCCCTGCAAGCCAGCGCTGCCGCCGTACCTCGGCCGTCGCCCGCAGCGCGGCCGCGCGTGCCTTGCGGATTTCGGGCGCGACCTGCGGCATCCGCGCGGCGGGCGTGCCCGCGCGCGGCGAATAAGGGAAAATATGCGCATGGACGATGTCGCAATCGTCGATCAGCGCGCGGCTGTTGGCGGCCATCGCTTCGGTCTCGGTCGGGAAACCCGCGATCAGATCGGCACCGATCGCCAGTTCGGGGCGCGCTGCCTTCAATCGCGCGACGATCGCCACCGATTGCGCGCGGCTGTGGCGGCGCTTCATCCGCTTGAGGATCATGTCGTCGCCGGCCTGCAACGACAGGTGCAGGTGCGGCATGATCCGCTGCTCCTGCGTCACCAGCGCGAACAGCCGGTCGTCGATTTCGATCGAATCGAGCGACGACAGCCGCAGCCGGTCGAGCCGCGGCACATGGTGCAGGATGCGCTCGACGAGCTGGCCAAGGCTCGGCGCGCCGGGCAGATCGGGGCCGTAGCTGGTCAGGTCGACGCCGGTCAGCACCACCTCGCGATGCCCCGCGTCGACCAATGCCGCGATTCTGTCGATTACCGCGCCCGCGGGTACCGATCGGCTGTTGCCGCGGCCAAAGGGGATCGCGCAGAAGGTGCAGCGATGGTCGCAGCCGTTCTGCACCTCGACGAAGGAGCGGGTCTGGTCGGCAAAGCTCGCGGCGAGGTGCGGCGCGGTCTCGCGCACCCGCATGATATCGCCGACGACGACCGGCGTCGACGCGGCCCACGTGTCCGCCGTCAGTTTCTCGGCATTGCCGATCACGCGTGTCACCTCGGGCATCGCCGCGAAGCTGGCGGGGTCGATCTGCGCCGCGCAGCCGGTTACCGCGATTTTCGCCTCGGGCCTGCGGCGGTGCGCGCTGCGGATCGCGGCGCGAGTCTGCTTGATCGCGGCGTTGGTCACCGCGCACGAATTGACCACGATCAGGTCGTCGTCGCCAAGAAGCTGGCGGATCGTTTCGCTTTCCGCGATGTTCAGCCGACACCCGAGGGTGATGATTTCTGGCTCAGACATGGCAGGGGAGGGCCTTCATGGCGGACGATCTAGGGGTGCAGCCGAACGAAGTCTACGGATTGACGGAGGCGGTGCTCGCCTTCTGGTTCGACGAGGTGCCCGCGGCGAAGCGGTTCGCCAAGGACGCCGCACTCGATGCAACGATCAAGGCGCGCTTCGCCGGGCTTCTCGAAACGCTGGTCCGTACCGATGCCAGCGGCTGGCGCGGCGATCCGCGCAGCTTGCTCGCGGCCGTCATCGTGCTCGATCAATTCTCGCGCAACATCCATCGCGGGCAAGCACAGGCCTTCGCCGCCGATCCGCTCGCGCTATCGCTGACCCGGCACGCGATCGCGCAGGGCTGGGATACGGGCATGACCGCCACCGAACGCCAGTTCCTCTACCTGCCGATGATGCACGCCGAAGACGCCGCGACCCAGCAGGAGAGCCTCGCCTTTTTCGCGACGCTGAACGACGATCATATCTTCGGTTTCGCGAAGGATCATGCCGAGGTGATTGATCGCTTCGGCCGTTTCCCCGCGCGCAACGCCGCGCTCGGCCGCGTCTCGACCCCGGGGGAGGAGGATTATCTCAGCCAGCCCGGCGCCGGGTGGTGATATCGGGGTCGCTGGGCCCCGGCGGCACGGCGAGCGCGGGCGTGATCAGCCGGCGCTCGGCGAGGAGTTTGCGGACATTGGTGCGGTTGAGCGGCCGGCCGTAGAGCCAGCCCTGGCCGCGTGCGCAGCCCAGCGCGAGCACGCGCTCTGCGATTGCCTTGTCCTCGATTCCCTCGGCGGTGATCGGCAGATGGAGGCTCTCGCCCAGCCGGGCGATCGCCCCGATGATCGCGGCGCTTTCGGCATTGTCGTTGATCGAGGTGACGAAGCTGCGGTCGATCTTGATCCGGTCGAACGGCAGCGCGCGTAGATGGGCGAGCGAGCTGTAGCCGGTGCCGAAATCGTCGAGCGCGATGCCGATGCCCTGATTCTTGAGGCTGCCGACGATCGATTGCGCGAGCGCGAGATTCTCGAACAGCGCGCTTTCGGTGATCTCGACCTCGAGCCGCGCGGCGGGATAATTCGTCTCGGTGAGCAGCTTGATGATCTTCTGGGCAAGCCAGGGATCGCGCAATTGCCATGGTGAAATATTGACCGACAGGCTGAGCGACGGATCCCAGTCGCGCGCCGCCATCAACGCCTGTCGCATCACCGACAGCGACAGATCGGCGATCATCCCGGTTTCCTCGGCGATCGGGATGAAGTCCTTGGGCGCGATCAGCCCGCGGTGCGGATGCTCCCAGCGCGCGAGCACCTCGAAGCCATGGAGATGGCCGGTGGCGAGATCGATCTGTTGTTCGAAATAGGGGACGATCTCGTTGCGCGGGATCGCCGCGCGCAGGCCGGTCTCAAGCGCGTTGCGGGCGTGCAGTTCACGCTCCATCGACGCATCGAACCAGGCAAAGCGATTCCGCCCGGCTTTCTTGGCGGCGTACATCGCGATATCGGCGCTGCGCAGCAGGCCGTCGATCGAGGCGCAGTCGAAATCGGATCGGGCGATCCCCAGCGACGCGCTGACGTGGAAATGCACACCGTCGGCCGTCACCGGCTCGGCGAGCCTTGAAACGAGTCGTTCGGCCATCCGGTCGACGGTGTCGGGATGGTCGGGATCGAACAGCATCGCGCAGGCGAATTCGTCGCCGCCGAAGCGCGCGGCAAGCGCGCCGGGCGGCAGCAGGTCGCCGATGCAGGCGGCAACGCAGCGCAGCAACGCGTCGCCGGTGGCATGGCCGTGCATGTCGTTGACGGTCTTGAAATGATCGAGATCGAGCAGCAGCAGCGCCAGTGCCTTCTGGCGACGCCGGGCCTGGGTGAGCAGCATCGCGCCCTGTTCGGTCAGCGAGCGGCGGTTGAGAAAGCCCGTCAACGGATCGCTCGCGGCCAGCGCGCGCGCTCTCTCCTCGGCGGCGGTGCGCATGCCCAGTGCCTTTGACAGCGACGCGTGGCGGCGCCAGCCGAACAGGATCAGCGCGATATTGAGGAGCAACGCAATCGTCAGCGCGCGTTCGGGTGGGGCGGCATCGTGGATATAGACCGCCACGATCCGTGATAAAGCCGCACCGCCGACCCCCAGAAACAGCAGAATGGCCGCACCGGTAACGATCGGCGTCACGATATCGCGATCGGGCCGCTGCACCGGCGACTCGATCTCCACCGTCTCGATCGCCATATTCCGACATTCCCCTTGTCGCCCGATGGTCCTTGTCCCCCATCACGCGTATAGAAGGGGTTAAGGCGTATCGGTCGGTTGCGCGCGGGGCCGCTTTGCGTTATCGGGCGCCCCGAACGTTCCGCACAGGAGCGAAGGCACCCGTCCCGCGTGGGCGACGCCGGCCGACGAGGTTTCGTCCGCCGGCGTATTTTGCGTTGGTGGCCATCGTTTTCTCGCGGCACGGATTGGAGTGGTTATGTTCGATAGCTTGAGCGACAGGCTTGGCGGTGTTTTCGATCGGTTGCGCGGCCGCGGCGCGCTGACCGAGGCCGACGTGCGCGCCGCGATGCGCGAGGTGCGCGTCGCGCTGCTCGAGGCCGATGTCGCGCTGCCGGTCGCGCGGCAGTTCGTCGACGACGTCACCGAAAAGGCGATCGGCCACAATGTGCTGCGCTCGGTCACGCCGGGGCAGCAGGTCGTCAAGATCGTCTCCGACGCGCTCACCGAAATGCTCGGGTCGGATCAGTCCGAACTGCTGCTCGACGTCACCCCGCCCGCGGTGGTGATGATGGTCGGGCTGCAAGGCTCGGGCAAGACCACCACGTCGGCCAAGATCGCCAAACGGCTCAAGGACAAGGACCGCAAGAAGGTCCTGATGGCGTCGCTCGACGTCAATCGCCCTGCCGCGCAGGAACAGCTTGCCACGCTGGGCACGCAGACCGAGGTCGCGACGCTCCCGATCGTCGCGGGCCAGCGCCCGGTCGAGATCGCGCAGCGCGCGATGCAGGCGGCGAAGCTCCAGGGCTATGACGTCCTGATCCTCGACACCGCCGGGCGCCTCCACGTCGATCAGGCGCTGATGGACGAGATGAAGGCGATCGCCGACGTCTCCAATCCCGCTGAAATCCTGCTCGTGGTCGATTCGCTGACCGGGCAGGACGCGGTCAACGTCGCGCAGAATTTCTCGGAGCAGGTGCCGCTCACCGGTGTCGTCCTGACCCGCATGGATGGCGATGCGCGCGGCGGTGCGGCGCTGTCGATGCGCGCGGTCACCGGCAAGCCGATCAAGTTCGCCGGGACGGGCGAGAAGCTTGACGCGATCGAGGCATTCCACCCGCAACGCGTCGCCAGCCGTATCCTCGGCATGGGCGACGTCGTCAGCCTCGTCGAGAAGGCCGCGGAATCGATCCAGGCCGAAGATGCCGAGCGGATGGCGAACAAGCTCGCCAAGGGTCAGTTCGATATGAACGACCTGCGCGGCCAGCTGGCGCAGATGCGCCGGATGGGCGGGCTGGGCGCGCTCGCGGGGATGATCCCGGGGATGAAGAAGGCGCAGGCCGCGATGGCCTCGGGCGCGGTCGACGACAAGATCCTGATCCACATGGATGCGATGATCGGCTCGATGACCCAGCAGGAGCGCGACAAGCCGGCGCTGATCAACGCCAAGCGCAAGATCCGCATCGCCAAGGGGTCGGGCACGACGGTGCAGGAGGTCAACAAGCTCCTCAAGATGCACCAGGAAATGTCCTCGGCGATGAAGAAGATCCGCAAGATGGGCGGGATGAAGGGGCTGCTCGGGATGCTCGGCAAGGGCGGCATGGGCGGCCTCGGCAACCAGCTCGGCGGCGCGCAGATGGGCGACATGATGAAGGGGATGGATGCCGGGCTTCCGGGGCTTCCCAACGGTCCCAAGAACATGCCCAACGTGCCCCCCGGCTTTGAGAATTTCATGAAGAAGAAGTGACGCGCTCCGGCGGCCATCCCGGCGGTCAGGGCAAAATATCCATCAAAAAACCTCCGGCGCGTGCCGGAGCGAAGATCGAAAGAAGGAAGTAACGACAATGGCACTCAGCATTCGTCTGTCGCGCGGCGGCTCCAAGAAGCGTCCCTATTACCGCATCGTCGTCGCCGACGCGCGCAGCCCGCGTGATGGCCGCTTCATCGAGCGGATCGGCAATTACAACCCGCTCCTCGCCAAGGATGACGAGAAGCGCGTCCAGATCGACGGCGATCGCGCCAAGCATTGGCTCAGCGTTGGCGCGCAGCCGACCGATCGCGTCGCGCGCTTCCTCGATGCCGCCGGCGTGCGTGAGCGCGCGGCGCGCAACAACCCCAAGAAGGCCGAGCCCGGCGAAAAGGCCAAGGAGCGCGCCGAGGAGCGGGCCGAGAAGCTGAAGGCGCAGCAGGAAGCCGAAGCCGAAGCCAAGGCAGCCCCCGCGCCGGCGCCGGTTGAGGAAGCCCCCGCCGCAGCCGAGGCCGACGTCGTCGAGACTGCCGCCGAGGAAACCCCGGCGGCTGAAGCGGCGGCCGAAGAAAAGCCCGCCGAGGCCTGATGTCAGCCCCCTCCCGCGTGCGGGAGGGGCAGGGAGGGCGTGTCGATATGCCGTCGCATCACTCAACCAGCTCTCCTCTGTCCCCTCCCGACGGCGGGGACGGCGATCGTCCGATCACGCTGGCCGCCATCATCGGCGCGCACGGCGTGACGGGCGAGGTCCGGCTCAAACTCTTCACCGATGATCTGAAGCCCTATCGGGCCTTCAATGGCGGGGCGCTGACGCTCAAATCGGTGCGCGTCGGCCCCAAGGGGGCGATCGCGCGCTTCGCCGAAATCCCCGATCGTACCGCCGCGGAAAAACTGCGCGGCACCGCGCTCACCGTCCTGCGCGCCGAGCTCCCGCCGCTCGGCGAGGGTGAATATTATCATGTCGACCTGGTCGGCCTGCCGGTCGTCACCGATGCGGGCACTCCTGCCGGCCGCGTCGTCGCGGTCGAGAATTTCGGTGCCGGCGACCTGATCGATGTCGAGGATGCCGCGGGCCGCCGCGTGCTCGTACCCGTCGCCGTCGCCGAGATCGGCGCCACCGCGATCGTCCCGGCCGCTTTCCTCGAATAACCGGCGCTGTTCCAATATTCCGTCACCCCGGACGTGTTCCGGGGTCCAACGTGCCGCGCGCGCAGGCGCCCCGGTTCTGGAAGATCATCCGCTCCACCGTTCGCCCTGAGCTTGTCGAAGGGCCGTCGTTCTTCCCGACGCCGCAAGGAGGATGGCTCGTTTCCCATGCCGCAAGCGCCCCCGCGAAAAACTTATGTTCCACTCTTGTTCTACTGGAACAAATGCGATACACACTGCTCCACATTGAACGCGTCACGTGATTGCTTTAGCGACGGGAGCCTTTCCAATGGCAGCGAACTTGAAGGTCATCGATAGCGGCATGGCAATAGCGAATTCGGACAGGCAGAAGGCGCTCGACGCCGCATTGGCGCAGATCGATCGCGCCTTCGGCAAGGGCTCGGCGATGAAGCTCGGGCAGAAAGAGGCGATGCAGGTCGAGTCGATCTCGACCGGCAGCCTTGGGCTCGATATCGCGCTCGGCGTCGGCGGCCTGCCGCGCGGCCGTGTGATCGAGATTTACGGCCCCGAAAGCTCGGGCAAGACGACGCTTGCGCTCCATGTCATCGCCGAGGCGCAGAAGAACGGTGGCACCGCCGCGTTCGTCGACGCCGAACATGCGCTCGATCCGGGTTACGCCAAGAAACTCGGCGTCGACATCGACGAACTGATCGTGTCGCAGCCCGATACCGGCGAACAGGCGCTCGAGATTGTCGATACGCTGGTCCGCTCGAACGCGATCGACGTGCTCGTGGTCGATTCGGTCGCGGCGCTGGTGCCGCGCGCCGAAATCGAAGGCGAGATGGGCGACAGCCATGTCGGCCTGCAAGCGCGGCTGATGTCGCAGAGCCTGCGCAAGCTGACGGGCTCGATCAGCCGGTCGCGCTGCATGGTGATCTTCATCAACCAGCTGCGCATGAAGATCGGCGTGATGTACGGCAATCCGGAGACGACCACCGGCGGCAACGCGCTCAAATTCTATGCGTCGGTCCGCCTCGATATCCGCCGCACCGGCCAGATCAAGGATCGCGACGATATCGTCGGCAACGCGACGCGCGTGAAGGTCGTCAAGAACAAGGTCGCGCCGCCGTTCAAGCAGGTCGAATTCGATATCATGTACGGCGAGGGCATTTCCAAGATCGGCGAGATCCTTGATCTCGGCGTCAAGGCGGGGCTGGTTGAGAAATCGGGCTCGTGGTTCAGCTACGACAGCGTCCGCATCGGTCAGGGGCGAGAGAACGCCAAGACCTTCCTCAAGGAGAATGCGGAAATGGCCGACCGCCTCGAAAAGGCGATCCGCACCCGCACCGACAAGGTCGCCGAGGAGATGATGACCGGCCCCGATGCCGACGACGATCTCTGATCGGCGCGATAATCTTCACGCGGCGTATCGGCGTCGCACACATGGAAAGGCTCGCCCGCAACGGCGAGCCTTTCAGCGTTTCGGGGATGGCGGTACACCCCTCCGGGCGTCAACTTTGTCAACTTAGGGAGAGCGATGCCGTGACGATCATCGTCCATCATCTCGAAAATTCACGCTCGCAGCGCGTGCTGTGGATGCTTGAAGAACTCGGGCTCCCCTATCAGGTCGAGCGTTATGCACGCGATCGCAAGACGATGCTTGCCCCGCCGGCGCTCGCCCGCATCCATCCGCTCGGCAAGTCGCCGGTGATCGTCGATGGCGACGCCGAGAACCGCGTCGTCGCCGAAACCGGCGCGATTATCGAATATCTGGTCGAGAAGGGCGATGGCCGCCTCGGCCCCCCTGCGCATCGCGAGTCGGCGCTGCGCTACCGCCATTTCCTCCATTATGCCGAAGGCTCGCTGATGCCGCCGCTGCTCGTCAAACTCGTGCTTGGCCGGGTGCCGGTGATGGGCAAAGTGGCGCAGAAGCGCTTCCAACCGATGATCGATGTCCATCTCGACTATGTCGAAGCCGAACTCGCATCGCGTCCGTGGTTCGCGGGCGACGCCATCACCGCCGCCGATATCATGATGAGTTTCCCGCTCGAGGCCGCGCGCAGCCGCGCCGGGCTCGATGCCAGCCGTCCGGCGACGCTGCGCTGGTTGGAGACGATCCACGCACGCCCCGCCTATCAGGCCGCGCTCGCCGCGGGTGGCCCCTATGCCTATGCGTAACCGGGGCAAGCCTGCTAGGGGGACCGGTCGCGCGATGCGCTTCAGGTGGTGTAAACAGGGCTAAGCGCGGGGGCGCCCGGCCGGATTGAGCGAAGGAGAAGGCATGGACGCTGCCGAACAGGCAACCGAGCGGCGTGGGCTTTCGCTGCAATATCAGATGTTGATCGGGTTCGTGGTCGGCCTGCTGGCCGGGCTCGCGGTGCATATCAGCGCCGCCGACGCGCCTTGGGTGGATGCGCTCACCACCTATGTCACCGCACCGATCGGTCAGGTGTTCCTGCGCTTGCTGTTCATGCTGGTCATCCCGCTGCTGTTCTCGGCGCTGGTGGTCGGGATCGCGGAGATGGGCGAAATTCGCTCGCTTCGTCGGGTAGGTTTGCGCACGCTGGGGCTCACCGTCGTGGTCTCGACGATTGCGGTGGCGATCAGCCTCCTCATGGTCAATCTGCTGCGGCCCGGTGACGGCGTCGATCCCGTGCTCGCCCAGGCGATGCTCGCCGATGCCGGTCCCGGCGCGAGCGCCATCCTCGCCCGCACCGGCGAGACCCCGTCGGGGCTCGAGGCGGTGCTGGCGATCGTGCCCTCGAACGTCGTCGGCGCGATGGCGGGGAACGACATTCTCGCGGTGATGTTCTTCGCCCTGTTCTTCGGCATCGGCATCGTGCTGACGCAGGACCGCCCCGAAGTGCAGACGCTCAAGCGCGCGATCGAGGGCGTGTTCGAGGTCGCGATGCGGCTCATCAACATCGTCATCCGTCTCGCGCCGCTGGCGGTGTTCTGTTTCATGTTCAACCTCGCCGCGCTGTTCGGCTGGGATTTGCTGGTGCGGCTGTCGGCGTTCGTCGGCGTGGTGATCGCTGCGCTGGGCGTGCAGATGTTCGTCGTCTTCCCGTTGTTGCTCATCGTGCTGGCGCGTCGCTCGCCGCTCGCTTTCTTCCGCGATACGCAGGAAGCCTCGGTGATGGCGTTTTCGACCGCTTCGTCGAACGCGACGCTGCCCACCTCGCTGCGCGTCGCGGATACCGAGCTCAAGCTGCCGCGCAAGGTCGCGCGGTTCGTCCTCACCATCGGCGCCACCGCCAATCAGAACGGCACCGCGATGTTCGAGGGCATCACCGTCCTGTTCCTCGCCCAGTTCTTCGGGGTCGAATTGACGATAGCGCAGCAGCTCATGGTGATGCTGGTGTGCATTCTCGGTGGGATCGGCACTGCGGGCGTCCCGGCAGGGTCGCTGCCCGTCGTCGCGCTGATCCTCGGGATGGTCGGGGTGCCGCCTGCAGGGATCGGGCTCGTCCTCGGCGTCGATCGTTTTCTCGACATGTGCCGGACCACGCTCAACGTCATCGGCGATCTCGTCCTTGCCACGATCGTCGCGGCGGCGGAGCCCGAGACCGATCGTCATGGCGTGGTGCTGGAGGACGCCGCGTGATGCGCGTGTCCCGCCGCACGGTGATCACGGCCGCCGCCGTCATGCCCTTTCTCGCACATACGGACCGGCTTGGCGCCGCCGTCCTCCGCGCGGCTGAACCCGATCTGTCCGCGCTGCGGGCGATCACCGGCAACGCGCGACCGATCGACGCGGCCGAGCGCGCGGCGCGGCTCACCCGCGCGCAGGCGTTGATGAAGGCCAATGGCATCGGCGCGGTGGTGCTCGAGCCGGGGGCGTCAATGGTCTATTTCACCGGCGTCCAATGGTGGCGCAGCGAACGGCTGACCGCCGCGGTGCTGCCGGCAGAAGGCACATTGTGCATTGTCACGCCCTTCTTCGAGGAACCCTCGGTCCACGAAACGCTGGCGGTGCCGGCCGAAATCCGCGTGTGGCAGGAGGATCAGGATCCACTCGCGATCGTGGCGGGCTTCCTCAAGGATCGCCAACTCACCGCCCAGCCGATCGCCATCGAGGAGAGCGTACGCTTCTTCGCGTTCGATGGGCTGCGCAAGGTGCTGCCCGAGGCGCGGCTGGTGTCGGCCAACCCGGTCGTGCGCGGGTGCCGGATGGTCAAGACCGCGGCCGAACTGGCGCTGATGCAGGTTGCGACCGACGTGACGATCGCCGCCTATCGCTGGCTTCATCCACGCGTCGAAACGGGGATGCGCCAGCAGGACGTCTCCGCGCTGATGAGCGCCGCGACGCGCGCGCTCGGCGGCAGCCCCGAATTCTCGATGTCTCTAATCGGCGAATCGGCCGCCTATCCACATGGCTCCAAACAACCGCAGACGGTCGACACGGGCCGTATCGTGCTGATGGATTGCGGCTGCACGGTCCACGGCTATCAGTCCGATGTGTCACGCACCTGGGTGCACGGCGGCAACGCGAGCGCCGAGCAGCGACAGGTCTGGGATCGCGTCCGCCACGGCCAGCAGATCGCGTTCGAGGCGGCCAAGCTCGGCGCGCCGGCGGGCAGTGTCGATGACGCGGTCCGCCAATATTACGAACGCCTCGGCTACGGCCCCGGCTACAAACTCCCGGGGCTGTCGCACCGCACCGGCCACGGCATCGGCCTCGATGGGCACGAACCGGTCAATCTGGTCCGGGGTGAGACGACAAAGCTCGCGCCGGGGATGTGTTTTTCGGATGAGCCGGGTCTCTACCTCCCCGGTAAATTCGGCGTGCGGCTGGAAGATTGCTTCTACATGACCGAGGCGGGGCCACGCTGGTTCTCGCAGCCGCCGTCGTCGATCGACCGGCCGATGGGATAGCCGGTCCCGCGCGGGCAGCGCCTAATGCGCGCCGCCCGCTTTGTGTCGTCTTGCCCGCGTCCGTCACTCCGCCTAGATCGCTCATCATGACCTCTACCAACGACATCCGCCGCTCGTTCCTCGATTACTTCGCGGGCACCGGCCACACCCGGGTGGCCTCCGCGCCGCTCGTGCCGCAGAACGATCCCACGCTGATGTTCGTCAACGCGGGCATGGTCCCGTTCAAGAACGTCTTTACGGGTTTGGAAACACGCCCGTTTTCGACCGCGACCTCGGCGCAGAAATGCGTGCGCGCGGGCGGCAAGCACAACGATCTCGACAATGTCGGCTATACCGCGCGGCATCACACCTTCTTCGAGATGATGGGCAATTTCTCGTTCGGCGCTTATTTCAAGGAACAGGCGATCACGCATGCGTGGACGCTGCTGACCAAGGATTGGGGTCTGTCGCCCGACAAATTGACCGCGACCGTCTACCATACCGATGACGAAGCGTTCGAGCTCTGGAAGAAGATTTCGGGGCTTCCCGAACACCGCATCATCCGCATCGCGACCAAGGATAATTTCTGGGCGATGGGTGAGGATGGTCCGTGCGGCCCGTGTTCCGAGGTTTTCTACGATCATGGCGAGCACATCCCCGGCGGCCCTCCCGGCAGCCCGGACGAGGATGGCGATCGCTTCGTCGAGATCTGGAACCTCGTCTTCATGCAATATGAGCAGGAAGCGGGCGAGATCACGGGCAATCTGCCCAAGCCGTCGATCGATACCGGCATGGGGCTCGAGCGCGTCGCCGCGGTGATGCAGGGCGTTACCGACAATTACGATACCGACACGTTCAAGGCGCTGATCGCCGAATCGGGGGCGCTCACGCAGACCGCGACCACGGGCGCGACGCAGGCGAGCCACCGCGTGATCGCCGATCATCTGCGCTGTTCGGGCTTTCTGGTCGCGGATGGCGTGCTGCCCGCGAACGAGGGCAGGGGCTATGTGCTCCGCCGCATCATGCGCCGCGCGATGCGCCACGCACATCTGCTCGGCGCCAAGGAGCCGCTGATGCACCGGCTGGTGCCGGCGCTGGTCGCCGAAATGGGCGTCGCTTATCCCGAATTGATCCGCGCCCAGCCGCTGATCGAGGCGACGTTGCAGCTCGAAGAAACACGTTTCCGTCAGACGCTCGACAAGGGGCTGAAACTGCTCGACGAGGCGACCGCGGGGATGAAACCCGGTGAGACGCTGTCGGGCGAGACCGCGTTCAAGCTCTACGACACCTATGGATTCCCCTACGACCTGACCGAGGATGCGTTGCGCGCGCACTCGTTCCAGGTCGATCGCGAAGGCTTCGACGCCGCGATGGCCGAGCAGCGCCGCGCCGCGCGGGCGGCGTGGAAGGGATCGGGCGACAAGGCCTCGGACGAACTCTGGTTCGATCTCGTCGAGGAAAAGGGCGGCACCGAATTCATCGGCTATACCGCCGAACAGGGCGAGGGCGAGATCATCGCGATCGTCCGCGATGGCGCGCGAGTCGATCGCGCCGGTGTGGGCGATACGGTCGACATCGTCACCAACCAGACGCCCTTTTATGGCGAGAGCGGCGGCCAGGTCGGCGATGCCGGAATATTAAGCAACGATAGCGGGTTGCGCGCTGTTGTTACCGACACAAGGAAATATCTCGGTCGGCTCTGGGCGCACCATGCGACGATTGAGGGTGGCGCGATTGCGGTTGGCGATTCGGTGCGCATGGAGGTCGATTCGGGTCGTCGTGCCGCGATCCGCGCCAACCATTCGGCGACGCACCTGCTGCACGCGGCGCTGCGGGCGCATCTGGGCACGCATGTCGCGCAAAAGGGCAGCCTTGTCGCGCCCGATCGACTGCGGTTCGATTTCTCGCAGCCGACCGCGTTGGAGGCAGCCGCGCTGGCCGACATCGAAAGCGATGTGAACGCCTATATCCGCCAGAACGACCCGGTCGAGACGCGGCTGATGACCCCCGACGAGGCAATCGCCGAGGGTGCGATGGCGTTGTTCGGCGAAAAATATGGCGACGAGGTGCGCGTCGTCTCGATGGGGCGCACTGGTGGCGACAATGCCCCGATCTACAGCCTCGAATTGTGCGGGGGCACGCATGTCGCGGCGACCGGCGACATCGGGCTGTTCAAGGTCATCAGCGAAGGCGCGGTATCGTCGGGCGTCCGCCGGATCGAAGCGCTGACGGGCGATGGTGCGCGGCGCTGGTTCGAGGCGCGCGACGAGAAATTGCGCGAAACCGCGGCGGTCCTCAAGGCGTCGCCCGATGAGGTGCCCGCGCGCGTCGCGGCGCTGGTCGAGGACCGCAAGCGGCTGGAACGCGAACTTGCCGAGGCGAAGAAGGCGCTCGCGCTTGGCGGTGGCGCTGCGCAGGCGGCTGGTCCCGAGCAGGTTGGTGGCACGGGCTTCCTTGCGCAGGTCGTCGACGGGCTCGATCCCAAGGGGTTGCGCGGCGCGGTCGACGAGATGAAGGCGCGGCTCGATTCGGGGGTCGCGATGCTGGTCGCGGTCAACGACGGTCGCGCTTCGGTCGCCGTCGGGATCACCGACGATCTCGCGGGCAAGGTCAGTGCGGTCGAACTGGTGCAGCGCGCCGTCGCCACGCTCGGCGGCAAGGGCGGCGGCGGTCGGCCCGATATGGCGCAGGGCGGCGGCCCCGATGGGAGCAAGGCCGACGATGCGGTCGCGGCGGTGCGCGCGGCGCTGGAAGAAAGCGCGATCGCGGCCTGAGCTATTGCGCCGCGGTCTCGACGACGGGGCCGGTCCAGCCGCCCGCCGTTGCGACATAGAGCCGCGCGACGTTCAGATACTGGCGCGCCTCGGCATCGACCATCGCCGACCTCGCGCGCTGGTACAGCCGCTCGCTTTCGAGGATCTGGAGGACGCCCGAATTGCCGACTTCGAAGCTGCGCCGCGACAGGTGCAACGAGCGTTGCGCCACGTCGATCGCCTGGCGCTGGTTGGCGACCGAGCGCGCGTCGCTGTCGAGCGCCTGAAGCAGATCGGCGACCTGCCCGAACGCCTCGAGCACGGTCTGCCGATATTGTGCTTGTGCAGCCTCGGCCTCATCGACCGCCGCACGTTTTTGGGCATTGAGCGTGCCGCCGTGGAAGATCGGGGCCGTCAGCCCGGCGAAGATATCGAAGCCCCGGAACGCGCCGCTGAACACGTCGCCTAAATGGGGTGCGCCCTGCGTGCCTGTTACGCCGAGCGTGATGTCGGGATAGAGCCGTGCGGTGGCGACGCCGATCGCGGCGGTTGCCGCGTGCCATTCGGCCTCGGCCTGAAGGATGTCGGGGCGCTTGTGGACGAGTTCGGACGGCAAGGTCACCGGTACATCGGCGGGCAGCGTGAAATCGGCGAGGTTGAAATCGGTCGGCCCCAGGTCGGCGGGCATCACCCCCACCAGGATCGCGAGTAAATGGCGCGCTTCGGCGAGCTGCTGACCGAGTTGCGGGATCTCGCCGCGATCGGCCTCATATTGGCTTTGCGCGTTGAGCACCTCGACCAGCGTGCCTTCGCCTGCCTGGCGGCGCTTTTCGGTGAGGTCGACGTTGCGCTGGTCTTCGCGGAGCAGCGCGTCGGCGGTGTCGATCCGGTCGCGGATCGCCGCGATCGTCAGCACCTGATTGACGACGCGGCCCGCGATCGACAGGTGAGCGGCCTCGGTCTGGCGGCGCTGCGCGTCGGCGCGCGCGGCCGCCTGTTCGATCGCGCGCTTGCGGCCGCCGAACAGGTCGAGATCGTACGACACGCCGCCGCCGACCGAATAGAGGTTGAATTCGGGGTTGCCGGTCCCGGATTGGAAGCCGAACGCCGCGAGGTTGGGCTGCTGGCGTTCGATCCGTGCATTGGCATCGACCTGCGGCAACCGCTTGCCGGCGGCGACGTTGACGTTCTCGATCGCAGCCTGAAGCGTCGCGTTGCTCGCCGCGAGGCTGTGGTTGTTGGCGATTGCCCGCGCCACCAGCGCGTCGAGATCGGTCGAGCCGAACGCCGTCCACCAGCTTTGCACCGGGCCCTGGCCCGCATCGGCCAGGGGGCCGGGCGCCGGGATGGCAACCGGATCGGCAGGCGAGCGATAGCTGGTGGTCGATGGCGCGGCGGGGCGTTCGAAATCCGGCCCCGACACGCAGCCGGCGAGCACCGAACCGGCTGCAAGCGCGGCAAAGAGAGGGCGAAACGACATCCGGGTCATCGGTTCAGTCCATGTGCATGATGGGTTGCTCGCCCGCCTGTTTGCGCGGCGGCCGCATCAGGAAAATGAGCGGCGAAATCAGGATGATGACGATGAACAATGCGTAGAACGCATCGATATAGGAGACCATCGCCGCCTGCCGCGTGATCTCGCCATTGAGCCGTGCGAGGCTTGTGACGGATGAGAAGTCGACGCCCGGCATCGCCTGAGCTAGGTTGGGATTGTCGGGCCGCACCGTTTCGACCAGCCGCGAATGGACGGTGGCGGCGTTGCGGACCGTCATCGCCTGCAACACCGAAATCCCGATCGACGATCCGATATTCCGGATCAGCGTGAACATCGCGGTGCCTTCGTTGCGATATTGGGGCGCGAGCGTCGCAAAGGCAATCGTCGACAGCGGCACGAACACCAGACCCGTGCCCAGCCCCTGGATGAAACCCGACTGGATGACGAGGCGTTCGTCCATATCGAGCGAAAAGCCCGCCATCATGTAGGTCGACCAGGCAACGAGCACCATGCCGACGCCGATCAGGATGCGCGAATCGACGCGTTTGATGAGTTGGCCGACGAGAACCATCGAGATCATCGCCCCCATGCCGCGCGGTGCGGTGACGAGGCCGGTCAACAATACCGGATAGCCCATTAGTTCCTCAAGCATCGGCGGAAGCAGCGCGAGCACCGCGAAGATCATCACCCCGAGGAAAAAGCCGAACAGCGAGCCGAACAGGAAATTCCTGTCCCTGAACAGCGCCAGATCGACGAATGGGTTCTTCGCCGTCAGCGTGTGGACGACGAACAGATAGAAAAACAGCACCATCAGCGCGCATTCGACGATGATCTCGGTCGAGGAGAACCAGTCGAGCTGCTGCCCGCGATCGAGCATCAGCTGCAACGCGCCGATCCCGAGCGCGAGCATCGCGAAGCCGAACGCGTCGAGCCGCACGCGGGTGGCGCTTCTGGTCTCGTGCAGAAACAGTGACAGGCCGAAAAAGGCGAGCACACCCACCGGCAAGTTGATGTAGAACACCCAGCGCCACGTGAAATTGTCGGTCAGCCAGCCGCCGAGCGCGGGGCCGATGATCGGCCCGAGGATCGCGCCCATGCCCCAGATCGCCATTGCGGGCCCGTGACGTTCGGGCGGGTTGATGTCGAGCAGGATCGCCTGGCTCATCGGTACCAGGGCGGCACCAAAGATGCCCTGAAGCAACCGGAACCCCACCAGTTCGCTCAGATTGGTGGCGATACCGCACAATCCCGATGCGATCGTGAAGCCGACGATCGAGATCTGCATCAGCCGCTTGCGTCCGAACCGGCCGGCGAGCCAGCCCGTCAGTGGCGTCATGATCGCGGCGGCGACGATGTACGAGGTCAACACCCAGGTGATCTGATCGGGCGACGCCGAGACGCTGCCGCGCATGTGCGGCAGCGCGACGTTGGCGATCGTCGAATCGAGCGAGTTCATCACCGTCGCCGCCATCACCGAGGCGGTGATGAACCGCCGCGTCATGGTGTCGGGATAGACGGCGGCGGTAGTCATCGAGCGGGCGTCGCGGGGGCTTTACTGGTGCCGAACAGGCGGCGTTTGTGCCCGGTATCGACCGTCGCCTCGACCGAGAGCCCCGCATGGAGCGGTACCTCGGCAGGGGGATTATCGATCGTGATTTCGACGGCAAGCCGTTGGACAACCTTGACCCAATTGCCGGTCGCGTTTTCGGCCGGGAGCACCGAGAAGCTGTTACCGGTGCCGGGGCTGAAGCTCGACAGATGGCCTTTGAGTTTGAGGCCAGGGAAAGCGTCGATCTCGATCGTCGCGGGCTGGCCCAGCCGCATGTAATGGAGCTGGCTTTCCTTGAAATTGGCTTCAACCCACACCCGGTCGCCGACCAGCGTGAAGACCGGCTGGCCCGCGTTCACATAATTGCCGACCTGGAGTTGATCGACCTTGGTGACGATCCCGTCCTGCGCGGCGCGTACGACGGTATAACCAAGGTTGAGCCGCGCGCGCTCGAGCACGGCCTGGGCCTTGGCGACCGCCGGCTGGCGATCGACGGGGGCGGTGACACTGCCGGTCAGTTGTGCGGCCACGCTCTCATTCGCCTGGCGGGCATTGACGATCGCACTACGGGCGTTCTGCGCGGCAAGTACCGCCTGATCGTACTGATTTTGCGACGAAATGCCCTCGGCGAGCAAGGCCTTTTGACGCGCGGCCTCGCGTTCTGCATAGCGTAACTTGTCTTGCGCGGCGGTCAGTTCGGCCTGCCCCTGCCGGTAATTGGCGCGCAGCGAGGCAACGCCGGTGCGCGCGCCGGCAAGCGCCGCCTCGGCCTCGTCGGCAGCGGCCTGATAGGGCGCGGGGTCGATCCGGAACAATATGTCGCCCTGTTTGACATGCTGGTTGTTGCGCACCTCAACCGCGATCACGCGACCGGCAATGTTGGGGCTGACGGCACCTTGGCCCGATTGCAGATAGGCATTGTCGGTCGTCTCGTAGCGGCCGCCATGGAGGTAATAGGCGATCCCGGCCAGCAGCAGCACGATCGGCCCGAGCAAGAGCAACGCGGTACGCACCCGCCGACGTCCGCCGGAAGGTTCGGGGTCCGCCTCTTCGCGACCGGCGATGAGTGCGTCGCCGGCAACGTCATGTCCCCGCGTCTCTGGGTCGGTGGCGCCAGCGGGCGGCGGATCGAAGGAAGGCGACATCTCTGTCACGACGTTTCCTTTTTTGAGGCTTTGCGAAGGATGGAGGGGCTGCGCTACGTTATGCGGCGGCACAGTATCTAGTGCGCCGCACAATTGGCGCTAATGATTATTCGTCCCATAAATTATGAAGGCGATGCATGAGCGAAATCGATCTGAACCTGCTCCGCGTCTTCGATACGCTGTTCGAACTCGGCAACGTCACCAAGGCGGGCGCGCGGCTGGGGCTGACGCAATCGGCGGTTAGTCATGCGCTTGGCCGGTTACGGCAATCGGTGGGCGATCCGCTGTTTGTGCGCGCGCCGGGGGGCTTGCAGCCGACCGCGCGCGCCATCGAGATCGCACCGGGGGTCCGCATGGGACTTTCGCAATTGCGTACGGCGTTGTCCCCGAGCGCGTTCGATCCGGGCACCGCCCATCGGCGCTTTACGATCGCGGCGGGATCGTATTTCTGTGCATTGCTCATTCCTCGTCTGCTGGCGCATGCCCGGCAGGTCGCACCGCACGTTTCGTTTCGCGTCCAGCCGCTTGGCGGTGACCTGCTCGTCGATCTCGACGAGGGGGCAGTCGACGTGGCGCTGGGCGCTTTCACCAAAATTCCAAAAAGGTTACGCGTAGAACCATTGTTCCAGGAGGAACTCGTCTGGATCGCGGCGGGCCGAAACGCATTGGTGGGCCGCAGATTGACCCCCGCCGACCTTGCCGAGCAACCGCGCGTGGTGATCGCGACAGGAAAACCGTTCGAAGCGCTGCGATTGCTGACCTCGGAAGGGGGGCTCGAACGTCGGACGATCATCGATACCAACGATCCACCGAACGGCACGACGACGGAGCCCCCGATATCGGTTTACGACGCAAGGACGGCGCTGGCAGTGGTCGGTCGCACCGATTGTATCGCGCTGGTGCCCAAACGCTTCGCACAGCAGGATGGGGCCCGGCTCGGCGTCGCGATTCTCGACGTTCCCGATAGCGGCGACGAAATCGGGCTGACGACCTTGTGGCACAGCAAGTTCGAGGAGGATGCCGGTGTTCGCTGGCTGCGCGAGACGATTTCGGCGCTTATCTAGAGCGGGATGACGTGGGATTGAATCGATAGGGGATTCACGAGGGCGTATAGATGTGATTCAAGATGCTGGCTGGGCATGGAGGCCAGCGAGCATGGCGCGACCTTATTCGATGGACCTGCGTGAG